>FLQS01000046.1 GCA_900078375.1 uncultured Mycobacterium sp. | reverse complement strand
TATTTAGCCGATAACCGAGATTATGTCAGGTAATACCTTACACTTAAGTATGCTATCACTTGACACCAAAATTAATGTAGCGCATGCTGAGCAACATGGCAACGCCATCTAAGCGTCACCTCGGGCAGCTGATCGACGACTACAAGCGCTCTCACAGTGCCACCGACTCGGGCTTAGCCCAGCGCGTCGGCATCACACGGCAGTCGTTAATCCAATGGCGCACAGGCGAATTGGCGGCGCTTCCTAAAGCGGCCAACCTGCGCGCCCTGGCGACAGAAATCGGTCGACCATACCGCCAGGTCCTGGCCGCTGCTCTGCTCGACTCCGGGTACCTGACCCCCACCGAGGACAAGGCGGCGCGGCCGTATGGCGAGATACTCCACGACGCGATCGATGTGCTCAGCGAAGCACGGCGACTCACCAATCAGCCTATGCGCCAGACCAGTTCGGGAAAGTGGGACCCAGATCCCGATCCACGATCCGCCCTGCCGATTGACTGGGCAGAGTTCGTCACCCTCGCCCTGGCCGGCGCCGCCGCTAACGCTGGCGGCATCGAAACCATTCTCGCCGGCCGGCCCGGCTCCTGGGAGGCCGAACGCGTCCGACAGACCCTGCAGTCCATCGTCTTTGACGAGCGGGACCTGATGCGCCACCGCACCGAGCCGATCGTCGTCGACCTCTGGGTTGAGGCAGTGCTGCCACTCACCGGCGACACCAGTGAGGACGATTACCAGCAGGCCGAGCTGGCCTTACTTGATCGACAGGAGGCGGTTCCACTCCCCGACGACATCCCGCCCGGGCCGTTCGAGCCCGACGATCCGCGCATCGCTGGAATTGACTGGCTCAGCGTGGGTGACGACGGCAACCTGGTCGTCGCCCAGTTCCGTGACTGGCCCGTCAACATCGACCCAGACAAACTGGCTGTCTACGAGGAGTTGGCCGAGGAAGCCCGCAACAGCCGACCCGACACCCCCGGCGAGATTGCTTACGAGCAAGCGTTCGACCAGATCGAGTCTTTATCAACGGCATTGGATTCCCAACGGCGCGCCGACTACGCCGACTACGCCCAACGTCTCACGACCGCGATTGAGACCAAGCTGCGCGAGCTCAATCTCACCGTGCCGGTCTCAGTCACTGTCACCACTGCCCCCGATGGAGCCACCAGCGAGCAATACGATGCCCACAGGCCATCTGACTACCCCGCGGACGTTATTGAGGCGGCCGCCCACGCTGCCATCATGGACACCCCAACGCCATCAGCTTCAGCACCCGGCGCACCCCTGGAGCGCCTGGAGAACGGAGAATCGCCGGCGCAGTGATCCGCGCAAGCCCGCTGCAGAGCTAGTTATCAGGTCATTGCGGCGAATTCTCTTGTGGCAAAAGGGATTCGCTAACAGCGCTCTCGCGCAACCCTTTCCAGCTGGCGTGGCGTAGCCAATGTCCAGGAACGTAATCTGGTGGAGCGTACGTATTCGGACCGTGCACTATTCCGACCGCATCTGGGTACCCGAACTTTTGTCGTTCGACGCGTGCCAGCATTGGATTGCAGGCAATTGATGCAGCACTAGGGGCATGAGTAGCCCATCCTGACGTCCGCGCCAAGTCACGCGACTGGCTCACCGGCACTGGTGCAGCCGACTTGAGAGTGGCAGCTGTCCACGCTGCCATCATGGACATTCCCCACGCCTCCCGCTATGGCGCTCGGTGACCTGCTCGAACGACTATCCCCCAACGGGGACGGCCCGAAACCTGGAAAGTGACTGTCTTCGCGAGCAACACTCGATCCTCACGTGAGGGCGAACAGGTTCGCCAGGTCTCCGCCATTCTTGAGCTTCGCGATCCGTTGCTGGTGCTCGGCGCTGCGACTGACGGCGTAGGCCTCCAGCTGTTGATGGGTGACGGTGGCCCAGATCGAGGTATTCAGCGCTTCCTGCGCCAAGACCGCGGCCAGATCTGTGATCGTTGCGCACGCCGCTTCGGACAGGGTGCCACCGTGGATCGCGGCATTTCGGGATCGCGTGAGACGCTTGACCCTCACGTCGACACGCCGGCGTTCCTCGTCGAAGGCGGTGCTGATGGTGGCGGGCGAGGTCAGGATGTCATCGCTCTCGGCGAGCCGGCGCGCCAACCAGCGGTTGGCGTAGAGCCCTCGGAGGGTGGCCACGTGGGCGACGGTCTTGGGGCTGTCGATACGGGTCCCCCATCCTCCATCGAGAAGAATGTCCCCCTGGATCGCGGCGAGTTGCGGTGGAGTCACCGCTCCTGGAGTGTGGTCGGGTCGGTATTGCTGCACCGCTGCGAAGACGTCGAGCACCACGCGCCGGGCGAACACCTGGAGGGTGTATCCGTCAGTCAGATACTGGTCGATGAAGGTGTACCACCGCAGCCCGTCTGTCGGCGCGATCCAGGTGTTGCAGTGTTCGATGGCGCGGACCGCGGCCATCACTGTGGCTTCTGCGTCGGTGCGCGGGGTGCCCTTGAGCGCCGCAGACAGCCGCAGTGCGGGCTGTAACTGTTCGGCGAGCTCGGCGGTGATTAGGTGTCCCTTGGCTGTGAAGTCCGCCAAATCCTTTGCGAAATGGTCGTTTTGGTAAAAGGTGGGCTCGGGTCGGGGGTGCTTCAGCCCCCATCGAGGGATCGATGGTGCCCATGGGGAACCGTCGAAGAACAGGTAGCCGCCGAGCACCTCCCACATTCCATCGGTAGGGCCCACGACCGCGAGCACGGCGTCGAGGTGCATCCTGGCCGTCGCCAAGGCCCGGTGACGTTCGACGTCGCGGACTTCGACACGGGCGTAGACGAGGCCCGGGAGGTACTCGAAACCTTTGGTGTCGTCGATTTCGTTCGACAGTTGGAAGTCGTGCACTTCGGGCGTGAGCAACTCTTCCGGGACAACGCCGAAGACCTCGCGCGCCTGGTCCTGGTGGATCAGTAGGGGTGCGAGGCTCTGGGCTTCGTAAAGGGTGACGGCGCCGTGCGTGACGAAGGGGTCCTTCCCAAGGAAGTACCCCGGGGTGAGGCGAAACCAGACCACGTAGTCACCGGTCGGGTGGCGTTTAAGGAGGCAGCGCTCGGCAAGGTCAGCCAGTTCACTGTCGGTGAGGTTGACTCGTGCCTCGGGGTCGTCGAGGCGGGGGTCGACGGGATCGCCGACCATTGCTTGGGCCTGCTGCACGCTGTAGGCGTTACCCATGAGCACCTGGACGGCAGTCGAGAGGGGGCTAAAGTGGCCGCGGTCTTGGCGGCGGTATGCGCTGAGGCCGACCAGGGTGTCGCGCAGGAACGCGATTCGTTCGCTCGGATACAGGACGTGGTTGATGTCCTGGCAGCCGGCGACCAGGTCGCGCCACGCAGCTACGAGCACGTCGTCGCGGTCCAGTAGCGCCGCGAGTGCTGCGGTCTGCATGGCGACTGCCGGCCGCTGGGTATCGTCGATTCGCGGTCGTGCGGCCCCCGGCCGCGGCACCAATAGGCGGTTAGTGATGTCGTAGTGGACGCTCCGTGCCGCCGTGTTGACCAGGGCGAGAAGCTCGGGACCGATCCACTGCAGGCTGTCGTCCACGTCCGCGGCCATCGATGTCCAGCTGTCGACGTATACGCCATCGTGGGGGCGGGGATCGGTTGCGGCCTCGGCGATCTCCAGCGTGATGGCAGTCAGTGACATGTAGCCGGCGCGACAACTGACCGGTTCTTTCCGATCGATGTACTCGCACAGCTCCTCGAGCCAGCGCGCGTGCTGTTCGAACAATGACTGGACCTCCTCGATCACAGAGCGAACCGCAGCGATGCGGTCGCCGCTACCCATCACTCGTCGACGTCTGTGGCTTGACTGAAGGTCGGAGCTCCGGACCGGGGTGGTGTCGTCGGCGGCGGAAGTGGTAGCGGCTCAACTACTCCCCCGGTCTCAGTGGCGTATTGGGCGGCGGCGCTCGCCTCACCGTCGGTAAAGACGCGCGCCGCGGCGGGCCGGCCGGGAACGCGGACCAGCAGGGTGAAGTCAGCGATTTGAGGATTGCCTGCGCGGGTCCGCGGACCCTGCCGAACTGCCAAAACATCCGCGTCGTCACTCATCACGCTATTGTCCCTGCCAAGCGCCGTAACCGAACTTACGGACGGTTATCCGGCAGTCCTACACCGCGGATCGACCTGAATCTGACGCCAGCCGCCAAAGAGGTTTGGTCAAGCTACGACGTAGGAGAAGCTGGGAACGTGACGTCAGCGGATTCGCGCGGCGGTCCCCGTCGTGCGGCCATCATGCAGGCCGCCTTGGAGGTGTTCGCCTCCCGCGGCAGCGCCGATGCGACGTTTCAAATCATTGCCCAGACTGCCGGGGTTTCCGTTGGTGCGATCCAACATCATTTCGGCTCCAAAGAGCGCTTGATCGACGCCGTGGACACCCACGTGATTCAGACGATCGCCGCGGTGATGTCACAACCCGAACCGGCCCAGCCAGTTGAAGTTGGCCAGCGCGTCCGCGTGTTGTTCGAAGCCCATCTGCCGGTGCTGGATTACCTGGCCCGTCAGCTGGTCGACGATGGTCCTGTGGGTCGGGCGGTGTTCGATGCGATGGCCGCAGCCGGAGTCCAACGCTGGGAGCACCTCGCCGAAACCGGAGCCACACCCGAGGGGCTCGACACAGAATGGGCCGGCCTCAATCCGCTGGTCTTGGTCCTGGGCGCCATCATTCTTCGCCGGCATCTCGACCGCCGCTGGCCAGAGGGATTCGCCACAGCCAACCAACTCAGCCGCTGGGAGGAGGCGATGAACGTGCTCATCAGCAAGGGCCAGCTCAAGCACTAACGCGGTTGGTTCACAGAAAACAATATGACCATATTGGTAGCGTGTGGCCATGGTTGCCGGGCTGCCCCTCCCTGAGGGCGATATCAGTGGGGCTCGTCTTGCCGCTGCGTTGAGGTCGCTCGACGCCGACGCCAAAGCCGTGGTCACCGTCGCTCACAACGAGGCCTACCGATATCCCACCGGCATTCTGTCCTCGGCGCACCTGCTCCTGGGCCTTCTCGCCGTGGACACCGCACCGCTCGCAGCCTCGGAGCTCGACGAGCCGCATCTGCTGGACAGCATCCGACGCCGGCTCGACCTGTACCTAGGACCGGTACGCCACCCGGCCCAGGCCGTGCACCTCGCCTACACACCGCACGCCCGAGCGATCCTGATCGACGCAGCCGAGCACGCCGCTCTCGAATCCGGCATCACGACGCCGAAGGACCTGTGGTTGGCGCTCCAAGAAGCCAGCGGCTCTCTTGCGGCGCGCTGCCTTACTGAGATCAACTTGCCCATCACACCTGGTAGTAGCCCGTGACATGGTGGTCAGCGACCCCCTCGGCGTCACACCGCGCGGGCACGGCCCGCCATAGGCACGCCCGTTCGCCGAGTCGCGGCGACGCGATCCAACTTCCATACTTGAGATCAATCAGGGGCGGCGCCTTTTTCGTTCTAGTGGTCCCTGATGGGCGCGGGAGGGCTGCTCTTTCGGGTGGCGCGTCACGGGGGCCCTTGAATGAGGCGTGGCGGAGCCATCGACCCTCGATGTACTCGCGATCGGCGACGGATGGGGTCTCGATGAGTACGACGGCGTCGTGAGCGCCATCGGTCAGCGCATCGACGCCGCCGGCGGTACGGCCCCCGTTCGCCGCGATCGTCGCCGACATCCTCGCCCACTATCCCGACGTCGCCGAATCGTCCATCCGTACCTACCTGTCAACCGTGGCCTTCGTCGTCGAGAAAGGCGTGGCGCGACGCCGAACCGATGACGACGAATGGCCACCGGTCGCGCCCCTGAGGACAGTGCGCTGCTGCTACCGCAACGGCCCCAACGAGATTCGACTTGTTCTGGCGGTTGATCACGACATGCTGCGCGGATCGGGGCGGCCCATCCCACAACCGGTCGCCGACGCCGTGGGCGTCAGCCCCGGCCAGCGCCGCACCTTCAGCGGACCGGCGGCCAGCTCACCGTCGTCTGGCGCCTGAGCTCGACCACCGGTGCCAGCGTGGGCTCGCTACGAACCCAGGCCGCTGCCGTGGCGGCGAAGCAGGGCGCCGAGCTGGTCCTGTAGCTGCGTACCGACGACGCGTCATTCGACATCACCAGGACCCACCGCAAGGAGACACTGCCGGCCCGATTGTCAAAGCTGCTGGGGCGCGAGGTCCACGACCGCTGGGACCGCGAGCTGGCAGCAGGCGTGGACTGCATACCCGCCCAGGTCGAGGACGTTCTGCGCACCCGCGGCGACCAAGAGCTGCTGACCTTGTTCGAAAGCGACGCCTTGGCGCGGTGCTAACCACGCATCGATCGCCCTACCGTAAGCCTCACACACCACAAACCGAAGGGACACGATGACGATGGCGGCCATCAACCGGCCCTACATGTTCGAGATGGCCGCGCTCGCCCTCAACGGCGAGGACCTCGACGGCGTGCGAAAGGCCGCTGAGTCCAACGGCGTCGCCTCCGCCGACCTGGAACGAGCGGTCGCGATTTTGCGGGTCCTGCAACAAGGCGGCGAAGACCCCGACGATTTCGTGCTCCGTGAGTACATTCTCGACGGCTGGCTGCACGGCTACCTCCCGCTGAATGTTCAGGCCAGCAACCCTACGCTGAACACCTGGCGCCTGGGCCAGCTCGCCGAAGCCCACTACAGCGGGCAGTCATGACCCACAACGCCTCGCCGCCATCGGTCGCCCGCACCACCGCCCTGCTGGCGGCCCGGCCTGCGCGGTCACTCTGCTCGGCTCGGCCTGTTCGCCCTCGCACGCTGACACCGATATCGCCACGACAGCCACCGTTCTTCGTGTGGTCGACGGCTATACGGTGGACGTCGTGGACGATTCCCGAGGTCGCCTGCGTATCAGAGTAATTGGGATCGACGGTCCTGAGGTGCATAAGCCGGGTTACAGCGTCGGATGTTGGGGCCCGCAGGCGAGCGCGTTCGCCCGCGACACCCTCACGGGTCAACGGGTGGCCATCGTCACCGATCCAAGTCAGGACACCCACGATCGCTACGGCCGCACTTATCTGCACTAGTCAATCCGGTTCACCGGGGCCGGTCATCAGTCGGAGTCTTTGGAGCCTTCGAGGGCGCGGCTGAGCTGTTGATGTGGGACAGCTCTAGCTGGATGGTCGGTGAGTTCGCGTCGGGTTACGTGGTTTTGCGGGCGGTGAGGCGTTCGACGAGGCCGAGTTTGAAGCGTTCGACGCGTTCGATGTCGAGGTTGGGGTCGTTGCGGATGTGGTTGAGGGGGCGGCGCAGGAAGTGTTCGCCGCCGAGGGGAACGGTGAATGAAGCACCCCAGGTTTTTTCCTAGTTGGTTGTGAGGGCCGGGGTTGGCTGGCTCACGGGGTGTGAGGCGCCGGTGAGGGCGGCCTCGTACTCGGCTGGTGGAACGTAGCCAAGAGCTTCATGCAGGCGTTCCTGGTTGTACCAGGACACCCAGGCGGCGGTTGCCAGTTCGACGTCATCGACGCACCGCCAGGGTCTGCCGCGGTTGATCAACTCGGTCTTATAGGCCGCATTGACCGCCTCGGCGAGGGCGTTGTCATAACTATCGCCGCGGGATCCGACTGAGGGGGCGATCCCGAGCTCGGCCAGCCGATCGGTATAAGCCAGCGATAGGTACTGTGACCCGCGGTCGGAATGATGCACTAACCCAGATAGATCTGAATCTGCCTGCCACACAGCGTGGTTGAACGCCTGCAACGGAAGGTCCTCGGTGCGCATCGTCACCGAGACTGCCCAGCCGACGACCTTGCGGGTACAGACATCGGTGACGAACGCGGTGTAGCAGAACCCCTGCCAGGTCCGCACGAACGTGATGTCAGCGACCCAGAGCCGGTTCGGTGCAGAGGCCTTGAACTGACGGTTGACCAGATCAGCCGGCCGTTGATCGGCGGGGTCGGTGACCGTTGTGAACACCGGTCTGCCCCGTTGGACGCCGCGTAGGCCAGCCTTGTGCATTAATCGTCGTGTTTGTTCGCGGCCCAGGTGCCAACCGCGACGTTGCATCGCTGCGTGCATCTTCTTGACGCCGTACACCGAGAAGTTGTCTTGGTGCACGGTGTGCAGGTCGGCGATCAGCTGTTCGTCGCGGATCTCGCGATCGCAGGCCGGTCGGGTCCGCGCGGCGCGATAGCCTCGAGCGGTAAGGAACCCCGGGATTGCTGCCCGTAGGATGCGGCAGATGAGCTCGACCCCGAACTGATCGCGATGTGCGTCGATGAAGGCGATCATTTCGTCACGGGGCGGTCGAGCTCCGCTGCGAAAAACGCGGACGCTGACTTCAAAAGCTCATTGGCTCTGCGTAATTCGGCGACTTCACGTTTGAGCTTGCGGATCTCGGTGTGCTCGGCGCTGGTCGTGCCGGACCGTTCGCCAGCATCGACTTGAGCTTTGCGTCGCCACCGACGCACCGATTCCTCCGAGATGCCAAGTTTGCTGGCCACCGACTTGATGGCCTCGAACTCAGAAATATCCGAGGCTTCCATCATGGTGTCCAACATCCGCAACGCACGATCGCGAAACTCCGGCGAATACTGACGGGGCATGTTCCTGATCCTCCTATACGGATCGGAACAAAACCTGGGGTACTTCAGGTCTCGAAGATGGTGCGGGCGGTGGGTGGTGGGTCGAGGTCGATGGCGATGACCTGGCCGGCGAGACGTAGAACGCGGATGGCTTCGTCGATGGCGCGGTGGCGGATGTCGGTGGGCAGTTCGTGCCAGCCGAACACGCTCATCACCACGTCGAAGGTGTCATTGCCGAACGGCAGTGCGGCGGCGTCACCTTCATGCAGCGCCACGGTACCGATCCCGGCGCGGGTGAGGTAGCGGCGGCCGACGGCCAGCATTTCCGGGGAGATGTCGAGGCAATCCACTCGTGTGCTCGGGGATTTGCGGGCGAGCAGGCGGGCGGCGTAGCCGGTGCCGCCGCACAGTTCGAGCACTCGTTTCGGTTTCTGGTCGGCGAGGAGCTGGGCGAGCCGGTCATGGGGTCGGCCGGGGATGAACCGGTTGCCGGCTTCGAACAGCGGTCCGGCCAGGGCGAATTTGAGCCGGTTGCGGCCCCAGGGGCGGCTCATGTCGGCTGCCGTTCACTGGCGGTGACCGGGAGTGTCGATGTGTAAGTGCTTGGGGTGGTGGTGAATTGGTGGGCGCAGTCGGTCGAGCAGAACCACCAATCCCGGTCCTGGTAGCGGCGTCGCGCCCGGGCGGTTTCCGGGTTGATCCGCATGCCGCAGACCGGGTCGCGGGGGTAGCGGGCCTCGGTCAGGGCCAGCGTGTGTAGCGGAATCGGGGTGGTGATGCTGCGCAGCGGCGGAGCACCGATCGCTGGGGTGGACAGGCCTTGTCGGGTAGCGGCAGCCGCGATCGGGTCGGTGATCACGGCGTGGCCGGCCCCGGCGAGTGCGGTGATGCGGGCGGCGATGTTGACGGTGTGGCCGAACACGTCGCCGCCGCGGGCGATGACGGGTCCGTGATGGATTCCGGCGCGCAGCGCCAGGAACCCGTCCTCGCCGGCGACCTGCTCTGCCAGGTCGGTGAGGGTGGCCAGCATCTGGGTGGGTGTGTCGGCGGTCAACATGACCGCGTCCCCGATCGTCTTCACCAGCCTCACGCCCGGTTGTAGTGCAGCCTGTGCCAGGTCGGCAAGCCGCGCGGCGAGCTGGGCGGCTTCGTGGTCGCCGCAGATTTCGGTGAGGATGCTGTAGCCGGCCAGGTCGACAAACGCCGCCGTCGCCTCGACCGTGTCGAAGTCAGGTGTAGTGTCGGGCAGCATCATTGGTCTCATCTCTGGTGCGGCCGAGCCACGGTAGGAAGCGCCCCACTCGGGTGGTGTAGTCGCGGTAGGTGTGGCCGTGGACGCGGCGCAGGTAGGGCTCTTCCACTTCGCGCACCTGCAGCTGGATGCCGGCGATCGCGATCAGCAGGCCGGCGATCGCTATCGGGTTGGGCACCATCAGCGTCAGGCCGGTCAGGGTGAGCAGCAGTGTGGTGAAGATCGGGTTGCGCACAATCGCGAACGGGCCGCCGGTGACCAGCTCGGTGCGTTCGGTCTCATCAACCCCGATCCGCCACGAGGCCCCCAACCCCAGCTGGGCCTGCAAGGTCAGCCCGATGCCCACCACCGCAACCGCGATCCCAGTCGCATGAACCAGCAGATGGTCGGCGAAACGCAGTGGGGCGAGCCCGGCCAGGGCCGCCGCTGGGGCGCCGACGCCGACCAGCAGATAGCCCACGTCGGCGAGCGCGAGCGCCCACCATTCCAGGGTGCCGTCGGGCCGCCAACCCCGCCGGTTGCCGCTGTCGCCGATGCGGGCCAGCTGGATCCGGCGCCGACAGGCCCCGATCACCAGCATCAACATCGCGAACAGGCCCAGTGCAGTCAGTGCCATCGCCTGCTCCTTCCCGGTCGGCCCGTCCCCGCCCTGCGTCCTCATCCATCGGGTTGTATCGATGTTGGCGGGGTTGACCGATCAATAGTGTTGGACGCTATCATCGTCGTGTGGCGATGAAAAGTGGTTCGGTCGATCCCGCGATGTGCGGGAATGTGGATGCGGCGACGGCGTTGTTTCACAGCCTCTCGGATGGCACCCGGTTGGCGATCCTGCGCCGGCTGGCGGTCGGTGAGGCGCGGGTGGTGGATCTGACCGGCGAGTTGGGGTTGGCGCAGTCGACGGTGTCGGCGCATCTGGCGTGCCTGCGCGACTGCGGGCTGGTGGATTTCCGGCCGCAGGGCCGCGCCTCGGTGTATCGGCTGGCCCGCCCGGAACTACTGGACATGTTGCGGGCCGCCGAAGCTGTCTTGGAGGCCACCGGCAACGCGGTGGCGTTGTGCCCCAACTACGGCCACCCGACTGAGCGGAAGAAGGTTGCGCGATGAGTGAGGCGTGCGGCTGCGGCAGCGACGACCGCCCCGGCGAGGACGAGCAGGAACCCGAACGGCTTTGGGAGATCACCGAACTGCGCGCCGCCGCGGTGGCGGGCGTGGTGCTTTTGGCCGGCTATGTGGTCGGCTGGTCCGGCGGCCCCCATGCGGTCGAAATCGGCCTGTATGCGCTCGCCTTGGTGATCGGTGCCTACACGTTCGTGCCTTCGACGCTGCGCCGGCTGGCGCAGGGCAAGATCGGGGTCGGCACGCTGATGACGATCGCCGCGGTCGGCGCGGTGATCCTCGGCGAGGTCGGCGAGGCCGCCATGCTGGCGTTCCTGTTCTCCATCAGCGAGGGCCTCGAAGAATACTCCCTCGCCCGCACCCGCCGAGGTCTGCGGGCGTTGTTGTCGCTGGTGCCCGATGAGGCCACCGTGCTCCGCGACGGTACCGAAACCACCATCGCCCCAGCAGAGTTGGCGGTGGGTGACCGGATGCTGGTCAAGCCCGGCGAACGCGTCGCCACCGACGGCACGATCGTGTCGGGGCGCACGGCGCTGGATGTTTCGGCCATCACCGGCGAATCCGTGCCGGTAGAGGCCGGGCCCGGTGATGAGGTGTTCGCCGGGTCGATCAACGGCACCAGCGTGCTGGAGGTTGAGGTCACGTCCACTGCTGCTGACAACTCGTTGGCCCGCATCGTGGCGATCGTGGAGGCCGAGCAGTCCCGCAAGGGCGAAGCCCAGCGCCTGGCCGACCGCATCGCCAAACCCCTGGTCCCCGCGATCATGATCGCCGCGGTCCTCATCGCCGCCATCGGCAGCGTGTTGGGCGATCCGCTGGTGTGGATCGAACGTGCCCTGGTGGTGTTGGTGGCGGCCTCTCCTTGCGCGCTGGCGATCTCGGTGCCGGTCACGGTGGTCGCCGCGATCGGCGCGGCTAGCAAGCTCGGTGTCTTGGTCAAGGGCGGGGCGGCGCTGGAAGCCCTGGGCGCGGTCCGCACGATCGCGCTGGACAAGACAGGCACCCTGACCGCCAACGCACCCACCGTCATCGACGTCGCCACCACCAACGGCGCCACCCGCGAGCACGTGCTGGATGTGGCGGCGGCGTTGGAGGCCCGCAGCGAACACCCCCTCGCGGCAGCGATTCTCGCCGCCGCGCAGGGCCCCGTGCAACCGGCTGATGACGTGCAGGCGGTCACCGGTGCCGGGTTGACCGGCGCGCGGGATGGCCGTCGATTGCGGCTGGGCCGCCCCGGCTGGCTTGACCCCGGCCCGCTGGCCGGCCAGGTCGCGGCCATGCAGGCCGCCGGCGCCACCGCCGTGCTCATCGAAGACAACGACCAGATCATCGGGGCAGTCGCGGTGCGCGATGAGCTGCGGCCCGAAGCCGCCCACGTCGTCGCCCAGCTGCGCCGCGGCGGGTATCAGGTGGCCATGCTCACCGGTGACAACCAAGCGACCGCCCACGCATTGGCCAAGCAGGTGGGCATCGAGGTCGTGCATGCCGATCTGCGGCCCGAAGACAAAGCCGCGCTAATTGGTCAAATGCGCCAACGTTCCTCGACGGCCATGGTCGGTGACGGCGTCAACGACGCCCCGGCCCTGGCCACTGCCGATTTGGGTATCGCCATGGGCGCGATGGGCACCGACGTGGCCATCGAAACCGCCGACGTCGCGCTGATGGGTGAAGACCTGCGCCACCTCACCCAAGCACTGGCCCACGCGCGGCGCGCGAGGCGGATCATGCTGCAAAACGTCGGCCTCTCACTGGCATTGATTACGGTGCTCATTCCGCTCGCCCTCACCGGTGTCCTCGGGCTGGCCGCGGTCGTCGCGGTGCACGAACTCGCCGAAATCGTCGTCATCGCCAACGGCGTGCGCGCCGGACGCACCAAGCCCCTCGGGGGCACCATCATCGAAACCGGAACCGACTCCCACCGGCTGGCCCACACCCGCAACCAGAAGACCACGGCAGCCAGCTGAACTCGGGGCCGCAACATCGGGGTAAGACCCCGGATCGATCACGTCAACGGCGTCGCACTCCGAAGCGCCGCCAGCACGCGATCCCTGGTCGGAAGGTCCAATCGGCACGCATCAGCTGCCAGCTCAGTGCCCGGCTTCATGACATCCATACCATCAACGAGCACTGTTGGCGATGGATATCCACCGACCCTTTCCACCACCACATCTTCAGCGATATCAACCTCAGACAGACACTCGGCGAGCAAGCGCCGAGCCGCCGCCGCATTCGGACATCCCGGGCTCGTGAGAAGTTCCACACGCATACATCTAGCTTCGCTCAATACGCGCGTTGGATCGGGATGGCTGGCCGGTGGGTGGTGTGATCGCGGTGGAAAGGTTGGCGGCCAAGGCCTGGACGCGCGTGGTGATGTCGTCGCGGATGATTCGCATGCGGTCGATTCCGTCGATGCCGCGCAAGGAGGGTTCGTCGGTATCCCACCGCTGGATGGTGACGCCGGGACAGTACTCGTCGAGGTGGGCTTGGCTGCCGACGATGACGACCAGGTCGGCGTCGTCGAGCATCTGCGCGGTGAGTTGGGCGGGCTGATGGTCGCTGATGTCGACGCCGACTTCTGCCAAGGCTTGTACCGAGAGGTCGTTGACGGCGGTCTTGGCGCGGGTGCCCGCCGAGCTGACGTGGATGGTCGGTCCGGCGATCTGGCGCATGAGCCCGGCGGCCATGACCGATTTTCCGGCGTTACTGACGCAGACGAACAACACTGATGTGTCAGCCATATTCGGTGTGTTCCCTTGAGGTTTTCGCGGCTACCGGGTGACGGGCACGTTCAGGTCGGCCAACAAACGGTGGACGCGTTCTTCGATGTCGTCGCGGATCGGGCGGACGGCGTCGAGGCCCTGGCCGGCGGGGTCGGGCAGTTCCCAGTTCTCGTAGCGTTTCCCGGGGAAGATCGGGCAGGCGTCCCCGCAGCCCATGGTGATGACGACGTCGGCCGCCTGCACAATTTCGTCGGTCCAGGGTTTGGGGTATTCGCCAGTGATGTCGATACCGACTTCGTGCATGGCAGCGATCGCGGCGGGGTTGATCTCGTTGCCGGGTTCGGATCCACCGGACCAGGCGACGGCCCGGTCACCGGCCAGGTGGGTGAAGTAGCCCAGCGCCATCTGCGAGCGGCCGGCGTTGTGGGTGCACAGGAACAACACGGTCGGTTTGCCGTCGCTGATCTTTCCTTCCACTCTCGCCAGGGCGTGCAGGCGTTGGCGGGCGAACCGTTCGGCCAACAGCGGCAGGAAGTTCGGAATGGTGGCCCGGCCGGCGAACTGGTCGTAGGACGAATGCAAGAACCGTTCGATGGTTTCGGTACCGAAGGTGCCATCGAACTCACCGCCCAGCCGGGTCGCCGCGGTTTTCAGGGCGAGTTGCTGGTCGATGGACAGATCGTGGCGAAGCTCGTGGGTGACGGGGCTGTCAGTCATGGATTGGGTTCCGTTCTCGTCGTCGAGCCGTCGGCAGGAAGGTGTTGGGAGGTGTGGTGGTGGAACCGGTTGCGCAACGCCAAGGACACGTAGACCAACCCGACCAGGACCGGGACTTCGATCAACGGGCCGACGACGCCGGCCAGGGCTTGGCCGGAGGTGGCGCCGTAGGTGGCGATCGCGACGGCGATGGCGAGTTCGAAGTTGTTGCCCGCGGCGGTGAACGCCAGGGTGGTGGTGCGCTCATAACCGAGATCGAGCATGGTGCCGAGCAGGTAGCCTCCGCCCCACATGATCGCGAAGTACGCTAGTAGCGGCAGGGCGATGCGGGCGACGTCGAACGGTTGGTGGGTGATCTGGTCGCCTTGCAGCGCAAAGAGAATCACGATAGTGAACAGCAGCCCGTAGAGCGCCCACGGCCCGATCCGGGGCAGGAACTTGGCCTCGTACCAGTCACGGCCCTTGGTTTTCTCGCCGAGCCGGCGCGACAGGTAGCCGGCCAGCAGCGGGATGCCCAGAAATATGAGCACGGACTTGGCGATCTGCCATGGGGAGGTGTCGATGGTGGTCTGTTCCAGGCCGAGCCAGCCGGGCAGCACCGACAGATAGAACCAGCCCAGCAGGGCGAACATGATGACCTGGAAGATCGAGTTGAGCGCCACGAGGACGGCGGCGGCTTCCCGGTCGCCGCAGGCCAGGTCGTTCCAGATGATGACCATGGCGATGCAGCGGGCCAGGCCGACGATGATCAGGCCGGTCCGGTATTCGGGCAGGTCGGGCAGCAGCAGCCACGCGAGCGCGAACATCAGCGCGGGGCCGAGCACCCAGTTCAGGACCAGTGAGGACAGCAGCAGCTTGCGGTCGCCGGTGACGGTGTCGAGGCGGTCGTAGCGGACCTTGGCCAGCACCGGGTACATCATGATGAGCAGGCCAAGAGCGATGGGTAGTGAAATCCCGTCCAGCTGAACGCTTTCCAGCGCGGTGTTCAAGCCGGGAACCCAGCGGCCCAGCAGCAACCCGGCGACCATCGCCGCGCCGATCCACAGCGGCAGGAACCGATCCAGGGTGGAGAGCTTGCCCACGACCGCTGGGGCCGGGGTGGTGGTGTCGGT
Source organism: uncultured Mycobacterium sp. (assembly GCA_900078375.1). Taxonomy (GTDB): domain Bacteria; phylum Actinomycetota; class Actinomycetes; order Mycobacteriales; family Mycobacteriaceae; genus Mycobacterium. Next base: position 30,988 of record FLQS01000046.1, on the reverse strand, counting down.
CATGCCGACACCCCGGCGGCTGCGTCAATGCCGAACAGGACGGCGGGGCTGGCCAGCGCGTCGGGCACCACGGCGTAGTACACCCAGGAGGCCCGGCGCTGTGAGGTCAGTAGCCCGGCGTCGCGCAGCACTTTGAGGTGGTGGCTGATGGTCGGTTGTGACACCTCGATGTCGGCGGAGATGTCGCAGACGCAGGCCTCACCACCGGCGTGGCTGGCGATCGCGGAGAACAGCTGCAGGCGTACCGGATCGGCCAGCGCTTTGAGTTTGACCGCCATGTCCGCCGCGTCCGCGGCGGTAAGGGGTTCGCGCAGCAGCGCCCCGGGTGGGCAGCACGCGTCCCCGTCGGTCAACGACTCCTGCGACTTCGACATACATCAATATTGACGGATATCGAAGTTGTTGGCAAATGAAACGTCAGGTGAAGGTGAGTTGGGCGGCGTGGAAGTCGAAGTGGCGCCCGGGGTAGCGGTAGACGTCTTCCAGCGTCATGTAGTCGGAGAAGAACGGATCCCATCCCGGCGGGAAATGCATGCCGCGCCGCAGGGTGTCGTCGGTCTCGCGGGCGAGCCGGTGTTGCAGTGAGTCGATGACCCGGTGGAGTTTGGCGCCCATCCTGCGCCGGTTGTAGACCATGGCGGCGGCGCATGATCCGTAGTAGTTGATTTGATGAAACGGCGTGGTCGCGGCGTTGAGCAACCGGGCGTATGCCCCGCTGACGCGGTCAGGTAGTCGGCCCATCACCCGCACCAGGGGCAGCAGCCGCTGCACGACCATGTAGCCGAACACCATGTGGAACAGCAATTGGCCGTTGGTCCACCGGGTTCCGCGCGTCGGCGCATCCCAGTCGTCGGGGCCGGCGGCCGCCAGTAGCTGGTGGAACGTGACACGCGCGCGCTCCAGATCGGCAGCGATGGCATCGCGGTCCATGCCCCGATCATGCGCCTGCCGCGGCCATGTGACCACGGCCGCGGCAGGTGCGATCGGCTAGCAACAGGACGCTGCGGCGGGGTCAGCCTCCTTGGAGGCTCCGCCGCAACACACCCCACCCTCGCCGTCGGCGGAATCGTCGAGGTGCTGTGGGCTGGTGCCGAAGGTGTCGGAGTCGGCCACCACCGTGTAGACCTCCCATTTCTCTCCGGCCGGCCCGGTCACCCAGACCTTGTCCTGGGTGGCGAAGCAACACGTGGTGCCGATCTCCTCATCGGTGAACAGCCCCTCGCCGGTCAGGCGGGCGATCTCGGCGTGCACCTTGTCGCTGGATTGGACCTCGACGCCGAGGTGGTTGATGGTGCCGCCCTTACCGGGATTTTCCAGCAGCACCAGCTTCAGCGGCGGCTCGGCGACGGCGAAGTTGGCATAGCCGGGCTTGACCTTGGCGGGGTCGACGCCGAACAGTTTGGTGTAGAACGTGATCGCCTCGTCGAGGTCATCGACGTTGAGGGCGAGTTGCATACGGGACATGATGGACCTCCCACTAGGGATGAGACATATATCGAACTGGCGCGTCGACCTCAGGATGCCACCTTTTTGATATATGTCAAGACAGGTGGCAGGATGGGGTCATGCCCAAAGCGCTGCCCGTGATCGACATGTCCGCCCCGGTGTGCTGCGCCCCGGTCGCCGCGGGCCCGATCAGCGACGCCGATGCCCTGCAGGTCGCGATGCGGCTCAAGGCGCTCGCCGACCCGGTGCGGGTCAAGATGATGTCGCTGCTGTTCAGCTCACGCCCCGGCGAAGAGACCAGCGGCGATCTGGCCGCGGTGCTCGACCTGAGTGAATCCACCGTCAGCCACCACCTGGGCCAGCTCCGCAAAGCCGGGCTGGTGATCTCCGACCGGCGCGGCATGAACGTCTTTCACCGCGTCAAACCCGAAGCCCTGCAGGCACTCTGCGTCGTCCTCGACCCCAACTGCTGCACCTAGCTGTCAGAAGGACGGTCCCTTACTGCTCGCGTCAGGACGTGTGCGCGGCAAGGAGTACCGGGGCCGCCTCGGTGAGGGCTGCCAGCCTCGCCGCCTTGCGGTCGGCGTGCTCAATGGTGAGGCGTAATTGGTTAACGTCGCCCAGCCACCGGTTCTTTTGGGCCTCGACCACCTGGAGGCGAAGGTTGTCACGGATCTCATCGAGCCTTGCGGCCTGGGCCGGTTCAACCTCGCAGAAATCGCACCGGATGCAGGCATGTTCATGGGAACAGTCAGATCCATAGGGGCGGTGGCAATTGCCGAGCGCGATCCGGCGCTGGCCGAAGTGTTCGACGAACTCGTCCCATTCGGCTTGGGTGGGCTCACGGTATTCGGCCGATGGCCGTGCCTGTCTACGGTTGTCGATGAACCGGTCATATGCCTCGAAGACATCTTTCTGATACACCGCGGTGTAGCCGCGCGTGACTTCGATATTGTTGTGGCCCACCATCTTTGCGGCCAAATGGATCGGGAACCCGGCGTTGACGATGTCGGTGATGAAGATCCGGCGAAAGTCGTGTGGCGTGAAATGCAGCGAAGTACCGTCAGCGTCCTTCAAGGCCATGCTGTTGGCCAGCTCTGATAACCACTTTCGGACCGTGCACTGGTTGATTACCCGCGACCGTCCACCCTCTCGGATCTGGATCAGATGCGGCATCGGCGCCGACACCTGGCGTTCCTGTGTGTCGATTCGGCAGCACAGCGGAACGCGGCCATCGATGCTGACGAACTCGACCAGTCGCGCCAAGGTGGTGGTCAACTCCGGGCTGCAGGGAAATATCCGCTCCTGATCGGTCTTGCTCGGTGCGATCTGCAGGAGCGGTATCACGGTGCCATCGGGTTTGCGGTACTGCTTGATGCTCAGATGGGTCAGCTCCAGCATCTCTTCGATCCGGATACCGGTGTGGCGCAACACCTCGATGATCGTCCAGGTCATGAAGGCCCGTGTCACGGTGTAGTGGATGTCAACCCGCTTCTCCGATCCATCCTGCAGAACATGGATGCGCACTCGGTCGGCCCGCTTGCCCGGTGTGTGCTTGATGTAGGTGCTCCCGTGCACGGCGAACGGTTCACCGAACGGCGCTGTCGTCGCGACCGCTTGCAGCTCTGCTGCTTGCACGTACGCCCGCCGGGCTGCAGCGACGAGTGCATCGACGTGCGGGGTGAGGGTGCGGGTGCGGGCATGCATGCGGTGTGCCCGCTGGGCCCGGCGCTTCTGCTGGCCTCGGACGTCGCGGATGCTGACCGGGCATGAGACAGCCCAATGGGCCCACGTCGAGGGATCCTCGTGGGACCAGGCAGCCACGTCGAGGTAGAAGCTGCGGACCGCTCCCAGAATGCTCTCGGCGTGCCGGCGCGGAGTCCCATCCGGTTTGGTGCGCAACCACTCTTTCCAGGCGGATGCCTGGGCCTTCGTCAAACTGATTGTGTCGATGCCGGGGTTGGCGTCTTCGATCGGTTTCCAGAACAGCTTCACCAGGTTTCGGCTGGTTCCGTCCAGGCTGGCGTAGTCCTGACCGACGGCGATCTCGGCGAGGTAGGCGATCAACAGTCCTCGCACGCTGGGAGCTCGCACATTGAAGCGGTCGACCAGTTCGGTGGGACTGAGACGTTTGGCGATGAGGTAGTGCCGCAGGTCGTCGGCTTCACCGGCGAACAGTCCGCCGCGGCGTCCGTAGTGCCACATGGCGAGAAGATCCCCCGGCATCCTGCCGGTCGAGACGAGAAAGTCTCGGTAGGCCAACACATGCTGGCTGTGCAGCTCGGTGATTGGCAGCCCGTTGCAGATGCTGATACGTACCAGGTGGGTGGCGGTTCGCCATTTCTTCACTTCCGGTGCGCCCTCGTGCTCCGCGGCGGCGAAGTAGCGATCCCACGCCTTCGGTTCGTGCGTGGTCGTCCAGTCACGGTAGAACCGCGCCTGCTTGTTCTCGATCAACCAGTCATGGCCGGGACGAATGACCCCCAGCATTATGAGTGCGTTGATCGACAGCCTTGCCCCAAGCCGTGTATGCGATCCGGTTGATAAGGCTGGGCACCACGCCTTCGGCTGGCGATCGGAATCGCTGGCGATCCAACGGTCTTGATAACTGTCGCCGACAAAGCCATCCAGCCAGTCCAATAGGCGACTCAGCCAGAGCCGTGCACCGCTGCGGGCTACTGCCTCGCTGCGGTACTTCTCACTCATCCGTGCCATCACGAGCGGAAGTCCCGCAGTGATGATGCGTTCACGTTCGGCGCAGGTGACAGTGTTTCCGAACCACGGATGGTCCTCGGGCGTCGGGGACAGCGAAGGCAGTACTTCGACTGGATGGTTGGCAAACGCAGACGAACTCGCCAGCGACTGGGCACGCGTGAGCACCCGCGCCATCAGAATGCCCGACCGAAAAGAACTTGGAGATCTTCTGCCGCATAGCCTTTCGCCGGCGTGGGCTGCGGTGACGGGGGTCTATTCCAGTGCTGATCAAGTTTGTCGACGAGTTCGGCTACGGTGGGTCGCAGGTAGCGTGTGGTGCTGGCGATCGACGCGTGCCGCATCAGCTCCTGCATTTCCGCGATGGTCATGTTCTCGTCCTGGGCGAGACGCATGCAGAAGGTGTGCCGGAAGTCATGCATCGTGACGTTGGAGCCCAGCAGCGCGTTGCTGCGTTCAAGGATCTGTCGCATTGCCCAATAGCTCAGCGGCCGCGGTGTGCCGCGCAATGTCAGCCAGACTGGCTCTTCAGGCGGACCCACGGGGCGCTCAGCAAGGTACCGGGCGATCCAGAGATACGCAGTGGGACTGATACGGACCATGACACGACTTCCATTCCCGCCCTTGGGTATTACATCGGCGGTTTGGTCGGCGGCATGGAGCATCCCCCGCCGCATGCTGAGCAGTTCACTGGCGCGTAAACCAGAGGAGATCGCCGTAGCGACAATGGCACGGTCGCGGTTTGTTCTCAGCGATGCAAATACCTCCTCGTACAGGTCGTCGCTGAGCGCGCGCGGCGCACGTTCCACTAGCTTCTGCCGATAAGGCGCGCGCTTTTGGGGGCGCGGGTTATCGAAGTGCTGGCGGTGCACGTCGAGTCGAGTGAGATCGTCGCGCGATTTCGGTACCGGGTTGATGAGCGGCCCGAGATCCGACTCCAGGGCGAACTCGTAGAAGCCACTGAGCGACGACAGTCTGCGATTCATCGACGACCGCGCGTAGGAAGACTCCAGGTAGGCCTTGCCCGTCCGCTCGTTCACAGAACCTGGGGTCGGCCGATGAGTATCCGCACTCGATCCGCGGCGTCGTTGCGGGTTCGCGCGACACCGGTACCACCTCACCCAGTCCCGGACTTCGCCCCGCGTTGCCTGAGTCCACGAAACCTGCAGTGCGCCGAGGAAACGACTCCAGCTCAGTAGGTCGTACGCATAGGCGCGCAGCGTCGCAGGCGAGTTGTCGCACGCGAACAGGTCGGCCAACCACAGATTGACGTGGTTTACGCCGGCACCCGACTCGTCGACCAAACGCCACGGCAACGAGCCCGCATTGCCGCGAACGACCGCACCAAGCCTCGGGACATCGAGAACCTCCACAAGTCTCGGTTCGATCCCGTCATCCATCACAGCCCCTGGTCCGGAAGTTCAATCTGCGTGGAGACTAAACGCACCGGCCGACAAGTTGAGCCTGCACAGCCGCACCACGTGGATCATCCAACTGCAGTTAACCGCACCCTGGCGTACCTGGATCGTCCTGGCGGCTGGGACTTTTCGGTTGAGGCTGCCCGTGCGGGTGCTGCCCGTTCCTACATCTACGGCCACAACCCGGCAACCCGCACGCCGGAGATCGAAGTCGCAGAAAGTGAAGCCCGCCAGGCCGGGTGCGGATTGTGGGGGCCGCCATGCAACGGGCACACCGAATCTGTTCCCGTGAAGTAGCCCCGACTGCACAACAGGATTTACTGCACCCGTTCACTGCGGACCGGGCCTCTGGGGCTACGCAGCTTTGGCGGACACGCCTGCGGCGTGGCTGAGTTCGCCGTTGTTTTGCCTTCTGGCCCACTCATTTTGTGTCCGTGGCTTGGCCGCGGAAGGCCATCGGCCTCCGCTGCGCTCCGGGCCCTGCGGGCTCGCAGAACTTTTCCCACGCGTGTTCGCTGCGCTCACGGGAAAACTTCTGCGCCCGAGACCTTCTCGCTCACCTGCGCCACTGGCCACCAATTCGTTTTCGCCAGACGGCAAAAGAACGGGCGGCCCGACCCGGGGTGCCCGCGTTAGCGAGGAAGGTCACCAACAATGTCAACCACCACCGACAACACCACCGAGCAGGTCGCCGGGTCCGTCGAGTACATCGATCCGCAGGTCCTGGAGCTCGAAGACAACGTCCGCGATCACGTCGAGCTGGACAAGGACTTCCTGGCCAGCCTGCGCGAGTTGGGCGTCATCGTCCCCATCCTGGCCGTACGCGACGCCGAAGGACGCACCTACGTCCGCGAAGGCCAGTGCCGCACCCTGGGAGCCCGCGAGGTCGGGCTGACCAGCGTGCCGGTCTACGTGCTGCCCGCCGGGGCCTCCGACGACGACACTGCCACCGTTGAGCGGATCGTGCAGCAGATGGTCGCCAACGACCAACGGCACGGGCTGAAAAACTCCCAGCGGGCCCGCGCCATTCAGCAGATGCTCGACACCGGCATGTCGGCCACGAAGGTCGCCAGGAAGCTGTCCATGCGCCGCGAGGACGTCAAAGCCGCTGGCGCGGTGTCGAAATCGACGGCAGCCCTCCACGCACTCGATGGCGGTCAACTCGACTTCGCCCAGGCCGAAGTGCTGGCCGAGTTCGAAGATGACGACGATGCCGTTGAGCGACTTCTGCGCGCGGCCCGATACGGCGGCAATAACTTCGAGCACACCGTCTCAACCCTGCGTTCAGAGCGCGAGATCAACGCGCTCATCGCGTCGGTGCAGAAGGAGTACACCGAACGCGGCTACACGATCCTGCCGGATCGACCCCGCTGGTCGGACCTGGCCGCGGTCTCGCTGGCCTACTTGCGCACCACTGACGACGGCGAAGTGCGCGCCGATGTGGAGAAGAAGCCCGAACACTGGGCGGTGTACCTGACTGAGGACTACGCCTACGTCGACGCCACGACCGGGGAACCGGTCGCCGACAGCGAACTTGACCCCGACACCGAGTACGACGAGGACGCCGAAGCGGCCGAAGGGTTGCGCCACTACTCGACCGTCACCGAGAAGACCGTCATCGTCCCGGAGTGGTACTGCACGGACTACGTGGGAGCCGGTCTCGCTCTGTCCCGGTCGCTGCAGGGTGTCGCCTCGCGCCAGGGTGCACCGGCGACCGAGGGCGGTGACGACTCCCCCGAGGCCATCGCTGAGCGGGAAGCCGCACAGCAGGAAGCCGAACGCCGCGAACGACGGAAGGTGTTGGTGCTCAACCGCCTCGGCGACGCCGCTGAGAGCGTGCGGCGCGACTACGTGGTCAAGCTGTTGGCCCGCAAGACCGCCCCCAAGGGAGCCGCCACGTTCGTGGCGCACTGCCTAACCCGCGATCCCTACATCCTCAGCCAGAACCACGGGTCGAGCCTCACCGCCGAGCTGCTCGGCGTCAAGGACGAGCGCGCGGTGCGCGCGCTGGTCAACGAGTTCTCCACCAACATCGATGCACGCGCCCAGGTGATCAGCCTGGCCGTGGTCCTGGGCGCACTGGAGGCCCGCACCGATAAGAGCGCCTGGCGCAACGCCCGCACCGGCATCACCGGCACCGCGTCCTACATTGCGTCCACCGTGGGCTCGGATGCCTACCTGCAGTTCCTCATCGACAGCGGCTACCAGCCCAGTGAGATTGAAAAGGTCATCGTCGGCCAGCGCACCGCCGATGCCGTCTACGACGAGGCGACCCAGGAGAGCTGAGCGCACGGGGTGGTGGGGCCCAGACCTGGCCCTACCACCCCCACTCCCGAATCGGCCCGCGCGCGACACCGCCGGCGGACGGAGAAATGGTAGCGACGTGAGCTTCTCGCACATTCCAGCATTGACCGGAAAGAACCTACGCGCAAGGCCACGTGACCGCCGTAAACGGCTCGAAAAGTTTCCCGGTGCTGTTCGTAGAGCACGACTAACGCGGAAAGGAAAGTTTTCGGCCGGACCTATGCACTCCGGTTTATTCCCGGTCGCTGGTAAATGCGTCGAGAAGCGCCAAAATAATGGTCAGCAGAATGACACCAAGCGATCGGTACCGCCTGCCTGAGGCAGAGCGTAAACATGTCGCTAGCTGCCGCGGAAGCCGCCAGCATGACGTCGGTAAAAACCGGTACAAACACACCAAAATTGCCCAATAATATTTCGCAGAGGCGTTGCTGACCGTTAAAATAGAATATAGAATTGACCTATGACCAGCACCGATAAGGAGACGGATATGAACGTCATCACCGTTTACGCAAAGCCCGCCTGCGTGCAGTGCAATGCTGTATTCAAAGTCCTCGATAAAGAGGGTATTCCGTACGAGAAGATCGACTTGTCGACCGACGATGAGGCGCGCGATTACGTCATGTCTCTGGGATACCTGCAGGCACCCGTGGTGTACGCCGGGCCCAACGAGCACTTCGCCGGATTCCGGCCCGACCGGCTCAAGGCCCTCAAAAGCCTGACCGCCGCCTGAACCAACCAGACATCCCGGAAGCCGCCATGTATCAGCTCACGATCGCCACCGACGAGGGCGCGCGCACAACCTCCCACGCCGATCCCGCTCAGGCCGGCCGCGCACTGCTCGACTACGCGATCCAGGCTGATCTCTACCTGCACGGCGACCACCGCACCAGCGACCAGCTCTGCAGCGCAACGAATCCGGCCGTTATCACCCTTGTTCGGCTCGACGCCGGCGGCGGCCCACCGAGGTGCGTGGGCACCGCCACCATCACTGCGACGGTGACCGTCGCCCCAACCGCCAACAACTTGACGGGAGCTGCCGCGTCATGACCGCCGCCTTTCGCCACACCCTGCACCTGGTCCCCGCCGCCGACTCACTGGCCGAGACGCCCGAGCAAGCCGATGCGTTCCTCGCCGAAAGCGTTGTGCAGCAATGGCAGCCCGAACACCAGTTCATCGGCGCACTGCTCTACCTGTCGGCCGACGAGGCGCGGCCGCTGCTGGATCTCGTGCCCGACACCGCGATCGCCAAGCCCGTCGCCCGCTGGGCCTACGAGTTGATCCGCCGCCTGGTCGACGAGGAGGAAAAGCCCGACCCGGTCAGCGTCCTGGCCGCCGGCAAACGCCATTCCGCCCGCCACGCCCTGTGCCCCGACGAGCCGCCCACCGATACACGGCTCAAGCAGCTCGCGCTGTACCTCGTCGACGCCTACACCCAGAACATCAGTGCCGCGCTGGCCAGCAGCCTGGCCCGCCAGGTCCTCGACGACGCGTACCGGCGTGCCTTCGGCACGCTCGGTCAACGCATGCAGCAGCTCGCTGAAACCGACATCGACCGTGCCGAGCTCACCGACCAATTTGGTCTCATCCGCGAAGAACTCGCCGACTTGTGGCGCCGCGGGGAAGCCGCCGCCAAGCTGTCCACCGGCGGTGCCCGATGATCCTGCGCCGCGCCCTTCTGTCCGCCGGCACGCTCGACCAGCGGGCTGGTGCCGCCGCTGCCGGCAGCATCCAGCACCAAGGCCATTCGGCAGTTCTGGCCGCCGCCTGGATAGAAGCACTGAACAACCGCGCTGAACGCAGCGTCGAACGGCATCTTCGCTCGGCCTGACCACCAGGTCACCGCACGTATCTCCGGCGAGAAGGAACTGCTCACCATGAAACCGACCACGGTTGTCACCACCGCCATCGCGGTTGCCGCTTCATTGCTCGTCCAGGCCCCCGCCGCGGCGGCCATGCCAACAACGATCAGTCCCGGCGACCGCATCGACTACGTGACCGACGACGGCTCAGCATCCTTTTGCACCACCGGATACGTCTACACCGGCACCAACGGCGACGCGTACGCGATTACCGCAGGGCACTGTCAAACCGATGAATCAGGTCGCGTCGTTCAGGAAAGTTCGGGCGCCACCGGACGATTCGTCAACACCGTGGTCGCACCACCACGTTCAGGCGGACCCGACTACGGCCTGATCGACTTCGGGCCGCGGGTGACTACCCGGCCCGCGGCCAACGTCGTTACCTTCGCGGCCGGCGGACCAACCCCGCTCATCGAGGTTGGCCAGACCGTCTGCCATCTCGGTGTCTCCAGCGGCCGGCACTGCGGCACCGTCGCCTACCGCTACGGCGACGATCAGTTCATGACCACCGACATGCCCGCCAGCGTCCCCGGAGATTCCGGCGGCCCTGTCTGGGTGACCGACGACGACGGCCAGGCCCACATCATCGGGATCTGGCTGGGTGAAAAGACCAGCGCCGACACCAGCCGCCGCTACGGCCGCTTCGCGAGCCTGCGCGCAGCGCTGGACATTCTCACCTGAGCGATCACAACTCCACTGGCGCGGCCGGCCACACCACGTCGACACACGCCCCGGCCCCAGCCGGGGCGCCGTCGACCAACCACGCCAGACACCGCGTCGCCGCGGTCCCGCCACCCTCGACGAGCGCGCGCACCAATTCGGATTCCATCAGCCCAGTATGACCGCCGCGGCCCGCTCCGCGCGGTGCCCTCAGCGCCTCACTGCAGCCCGGCGATCCCATGGCTGGCGATCCCCAACCGGCTGCAGTCAGAGATCGCGCCTGCGGCGCACCTGGCCGCCTCCCGGCGGCCACCGTCCGCAGCCCCTCACCTTTAAACCGTTAGCAGGGGTCGCAAGCGTAATCGGCCGGGGGCCCGAGACGTCAACCCACGCCCGGCGCTGGTGCCGGCGGCGGAGGACATGTGCGGCCCCATCAGCTCGCTGCCGCTCGCGGGCCACACATCCGCCGGCACCACCACCGGACTCTTCGGGGTTGACGTCCCACCCTCACCCGATTCCCCCGCACCCCAGCGCTAACCGGCGCACTCAACACCTTCTGAAACGGACAACAACCATGACCGCCATCCTCGCCGCCGAAGCCGTCGCCCTCAGCACCACACACAGCCTGGCCATGGCCCGCGCAGACATCCACAGCGCCGTCAACGCCGACGACACCCACCGTCGCCGCCGGTACGCCCTCTCAGCCCGCGACAACGCCATCACCGTCCTCCTTGAGCCGACCAGCCAGCCCAGCGAACGCGAATACGCCGAGTACTACCTCGCCGACGCCGAAGACATCATCGCCGCAACCGCGCCCGTCGAATAGCCCTCCATCCCAGCAACTCTGGCCGGGCCGCCGTACTCAGGTGGCCCGGCCAACAGATCAAACCCTCTATCCTCACCACAGAAAGGATCACCACCATGGTCGACAAGGACTACGCATCAGCCTGGCAATTCATCGACACCGAAGGACGCCCACGGCAACTGCGCTTCCGCATGAACTTCGCCCCGGCTGGCGACCCCCGAACCTTCGACGGCACTGGCCAACTCGTCGCCGCCATCGCAGACGACAGCCGGCCCGACAACTTCCACGAAATCCCGATCAGCCGAGCTGACGTCGACGAGGACGCCGTCGATGCCGCCCTCGACGGCTGGGAAGACTGGGCACTGCTCTACCACGAGAATGACTACAGCGACTGCTGGATCAGCCTCGATGCCATCCAAGCCCGCATCAACGCCGCCGGCCTCGGCATCGACACCGACCCGCCACCGAGCGACAAATAGCACCCCCTGGACAGGGGTCCGTCTGGCACTCGCCAGGCGGGCCCCTTTTTTCGTCCGGCCGCGAAATCGCGCGCTGGGACGACTGGCCCACCGCCGAGCGCGCCTGCGGCGCGGATGGCCACCTGGCGGCGGCCGTATCCGTAGCCCCTCACCTTTAACCGTTCAGCTGGGCCCCAAGTATGACCGACCGGGACCCGTCACGCGCCAGCCACGCCCGCGCCGAACTACGCAGGCCGAGTGACCCTTTCGGCCCAACCGTGGTCAATCCCCCAGGCGCTGCGCGCGGGGATTGACCCGGGGCCGAAAGCCCTGCTCCGTCCGCCACGGACTCTTCGGGCTTGCGCGCGCCACCCCGCCGGTCCCCCCAACCCCAGCGCTAACCGGCGCACTCAACACCACCCGAACGGGAGAACAACCATGCGCATCAACCTGAGCTCCAACACCGACATCCTCGCCGTCACCCCGACGCTGTTCGGCTTCGTTCCCACCAACAGCATCGTCGCGATCGTCCTGGACAACATCGGCGATCGACACACCGTCCACGTCAGCGCCCGCTACGACATCGACGAACCCCTCGACGTCGCCGCCCAACTGGCCAACACCCTTCCCCTGCAACAACCCGGCGGGGGCATGCGGCTCGTTCTGCTCATCGCCATCGCCGACTCCGAGCATGACAAGCACGCCGGCGATCACCTCGACGCCGCGCAGCGTCATATGACCGCCCGCGGTGCCAGCATCGTCAAGCGGCTGTACACCCCGCACGTCGAGGCAGGCCACACCTGGACCGACATCGACACCGGCGACACCGGAACCACCGTCGACTACCGCACCTCCGAGGTCGGCCTGCTGATGGCCGTCGAACATGGCCGGATCGTGCGCGCCACCCGCGACGACATCGCCGGCGAGTTCACCCCCACCGAACAGGCACCGGCACCCGACGTCGACGCCGATGCCGTCGAGTTCGTTACCCACACCGTCCGCGGCATGTCCACCGCGTTCGAGGACCCCGCCACCCTCACACCGCAACTGGCCGCCAACGCCGGCCTGCTCATCACCGCGAACATCACCCACCGTGACGCCCTGCTCATCGTCAGCACCGAGCACCCCCAGACCGGCGCCACCGTCTGGACCCACCTGGCACGCCAGCTGCGCGGCCGAGCCCGCATCGAAGCACTCGCCCTCGCTGCCGCCTGCTTCTACTGCAGCGACGACGCCGTGCGCGCCGCCATCGCACTCGAGGCCGCGCACCACACCGCAGCCGACGCCGGGCAACCCGACACCACCCTGGTCACCCTGCTCGACACCGCTGTGCAGGCGGCGCTCCCGCCGGCCAAGCTCCGCCAGCTCTTCGCCCAACTCGCCGCCAAGCCGCCCGCCGAGTGACCAGTCCGCGCAACCCAACACGTGGCCGGCCGCCTCACACCCGAGGTGGCCGGCCACACCCATTCACCCCCACCCCCGTCCAGAGAGGACCACACCATGACCAACCCCAAGCCCACCCAGCGTCGCGACGGACACACCCCGCGCTACTCCTACGAACCCGACGACGGCACCCACTACATCGAGCAGTCCGTCCGGGTATACCTGCGACTCTCCGATGACCGCACCAGCTGGATCGTCGACGCCGCCACCGTGGACGGAGCCGCCCTCGACAGCGCGCAATCCGACGAGAGCGCCACCAACACCGAATGCGCCTGCGATTCCGCCGAATGCGACGCGATCTGCGCCGCCGCCGATCGACTCCCGCTACCCAACGGCGAGGAACTCGCACAGCTGATCCTCGACGCCCTGCCACCGCACTAACGCGCCACCGTGGGGCCTCGTTGACTACTCACCACCGAGTGGTCGGCGAGGCCCCCTTTTTGTTCCGGCCACCGGCCCCGTAGTCGCGGCGCACCCCGTGCGACCGACGCAGAGTCCCGCCTACGGCGGAACTGACTGCCGCCACTCACCTTTGAGCAATCAGCAGGGGTGTGCAGCGTAATGGGCCGGGGGCCCGACCTGTCCAGGGACGCCCGGCGCCGATGCCGGCGGCGGAGGACATGCGCGGCCCTATCAGCTCGCTGCCGCTCGCGGGCCACACATCCGCCGGCACCACCACCGGACTCTTCGCCCTGGACAGCCCACCCTCACCCCATTGCACCCACACCAGCGCTAACCGGCGCACTCAACACCTTCTGAAACGGAGAACAACCATGACCACTGACCTAAAAGCCTTCTGGGCCAATGTCGATGCAGCCCTGGACCGCTGCGCCCAGGCCGACACGGTTGAGGACGTCATCACCATCCTCAACGAACACTTCGAGCCCTCCAGTGGAGAAGCCTTCTTCGCCGGATCAGGCGGCGACAACCAACTCCTGGACAAACTGCACTGGTACAGGCCCGTACGCACATGGAAGATCGTCCGCTACAACGCCCCCTACTACTGGTGTCTCGCAGACCCCAACGGCGACCTCCTCACTTACATCGAGGGCGACATCTACCGCGGCAACACCATGACCACCTAAACCCTCGATCGTGAGCGTCCCGGTACCCACCCGGTGCCGGGACGCTCACCTTCGGCCGGCCGTGGTCGGCGGCCCCCCCTTTTCTTCCAGCCGCCGGTCTCGTAGACGTCGGCGCACTAGGTGCGACCGACGGACAGCCCACCCTCCGGGCGGGCTCCCTGGCGCCACTCACCTATTGCCGTTAGCAGGGGTCGCAGCGTAATCGGCCGGGGGCCCGACCCGTCAAGGGACGCCCGGCGCTGGTGCCGGCGGCGGAGGACATGTGCGGCCCTATCAGCTCGCTGCCGCTCGCGGGCCACACATCCGCCGGCACCACCACCGGACTCTCCGCCCTTGACGGCCCACCCTCAGCCGATTCCCCCGCACCCCAGCGCTAACCGGCGCACTCAACACCTTCTGAAACGGAGAACAACCATGACCGAGAACAACTTCGATTTCGCCGCCGCCCTCCTGTCGGACGCGGCCGACCTCGTCGGCCACGCACCGCACGGAACACACATCGTCGACGACCACGCCTACGGCGCACCGCAGCTCGTCGCCACCGCCGAAAGCAGCCGCCAGATCGTCCTCTGGGCAGCCGACAACGATCGCGTCCTGGCCGCCGTCGAAGCGACCACCAACGCCGACACCGATCAGACCTCCACTCGCATCATCGCTTTCCGCGCCGCCGGACTGATGTTCGCCGGCCGGACCGACCACACCTTCGCCGCCCACGGCCGCCACACCTACGTCCTGGCCGCCACCGTCGGAGCCGACACCTGGCAGCTCACCGTCGACGCCGACACCACCACCCTCACCGACAGCGACCTAGACACCGCACTGAGCCTCATCGCGCGCTTCGAACACGCCGCCTACGCCGCCGGATAACACCGGCCCCCACGCCGCCCGCGCGTCCGGTACCCACTCGGTGCCGGCCGCGCAGCGCGGGATCACATCCCTGCCACTGGCGTGCGCCGGCACCGCCGCGTTCACCACAGCGTCGGATGGCCCACAGCCAACGCATCGGCGACCGCTTGCGTCCCAACCATGACGCACGGCTTCCCGCAGCGCGAGCGACCGTTCGCGCCGCGCCAGCAGGCCGGCGTTGCCGCGGCGCACCGCCACCCGGCCCCCGCCGCGACCGGACCGGCCCATCTGCTCCATGTTGTCCCTCTGGGTACCCGCGTACACGTGCCGGGGGCGGCCCAGCTCGTCGGCGACGCTCGGCCGCACACACAGCGGCACATCGCAGCCATGCAAGGACCGCTCCCACGGCTCCAGCGGCGCGCCCCTGCGGGCTAGCGCGAGCGCATACCGGTTGGAGCGCAGCATGATCCGGCGACCGTCGCGGCGAACCCAGAATCGGCCGTACCCGTCACCACCGATGGCGCCGGTGAAAAGCCAACAGTCCTCGGCCGTCGGACCGCGCACCACGGCGCGGTCGAACCGGGCGATCTCGTCGGCATCACGAACCGGGTCCACCACCAGCTGTAGTGGTTCCGACCGCCGCCGACCTCTGCTCACCGTGATGACACGCTAACCCGTCGCCGACCACGCCGCGGTGGGCTCGCCGACCGACGCCACCGGCGGGAGACCGGCAGCCGCCTCGGCCGTCGGTTCCCGGTCGGCACCTTCGGCGCCGACCCCGATCACCGCCGCACCGCCGTCACCGACCGCCTCACCCGGCGAGGCCGTGGCGCTCTGCTCGGCGAACCGGATCAACTCGCGCAGCGCCTTCTCGCTCACCCCCGTCAGTCGGGTGATGTCGCGCAGCGTCTCTCCGCGATCGCGCAACGCGACGACCGCTAGACCGGCCGTCCGGCGATGCTCGGCGCGCTTGCCCTCGGCCTGCTTTTTGAGGCCGGCGGTCTTGGCTTCCAGCCACTCATCCACCGCGTCGAGCCGTTCCCGACTGGAGAAGAACACCGCCAGGTCCTCGGCATTGCGCGCGGCCCGTTCGAGCACTTCCTTCTGCGAGGCCTTCACCGCTTCGCGGGCGGCCCGCACCGCTGACTTCGATTTCGACACTTTGTTCGCCATGGCGCTCAACCTAAAACCGCCACCACCCCTACAGCACCGCCCCAACGACACCACTCACATACCGCCCGCTTTCACCCACATCCCCACGCCCCACCCACATCGGCCACCACCGATCGCGTGCCGCACCACCAACCCCGCCCTCACCTGCGACCTCCGGTCGCCCTTTTCAGCCCATCACACCTAGTGCATTCAGGTCACGAAACGGTAACGGCCGATTTTCGGCAGCCTTGGGGCACCGCTAAACCCCGGGGGTGCTTCATAGCGTTGCCGGTGGTGATCGCGCGGTGATGGGCTTACACAAATTGACCGCCGGAGACGGGTACACCTACCTGCTCCGGCAGGTCGCCGTCGCCGATGGCACCGACCTGGGCCGCGCCAGCCTTGGTGACTACTACTCCTCCAAGGGCGAGACCCCCGGACACTGGGTCGGCAGCGGCCTGACCGCACTCGGGCGGCCGGTCAGCCGCGACCCCGACAACCCCCTCGTCGAACAACTCTGGGGGGTGCCCGAGGGCTCCGAAGTCACCGAAGAACAGATGAAGGCACTCTTCGGTGAAGGCCTGCATCCCAACGCCACCAAGATCACCGAACACCTCACCGGCATCGGGGTGTGGGTCGACGGCGCGCACGCCGCCGCCAAGCTCGGCCGCCCATTCCGGTTGGGGGCCAACGAGAACGACTTCACTCGCCGCCTGCGCGGCGCCTACAGCAGTTACAACAACACCATCGGCCGCGCGACCAGCGCCCCGCTCGACCCGGAAGTGCGCGCAGAAATCCGCACCACGGTGGCTGCGGAGATGTTCACCGAGCGTTACGGTCGCGCCCACCTGGACGACCGGGAACTGACCGGGTTCATCGCCCGCCTCTCGCGGCTGGACACCACGGCGGTGGCCGGCTACGACCTGACGTTCACCCCCGTGAAATCAGTGTCGGCGCTGTGGGCGCTGGCCCCGCTGGAGGTCGCCAAAACCATCGAGGATTGCCACCACAAAGCGGTCGCCGACACCCTGGCGTTCCTCGAGTCCCAAGCCTGCTTCTCGCGCATGGGCACCAATGGTGTAGCCCAGGTCGACACCAGTGGGTTCATCGCCGCCGCATTCGATCACCGCGACTCCCGTGCCGGGGATCCGAACCTGCATACCCACGTCGCGGTGAGCAACAAAGTGTGCGCGATCGGCCCCGATGGCATCCCCCGCTGGCTGGCCCTGGACGGCCAACCGCTCTACAAAGCCAAGGTGTCGGCCTCGGAGTTGTATAACACGTTGTGCGAGGCGAATCTGATCGCCGAACTCGGTGTCAGCTTCGCCAACGACACCCCCGAACCGGGCAAGCGGCCCGTCCGCGAAATCGTCGGCATGTCAGCCGAACTGATCGAGGTCTGGTCCTCCCGCCGGGCCGCCATCGAGCACCGTGTCGGCCATCTCGCCAAGGACTTCCAACAGGTCCACGGGCGTGAGCCCAGTGTGGTGGAGATGCTGGCCCTGTCCCAGCAAGCCACGCTGGAAACCCGGGCCGCCAAGCATGAACCACGGTCGCTGGCAGAGCAGCGCCACCAGTGGCGGGCCGAGGCTATTGGCGCCCTGGGAGGCCACCGTGAACTCGACGCGATGGTCGCCGCGCTGACCTCCGGGCGGGCCCCACGCGAACGTGTCACCGTCACCGAGCAGTGGGTCGCCGAACAGGCCGCCAAGGTCATCGGCACGGTCTCCGCGTCACGCTCGACATGGCAGATCAACCACGTTCGCGCCGAGGTGTCAAGAGTCCTGCGGTACACCGACTGCCACGACACGCCACTGGTGGCGGTGCGCATCATCGCAGCCGCCTTGGGCACCCACAGCATCGCGTTGACGACCACCGCCGACACCGAGATGAACGAGCCCGAAGTGCTGCGCCGCCGCGATGGCGCCAGCGTCTACACCCGCCACGACACCACCGTCTACACCAGCGCCGAGATCCTCGCCGCAGAGCGCCGAATCCTGCACGCCGCAGGGCTTTCCGGCGGCCATGTCGTCGACGACGACAGCATTGGCCTGGCTCTGCTGGAGGCCCACGCCCAGCACGGTGTGGAACTCAACGACGGCCAACAAACCCTGCTGCGCGACATGGCCACCTCCGGTGCGCGTGTGCAACTCGCACTCGCCCCCGCCGGCACCGGCAAGACCACCGCGATGGCGCCCCTTGCGGCCGCGTGGGCCAACAGCGGAGGCAACGTCATCGGTCTCGCACCGACCGCCGCGGCGGCCGAAGTTTTGGCCGCCGACCTGGGCGCAGCGACCGACACCATCGACAAACTGGTCCAACTTTCCGGGCGCGGCGGCGGTCCCCCACCGGCCGCCGATGACCCCGCCCGCACCTGGTTCGACCACATCGGCCCCCAAACCCTGATCGTGGTCGACGAGGCCGGCATGGCGTCAACCACAGGCCTGGATGCGGTGATCTCCCACGCCCTGGCCCACGGTGCCAGCGTGCGCCTGATCGGCGACGACAAGCAGCTCGCCTCGGTCGCCGCGGGCGGGGTGCTGCGCGACATCGTGGCCCAGCACGGGGCCCTCACACTGTCCGACGTCGTGCGGTTCACCGACCCCATCATCGGGGCCGCTGAAGGCGCAGCCAGCCTCGCCCTGCGTGACGGTGACCCCACCGGTATCGCGTTCTACCTCGACCACGGCCGGGTCCACGTCGGGGCCGAACACGTCGCCGCCGACATGGCCTATCAGGCATGGGCAGAAGCCATCGGCGAGGGCCGCGACGCCCTGCTCATCGCCCCCACCAACGAGCTGGTCGCCGAACTCAACGAACGCGCCCGGCTGGACCGGCTGCGCCGCGACCCGCACCCGGACAACACCCGCACCGTCACCCTGTCCGACGGGTTGACCGCCAGCGTCGGGGACTGGATTCTGACCCGCAGCAACGCACGCTGGCTGCACATCCCCGGCGGCGGCTGGGTCAAAAACGGGCACCGCTGGGTCATCAAAGACATCAACGACCGCGGCACCATCACGGTGTCGCGGCTGACCGGATCCGACACCGAATCCATGGTCCGGCTGCCCGCCCGCTACGTCCAGACGAACACCACGCTCGGGTATGCCCGCACCATCAACGGCGCCCAAGGATCGACCGCCCGCCACGAATGCCACGTGGTCGGCTCCGACACCTTGACCCGCGAACAGCTCTACGTCGCCCTTACCCGCGGCAGGTGCGAAAACCACATCTACTTCTCCACCAGCGAGGCCGACCCGCACGCCATCCTCACTCCCAAGGCCACCCACCCGCCGACCGCGGTGGATATCCTGTCAGGCATCCTGCGCCGCGACGGCGCACAGGTCTCCGCGCACAGCACGCACCGTGCCGAACGCGATCCGTTCACCCGCCTGGCGCGCGCGGCCGACATGTATACCGACGCCCTCTCCAGCGCCGCCGAGCAGCTGGCCAGCACCGACACCATGGCCCGCATCGACGCCGCCGCCACCGCCCTGCGCCCCGACATCACCAACGCCGAAGCGTGGCCAGTGTTGCGGCGCAACCTGGCCCTGCTGGCCCTCGACGGCCACGACCCGCAGCAGGCGCTGGCGCACGCCGCGCAGCGCCCGCTCGGCAACGCCACCGACCCCGCCGCTGTGTTGGATTGGCGGCTGCCCAATCCCGACAACTCCGCCCTGGACATCGTCGGCCCGCTGCGCTGGCTGCCCTCGATTCCCACAGCACTGCAGGACGATTCGGCCTGGGCGCGCTACCTCGCCGCCCGTGCCCAACTCGTCGAAGCGATCGCCGAGCAGATCCGCGAGCAGGCCCGCGCCTGGACCCCGGCAACCGCGCCGGTGTGGGCGCGCCCGTTGGCCGGTCAGCGTCCCGGGCTGCTCGCCGAAATCGCAGTGTTCCGCGCCGCCCACGACGTCGACCCCGCCGACACCCGCATCACCGGACCCACCCAGCACGCCAACCGCTCCGCGTCCTTCCAGGCCTTGCTCCATCAGCGCCTGGACGCCGCACTCATCACTGGTGGACATGGCGCTAAGCGGTGGCGCACCCTGGCCGAGGGCATCGACGCGAACATCACCGCCGACCCGTTCTGGCCACGGCTGGCCACCCACCTCGACCAGGCCGCGCGCGCCGGCGCGGACGTCGCCGCGCTCGTCGACGAGGCGATGGCCCGTCACGGCGCACTGCCCGACGAGCTGCCCGCCGCCGCCTTGTGGTGGCGGCTGGCCGGCACCCTGGCCCCGGCCACCCTCGATGCCTCCAACGAACGGCTGCGCCCGCCGTGGACGGCGGAGCTGCACCGGATCCTGGGCAGCACGGCCGCCGAAACTATTACCGGTGACCCGGCCTGGCCCGCGCTGGTCGCCGCCGTCAACGCCTCGGACTGGCCATCAGCGGACCTGCTGGCCGCGGCGGCTGAGCATCTGCTCGACGCGCTCGACGACGACGCGATCCGCCCTGATGAATACGCCCGTGTTCTGACCTATCGCGTCGAGTTGCTTACCCATTACGCCGCCGACATCGACGCCGACATCCCTCACCCCGCCGAAGGGGCCGCCCAGTCGCTGCATGAGCCTCCGCTGCACCCGGTCGGCATCGATGAGCACGCCGACGCCGGCGAGGACGAATACCTGAGCTACCACGCCGAATTCGACGACGGTCTCGGCGATCTTGACTTCTACTCACTACTCACCGAGCGTCCAGCGGTCACCGCGGATCTCGACATCGATATCACCGAGCTACGGGCCCGCTGCGCCGACGCCAAGGCCCGCGCTCGGGCGCTGGCCGACGCGGTGCTCTCCGCGCGCGGTGGCCCGGCCGAACAGGCCGCGGCCGCTGAGCTGATCGCGCTGCACCGCCGCCACGTCGCACAACGCCCCTATCAGCACGATCTAGCGCACGCGCACGCCGATTGGGTGGCAGCCGAGGCCGCCTACGAGGGCCAGCAGTACCGAATGACACAGCTGGAAAAGCTCATCGCCCGCGCCGAGAGCGAAAACGACCAGAACCTCGCCCAGGCCTACCGTGAGCGTCGTGGCGACCTCGCCAGCGACGCTGCCGACCTCGCCATGGCGGTGATCCGCACCCACGCCGAACGCGACGCAGCAACCGCGCGCCTGCACACCGCGGCCGGCGGACCCGATCTCGTCGTTACCGCCGAGGACATCGACGCCCGCCGCGCCCTCGCCGTGCACGCCGACATCGCCGCGCTGGGCGCCGCCAGGGCCGAAGCCCGCAACCTGGACAACCAGCTGCACCGGGCCGAGGTGCGTACCGCCCGTAGCTTCGCCGAGAATCCCGCGCGGGAACGCGACCAGGCCCGCTGGGCCTGGGCTCTCACCGAACGCGATTTGATGGTGTTGCGTGCTGAGGTGGATTTTGTGGAGGCGGCCGGGTCGCGGTCCCCGGCCACGGTGTACCCGCCGCCGGCCGGCGACCGCACCTGGGAGGAGTTGGACGAACCGGCCCGCGCCGTAGCGGAGACGATCACCGCAAGCATGCAATCGGTGCACGTGCTCACCGTGGGCCCCGACGCCGACAAACACACCGCCCTGGCCGCGATCAGCGCGGCCGCGGTCGGCAGAGGCAAGCACGTGCTGGCCGTGCCGGCCACCGAAACCGCCACCGCATTCGCCGAACACCACACCTACGCCGAACGATCCACCGACCCGGCCAGCACCCGCCAACGAATCGACAACGGGCAGTGGACCATTCCGCCGGGCCACCTGCTCATCGTCGACGACGCCGACCACCTCAACCCCAACCAACTGCGCTACTTCACCGAGCACGCCGGCCGCAGCAACACCAAACTGCTACTGGTACACACCCCCACCGAGGGCCGCACCCCCCCGCACAGCCTCGTCGACGCACTGGCCGACAACCTGCCCTGGGCCCAACGCCTCGGCACCCCCACCACCGACCGCGACACCGCGATCGACCGCGCCGGCACGCACCTGGCCGCACACGAACCGGTCACCCCCGAAGACCGCGAGACCGCCCAACTACTGGCCCGCCGCGACACCCTGCGCGACACCTACCAAACCCAGTTCAAACCCCGCCTGCGCAACCACACCCACGAACACACCCGCGACCCCGGACTCGAACTCTAAAGACCACTGGCGCAATGACTGTCGGCAACAATGCGGTTAGGCAAGTGCGGGAGGGCGCTGGCGGACACGATTACTCTCCCGGTGCGGATACGTCACCGTCCGAATCCGGGCGTAGTCACCGCGCGGTCATATCGGTAACGAACCACGCCGATCGGCATGTTTTGACGCGGCAGAGTTGCGCTATCCCGGCGGCGAGGTCGTCCCAATGATGAACGGTAATAGCGCCATCGCGGCGTCAACGCACTTGTCACGAAGCGGCAGAGCTTCCGCTGTGGCCTGCACACACGGGGCTGATCCGGGTGATCGCTGGGCAATCATCACCATGCTTGGCTCGACGGCGGCAACGGTCTGCGCCGGTTCATAAGAGCCAGCGCCAGCCCACACGTTGAGCACAGTGCCCTCGACCGGCAGAGCGGAGTGAATCTGTGCGGCGGTCTGGATAGCAGATGCTCCCATTCCCGCAACGGGAAGGGATGGTTGTCCTGGTGTTGCTCGGATTCGACAAACTTGTCGTCCGGACGTGAGGGAACGCGAACGCGTGACCGCCACACTGCCAGTGTGAAAACGCCTGTGCTGCAGCGTGTCACAGCGTCTCCGGTGTATCGGATAATGCCTGCCTGCCACCCGTCTTTGTACTGATGCGTCTCGGACGTGCTTGCGGGTGACTAGGTGTCTTAGGACACCGCTAGGACACGTCGAACGTACGTTGGTAGGCACTCGCCGCCTCAGTTGGCGGCGAGAGAGTCGCAAATGCTGCCGGACGGGGGGTCTGCTGCACGAATAGGTGGCATCTTGACCTGATCGTGCAGCAGACCCGATCCTCCACCATGGGTGCTAGTGGGCGGACAGATGACCCTGCCGCACTTGGCTGAACACGGGCGCACCGCACACCGCCCGACCGACGACGGTGACATGGTGGTAGGTGTATGGACAAGCCGTGGTGCGTTGCGCAGCACCACAACCTACCTGACGAGCAACGGATTCACCGAGCAATCGACCAGCGACGGCTATGGCTACCGCTTCGTCCGGAATAGGACAGCGATTGACGTGATGATCCCTGAAGGTCTCGATCGCCAGAGGCGTTACCCAACAACAGGATCGGGCCAGCCGGGACTGCCAGCCGACGGCGGAAATCAGGCGCTCACTCGGGCCGAGCGGCTGGCGATCCGCCTCAACGAGCAAGTGGGCTACGTCCGCCGCCCGACCATCCTCGGCGCCTTGGTAGCCAAGGCCCGCGCATGGGTTGTCGATCGTCGCGATTCCGAACGCCATGCCCAGGACCTAATTGCGTTGGCGGAAGTGGCACTCCATGATCCCCGAGCGGTCATCAGCCAGGCGCGCCCTGATGACCGTCGCGCGGTTCGAGCCGCTTTGCGGCACCTACCGATCGACCATCGTCTGTGGCGTGCCGCCAACGACTCGACGTCTGCACACACCCTATTGACCCGGCTGGCACAGCCGCCGGGTTAGCGCTCAGCCGCCTATTCTTCAACAAACTCAGCCCTGCCTTGCTCGGACGAGCCGTTTTGACAACTGCGATTGAAAATCCGTTCTGTAGATCGGATAGCACGGCCCATAATGGCGGACAGGATCACCGCATTCGGGGAAGGAAACACATGAGGGCAGTTAGGGCATAAGAATTTGACCCCGTCAGCAAGGTTGACAGGTAGGGATACCGTTAGAGGCCAATCCATTTCGCCCACCTCATTGATTTCCGCTCTCTGGGAGCCCGCGGATTTACAGTGGGCATTGCCAGCGCTGTCGCAACATGCCTGACAGATCCGTGACCTGGCCTGACGGTCGCAGCATGTGTCTTCCCATTTCTGCGCGTCGCGTATGAGTTGTGACAACGCCGTGACAAGCCTCCCGTCATCGATGACTACCCTGAACCACCCCCGACGGCGAAGTGCACTGACCCGCGCCGGCCAACAATCGCGACTATCTCGTCTGCGGGAGTATGAACAGAGTGCAGCTGTCGCAACACATCCTTAGCCCGACCCTCATCGTCATCTGCGTGGTGATGGTGCTTGCCGCCGCAGCCGTCTACTGGTCGACCGCACTCGGCTCGGCGTGGACCGTGCCGCGTGCGGCGGTGCGCGCTGTGCTGCAGCTTGCCGCCGTCGCCGCCGTTCTGACTGCGGCGCTGAGCAACCTGTGGACGTCGCTTGTAGTGCTGGGCGTCATGTTCGTCGCCGCAACGGTCACGGCGGCACGTCGCAGCCAATCCAACCGTTCCTGGCTCCTCGCGGTCGCACTCGCGACAGGCATGATGTCGGTGGTGCCACTGCTGCTTGCGTCCGGGCTTGTGCCGATGACCGGAGTCGCTATCGTGCCCATCGTCGGAATCCTGCTGGGCAGCACCATGACCGCCATCTCGGTCGCGGCACGGCGGGCACTCGACACCCTCGGTAGCCGCGCCGGGGAGGTTGAGGCGTTGCTCAGCCTGGGATTCAGCGACCGGCTCGCACGGATGGAAATGATCGGCCTTACTGCTGCCGACGCACTCCTACCGAACCTCGACCAAACCAGGACGGTGGGTTTGGTCACACTTCCCGGCGCCTTCGTCGGCGTGCTGCTCAGCACCGGGTCGGCAGCGCAGGCCGGCGCCGTCCAGATACTGATCCTGCTGTCCATACTGCTGTCACAGACGTGCGCGGTCGCCATCACGCTCGAGCTGATCGCCAGGGGCACAATCACCCGCACCAGCCGCACTCCCGGCCCGTCGCGGCTGCGACTGTCTCTCCGACGCCGGCGATCAGCGGCCGGCGCAGCAACCTGAGGGAACCACTTCAGCAGCGACTGGCCAACGCCGCCCTGAGCGGACGAGGGGTCACGTCAGCGCAGTGAATGGGAAAGCGTCGTCAAGCTGTGAATTTCGATCGCGACGTCTGGACTGTTGGCACGCACGGCATGTAAGGCGCTGTCAATCTGACTGTCGAGCTGGTGCCATGCGGTTTCGTCCATCGGCCGCAACGTGGATTCGTCAGCGTCCCAGACGGTTTCCAGTTCGGCGATTTGGCTCTTGGCCTCGCTTTGGTCGCCGGCCCTGACTTTGGCAAGGGTGTCGTCCACGATCTGGCGGAGTCGACCGATCTCGGACGGCGGGAAGTGGGCACCAGCCGGGCCAGCGTTTCCTGGCAGTGCCTGCGCACTCGCCACCGGACCGTCTGGCTCTTCTTCATTGTTGGCGGCCTCATGAGGCCGCATACCGGCCCAGGCCAGAACTGCGACGGTCACCGCCGCGGCAACCAGGTAGTAGCCGAGTAGGACGCGTTCGCGACGGGGGGTAGTGGTGACGAGGGGAGCATGGCTGCGGTCGTAATCCTCTAGTACGTCGCTGCGGCTGAAAGTGAGGTAGCCGACGATCGCAAGGATCGCAGCCAGAAAGACGACGCTGGTGACGGCGGTGCCGATTCCAAGGCCGCCCTGCGACCAGGGCGACGCCAACCAGTCACCGAGATTGGCACCCAGTGGACGGGTGAGGATGTAGGCGAGCCAGAAGGACAACACCGCGTTTGCACCCATGCGCCAGCCGATGGCGATCACGACGATCAGACTGGCGGGTAGGAGCACCGACATGCCTGGGCTCCAGCCGGTGAGTTCCAGTGTCCAGTCGCCCGCCGCCGTCCCAAGGGCGAAGGTGACCAGAACCGCGAGCCAGTAGAACAACTCTCTAGGCAAACTCACGATGCTGTGTATCGAGAGCGTCCGTTCTCGCGAATACCAGAGGGCGAACACGACGCCCAAGGTCAGGGCAAAGGCGCTGGTGCTCAGGGCAAGTGGGACACCGAACTGGTCGGTGAGGATGTCGGTGTAGAGGGTACCGGTCACCGAGAGCACCACGACGGCGAGCCAATACACGAACGGGACGTAGCGGCGCCGACTGAGCTGCCAGGCCAAGACCAACCCGAGGACTGCGGTGAAGATCAGCGCGGTCGCGATCAGCCCGACGCCGAGCGTCATGTTGATCCAGTCGGCGAAGCTTTCACCGACTGTGGTGCAGAGGATCTTGATGACCCAGAACCACACAGTGACTTCGGGAACCTTGCTGAGAAGGTTGCGCCCGGTCGTCGTAATAGCGGTATTGGCCGTTTCTGTCACGACACGAACCGTAGGTAGCGCTCGCTGAGTACACGCTGAGAGGCAGTGGCACGGCCGCAGACC
This sequence comes from uncultured Mycobacterium sp., assembly GCA_900078375.1. Taxonomy (GTDB): domain Bacteria; phylum Actinomycetota; class Actinomycetes; order Mycobacteriales; family Mycobacteriaceae; genus Mycobacterium. The sequence goes on along the minus strand of FLQS01000046.1, from coordinate 4,526 downwards.
TATCTGCTTAGGTGAGGCTCACCATTGTTATTGTCAGACAGTCGGTACGACCGTAGTAAGCGAGGATCATGTCAGCCAGTCAGATTGCCCTGCTCGGCGCCTTTGCTGGGTTCACCATTTTTCTCGGTCTGCCAATCGGGCGGTTGCGTGCACCGATGCCCAAATTGAAGGCTGCGCTCAATGCGGTTGCGATCGGCATTCTCGTCTTCCTGTTGTGGGACGTGCTGGCCCATGCCTGGGAACCAGTGGATCGGGCGCTCGCAGCGAGCCAGATCACCGATGCGCTCGTGATCGGCACCCTGCTCGCGACGACTTTCGGCGTTGGCCTATTGGGCTTGGTGTGGTTGGACAGCTTCCGAAGCCGAAGCACGGCTGCGGGTCCCGGAATCCGAACGGCGACAACGGACAAAATCGGCGCAACGCCCGCGGTGCCTGCGCGGCGGCTGGCGTTGATGATCGCCAGCGGCATCGGGCTGCACAACTTCGCCGAGGGCTTGGCGATTGGCAACTCGGCGGCAGTGGGTGAATTGTCTCTGGCGATACTGCTGGTAATCGGCTTCGCGCTGCACAACGCGACTGAAGGGTTCGGTATTGTTGCTCCCCTGACCGGGCAACGGCCGTCGTGGGGGTTTTTGGCGCTGTTGGGCCTCATCGGCGGTGGGCCCACGTTTGTGGGCACGCTTGTGGGACAGCGTTTCGTCAGCGAAACAGTGTCGGTGGCGTTTCTGGGCTTGGCTGCGGGCTCGATCCTCTATGTGGTCATCGAGTTACTCGCCGTCGCCCGCAGTGCCGATCTCAAGGTGGTCACCACCTGGGGAGTGTTCCTTGGGGTCGTAGCAGGATTCGCCACTGACGCGATCATCACCGCCGCGGGCGCCTGATCACCACTATTGGTGGGCTTCGTATCGAGCAAAAGGCAAGCGGTTTCTGCGCGAACGACGCAGTTTGTCCCGGCGGTGGGATGTCGTGACACTTCAGCGTCGGCTGACCAGCGCCGGTGACTCCGACTGATGACCCGATGTGCCCATCATCTCAACCACGTTGGCGGCGAATCGAACACGATCATGGATGTGAATGCGAACGCACACCTTGAAATGGTCGATCCGGCTCGCCAGAAGTCGCCTTCCGAAGGTCGGCCATTCCCGGGGGAAGTCGCGGAAGGCCGACTCAAGCTGACTCAGCGATTTGGCTGGGTTCGCTCTATTGGGCAGCGGCTTGTTGTGCTGCCTGCTGTTCGGCCACCTTGGCAGCCCGCCCTTCTGGGCTGCCAAGGGAGTTGCCAGGCGAAGTCGCGGAGGCCACCGCGGCGTCGCAGTTTAAGGACACCAACGTCTGCTTGGTTCCCGAGCCACCACTGTTGGGCGGGGGTTGGGCGGTGCGGTCCTGCTGATGGACAACCAAACAGTTGGGCCAATGGAGATGGTCACCTACCGTGACAGACACCACGGGTGTGTAGCCCGCCGAGGACAGCGTCGAGCTTGCGTCGCTGTACTTCTGGCCGACGACAGAGGGTGATGCGTGTGCGACGGCAAGGCCAGTGAGGAGCGAGGCTGTGGCCGCCAGAACGATACTTGCCGCGCGGATCGCTCGCTTGCGTGCCCTTGACCGGGTGGCTGTCAATGGCCGGCTTTGATCGCTGGGACGGCGATGGAGGTCGGTAACGCCGTGGGCGGCGTCGTCGTATCAATCACCGTGGCACCCAAATTCATACCGGTCATGTCGCCCTCGACAGGCGGCGCATAGCTGGTATTCACCGGTGCGCTACCCGATCCGGCGACGGGAAGGTCGGCGGCGCCGGGACTGTCGTCACGCTGGATCATCGTGAGTACAAACGCCGCAACGACGGCGCCGAGACCTATGACGACGGCGATTCCCCGCGCGCGAGCGAGGCTGTCACTCAATGGCATGTCGTTGTTGGACACAGCGGAAGTGTGCTCGCGGTGCCCTGAGGCGACGCTGAGGCTTAGCTGGGAGTCACTGTGATGCTTGATGGGTATCAGCTGGGAGCGAGACCGAGTAGTTTGTCGCGCCCCTGATTGTCCGAGATTGCTGCACAGTAATGGGGTGAACGAGGCAGCCTTGTCGAAGTCCGGACTATCGCGGCTGCTGTCTCGTCTACGGCTGCCGCACTGGAGCATCGCGGCCCGATCGGCGTTCATTGCAGGCGCTGTGGTTTTTGTCGCGCTAGCCGTGGCCGGGGCAGCATTGACGGGGGTCTTCTACCGCACGTTGATCGCCGGAGTGGATGCGGCCGCCGCCGCTAGGGTCCGTGACGTCTCTGCCGGCTTGATCGAAGACGCGCCGGCCGATCTTGATGACCCGCTGCTGGCAACCGACCAACGCATCGATGCGGTGCAGGTCATCGCCCACGACGGTACAGTTTTGCGCCGGTCTGACAGCATCTCTGACAACCCGTTGGTGCCTCTTGATCAGGTGGGCGACAGGCTGCGTACTGGGATGAGCCCGACAGCGTCTGCCGACGGCGACATGCGGGTGAGCGCGCAATCGATCAGCACACCTAAGGGCTCGTTCGTTGTGTTGGTCGCTGGTGGTGACGAGGCGGTGGAATCGACCGTACGTACAGCAGTGATTTTCCTGTTGCTTGCCGCGCCGGTGGTCGTCGCCGTAGCCGCCGCGGCGACGTATCGCCTGGTGCGGCGGTCTCTGGGCTCTGTGGACGCCATGCGCGCGCGGGTCGCGGCGATCAGCTCCTCAGAGTCGGCCGAGCGCGTACCGGTACCACCGGGCCGAGACGAGATCTCAGCGCTGGCCGTAACCATGAACGACATGCTGGATCGAATCGAAGCAGGCCATGTAGCCCAGCGCCAGTTTGTGGGGGACGCCTCCCATGAGTTGCGCAGCCCGTTGACGGCGATCATCTCCGCGCTCGATGTAGCGGTGGCTCATCCAGAATTGCTTGATATCGAATTGGCTAGGGACACTTTGGTTCCCGAGGCCCAGCGGATGCGCGCACTGGTTGAGGATCTGCTGCTCCTGGCTCGCGCCGACGAGCGTGGCCTCGCGTTTCATCCCGACCAGATCCGCCTCGACGAGATCGCGACCGGCGAAGTGATTCGGCTGCGGCGCGGTTGCCCGCATGCTGTTCATATCGCCGCGGATCCGGTCGAGTTGTGCGGCGACGGTCCTGCGTTGTCTCGGTTAGTGCGCAATTTGCTCGACAACGCGGCCCGTCACGCCACTTCACGTATCGACGTGACCGTGACCAGCAGGGATGGCCAAGCCATCTTGACTGTCGCCGACGACGGTCGGGGAATCCCAGTCGCTGATCGTCAACGTGTGTTCGACCGATTCGTGCGCCTGGATACCTCTCGCTCGCGCGGTGGCGGCGGAAGCGGATTGGGCCTGTCCATTGTGGCGGAAATCGTCGCGGCCCATGACGGTGACATCAGCATCGCCGACCGGCCAGGCGGTGGAACGGTCGTGACGGTTCAGGTTCCGCTTGCGTACACACCCGATTCCAATCGGTAACCTACCCCGCGAATTGTCTCAATAGTGTTGGTGCCGAACGGGATGTCGATCTTGCGACGAAGGTAGCGTACGTAAACCTCGACGATGTTGTCCGGGCCTTCGTAGTGTGGATCCCATACGTTATGCAGGATGTCGGCCTTGGTGCAGACCGCGTCTCTATTGCGCATCAAATACGCCAACAAGCTGAACTCTCTGGGGCTTAAGTCAATCGGTGTGCCATCTCGCTCGACCACATGCCGAACCGGATCCAGTGTCAGATCGCCGGCCATCATCACGACCGGTCGTTCTGGCGCGCCGCGGCGAGCCAGGGCATGCAACCGGGCGACGAGGACCACGAAGGAGAACGGTTTGACAAGATAATCGTCGGCGCCGAGGTCAAAGGCGTCGGCTTGGTCGTATTCGCCATCCTTGGCGGTCAGCATCAGAACCGGTGTCCAGACACCGCGAGCGCGCAATCGACGCAGCACCTCGTAGCCGCTCAATTCGGGCACCATGATGTCCAACACGACCACGTCGAACTGGTTCTCGGTCGCTTGCCACAAACCCTCGGTGCCGGTCGCGGCATGGACGACGATGAATCCCTCGGCGCTCAAACCGAGTTTGAGGCTGGATGCGACATGGGGTTCGTCTTCGACGAGCAGAATTTTCACCCAGACGGCCCCTCTACTGGATCATGGCAATGGCATCGTGCCAGTATGCCGAACGGCCGGCGCACCACCGCTAGGGGTGAAGCTTCCGCGCATCGGGGTCAACGAGAGCGCAACGGATCTCCACGGCGGCGCGCCGGTCTCCATCGGCTGAGCTATTACGACCCAGACGCGACGGGTCGGCCCCGACTCGTCGCTTCCCGACGGTGCTCACAATGCCAGCCGTGCGCTGAGAAATCGCTGAGCGGTGTGGCCGGCATGCCCGTTGTCAGTTCATGTTCCAGGGTTGGCCGTAGGTGGTGACGCTGTCACCAGCCTTGGAGATCAGGCGGGCAAACGGGCGCAGCAGCACACCGCCGGCGGCACCGGTGACGGTGCCGTGGGCGTTGG
>FLQS01000038.1 GCA_900078375.1 uncultured Mycobacterium sp. | reverse complement strand
CCATCAGCGCCGGACTCTTCGGGGTTGACCGCCCACCCTCACCCGATTCCCCGCACCCCAGCGCTGACCCGCAGCGCCTTCGAGGAAACGGAGAAACATCATGTCCCGCACCAGAAATCGCACCGCAACACCGGCCCCGTCGACCTACCACCTTGCCGGCCAGCTCCACGCCCGTGCCATCGACAGCCTCTACCGGCTCACCGAGGGCCACCACACCTTGGACCCGATCGGCACCCACACCATCACCGCGCACATCACCCTGCACCCGTGGGGTCCCAGCGCCCAGCTGTACGCGATCGACCGCACCGGGCAGCTCGCGGCCGCCGCCGAAGCCACCGCCGCCAACCCGCTCCCGGCGACCATCCGATCCCGGATCCGGACCTACCAATCCGGCGCGTTGACGTGGAACAACACCGCCGCACCGATCAGCAGCACCGGCGCCGATCCCTCGCCGTACGTCACGTTCGAGGCCACCGGCGCCCATCACTACCAGCTGCACCGGGAGATCAATCCCGACACCTTCCGCGAGCACTGGATCCTCACGATCGACGGACAGCCCCACCCGCACCGCTTCGCCGGACCCGTCGGCGCCGCGGACTATCTGCACAGCGAGGTCGAACCTCGACGCTGAGAACCCGGGGTCCGGTCAGCCGCCGGCAGCAGGCGGCCAGGCCGGGCCCCGGCTCGTGCTGCCCACGCCCAGCCGCGCAGACGCCGGCGCACTAGGTGCGACCGGCGGACAGCCCACCTCCGGCGGGCTTCTGTCAGTGGTCACCAACTGTCTGTCAGCAGGGGGCCAACCCTACCGATGAGGGCCCCCGTCGCCGTCAACCCACGCCCAGCCCCGACGCCGACGGCGGAGGACATGTGCGGCCCAACCCTGCTCGCTGACGCTCGCGGGCCGCACATCCGCCGGCCCCGGGCCCGGACTCTTCGGGGTTGACACCGCCACCCCCATCGCCAACGGGAGCCCCGCAGCTGACCAGCCACCAAGGCAGGTCACCAGACCCACCAAGGAGCCACCATGACCACCACCCTCGAACTCCACACCATCGGCTTCGCCCTGGTCGCCGACGCCGAACGGCTCATGGACGCCGTCGAACCCGGCGCCACCGTCCTGGCCGACCACGGCTACGGACCCGTCACCATCCGCACCCGCCGGGTCTACACCCCCGAACGAGACACCCTCACGCTCATCGCCATGCACGGCGAGGACCTCGCCGCGAGCGTCATCGCCACCACCAAGGGATCGCGTATCAGCGCACGCATTCACCAAATGCGCCTCGCAGAACTGCTTTTCACCCGCCGCGGCGACTGGGGATTCGTCGCCATCGGCCGCGTCGAAGGCCGCCGACGCCGCTTCGAACTCACCGCCACCCGCAACCGCACCTGGCAGGTCCAGGTCAACGGCGAGGACCCCACCGTGTGGCCCAGCCTCACCGCGGCCGCCGAGCACATCACCACCACCTACGCCCCCACCCGCTGACACCTCGACCCGTCAACCACCTCACCCACCGGAAGGACATCACCATGACCGCAATCGATTACGCCCTCGCCTACGCCTTCGTCGACCCCACCGAGCCACGCCGCAAATACCGGCTGTCGTTCGACACCGACGACATCACCGGCGGCGACCGACCCGAGCTCACCAATCCGCTCGGCCGTGTCGTGGCCGTCGTCGTCAACCCCGGCAAGCCCGACAACTACGCGCAATACCCGATCAGCCGCGCCCACATCCACTACAACGACGCCGAGGCCGCGGTCACCGGCACCGGCTGGCCCTGGCTCGAACGGGGCCGCACCATAAACCTCGCCGCCATCAGAGACCGCTTGCACCAGTCACAACTCACCTAAGCGCCCAGCTCCACCACCGGGGTCCGGTGCGGGCCCGCCCACCTCGGGCGGTCCGCGCTGGACCCCCCCTTTTCTTCCGACCCGGGCCGCGCCGCACCCGCCGCGATTTCGACGACCGCCGGCACAGCCCACCTGCGGCGGTCCTCTCGGTTGGCAGCCCACTCACCTTTTACCTGTCAGCAGGGCGCCAACAGTAATCGCCGGGACCCACCCCGGCTCAACCCACGCCCGGGCCCGAACTACGCAGGCCGAGTGACCCTTTCGGCCCCACGGTCGTGAACCCCAAGCGCTGCGCGCGGGTTCACCCGGGCCGAAAGCCCTGCTGCGTCCCGGACCCGGACTCTTCGGGGTTGACCCGCGGCACCCACCGATTCCTGCGCACCCGTGCCAACCGGCACGCACCACTCACCGCACGAACGGAGAACACCATGACCACCACCTGGGACCGCCTCGATCACGACCCCACCAGCATCGCCAGCATCGCCGCCGACCAATCCTCCCCCTGCGGCGAGCTCACCGAGCACGACTACTGGACCGATCACGCGATCGAAGTCGACCAGCGACGCATCGCCTTGACCGTCGCCCTCAACACCGCTCTAGCCGCCCTGGACCAGGCCAGCAGCGCACTGGGCGAACTCACCAGTGACCACGTCTACGACGTCGAGTTCGCCGAGGGACGCGACGGCGACGACGTCGCGAAGTTCCTCGACGACAGCCTGCGCTACACCCGAGCCGCCTACGCCATCGCCCACACCATCACCAGCCGCGGATAACCAGTCCCGGGGCCGGCCAGCACCACGTCTGGCCGGCCACTCACCCCGCCAGGAGACACACCATGCCCACCCCCTACACCCCAGGCTCTACCGTCCGAATCCTCATCCACCGCAGCGGAATCCTGCCGATCCACCGCGGAGATCTCGCCACCGTCCGCTACAGCGGCCTGCGCAACGGCACCGACCCCTACGTCGCCGTCACCGTCGTCCTGCCCGCCGGAACCGTCCACACCAGCTTCACCCCCGAGCAGATCGTCAGCGCCTAACCCACTTCGCGAAAGGACCGCCGCCATGGAAGCAACCCACCCCCTGGACTTCTGGGAGCCCCACCGTCCCGCGCCGATCGTCGACCAGTTCAAACCGCTCGCGAAAGTCGACGTCCGGGACGGCCGCAAATGGATCACCTACCCCGACACGATCCGCCGATCGCGCAAGACCATCGCGGTTGTCGTCGAGATGCCCGAGAACGCGCCCACCAAGTCCTGTGACCAAGGCCGCCACCACCAGTGCGGTCACCGGCGCGGCGGCCCCCACGAAGGCGGAATCGGCCTGAAAGTCACTAAGCCGTCGTTCATTTGGCGCTGCGGCTGCGCCTGCCACCGCGACCCGGAACGGATCGGACTGCTGTTCTGAGCTCCCCTCTGGGGGTCCGGCCGCCAGCTCCACCACCGGCGCTGGCGTGCCCGGACCCCCCTTTTTTGATCCGGTCCGCCCGTCCGTCACCGCCCAGCGCACACCCCACTGTTGTGTGTCAGTGGTGCGCCAAGCCTGACCGACCAGGACCCGACCCGCTCCACCCACGCTCGGCCCCGGTATCGGCGGCCACGTGACCTTCGGCGCCCTACCGCTGGCTCACCCAGGGCGCTGGCGCGCCGGGCGAGCCCACCGGCGCCGAAGCCGCCTCCGCCGGCCCCGACCTCTTACGGGGTGGCCCGGCCCACCCGATCGGTCCCCCCGCACCCGCACTGACCAGCACCGAGCCGGTCACCACCGAAAGGACCCCGCCATGCTCGATCCATTCGACAAGATCACCGTCGACACCCCCGCCGGCGTCTACGTCATCGCCCTGCACTACGACATCGACGCCCCCATCCCCGACTACACCGACGACGGAGGATTCGTCTACCTCGGCGACGGCCGCACCATCGCCGCCCAATACGGAGACGCCTCCCACGACGTCGCCGACCTGCTCCGGCGCCACAACGCCACCAACGACTCCCTCTGGGACCACGAGCACCGCTCCGCCGCCGCGATCGGCCGCTACCTGCGGATCCGCCACGGACTCGCCGGTGTCCAGGAAGTCGTCCACAGCGGCGACCACTACCACGCCCAACCACCCTGCACCGACCGCCACCACGGCATCGAGGGCATGGCCTGGGCGCCCACCGACGCCGCCCGACCCGAGGACTACACCCGCGGCATCGTCGCCACCTACGACGCCTGGGCCAACGGAAACGTCTACGGCTACATCGTCACCAGCCCAGACGGCCAAGAAATCGACTCCTGCTGGGACTTCTACGCCGACCCGGCCGAGCCGCTCACCGCCGACGCCCCGCACGGACTGGCCTACCCCGTCAGCCAAGCCCGCGCCGCCATCGACGCCGACGTCGACCAGCGCACCGCGCAGGCCAACACCGCCGGGGCCGGCCTCATCGGACTCATCTGACACCGGACAACCGCGTGCCGGTCACCTTCCGTAGGTGGCCGGCACGCACAACACCCAGGCGCAGCCGCGCCCCGCCACGACCGATGCCCGCCTACCGGCGGCCGTTGTCGGTAGCCCCTCACCTTTAAACCGTCAGCAGGGGTCGGGAGCGTAATCGGGCGGGGACCCCGAGCGGTGCAACCCACGCCCGGTGCTGCTGCCGGCGGCGGAGGACATTCGCGGCCCGGCCCGTGCTCGCTGCCGCTCGCGGGTCCGCGAATCCGCCGGCCATCAGCGCCGGACTCTTCGGGGTTGACCGCCCACCCTCACCCGATTCCCCGCACCCCAGCGCTGACCCGCAGCGCCTTCGAGGAAACGGAGAACCACCATGACCAAGTCCTTCATCAACCCCGATACCGCCCAAGCCGTGATCAGCGCGATTCCCGCCCTGCTGCGCTTCGTGCCGACCAACAGCATCGTCGCCGTGATGTTCGGGCTCGCCGGCACACCACGCGAGGAAATCCGCTTCGCGATCCGATTCGACCTCGATCGCCAACAGGCCCAGGACTTCCCGCACATCTGCAGCCTGCACTCGCGCGACACCGCGGCCGCGATCCTCGTCGCGATCTGCGATCCCGAACACGAAGAGCAGGCCCTGGACGCCCTGAACGCAGCTCGGGCCGCACTGCATCACCGCAGCATCCAGGTCCTGCAAATGCTCACCACACACAGCCTGACCGAACCCGGCCGCTGGTATGACCCCGACACCGGCGAGCACGGGCCCACCGTTGCCTACACCGACGCCGCGATCACCGCCGACGTCGTCTACCAGGGATCGCCCATTAGGGAATCCCGCGACGCGCTCGACGCCGAATTCGCGCTCACCAAGGCCGCCCCATACCTGGCTACTGCCAAGGACTTCGACGACCTCATCGCCCGCACCGTCACCGAGCTGCACGCGCTGATCACCGGCACCGCCGACGCACCCACCGAGGACCTGGCCACCCGCGCCGCGATCATCGTCACCACAGACGTGCACATCCGAGACGGACTCCTGCGCCTCGGAGTGGGCAACGAACAGGCCGCCGCCCAGACATGGACCACGCTGGCCGCCCAGCTGCGCGGACAAGCCCGCGCCGAGATCCTCACCATCGCCGCATTCAACTACTACATCGGCGGTGATGGCGTGCGCGCCGGCGTCGCGATCGACCACGCCGCCGACACCGCCGAGGCCGCCGAGCTGCCCCTGCCGACCCTGGCCGATCTGCTCAACGCCGCACTGCTCGCCGGAATCGAACCCGAGAAGATCCGGATGATCATCCCCACCCGCGAGCACACACCGCTGCCCGGCAGCGGCCTCTAAACCGCAGCGGCGCAACCCGACCGGACCCAGTGCGGGTCCGGTCGGGTCTCGCATCACTGACTGTCACCCCGAATGTCCAGACCCTCGCGCTGGGTAAGCGCCGGCGCACTAGGTGCGACCGGCGGATGCCCGCCTGCGGCGGGCTTTGTTCGTAGCCCCTCACCTTTAAACCGTCAGCAGGGGTCGGAAGCGTAATCGGGCGGGGACCCCGAGCGGTGCAACCCACGGCCGGTGCTGCTGCCGGCGGCGGAGGACATTCGCGGCCCGGCCCGTGCTCGCTGCCGCTCGCGGGGCCGCGAATCCGCCGGCCATCAGCGCCGGACTCTTCGGGGTTGACCGCCCACCCTCACCCGATTAGCCGCACCCCCAGCGCTGACTGGCGCACTTCACAGCGACCGAACGGGCACCGCCATGACCAACCTCACCACCACCGTGTACCTCAACCAAAGCCCGCAGCACTACTGCGGATTCGACACCGATGCCACTCTGCAAGCCGTCGCCACGTTCACCCTCACGATGGACCGCTCGCCCAGCACCGAGCACCTCACCGCCGCGCTGGAGCACGTCTTCGAGCAGCTGAACATCGACGACCCCGACCAGAGCTGGGCGCAGGGATACCGCCGGACCGGCCTGCGCAGCCTCAGCGTCGGCGACGTCGTCGTCATCGGCGAGACCGCCTGGGCCTGCGCCGCCAGCGGGTGGACCCACCTCACCGCCGACCAGCTCCACGCCGCCACCCCCGATCACTAACCCCACCGGGTGGGCAGGGACCGACCCTGCCCACCTCCACCACCCGATCAGCACTCACCCAAGGAGGCACCCACGATGGGCCAATACTTCATCGCCGCACTGCTGGACACCACCGGGCGCATCACCCGCGCCGTGCACCCCGTGCACTACGGATCGCTGCACAAACTCGGCGGACACTCCCGCGCCGCCACGCCCTTTCTCGCCGCCGTCGAAACGCTGCTGTCCCTCGACAGCGGCTCCCGCCTGGTCTGGGTCGGCGACGAAGCCGAGCCCGAACCCGGCCAGGACGCCAACCTGTACTGGCTCACCGAACCCCACCAGTTCGTCCGCTTCGCCGATCTCATCGACCCCGACAGCGACGTCGAACCCAACGCCACTCGGCCAGCGGGCACCGCCGGCGGCCGCTACGTCTGCAACACCGACCGGGGCGAGTACTTCGACAAAGCCGCCCTGCCTAGAGGGCCCCAGGGGGAATCGCGAAACCTGCTGCCCGCCTTGACAGCCGACGGGTACAGCATCACCGGCCCCTGGGCACGCAACCACATCCACCTCACCGACACCCGCCCGGACAGCGGATGGACGCAGCTGCGCACTCCACCGTCGATCTAGCGTGGGACACGGGCCCGGTCACCTCACCGCTGAGTGAGGTGACCGGGCCCCCTTTTTCTTCCGGCCCTCGCGCTGGGTAGGCGCCGGCGCACTAGGTGCGACCGGCGGATGCCCGCCTGCGGCGGGCTTTGTTCGTAGCCCCTCACCTTTAAACCGTCAGCAGGGGTCGGGAGCGTAATCGGGCGGGGACCCCGAGCGGTGCAACCCACGCCCGGTGCTGCTGCCGGCGGCGGAGGACATTCGCGGCCCGGCCCGTGCTCGCTGCCGCTCGCGGGGCCGCGAATCCGCCGGCCATCAGCGCCGGACTCTTCGGGGTTGACCGCCCACCCTCACCCGATTCCCCGCACCCCAGCGCTGACCCGCAGCGCCTTCGAGGAAACGGAGAACCACCATGAGCGAGCTACACCCCGACTTTCGGATCGGCCGTGTCGTGCACCCATTAGAGCCGGCCGCCATGCTCAGCATCTGCCCGGCCTACCACCCCGGAGTGTCCGGCGGAGTCGTCGTCGACTGGGATCCCCACCAGCCCCGCACCATCGGCGTCTCCTGGATCGACCACTACGGACCCCAGGCCAGCGTCCACGCGATACACCCAGCCCAACTGCTCATCGCCACCCCGCGCCCGGGCCGCCGGCGCTGGCTGCGCCGCAGCGCCCCACACAGCGTCGAGCGGATGACCAGCGTCCCCACGTTGCAGATCCGCAACCTCAAGCTCTACCCCGGCGTCATCGACAGCGAGCTCAGTGGCCTGACCTTCCACTGCATCGCCGACGCCAACGCCGCACTACGCGAAATCTTCACCGCCAAAGAGGCCTTCGCGCCGATCCTGCGTCCCGACCGCACCAACTCGCTACCCGGAGCGCTCGTCGTCATCACCCACTGGCCCCAGCACACCGACGTGTACCGAATCGAGGCCAGCGTCACCGACTGAACCATCCCGTCGCACAACGTCACCCATCACACCGAGAGGACATCACCATGACCACCAACCGCCGCGACGGGAACGCCACCCACTACCAATATTCGCCTGAGGGACCTCACTTCATCGAACAGGCAGTCCGGGTGTATCTGCGTCTGGCCGACGACGGAGCGGGATGGATCGTCGACGGCGCCACTGTGGATGGCTCCCCGCTCTACAGCGACTACACCGATGAAACCGCCGTCAACGCCGAGTGCGTGTGCGGTCGCCCCGAGGAATGCGAAGCCGTCCGCCGAGTCGCCGACGCATTGCCCCTACCCACCGGAGCTGAACTCGCACAACTGATCCTCGACGCACTGCCCCGCTAAACAGCTCAACTCGGGCCTCGCCGGCACCTCACCACCCGGGGTGTCGGCGGGACCCCTTTTTTTCCGGCCGTCGCGCTGGGTAGGCGCCGGCGCACTAGGTGCGACCGACGGATGCCCGCCTTCGGCGGCCGCGTCCGCAGCCCCTCACCTTCTAACCGTCAGCAAGGGGTCGCAGCGTAATCGGCCGGGGGCCCGAGCCGTCAACCCACGCCCGGCGCCGGTGCCGGCGGCGGAGGACATTTGCGGCCCCCCAAGCTCGCTGACGCTCGCGGGCCGCAAATCCGCCGGCACCACCACCGGACTCTTCGGGGTTGACAGCCCACCCTCAGCCGATTGCACCGCACCCCAGCGCTGACTGGCGCGCCCAACACCACTGAAACGGAGAACGACCATGACCGAAACCCGCACTCAGCGCGAACTCGAACTTGCCGCCGACTTCCTGGTCGACGACGCCGACGACGACACCCGGCCCGCCTTCTGAACCACCCACGCCGCGCCGGGCCCGCACCGAAATTAGCGGGCCCGGCACCCCTTCACACCCGAGAGGATTAACACCATGCCCGACATCGACTTTGGACTCGCCTACGAGTTCGTCGACCCGTCCGACGGAGTTCCGCGACAGCTGCGATTCCGCCAGAACTACGCACCCCCCGGAGATCCCCGGATCTTCGACGGCACCGGCCAACTCGTCGCCACCGTGGCCGACGGCCACCGCGCCGACAACGGCCACGAACTGGCCATCAGCCGCCCCGGCGTCCAACTGACCGACGTCGAACTAGCCATCGACGGCTGGGACGACTGGGCCACCTTCTACGTCGCCGACAACGGCATCGACCGCCACATCAACCTCGCCGCCATCCGACGCCGCATCCACGCCGCCGGCCTCGACTAACCCCATCCCCTGAAAGGACCACCCGACATGACCACCACCGCCGCACTCGCCCAAGCCCGCACCGACATCCACGCCGCCGTCGCCGCCCACGACGACCGCGACCGCCGCCGCCAATACGCTCTGTCCGCCCGAGACCACGCCACCGAAGTCCTCCACGCCGACGACGCCACTCGCACCGAACTCGAGTACGCCGGGTACTACCTCGACGACGCATACGGCATGCTCGCCGCCAGCTGACCGATCCCCAGGGGTCCGGCCCACTACCTCCACGAAGGGGTAGTGGGGCGGGCCCCTTTTTTGTCTTCCGGCCACCGTCCCAGCCAGATCGGTGGACGCACGGCGTCCACCCAATAGCCCACCTCCGGTGGGCTTCTCGGTTGGGAGCCCCCTCACCTCTACCCCTGTCAGCAGGGGTCGAAGAGTAGCCGACGGGGACCCCGACCCTGTCAACCTCCGCGCGGCGGGCTCGCCCGTCTCCGCTGCGCTACGCCGTGCGGCTCCAGCGGCATGTGCGGCCTTACCAAGCTCGCTGCCGCTCGCGGGCCACACATCCGCTTCCAGCTAATCCGCCGCGTCTCCCAGTTGACAGGCCCACCCCGCCGGCTCCCCACACCCCTGCGCTGACTGGCGCACTCATCACCACCTGAAACGGAGAACAACCATGTCCGAACTCAACATCAACAACACCGCCGACATCCTGGCCGCCGTCCCGGCGATCCTGGGATTCACCCCCGAATCCAGCATCGTCGTCCTGACGCTCCACCAAGAGGACCGCACCACCCTCGTCCGCAACGTCCTGCGCTTCGACATCAACCCCACCGCCGCACGCACACTCACCACCGTCGCAGCGCCGGCCTTCCGCACCGTCACCGCCGCAGTCCTCCTCGCCGTCTGCGGAGACCAGCTCGCCGAGCTCGCCGCCGAGACGCTCGACATCGTCCGCGACCAACTCGCCACACTCGACGTCGACATCATCGCCCGCCTGCACACCGCCAACCTCGACCAGCCCGGGAACTGGACCAACATCGACACCGGCGACCGCGGCCCACTGACCCCCTACCGGGACAGCCGCCACGCCTTCGGAAAGGTCCTTCGCGGCGAACCCCTCGTCGCCACCCGCGACGACGTGGTTGCCGAATTCACCCCCACCACCAACCCGGCGCCGCTGACCACCACGCCACCCACCGAGTTCCTGGTCGAAACCTTCGAGACGGTGGCCGCCATCATCACCGGATCCACCCCGGCGACCGCCCATCCGGAACTGGCCACCCGCGTCGGAATTCTGATCACCAGCGACGTCCACATGCGCGACACGATGCTGCTGCTGTCGATCGACAACGCCGAACCGGCAGGCCGTCTCTGGACCCACCTGGCCAACCAGCTCACCGGCGTCGCCCGCCTCGAAGCCCTCACGCTGGCCGCCGCCTGCTACTACGCCGGCGCCGACGCCGTCCGCGCCGGCATCGCCCTCGACGTCGCCGCGCACGACGCCAACGACCATCGACTCGACTACCCCCGGCTGGCCAACCTGCTCCACACCGCCCTCAGCGCCGGAATCAGCCCCACGGAGATCCGCCACGTCCTCAACTCCATCGGCACCCGCCGCGACAACTAGCCCCGCCGATGGCCGGCCCCACACCGGGGCCGGCCATCCCCCTCACCAGAAAGGAACCTCGCATGATCATCAACGGAACCGTCTCACGCACCACCGAGGACGGACGCGACGTCGACATCCCGTTCTTCATCGACTCGGACACCGGTACCTACAGCCAATGGGGACACGACATGTTGACCCTCGGCGAAAACGTCGATCTCCTCGAAGCGATACGAGACGCGATGCTCGACACCGACTAGAGATCCGGGCGCGGGCGCCGGCCACCACCGGCGCCCGCGCCGCGGGTTCAGGCGTCGGGGTTGACGCGCGATGCCGCGCTCGCGGTGCTGGCGCACCTACTCGCCGGCCGCGCTGTCGGGGTTGACGCGCGATGCCGCGCTCGCGGTGCTGGCGCACCTACTCGCCGGCCGCGCTGTCGGGGTTGACGCGCGATGCCGCGCTCGCGGTGCTGGCGCACCTACTCGCCGGCCGCGCTGTCGGGGTTGACGCGCGATGCCGCGCTCGCGGTGCTGGCGCACCTACTCGCCGGCCGCGCTATGTCCTACTGCGGGAGAACTGCGGACAGCGCCCAGCTCAGGGCGTGGCTGATCATCAGCCATTCCGTCGCCACCAGCACCAGCGTCGCGGCGGCAATTCCAGTCTTGATCTTCGTCATCGTCATCCGTTCGTTGAGTTAGCCAGCGTGCTCGCCACGTAGGCCGCTACGCCGTGCCCTTTTCAGGAGCCCCACCGGCTGCATTCCACCCACGGCGCCTCGTGGCCGACTGCGCTCCGCGCTCGGCCACGCTCTCGCGCGGCTTCCAGCGCGGCCCGGCAACACCATTTCCTCCACCACTCACCATCCACCGCCCCTCACCTTCACTTCCACTCACCTTAAACCCGCCCACACCCACCTACTGGCACCTTCTCCACCCCACCCACCCTCAGTTCACACCCCGCATGCCCCACCATGCTCCAAGCCCCATAAGACTTCGGGCACATTGGCACAAGTTTGTGCAAGACTGGTCGTGGCCGCGCGGGGCGCGTCCACAACCGTCTCATCCCCCGGGCCGGCTGCATCGAATCGTCGAGGAGGTGGTCCCTGGTGTTGACGATTTCCCGCCTGTCGCGATGGAGCATCGCCTACTACGAGAAGACCGCCAATGAGGCCAAGCAGTCAGCGATGGACCGCCAAGCCGCCAACGGCGGGCTGGGCGAGTACTACTCCGAAGGCGACACCCGCGTGCCGACGTGGATGGTCGCCGGGGACGCCGCCCGGGTGGCCGAGCTGACCGGATTGAGCGAATCGGCGGTCGCCGGTGGCTTTGCTGAGGGTGACGACGCCACGGTATGGCTCGACGACGGAATCGCCCCGAACGGGGCGTCGGGGCGGGCGTTTACCAAGGAATCGGTGCACGGCTTCGACCTGACGTTCGCCGCACCCAAGAGCGTTTCGCTGGTCAGAGCGCTGACCAATGACATCGCCGAGAAAGCCGTCTCCGAAGCGCACACCAGGGCCGTGGCGGCCGCCCTGGATTATCTGCACCAGCACGCCGGCTACACGCGGGTACACAACCCGCTGACCGGCAAGAAGGACTTACAGCGGTTGCCGGGGCTGGCGACGATCGCCTACCAGCACGAAACGTCGCGGTGCGGAGATCCGCACCTGCACACCCACGTCATCCTGCCCAATCGCCAAGCGCGGGAAGACGGTGCGCTGGTGTCGATCGACTCCAAATCGCTGCACCATGAGGCCAAGGCCGCCGGCATCGTCTACCAGGCCGTGTTGCGCCATGAACTGCACGTCGAGCGGCGATTCGAGTGGGAAGCGGTCGGCGAGCACTCCGGAATGGCCGAGCTCGCGGGCATCACGAAGAAGTGCATCAAGGCGTGGTCGCAGCGCTCGACGCGGCTGCGGGAGTGGGCGCGCGACAACCTGACGGTCATCGACGGCGCGCCGACTGCTGCGCAACTGCAGATGGCGCAGAAAGCGACGCGGCCGGCCAAGCCGGAATCGTTGGCGTGGGACGCGCTCAAGGAGACCTGGCGCGCCGATGCGCGCGGCTTGGAGACCGACCACGCCGCGCTTGCGGAAGCGCGGCGCGCCCGCGCCGCGGCGCCGCCCCTGGTTCTCGATTACGCGCGCCTGACGCGGATGGCCGCGAATATCGATAAAGCCGCGTTTACCCGCGCGGATCTCGTCGAGCTGATCGGCGCGCAGCTGCCGGTCGGGGAACGCGACCCGCGCCACCTCATCGAGGCGATCGCCAACCGGATCGCGGTGCGGGTCACCGCGCCGCGGGAAGGACACCACCGCGAAGGACATGAGCTGTTCACCGTGGACGCGGTGATCGCCGAAGAGGAACGCGTCTTCGAAATGATCGACGAGCAGGACACCCGGACGCGCCTGGATGTGCGGACCGAAGACCTCGGAGATCTGTCCGCGGATCAGGCCCGCGCGATCCGCAACATTGCGCACTCCCCCTATCTGGTGCAGCCGCTGCAAGCGCCCGCCGGCGCGGGCAAGACGCACTCGTTGAAGGTGCTGCGCGCCGCGGCGCACCGCGCGGGCAAGGAAGTGTTGGTCCTCGCGCCGACCGGCAAGGCCGTGGACGAGGCGATGCGCGACGAGGCCGGCGACCGCGGCCTGACCGTCGACAAAGCGCTCAAGCTGATCGCCGCCGACCAGTTACAGATCGATCGACGGACCGTGATCATCGTCGACGAAGCCTCCATGGTCGGCACCCCAGACTTAAAGAAGCTGCTGGCGTGCGCCACGGTCGGGCGGGCCAAGATGGTCCTGGTCGGGGATGCCTACCAGCTCGCTCCAGTCAAGAAGCGCGGCGGCATGTTCGAACATCTCAGTGACGATCTGCCCTGGAGTCAGCGTCTCGGTGAGGTGTGGCGGATGCGCTCAGCTGAAGAGCGCGATGTCAGCTTGGCGCTGCGTTCCGGGCACGGCAATCGGCTGCGCAAGGCGGTCGGCTGGTATCGCAATCAGGGTCGACTGCACACCGGTGACCCGATCGCCATGGCCGATGACGCCACCAATGCCTACATCGACGCGCGGGCGGCGGGTAAAGACGCGGCGATCATCTGCGACCGTTGGGAGATCGCCGACGCCATCAACCGCAAGCTGCACGGCCACTACACCCAAGCGGCCGCCGCCGCCGCGGCGCGCGACGGCGCGGCGCCGGCCGCCCGCGCGGCCACCGTGCGGGTGGCGCGCGATCAGGACGTCTGCGCCGGCGACATCATCATCAGCCGCAACAACGACGCCACCATCGAGGTGACGCGCGGACCGCAGCATCAGCGCGGCGACCGGGTTGACCAGGTGCGCAACGGCAACCGCTGGCGGGTGGCTGCCGTCGACCCGGCCAGCGGGCAGCTCCTCGCCGAGCGGCTCACCGATTCGGCGCGTGTCGTCTTCGAAGGCGAGTACCTGCGCGAACACGTCACCCTGGGATATGCGACAACCTTGCACGCCGCCCAAGGCATCACCGTCGGCAGCTCCACCCGCGAAGGGGCCTGCTTTACCGTGCTAAGTGACCAGGCCTCCCGCGCCATGGCCTACGTCGGGATGACGCGCGGCAAAGACGAAAATCACGCCTTCATCTACCAGCCCATCACCGGGGAATCCGACCACGAACACAGCCGCCTGGCTGCCGGAGACCAGATCCACACCCTGCGCCGAGGCAACAAACACGCCGCCGCGCACTACTTCCGGATGATCCTGGCCAACGACGACCGGCCCCGCACCATGCACGCCGAAGCTGAACGCACCGACCGCGACCAGCTCCCCGAGGTGGTGGCCACCCTGCTCGACCGCAACGACCAGCGGCGCGCCACCCGGGCCAGCACCTGGCGGCAGCACAACGCCGCAGCGCGCTCACGCGCCGCAGCCTTCGAGCGCATCACCGCCACCAGCCGCGGCGACGACCGCGCAGCCGAACAGTCGCGCAGCGCCGACGTGGACGGCCTCGAACTCTAACGTCGGGCTACGTTGGGGACGGGACCCGAGCCGCCGCCGTCGCGCACCACACGGGTCCTCTTCTCGCACCTAAATCAGGTGTGGCACACCGTCCCCGTCGACGATGCGGCGGGTGCCCGCCGCAAGGGCATCGAGGATCGCCTCCACACTTTCCCTGGTGAGATCACTGAGTCGTGCAGGCCCCATGATGAACACGTGTCGGGCACCGGCGGTCACACCCGCGAAGGCGGGGTCGTCATCTGTTTGAAAATGCATCTCCCAGTGAAGGCGCCGGCCGACCTCTCGGGCACGCGCATCCAGCCGTGCGATGTCATCGGCACTCAACCCCACCTGTCTCGACCTCCCCGACAGGCGCTATGACTACGCCGCCGCCACAATACGCCCATATTGTCAGAAGACTTCCGAGTGAGCCCGTTATTAGCCTGGAACGTTGTGACCGTCCCGCTTCCGCCGATACCTGAACAATTCAGTGCTGATCGGCCACGCGTAGATCGCATCCGCGATGCCGCGCTCAAACGCTTCGCCGCGCACGGCACGGCTGCGACCTCGCTGCGGGACGTCGCCGACACGGCCGGGGTGTCCATCGGCTTGGTGCAACACCACTTCGGCACCAAAGGCCGACTGATCGATGCGGTCGACAAGCACGTCGCGGCAATTCTTGGTGCGAACCTAGCCGGTGCCTCCAGTACCCCGACAACAGATCCCGTCGGCGACTTCGGCCATCGGGTCGTCACCCTCATCGCAGAACACACCGACGTTGTCGACTACATCGTGCGGGCACTCCTGGAAGAAACCCCGACCGGAGCGCTCATTTTCGATGCGCTCGTCGCGATGGGCGCAGACCGCTGGCAACAGCACCACGCCGCCGAACTCACCGCGCCCGGTCTCGATCTCACGTGGGCGGCGCTTAATCCGCTCCTGTTGGTGTTGGGTGCGATGACCCTGCGGTCCCACCTCGACCGCCATCTCCCCGAATCCTTCACCACCACACCCCAACTCACTCGTTGGGAAGCCAGCGTGAACGCCCTCATCCGGCGAGGCCAACTCCGCGCTCCACCGCCGCCAGCCAACGGTCCTGAACCCTGTACCGGTGTATCCGATGATGTGCCCTGACCTCCACCACCGCTCCCAGCCGGTGGGCGCCGTGCGCCGTGAACCCCGAAAGTCATGAGAACCAGCCGAGCTGGTCGAGGACACCCATGACGACGATCACCGACGAGCTCAGGCCGGACGCCGCCATCCACCGCCACTTCGCCGCTCGACGAGGCGGCTGCACGGTCAAGAGCAGCAGGTAGTACCGCAGAGTCACCATCCAACCCGCACGGGCCACCCGCTCGAACTCACTCGGGTCGTTGTCACGCTTTGCCATGGCACGAATGCTGCGCCAATCAACCCCGAAATGCGTCCGCCTCTTGGGTACGTGGTCGCGGCGGTCAGGGTAGGTCGTAGCGGCTCGTAAACCATTCTCATATAACCTTCCGGTATGTACCGCCAGCACATACCCCGCTAGGAGGCACCCATGAGTTCTAGGCTGGTCGTTCCGAACATTGGGATGGCGGCGGTGAAGGCCGCTACGGAGAAGATCGAGAAGTGGGATCGGGAAGACACGGCGGCCATCGCGTCGGCCCGCAAGGCCAGGATGCAGCGCCGCGCACAGCTCGACGAGCAGGCCACAGCGATCAAGCGGGCCACCGACAGATACGAGATCCTCGACCGGGGTGAGCAGCCCGAGATTCGCATCCGCAGACGTTTCATCCGGCTCCCCGATCCCGGCAGACCGCCCGAAGAAGACGAGTCGTGGCCCGAGACGGTGAGGGAGAAGCTCAAGGCCGACGTCGACAGCCGACCCCCGCTGACCAAGCTGATCCATCGCCCCAGCAATGCACTGAAGATGTACCTCAGCCTGCTCTATATCGCCCAGCTGGAGTTCGAGCCCGGTACCCGGTGGAACAACGAGCGCCAGAACACCGGCAAGGGCGGCTGGGGTGAACTGTGCGGCCTGCGGGCACCCGGCACCTCCACCAGGGAGCTCAATCTGCGGGTGACCCGGGCACTGGGAAAGCTGGCAGACCACGACCTCGTAGGCGTCGGCGAATGGAGGAGCCGAAACAGGTTCGATGGGTTCACCCTGCACCGGGAAGATAAACAGCAGACCTACCTCGCCCCGTCCGCCCACGCGTCGAGAAGCCTGCCGGTGGCCTTCTTCACGGCCGGATGGCATCTAGTGCTCACCAACAACGAGATGGTGACCTTGTTGGCCGTCCTCGAACAGACCGGGCAACCTCGTGCCCGCAAGGACGCCGAGCTGGTTGGCGTGGCATTGCCCCTCTCGATGCGGTGGCGGTTCTACGGACTGGCCCCAGAGACCTTCGCGTCGCGCCACGAACTGGAGGAGTTCGGCTTGATCGAACAGTTCGACCCAATGGACCGCACAGGCGGCAAGTTATCGCCCAGACAGCGCCAGGAGGAGGAGCTCCGCGCGCCACGGATAACCCTCAAGCTCACCGATTTCGATCGTCCCGCGATCGAAGTGGTGAAGGCGAGGCTGGCGCACCCAATTTCTCCCCGGCGGGTCGAGAGGGCAATCAGTCTGCAGTTGCTCGATAACGACGGCCGCTGGCGGGAACCGCGCACCCAATGACGCACGCTCTTTCAGCCTTTGTCGGGGACAGGCGGCAGCCGCCTACCGATTCACAATCTCGGTGGCCTCGTACGATGCGGACGTGGCCACCGATCTTTGCCCCTTGAGCACCAATGACGTCATCAATCTCTGGGCCGATTCGACTGCAGAGATGAAGCGTCGTGGAATTGTCCGAACACGCAATGTGATTGGAGATCTCGCCGAAACGATCGCGGAGGCCCATCTGCACGGAACGCGCGGCAGCTTCTCCAACAAGGGGTGGGACCTCACCACACCAGACGGAGAGCGCGTTCAGGTCAAGGGTCTGTGGCGGACGAGCCCCACGCGAACCAAGCTCAGCGCGATCCGTGACTCCGACTACGACTGGCTGATGGTCATCGTGTTCGGCCCGCGGTTCGACCTCTTCGGGGCCTTCAAGGCGCCGCGCAGCTTCATCGAGGAGACCTATCCGTTCATCGCGCGGATCGGCGGTAGGCAGCCCACCGTGACGCAGCGTTTCATGGCACATCCCGACGTCGAGACGATGGACATCCGAACGGCCTACCAGCGGATCATCGCGACTTCGACGCAGCCCCTCGACGAAGCCGGCCTCCCTGAGACCACGTAAGCGGAATTCGGTGGCACAGGCGGCCGCAGCCGTTGCCGAGACACGACTGCCGACGATCGGCCACGGGCACAATGGTGAAGTGACGCAGCCTCGCGCCGACATCCGAACTCCCGTGCCGCCGGCACCGATGCTGGCCACCGCAGGACAACCTCCCGTTGGTGAGGACTGGGTGGTCGAGCCGAAGTTTGACGGCGCTCGTTGCGCCGCGCGGATCGGCGGCGGCCGCGCCGAACTGTTCAGTCGCCAGGCCAATAACCTGTCGACCTACTTTCCTGACGTGGTGGCGGGATGTTCGGCCCATGGCCATCGTGAGGCGATTTTCGACGGCGAGATCATCGTTCTGGACGACCGTACTCGTCCCAATTTTCAGCTCCTGCAACGCCGTCTGCACACGCCGCGCCCGGCGCGAGCGCTACAGCGCAGCTACCCTGCGCGTCTGGTCGTGTTCGACGTGCTTCATCTGGACGGCCGCGACCTGACTCCGCTGCCCTACCGCGATCGGCGAGCGATCCTCGAAAATCTTGAGCTGGGTGATCTGACATCAGAACTCGCCACCTCGCCAGCGTGGCCCGGCATCGACGGACGTGATGTCTTGCAGGCGATGGTCGACGTCGGAATGGAAGGCGTCGTCTGCAAAGCTCCCGGCTCGCCCTATTCGGCAGGCCGGCGGAGCCGCCAGTGGATCAAGACGCCGTATCGCCACAGCAGCACCTTTGTGGTCGGCGGGTACTTCCCTTCCGGATCAGAATCGGTGGGCGCCCTGCTTGTGGGCGCACACGACCCGTCTGGAGCTCTCACCTACTGCGGCACAATCAGCGTCGGGTTCACCGAACGCGCGCGGCGCGATCTTGGTCTGCGACTGGCTCTATTGCGCCAGGACACTTCGCCGTTCCGCTCGACTGATCACACCGTCGATGACCATCGGGTGCGCTGGGTGAAGCCGCGCGTCGTCGGCCGCGTCGAATTCCGTGAATTCACCGGCCGACTTCGACACGCTGCCTGGAAAGGCATGGTCGACGACGTCGATGCCGCCACGGTGGGTCTTCCGGTTCATCCGTAACCGCGGCGCCTACGCAGCCACGGGTACCTCACCACGTGGTCGCAGATCAGATGAACAGAGTTTGCAGCCGGGGGTCGTGCATCCATCGGTCAGGCATCGTGGCAGCGGCCACGATGAGCGCGATCGCGGGAACGGCTCGTCCGTTGAGCAGCATGGGTGCCCCCCGGTCGCCGAACCCCATTGTGAGGGTCCAGTTTTCGAGGTCGGGGTAGAACTCGGTGATCGCGCTGTAGGCGTAGGTTCCCCATCCGCGACCTGTGTGCACCATGAGGCGCTGGTTGGTGGCGATGAACCCGCTGTTTTGATGGTCGCGCCACTGCAGGGCGGCGTCACGTCGGGCGCGGGCCTTGCGGCGGTGGTTGATGATGCCGGCGGCGGCGAACGCCCCGAGCATGACTGCGGGGTTGCCGAGGACGAACATGCCGGTGGTGTTGTAGGTGCCGTCGCCGCCGTACATCCGGGCGTAGTTCACGGTGCCTTGAAATAGGGCGCGTTCCCCGGCGTGGAGCACCGGTCCGTACACGGTGATCTCGGGGAGCGGGGTGCGATTACGCAAGGCCGTGGCGGCGTGGCGGGCGTATTCGATCCACACTTCGTTTTGACTGCTCGCGTGGGCAGCGTTTTGGGCCGCCTTACCGGTGACTGTGTTGAGCAAGCTGGCCATCTCGGCACCTCCCTTCTGTGTCGGATTGTATGAACGGGTACCGACGCCGCCGCTGACGACTTCTGGGCGTTGAGCGGAATTCGCGCAGGCGCGAACGGCATTGTCAGGTGGCGGGGCGGGCTTGGGCCAGTGCGCGTTGCATGTCGTCGACGTTGACTTTCAGCGCGGTGGGGTCAGCGCGGACCAGCTGGTCGAGGTCCTGTGGCTGCGGTGCCGCCCGGAACAGGCGGCGTGCTCGCTCGCTCTTGCAGGCGGTCAGGACGTTTCGGGCGTAGCGGCCGTTTCCGGCGTCGTCGAGCATGGTGCCGTCACCGGACGGGATGGACAACAGGCGGGTGGCCTCGGCGTGCATCGCTTCCCAGGCGGCGTCGTCGATGACGAGTCGTTCCTTGCTGGCGATGAGCTGGCCGATCTGCACGATTTCGTCGGGTGCGTAGCTGGAAAAGGTGAGGGTGAAGCCGAAGCGGGAGGCGAGTCCCTGGTTGGCGCGGAGGAACCGCTTCATCGGCGCGGCGTAGCCGGCGACGATCACCACGAACTTGCCTCGGTGGTCCTCCATGAACTTGAGCAGGGTGTCGATGGCTTCCTTGCCGAAGGAGTGCCCTTCGGTTTCGGGTACCAGTGTGTAGGCCTCGTCGATGAACAGGACGCCGCCGAGGGCGGCTTCGCAGACCTCCCGCATCCGAGTGGCGGTCTGGGAGATGTAGCCCACCACGATGTCGGATTCGCTGACCTCTTTGACCTCAGGGCTTTCCAGCTTCCCGAGACCGAAGAGCACCTCCGCCACGACGCGCGCGATCGTGGTCTTCGCCGTTCCAGGGGGACCTTGGAAGACCATGTGCTCACCGCCCGATGTATTGACGGCTTCGCCCTGTTCGGCGAGAAACTGTTCGATCTGTAATTCGGTGCGCCACACCGCCACTTGCTCTTTGACGTTTTCCAGTCCGATGAGCTCGTCGATGCGGGCTTGGGCGTCAGCGAGGACGTCGCGGCGCTCCTCGGCGAGACTGGCGGCGGCGCGTTCGTCGCGGCTGGTCTCCGTCGCGGGGTCCCACCGGTCGGTTCGGGTGGCGATGGTCTCGGCGTCGGTGGCCGGCATGCGGTAGTCGGGATTGTTCAGCGCCTCGCGGGCCTGGGCGATGAGCTGGCCGTCGACCGTGGCGGAGCGGAACGCGTCGTCGGCGCCGGCCGCGTCGCCGAGCTCGCGCAGGCACCAGCCTCGCGTCAGGGCGGCGTCAGCGGCGATGACCGCAGTGCTGGTCGACACCGTCATCAGCACGTCGAGGGCGGCCTGGAACTGCCCCAACGCCGCCAGAGCCATCCCACGCAGCGTCGTGGTGGCCGCCAGCAGATCGTTGGGGACGTAGGTGGCGATCCCCGGTGGGCAAATGTCGGTCGTGGTGCACACGTCGGGCCAGCGGCGCGTCTGGTGATAGAGAGCGGCGGTGATGAACTGCCGCCACAGCGCGGTCTGGGCGTCGGTCACCAGCTCCGGATCGTTGAGCACGTCCAAGGCGGTCTCGTAGCGGCGGGCCGCGGCGAGACTGCTGGCGTAGGCGACGGCGATGGTGCCCCGCGACCACACTTGGATGGGCAGATAGATCAGGGCGGGCACCGCTGCCTGGAGCGCACCGTCCTGCAAGCCCAGTCGCCGGGTTTCCCGGTACAGGGCACGGGAATTGGTATGCGCCCCGGCGAGCGCCGGCAGGTTGTAGTCGCCGCACGCCAACCGGCCGACCCAGGCGTCGGTCATCACCGGACTTTGTTCGGTGATGCGCGTGAATTCCTCGCGCGCGACGTCGGGGTTGCCGCTGCGGAAATGTTGCATCGCCGCGTCGAAGGCGCGGCGATGCTCGGTCGGGGACGTCACGGACGCGGCTCCTCACGGTCGGCGGAGATGTCAGCGGTCACGGTCAGCGATCGGTGATGGGATCGACGGTAGCCGCTGAGCGGCCGTCGTCGTCAGGTGGCGGCGGCGACCACGCGTCCAGGTCGGGCGGGGGCTCCAGAGGGATCGGAATGTCGGCGTGGTGGTCGATGTAGCTCGCCAGGGGGTCGCTGCCCGCCCAGCCCGCGGTGTGCTGTCCTGCACTGTCGATCGGGTTGACCTCCTGCGGTGTCGAGCCCAGCCAGGGCGCACCGCCCAAGTCCAGAGTCGGCTGCTGCACTACGGGGCGCTGTCCACCGCCGGGGCGGCGCGGCTGGAGCTGCGGTTGGCGGGATCTGCCCTGGCTCAGACCACCGGGGAACTGCGGGTTGACAGCCGGGTTGAGGCTCTGGCCAGTGGGGTCGGGACCGCTGACTGCCGAGGTGCCGCTGCCGTCGCCAGGTTCTGCACCGGGTGCCGAGGGTGCGCCGCCGCCGGCGGCGGAGCCGTCCTCTCCGGGCACTGGGTCAAAGCCCTCTTGGGCGGGACCGAGGACCTCCTGCGGGTTGGCGGCGGACTGTTTGTCGAGTCGGTCCCACGGGGTGTCGCCGCCGCTGCCGACCAGACCCCGCAGTCCTTTGGCGCCGCCCAGGGCGGCTCTGCCCGCTCCGCCGAGAGCTGCGTGCATGCCCAGACCCAGGGCGACGTCGGCGCCGCGGCCGAGGATGCCGCGGCCGGGGTGGGTGCCTTGCAGGTCGGCGCGAATGTGGCGCAGCAGGTAGAGGGCGGCCATCGAGGCGCCGCCCATCATCAGCACGTGTGCGAACGGGTTCGCTCCACCCAGCTCGGCAGGTAGGGGCCGCGAGATGAGGCGTTCGATGGCCAGGCCGATCACGCTGACGAAGGTGATGAACACCATGGCCTCGAGTGGGTGTTTGAAGAACTTCCAGACCGTGGACTTGGCGTGTTCGCGTGCAGCGCCGTCGATGCCGCCGGCCAAGACGCTGGGCAGCAGCTTGGCGGTGGTGTAGAGCGCCTTGACCGACACCATGAACACCGAGGCGCCGGCGGACACCATGAACCAGCCGAAGAGGAAGGCCGACAGGAGCAGGATGAAGCCTCCGACGACGTTGGTGCCGTCCAGATGCTGGGCGTAGTTCACCGCGGCGGTGTCGCCGCATTGGGCTAACGCCTTGATCGGGCCGTCGCTGGCCCCTTGCTGCCACGCCGCCGACACCGCGGCGCCGCAGCCGCCGACTCGGTCGACGACGTGACCGAAGTTGAAGACCTCCAACGGTTCTCGAACCACGTGGGTGATCAGGCTGGATGTCAGCATGTCGACCTGGCCGGTGAAACCTCCCCCGCTGATCGCCCCGCCGTGCGTGGCGACCTGGGCGGTGGAGAACGCCATCCGGCGCCCGAATTGCAGCATCCCGTTGGGCCCATACATCATTCCGGCGGGGTCGGAGAACACGGTGACTGCCAGGGCGGGCATGAGCAGTGCGAGCATGATCATGGTGGCGCCGCGGCCGCGCTCGCCGCGGCGGATCGCCAACGCCCCGATGAACACCCCGATCGGGACGGTCAGCGCGACCAGCCCCCAGCGTGTGGTGACACCGATGACGGCGCTGGTGATGGTGTGCGCGAGCTCGCCCAGGACGGTGAGCCAGTAGGTGGAGATGGTCAGGCGCATCACCCACATGGCCAGGGCGATGATCCCGACGAAGCCGCCGATCTCAGCGGTGAGGATGTTGGCTGCGGTGAGGTTGTCGAACAGGACCATCATCCCGTGCAGCATCCAGGGGAACCAGGTGCTCGGGTCGTATACGGCTGCGTCGGGGCCAGTCTGGGTGAGCTGGTCGCGCAGGCTGGCCAGGGACAGGTAGAAATCTCCCACTGGCACGCCGTAGCTGTCTCGCAGCCCAGTCCAGTTGAGCACGACCGCGTTGGTGGAGGCGGCGGCATCGGGTGCGGTGCCGACCGCGATGCACGACAGCAGCTGGAGCCAGCCCATCACCCGCAGCGGCCGCGCCACCCGCGGGTGGCGCATCAACCAGAACTGGATCCGGCCCATCATGCGACGGTCCTGCGGGCGCGCAGCCGCGCGCGGTGGGGGTTGGTGTCGTAGAGCTCCGCCAGGTGGTCGGTCGGCGCCCCGAACAGCCGCACCTTGCCGAAGCCGCCGAACTCGTCGAGCACCCACGCTTCGCCTTCACGGCCGGCGATCACCTTGCCGTGATTGCTGTCGATCGCGTCGTCACCGTAGTTGGCGATCTGCGACGGGCTGGTGTTGGTGACGTAGTCGCTGAGCAGTTTCGGGTGGCGCTCCAGGTCCCGCCCACACCACCGCAGGGTGTCCTCGGCGATCGCAGCTTCCTTGAAGCCCAGGAGAATTCGCTGCTCGATGTACTCGTCTTCGAGCACGCCGAAGTCATTGCGCGGGCTCTGACTGATGCCGACGAATTGCGTCCACACCTTGCGGCCTTGGCGGATGAAGGTATTCGCGCAGCGCTGGCCACCGGGGGAATGGGTCCACGCCGCGCACTCTTCGACGACGAGGAAATCTGGCTGGGTGTCGCGGGAGAAGAACAACGACTGGGCCAGGTCGGCCGCCATGCCGTAGAGGGCCTGGGCGGCCCGCATGCTTGGGGTGCTTTGGTTGTGCAGGTGCGCCTGGTACTCCTCGTTGACCGAGGGCAGTTTCAAGCCGCCGAAGTTCCAGATCACCAGCTGTTTGGACAAGTCGGGCACGGGCAAGGATTCATCGAACATGGGGGCCAGCAGACGTTCGGCCCGCAGCCCCTCCAGCGCCACCAGCAGGTCGTCATCGACGGCGACCCGATCGGCCCGCCGTTCGCGCAGGAAGTTGATCAGCTGGTTGGTGCTGCCGATGCCGTAGGCGGTACGCGACTGAGGCGACAGGAGTGCTTTGAGCCGGGAGGCCTGCGGGCTGAATGCGGAATACCCCATTTGCGGTAGCAAATGGTCGACTGTCCGTTCCGCTGCTTCCTCGGCAGAGAATATCCGTAATCCGTCAAGGGAGAATTGCGGCTTTCTTGCGTCGATGATTTGTTTCTTACCGTCGTCGAACATGGACAATGCGCGTTCGTGTTCGCGTGCTTCGGTGGGATCGAACAACCACATTCCCGCACCCATCGCCAACCACGACCGGATCAGGTTTTTGCTGCACAACGACTTCCCCCGCCCCGGTGAGCCGCCGATGACCAGGTTGCCGGGATTCTCACGCCCGGGTGCCCCCACCAGATCGTTGAGCACCACCTGGCGCATACCAGGGCTGGTGATGGTCTCCCCCAACGGAACCCCGACATTGTTGCCCAGGTTGCTTGACAGCAGCGGCACGAACTTCGCGAAGGCGTTGACGGTGGAGGGATTTCGGATCTCATGCAGCGCGGCGTCGGCTTCGGTGCCGGCGTTGAGCCCCCGCCAGAGGGTGACTTGGCTGCCGCGGCGGCGCCGCAGTTCCAATTTTTGGCTGCGGTAGCGGCGGATCACCCGGTTGACGGCGGTGTTGACGGTGTCGGGGTCGGTGGCGGCGGCGGTGAGCAGCACGGCGGCGTTGACGCCGCGCTCGGCGCTGCCCTGCTTGAGAGCCGACGCCAACTGCTTACCGGAGACGTACTTTCGGGCCAGCTCGTCGTCACTGTCGGCGTGGCGGCCCAGCTGGCGGGCTTGATCCTTGATGTTGGTGATCGTGTTGTGCGCGGTGGCCACCGCGACCTCGGCGGTGTCGAAGGTGAAGTGAATCGCCCAGTCGAGGGTGGTGTCGGGGGTGGTCACGTCGTCGAGGACCTTGAAGATCGTCGACTCCGGCCACCGGATGCCGCTGTCGGGCCACTTCTCCAGGCCGACGATCGCCTGATAGGAGTCCGCGATACCGTCCTCGGCTGCGCGGTAGGTGCGCAGGAAGACGTCGCTGTCGGTGCGCCCGGCGCGCCACCGGCGGCCGCGCAGCCCGGCGGCGGACTGGTCCTTCCACACGGGGGTGAACGCTGATTCGGGCAGCCGGGCGTGCGGATCGAAAGGGGTGTTCGGCAGGGGCTGCTGCCAGCTGTGGCGGCTGGCGACGTAGTTCCAGTGCCACCAGATCTGTTCCACGCTGGCTGCTTTGGCGAAGACCGCAGCGGGGAACTTGGCGACCATGGTGGCGGCGAGCTCGCGGTAGTGCGTCAGCGAGCGATCGGAATCCTTGTCGCGGCCAATGATCGAATCCAGCCGCCGCTGCCACGTTCCGCTGGAGGTGGCACCGGTGTGTCCGTAATCCAGAGGCAGGCTGAGGATGAAGACGCGGCGGCGGTGGCCACGGCGGCCCAGGGCCGGGGTCCACAGCCGGGCATGCTCCAGCCAGTCGTGTGCTTGCTCGGGCATCGGTTCGCCGGGCACGACGGTGTCGGGGTGCAGGTCTGGGTGGGCGAAGATCATGCGGCGGGTGATGTTTCGGGTGGCGACCGGGGCGGTCAGGCCTTCCAATAGCGCGCCCGAGGGAAGTGCGCGCAGCAGATCGGCGTGCACGTCGGCGACCTGGTTTTGCACTTCCTTGCGCTGAAAGATGAACGGCAGCCCGGAGAGCAGGTACTGCGCGTACACCCCGTGGCTGGTGAAGAGAAGGTTGCCGATCGCGCCCTTGGGGGCCTCGCTGCTGGTGAGAATCATTGTCCTGGTGTGCTTTCTGAATCGGAGGCGTGGTGAGAGCAGGACACCTGCGGGCGTAGGTTCGCCAGCCACCAGTTCAACCGGGTCCGGATCGAGGGGCGCACCGCCGGGAGCTTGCTCAGCAGCCAGACCGCGGCGGTGGTGACCACCACGCCGACGACCAAGAACACCAGCGCGTTGCCGCTTTCGAGGTTGAACGTGACCAGCGAGGCGGTGGCGATGAATCCCAGCAGTGCCGCCATGGCGTCGGGGAGGCGCCACTTCTCCTTGAACGGGAGGCGGAACCCGTCGCCGGCGTCGCCCAGGTGGATCGGCAGATCGCGTTGGTCGGACCAAACCTTGGCCGGTGCTTCGTCAACCATCAGTCAGTCCGTCACTGCCCGTAGGGGTTTGGCACGTTGACGCTGTTGCGGATGCCGTGGCTCTGGAATTCGTGGGTGATCACCGCGGCGATACCTGCGGACAAGAAGATGGTGACCGAGAGACCGATGACCAGGAACTGGTTGGTCAATGCGCTGCCGGCACCTTCCTTGTTGGCCTTGCCCAGGGTGGACATGGTGCCCACCACCAAGGCGACCGCAGCGAGTAGCCCTTCGAGCATGTAGGCAATCGAGGTGCCTGAGGTGAACAAGCCGTCTGCGAGGACCTGAACGTGCGCCGGGGTGGCGGTGCTGATGGCGGTGACACCAAGAGTCGCTGTCGTGGTCATGACTTTCTCCTTTTCTTACGGTTGGGGTTGTCCGGCCGGTTTGGTGTCGGAATCCTGCGCGATCTGCGGTTTTAAGTCTATGTCCGCGATCATCCAGGTTCCGCCGCTATTTTCGACCGTGAGCGGGAACGTGAATGGGACGCTGGCAAATTGCGCTGTCTGCGCATTCACGGTCGCGCGGACGTGAATTTGCGTCCCGGGCGCCGGTTGTTCGGGCACCTCGGCGTCGGTGGCGGCGGTGGTGAGGGACGCGCTCTGATAGCCGGCGATCGGCTTGATCCAGGAGTCGGCGACGACGTAGCGGTCCAGGCCGGTCGTGGAGGTCAAGTACGTGTTGATGAACCCGGACACGACGGCGTAGACCGGGCTCGATGGGCTCAGTGAGTGCTCGTAGCTGATCGCGATGTCGGCGCCCGGTCCGGGATCGCTGATCGGGGTCGGCATGTCCATCGCGCGGGGTTGGTAGCGCCAGATCGATATCGGCACCCGGTAGAACGCGATCGTCGAGGGCGCGGAGGTGTACGGGCGCTGTTGCACCATGACGATCACCGAGTACAGGTTGGCCTCCCCCACGGTCCCGGTGGCCACCACCGACCACACCTTGGGGGTGTCGATCACCGCCGGTGCAGGATCGGTGGCCGGCGCGCTCGACGACGTGACGGTGTCCGCGGCGGGAAGGGTGATGAAACGCGCTACGGCAGTGGCTCGCCGGGACTGCGGGGTCGTCAACACGGTGCCCACGAAGTTGGCGGCGAACTGCCCGGCCGCGTCGCGCTGATTGCCCACCCGGTAGGTGATGGCCGCGACGTCGGTGTCGTCGGGGTGTGCGGCCACCAGGAAGACCTTGATGCCCGCGGCGAACCCGACCAGGGCGCCCAGCACCAGGAAGGCAACGCCCGCCCGGCGGGCGAGCTGGTGGCCACGACCGAGGCGGTTACGCCACGTCCGTGACATCGTGAGTGAAGTCATGTCCGGTGTCCTTGTCTCTAATTCGGGGCGTGACCGAAGAACTGCAATTGGCTGACGGCGAACGTGGCGTCCACCGGGTCGCTGGTAGCTGCTCTGGTCGCGCCGTAGGGGTCCGGCGCCGTCGTGGCCGGTGCCGCGGGATCGCCGCTGCCCAGCACCGAATCGACCAGCCCGGGCGGCGGGGTGACGCCGTCTCCGGGAACGGCCCCTGGAGTCGCGCCTGGCGCTGGTGCGGCCGGCGGCCGCTCGGTGTGCAAGATGATGACGTCGACACGGGAGACGAGGATCTTGCCCGGCAACGTCGCCGGGACAGGCCCGTGGACGCTGTTGGTATCCATGACGAAGGGGTCCGCGGCGAGCTGATCGCCGTTGTAAAAGTTGAATTGCAACCGGGTGACCACCCGGTGCTGTAACCATTCGTCCTTGCCGCCAACGGTTTTCGCCACCCAACCCGGGGCGATGGAGACCGAATTGAGCATGTAGCTGCACGTAGAGTCCGGCCGGGAGCGGTCGCATACGAACTTCACGTGCAGAACCTGGCCGTCGAGACGGCTTTCCTGCGGGCCCCGTGAACACACCCACGCCGCGTCGCTGGCGGGGTCGGTCAACGACAGCGGCGACGTCGGCCCGCCAGGGCAGCTGTCGGTCTGCGGGCTATAAGGGACCGCTTGATCCTGCGGTGGTGCAGGCGGATTCGGTGTCGTGGGCACAGCCACGACGGCCGGTGTCGCTGCCGACTTGTGGGCCGGCGGCGGCGTCGGGGTCGGGCCACCGCCGAACACCAGGAAGACCAACACGATGAGCACCGCGAGCACGACGACCCCCGACGCGAGCCACCACAAGGTGCGCCTGGCCCCGGCATTGACATCCGCCCGACGTGGCGTCCCCTCGGGCTCGTCGTCGTCCAACGACACCGGCTCAGCGGTCGAGTGGTCCCCGGTGACGACGGATGCATCACGGTTGGCCGCGATTTCGTCTGCCACCCACTCCTGGATCGAGGGCTCAGCCACGGTGGTGGCAGGGTCGGCGGGAGCATGTTGCCCGCCAGCCCCTCTGATGACGAGTCCCTCACCGTTGTCGAAGAGTTGGACAGCCGCCCAGTCCTGCGTTGCCTGAGTTTCCGTCGAGGTGCGCTCAACCACGGTGACCGTCCTGGCTGATCACAATGCCGTCGACCACGACGGGCCGCGGCGCCGCGTGGGCTGTCTGGCCCACGCGGACCGGCGCCAGGCGGTGCGCTGCGGTGGATCTGATGGCGGCGAAGGCCGTCACGTCAGGCACGTTGACCACTGACTGAGCGACGCTCGCCCGCCGCGCCTGCGGGTTCCGCCAGCGCCGTGAGATCTTCACCGCGGCGAAGACCGCTGCGACGACGGCCACCACGGGAAGCCACCTCAGCAGGAGGTCGACCACGACCAACACGGCGGCCGCCAACCCGATCACGATCATGCACAACAGGGTCAGGAAGAATTTCATGCGTTGAGCCCTTCACTCGTTCGTGACGGATATCTGGCACCCGAAACTGCCACCCGATTTGCGGCACTTCGTCCGGTAGGGTGCGGACTATGACTGTTCCCGGCGAGGGCGTCGAGCGACTCATCCACTTCGTCGAAGTGCGCATGGCCCAGCTCGACCTGACCAAGGATGAAGTGGCCCGCCGAGGTGGGCCCAGTCCGGACACGCTCGCGAAGGTCCGCGGGCGCAGCGATCAGCGCACGCCTCAAGTGGGAACCTTGCTGCGCCTGGATCAAAGCCTCGGTTGGCAGCCCGGGTCCTCGGCGGTGGTTCTTCTCGGTGGCCAACCGCTGAGTCTCAGCGTCCGACGTCGTAAGCCCGGCCCGCGGCACCGGCCGATCAAGCCCATCACCGAAACCGAGATTGGTCATCGCCTGGCTGCGCAGCTCCACGACGAGATCGCCCGGCTGGAAGGCATTCGGGAAACCCTCGATACGCGCATCGCGGCGCTGCGCACGGTTCACGGTCATTTCCTGGCCGAACTCACCGTCGAGGACGACCTGATCGCGCAATACGACCTTGACGACCACCCGGCGGTCAGCGCCGGATGAGTGCGCGCTGAAATTTGCAGCGTCTCTGCATGATTCAGAGTTAGACGTTGTGGTCACCATGGCCGGGTCCGGTATCCGCTCTCGTTGACCGGTTTGACCTCCACGACCGCTGGCGGGGTCACGTCGTATGCCCCCAAGATGGCCGCAGCGTCCTGGGCTGTCAGGGGCTCGCGTACCGGGGTCAGCGGCCACCACTGGTCGGAACCGTCGACAGCAAGCCAGCCCTCCAGGATGCCGTACACACCGGCGACGAACGGGATCGCGGAGAGCTGAACAGACAGCCACGGCAGCACCACGATCTGGCCGAACGACCCGGCCGGGTCGTACACCAGTTGGTAGACCAACAGTGTGACGACACCCAGCCCGACACCGGACCACACCAGCGCCGCAATGGGATAGCCGCGCAGCGTCTCGGGGATCAGCCCCGTGATCCCCGACCGCAGCGCCCAGCCCGCCGGCCAGCCGACCGGAAACAGCGCCGCCACAACGAGAACCAGCACCACCTCCATCTTGGAGACCCGGGACTTGGCCTGACGCCACAGCATCCTCGGCAGTACGGTGTCGTCGTGCGTATCGGGCACGGCCACGGTCTGGATTCGCTGGCGCTTGCGGACGAGACGTCCGAGTTGTTCAGCGCGGCGACGCTGAATCAACGAATCGCCCTGCCGGAACGCGATCCATTCGCGACGGATGTCGTCGAACCGGTCGGGGTGCACGTTGTCGGGCATGTACTGAGCCTAAAACCCCCCAAACAGGTCCCCGTGCACTATTTTTGGCGATCCTCGGACAGCCGCGGCGGTGTGAATCGTCGTCGCTCACGGCGCCGCCGGCGCGCTCAGGTCGCGGCGGAGCGGCGTCGAGCCGCTGGAGCGCCCGCGGCGATGCTCAGCGGCGACGGAGCCGCGCTTCTCGAAGCTCGTCGAGATATCTGACGAAATCGTCCCAATCGATCAACTCGACGGCTTCCCCCGGCGTTCCCCGCCAAATCAGCCTCGCCTCCGACGTACTGCGGGGCAGCAGCTCGGCCGGCTCCAGGGCATTGCCGAAGTGCCGGCCGGTGTTCTTGTTGTCCCCGTTGTGATCATAGGACTGCTGACTGCGGGTGGCCTTCCCAGACCAGAAGGCAGCGGACTCCATGAGATCGCGTTCGTGAGACCCGTACATGATCAGGGTCGCCGGGGTCACGTCGCGAATTGCCTTGCCTTGCAATGGTCCGTAGATCGCGTCCAGCTGTGAGCCGGCCTGCGCGGCATAGCAAATGGTGCATCCCAGCCCGCGAGACTCGGCAAGATACTGGGGAAGGCGTGGGATCGGGGTGTTGGTGATCTCGTCGAGAAACAGGCCGATGCGCTGAAAGTCCTCCCACTGTGCGACTTTCGTGCGCTGCCGGTTGATTAGCAGATCCATCAGGACGATGGCCTGGGCGGCGACCGTGCCGTCTGCTGGCGTCAGCAGATACAGCGTCGCGGTAGGATCGTCGAAGAAGTCCAGGTCAAGCTCAGGGTACGGCTGGTCGCGCCGCGAGGTCAGAAGCCACGCGGTGAGCACTTTGGTCACCGTCATCTTGACCGAGTCGCGCTGCTTGGCCTCCATTCCCAGCACCGCGCGGACCCGCGCTTCGTAGATCGGGTCCCCAGTCCAGGCTGCCGCGGACGCCCAACCCGGGGCGAGAGAGGTTTGATAAGGCCCGTTCTGCGGGGGCGCGGTTACATTCTCGGTCGCCTCCAGTGCCCACTTCATACCGCGTCCGTCCGCGGCCGGACTGGCCGCGTAGAGCAGGCAGGTCAGCGGTGCCCGGGCGAGGTCGTTCCAGGGGCCGGGATCGCCGCCGCTGCGGAAACTCTGCCCCGGCAGGGCGATTGACGCGGTGCTGAGCAGGCTTTCGGTCAAGTTCTGGGCGTCTTCGAACGTGCGGATCAGCATCGTCGGATCGAAACGATAGCGGGTGAACTCCGCTGGGTAGAACGGGGCGGTGATGGGGCGCAGGTCCAACAGCGCCACCGGCCCGCTGCGGCGAGAGGCGACCATTTGCATCAGATCGTCCTTACTGGAGGACACCAGGCACGGTCCTGGCCAGAGCACCGCGCTTTGGGCCAGCCAGCGGCGTGTCTTACCCGTTCCCGGTGGGGCGAATGCGCCGATGTGCGGGGCGGTCTCCAGCGGCACCCGCTGGCGCTGGGCGTTGCGGGTCCAGCCAGCGAACGGTGTCACCGGCGGCCGGTACTGCTCGGCCGCGACGGTCAGTGCCGGCCCCATCGGATGCGCCATGCATTAACGGTAAGGCCGCCACAGGGGTACCCGACGCGCTAATTTTGGCCGCTAGCGATACGGCGCGGGGTCTGTGCGCGCGGCGAGCTGACGCCGATGCTCGGCGGCGATGACGACCGCCGCGTCGAGCTGCTCGGCGGTGTACATCCAGCCCTGGTCGGTCCAGGTGCGCGGACAGAGTTGCATGATCACCGGTCCGGGGAGACCGCAGGCCTCGACGACGTCCTTAATCGTGTGCAGCTGCGCAGGCTCGGCCTCCTCGACCCGCCGGTTACGCCAAAGCCAGGTCACTGTGCCCTCGGAATTCGCGCCACCCATGCCTTCAAGGCTAAGTCCTCTCCCGGGGTGCCGTACACAGAAATTTTCGATGGCCACGCCGACCATGCGCGACAGCGCACCTACGGGCCGGCGATGGCCACCTTGCACGGCGGCAGCGACCGGGGACCCGGCGGCGGCGAGATCCGTTGG
This sequence comes from uncultured Mycobacterium sp., assembly GCA_900078375.1. Lineage (GTDB taxonomy): Bacteria > Actinomycetota > Actinomycetes > Mycobacteriales > Mycobacteriaceae > Mycobacterium. Next base: position 27,680 of record FLQS01000038.1, on the reverse strand, counting down.
CGGCGAATCAAACAACGGCGGCGACGACGACTTGTAGGTTCTCAATTCCCGTGGCATTCACTCGTCATGTGACCTACAACGCTGTCGAGTTTCTGATGTGTTTGTCATCGGCCTTTTTCTCGTTCTGGCGTCATTCCTTCATGAGTTCCCCTGTGGGGACACCGCGCGACGGGCAGATCGCCAAGACCGTCCACTCCCCGATAACGCCAGTTTAGTTAGGTGACGTAATCGACGGAGCCGGTTGTCGGTCGGCCGCCGCGCCCCCACCAAGGTGTCCCTTGACGGGCTGAGCTGTATCTGCGCCGGAGGAGGGCCGAGTCGTCAGAGAGCCAACTACCCCGCCGAGCGGTACCCCGTCGTAATCGCAGTCGTCTCACCAGCGGGAGATGCCCACTCACTGCGGCGGCAGCAGCTCACAGCAGCACCATCACACGACGGCCACGATGAACGACGATCGACAATCTGCGATAGAAGACAAGATGTGGCTTCTCATGGTTCGTGTCCACACCCGAGTTGCGGACCACCGTCGATGGCGGCGTTCTCGCGCAATGTCCACGCTGGAAATTCTCACTTTGGTGTCCACCGGTTGGCGGGCGCTAATTAACTTCACGCCACCCGCACCGGGCCCTTCCAGGCCCCTCGGCTCTCGTTTTGGTCACCTGACGGCAGGCGCCGCGATCGGCTCAATACCAAACCGTGGTCGCTGCAGGGATTCTCATGATTCCCGGAACCCACTGGACGTCTGTACCGCAATGCGTTTCAGCGCAATAGTGATTGAGGTAGCGCCGACGATTGAAAAAGGGCTGATGTGAGGCGGGGCGTGGTGACCTGATGTCCCGCCTCAGGTGGTGATGAATGCCAGCAGGTCTTGGTTGACCTGGTCCTTGTGGGTGGTGGTCATGGCGTGTGGGGCTCCGGGGTAGATCTTCAGGATGGAGTCGGGGACGAGGCCGGCGGCCAGTGCGGCGTTGCCGACGGGTGCGATTTGGTCGTCGTCGCCGTGCAGGATCAGGGTGGGGACGGTGATCGTCTTCATGTCCTCGGTGACGTCGGTTTCGGCGAAGGCGGCGATGCCGAGGTAGGACGCGGGGAAGCCGGTGAGCATGGTCTGCAGCCAGCAGGCATCGAGTTGGGCTTGCGGAACGTTGGCGTCGGGCCGGTTCGTGCCGAAGTGCGTGGTGACCATGCCCCGGAAGTACTCGGTGCGGTCGGCGAGTACGGCGGCGCGCATGTCGTCGAAGAATGCGGTGGGCACGCCGTCGGGGTGCCCGGGTGTCTGCATGACCACGGGTACGGTCGCCCCGATGAACGCGGTCTTGGCGATGCGGGCGGTGCCGTAGCGGCCGATGTAGCGGGCGACGACCCCGCCGCCGGTGGAGTGACCGACCAGGATGGCGTTGGTCAGGTCCAAGGTGTCCATCAGTTCGGCCAGATCGTCGACGTAGGTGTCGACGTCGTTGCCGTCCCAGGGTTGGCTCGATTGCGAGGAGTTCACGGCAAGCCGTGACCCGTTCTCCAAGCCTCTCCGCCGACCTCGCGTGAAGGCCCCGGGATTCTCCGAACTCCAAGACTTCCGCAGACGGCTCGGGTTCGCGATGCCGTATCGATAGGCGCGTACTCCGGCTCAGTCGATCCCACGCCTCAGCCCAGCGTCGGCATCGGTCTCTAAGCTAAGGTCCACGCCGAACGGTAGAACTGCTCGGCCTGGTGTGCGGTCATCTCGCCCCGCAGCAGCTGATAGGTGTCTTCCAAGCCGACGAAAAGGCATGCCGCAACCCACATCTGGAGGTCACGGTCGAATGCGTTGTACTGCACCGGCGATTCCGGCGTCGATTTGACGTGTCGGTGCGCGGAGTTGACGGCTTCGCGGAACGCGGCGCGGTCCTGGGCTGAGCCCAGAATGGCCACCGCCAGATACTGGAATGTGGTGCGGGCCCGTTTCCACGGGTGTTTGAGCAGGCTGCCGGAATGCACCTTGCTCTCGGCAACCCCATGTCCGACCGCCGGCCACGACAGTTGCATGATGACGTTGGCGGCGCCCGCGGCGAAGGACCAGAAATCCATGGCATCGGCGACGGTGACATCGCCGTCATCCCAACGCGCGGTGCGTCTTTGGGGGGCGATACGGGTGTCGGTCATTCTCGATACCTCGCTAGGTCAGGCACAGCACACCGGAAAACATCAGCCATGGCCAGGTCAGGGTGGATCTGAGGAACCACAACACATTCCAATCGTCGGCGTGGATGGTCGACCACACCACGCCGACCACCAGGTACGGCGCACTCAGCATGGCGGCGAGTCCGACCCATTCGGCGAGCGTCATCTCATAGTCGAGGATCTTGTTGATCGACGCAAGAACTCTGCTGTTGTCTGCGGAACTTTGTTTCGACGACTCGTTCATCCGGTCTTCCTCCACGGCCGTAGAGCCGCTACCGTGCGGCCTCGATATTCGATGGCAACGGTCTCGCCGTCGGCCACTTTGTCGAGAAGTTGCGCCCCGCACTGTCTGATGTCGCTCAGCCGCACCGGTATGAGCATGTGGTGCATGCTCTGCGCGGCATCGACCCGCGCGGCCTGTTCTACTCCCCTGGAGTAGGTGATCGCGACGCTGGCACCGTCAGCCGCAAGGCGCTTGGCGATCGCCGCTCCTATTCCGCGGGATGCTCCCGTGACGAGCGCAACCTTGGCGGTTAGATCGGACATGAATTGCTCCATTCAGATAGGTGCGGCAAAAGACGAAAACGGCGGCCTCGTCAGCGACCGCACGCACAGGCCGATCCCCCAGCTGCGATCCCCTCAATGCATGACGCTAGGCGCTGATCTTTCCTTCGAAAAGGACTTTCCAAGCAGACAGGCATATCTTGCAAGCATGGGACCAGTGGAACTTCGGCACCTGCGGTATTTCGTCGCAGTAGCCGAGACCGGCAGCCTCACCGAAGCCGCCGAGCGCCGGCTACACACATCGCAGCCCTCGCTGAGCCGCCAGATCCGCGACCTCGAACGCCACGTGGGTGTCGACTTGCTGACGAGGAGCGTCCGCGGTGTCTAGCTGACCGAGGCCGGAAAAGTCTTCCTCGACCACGCACGAGCAACGCTGGCACAAGTCGATGCCAGCGTCGAAGCTGCGCGAAGAGCAGCGCGGCCGGCCCGCAAGACATTCACCATCGGATTCCTCACCGGACTCGAAGTGGCCTGGCTCCCACAGGCAATGGACCTGTTGCGTGACCAGTTGACCGACATCCAAGTCGCGGTCTCCAGCGACTACTCCCCTCTGCTGGCGGAAGCGCTTACCCACGACCGGATGGATCTCGCCTTCATGCGCCGAGAACCCGACTACAAACTCCAATACCGTGTCGTCGACCGTGAGCCGTGATCGTCCTCATGCCCCGAGGCCACCCCCTCACCGCACGCGAATCGGTGCCTCCCCAAGCACTGTTCGGCGAAACCTTCATCGGTGGTTCGAACAAGGCCGGGGTCCTGCGGGACGTCACTACCGACTATCTACGTCGCTCCAACATCGACATCGGTCTCGACCACGGCGTCGACAACATCGCGATGGCCATGTCGCTGGTGGCCTCCACCGGTGGGCTGGCACTCATGCCTGCGTACGCCACCGACCTGCTGCCGCCGTCCGTCGTGAGCCGTCCGCTGGAAGGCCGACCTCCGACGATCGACGTCGCCGTGGGTTTCAGCGACACGAACACGTCGCCAGTGTTGAAACTGTTTCTATCCCGTCTCGGCAGTCTCAACACCCGACCGGTGACGTAGCACCTCTGGTCACATCGAGATGAATAGGCGATCGAGGACTCGGTGGCGACGGACGCGGGTGGCCGTCTTGCGCGATGCGATGTTGAGGCCGTCGATGGTGCCGATCAGAAGCCGGTCCTGATCAACCGCGATTGGGTCTGCTGCACGAATAGGTGACAGTTTCGGTCACGCGGCCCGACTGGCCGGTGTGGTCATGATTGCTTCGAATTCGATCAGGGTCATCAACCGCCCGAGGCCGGACTGCCGGCGGCGCCGGTGGTAGGTCCGTTCGATCCATGTGACGATCGCGATCCGCAGTTCTTCCCGGGTTATCCCACCGGCGGCGGTCCAGAACGTTCTTCTGCAACAGACTGAAGAAGCTCTCCATGGCCGCATTGTCGCCAGGCGCCCCGACGCGGCACATCGAACCGACCATCCCGTGACGGCCCAGCGCAAGCACGAATCTCCTTGACCTGAACTGAGTTACGCGATCGGAGTGCAGAATGCAACCGGCCACGTCGCCGCGGCGAGCCACCGCACTGTGTAGGGCGGCGGTCGCCAACCGGGACTTCATTCGGGAGTCGATCGAATACCCGACGATGCGGTTGGAGAACACGTCCTTGATTGCACAGAGGTAGAGCTTGCCCTTACCGGTGTGGTGCTCGGTGATATCGCTGACTCACAACTGATTTGGTGAATCCGCGGCGAAGTCACGCTCGACGAGATCGTCGTGAACCGGCGGTCCGGTCTTGCCGTTCTTGCCGCGCTTCTTGCCGAACACGCTCCACCACTGATTGGCGGTACAGATCCCAAGTGCCGCAAGCGCTTCGGGAGCCGGGTCGTCGACCGCATTGATGGTGGCCACCATCGACCAGCCGGCGTCGGTCAGTGATACCACTTTGTACCGCCGGTTGGTGGGAATAGTCTGACGCATGACTAGGCCGCGGTCCTCCAGATCGTTGACGGACACCGTGGCCGCCGGGGGATCGATTGTCACGGCGTGCGCGACCTCTTTGACGGTCATCGAACCGCGGGACAGCCGGAGCAGGATCCGGATGCGACTGAAAGGTAGGCCCGTCTGGTCGACGGTCGCTCGCCTCCAACTGTCGCGGTTGTCGGTGACCAGTGCGGTCATCGCGCGCCAGACCTCGTCCGCTTCCGGATTACGCGACATCGGCAGCCTCCCGTCGCGGATCGGTTCCTGCGATCAGCGGCGCCAGATGCTCTGCTGAGCGCAGCGCGCGCTTCGACGTCGAGTAGACACCGAGCGTGAAGATCAGCACACCAACTCCAGCGAACACTAGCCATAGGGGCTGGGCGGAGACCGCGAAATCGACGTTGGTGTCGCCCAATGCCGCACCAGCGACCGGGCCGCATATGGCCACACCGATGGCGACGCCCACCTGTCGGCTCGTGGATGTGATAGCCGCCGCCGCACCGGCGCGGTCGGTCGGCATACCGCTGACGGCCGCGGTTGTGACCGGTGCGTTCACCATCGAAGTACCGACGCCGAAAACCGCAAAGGCGACCAGCATTTGCCATTGCGGGGTAGCGTCGCTCATCTGCGCGAGCATGAGAGTCGCGGCGACGATCAATGCGCCGGCGATCATCAGCGACGGTCTGGCACCAAATCGCCCCACCAGCCGGCCAGACAAGGGCGAGAAGATGAATGCGCCGACGGCCACGGGCAGAAACATCAGCCCGGTGTTCACCGCTGAAAGCCCGCGCTCCCCTTGCAAATAGATTGACATCATGAACAGGAACGCGCCCCATGCAGCGAATGCGCACACCGCGATGGCCGTCGCCGAAGCAAACGGGATGCTGCGGAAGAATCGGAACTCGACGAACGGGTCGAGGCGGCGTGACTCGTAGCGCAGGAATGTCGCGAAGGCCAGCGCTGCGAGGCAACAGCTAACGACGACGCGGGTGTCGGTCCAGCCCATCCCTGGCCCTTCGATGAGTACGAACACCAGTCCGAACAGGAAGACCATGCCCAGGACCAAGCCGATCAGGTCGACGTGGCGCATGGTGACCGACTTGGATTCGGGAACGAAGATCGCGGTCAAGAGCACCGCTAGCGCGCAGATCGGCACGTTGATCCAGAACACTGCTCGCCAGTCAACATACTCGAGAAGTATTCCGCCCATGATCGGACCCAAGGCCATCGAGATGCCTACGACGCCCCCCCATATGCCGATGACGCGCGCGCGCTCCACTCTGCCGGTGAACACCTGCGTGACGATCGACAACCCAGCAGGAGTGAGCATCGAACCGCCGATCGCCTGCAGGAAGCGGGCGCCGATCAGCGTTTCGACGTTGGGAGCCACGCTGCACAGCAGGGAGGCCGACGCAAAGATTGTCAACCCGATCTGCAACGTACGCCGCCGACCGAATCGGTCGGCCATGGCACCCGAGAGCAGCAATAGCGAGGCCACCATCAAGGTGTAGATGTCAATGACCCACTGCATTTGCGAAGGCGACGCCGAAAGGTCGGCGCGGATGCTCGGGATTGCAACGTTGGCGATGGTCACGTCGATCGACACAATGAGCACGCTCAGGCAGCAGGACGCCAGGACGAAGGCCTTGTGCCGGCGGCTCAGTTGTTCGACAACAGTTTCATTCACACAACTATTTTGAAACTACAACTGATGCTAGCGCAAGTCGGCGGGTACCAGTCGATTGCGTGCTGCCCGACCCGACGCCGGACATAGCCGCCGCCGCGGGCATCGGAGGGGTTCCGGGGGCACAGCCGCGTGTCACATACCCGCAACGGAGCGATGCCGTGTCCCGAGTCGATTTTCTAATCGGTCGCTTATCGTCTGAGGCGCCGATGCACGGCCGACTGACGCCCTACGTCAAATAGCAGTTCTCCCAGAGGATTTTGACTGCGAAAAGGGTCACCGTCCGCTGTAGGCGCCTTCCAGCGCATCGACGCAGTTCAGTCCAAGGTGACGGTTACTGCCTTGACTTGGGTGTAGGACAGCAGTTCCTCCGTGGACTCTTCGGATCCAACACCTGACGATTTCCGACCGCCGAACGGCAACCCCCAGTAGTGGCGTGCACTGCCGTTTATCCAGACGTAGCCGGCGTCGAGTTCCGCAGCCATGCGGTGGGCTTGGCGGAGGTCGTTGGTCCACACCGCGGCGGTCAATCCGAAGTCGACGCTGTTGGCAACTTCGACAGCCTCGGCTTCGTCACGGACGGTTAGCACCGAAAGAACGGGCCCGAAGATCTCGTCGCGGGCGACATCGGCTTGTGGTGCCACTCCAGCCAATACGGTCGGGGCGACATACCAGCCTTTGCTACCAACACCCTGCGCGCGTCCTCCACCGGTAAGTACGCTGGCGCCGCCCGCCCGTCCTGACTCGATGGCCCGCAACGACTTTGAGTATTGCGCTTGGTCGATGACGGGTCCCATGTCCGTGCCGTCAACGAGCGGGTCGCCTACCTTGATGGCAGCGACCTGATCGACGACCAGATCAATCACCTCGTCAGCGATCGCCTCGTGCAGCAGCAGTCTGCTTGTTGATCCACAAGATTGGCCCGCGGTGGTGGTGAAGTTCATCCCTGCGACGGCGCTTTTCGCCGCCGCCTCCAGATCGGCGTCCGGCATGACGATCATCGGGTTCTTGCCGCCGAGTTCGAGTGTGACGTATTTGACGCCGTGCTCTGCAGCCAACCGCTGGATATGCCTACCCGTGCCAGGGGAGCCGATGAAGCCGATTCGCCGGACCAATGGATGAGCGACCAGCGCGGCGCCCGCAGTTGCGCCATGCCCAGTTACGACCCCAAACAGGCCCTCTGGCAAAACTTCCCTCGCCAACTGGGCGAGGCGGATGGCCGAGAGCGGTGTTTGATCGGGAGCTTTCAAAACCACGGCGTTTCCCGCCATGAGTGGAGCAGCGATCTTAGATCCTGCGAACAGGACAGGATGATTGAAGGGTACGATTCGGGCGACCACGCCATAGGGCTGCTGCAGCGTGTAGTGGAGGTTCGCCGAGAGTGGAATAGTACGTCCGCCGATATCAAATGCGGCGTCTGCCATCAGCTCGAGCACTTCGGCCGCCCAGTTCACATCGTCGCGCATCGCAGGCAGTGGAAAGCCACCGTCAATCGCGTCGAGCAGCGCGAGCTCTTCAGAGTGATCGCGCATGAGTGTCGCCAAGGCCCGCAGCGCGGTGCCGCGCTGGCGAGGCGTCCGCAGCGCCCAATCGCGTTGAGCGGCATGTGCAGTCGCCACCACCCTGTCGACATCCTCACTGCTGCAGTCGGGCACCTGGGTCAGCACGTCGCCGGTACACGGATCCTCCACGTCGTAGACGCTTTGGCCCTGCAAAGTTGCGACACCTAGCGGGAGCGTCCACGTTCTCATGACTGCACTCCGTGGGTCGTCTACCACTCATCGCCTCCTTGATAGTTGACACGTGCTTGTCACCGGGCATCCTCTTGCTAGCAGATAATATCTCCGCAATACAGAAAGTTTAGCTCATCGAAAGCGTGCTCCCAAAGCTTCGTTGCCTGCCGGCTGGCCGCATCACCGCACGGATTCGAAGAATGCGCGGACGTCGTCGACGAAGAGTCCCGGTTGTTCGAAAGCGGCGAAGTGCCCGCCGCGCGGCATGGTCGTCCAATGGGTGATGTTGTAGATCGGTTCGCACCAACTTCGCGGTGCGCGCAGGACCTCCTTGGGGAAGGCAGCAATACCAGTGGGCAATTCCACACGAGTTGTCGCGTCCAGGGTCTTGAAGCTCTCCCAGTACAACCGGGCCGACGAGGCGCCACTATTGGTAGCCCAGTACATCATGACGTTGTCGAGGAGCTCATCGCGGCTGAGCACGTTCTCGGGATGGCCGTCGCAGTCCATCCACGCTGCGAATTTCTCGACGATCCAGGCCATCTGACCGACCGGCGAATCGGCCAGTCCGTAGCCGACGGTCTGAGGCCGGGTGGACTGCTGCTCGGAATAGCCTGTCTCCCAACGCTGATAAGTCGTCAGGGCGGCCAGGGCCAGCTGTTCTTCCTCGGTCGGATCGGTGATGCCACCCGCTGGAGGGTAAGCGATCGGCATGTTCAGATGGATGGCGGCGCAGTGGCCGCGATTGCGGCCCATTTGTGTGGTGATCGCTGCGCCCCAGTCGCCGCCTTGGGCGCCGTAGCGCTGGTAGCCGAGGCGCAGCATGAGCGTCTCCCAGGCCTGCGCGATCTTCCCGACACCCCAGCCGGCGTTGGTGGGCTTGCCGGAGAAGCCGTAGCCCGGAAGCGCCGGGCACACCACGTGGAAGGCGTCCTCGGCCCGTCCCCCGTGGGCAGTCGGGTTGGTCAGCGGCTCGATCACGTTGTGAAACTCCACGATCGAGCCGGGCCAGCCGTGGGTGATCACCAGCGGAAAAGCCTCTTGGTGCGGAGATCGCTGGTGGATGAAATGGATGTCCACGCCGTCGATTTCGACGACGAACTGATCGAATCGGTTGAGGGCGGCTTCACGGGACCGCCAGTCGTATCCGTCGGCCCAATAGGCGGCAAGTTCGCGGGTGTACCCGAGCGGGATGCCCTGGGTCCAGTCCGGTACACATTCGGCTTCCGGCCAACGGGTCCGCGAAAGACGCGTTCGTAGATCGTCGAGAACGTCATCGGCGACGTGGATGCAAAATGGTCTCACTGCGCGCAGAGCACTCAAGGTCACTCCTCACACGCTGCTATCGGCGGACTCGAGGGCACCAGCCGACCTTGAAGTTGGGATGGTGCTCATTTCGGCTCGAAACCCGATATCAACCAGTGGGATCCGACCTTGTCGAGGCTGACCTGGACTACGGAGTCGGTCTCTGTCGGCGCGTCTTTGCCCACAGTGGTGGTTTGGTCGACGAACACCATGACGATGGCACGGTTCTTGCTTACGGAGACGGAGGCGGCGGCTGACACCCTGGCGGTGGCTGAGATTCGTTGCTGCTGCGCCCGCGCCGGCACCGGCGACGACGAGGACGGTCACGAAGGGTCCGATCTGGTTCACCGCGCCCAATGCTGCGCCGGTCCCCGAGAAGTCGGCGGCACCGAATTCGGCGAGCAACGTGTTGAAGGTGAAGGACGTCAGGACTACCAGGGGTATCGACAACGTCAGCGCGGGGACCAGGGAAACCCGCGCCACGAACCATGATTGGAACAGAAACTCGCGCCATTGGAACGGTGGTTTGACCATCGCCACGAACATGTCCAGCGTCATCGCGTAGAGCCCGCCGATCACGCCGAGTGGTTTCAACGCTTTGACGTCAGCCGCAGTCGGGAAGGCTTCGACCGTGTTACGGAGCGTAAAGCGTTTCACTCGAAGCCCCCATTACCTTGCTGAGGTGCGACTCCGGGACCGGAGTCGGCGTCGCCGCGGCCACTCCGACGCCAACAGCACCGCCAGAATGCGTCCGTGACAGCAGGTACGGCGAGACCGCATCGCCCGATCAACGGGACCCCCAAACGGTCATTTCGCTGCTTCCGGGAGCGGCTCATCAGAGATTTCAGCCGTCACGTAAATTGCTGGCCGCAGCGTGATGTCGAAACGAAGTCCGATGTCGTCGCGGGTGGCAATCAGGGCTTGCCGCCGCTCAGCGGGCAGGCGGCGCAGCAGGGAGTCCTTGGCGAGATGGCACCCTGGAAGGTAGGCGCGGGTGATCAGCCGATCGAGAAGCCCGCGAGCATGCACCGACACCGCAATGAACGGCGCTGCCCCGTGCTCGGGTGCTCGAGGCGGCACCATTCTCATGCTGTAACGACCCTGTTGGTCGGTGATGACGCTCTTCGGGAGGGTGTAGTTCCGGCCGTCGCACCGCGGCCGTCCGATCTTCGTCGCCGCGTTGTCGTCGTCCCCCGCGGAATGCCAGGTCTCGATCAGGACGTTAGGAACTGGTCGACCATCTTCATCCGTAATCACCCCGTGAAACTGAATGGCCCCGGACGCGCCCGCCGCCCGGTCGCACTGCCACCGTGAAACAGCTGCCATGTTCAGTCTCCCCAGACGAGTCCGTCGACCTGACCTAGGAGGCGGAGTCCGGCGCCGAGCACCGCCATGTTCGCCATCGCCACCTTGACCGGGCCCACGAACTTGATCTTGCGCGTCGCGATGGCGTTCGCTACGCCGAGCTCGCCATCCGCGACCCGGTGCCAGACGCTCGCGGTTGCAGTCAGAACGAAGCCAGGCTTTCGCCCTTCGATCTGCACCCCGCCGTAGACGGCCTCACCATCGGTGATCTCCAACTGTGAGACCTGGTCGTTGGCGTCCTGTACTCGCCATTCGATCAGCATGCTCAATTCTTTGGCACCCTGCCGGATCTCGGCCGAGTCGTTCCACAGGTCGCGGTACGCGCGTGCCCACTCGGGCGACATCAACGCAACGGCAGTCATTATCGAATCCACTCCTTCGGTCGACGAGTCAAACGGGGTACACGAGATAGCGCGGCGGAGTGTTGTCCACCACCACGAATTTCTGCTGAAACAGCGCGGTTTCACCGTCGAAGACGACGACGTCTTCGCTGTAGCCGCTGACCAGAATCCCCGGCTCGCCGGAGGCGCCGGTGTAGGTGACGAGGACGTTGGACCGTACCTCCCAGCGGTCTTCGCCGAGCTCACGCATCGCCGTACGCTGCTGAAAGTGGCGGGTGTCGTAGGGTTCAACCGTGCCCGCCCAGACCTCCTGGATCATCTTCACGCGGTCGGCCAGCCGTTCTCGGCAATCGTCCATCATGTACGCCAGCGGCAGCCCCTCACGGACGTTCTCCATCGCGCGCACCTCGTAGGCACATTCCGACGCGAACAGGGCAAGCCACGCGGTGAAGTCTTGATCGTCGACTGCGCGGGCGTAGGCTCCCAGCAGTTCGTCCACCAGGTACGCGGCACGTGCCCGCCGATCTTCGACGCTCGATGTCAACAAAACTCCATCACCTCCTGGTAGTGCGCCCACCAGCCGGTATTGGCGACCTCGTCGTTCTGCGACGACGCCGACAATGGTCGGCCGACGCCGGCGACAAAGCGCTGATAGCCGCCGTCACGCGCGGTCGCCTGCACGCGGTTGTAGACGGCGGCGTCCTCGATACTGATGAAGCCGCTCGGCCCCAGCAGGTTTGACGACTGGCGGACTCGGTGGCGCGCGTAGTCCTCGCTGTCGCTGGCGTGGCCGAAGAACGTGTAGCGCACCTCGGTTCGATCAACCCCCAGCGGGCGGGCGTACCGGACGTTGATCGTGTCGACGTGCCGCACGATCCCGGTAACCGGCCGTAACGCAATCACGCGGGCTCGGCTGTCATCCCCCATCCGCGTGACCACACTCGGGTCAGCCAGGAAACCGTTGTCCACGTAGGGTTGCGAATCGTACAGAATCGACATGTGCCCATAGGGCTTGCTGACCAAGATGTTGCCGTTGCCGCCCTGCCAGTTGAGCAGTTTGAACGCGCTGTGCAGTAGCGGCGCATGGTATGGATCGTTGTCGATGTAGGTTTTCCAATTACTCTGAAACACCACAGTCTGGTAACCCAGCAGCGTCAAGTCCCCGTCATCGAGCATGCAGTCGCGCAGCGGACCAGCGCTATCGCCGAGGAAATCGTCGAACGGCGGCGGCTGCTCAGCCATGCTGACGAAGATCAAACCCCACGCCTCGACTGCGTGCAGCTCCCGCAGGCCGTAGTCCTCCTCGCGAAAGTCCGGGCGAAACTGCATGCGGCGGGGCGCACCGGCGAACCGGCCGTCATTGTTGAAGAGCCACCGGTGATACGGACACTCGAATCGCTGCGCCACCCCGCACCGGCGCTGTTCCAGCAGCGTTCCCCGATGCGCGCAGGAGTTGACGAACACGCGGATGCGGTCATCGCCGTCCCGCACCATCAGCAGCGGCACGTCGGCCAGCCATCTCGTCCGGAAGGCGTTGCGCTCGGCCAGCTCGGCCCGGTGCGCGATCGGATGCCAGTAGGGGCCATAGAAGATGCGGGTGAGCTCTTCCCGGTAGACGTCGGGGTCGCTGAACACCTCCTTGGGGATGTCCGCGGCAGAGGTGAACCGTTTCCGGATCGCCGGCTGTATGTGGTCGAACTCCAGCGTCGGTCCACGCTTCACTGCGCTGTTCCCTTCTTCAAAGTCGCGATGTGGGTGATCGCGCCCAGGCCGTCGGCCAGGCACTTCCAGGTGTGGCCCTCGTCTTCCGACACATAAAGCCCACCCGCCGTGGTGCCGTGGTACAGCAGCAGCTCGCCGCCATCAGTGAGCTCGCCCTCCAGCGCCCAGACCATGTCGAACAGGCCGCGGTCGTCGTCGGTATCCAGCCGTACCCAGGAGGCGCCACCGTCGTTGCTGCGGAAGAATCCCACGTCGGCGCCGCGGCGTCGGCGCAGTTTGGACGGCGACAAGAAATAGACGTTGCCGTTGAGCACGCCCATCACCAGCCGGCGCACTGCGGCCCACTTCGGTGGGATGCCGTCGGCCGCGGCGAGGAACACCACGTCGGGGTCGGCAGGATGCACCACGATCGCGTCTTCGGTGTAGTTGCGCTCGCCAAGTCCGTTGTTGGACTGCACCCAGCTCGATCCGCGGTCGGTGCTGCGGTAAATGCCCTTGCCGCCGCGGTAAGGCTTGGTGTCCTGGCCGGTGGTGACGATGAGCCGGTCGGGAGCTTCCGGGTGCAGGACCACGCGGTGGATGTCGTGACCGAGGCCATCGATCTCCTCCCACGTCTGTCCCCGGTCCCGGGTGATCAGGAGGGATCCAACTTCAATGCCGACGTAGACGACGTCAGCTTCTAGCGGGTGCACGGCGATGGTACGGACGTGCGCGATTCCCGGGCGGATGGGGAAGCTCCACCTTTTCGCTTCGGGTACGCCGAGGACGTTTCCACACTCGGCCCAGATCCCGTCTTGCCACCGCAGCAAGTGCGCTGGTTCTGTTCCGGCGTAGAGCGCGTTGGGCGTGTGCGGGTCGAACGCCAGCGCGCGCACGTCGCGGTGGGCGAGGCCATCGCCGAGGTCAGTCCAGTGGTCTGCGCCCGCGGTGGCCAGAAACACGCCGTGCTTGTGGACGGCGACGGCGACGCGCTCGTCCTGGACAGCCATGGCCATGACCTGCCCCGGCAACTCGGGCCAGGCCCGGGCCTTGCCGTCGCCGGACACGGTGAATACACCGCGGCTTGTCGCGGCGACGACCATCAAGCCTCCCTCACTCACGGCTTCACCAGCACCTTGACCAGACCCTCCCGGCCCTCCAATAGCCCGCCCAATCCCTCCTTGACGGCGCGGTCCAGCGGGACTCGAGCGGTGATTTGCGGCGCGAGCGCGAGTTTTCCGTCGGCGATCAGGGCGAGAACGGCCGGGAAATCGTCGAACATGTCGTAACCGAAAACCATCCGGAGCTGAATCTCCTTGAGCAGATGGCGGTTGACATCGAGCGAGGCCGCGCCGGCCCACGACGACATCTCCATGAAACGGCCCTGTTTGCGGAGGCAGTCCAGGCCCTGTGTGAACGCCTCCGCGCTGCCCGCCACATGGAAGACCACGTCCACCCCTACGCCGCGGGTCTCCTCCAGGATGCACGCGGTGGTCCCGGGGTCATGCGGATCGAGCACCAACGTGGCGCCGAGGTCGCGCGCCAGGCTGGCCCGCACGCCGCTTGGTTCCGTGACGAAGATTCGCGCAGCTCCGGCCGCGCGTGCACACTGGATCACGGTGAGCCCGAGTGCCCCGGCCCCGAGGACCATCACCGTTTCGCCGAGGAGCAGTTCCGCTCGCCGCACCGCGTGGAACGCCACCGCCGTCGGCTCGGTCAGCGCCGCCTCCTCGAGGTCCACCACGTCCGGCACTCGGACTGCGAGCCGAGAGGGCACTGCGACGTAGTTCGCGAGGCCTCCGTTTCGGGTGAAGCCGATCCATCCTGGGCGCTGGCACAGGTGGTAGAGCGACCGGTGGCAGTAGTGGCAGCTCCCGCAGAAATCCATCGGGATCACCGCGGCGCCCTCCCCGATGCGGGATTGGTCGACGCCCGCTCCGACCTCCACGATCCGGCCCGAGACCTCGTGACCGAGCACCACCGGCGGCCGCGAGAAGGTGGGCCCCGCGACATACTCGTGGAGGTCAGTTCCACACAGTCCTGTCGCCGCCACTTCGATGATGACCTCACCGTCCTGCGGCGCCGGGTCTGGCACCGACGTCAGACCGACGTCGTTGGTGCCGTTGAGAACGATCGCTTCCATCTCAGCCCGCGGTGCTTTCGTGGGTCCGGTGCCGATTCCAGCGGTTGGGGATCATGCTCATACCGCCTCGAACGCCCGGAAAGTGACGCCGGCGGTCATGCCTCCGTCGACCGGCAGTACGGCACCGGTGATGTAGGACGCCTCGGGCGAGGCAAGAAACACAGCCGGCGCCGCGATCTCGTCTGGTCCTGCGAAACGCTGCATCGCGCAGAGGTCCACCATCATCGAGGCGTGTTCGGGGTGCTCGGCCAGGAACCGTTCGATCCTCGGCGTGCGGGTGCCCCCGGGGGCGATCGCGTTCACGCGGATGTTGTCGCGGGCGAAGTCGAGGGCCATGTTCTTCGTGAGCAGCACGACCCCGCCTTTGCTTGCGCTGTAGGCGGAGCACCTGTTCTCGGCGAGGATCCCGGCCGTCGACGCGACGTTGACGATCGACCCGCCGCCACCCTGGCGCAGGAGTGGGATGACGGGTTTGGACATCTGAAAGACACTGCCGAGGTTCATGTCGATCTGGCTGCGCCACTGCTCCTCGCTGATCTCCTCCACGTTGCGGGCCAGGCTCCCGCCGACGACGTTGAACAGTGTGTCGAGCCGCCCGAACTCGGTCAGCGCCCGTTCGACGACACTGTTGGCAACATCGCTGAGGCAAACGTCGCCGGCGACGCCGCAAACCGCCGCGCCGGACTCGGCCAATTCGGCCACGGCCGCATCGAGGCCCTCGCCGTCGGTGTCGGCCATGACACAGCACCCACCTTCGCGGCACCACCGCAGGGCGATCGCCTTACCGATTCCCGCGGCGGCGGCAGTGACAATTGCGACCCGGCGGTCCCCCGCCTTCACGGCACTCACGCGGCGCCGATCGGTGAACGGGCGCACTTCGCGCACAGCCTGGGCAGAAGCTTCATCAAGCACGCCCGCCGAATGCGGGAGGCTGACCCATGTATTCCAGCCATCTCCCCCAAAACCGCCGCTGATTCTGCTCGGCGTACCCGCTCGGGAGGGCCTCTCCCGGCCCTGGCCAGTCGGTGAGCGGAGTCAAGTCCATGCCCATTTCGTAGTTCAGCAGGCCTGCACCGGCGAACGGGCCCTGCACAGATTCGGTGATGGCCTTCCATGCCTCGGCGTCGTCCTGTTCGAAAACCCCGCCTGGGCCGAAGTTGTTGACGTAGGACGCCTGGGACGCATCGCGCAACCATTCCGGAGCATCGCGTTCGACCAGGAACCAGGAGAGGATCTCCATCCGATCATGGGAGAGCGGATGCCATACCCGGAACGTGATGAAGGGGGTAGGGGGCGACATGTGGTCCGGCGCGATGGTCACGTTGATGAACGACAAATTCGGGAACACGGTGCCGTGAATAAAGGCTGAGCGTCGCATCAGGTCCTTGTGTACCGGCGACGGGTAGGACGTCGCCATCTGGTCGACGACTTCGTCGGGGTATCCCTCGTACTCGGGAAAATCGGCGAGCGTGGGCGGAAAGCCGAGTACGCCGACGCCGTGGCCGTTCTGCAGCGAGATCTCCGCTGGTGCGCTCGCGAAGTTTGGGTCACCGGGCGCCATGCCTAGCTCGACCATCGAGCGGTGAGCAAAGAGGGTGTGGTAGGAGTCGCCGACAAAATTGTCGGCGGCCGTCTTCCAGTTCGCTGACATCACCCATCGATGCGGTGCCCCTATCACCTCCAGACCGCCCGCTGTCTTCTTCGCAATGAGGTCGAGGTAGAACGTCGTGTCGCCGAGGTAGTCGGTCAGGCTCGGCGCCTTCGGATCGACGCTGCCGAAGATGAATCCGGCGTACGAGTCGACATGGGGGATGTGACGTAATCCCCACTGCGACTTGTCGAAGCCGCCGGGATAGGCCTCACTCATCGCCGGCACGCCGACGAGCTCTCCGGTGTTGCTGTACACCCAGCCGTGGTACGGGCATTGGAAGTGCGCGGTGTTTCCCATCTCAGCGCGGCACACGAGCGCACCACGGTGGCGACAAGAATTGGACAGCGCCTGGATGCGGCCGGAGTTGTCCCGGCAAACGATCACCGAATCGGCCCCGATGTGCCGCACGACGAAGTCGCCGGACTTGGCCAACTCCGACTCGTGTCCGAGAAACACCCAGGCGCGCCCGAAGATCCGCTCCATCTCGATCGTGTGTAGCGCGGGATCGCTGACGACGCGGGCCGGTAAGCGCCCGACCTTGAGCCCGTCCGCCACCTCCCGCAACGCGCGCCGCAGGTAGGGATCGGTCGCGTCAGCTGTTCCGGTTGTTTCGGTGGTCATATGGTTGGACCCTTTCTGGAATCGGCGATATCCACGAAGGAAGTGGTGAACGGAGCTGGCCCTACAGGACTACCGACAGGTTGTCGATAGGCAACGTCGAGTGGTCGAGCAATACCTCGCGCCGAGCGAGCCGCAGCGAATCGTCGGCGCGGCGCAACACGTCGACGCGTTCGGCCGAGAGCAACTCCCACCGGCCGCTATCTCCGCGGCTGCGGAAGAACAAGAGATTCGAGCGCACGGTCAACTCATCAGCCTCCGGTCCGGCAACCGTGCGGATGTTGGACACGAAGTGCCGGGTCCGCGACCGAGGTGACTCGGCCCACGAGAAATCCGTCTCGCCCCGGAGGACCCGCATCTCCAAACCCGTGTAGTCGTCGTTCCAGTGCGCGATCGCGCCCACCCAACCCGCGGAATCCTCACGGGTGGTGCGCACCGGAACCACATACCGGATGTCGGGGTCGAGCAGACCCAACCATTCCCGGAACTGCCCCCCATCGAGTAGCTCCGCCTCCCGGAACATGAACGCCTCGACGGCCTCACGGGTATCTCGATCGACCGCAACCGCGTTCATCACACCGAACTCCTCGACCAGACCATCAACACTGACTCGATATTCTGCTGAACAGATGCATCCTCCGCTGTAGAGAATGTAATTTACATCTCACCGGCCGTCAAGACAACGACGTGCCTCACCTACTTTGAGCGCGTGGCCGGTGGTGGTGCCTCACCTATTTTGAGCGCGTGGTCTAGAAGGCTTGCCCGATGTGGAAGGCAAGATCGATATGGCTGCGAGGCGGCAGGTAACGAACAAACTGCGAGGTCAGTACCGCAAGGCATCCAAGGCGGACAGGGGCAAGATTTTGGATCGGGTGGTGTCCACGACCGGGATGGGTCGCTCCACGGCCCGGCGGATGCTGACCGGCCCGAAGCTGCCGGACCCGGCCGCGCAGGTCGATGGGCGCGCGCTGCGGGCGCGGGGCTTCAGCGACGACGCCAGGGCACTTCTGGAGCACGTGTGGGCGTTGATGGGCATGCCGTGCGGCAAGTACCTGGTGGTCATGCTCGATCTGTGGCTGCCGTTGCTGGCCGAGGCCGGTGATCTTGACAAGCCGTTCGCCACCAAGGGGGCATCCGCTGAACTCAAGACAATGAGCGCTGCGACCGTGGACCGGTACTTGAAACCGGCCCGGGACCGGATGCGGATCAAGGGTATCTCGACGACCAAACCCTCACCGCTGCTGCGGAACTCGATCACCATTCGTACCTGTGCCGATGAGGCGCCCGATGCCCCGGGGGTGATCGAGGCCGACACCGTGGCGCACTGCGGCCCGACACTGATCGGCGAGTTCGCCCGCACGCTGACGATGACCGACCTAGTGATTGGCTGGACCGAGAACTGCTCGATCCGCAACAACGCCTCGACGTGGATCCTGGCGGGCATCGCTGAGCTGCAGCAGCGGTTCCCCTTCGACCTGGTGATCTTCGACTCGGACTGCGGGTCGGAGTTCATCAATCACGATGTCGCGGGCTGGCTGCAGGCCCGCGACATCGCCCAGACTCGCTCGCGGCCGTACCAGAAGAACGACCAGGCGCATGTGGAGTCGAAGAACCACCATGTGGTGCGCAAACACGCGTTCTACTGGCGCTACGACACCCCCGACGAGCTAGAGCTGCTCAAGGTTGCGTCCAGCAGAGTGGTGTACGAGTCGGACCTGATCGGCGGTACCGGCGTGTCGTAGCCGAGTGATTGAAGGTCATCGCGTGATTCTTCGAGGGACCGTCCAAAGTCACTCGAGCAAAGGAATCAACGCGATGACCACTGCCCACGATATCGACCTGCCCGCCGTGTTGGCCGAACGACTCACCAGCTGCCATCCCGATGTGCTGCGCGAGCTGCTGGCCACCTTCATCCACACGCTGATGGGTGCTGAAGCCGACGCCCTGTGCGGTGCGGGCTACGGCCAGCGCAGCTCCGACCGGACGAATTCCCGCAATGGGTATCGTCACCGCGAGTTCGACACTCGGGCAGGCACATTGGATCTGGCGATCCCCAAGTTGCGCCACGGCTCGTACTTCCCGGAATGGCTGCTGGAGCGCCGCAAGCGCGCCGAGCGAGCCCTGACCACGGTGGTGGCGACCTGCTACCTGCTCGGGGTCTCGACACGGCGGATGGACAAGCTGGTGGAGACCCTGGGCATCACCAGCTTGTCGAAGTCGCAGGTATCGGTGATGGTTAAAGAGCTCGATGCCGCGGTCGAGTCCTTTCGGACCCGCCCCCTGGATGCCGGCCCGTACACGTTCGTCGCTGCAGATGCCCCTGGTCCTCAAGGTCCGCGAGGGCGGGCGGGTGGTCAACGTGCACGCGCTGATCGCAACCGGCGTCAACGCCGAGGGCTACCGCGAAATCCTGGGCATCGACGTCAGCACCGCCGAGGACGGGGCGGGCTGGTTGACGTTCTGGCGGTCGCTGACCGCCCGCGGCCTGTCCGGGGTCAAGCTCGTCACCTCCGATGCCCACGCGGGCCTGGTGGCCGCGATCGGCGCCACGCTGCCCGGCGCGGCCTGGCAGCGCTGCCGCACCCACTACACGACCAACCTGATGGCGGTGACCCCGAAGTCGTCGTGGCCGTGGGTACGCACCCTGCTGCATTCGGTGTTCGACCAGCCCGACGCTGAATCGGTTGCAGCGCAATACGATCGGATCATCGATGCTCTCGCCGATAAGCTCCCCAAGGTCGCCGACCACCTGGAATCCGCTCGCCCGGATTTGCTCGCCTTCACTAACTTCCCCAAGCAGATCTGGCGTCAGATCTGGTCGAACAATCCCCTGTCTGTTAACCGGCCCTCCGGGGACACGGTTCGGGCTGCGGCGTGAGGTTCACGCCCAGTGCTGAGCAGGGGTGGATGCTGTCGGCATCTCGGTAGGGAAGGCGGAGCGGCGATGCTGGTGCGCAAGAGCGACAGCGGGTATGTGGTCGAGGGCGAGTGGGACGGGCAGGACGCGGCGAACGCGTTTTTGAATCATCTGGCGGCACGGGGGTTCAGTTCGGCCACGGTGCGGGCCTATGCGTTCGACATCGCCAATCTCGGCCGTTTTCTGGTGGAACGGACGGTTGGGCTCGCCGCGGTCGATGCGCCGTTGGTATTCGACTGGATCGACTGGCAGGGCGTCTGCCGAACGGACCAGCCCACCGGCAGACGCCGCTCGTCGACCCCGTCGGCGGCGGCCTCGACGGTGAATCGTCGGGTCGCGGCAGTGCGCGCGCTGTTCGAATATCTGGTGATGGCCGGTGTCTGCACCGACAATCCGGTGCCCTCGCCGCGTCGGGGACAGGGGCTGCGCCAGTCGCAGCGGGGGTTGCTCGGTCATCTGGGTCCCGGGCGTGCACGCGGTGGCGGTAGGTTGGTGCGTCAGCCGCAGCATCTTCCGGAATCGTTGTCCACCAACGATGTCGACGCGTTCCTGGCGTCACTGGCAACGCATCGGGACCGGGCGATGGTGCTGGTGATGCTGCTTGGTGGGCTGCGGTCGGCCGAGGTGCGTGGCCTGCTGCTCGCCGACGTGGACATGGGCCGGCGCCGGCTTCGGGTGATCGGCAAGGGCAACAAGGAACGTCATATCCCGGTCGATGCGGCGTTCTTCACCGAGCTCGCCGCCTACCTGCGGTGGGAGCGGCCGCCGGGGTTGGCGACGCCGCAATGCTTCGTGGTGCTGCGCGGCCCGACGACCGGTGCACCGGTCAGCGAGGCCGGGCTGCGCAGCCTGTTCCGTCGGCACCGGGAGACCTCCGGCGCCACCAGAGTCCGCCCGCACCGGTTGCGGCATACCTACGGCACCGAATTGTCCGCCGCCGGAATCGATCTGCTGGCGTTGCGGGCGTTGATGGGGCATGTCTCACCGGAGACCACGGCCCGCTACGTGCATTTGTCGATCGAGCAGCTCGCCGCCGAATACGGTGCTGCTCGTGCGACGTTGGCCGAAGCCCGGCAGTGACTACGGTGTCGGTCGGCCAACCCGTAGGCGCCGACGAGGTTGTGGCGGATTATCTCGACCACGTCGCCACCCTGGGCTTGAGCGGGCGGGCAGTCCGGGACCGGATTCGGATCGCCCGCGACTTCACCGCACGCCACCGCGACCTGCACGCCTGGATGACGCTGCCGGCAGCTGAGCGGATCGCCGAGATACGGGACACCGGGGCGTGGCCGCTGATCTGTCACACGATCGGCACCGGCCGGTTACGGCTGGACGTCGAGCTGGCCGCGGTCAAACAGTTGACCGGGCTGGGCCGCGCAGTGGAGGACCGGGATCCGAGCGGATTCGCCGCGTTGCGGAATGCGGGAATTCGGTTGGGCTGGAGGAGTTCCTGGGTCGAGACGGTCCTGGGCGAATGTCTGGCGGTAGTGCTGGCATACCACGGTGGAATGGTCGCCGACCTGACCGGCGACGCGCTCGACGACTTCGACGCCGCGCTGTCACGTACCGCGGTGCCGTCATCGTCGCGGCGGGCATACCGGGCGCGGCTGGCCAGCCTGCGGCAGCTGTTGTTCGAGACCGCGGTCATCGACACAGTGCCACGGCGCCGACGGTGGGCTCGTAGCCTCGAGCAGCGTTTCACCGAGGTGGAGATGCCCGACCCGATCCGTCAGACGTTGCTGCGCTACATCGGCGTGCGCGCGGCGGTGCTGCGGCCCAAATCGGTCGAGTCGCTGATCAACGACCTGCTGCCCTTCGCCGAATACCTCACCGCTCACCATCCCGACGTCACCAGCTTGCGTGAACTCGACCGGAGCTGCATCGAGGGCTACCTCCGGTGGAATCGCACCCGGGGCTGGCGTGGTCAGCGCGCCGCCGCGGGCGCCGGGCGCACCGTCTCGGCCGCGGTGGCCCAGTCGGCAGTGCTCAGTCTGCGCAACCTGCTCGACGACATCACCGCATGGGGCTGGGCGCAGGCCCCACCACGGCGGTTGGTCTTCGCCGCCGACGTCCCCAAACTCGACCAGCCGTTGCCACGCGCGCTAGCACCCGATGTCGACTCGGCAGTGATGAACGCCGTTGCCCACCTTCAGGATCCGTTCGCCCGCATCGGCCTGACTGTGCTGCGTGGTGCCGGCCTGCGGGCGGGGGAACTGCTCGACCTCGAACTGGGCAGCATCATCGACTACGGGCCGGCCGGAACCTGGCTGAAGGTGCCACTGGGCAAGCTCGCCACCGAACGCATGGTCCCGCTCTCCGCCGCGACCCTCGCCGCGCTCGACGAGTGGGTCGCCCTCCGCGGCACGCACCGGCCGCTGCCGCACCCACGCACCGGTGTGCTCACCGACTTCCTGTTCACCCGACACGGACGCCGCCTGGGCTACACCCGGCTACGCAACGGGCTGCTCACCGCCACCGAATCCGCCGGGTTGCACCGTCCCGACGGCGGCGTCCTGATGGTCACTCCACATCAGTTGCGCCACACCTGGGCCACCGAACTCGCCAACGCCGGGATGAGTCTGCAGGCCTTGATGTCCTTACTCGGGCACGTCACTCCACAGATGACGATCCGCTACGCCACCCTGGCCTCGCCCACCCTGCGCGCCGCCTACGACGAAGCGATGGGCAAGATGCGCCGCCAGTTCACACTCACCCCGGTCGGCAAACCGATCCTGCCCGACAAGGTTGGCTGGCTGCACAGTGAAATGCTGAAAACCCGTGTTGCACACGGATACTGCGCGCGCCACGAATCCGCGGGCGCGTGCCCGTATGCCAACATCTGCGAAACCTGCGACAACTACGTCACCGCCCCCGAATTCCGCGACACACTCACCGACCAACTCGCCGACGTCCAGGCCCTCAGAACCGACGCCGAGTGCCGCGGCTGGACCGACGAAGCCGCCCGCCACGACCGCGTCGCCCACGCCCTTACCGACCACCTCCAGCGCCTCGATCGATGAACATCCCACCCCGACGGGTTGACCCGCCCCCGAGGGCCGGATAAAGGAACGGCTCAATAAGGAGATCCGCCGGCGCACCGACGTCGTGGGCATCTTCCCCGACCGCGACGCCCTGATCCGCCTCGTCGGGGCCGTATTGGCCGAACAACACGACGAATGGGCCGAGTCTCGGCGCTACCTCGGCCTCGACGCGCTGAGCAAATCACGTGCCGTCAACGACACCCCGAGCGAACAGGAGGCCACGCCGGCGGCACTGACCGCCTGAACCATCACCTCGAAGAATCACCCGACGACGTCGTACACCACGTCCCTGGACTTGACCGCGAATTTACCTGTATGCATGGATACCGCCGCGTCGTCGTCGCTGATCTACGACCGTGACGAATATGTGTTGGTCAGGCTCCCCGCCGGACTCAGGACAGCGGAGGGCCTGGCGGCCCGATGCGACGGCTGATTGTTTGTAATTCGGTGTAGGAATCCAGACTGGCTGGAGAGAATTCGCGTCCCAAGCCGCTCGCTTTCGCCCCACCGAAGGGTGCGCGGGGGTCGAGGGAGGTGAAGGTGTGGCTGTTGATGAAGACGGAGCCGGTGTCGAACCGACGGCCAAGCAGGAACGCCCGCTCTTCATCTGACGTCCAGATCGAGGCGGCAAGCCCGTATTGCGATTGATTCACGAGCCGGATCACGTCGTCGAGTTCGTCGTATTTCAGCACGGGCACTACCGGGCCGAACTGTTCCTCTTCGACGATTGCGAGGCGGGGATCAGCCGCAGTGACCACGCTGGGCATCATGAAGTGGCCGTGGTCCCAGGCCGCCGAATCGAGCCGCTGCCCGAGGGTGGTGACGGTCGCGCCGCTCGCGCGCGCGTCGTCCACGATCTTCTCGACGAGGTTCTTCTGCTGAGCGTTGTTCAGCGGCCCCATGGTGACTCGGGGGTCGTCGCCGGGCCCGACGACGATTTCATCCACGGCGGCTGAGAACGCTTCCACGAAGCGGTCGTGGATGCGGGTCGGCACGTAGATACGTTTGAGACCGAAGCACACCTGGCCGGTGGTCCCGAACGCGCCTTTTACGATCCGCCGCATAGTCTCGGGCGAGAGGTCGACGTCGTCGAGAAGGATCGCGGGGTCGTTTCCGCCCAGCTCGAGCGTCACCCGCTTGATGTCGCGCGCGGCCGCGGCCATAACTTTGCGCCCGGTATCGATGCCGCCGGTGAAACCAATCTTGCGAATTCTCGGGTGAGCGACGAGTGCTTCTCCGACCGCGTCGCCTCCGGTGACCATGTTGAGCACGCCCGGAGGGAAGTGCTGTTGGAGGGCTCGGATGATCTCGGCGAGAACCAACGGGGAGTTTGCCGCCGGCTTCAAGACGACTGTGTTGCCGGCGACGAGCGCGGGCGCCAGCTTCATGAATGCCAGGACCACCGGGAAGTTCCACGGCGTGATGGCGGCCACCGGCCCGATTGGGCGGCGGCGGATCAGGGTCGTGCCCCCGGTGTCGCGAATCTGTTGGTCTGCAAGGATTTCAGCCGAAATGCCTGCGGTGTAGCCGCAAATGCCCGACGCGAATTCGAGGTCGACGTGCGACTCTTCGAGGATCTTTCCGTTCTCCCGGCTCAGGATCGGCGCATATTCCTCGATCATGTCGTGGATCGTGCCTGCGGCGGCAAGTAGTGCTCCCTGGCGTTCTTCCAGGGGCCGCGATGACCATTCTGGGAACGCCATTGCGGCCGCTGCGACCGCTTCGTCGACCTGCCCGGGTGCGGCGTCTGGGACCGAACCGAGCAGTACCCGAATATCAGCCGGGCTGACGACGTCGATCGTCCGGTCGGATGTTTCCTCACGTCCGTTGATGATGAGGTTTGCGCTGATCATGCCGAAGTCCTAACTTTCCTGCGGGGAACGGTTGATTTGTGGGAGCCATGTCTGGGTCATCGGAGGATCGCCCGGCGACCGCCAGATAAGTGCCGAATCCGGTGCCGGCCGCATCGGGCGGCCATCATCGCCTGACCCCGCAGCCGGGACCTTGCCGACACCGAACACGCCCGGCTTGCGCTGTTCTGATGGACATCAAGTTTTCTTTTCGTCGGGCGGAGCGTCGCGGCTGCCGTCGAGGGGCTCTACGCCGGGGAGGAAGGGGTCGGGGATCACCAGTGCGTGGCTGACAACGATCGCGTCCACGTGGCAATCGATTGCGCACAACCGACAGGAATGACAGTCGTTGGGGTAGATGATCTTGGCTCGCCACTTGGTCGTGGCCCACGGTTCGTCGCCCTCCACCAGCCGGATCACTCCGGTTGGGCAGCTGTCGATGCAGACGTTGCACCCGTCGCACGTTGTTTCGTCGATGCTTTCGATCACTGAACCGCCGCCTCCTCACGGTAGCCTTGCGGCACGGTATATGGACTTGGATGGCGGCCGGGCGGGGCCTGCACCGGCCACGACTGGATCGGCAGGTCGCGTTCGCTGAACTGCAGATCGAATTCACCGCCGCTGCCCCGGCGCACGAGCAGCCACTTCAGCCACTCATCGTTGTCGGCGTAGGGGTAGTCGATACGAAACAGCTCCCCGCGACTTTCGGTGCGCCGCTTCATCGCCTCACAGGTGATGATCGCCAACGTCAGGTATGCGCGCACCTCATGCGCCTTCTTAAGTTCTTGATAGTCCGGCGCGAAAACGTAACGCAGTACCCGATCCCGGATCCGGTACAGCTCAGCGAGCGCTGAATCGATCCGTGCCTCCGACTTAAACAATGCGAATGCCGGATTGGCCGTCGCCTCGCCGATGGCTTTCCACACATCCACCGGCCGGACCTGCCGCAGCCGACGCATCGGCGCGAAGTACTCCGCGAAGCTCTCCTGTGCCTGGTTCTCCCACACACTGCGCGCTACCGCGTGACCGCCGCGCGCCGCCGCCGCAGTGCCCGCCCGGTACCCCGCAACAGCCGAGAAGCTCGAGATCCCGCTGCCAGAAATTCCCGACATCAAATGGGGACACGCCGTGCCATACCCGGCCGCGTACAGGCCGGGCACTGTGGTGGCTCCGTCCAGGTCGATCGTGGGACCGCTGGTGCTGCTCGTGCCGAGCACGATGAACGGGGTCACCTCCAGCAGGTCAGTGGAGGGATCGACCTCAAACTCGGTAAAGGCGCGCCGCACCGTCGGAGACACTTCATACAGCACCTCTAGATCCGCCTGTGGTACGTGACGCAAGTCGAGATAGCACGGCCCTCGGCCCTCGACCATCTCGGTCATGATCGCGCGCGCGATGGTGAACAACCCGCCCTTATCGCCCCAGATCGGGTCATAGCGGTCCATGAAGTACTCGCCCGCCGCGTTGCAGAACTTGCCACCGATCCCCTGAATCTTGGCTTGACCCGGTGTGAAGAATGACCGATTGAAGTAACTCCAGGCAGCGAACTGGCCGAATTCCATGCCGGCGAACTCGGCACCCACTCGCCAGGCCGCCACATGACCTTCCCCGCTGCAATGGTCGGCGAACGCGTAATGCAGCTTGGGGTACCAAGGGCCGGTGTTGAGGATGACGCTGCCCGCCGTGAAGACATGACACTGGCCAGTGACAACATTTACCCCCACCGCACCACACACCGCACCAGCGGTGGGCCGACACCCGTCGGTGGTCAGCAGATCGATCACATCGACCCGCTCGAACAGTCGCACCCCCGCCGCTTTCATCCTCTCCTTGAGGATCTCCATACACACGCGACCATCCACACCCAGCGTCGTGCCAAGGTTGTGGCCGCGGACCGTCACATACTTCAGCGACCCATCCTCATGAGTGGAATAGGGCACACCCCACTCGATCTGCTCGTTAACCCTGTCATAGGCCTCGGCTATGTACTGCTGCACCCAATCCTGATCGGCCAAATAATTGCTGCCTACCACGAACTCGCGCGCCCACTCCGTCATCTCCTCACCCTGCACCCGGTGATCAGGGGCGTATTGGCTGTGGACATACGTCATCGGCCCTGCCCGAGACACCACCGCTTTCTCCACCAGAATCACCGACGACCCCAACTCCGCGGCCCGTAGTGCTGCCCGCGCTCCGCCAATTCCCCCACCCACTACCAGGACGTCGCATTCTTGGACCGACACATCCAGGTCACTGCCCATAACGCCGGTCACGCCTTCACCAACATCTCGATCAAGTCCGTCTCGGTTGTTTCGGTGGTCATATGGTTGGGCCCTTTCTGGAATCGGCGATATCCACGCGGAGGTGGTGAACGGAGCTGGCCCTACAGGACTACCGACAGGTTGTCGATGGGCAGCGTCGAGTGGTCGAGCAATACCTCGCGCCGAGCGAGCCGCAGCGAATCGTCGGTGCGGCGCAACACGTCGACGCGTTCGGCCGAGAGCAACTCCCACCGGCCGCTGTCTCCGCGGCTGCGGAAGAACAAGAGATTTGAGCGCACGGTCAACTCATCAGCCTCCGGTCCGGCAACCGTGCGGATGTTGGACACGAAGTGCCGGGTCCGCGACCGAGGTGACTCGGCCCACGA
>FLQS01000045.1 GCA_900078375.1 uncultured Mycobacterium sp. | reverse complement strand
CCAACCGGCACCCCCGCTCCAGTCACCAAGCGCGCACGCTCACATGAGGCAACGAATCCCCCTACGCGCGCATCTTGACGTGAGGCAACACGCTGACGAAATCTCGGTCAACGGGTGGTCCTGCCGACTGGTTGGTAGGGCTGCGATAACGTGCACTGGATACCGCCGAGTAACAACGAATCGAGGTTGCGCTCGTGAGACTGGCCCTAAGCGACGAGGACGCGAAGTTCCGCGACGAGTTGCGGGAGTTCTTCACCACCGAGGTCCCTGCCGATATCCGCGAACGGGCCCGCACCGACACCATGCGGTACCCCGACGACGCGATCGCGACGCAGCGGATCCTGAACAAGGCCGGCCTTGGCGTGCCGAACTGGCCCGTGGAATGGGGCGGCAAGGACTGGACGCCGCTGCAGCGCCAGATCTGGGCCGACGAGATGCGCTTGGCGTGCGTGCCCGAGCCGCTGGCCTTCAACGCCAGCATGGTCGGACCGGTGATCGCCCACTTCGGCTCGCAGGAGATCAAGGAACGCTTCCTGCCGCCCACCGCGAACCTCGACATCTGGTGGTGCCAGGGCTTTTCCGAGCCCGAGGCCGGTTCGGATCTCGCGTCGCTGCGGACCACCGCGATCCGCGACGGCGACGAGTACGTCATCAACGGGCAGAAGACCTGGACGACGCTCGGCCAGTACGCCGACTGGATCTTCGTGCTGGCCCGCACCAATCCCGACGCACCCAAGAAGCAGGCCGGGATTTCGTTCATCCTCGTCGAGATGTCCACACCGGGCATCACGATCCGGCCGATCAAGCTGATCGACGGTAGCTACGAGGTCAACGAAGTCTTCTTCGAAGACGTCCGGGTGCCCGCCAACCAGCTCGTCGGTGAGGAGAACCAGGGCTGGACCTACGCCAAGTTCCTGTTGTCCAACGAACGCACCGGTATCGCGCGCATCGGCACCACCAAACTGTGGCTCGCCGACGTCAAGGAACACGCCGCGCAGACCAAGGTCGGCGCGGGCAACCTGCTCGAGGATCCGCTGTTCGCCGCCAAGGTCGCTGAGATCGAAAACGAGCTGCTCGCACTGGAACTCACGCAGCTGCGAGTCAGCGGTGACGAAGCTACCGGCAAGCCGAACCCCGCATCGTCGATCCTGAAGCTCCGGGGCAGCCAGCTGCAGCAGGCCATCACCGAGTTGGCGGTGGAGGTCGCCGGACCGGATGCGCTGCCGTTCGACGGCGGTGCCGACATCGAGTCGCCGCTCTGGGCGCAGCACGCCGCGCCGAAGTACTTGAACTACCGCAAGACCTCGATCTACGGCGGAAGCAATGAGGTCCAGCGCACCATCATCTCCTCGACGATTTTGGGACTGTGAGGGCCGGCCATGAACTTTGACCTGACCGACGAACAGGAACTCCTGCGCGACACCGCTCGCGAGGTGTTCTCCCGCGCCTATGACACCGAGAGCCGCAACAAGATCGTCGACTCCGAACTCGGCTGGAGCCGCGATGTTTGGCGGCAGCTGGCCGACATCGGCATCCTCGGCCTCGGGTTCGACCCCGAAGAGTCCGGCCAGATCGAGATCATGGTCGTCATGACCGAGATCGGTCGCCAGCTGGCACCCGAACCGGTCGCGACCGCAGCACTGATCCCGGGCGGCCTGATCGCCGATCTCGGCTCCGACGAACAGCGCGCACTGCTCGACGAGGTCGCCGCAGGCGAGAAGCTGCTCGCGCTGGCCCATGCCGAGAAGGGACTGCGTGGACTGGACGAATTGTCCACCCGGGCAATCAAAGACAGCGACGGCTGGACGATCACCGGGCGCAAAAACCCGGTACTGGCCGGCGACAGCGCCGATGTCATCGTCGTCACCGCCAGCCTTCCCGATGGCGGAGTGGGCGCCTTCCTGGTCGACGCCGGGGCAACCACTCGCCACCCGTATCGGACGTTCGACGGGCTCCGCGGCGCCGAGATCGATTTCGCCGACGCACCCGCACAGCAGCTCGGCGACGGCGACGTCAGCGAGCACATCCACGCAACGCTGATCCGCTACTCGTCGGCCCTGTGCGCCGAAGCCGTCGGCGCAATGGACGAGTCAATCCGACTCACGACGGAGTACCTGAACGCGCGCAAGCAATTCGGTGTGCCGCTCAAGACATTTCAAACGCTCACCCAGCGCGCAGCCGACATGTACGTCTCGCTGGAACTGGCCCGCAGCATGAACTACTACGCGGCGATGTGCATCACCGACGGCCGGCTGGATCCGGTGGTCGCAGCCCGGTCCAAACTGCAGATCGGACGCTCGGGACGCCACATTCTGCAAGAGTCCATCCAGATGCACGGCGGTATCGGCGTCACCGCGGAATACCCGGTCGCGCACTACGCCGCACGGCTGACGGCCATCGACCAGACCCTCGGCTCGGCCACCGATCAGCTGCGTTTCCTGAGCAAGCAGGTGGGCGCCTACGGCGTCGTCACGCTGTAGGCGCTAGAGCGGAATACCCAGCAACGCGTCGACCGCGGCGGCAACCGCGGCGGGCGCGGAGTCGTCGTGGCCGCCGTACTCCAGCGCGTCGGTGACCCAACCATCAATGGCGGCAAGCGCTTTCGGGGTGTCCAGGTCGTCGGCCAGATACTGGCGCAATCGCCCGATGACGTCGTTGGCGTCCGGGCCCGCGGACAGCGCGGCGGCAGCACGCCAGCGGTGTAGCCGCGAGTTGGCCTCGTCGAGCACCGCGTCGCTCCAGGACCGGTCGCTGCGATAGTGCTCGGCCAGCAGGCCCAGCCGAATCGCCGCCGGGTCCACGCCCTGCTCACGTAAGCGGGATACCAGCACCAGGTTTCCGCGACTCTTGGACATCTTGTGCCCGTCCCAGCCGATCATCCCCGCGTGCACGTAATGCCGCGCGAATCTGCGTTCGCCCGTGACACATTCGGCGTGCGCGGCGGAGAACTCATGGTGCGGGAACACCAGGTCGCTACCGCCGCCCTGCACGTCGAAACCAAAACCGATGCGGTTCAACGCAATCGCCGTGCACTCGACATGCCAGCCCGGCCTGCCCGCACCGAATGGAGCGGGCCAGCTCGGCTCGTCGGGGCGGGCCACCCGCCACAGCAGCGCGTCGAGGGGGTCTGCCTTGCCTGCACGGTCCGGGTCGCCGCCGCGCTCGGCGAACAGCCGCATCATGGTGTCGTGGTCGTAGCCCGACTCGTAGCCGAACTGTGTGGTCGCATCGGCGCGGTAGTAGATGTCGGGGTACTCGGCGTCGTCGACCACGTAGGCCGCGCCGGAGGCCAGCATCTTCTCGACCAGCTCGACGACCTCGCCGGTGGTGTCGGTCGCCGCGACATAGTCGTGCGGCGGCAACACCCGCAGCGCGGTCATGTCCTCGCGGAACAGCTGGGTTTCCCTGGCGCCGAGTTCGCGCCAGTCGATGCCGTCCCGATTGGCCCGCTCGAACAGCGGGTCGTCGACGTCGGTGATGTTCTGCACATAGTGCACACGGTGCCCGCTATCCAGCCAGACCCGGTGCACGAGGTCGAAGGCCAGGTATGTTGCCGCGTGGCCAAGATGGGTCGCGTCGTAGGGGGTGATCCCGCAGACGTACATCGTCGCGGTCTCCCCCGGCGCGGTCGGGCGCACCTGGCGGTCGGCGGTGTCGTAGAGGCGCAGGGCCGGTCCACGGCCGGGCAGCTGCGGGATATCGACGGCCGGCCACGACTGCATGGCCTCGACTCTAAGGGGTTCGCTGTTCACTGCACTCCGGGTGGTGAGGGGACCGGCCTTCTCGCCACACACAGACAACGAAGCGGCCCGATTGATTCCCTTGGACCGGACTCAACTGGCCAGCCACATGGCATCGAGCAGGACATCGGCCACGTCCGGCCGGCACATCAGCAGATCCGGCAGGTACGGGTCGGGCTGGTTGTAGCGCAGCGGAGCCCCGTCGATGCGGGTGGCGTGCAGCCCCGCCGCCTGGAGCACCCCGGCCGGCGCGGCCGAATCCCACTCCCACTGGCCGCCGGCGTGGATGTAGGCGTCGGCGTCACCGCGCACCACGGCCATCGCCTTGGCGCCCGCCGAGCCGATGCGGATGAAGTCGATGTCAAGGCGATCCCGCAGCCGCCACAGCACCGCGGGCGGACGGTTGGAGCTGGCCGTGATCCGAATGGGCCCGGGGGCGGGCGGCGCCGGGGCGGTCACGGTGTCCGAACGGTAGACCTCACCCATCGCCGGAAGCGACACGGCGGCGTCGGTGATGCGGCCGTCCGGCCCACCGATCCGCTGCCACAGGGCGATGTGCACCGCCCAGTCCGTCCGGCGTGGCATCGAGAACTCGCGCGTCCCGTCCAGCGGGTCGATGATCCACACCCGGTCGGCGTTGAGCCGCTTCAGGTCGTCGTAGGCCTCCTCGGAGAGCACCGCGTCATTGGGCCGCTCCGCACGCAGGCGGCGCAAGATCTGCGCATTGGCCCGCACGTCACCGGCGTCGCCTAGCGCGGGCGGGAAGTCAAAGCCGACTTCCTCACGCACCGAAAGCAGCAGTCGACCGGCCTCCTCGGCGAGGTCGGCGGCCAGCGCCGCGTCGGTGATGCTCACCAAGCCAGTATCGCCGAATCATGATCAGTCCCGTCGGTCGCCCCGCGGGACGACACCTCAGAAGGCCGGCCAGGGAATCGGCCGGTGCCGATCGGGGCCGGGCATCACCGGCTCGCTCAGCAGCGTGCGGACGCGTTTGCGCAACGCGGCAACCTCGGCGGGGGTGATGTGTTCGCGCAGTTCATCTGCCAGCGGGCCGGTCAGTTGCTCACCGAGGGCGGCAACCGACTGCAGCGTCTCGTCGTCGATCGGCTTCCCGGCCCAGCCCCACAACACCGTGCGCAGCTTGTCCTGTACATGCAGTGACACCCCGTGGTCGACGCCGTACACCCGGTCGTCGACCCCGGTCAGGATGTGGCCGCCCTTGCGGTCGGCGTTGTTGACGATTACGTCGAAGATCGCCATCCGCCGGAGCCGATCATCGTCGGCGTGCACCAGCGTGACGTCATTGCCGGCGTAGTCGTAGGCGTGCAGCACCGAAAGATAGCCCGGTGGAATCGATTCCGGCGGACACAGGTCGACCAGATCAGGGCCGTCCGATCGATCTTCGGCGCTGTCACCCGGCTGGTCGACCCACAGCTGCACCATGCCGGGGCCGGCCGGACCGTCGCGAATGATGGTGTACGGCACGATGTTCCAGCCCAGCGCCGCCGACACCAGATAGGAGCCGAGCTCGCGGCCGGCCAGCGTGCCGTCCGGGAAATCCCACAACGGCTGCTCACCGGCGACCGGCTTGTACACGCAGTGCACAGCCTCGCCCGAGGACGTCGCTTCGCAGAGGAACGTGGCGTTGCTCGCCGAGCGGATACGCCCGATCAGGGTCAGGTCACCGCAGCGCAAGGCCTCGCGGGCCGACGCCTCGTCGGTGCCCGTCACGAGTCCAGATCGTCTTCGGCCCCGCCCAGTGCGCCACGCCGATATCCGTTGGTACGCACGCAGATGTGCCCCTCGGGATCGAGCGGCTCGTCGCAGAGCGGGCAGGGTGGGCGGCCGGCCGAGATGACGCGAGTCGATCGGGAGGCGAACTGCCGGGCCGACTCGGGTGTGAGGAATACTCGCACCGCGTCCGGGCCTTCCTCGGCGTCATCGAGCACCACGGACGCGTCGAATTCGGTTTCCGAGACGGCCAGCAGCTCGACGACGACGGTCTGCGCCTCGGCATCCCAGCCCAGCCCCATCGTCCCGACCCGGAACTCCGCGTCGACCGGAGTGACCAGCGGGCTGAGGTCTTCGATATCGGTCTCCGGCGGCAGTGGCGTGCCGAACCGGCGGTTGATCTCGACCAGCAGCGCCCCGATCCGCTCGGCTAACACCGCGACCTGCTGTTTCTCCAGGATGACCGAAATCACCCGGCTGTCGTGCACCGCCTGCAGGTAGAAGGTCCGGTTTCCGGGTTGCCCGACAGTCCCGGCGACGAATCGGTCGGGTGTGCGGAAAACGTGAATTGCGCGGGCCATGTTATTTCCAAAATACCGGGAGATGCAGCTGAGCCGTAATTCGGAGCTTCAGTCCGTTGACCCGCCCACCACGGCGTCGCCGGCGGACTTGTCGTCGGGAGCGGGTGGCGGTGCGGACAGCGCCGATGCGAGTTCGGCTCCGGTGTGGTTGACGTGCACCACAAATGGACGAATCGGCGTGTAGCGGATCACGCTCATCGAGGCCGGGTCGGCAGTGATCCGCTGGAAGCTGTCCAGGTGTGTACCGAGCGCGTCGGCCACGACGGACTTGATCACATCACCATGTGTACAGGCGATCCACAGCACGTCGTGACCGTGCTCGTCGGCGAGTCGGCGGTCATGCTCGCGGACCGCGGCGACCGCGCGCACCTGCACCTGCGCCAGGCCCTCGCCACCGGGGAAGACGGCCGCGCTCGGCTGATGCTGCACCACCGACCACAGCGGCTCCTTCATCAAATCCTTGAGGGCGAGACCTGTCCACTGCCCGTAGTCCACCTCAGCGAGCCGCTCGTCGATCACCGGTTCCAGACCGAGCTCGGCGGCCAGCGGCTCTACGGTGAGCCGGCAGCGCAGCAATGGGGACCGAACCACGGCCTTGATGGGCAGGCCCTTGACCCGCCCCACCAGCACCTGCGCCTGATCCAGCCCCTTTTCGTCGAGTTCGACGCCCTCGCTGCGGCCGGCCAGGGTATGCGCGGTGTTGGATGTCGAGCGGCCGTGCCGCAGCAGAATGACCGTCAACTCGCTGCCACCACGCCCGTCGCCAACAGCCCCATCACCACCAACGCCAGCACCACCCGGTAGCCGACGAACCAGTACATCGCGTGGGTGGCGACGAACCGCAGCAGCCAGGCGATGGCCGCGTAGCCGACCACGAAGGCGATGACAACGGACACCAACAGTTGCGCGCCGGTGGCGCTCATCCCCTCGGTCACCGGATGGAAGGCGTCGGGCAGCGAGAACAATCCCGACGCCAAGACCGCCGGAATACCAAGCAGGAAGCCAAATCTCGCCGCCAGCTCGCGGTCAAGCCCCAAGAACAGGCCGGCGCTGATGGTCGATCCGGAACGGGACACCCCGGGAACCAGGGCCAGACACTGCGCTAGACCGACGAGCAGGCCGTCTTTCCACGTCAGCTGCTCGACGTGGCGGGTCTGTTTGCCGACGTACTCGGCGACGGCGATGACGGCAGAGAACACCAGCATCGCGGTGGCGATTACCCACAGGTTGCGGACCTCGCCGCGGATCGCCTCCTTGAACGCCACGCCGAGCACGACAATCGGCAGCGTGCCGATGATGACGTACCAACCCATTCGGTAGTCGACATTGTCCCGATGGGATTTGACGAACAGCCCGTTGAACCACGCTTTGAGAATCCGCCCGATGTCACGTCCGAAATACGCCAGCACCGCGACTTCGGTGCCCAGTTGGGACACCGCCGTAAACGACGCCCCCGCATCACCGGTGAAGAAAACCCGGGACACGATCGCGAGGTGACTCGACGACGAGATCGGCAGAAACTCCGTCAGACCCTGGACGATCGACAGAACGACGACCTGCAACCACGACATGGGCTCCACGCCGCCGACCGTACTGGATAGACCTGGAACGTCAGCGCGCTGGGCGGGCGACCGGCTGCGCCGCCGCCACGGCATCGCGCACGGCAGCGGTCAGGCTGCGTTCGTCGTCGACATCGAAGTCGGTGAGGCTGCGGGCCGCGGTCGCAACCACGTCCTCCCGGTGCGGCACCGGGCCGGCGACGCGGGGGTGATACACCTCGACCAGGAGCTGACCGCGGTGAACCTGGAAAGAAAAGCTCCGGCCGTCGCCGAGGTGGCCAAACCCGCTGGCGAATACACCAGTGGAAATGTCCTCGATAGCAAACTCGCGCCTGTCGGACTCGGGAGTCACGGCCAACGTCATCAGGACACCATAACGCGAGTTACGGGCCCAGAGAAGACAAAGACGTCAATTTGTCTCCACCTCACCCGCCTAGACTTCCTGATCGACAGAACGCGACGTGATCGCTTGATCTTGAACACGCCCAGGGGCTACCCGTTGACAATGCTCGTAAACAGAGCCGGTTTGCGCAGGTCAACCGTGGCGCTTCTAGCGTTCGCCGTGGTCGCGGCCGGATGCTCATCGAATCCGCTCACGGCGCCACCGCCGACCATCGAGCCGGCCGCTCCCGCCGTGTCCCCGCCCCCGGCGACTCACCCGGCGGGCGAGTTATTGCCGCTCGGCGGCCGCCCGGAAGCCGCGATTTTTGACGAACGCACCGGGTCGCTGGCGGTCCTGACGCCCGGTGTCGACCCGCAGTCACCGTCTACGCTGACCCTGTTCGCCGTGTCGGGCGGCACCCGCGAGCTCACGCTGCCCGGCCCGGCAACCGCCCTCGCAGGCGACGATCAGGGCTCGGCGTATCTGTCGACCCGGGGTGGCTATTTCACCGTCGATTTGGCGGCGGGCTCCGCGACCCCGGTGTCGATCAACGACGAGACCGACACCGACTTCACCGCGATCGCCCGGCGCGCCGACGGCCGGCTGGTCCTCGGCAGCGCCGACGGCACCGCCTACACCCTGGGCTCGGAGTCTGCGGTGGCCGAGAAGGTGAAGATCTTCGCGCGGGTCGACGCCATCGTCACCGAGGGGAACAACGCCGTCGTCCTCGACCGCGGCCAGACCTCGGTGACGTCGCTGAACAGCGACGGCCGCACCCAGCAGTCGCTGCGTGCCGGCGAAGGGGCCACCACATTGGCAGCCGACCCGATGGGCCGGGTGCTGGTGACCGACACCCGCGGCGGCCAGCTGCTGGTGTTCGGTGTCGACCCGCTGATCGAGCGACAGGCCTACCCGGTTCCGCAGGCCCCGTACGGGCTGGCCGGCTCGCGGAATTTGGCGTGGGTTTCTCAGACCGCGGCGAATATGGTTGTTGGTTACGATTTAACGACTGGTATTCCCATAGAGAAGGTGCGTTACCCGACCGTGCAGCAACCGAACTCGCTGGCTTTCGACGACACGTCCGACACGTTGTATGTCGTGTCGGCAACGGGTGCCGGCGTGCAGGTGATCCGCAACGCGGCCGGTGCCCGGTGAGCGCGGCGCACCGGGGCCGGATGCCGGCGAGCTGGGAAGTCGAGCTGTCCGACGACTACGAGTGGATTCCCCTGCGCCTGCCGCCGGACGTGACCCGCGTGACCGCGTCGACGCGATTGTCCATCGAGGCTGAATACCGCGGCTGGGAGCTGACCAGAGTGCGACTCTACACCGACGGAAGTCGACGAGTTCTCCTGCGGCGCAAGAAGTCTCGTCTCAACGGCCAGACCGCCGACCAACCCGCGCTGTGATCTACGCGGCGCTGCGGCGGGCCTTCTTCCTGGCGCCCGCCGAACGTATCCACACGCTGGTATTCGGCTCGTTGCGCGCCGCCACCGCCACCGAGCTCACCCGCAGGCTGCTGCGCCGCCGGCTCGCCCCGCAGGATCCGGTGCTGGCCAGCACGGTGTTCGGGGTGCGATTCCCCGGCCCGCTCGGGCTGGCCGCCGGCTTCGACAAGGACGGCCTGGGCCTGAACACCTGGGGGGCACTCGGATTCGGCTACGCCGAGGTGGGCACCGTGACCGCCCAGCCGCAGCCGGGCAACCCGCAGCCACGGCTGTTCCGCCTGCCCGAGGACCGGGCGCTGCTCAACCGGATGGGGTTCAACAACCACGGCGCCGGGCAGCTGGCGCTGCAACTGGCCCGCCACCATCCCGAGGTGCCCATCGGGGTGAACATCGGCAAGTCCAAGATCACCCCGCCCGAGCTGGCTGCCGACGATTACCGTTCCAGCGCAAGGCTTCTCGGTCCGCTTGCCGACTACCTGGTGGTGAACGTCAGCTCCCCCAACACCCCCGGGCTGCGCGACCTGCAGGCGCATGCATCGCTGCGGCCGATCCTGTCGGCCGTGCTCGAGGAAACCACGACCCCGGTGCTGGTGAAGATCGCCCCTGACTTGTCCGACGAGGACGTCGACGCCGT
The DNA here is from genome assembly GCA_900078375.1 of uncultured Mycobacterium sp. Lineage (GTDB taxonomy): Bacteria > Actinomycetota > Actinomycetes > Mycobacteriales > Mycobacteriaceae > Mycobacterium. Next base: position 210,171 of record FLQS01000045.1, on the reverse strand, counting down.
CGCGGACCTGGCCGTGGAACTGGGGCTGGCCGGCATCGTGGCGACCAACACCACGATCTCGCGGGCCGGCCTGCGCACCCCCGGTGTCGACGACCTCGGGCCCGGCGGGATCTCGGGCGCGCCGGTGGCGCGACGGGCACTGGAGATCCTGCGCCGGCTGTACGGCCGTGTCGGCAACGATCTGGTTCTGATCAGTGTGGGTGGCATCGAAACGGCCGACGACGCCTGGGAGCGCATCACCGCCGGGGCCTCGCTGCTGCAGGGCTACACCGGGTTCATCTACGGCGGTGGCTTGTGGGCCAAGCAGATTCACGACGGCATCGCCGCCCGGCTACACGCGGGCGGCTTCGGTTCACTGCGCGAAGCGGTCGGAACCTCTTCCTGATTTTCAGCAACGAGAATCCGGGGGCGGCGGTGTGAGGTCGATGAGGTAGGCCGCCACGTAGTTGTCGACGCAGGCTTCGCGGTGAAACACCACAGTGTGTTGCGTGCCATCGTAAGTCAGCAAGCTGCCCCCGAGTTCCCCGGCCAGCACGACACCCGCCTGGTACGGCGTCGCCGGATCGCGGGTGGTGGAGACCACCAACACCGGCGGAAGGCCCGGCACGGACACCGTGTGCGGGCCGCTGGACGGCGGCACCGGCCAGAACGCGCAGACGTCCAGGGGCGCGTTGCCGGTGAACTGCCCATGGGTGGCAAACGGCGCCACCTGTCGCAGCTGCCGATCTTTGTCGATGGCCTTGGCCCGGTCGGTGTTGGGGGGTTCGTCGACGCAATTGACGGCGTTCTGAACGTCATTGACATTCGTGTAGTGGCCGTGGCTGTCGCGGGTGAAGTATGCGTCGGCCAGCTTGAGGAGCACGTCGCCGCGCCCCTGGGCCAGCTCGGCCAGCCCGTAGCTGAGAGTCGACCACATCGTCGGCGAGTACAGCGCCATCATCGTTCCGGTGATCGCGTCGCTGTAACCCAGCCCTCGGGGATCGACGGTGTCGGCGGGCTTGGCCACCAGCGGATCCACCAAGTCGTGGTAGGCGTCGACGGCCTTGGCCGGGTCGCTGCCGAGCGGGCAATTGGCGTCGTTGACACAGTCTGCGACGAAATCATCGAATGCCTTCTGGAAGGCAGCCGCCTGGTCGATGCTGGCTCGGATCGGATCGGCATTCGGGTCGACGGCACCGTCGAGGACCATCGCCCGCACCTTGTCCGGATATGCCTCGGCGTAGGTCGAGCCGATGTCAGTGCCATACGAATAACCCAGGTAGGTCAGCTTCTCGTCGCCGAGCGCCATCCGGATCCGATCGAGGTCTCGGGCGACGTTGACTGTCCCGACGTTGGCCAGGAAGTCGGTGCCCATCTTGTCCAAACAGCGCCCCGCGAACTGTTTTTCGATGTTCTCGATGTGGGCGGCACCCGCGGGACTGTAGTCGACCTGAGGGTCAGCACGATGCGCATCGTTGTCCGCATCGGAGTTGCACCACAACGCCGGAATCGAGGCGCCGACCCCGCGAGGGTCGAATCCGACGAAATCGAACCGCTGACGGACGTCCGGCGGCAGTGACTTCACCAGTTTGAAGGCCGCCGCGACACCTGATCCGCCCGGCCCTCCCGGGTTGACAACAAGTGAACCGACCTTCGGGCCGGTCGCGGGAAATCGGACGAGCGCCAGACGGGCGACGTCGCCATTCGCTACTGCGTAGTCGACGGGCACCTCGACCTCGCCGCATTCGGCACCAGCCGGAACCTCCGAGTGGCCAGCGTCATCGAGAGTGGGGCACGGCGACCACGTTACCGGCGCCGGTGGACCCAGTGCCGGCGTCGTTGCCTGAGGCTTCCCGTCGACCGCCGTGCTGCAGCCGGCCACCAACACGATGGCCGCCAACACGGCAAGGACCCTAATTTTGTTCGTAGGTGCCGTGAATGACCGCGCGGGCAATCGAATTCATGAACAGGTTGAACCCGAGATAGGCCGGGCTGGCGTCCTCGGAGAGCTCCAGCTTCTCCACCTTCACCGCGTGCACGGCGACGTAGTAACGGTGGTAGCCGTGTCCGGCCGGCGGGGCGGCGCCCAGGAAGCGGCGGATACCGGCGTCGTTGACGAGGGTCACGGCATCGCNCGGCAGCAGCGAGCCGTCACCGATACCGGTCGGCAGTTCGGTGACGGTGGCCGGCAGGTTGGCCACCGCCCAGTGCCAGAAGCCGGACGCGGTGGGGGCGTCGGGGTCATAGACGGTGACGGCGAAGCTGCGGGTCTCCTCCGGGAAGCCCGACCAACTCAGCTGAGGCGAGACGTCCTCGCCGCCGGCGCCCATGATCCCGCTGACCTGAGCGTTCTTCAGCGGCTGCCCGTCGGTGATATCGGTGCTGGTCAGCGTGAAACCAGGCAACTTAGGCAGGAACTCGTACGGGTTGTAGGGAAATGCCATGGGAGGGCTTCCTTTCGTAGTGAGGTCAGCAGTTCTTCAGGAAATGCTCGAGCACGCGGACGCCGAAATGCAGCGCGTCCACGGGTACCCGCTCGTCGATGCCGTGGAACAGCGCCGCGAAGTCCAACTCCGGCGGCAGCCGAAGCGGGATGAATCCGAAGCAGCGGATACCAAGGCGGGCAAAGGCTTTCGCATCGGTTCCACCGGACAGCATGTACGGCACCGTCCTGGCTTCCGGATCCACCGCCAGCAGCGCGTCATTCATCGCGTCGACGAGGTCACCGTCGAACGTCGTCTCGTACGGCGGCAGGTCGCGCTCCCAGGAGCGGGTGACGTCGGGACCGATGAGTTCGTCGATCTCGCGCTCGAAGGCCTCCTTGCGCCCGGGCAGCACCCGGCAGTCGATGACGGCCTCGGCGGTCTGCGGGATGACGTTGGCCTTGTAGCCGGCCTTGAGCATGGTGGGGTTGGCGGTGTCGCGCAGGGTCGCGCTGACGATGCGGGCGATGCCGCCGAGTTTGGCGATCGTGCCCTCGAGATCCGGCGAGGCCGGGTCGAAGCTGTAGCCCGTCTCCTCGGAGACCGCGGCGAGGAATTGCTGCACGGAATCGGTGAGCACGAGCGGGAATTGGTGACGGCCCAGGCGTGCGACGGCTTCGGCGACGGCGGTGACGGCGTTGTCGTCATGCACCATCGAGCCGTGACCGGCGCGGCCGCGGGCGGTCAGCCGCATCCAGGACAGCCCTTTTTCCGCGGTCTCGATCAGGTAGAGCCGCCGGTCCCCACCGTCCTTGTGCGGCACCGTGAGTGAGAAGCCACCCACCTCGCCGATGGCCTCGGTGATGCCCTCGAAGAGGTCGGGCCGGTTGTCCACCAGCCACTGCGCGCCATAGGTACCGCCGTGCTCTTCGTCGGCGACGAAGGCGAAAACCAGATCGCGCGGCGGGACGATGCCGGCCCGCTTGAAGTGCCGGGCGACGGCGATCATCATGCCGCACATGTCCTTCATGTCGACAGCGCCGCGGCCCCAGACATAGCCGTCAGCGACGGCACCGGAGAAGGGATGCACGCTCCAGTCGGCCGGCTCGGCGGGGACGACATCGAGGTGGCCGTGGATCAGCAGCGCACCGCGGCTGCGGTCGGCACCGGGGAGACGGACGAAGACGTTGCCGCGACCCGGCGCACCGGACTCGACATACTCGGTGGCGTACCCGACCGCGGACAGCTGCTCGGCGACCCAGAGGGCACACTCCGCCTCACCCTTGGTGGTGGCCAGCTCACCGGTGTTGGAGGTGTCGAACCGGATCAGGGCGCTGACGAGATCGACGACCTCGTCGACGGGTTGAGTCACAGTCCCCTTTCCTACCACTGGCGCGACCGGCCCGCGGGCGCGGAGGTCGGGCATTATCACAAGTTTCCCTTCAACCACTCGCGCAACACGCCGATATAGGGTTTGATTTACCGGGTGACCCCCCGCCTCCCTGTGCTCGCCGTGGCGCTGTGCCTGTCGGTCAGCGGCTGTTCGGCCATCACGGCGGGGACCGCGATGTCCACCGGGAAAGTACCGCTGACCAGCCCGGACACCTTGCCGACCCTGCTTCTGTCGGCGCCCGACGTAGGTGCGGCACTGTCCAGCGACGACGTCGTCGTCACCACCGACGTCAGCAAGGCCTGGAACGACAGCGCCCACTTCGCCGACGTGAACTGCCTGGCCATCGCCGGTGCCGCTCAGCAGGGCGTATATGCCACCAGCGGGTCGACGGCCGTGCATGGTCAGGTGCTGCGGGATCCGCCGACCGCGCCGGAGTGGTCGCACTACGCCGTGCAGGCGGTGGTGGCGTTCCCCAGTGCGCAGGCCGCCGCCGACTTCTTCACCGCGTCGCAGCGGGGTTGGGCGGCGTGCTCGAACCGGCAGCTCAACTATGCGCAGCCGATCGGGCCTCCCCAGGTGTGGTCGGTCGGCCAGACCAGCACCGACAACGACGTGCTGGCGGTGTCGCGGGTGCAGCAGAGCCCGCAGCGCTGGGCGTGCCAGCGGGCGTTGACGGTGCACAGCAATGTGGCGGTGGACGTCGAGGCGTGCAGCCTGGACGGCCCGACGGCGGCGGCCAGTGCGATCGCCGGCCAGATCGCCGGACGGCTGCCCACGGCCTAGTTTTGGGCTGCGGTCCCCGATCCGTTAGCCTTAGCTGCCCCTGGCTGTCCAAGGGGCGAGGTCCGAGTGGCGGAATGGCAGACGCGCTAGCTTGAGGTGCTAGTGCCCTATTAACGGGCGTGGGGGTTCAAGTCCCCCCTCGGACACAAACCAGATAGACGCGATCTAGCCGTGTTCCACGGTCGCGGAGGGTTCTGCGGATCGGCGCAATCGGGCAAGGGGCGCCACTCTCGGGCGGTACCGTCGACCTGACCGCATTCTGTGGTTACGCGCGTGGCTGGGGGAAACATGGCTGAATTCGCAGTGCTGGCCGACGAAGTCGCGCGGAGGCGCTACGCAATGCGACGCCCGGCTATGAAGGCGACGATTATCGCGGCGGTCGCGGCCGCAGGGGCGATAGCGTCTGCTGGGTCGGCGGGTGCTGATGCACCTAACGTGGGGTCCACTTGTGGAGGCGATGACCTCGGCAAGACGGCAACGGCAAACGACGGCACCACAATTCGTTGCATCGCCGATGACGCGGGCCGATTGAGCTGGTTCGCCGACGGGGGCGCGGTGGGTACCATCGCGGGGCTGCAAGCCCAGGGGTACACCGTCACAATTGACAAGATCGGCGACAACCCGCTTGAGACTTGTGTCGTGACCGAAGTCCATAACGCGATGACGACCACCAGCCTCAACTCGGGTGGCACTAGCCCCGGTGGACCCGGCTCAATCGGCAACAAGCATTCCACAACGGTCGTTGTCTCCAAGAAGATCGACGTTTCATTGGACTGCACTGCTCCCGGCTAGTGACACTCGGCGTGCTGGCCTGAACAGCAAGCTGCCGTGGACACACTGTGGACACAAACTTGGGTCAGTCGTGGATAGCTGACGTGACTACGGCGAGGTATTTCAGCAGCTAAGTCTAGTTGCGGTGCTCTGACCTGGTAGCTCTGTCCGCACGGCGGCCCAGCGATGAGTTTTCGCCGTGCTGACGGTCTGCCTGGTATCAGTTTCGCCCATCAGACAGGAGTTCGTTATGAACGTCAGTTCCGCCACCGCCGTCCCCGCGACCGCTGCGCCGGCCGGACGCACGCTCGCGAACAAGTTCGGCATCGGGATCAGCGTGCTGATCGGTGGCTTCCTTGCGTTTGACGCCGTCGGCAAGCTGGCTGGCTTTCCGCAAGTCAAGGAGGGCACTGCAGCGCTGGGCTTCCCCGCCGATCAAGCCCTCGTCATGGGAATCGTGTTGAGCGTGTGCGTGATCGTGTTCGCAATCCCCCGCACCGCAGTGCTAGGCGCTCTGGGCATCACGGCCTACCTGGGTGGCGCGGTCGCGGCGAACATGCGCGTCGAGGCCCCACTCCTCACCCACACCCTGTTCGCTGTGCTCTTCGGCATCGTGCTGTGGATCGCGATGGTGCTCCGTCGCCCTGAACTGCTCAGGGTGGCGGGTCTGACCCGTTGACCATCGAGACCCACTATGGCGCGCTTGCCCGTCCCCGGGTCTTGGCCAGGCTGGCCACGGTGGTGATCAGCAGGACCACGCCGATCACGCCGATCGACATCCCGGTCGAGATCACCGGCACCGCAACGTGCTCGCCGCCGTTGATGAACGGCAGGCTGTTCTCGTGCAGCGCGTGCAGCACCAGCTTGACGCCGATGAACGCCAGGATCAGCGACAGCCCGTAGGACAGGTAGACGAGCCGGTCCAGCAGACCACCGATCAGGAAGTACAGCTGGCGCAACCCCATCAATGCGAATGCGTTCGCGGTGAACACGATGTAGGGCTGCTCGGTCAGGCCGTAGATCGCCGGGATCGAGTCCAGCGCGAACAGCACATCGGTGAATCCGATTGCGATGAGCGCCAACAACATCGGCGTGACGACCCGCTTACCGTCGAGCTGGGTGAGGAACTTGTCGCCGTCGTAGGTCTCGGTCGTCGGGACGAAGCGGCGCACCAAGGCGATGATCCGGCTGTCGCGTTTCTCCTCGACCTCCTTCTCGTGGCCGGCCTCCTTCGCGAGCTTGACGGCGGTGAGTACCAAGAAGATTCCGAAGAGGTAGAACACCCAACTGAACGTGCTGATGGCCGCGGCGCCGACCGCGATGAACCCGGCCCGCATCACCAGCGCCAGCACGATGCCGATCAACAGCAGCTTCTGCTGAAACTCCCGCGGCACTGCGAAGGTCCCCATGATGACGGTGAAGACGAACAGGTTGTCGACGCTGAGCGCCTTCTCGGTGACGTAACCGGCGAAGTACTCACCGGCGAACTGGCCACCCCACAGCCACCACACGACGAACCCGAACACCACCGCGAGGCCGATGTACACCGATGACCAGATGGCCGATTCGCGGAACGTCGGTTCGTGCGGGACCCGTACGTGGGCGTAGAAGTCGAACACGAACAGCCCGAGTATCACCGCGCACGTGACCACCCATACCAGCAACGAGACGCTCATACTCTCCATTATTCGACATTAGCCAGGCTTGACCGCGAGCACGGGTTTTGGGCATTCCATCAGTAGCTGTTGTGCGACGCTGCCGAGTAGAAGTTTGCCGACGGGATTGCGGTGCCGCGCAGGGCGGCCTCGGCAATACCGGCGTCCACCGCCGCCATGCCGTACTGGTCGTTGGTGTATCCCACGACGATCATGATGCCTGCGCCTTCTCTCGCTGATCCTTGTCGTCCTCGACGATCAGCAGGCTCTCCTCGTCGCGGTGCAGGAGTCGCAGCACCAGCGGGATGGCAAGCAGCACCGCCATGCACACGTAGGTCACGATGGCGACCGGCTCGGTGAAAAGGCTCGACCACTCGCCCCCGCCGAGCTGCAGGCTCTGGCGCAATTGGCGTTCGATGCGTGGCCCCAGGATGACCCCGATGATCAGCGGCAGTACCGGAAGGCCGAACCGGCGCATCATCAGACCGAGCAGTCCGAACAGCAGCAGCAGCGCGAGATCCAGCGGCTGGATGTTCACCGCGAACGCCCCGAGCGTGGCGAAGAACAGGATGCCGGCGTACAGATACGGCCGCGGCGTCCGCAGCAGCTTGGCCCACAGCGGCGCCAGCGGCAGGTTGAGCACCAACAGCAGGAAGTTGCCGATGAACAGGCTGGCGATCAGCGTCCAGATCAGCAGCGGCTCTTTGCTGAAAAGCGTTGGCCCGGGCTGGATTCCATAGGATACGAAGGCGGTGAGCATGACCGCCGCGGTGGCGTTGGTCGGCAGGCCCAGCGACAGCATCGGCACCAGCGTGCCGGCTGCGGAGGCATTGTTGGCCGCCTCGGGTCCGGCCACCCCTTCGATAGCGCCTCGACCGAACTCCTCCGGATGCTTGGACAGCTTCTTCTCGGTGATGTAGCTCAGAAACGTGGGCAGCTCAGCGCCGCCGGCGGGTAGCGCACCGAACGGAAACCCGAACGCGGTGCCGCGCAGCCACGGCTTCCAGGACCGCCGCCAGTCATCGCGACCCATCCACGGCCGGCCGACCGGGATCACATCGGCCGGGCGCCGGCGCAGGTGCGCGGCCACCCAGAGTGCCTCTCCCACAGTGAAAATCGCGACGGCGATCACCACGATGTCGATGCCGTCGGAGAGCTGCGGGATACCGAATGTGGCCCGTGGCTGGCCGGTCAGGAAGTCGATGCCGACGATGCCGATCGCCAGGCCGAGCACCAGCGAGATGGCGCCGCGCAGCTTCGACGAGCCCAGCACCGCGGTCACCGCCACCAGCGCGAAGAGCATGATCGCCAGATACGACGGCGCGCCAAGGGTGACGGCGAACCGCGAGATCGCGGGCGCGAACGCAGCCAGCAGCACGGTGCCGATGGTGCCCGCGACGAACGAGCCGATGGCCGCGGTGGCCAACGCCTGCGCGGCTCGGCCTGCTTTCGCCATCTTGTTGCCCTCGATGGCGGTGATCACCGACGACGACTCCCCCGGTGTGTTCAACAGGATCGACGTGGTGGATCCGCCGTACATGCCGCCGTAGAAGATGCCGGCGAACATGATGAATGCCGCACTGGGGCTGACGTTGTAGGTGATGGGGAGCAGCAGGGCCACCGTCATGGCCGGTCCGATACCCGGCAGGACACCTACCGCGGTGCCCAGCAGCACCCCGATCACGGCGTACAGCAGGTTCATCGGTGTCGCCGCCTCGGCGAAACCTTGCAACAGCCAGTTGACGTTGTCCATCTAGAGAATCCCGTCCAAGATGCCTGCGGGCAGCGGGATTCCGAGCCCGGAGTAGAACGCGTAGAAGCTGGCCAATGCGAGGACCACGCCGATGACGACGTTGCGCACGTAGTGCCTGCTGCCCAGAATCGTTGCCGCGCCGGCGAAGAACAGCGCGCTCGTGATCACCCAGCCCAGCGGATTGACCAGCAGGATCATCGCGACGAACAGCGCGATCAGCAGGCCGACGGTGCGCCAGTCCCCCGGCGCCTCGGGATCGATGTCCTCACCGGCATCGGCCTCACCCTTGCTGCCGCGCGGGATCGCGACCGCCAGGATCACCGCGAGCACCAGCGCGGCGACGCCGATGATCAGCGGAAAGAACTTGGGCCCAACGGGATCCACTTTGGCGAAGCCCTCGTCCAGCGTCAGTCCGCTGTAGACCAGGAATCCGCCGACGATCACCAGGACGCCGACCACAAGGTACTGCGCGTAGTCGGGCTTATGGGCGGTCGATTCCTCTGCCGGAAGGTCGTCAATGCTCACAGCAGCCCCAATTCGGTCAGAGTCGACGAGACCCGGTTGTCCTGATCGGTGAGGAATTGTTCGAACGCCGCGCCGGTGACGAAGGCGTCTGTCCAGCCGTTCTTGACCAACGCGTCTTTCCACTCACTCGTGCCGTGCATCTCTTCGAGCGCTTTGACCATGTCGTGTTTGGCATTTTCCGAAATACCAGGTGGCGCAAGGACACCACGCCAGTTGGCGAACGTGAGGTCGATGCCGGCTTCCTTGAGCGTCGGCGCATCGATGCCCTCGACACGTTCCTCGCTGGACACCGCGAGCACCCGCAGCTCGCCCGCCTCGATCTGGTCGATGAGCTCGCCCGGGCTGGAGGTTCCCACGGTGATCTTGTTGCCGAGCAGCGCGGTCAGCAGGTCGCCGCCACCGTCATAGGTGATGAAGTTGACCTGTTTCGGGTCGACCCCGACCTTCTTCGCGACTTCCATCGGGAACAGGTGATCGGGGCCGCCTGGTGAGGAGCCCCCGCCGATCGTGACCTTGCTCGGATCAGCCTTCCACGCCGCGACGAAATCACCCACCGTCTTGAACGGCGAATCGGCGGGGACGAAGATCGCCCCGGGGTCCTCGATCAACTTCGCGATGGCCGTCGCATCGGAGGCCTTGATCTTGGACCCGTTGGTGTAGGTGGCGCCGACGACGCCCAGACCCATCGTCATCATCAAGTCGCCGTTGCCGCGCTCGTTCATGAGCCGGGCCATCGCGACGGTGCCGCCGGCGCCGAGCACGTTGAAGACCTCGACGCGGCCGGTGATGTCCTGGTCCTCCATGATCTTCACCGCCGTCCGCGCGGTCAGGTCGTAACCGCCGCCGGGGCTGTTGGGCACCATCATCCGCAGCCGGTGCAAACCCGACGGATCGCTGCCGCGCGTCACGCCGCAGCCGGCGAGCAGCAGCGCCACGGCCAGCACGGTGGAGATCACCGCGCACCGCTTCGCGCTTCGTCGCACCATTCGTCGACTCCGTTTCATTGTGGGAAGAGGTCGTCCACCTGTGATGTTCAGGAATACTGGTCGAGGAAGTGACGGCAGTCACTCTTTCGGACGCAGAGGAAGTTGTGGTCGTTGTGGTCATCGCTGGTACGTAGCGGCCGGAGCCTTGCGGGCCAGTTCCTCGTCTTCCAACTGCTCGTGGTGGCGGTCGTGCTGATCGCGGTCGCGGCCGTGTCGATCGCCCAGTCGACCAAGGAGTTCCGCGACGTACGCGGGCAGCGCATGATCGCGGTCGCCGAGAACGTCGCCTCGACTCCGCTGGTGCGGGATCGCTACGGCGACCCATTCGCCGCGCGGCTCCTGGCACCCGACGTCGACCGTGCGGTCGCGCTGTCCGGAGCAGGCATGGCGGAGTTGATCGATCCGGCCGGAGTGGTGCGGGTCTCGTCGGATCCCTCGCGGGTCGGGCGGCAGGTCGATTTCGGCCCCAGCAGGGTCGTCGAGGGCCGGGCCTGGTTCGGCGACCTCGATGTCGACGGCCACCACGCGCTCGTCGGTCAGGTCCCGATTCTGTCCACCGACGGCGGGGTGCTGTCGGTGGTGTCAGTCAGCGAACCCTATCCCTCGGTGTGGCAACTGCTCAGCGGAGCCGGTGAGCGGTTACTGGCCTACCTCGGCCTCGGCGCGGCGCTGGGTCTGGTTGCCTCCTGGCTGCTGTCGCGCCGGATCAAACGTCACACCCGCGGACTCGAGGTCGCCGAGATCGCCGGGCTGGCCGAGCATCGGGAAGCCTTGCTGCACAGCATCCGTGAGGGCGTGATCGGGGTGAACACCGACGGGGTGATCACCGTGGTCAACGACAGCGCCCAGGAGCTGCTCGGGATAGGTGCCGACGCCGTCAATCGCAGGGTGCGCGAGGCCGGCATCGACCCGGCGGTGGCCGACTTCCTGCTCTCCGGTGAGGACGGGCACGACGTCGTCATCGCCACGCCCCACCGGGTGCTGGCGCTCAACCGGCGGGCGGCGACCAGCCAGGGTCAGCGGATCGGCACCGTCACGACGATGCGGGACAGCACCGAACTGGCGTCCATGCAGGGCCAGCTGTCCTCACACAAGAGCGTGACCGACACGCTGCGGGCCCAGACCCACGAGTTCGCAAACCAGCTGCACACCATCTCCGGACTGGTACAGCTGGGCGAGTACGACTCGGTGCGCGATTTGGTGGGCGCCCTGACCCGCCGCCGGGCAGAGATCAGTGATGCTGTGACACAACGCATTTCAGATCCCGCGGTTGCTGCGCTTCTGATCGCCAAGACGACGCTGGCCGCCGAGAGCGGCGTGTCGCTGCAGTTGGCCGACGAATCGCACTTGGCGGCACTGAATCCCGCGCTGGCGACCGATGTCATCACGGTGCTGGGCAATCTGATCGACAACGCCGTCGACGCCTCGGAAGGGACTGCGGCAGCTCGCGTGACGGTCGGCATCGACGACGCGGACGGGCTCGTCATCACCGTCGCCGACTCGGGGACGGGCGTGCCGCAGGACCAACGTGGCCAGATCTTCTCCCGCGGTGTGACATCCAAACCGGAGATCCCCGGTGGCCGCGGGATCGGCCTCGCGTTGGTCCGGCTGATCACCGCCCAGCACGGCGGCACGGCCGAGGTCCGCGACGCCGACGGTGGCGGTGCCGTGTTCGTCGCGCGGCTACCCCGGGTCGAGTCGGTGACTCATGCGTGAGGTGCTTGTGGTCGACGACGATTTCATGGTCGCCGACATCCACCGCCGCTTCGTCGACCGCATCGACGGGTTCCGCACCGTCGACGTCGCCCATACCGGCGCTGCCGCACTCGAAGCCGCACACAAGCTACGCCCCGACCTCATCCTGCTCGACGTCTACCTTCCCGACATGACGGGGCTGGCGGTGCTGCAGACGTTGCGCGCCGAGGGCGATCCGGTGGGCGTCATCATGATCACCGCGGCACGGGAATTGGACACCGTCGGCGGCGCCCTCGACGGCGGCGCCGCCGACTATCTGATCAAGCCCTTCGAGTTCGAGCAGCTGCGAACGAAATTGGCGTCATTCGCCGCGCGCGCCGACGCGCTGGGCGCCGACCACGGCATCGACCAAAGCTTCGTCGATACCCTGTTCGGGCGTTCACCGGCACCCGGTGAACCGCCGCCGATGCCCAAGGGCCTCGGCGCCGAGACGGGTCAGCTTGTGCTCGCCGCGGTGCGGAGCGCGGGCGAGGTGTCGGCGGCCGAATGCGCTGACCTGGTGGGTATCTCCCGCGTCAGCGCCCGCCGCTATCTCGAGCACTTCCTGCGCACCGGTGCTCTCGGGCTGCGGCTGCAGTACGGGGCGGGACGGCCCGAACGCCGCTACCACGCGACGTGACCCGGTGATTCTCGCCGCGCGCCGTGCCCGACGCGCTGGCATGATCTGACGACTATGACAGTGCACCACCTTCCGGCGACAGCCCAGACGGTGCATTGGGGTTTCTTCGACCCGCGGCAGGCACCAGCGCTGACCGTCGATTCCGGTGACCTGGTGGCCATCGAGACGCTGACTCATCACGCCGGTGACGCCCCCGACCTGCTGATGGACGAGCAGATCTCGCGGGTGTTCGCCGAGGTGGACGAGCGCGGGCCGGGTCCGCACATCCTCACCGGGCCGATCGCGGTCACCGGGGCGCGACCGGGTGATGTGCTGCAGGTCGACATCCTGGAAGCCACCCCGCGGCTGCCCTACGGCTCCAACCTCGCCGGGCACTGGGGCTACCTCTACAACGAGATTCCCGTCGAGCGGGTCACCGTCTACGAGCTGGACGTCGAGGCGCGGCTCGGGCGCGCGCTGTTCGGCTACGACTGGACTGCGACCCCACTGGCCAACGAGCCCGGCACGATCGTCACGCCCGATCCCGCACGCCGGGAACCGGCGCTGCCCGGCGTCGTGGTGCCGCTGCGACCGCACTTCGGCACCATGGGCGTCGCGCCCGCCGACCCGGTACGGGTCTCCTCGGTGCCGCCGGGCGATCACGGCGGCAACGTCGACAACTGGCGCATCGGTGCCGGCGGCCGGATGTACTACCCCGTGCAGGCGCCCGGCGCGCTGCTGTCGATCGGCGATCCGCACGTCTCGCAGGGCGACGGCGAGGTCAGCGGCACCGCGCTGGAATCGTCGCTGAATGGCTTGCTGCGCTTGACGATTCGCCGCGATCTGCCGTTCACGGTGCCGGTGCTCGAGACGGCAACCGAGCTGCTGGTGCACGGATTCGGGGACAGCCTGGACGCGGCGATGAAATGCGCAACCCTTCGCACGCTACAGCTGCTGGAGCACCACTTCGGGCTGTCCCGTGCCGACGCATACTCGTTCATGTCGGTGGCGGTGGACTTCACCGTCACCCAGGTGGTCGACCAGCGTCAGGGCGTGCACGGCCGAATCGACAAGCGCTGCTTCCCGCGCTGGCACAATCCAGCGGTATGACGGATTCCGAATGTCGCCGGCCCAGCGGCTCCGCCATCAAGGCGTACACGTTCACCCCGGCTGACGGCGTTCCACCCGCGGTGGCGCCGTTCTCACACGCGACCGCAGCCGGCCAGACCCTGTACGTCACCGGGCAGATGCCGACGGACACCACCGGATCGCTGGTCGGTGACGACGTGGCCACCCAGACCGATCAGGTGCTGGCCAATCTGTTGCGGGTCACCGAGCTATGTGGCGGCGGGCTGGCCGACGTGGTGTCGGTCCGTGCATTCCTGACGGACTGGACGGATTATGCCGCGTTCAATGCGGCCTACGCGCCGTGGTTTCCCGACCGGCTGCCGAGCCGGACCTGCGTCGGCACCACGGGGCTGGCCGTGGGCGCCCTCGTTGAGATCGACTGGGTGGCGTGGCGCGCGGACGGGTGGGCGTGACCGTCAAGCCGGATCGCCATATCGGTTGAGCCGCTCGCCAATGGCGTTGGCGGCCAGGCGAACCCGTTGGCCGAGGCCGGTGATCGCCCGTGAATCCAGCGTCGCGAACGGAGCGGCGGTGACCGACATGGTCACCACACCGTCGGCATCGGTGATCGGCGCCGAGACCGTGGCGACGCTATGGGTGGCTTCTTTGCCCAATTCGTCCGGCAGAACGTCGATCACGCTGAGGTCGGCGAACGCCCGGGCGAGCTGCGCGGTGATCGCGTCCACCTCGCCGTCGCGGCTCAGCGCCTCCAATGCCGAGTAGACCCGCAGGTATTCCCGGGTGAGCCGCTCCACCACGAAGCCGCGGTCACGAGTCTCGTTGAGCACGGCCGAAATTCGCGCACGTAAAGCGTCGGTGGGCTGGCCGATCGCCTCGAGCCAGGCCTGCTGCGCCTCCGGGTTCGACCATGCGACGTAATCACGGCCGAACGGCGCGACGAACGGCGTCCTGGTCCCCCGCCCGATCCGGGGAGCCGCGAGGCTCTCCCCGGCCAGGTCGATGATCACCAGGCTGTTGGCCTCGCGGCGGGCCAGATAGACCTGCATGCCGGTGGCGGACGCCAGGTCCTCGAGTTCGCCGCGGAACAGGTCGGCGGGTTTGGCCAAGCTGGCGATGGCCGGCCCCCAGGCGTACTTCGCGGACCGGGGATCGCGGGTCACCCACTCGTGCGCGACCAGGGTCGCCAGGATGGCGTGGCCGGTGGCCCGGCTGATGTCGAGGCCGCGAGATATCTCGGCCAGCGAGAACTGCCGGCCGGGGTCCGCGCCGAGCATTTCCATCACGGCGATCACCCGTCCGGTGGGCGGCGAGGAGGCTTGACCCGCCATCTTCGCAGGGTCTACCTTGAGCGTCATATTTCCGAACGGTACGTCGAATATTCGACAGGAACAAGACATGGCGACTCGGTCATCAGCGGAGACCCTGAACCTCGACGACCTGACCGCCCCGGTGCTGACCGACACCCAGCGCCAGATCCTCGACTACACCGAGTCCCGCGAGGTGACCTTCGACCTGGGCGCAATGCTCGCCGAGGCGGTGGAAGCGGCCGGGGCCGACGACCTGGCCGACGACGACGGGTTCGCCGACCGGCTGGCCGCGCATGTCGCCGCCATCGAGTCCGACACCGGATTGCGCCAACTCATCCGAAGCAGCCTGCGCGCCAGAGTGGTTCGCAAGGTGCGTAACCGGCTGTCGCTGACCGATCTGCTCAAGCGGTATCCCGAGATCGAGGCGATCCCGATCGAGCGGCCGCTGATCGTCGTCGGCATGCCCCGGTCGGGGACGACGCACCTGGTGAACCTCATCGCCGAGGATCCACGGCGCCGGGCACTGCCCTACTGGGAGAGCGAGGATCCGATTCCGGCTCGCGGGCAAGGACCCGACGTGTTCGGCGTCGATCCCCGCTACGCCCGGGTCAAGGCCGAGTACGAGGCGCTGATGGCCAGCACCCCGTATGTGGCCGCGATGCACGACCGTTTTCCCGAGGCTATCGAGGAGGAGGTCGAGCTGCTCGACCTCGACATGGCCGGCTACGTTCTCGAGTGGCACGCCCGTGTTCCGGGCTGGCGCGACTTCTATCTCGGCCTGGACCACACCCGCCACTACGCCTACCTGAAGAAAGTCCTGCAGGCGCTGACGTTTCTGCGTGGGCCACGAACCTGGGTGCTGAAATCGCCGCAGCATGCCGAACAACTCGGCCCGCTGATGGCCACCTTCCCCGACGCCACCGTCGCCTTCACCCACCGCGACCCTGTCGCGGTGATCCAGTCGGCGATCACGATGATGGCCTACTCGGATCGGTTGCGCCGCACCAGCATCGACCCGGACTGGCTGGTCGACTACTGGAGTGACCGGATCCACCGCCTGCTCAGCGCCTGCGTCCGCGACCGGGAGCTGGTACCGGCGCAGCGCAGTGTCGACATCGGATTTCATCACCTGGGCGGCAACGAGATGCCGGTGCTGGCCGAGTTCTACCAGTGCGCGGGCATCGATATTCCGCCCAAGGTGGCCAAGCGATTCCAGGCCTACATCGACAGCAACCGCCGTGGTGCCAAGGGTCGTATCCCCTACGACCTGAAACGTCACTTCGGCGTCGAACCGCAGGAGCTGCGCTCCCGGTTCGCCTTCTATTTCGACCGTTTCGACGTCCGCCCCGAGATCTAGAGGTCACCGTGGAACCCATCTACCGCAGCCGCCCCGGCGCCGATGCGATGCTGCCCGCTTCGGCCGACCAGGCTGAGGAAGTCGCACCGGGGATCTGGTGCTCACCCGGGCTGACCAACTCCTACCTGCTGACCACATCGGCCGGCCGCGTCGTCGTCAACACCGGCATGGGATTCGAGGGCCCGGTGCACCGAGCCGTGTTCGACGCCGTCGACGCGTCACCGGTACGCTACATCCTGATCACCCAGGGCCACTACGACCACGTCGGCGGCCTGGACACCCTGCGCGACCCCGACACCAAGGTTGTGGCACAGGCCAATTGGGAACACTGGCGTGACGACAACGAGCGGCTACTGCCCTACCGCGCCAACCGCAGCGCCTTCGCGTTCTCCGGCAAGCTCGCCGGCGGCATCGCCAAGATCCAGCAACGCTTCGGCAAGAAGCTGCCGCCGCAGAGCACCGCGACCGCCGACATCGTCGTCGAGGACCAGCTGTCACTGACGGTCGGTGACCGGCGGTTCGAGCTGATCTCGACCCCGGGCGGGGAAACCACCGACTCGATGGTGATCTGGCTGCCCGACGAGCGAGTCTGCCTGTGCAGCAACACGTTCGGCCCGGTCTTCGGGCACATCCCGAACCTGGTCACCATTCGCGGTGATCGCTATCGGGATGCGCTGACGGTCATCGACACCATCGAATGCGTCCGCGCCCTACGGCCCGAGGTGCTGCTCACCGGACACTTCGACCCGATTCGCGGGGCGGGGTTGATCGACGCCGAGCTGAGGCGGCTGCGCGACGCCGTCCAGTATCTGCACGACGAGACCGTCGCAGGGATGAACGCCGGCAAGGACGTTCGGACCCTGATGGCCGAGATCACGCTGCCCGAGCATCTCGAGGTCGGTCAGGGCTACGGCAAGCTCGCCTGGGACGTCCGCGCGATCTGGGAGAACTACTCCGGCTGGTTTCACCACCGGTCGACCACCGAGCTGTACGCAGTCGGTCCCGACGCAGTCAGCGCTGACCTGGTGGAACTGGCTGGCGCCGACGCGCTGACCGAGCGGGCCGGTGCCCATCTGGCGGGCGGTCGACCACTGGAGGCCATCCATCTCGCCGAGCTCGTGACCCAGGCCGAAGCCGAGCACGCCCGAGCCCGGGCAGTGCTCAAAGCCGCCCACGAGCAGCTGCTGGCGGGCAGCGTCAACTTCTGGGAGACCGCCTGGCTGACCAAGCAGATCGAAAGGTACACATGACCGCCCAGCTCAGCTTCGACTTCACCGGCACGCAAGCTCTGGTCACCGGCGCGACAAGTGGCATCGGGCATGCCGTCGCCGTGTTGTTCCGCGATGCCGGGGCCGACGTCATCGTCACCGGCACCAAACCCGCCGCCGCCGACTACGACACCGACCTGTCCGGTATGACCTATCGCCAACTTGTGCTCACCGACAATGCATCCATTGACAGCCTCGCGCAGAGCATCTCCGCGCTCGACGTCCTGGTGAACAATGCCGGCGCCAACTTCCCCGGCGGCCTCGACGAGTCCACGCCCGAGGGGTTCGCCGCCTCCGTCGCGCTGAATCTCACCGGGCCGTACCGGCTCACCGTTGCCCTGCGCCGCGCGCTGAAGACCTCCACCGCGGCCGGCGGGGCGAGTGTGGTCAACCTGGCGTCGATGTCCGCGCTGCGTGCGGTCACCATGGTCCCCGGTTACGGGGCTGCCAAGTCCGGCGTCATCAACGTCACCCGCAACCTGGCCGTCAAGTGGGCCAAGCACGGAATCCGGATCAACGCCGTGGCGCCGGGCACCATCGAGACCGCGATGACCGCGCCGATGCATGCCGTACCGGAGATCGTGGCGACCGAGATCGCCCACATTCCCGCCGGGCGGATGGGCCTCGTCGGCGAGGTGGCCCCCGCCATCGCGTTCCTGTGCACCGCGCAGAGCAGCTACATCAACGGCGCGGTGCTGGTGGTCGACGGCGCCTCGGACTGCGTGTAGCGGCATTCCTGCCGTACCGTAATCGCGTGCCCCGTCAGGTCCTTTTCATCTACAACGATCCGATCGCCCCCGAGGCGCTGCTCGGCGAAACGTTCACCGAACTCGGTTTCGACGTGGACACATTCGAGGTGGTGCCGGCGGCGAACGCCAGCGACCCCGCGTTGGACGTCACCTTCCCTGACCCGACCCGTTACGACGTGATCGTGCCGCTGGGTTCGCGGTGGGCGGTCTACGACGAACGGCTGCCGTGGGTGGCCGCCGAGATCGACACCGTGCGCAACGCCGTCGACGCCGGCCTCGGTGTACTCGGGGTGTGCTTCGGCGGCCAGTTGGTCGCCACCGCGCTCGGCGGCTCGGTGGCTCGGTCGACGGATCCCGAGATCGGCTGGCACCAGATACGCAGCAGCGACCCCGATCTGGTACCGGACGACGGGCCGTGGTTCCAATGGCACTTCGACCGGTTCACTCCCCCAGCCGGCGCCACCGTGGTGGCTGAAAACGACCGCGCGTCACAGGCTTTCGTCCTCGGCCGGGCGATGGGTCTGCAGTTCCACCCCGAACTCGACCACAAGCTGCTGGAGCTGTGGATCGACGACGACCGAAACCGCGACGGCGGCGATCTCGTCCGGCTCGGGCTGCGCGCCGACGATCTGCGGGCGGACACCACCACCCATGTCGACGACGCAGCGCGCCGGCTACGACGGCTGGTGCGCGGCTTCCTCGATAAGGTCGCCGGCTAGCGTTCATGGCCCGACTCCAGTCCATCATCGCCACGGTGCTGGCCGCTTCGATGGTGCTGACCGGCTGTGTGTCGTCGACGAACCCAACCACGCCCGCACCGACCAGTCCCGCACATGCCGACGCGATCGCCACGATCGTGCGCGACACGATGGCGCAGGCGCACCTCAAGTCGGTGCTGGTGCGGGTCACCGTCGACGGCAAGGAAGTGCTGACCCGCGCCGAGGGCGAGTCGATGACTGGAGTGCCCGCGACCACCGCGATGCATTTCCGCAACGGTGCGGTGGCGATCTCCTACGTGGCCACGCTGCTGCTGCGGCTCGTCGACGAGAAGAAGGTCAGGCTCGAGGACACGCTGTCCACCTGGCTGCCCGAAGTGCCGAACTCCGACCGAGTGACGCTGGGCCAGCTCGCACAGATGACCTCGGGCTACGTCGACTACGTCATCGGCAACGAACCCATGAACACCGAGCTGTACCGGGACCCGTTCCGGCAGTGGACGACCGACGAGCTGCTGGGGTATGCCCTCGACAAACCATTGCTCTACAAACCGGGCACAAACTGGAACTACGCCCACACCAACTACGTGCTGCTCGGGCTGGCCCTGGAGAAGGCAACCGGCCAGGACATGCCGAAACTGCTGAAACAGAAAGTACTCGACCCTCTCGGCCTAACCAATACGGCGAACTCGTTCACCCCCGACATCCCAGCGCCGGTGCTGCACGCGTACTCCTCGGAACGTCGCCAAGCCCTGAACATCCCTTCCGGCACACCGTTCTACGAGGAGACCACATTCTGGAATCCATCCTGGACCATCACCCACGGCGCGATCCAGACCACCGACATCTATGACCTGGCCGCCACCGCTGAGGGAATCGGCTCCGGCCGGCTACTGTCGCGCGAGTCGTACCAGAAGATGGTATCCACGGAGCTGCGCGGCAAGACCACCGCACTACCGGGCTGTGCTACCTGTGCGGCCCAAACTGACTTCTACACATACGGATTGGGCATTGTCATCTCCGGGAATTGGTTGCTGCAGAACCCGATGTTCGCCGGCTACGCCGCGATAGAGGGATACCTGCCGAGCCGCCGGATCGCGATCGCCGTCGCCGTCACCTTCGACGAGGGTGCATTCGATGTGCAGGGCGACTACACCAACGCGGCCGACACGGTGTTCCGCAAGATCGGCGCGGAACTGGCTCCCGACGACGCCCCGCCGGTTCCTCCGTCGAAATAAACCCGCTATCCGGCCATCAGGATTTCGCGACCGCCCGTCGCCCAGGCCTTTTCGAACGTGTCGATGCCGACGGTCTCGCCTTGGGTGTCGCCGTAAGGTGCCGGGCGCAGGCGCAGGCTGCGTCGACGACACCGCGCTGGTGGCCGCTTTCGGCGCGTCAGCCGTGTGTTTCGCCCCCGAACAACCCGCCACCAGCAACATGACAATCGCCTCTGAACGGCAGAGTTCATGTATCCGGCGAAGATATCACCGCACGCAGAAACGCGGGCCGGTCAGCCGGCCCCAACCGTTCACCCACTCGCAACTTGAGATGACTAGCGTCTTCACCCATGTCCGCTACCGCGCAACAGCTCGATCGACTGCAGGGCGACGTCGACGCGCTGCTGGCCCGGCTGGCCGATGCAGAATCCCGATGGCAACCATTGATCTCCCCGGTCGCCACCGAAAACTATTGCAGTGCAATCAATTTAGTCCATTACTGGGCCCTGCGTCAGGTCGACCTTCGCGATCTTCAGGAACGCCTGACCGCTTTCGGGCTGTCCTCGCTGGGTCGCAGTGAGGCCCATGTGCAGGCGACACTGCGGCTGGTATCGGCCGCGATCACGGCAATGCGCGGCAACGGCTGGACTCCGGGCGAGCCGGCCTGCATGGGGGTCGCCCAAGGCGCACAGCTGCTCGAGCGCAACGCCGTCGAACTGCTCGGCCCGACCGCCGACGACCGTGCGGCGCGGATCATGGTCACCCTGCCCTCGGAGGCCGCCGGCGATACCGCACTGGTGCGCACACTCGTCGATGCGGGGATGCGGATCGCCCGGATCAACTGCGCCCACGACGACGCCACTGCATGGAAGGCGATGGCCGCCAACGTCCGCGCCGCTGCCGCGGCAGCCGGGCACACCTGCTTGGTGGCGATGGATCTGGGCGGACCGAAACTGCGCACCGGCCCCCTGGCACCGGGGCCACAGGTGGCTCGTCTGCGGCCGACCCGCAACGCGCGCGGCCAGGTTGTTGGCGCCGGCCGTGGCTGGCTGACGTCGACGAAACGACCGGCCCGCCCGCCCGAACCCGGGCTGATCACACTGCCGGTCGACGCCAAGTGGCTGGCTCACCGCGCCGAGGGTGACGAACTGGTGCTGCGCGACACCCGCGGATCCAAGCGGCGGTTGCTGCTCGCCGCGGCCGCCCCCGGGGGCTTCGTCGTCACCACCGAGAAAACGACCTATCTGGGCACCGGAACCCGGTTGCGAGCCGGCAAGAAGGACTCCACCAAGCTCGGCGAGTTGCCCGCCGTCGAACAGAGCATCCCGCTGGCCGCAGGTGACATCGTGCAGCTGACGCGGGACTGCACACCGGCACCGGTCGACGACGGCCGATCGCCCCGGATCGGGTGCACGCTGCCGGAGCTGTTCGACAACGCCGAAGTGGGCGAGCGAATCTTTCTCGACGACGGCAAGCTTGGCGGCGAGGTGGTCGCCGTCGCCGCCGACAACATCGACGTCCGCATCGATCACCCCCGACACGGCACGGCAAAGTTGCGCGCCGAAAAGGGAATCAATGCGCCGGACACCAACCTGCCGATCTCGGCACTGACCGACAAGGACCTCGCCGACCTGGCCGCGGTGATGGAGCTGGCCGACTTCGTGCAGTTCTCGTTCGTGCGTGAGCCCGCCGACGTGATCCGACTGTTCGACGAGCTGGACCGCCTTGGCGACCACGACCTCGGTGTGGTGCTCAAGATCGAAACCCGACAGGCCTTCGAACACCTGCCGGAGCTGTTGCTCACCGCGATGCGCCGCCGCCGGGTCGGGGTGATGATCGCCCGCGGGGATCTGGCTGTCGAGACCGGCTACGAGCGGATGGCCGAGCTGCAGGAGGAGACGCTGTGCCTCTGCGAGGCGGCGCACCTGCCGGTGATCTGGGCGACCCAGGTGCTCGAGCAACTGGCCACCACCGGGCGGCCGTCGCGCGCCGAAATCAGTGATGCGGCAATGGCCGAACGCGCCGAGTGCGTGATGCTCAACAAGGGCCCTTACATTGCCGACGCGGTCATCACCCTCGACGACATCCTCGGCCGGATGGCCGGCCACGAGTACAAGAAGAGCCCGCTGTTGCGCAGCCTGCACTCGTGGCGGGGCGACCTGGACTAGTCAGCTCGGGTCGTGGCCGAGCTGGTGGGCCAGTGCCTCCTCGATCGTCGGCTGCCGGAATCGGTGTCCCAGCGTCTGCAGCTTGGTGGGCAGGACGCGCTGGTCGGCCTCGGCCAGTTCGCGCGCACCCTGGGCGCCCAACACTATGCGCGGACCGATCGACGGCACCGGCAGCACGGCGGGGCGATGCAGCGTCGCGGCCAGCGCCTTGGTATATGTGATGTTGCGCACTGGATTTGGCGCAACAGCGTTGACAGGACCGGTCAGCCGGTCGTCGTAGGCAGCGCGGTAGTAGATGTCGAGTAGGTCGTCGAGACCGATCCAGGACAGCCACTGCTGGCCGCTGCCCAGCCGGCCGCCGAGGCCGGCGGCGAACAACGGCCGCATCAGCCGCAGGGTGCCGCCACGGGCCGCCTGCACGATGCCGGTGCGCACGCAGACCGTGCGGACCCCGGCGCTGGCCGCGGGTTCGGTGGCCGCCTCCCAGTCGGCGACCACATCGGCCAGGAAGCCATCACCGTGGGCACTGTCCTCGCACAGCACGGCATCACCGCGGTCGTACCCGTAGATGCCGACCGCGGAGGCGCTGACGAATGCGCGCAAGCCTCGCGAAGCGGCCAATTCCGCCAGCCGTCGGGTCGGTTCGATGCGCGAGTCGCGGATCGCGCTGCGGTGTGCCTCGGTGAACCGACCGGCGATCGAGGCACCGGCCAGATGGATGACGGCATCGATTCCATCGAATAGGTCGGGAGCGGGATTGCTTGGCTCCCAACGTCGTTCGTCGGGCCGAACCGGTTCGTGACGCACCAGCCGGATCACCCGGTGCCCACCGGTTGCCAGCAGGGCGGTCAGCGCGGTCCCCACCAAACCAGAGGATCCGGTGATCGCCACGGCCAACCCGTTCGCACCCGCCCGCGCGGCATCCCGGTGGGCGGCGAGATCGTCGGCCACCTGGCGATGCCGGTAGACGAAGGTCGCACGCAGCGCCGCACCCGGCACCGTGGTGTCGACCTCGTCGCACATCGCCGTGGTGCCGGCGCCGGCATCGCTGAACCGGTGGGTGTGGCGCCACCAGCCGATGATCCGTGGCGGTAGGGTCATCAACCCGTCTGACGACAGCACGTCCACGAACTGGTGCGGTGGGTCAAAGCCGGCCGGATCATGCCGGGCGATCCAGCGCAATCCGCCTGGCAGCCCGAGGACCGCGCATCCGTCGGCCAGGGATTCGGTCTCGGCGACGACGTGCATCGGTTGCCACGGCGGAATCAGCCGCCGCATCGCACCGGGACGGGTGTGCCAGGCGAACACCTCATCGATGGGATGGTCGACGACGCTGGCGTATTGGATGCTCATGGTGCTTCTTTACCCGTGTGGGTAAAGAATTGAATCAGCGTCCCGTGTGGGTAAAGAATTGAATCAGCGTGAGCCGGACTCGCCGGAAGGCTCTTCCTCAGACTTGTTCTCGGGCTCGTCGGCGGCGTCATCGACCGGCACCTCGGAGGTCGGATCGTCGGGATAGTCGGCGTCGAAAGTCGAATACGTGGAGTCGACCGTCTCGTCGGTTTCCGAGTAGGCAGTGGTCTCGGCAGTAGCCGAGGACTCCGTGGTCTCGGCAGCCACCGCCGCCGTCACCGATTCTGCCTCAGCGCCTCGGCGGTTCTGCCGCTCCCGGATCGCGTCGACGATCAGCAGGATCACGCCAATCACACTGGCTGCGATACACACCCACGCGACCAGCTCATTGCTGGTGACGACCGCGGTGACCAGGGCCGCGAGGCCGATCACCGCCAGTACCAGGGCAACGATCAGCATCGATCAACCTCCGGTCGACAAGCGATTAGTTATTGCCCCGGTTGAACTGGTTGAAGCCGCCGCCGTCGTTGTTGGCACCGGAATCGACCGGTGCGGCCGACCCGCGCTGACCGAGCTCCTCGAGCTGGGACTCCAGGTAGGTCTTGAGCCGGGTGCGGTACTCGCGCTCGAACGTCCGCAACTGCTCCAGCCGTCCCTCGAGGACAGTGCGCTGCTGGTTGATGGTGCCCATGATCTCGGTGTGCTTGCGCTCGGCGTCGGCCTGAAGAGCATCGGCCTTCTCCTGCGCCTGCCGCAGCTGGGTTTCCGAGCGGGTCTGCGCATCGGCGAGCTGCGCCTCAGCGCGCTGTTTGGCGTCGGCGACCGTGGTCTCTGCGGTGTGGCGAGCCTCCGACACGATCTGGTCGGCGTTCGCGCGGGCGTCGGCCAGCAGCTTGTCGGCCTCCGCCTTGGCGGTGCCGGTCAACCGGTCGGCGGTGTCCTGGGCCAGGGCCAGCACGCGAGCGGCCTTGATGGCCTGCTCCTCGCTGGCGGCCGGGCTCGACACCGGCTGCGGGGCAGCCTGCGGCACGGGAGCCGGCGTGGGCTCCGGTTCCGGCTGCGGCTCCGGCTGGTAAAGCGGAATTGCCTGGGTTGGTTGCGGTACGGCGCCCCCGGCGCGTGCGGCGCCCAGCTCCTGATCGAGCTCGGCGACCCGCTGGCGCAGATCCGAGTTCTCCTCGATGAGGCGAGTCAGCTCGTTCTCCACCAGGTCGAGGAAGGCGTCGACCTCGTCCTCGTTGTAGCCTCGCTTGCCGATGGGCGGCTTGCTGAATGCCACATTGTGCACGTCGGCCGGTGTAAGCGGCATCATCTGCCCCCTCGGGTCTGGGCGGTTAAGCGTCTGCAAAGTGTAGAACGCGTCGAACGTTCGTTCCGTACTGTAACTGGCGTCCATCCTGTCACACCAGAACCGTCAGTCCGGTAATTAAGAGCTAATTTCAATCTTTCGATACCACGCACTCGGCGTGGCTAATCGTGATTCACGACCCTTTGAGGTAGCTTGCCGCTCTCAGGCGGCAGCACCGAAAGCCAGTTGCATCCCGATGAAGGCCACCAGCAGCAGGACCATGATCGACAGGTCGAAGCGGACGGCGCCGATCGTCAGCTGCGGGATAAGTCGACGTAATAGCTTCACCGGCGGGTCGGTGACCGTCATGATCAACTCGAGAATTACGACGGTGAACCCACGCGGGTGCCAGTCTCGGCTGAACGAGCGGATGAACTCGACGACTACCCGTGCGATCAGCAGCAGCCAGAAGACGAACAGAACGAAGCCAAGAATTTCGAAGAACAGCGACAACTAAAGCCGGTCCTTAATCAACAGCGGATGTGACATTGGCGACATCGCTGGATTAACCCCAGCGCGACGTCGTCAGCCTACCTATTACTCCCAACCGGCAGCGGTCAGCCCACCTACTGGTAGCTGTAGAAACCCGCTTCGGCGATCCGCCGGCGCTCCTCGGCGCTGACATCGACGTCGGCCGGCGACAGTAGGAACACCTTGGTGGCCACCTTGTCGAAGGACCCGCGCAGGGCGAAGGCCAGCCCGGCGGCGAAGTCGACCAGCCGCTTGGCGTCGGCGTTGTCCATGGAGACCAGGTCCATAATCACCGGCTGACCATCGCGGAAGCGCTCACCGATGGTGCGGGCCTCGCTGTAGTCCTTGGGTCGCAGCGTGGTGATCTTCGACAGCGGGCTGCCGGCCTCGAAGAGTTCGGCCATCCGGCGCGGGTCCATCGCCAGCGCGCCGCGGGTCGAGCCGCGCAGCGAGCCGAACCGAGAAGCGCGCGGCATGTCGTGCGGGTGCTCGAACTCGCGCGGGCGGAACCGTGGCTCGTCGCCGTACTGGGCGCGGAAGCCGCCGGTCGGCGCGTAGTCCGCATCGCGCGGGTCGTCGTACTCGCGACCCACACGCGGATCACGGTCGTCGTAGCGGCCCGGGCGCTCGTACTCGTCGTCGGCGAAGCGCTCGCGGCGGGCATAGCCGCGGTGAGCGCCGCGGTCGTCGTCGTCGTAGTACTCGTCGTCGTAATCGTCCGAAGGCGCCATGCCGAAGTAGGCCTTGACCTTGTGGAGAGTGCTCATCGCTGGACCCTTCTGAATGCGTGAAGTTCGGTGTCTGTGATGAAGATGTGACTGGAGTGACTACTCAGGGAGACGTTAGAGGACGTTGTCCCATAAGCGCGGTACCGACACGCACACACGTCGAACCGTGTCGCACTGCAGCTTCCAGGTCACCGGACATCCCCGCCGACAGCTCTGTCGCCTCGGGATGGTTGTGCAAAACGCGGCGATGCTCGGCGGCCAGCGCCGCAAACGCGGTGTCGGGGTCGGCGCCCAGCGGCGGGATCGCCATCAGCCCGACCAACTTCAGCGCGCCGGCGTCGGCGACCTCGGCACACAGGGCATCGACGGCCGCCGGATCGCCGACAGCCACCCCGCCGCGTGAGGTGTCCCCGTCGAGGCTGATCTGGACGAACACCCGGACGGGTGCCGTCCGGATACCCTGCTCAATGGCGTGTGCGGCGCCGCGGTCCAGCGCGGCGGCGACTTTGGCCGTACCCAACGAGTGCACTGTATCCGCCCATGTCGCAACGGCTTTGGCCTTGTTGCTCTGGATCTGGCCGACCATGTCCCAGCGCACGTCCGGCGCGCCGGTGAGCTCGCCGAACTCCGCGATCTTGGCCGAGGCCTCCTGTTCGCGGGATTCGCCGAACGCCCGGCAGCCCAGTCGCCACAGGATCGCGACGTCGGTGGCCGGGAAGAACTTGGTGACGGGCAGCAGCTCGATGTCGTCGACGTCGCGGCCGGCGGCGGTTGCGGCATCCGACAGCCGGTCTCGTAGCGCGGCCAGGGCGGTCGCGAGATCTTCTTCCCGGGTCGCCACGCCCGTCATTCCATCCACACCAGACAGGCCAGCCGACCGGTCGGGGCACCACGCCGGTGGCTGAACAGATCCTTGTCGGCCACCGTGCAACGCGGGTCGGCGTCGATCGCCTGCACCCCCGCGCCTGTGAGTTGCCGTGCAATTCCAGCCCGCAGGTCTAGTCCCGGCGTGCCGCGCGAGGTGGTGGTCCGGCTGCCGGGCAGCCTGGCTTCGACCTCGGCGGCCATCTGCGCGGGCACCTCATAATTGGCGCCGCTGACGGCAGGACCGAGCAGCACCGAGATGTCCTCGACGCGGGCGCCCTTGGCCAGCATGGTCTCCAAGGCGCGCAGAACCACACCGTCGGCGGCGCCGACCCGACCGGCATGAATCGCGGCCACCACACCGGCTTTGGCGTCAGCCATCAGCACCGGGACACAGTCGGCGGTCACGACGGCCAACGCCAGTCCCGGTGTCGTGGTCACCAGGGCGTCGGTGTCGTCAACGGCATCCGTTCGGGGTTCGTCGACGACGACGACGTGGTCGCTGTGCGTCTGGTTCATCCAGATCACGTGATCGTCGGGAAGCTTGATCGCGGCGGCCAGCCGCGTGCGGTTGGCCGCGACAGCCTTGGGATCGTCACCGACGTGGTCACCGAGATTGAAGGTGTCGAACGGCCGCGCCGACACACCACCGGCCCGGGTGGTGGTCACGCGGCGGATGCGAACAGTCACAAAACCCAGTATCCGGGCGTGACGGCGGGGTCAGTGCCGCATGAACGGCGGCACGTCGACGTCGTCGTCGGAGATACCGTCGTCGCCGCCACCGATGCTGACCGTCGCGCCGTTGGTGTGCACCGGCACGCTGACGGCATCGCTCGGATCGAAGAGCGAGGAACTCAACTTGCCGGCGGCGCCGGGAACGATCCCCTGGCCCGCGGTCGCCGTTCCGCCGACCACCGGCTTACGACTGGGCCCGGCCGAATCGAAGCCGGCGGCGATCACCGTCACCCGCACCTCGTCACCGAGCGAGTCGTCGATCACCGTGCCGAAGATGATGTTGGCCTCGGCGTGCGCGGCCTCCTGCACCAGCGAAGCGGCCTCGTTGATCTCGAACAGGCCCAGGTCACTACCACCGGCGACCGAGAGCAGCACGCCCTGCGCGCCTTCCATCGAGGCTTCCAGCAGCGGGGAGTTGATGGCGATCTCGGCGGCCTTGAGCGCCCGGCCGTCGCCGCGGGCCGACCCGATGCCCATCAGCGCCGTGCCCGCCCCGCTCATGACGCCCTTGACGTCGGCGAAGTCGACGTTGATCAGACCGGGAGTGGTGATCAGGTCAGTGATGCCCTGCACGCCATTGAGCAGCACCTCGTCGGCGCTGCGGAACGCGTCCATCAACGAGACCTGCGCATCGCCCATCTGCAGCAGCCGGTCGTTGGGGATAACGATCAGGGTGTCGCAGCTTTCGCGCAGCGCCTGGATCCCGGCCTCCGCCTGGTTGGAGCGGCGCTTGCCCTCGAAGGAGAACGGCCGGGTCACCACGCCGACGGTCAGTGCGCCCAGCTTGCGGGCGATGTTGGCCACCACGGGCGCGCCGCCGGTGCCGGTGCCGCCGCCCTCACCGGCGGTGACGAACACCATGTCGGCGCCGCGCAGCAGCTCTTCGATCTCGTCCTTGGCGTCCTCAGCCGCCTTGCGGCCGACTTCGGGGTCGGCGCCGGCGCCCAAGCCGCGGGTGGAGTCACGGCCGACGTCGAGCTTGACGTCGGCGTCGCTCATCAACAGCGCCTGGGCGTCGGTGTTGATCGCGATGAACTCCACACCCTTGAGTCCCTGCTCGATCATTCGGTTGACGGCGTTGACACCGCCGCCGCCGATGCCAACGACCTTGATGACGGCGAGGTAGTTATGCGGGGGGGTCATCGTCTGTCTTCCTCCCAAGTGGGGATCGGGTCCTGCGACTCTTCCTGGCAAACCCTCAACCTCAACCAGAGGCTTAGAGTTATGTCAAGTAGTGCCGCGCAACCAGAACGGTATGGCCGGTGGGTGCTGATTTGGGGAGGCGCGCCGACGTGTCGCGGCGAATTTGTCGCGGGCGCCGACGTGCCCGGCTCACTTGACGGTGGGCAGGTCCGGGCTGGAGACGTCGTAGACCTTGCCGGGCTGAGTCAGCAGGGCGGCCAGCTTTTCGGCCTTCTCCTCGGTGCGGTCGGTCGTCCCCCACACCACGGTGCGCCCGTCGGTCAGCGTCAGCGTCACCGACGCCACCGACGGCGCGGCAACCCGACTGACCTGAGCCACAACCTCCGGACGCAGCGCCGTCATGACTTCAAGTGCGGCCCTGGTCGGCTGATCGGTCGGACCCGGGTGGTCGACGTCGATATAGGGCAGCCCGGGCGGGGGCGGCGCGGTCGCGAAATCGACGCCGTCCCGGTCGAACAGGTGCGGCCCGTCGGGATAGTCCTTCACCACGATCGGGATGCGCTCGACGATGGTGATCCGCAGCGTCGACGGATACTCCCGCTGCACGCGCGCGCTGGCCACCCGCCGGATACCGGCCACCCGGTCGGCGATCTCGTCGGTGTTGATCTGCAGTAGCGGGGTGCCGAGCTGGACCTTCGCCGAGTCGACGACCTCCTCGCGAGTGACCGCACCGATCCCGGTGATCACCAGCGAGCGGGCCGACATCACCGGGGTGAAATAGAGGATTAGCCCCAACGCGACGCTGACGATCGTCAACACGATCAGCCAAGTGAGCAGCTTCAGGCCGCGAACTGCCCTCTTGCCCAGAGCTTTCGGGGCCTCGACGGTCTGGCCGCGGACCCGGCGCTTGGCCTCGCGGCGGGCGTCTTCGATCGCGGTCGCACGGGCCTGCGCGGCGCGGCGTTCGGCACGCTCACGGCGCTCCCGCCGGCGGGGACCTGCCAGGTCCTCCGGCTCTTTGTCGCCGGGTGCGGGCTCTGCGGCCTCCGCCTCGTCGAGATCGACGTTTTGCACGTCTTCACCCGCACTTTCGCACCCGTTTGTCGGTTTGGGCAGGATGGGGGCGTCCTCGGCTTCGCCTTCGCCCTCACCCGCACTCATCGATTCCCCTTGGCGTGCAACGCCGTCAGGATCTCCTGGCCGAGCATCGTCACATCGCCGGCGCCCATGGTGACCACCACATCGCCCGGCCGGGCGGCCGCGGCCACCCGGGCGGCCACCGCCGAGAAGTCGGGGACGTAATGCACCGGCACGCTGACATGGTCGGCCACCGTCGCGCCGCTGATCCCGGCCATCGGCTGCTCGCGCGCCGCGTACACGTCAAGCACGAAGGCCTCGTCGGCAGTGTCCAGCGCGTGGCCGAACTCGCGCGCGAAAGTCTTTGTCCGCGAATATAAGTGCGGCTGGAACACAACGATACTGCGGGCACCCGTGATGGTGGGGTGACCGGTCCGGTCCTGCTGGGCAATCGCCCTCAGCGCGGTCAGCGCGGCCCTGACCTCGGTGGGGTGATGGGCGTAGTCATCGAACACCCGCACCCCGTCGGCGGTGCCGACCAGCTCGAAACGGCGCCGGACGCCTTCGAAACTGGCCAGCCCGTCGAGCACGGCATCGGCCGGCGCGCCGGCCTCGACCGCTGCCAGCAGCGCGGCCAGGGCGTTGAGCGCCATGTGCCGGCCCGGCACCTCCAGCCGCATGACCCGCTGGTGGGACTCACCAGCCAGCTGGACGTGGGCGACCGCGCCGGTGCCGTGCTGCTCCCAGCCGACCAGCGCGCCGGCCAGGCCGACACCCGGACTCTCTCCATAGCGCAGCACCCGAATACCAAGGGCCGCACTGCGTTCCGCCAGCGTGGCAGCGCCTGGATCGTCGGCACACACCACCAGCGCACCGCCGGGTGCCAGCCGCTCGACGAACGCGTCGAACACCGCGGTGTAGGCCTCAGCACTGCCGAAGAAGTCCAGATGGTCGGCCTCGATATTGGTCACCACCGCCACGTCGGGGGTGTATTCCAGCAGCGAGCCGTCGCTCTCGTCGGCCTCGGCGACGAAGCTGTCGCCGGTGCCGTTGTGCGCGTTGGTGCCGGCCTCCCCCAGATCGCCGCCGACGGCGAAGGACGGATCCAGCCCGGCGTGCTGCAACGCGACGATGAGCATCGAGGTCGTCGTGGTCTTGCCATGGGTGCCGGTGACCATCAGCGTGCGGTAGCCGGTCATCAGCTTGGCCAGCACCACCGGCCGCAGGATCACCGGGATCCCGCGCCTGTGAGCCTCGACCAGCTCGGGGTTGGTCTTCGGGATCGCGGCGTGAGTGGTGATCACCGCGGTGGCACCGCCGGGCAGCAGGTCGAGATTGGCCGCGTCGTGGCCGATGCTGATCGCGGCACCTCGCGCCCGCAACGCCGCCACCCCGCGGGACTCCTTGGCGTCGGATCCCGACACCAGGCCGCCGCGGTCCAGCAGGATCCGGGCGATACCGGACATCCCGGCGCCACCGATGCCGACCATGTGGACCCGCTGCAGTTCGGGTGGCAGACCCTTGGGCCCCTTCGGCGCGGTCATCGTCGGCCCTTGCGGGTGCGCGCCACGTCCAGTGCCACCTCGGCAACCCGCTGCGCGGCGTCGCGGTGGCCGACCAGCGCGGCGGCTGCCGTCATCGCCTGTAGCCGCGGAGTGTCGGTGAGCAGCCCAGCCACCTCGCGGGCGATGAACTCACGCGTGAGTTGGGCGTCCTCGACCAGCAGGCCGCCGCCAGGATTGACCACCGGCAGCGCGTTGAGCCGCTGTTCGCCGTTGCCGATCGGCAGCGGCACGTACACCGCGGGCAGTCCGACCGCCGACACTTCGGCCACCGTCATCGCCCCGGACCGGCAGATCGCCAGGTCGGCGGCGGCGTAGGCCAAATCCATCCGGTCCAGGTAGGGCACCGCGAGATACGGCGGCTCGCCGGGCCGCGGCGACCGCAGATCGAGAGTGTTCTTGGGGCCGTGGGCGTGCAGCACCGAGACACCCGCGGCGGCCAGGTCGCCAGCCGCGGCCGACACCGCGCGGTTGATCGAGGCCGCACCCTGCGAGCCGCCGAACACCAGCAGCACCGTGGCGTCCTCAGCGAAGCCGAAGTACTCGCGGGCGGTGGCCCGCAGTGCCGCGCGATCCAGGGAGGTGATCGAGGCCCGCACCGGCATGCCCACCACCTCGGCGTGCCGCAATCCGGAGTCGGGCACGGCGGCAAGCACCCGGCGGGCGCTGCGGGCGCCGAGTTTGTTGGCGATACCGGCGCGCGCGTTGGCTTCGTGCACGACGACCGGAACGCGGTGACGCGCCGCCAGATAGGCAGGAACAGCCACATAGCCGCCGAAGCCGATCACCACGTCGGCGTCGACGCTGTCGAGCACGGCCCGGGTTTCCCGAACTGCCCGGCGCACCCGCATCGGCAGGCGCACAAGGTCGCCGTTGAGTTTGCGCGGCAATGGCACGGGTGTGATGAGCTCCAGATCGTAACCGCGGTCAGGCACCAACCGGGTCTCCAGTCCGCGCGGAGTGCCCAGCGCGGTGATGCGAATGTCTGCGTCCAGCGTTCTCAGTGCGTCGGCAACCGCCATGGCCGGTTCGACATGCCCCGCGGTACCTCCACCGGCAAGGACGACCGACACCGAGACACTCACCCGTAACGCTGACCTTCCAATGTGCGGGACCGCCGTGCCCGGCCGGTTCCCTCATCCGGATGCTGCGCGCTGTTACGCGGAGCGTCACCATGATGCCCTGAGCGCCGGGTGGGTCGCTGGGCCGTCCGGGTTTTGGCAGGTAAGGCCGCACGTTCGCGAGTGGGCTGGGATTTGCGGGCCGGTTTCTTGGCCGGCTTGGCTGCCTTGGCGGGTTTGGTGGATTTGGTGGATTTGGTGGATTTGACCGCCTTGGCGCTCTTGGTGGGCTTGTCGCCCGGTTTGGTGCGCAACCGGTCCCGCAGCGCCTCCACCCTCGAGGGCACGTACGCCTCCGGCAGCGGCAGCCGCAGCAGCCGGTTCACCCGGTCCTCGCGGCCGGCCCGCAGAGCGGCCACCGCCTCGGGTTCGTGCCGGGCGGCGTTTGCCATCAATCCGATCATGAATAGCGTTGTCGCCGTTGATGTTCCACCCGCAGAGATGAGCGGAAGCTGGATGCCGGTGACGGGCAGCAGGCCGATGACGTAGCCCACGTTGATGAAGACCTGGCCGATCACCCACATCGTGGCCGCGGCGGTCAGCAGTCGCAGGAACGGATCGGCCGAGCGCTTGGAGATCCGCATGCCGGTGTAGGCGAACAGTCCGAACAGGGCCAGCAGCCCGAACGCACCGACGTAGCCCAACTCCTCCCCGATGATCGCGAAGATGAAGTCGTTGTGCGCGTTGGGCAGGTAGTTCCATTTCGCGGTGCCCTGGCCCAGCCCGTCACCGAACACACCGCCGTTGGCCAGCGCGAACTTGGCCTGCCGAGCCTGGTAGCCCGAGCCCTGGGCGTCTGCGCCGGGGTCCAGCCAGGACCGCACCCGGTCGGAGCGGTAGCCCTCCGAGACCGCCAGCACCGCGGCCGCACCGACGGCCGCCGCCAGCGAGCTCACGAACACCTTCAGCGGCAGGCCCGCGTACCAGAGCAGGGCCAGCAAGATGATGCCCAGCGACACCGTCTGCCCGAGGTCGGGCTGGGCGACGATCAGCACCAGGGCGACCACCGCGGCGGGAATCAGCGGAATGAGCATTTCCCGCAGCGATGCCCGCTCCAAACGCCGGGTCGCCAGCAGGTGCGCCCCCCAGATCGCGAACGCGATCTTGGTCAGCTCAGACGGCTGCATCGACAGGCCGAAGAAGACGAACCAGCCGCGGGAACCGTTGGATTCGTGGCCGATGCCCGGGATCAGCACCAGCACCAGCATCACGATGGTGACGGCGAACGCGGCGAACGCGGTGTTGCGCAGGAAACTGACCGGCACCCGCAGCGCGATCCAGAATCCGATCAGGCCCACCACGGTCCACACCACCTGGCGACTGAAGATCGCCCACGGTGAGCCGTCCTCGTCGTAGGAGTGCACGCCCGACGCCGATAGCACCATGGTCAGGCCGAGGGTGACCAGCAGCGCCGACACCGAGATAATCAGATGAAACGACGTCATCGGCCGGCCCAGCCAGGCACCGAACTTCAGCGGCACTTGGAACCTGGGTTTGGCCGGCTGCGCGGTGGCGACGGGCTCGGTGGTGGCTTCGGTGTCGACCGCGCCCTCGGCGCCGCCCTCCGCGTCGACGTCGACGACAGCGGTTTCTGCGGTGTCAGCCGTGCCGCGACGGCGCAGCCGGGACAAGATCTTGGCCACGGCGACTACCGGGCCGCGGCGCGCACGGCGGCGGCGAACGTATCGCCACGGTCGGCGTAGCCGGCAAACTGGTCGAACGACGCCCCCGCGGGAGCCAGCAGCACCGTGTCACCGGATCGGGCCAGGCTGGCGGCAGCGGCGACGACCTCGGTCATCACCCGGGCACCCAGGCCCGGCCCGGAGGCGTCGACCACTCGAGTCTCATGAGTAACAGTGGTCTCATGCACCACTGCATCCTCTCGTGTCACAACCTCGATGACGGGGACATCGGGCGCGTGTCGCGATAACGCCTCGGCAACCGCCGCACGGTCGCGGCCGATCAGCACCGCCCCGACCAGCCGATCCGCGACCTGGGCGACCATGTCGTCGACGGAAGCGCCCTTGAGTAGGCCACCGGCCACCCACACCACCCGCGGGTAGGCGAGCGCCGAAGCCTGGGCGGCGTGCGGATTGGTGGCCTTGGAGTCGTCGACATAAGTGACGCCGCCGATCACCGCCACGCGTTCGGCGCGATGCCGGCCGACCCGGAAGCCGGCCAGCGCGTCCGCGATCGACGCGGGTGCCACGCCGACGGCCCGGGCCAGCGCGGCCGCGCCCAGCGCGTCGAGCACACCGACCGGGCCGGCTACCGAGATCGACGCGACCGGGGCGAGTTGGGCGTCGCGGGCGAACGCCCGGTCGACGAGCATCCCCTCGTGCACGCCCAGCTCGCCCGCCGCCGGCTCGCCGAGCCGGAACCCCACCTTGACCGGCGCGGGCGAGGCCGGCAGCAGCCCGGCCGCCGGCGCGTCGTCGAGCCCGACGACGGCCACCCGCCCGGTCAGCGCGCCGGCCTTGGCCGCGGCGTAGGCGTCGAAACCGCCGTGCCAGTCGAGGTGGTCTTCGGCGACGTTGAGCACCACGCCCGCCTCCGGGCGCAACGACGGCGCCCAGAACAACTGGAAGCTGGACAGTTCCACGGCCAACAGGTCGGCCGGCTCGCCCAGCACGTCGAGCACCGGGTCACCGATGTTGCCGCACAACACCGCTCGGCGACCGTCGGCGACCAGCATGGCGTGCAGCATCGAGGTAGTGGTGGTCTTGCCGTTGGTACCGGTGACGACCAGCCAGCGCCGTGGCGGCCCGTAGTGGCCCGCCGCGTCCAGGCGCCAGGCCAGCTCGACGTCGCCCCAGATCGGGATGCCGGTCGCGGCGGCCGCGGCCAGCACCGGCGCGGTGGGCGGGAAACCGGGGCTGGTGACCACCAGGGTGAAGCCGCCGATCCCGGCGACCGCCTCAGCGGGCGTAATGGTATGAACACCGTTGGCTGCCAACGCTTTCAATGACTCGGCATTGTCATCGCAGACCTGGATCTCGACGTCCCAGGACGCCAATGCCGCCACGATCGCACGCCCGGTGATGCCGGCGCCGGTGACCAGTACCTGCGCCCCCGAGCTCAGCTCCTCCAGGCCGGGCTGCATGTCACGCCCCGAT
This sequence comes from uncultured Mycobacterium sp., assembly GCA_900078375.1. Taxonomy (GTDB): domain Bacteria; phylum Actinomycetota; class Actinomycetes; order Mycobacteriales; family Mycobacteriaceae; genus Mycobacterium. The sequence continues at coordinate 174,161 of FLQS01000045.1, read as the reverse complement.
TGCCGACAGCCACTCGCCGTAGAACAAGGCCACCCCGAGCCCGCAGGCGATGGCGGTGAGCAGCCAGAACCGGATGATCACCGTCGTCTCGGCCCAGCCGACCAGCTCGAAATGGTGGTGGAACGGCGCCATCCGGAACACCCGGCGCCCGGTAGTTCGGAAGGCCAGGATCTGCACCACCACCGAGGTCACCTCGGCGACGAACAACGCGCCGAGCACCACCGCCAGCACCTCGGTGCGGCTGGTGACCGACAGCCCGGCGATCATCCCGCCCAGCGCCAGCGATCCGGTGTCGCCCATGAAGATCTTGGCGGGTGCGGCATTCCACCACAGGAATCCGATACACGCCCCGGCGGTCGCGGCGGCCAGCACCGCCAGGTCCAGCGGGTCGCGCACGTTGTAGCAGCCCAGCCCGGGGGCGGTGGCGCAGGCATTGCGGTACTGCCAGAACGTGATCAGCACGTAGGCGGCGCTGACCATCGCCATACTTCCGCCGGCCAGCCCGTCCAGGCCGTCGGTGAAGTTCACCGCATTGGACCAGGCGCTGACGATGACCACGCAGAACAGGACGAACACCGCCGAACTCAAGGTGACGGTGGCGATCTCACGCACGTAGGACAGCTCAGGACTGCCCGGGGTCAGCCCGTCAGCGTTGCGGAACTGCAGCACGAGGATGCCGAACAGCACCGCAGCGGTGAGCTGTCCGACCGTCTTCGCGGTCTTGTTCAGGCCGAGGTTGCGGGAGCGCCGGATCTTGATCAGGTCGTCGACGAAGCCGACCGCACCAAGGGCGGTGGCCAGGCCGAGCACCAGCAGCCCGGAGGCCGACGGGCCGTCCCCGTCGAGGGCGAGACCGACCAGGTGGGTGCCGAAGTAGCCGGCCCAGATGCCGGCGAGGATCGCGACGCCGCCCATCGACGGTGTGCCGCGCTTGGTCTTGTGGCTCGGCGGGCCGTCCTCACGGATCTCGTGGCCCAGGCCCTGGCGGGTGAACAGCTTGATCAGCACCGGGGTCAGCAGGATCGACACCGCCAGCGAGATGCCGACGGCAATGAGGATCAGTCTCATGGGGCGCCGTCCAACAGCGCCTGGGCCAGTGCCCCCAGCCCGGCCGCGTTCGACGCCTTGACCAGGACGACGTCACCGGGCTGCAGTTCGGCGCGCAGCAATTCCAGGGCGGCGTCGGCGTCGTCGACCATGGCGGACTCCGAACCCCAGGATCCCTCCATGACCGCCCCGTGGTGCATGGCGTTCATGGCCCTCCCGGTTCCGACGACGACGAGTCGACTGATATCTAAGCGCACAGCGAGCCGACCGACACGATCATGCTCGGTTATCGCCTCGTCCCCCAGCTCGGCCATCTCGCCGAGTACGGCCCAGCTGCGCTTGTTCTGACGTCGTGCCATCACCGCCAGCGCCTGCAGGCCGGCCTTCATCGAGTCGGGGTTGGCGTTGTACGCGTCGTTGACGACGGTCACCCCGTCGGCTCGGGTGTGCACCTCCATGCGATGCCGCGATGCCGGGCCCGCGGTGGCCAGCGCGCTGGCCACCTGCTCGGGCGACGCGCCGCATTCGAGTGCCACCGCGGCCGCGCTCAGAGCATTGCCGACCTGATGCTCGCCGTGCACGGCCAGCTGTACATCAGCGGAGCCGGCCGCGCTCACCAACAGGAAACGAGGCCGGGCCAGGTCGTCGAGTTCGACGTCCACGGCACGAACGTCAGCGCTCTCGGACTGCCCGACCCGGACCACCCGCGCGGCAGTTCGCTGCGCCATCGCGGCCACCATCGGGTCGTCGACGTTGAGGATCGCCACCCCTGTGTCCGGAACTGCTTCTACCAGTTCACCTTTCGTGGCCGCGATGACCTCGCGCGAACCGAACTCACCGAGGTGGGCGGTGCCGACGTTGAGCACCACCGCGATCGACGGTGGGGCGATCGCCGCCAGCGCCGCGATATTGCCGGGGTGACGCGCAGACATCTCCAGAACCAGATAGTCGGTGTCTTCGGTCGCGCGAAGGACGGTCCAGGGATGCCCGAGCTCGTTGTTGAACGAACCCGGCGGGGCCACCACCTCGCCCAGCGGGCGCAGCACCGCGGCGATCAGATCCTTCGTCGACGTCTTGCCCGACGATCCGGTGACCCCGACGATCGTCAGCCCGCCGGCCACCAGTTCGGCGGCGACTGCCGCCGCCAGTCGGGCGAGCGCGGCCAGCACGGCCGCACCCGCCCCGTCGAGATCGTGCTCGAGGACCCCGGCGTCGGCGTCGGTGGCCGCCGCGGGCGGCACGACGATCGCGGGCACCCCGACCGGGCGTGCGGCGAGCACCACCGCGGCACCGGCGTCGACGGCGCCTTCGGCGAAGTCGTGGCCGTCGGAGCGCGCACCGGGCAACGCCAGAAACAGTCCGCCCGGCGTGACGGCCCGCGAATCGAACTCGACGGTTCCGGTGACCGTCCGCTGGGCGGCCTCCTCAGGGCTGATGTCGGCGAGCTCTCCGGAGACGATCTCGGCGATCTGGGCGACGGTCAGCGGGATCATCGGCTCACCTCCCGCTCGTCGAGTGCGGCCGCGAGCTCCGCACGATCGTCGAACGGTCGGGTCTGCCCGGCCGCGGTCTGCCCCTTCTCGTGACCCTTGCCCGCGATCACCACGACGTCTCCGCCGCGGGCCCACGCCACGGCGTGCCGGATCGCGGCGCGCCGGTCCCCGATCTCCAGGACTTCAGCGCCCTCGGCCCCGCCGTTTCCGGCTCCGGCCAGGATCGCCGCCCGGATGCTCGCGGGGTCCTCGTCGCGCGGGTTGTCGTCGGTGACGACCACCAGATCGGCGAGCTCAGCGGCGATGCGGCCCATGGGTTCTCGCTTACCGGGATCGCGGTCGCCGCCGGCGCCGAACACCACGGCCAGCCGGCCCTGCGGCCGCTTGAGGGTCTCCAGCACCGCCTGCAACGCACCGGGCTTGTGCGCGTAGTCGACGACGGCCAGGAAGTCCTGGCCGCGCTCGATGGCTTCCAGCCGCCCCGGTACCGAGGCGTCGCGCAGCCCGGGCGCGGCCTGTTCCGGCGACACCCCGACGGCGTCCAGCAACGCCAGCGCCAGCAGTGCGTTGGCGACGTTGTAGCGGCCCGGCAGGCGGATCCGCAGCCTGTGGTGCACGCCGGCGGGGTCCACCGCGGTGAACTCCTGCGCACCGCCGTCGAGCACGACCACGTCTTCGGCGCGCCAGTTCGCCGGACGTCCCTCGGCCGACACCGTCACCGCGTTGTCAGCACGGCGGGCCATCTCGCGGCCGGCGTCGTCGTCGACACAGATCACCGAGATGGCCGCGTGCCCGGGCGACGCCGGGTCGAACAACCGGGCCTTGGCTTCGAAATACGCCGCCATCGTGGGATGGAAGTCGAGGTGATCGCGGGACAGGTTGGTGAACCCGCCGGCCGCGAATCGGATGCCGTCGGTGCGCCCCAGTTCGAGCGCATGACTGGACACCTCCATGACGGCGGTGTCGACGCCGCGTTCGGCCATCACCGCCAGCAGTGCCTGCAGGGCCGGGGCTTCCGGGGTGGTCAGTGCGCTGGGGACGTCGACCCCGGCGATCCGGACACCGACCGTGCCGATCAGGCCCGGTGTGCGGTCGGCCGATTGCAGGCCGGCCTCGATCAGATGGGTCGTGGTGGTCTTGCCGGACGTGCCGGTGACGCCGAGGACCACCACCCGGTCCGACGGATGGCCGTAGACCGCCGCCGCCAGTTCACCGAGCACCGAGCGCGGTGCCGGATGCACCAGGACCGGGATCGGCGCCCGCTCGCCGAGCCTGCGGTGGATGACGGCCAGACCTTCGGCATCGGTGAGCACCGCGACAGCGCCACCCTCGATGGCGGTGCTGGTGTATTCGGCGCCGTGCGAGGACGAGCCGGGCAGCGCGGCGAACAGGTCCCCGGCCATGGCGTCCTGGCCGCGCAGGGTCACGCCGGTGATCCGCACCTCAGCAGCGACACCGCCGGCGGCGGGCACCGCGCCGACGCGGGCGGCCAGCGTCGGCAAGGTCAGCGCCGGGGTGGCGCTTGGCCGCAGGGCATTGGTCATCGGGTTGTCACCGCATAAGTCATTGGGTTGTCACCCTACCGAGCAACCGGGGTCAGCCGGCACACACGCGCGCCAGCGCGTGCCGACTGCTATGTGGCCTGCAGGATCAACGGCGCGCCGGGGTCGGCCGACAGCGGGATGTTCTGCCGCTGGAGCAGCCAGGCGGCGATGTTGTGGAACAGCGGCGCGGCCGATGAGCCGGGCGTGCCGTCGGCGGCTCGGTGCGGGGCGTCCATCATGATGCCGATGACGTAGCGCGGGTCGTCGGCGGGCGCCATGCCGGCGAAGGTGATCCAGTAGACGTCACTGTAGTAGCAGCCGCAGGCCGGGTTGATCTGCTGCGCGGTGCCGGTCTTGCCGGCGATCTGGTAGCCGTCGACGGCGGCGGCCGGGCCGGTGCCCTGCTGGTATCCCATCGGGTCACGTTGGACGATGGCGCGGAACATGTTGCGCACAGTGCGCGCGGTTTCCGGCGAGACCACGCGGATGCCGTCGGGGTGCGGCTCCTCGGTGCGGGTGCCGTCCGAGGCGACGGTGGCCTTGACGATCCGCGGTGGGATGCGCAGCCCATCATTGGCGATGGCCTGGTAGATGCCGGTCATCTGCAGCAGGGTCATCGAAAGGCCTTGTCCGATGGGCAGGTTGGAGAACGTGCTGCCCGACCACTGGTCGATCGGCGGAACCAGGCCGGAGCTCTCGCCGGGCAGTCCGACGTTGGTGCGCTGACCGAGCCCGAACTTGCCGAGCATGTCGTAGTAGCGCTCCGGCCCGATGCGCTGAGCCAGCATCAGGGTGCCCACGTTCGAGGACTTCCCGAACACGCCGGTGGTGGTGTACGGCATCACACCGTGGTTCCATGCGTCGTTGACGGTGACGCCACCCATGTTGATCGACCCGGGAACCTGCAGCACCTCATCGGGGTTCGACAGCCCGTACTCGATCACCGACGACGCGGTGATGATCTTGTTGACCGACCCGGGCTCATAGGGCGACGTGACCGGGAGGTTGCCCATCTGCTTGTCCTGCTGGCGCCCGATGTCCTGGCTGGGGTCGAAGGTGTTGTCATTCGACATGGCCAGCACTTCACCGGTTTTCGCATCCAGCACCACCGCGGAGACGTTCTTGGCGCCGGAAGCGTCCTTGGCGAGCTGCACCTGCTGCTGGACGTAGAACTGGATGTCGTCGTCGATGGTCAGCTGGATGGTCGAGCCGTTGACGGCGTCGTGCTTGTTGCGGTAGCTGCCGGGAATGACGACTCCGTCCGACCCGCGGTCGTAGGTGATGGAGCCGTCGGTGCCCGACAGCTTGCCGTCCATCGAGTCCTCAAGGCCGAGCAGGCCGTGGCCGTCCCAGTCGATCCCGCCGACGACGTTGGCCGCCAACGCACCTCCGGGGTACTGGCGCAGGTCCTGGCGTTCGGCGCCGATCTCGGGGAACTTCTTGGTGATGGCGGACGCGACCGCCGGATCGACGGCGCGGGCGAGGTAGACGAAGGTCTCGTTGCTGCGCAGCTTCTTGAGCAGCGTGGCCGCGTCGGGCTTGTTGTTGAGCTTGGCCGCCACCTCGGCGGCGATCTGAGTGAGGCGTTTATCGGGATCCGGTGCGGCGGGCGACTTCTCCTTGGCCTCGGCCAGCTGCTTGCGAATCTTGACCGGCTGGAAGGTCAGCGCCCTGGCCTCAATGGTGAACGCGAGCTTGTCGAAGTTGCGGTCGACGATGCTGCCGCGGACAGCCTTTTCGACATCGGTCACCTTGAGCTGACCGGCGGCCTCCGCGCGCAGGCCGGCGGCTTGCGGCACCTGGAGGTTGAACAGCTGGACGGCGGCGACCCCGAGAGCGAGGAAGATGACGATATTGCCTGCCCGGTGGCGGAACACGAATGACGCTGTCCGGCTGCCGCTTTCGACCAGCTCGCGGGTGCGTCGCGCCTTGGCCGACCGGCCCTGCCCGGCCTCCGGCTGGGTCTTGACCACCCGGGTGCGCTGCCGCGTGGCCTTGGCGGGTCCGGGGCCTTTGTCGGACTTGTCCCGACGGCTCACTGTCCGATCCCGGCGGGCGCGACAGGCGCGGCAGGCGCCGCGGGCGCAACGTCAGGTGTCAATGCCGGCGGCGCGGCGTCGGCCGGCGCGGGCGGGAGAACGACGGCGGGAGCCTGGGCGGGCACCGCCAGCACGCCTGCCGGTGGCGTCGGGATCGGGGCCGTCGCCAGTGCGTTGGGCAACGGCGCCACACCGGGCAATGTCAGGGCGCCGGGTGGCAGAACCGTGCCGGGCGGGACGGTCAGGGCGCCAGGTGGCAGGGTCACTGCACCATTGAACGGCAGCCCGCCAAGCGGTGCGGGTACGACACGCACGGGAACCTCGGGCGAACTGCCGGGCTTCGGTGCGGCGGCGGCGGGCGGCGCCGGCGCGGCCGGAGGCTGCGGCACTGCGTCGGGCAGCTTGTTGTTCAGCGGTGGCGGCGGCGCACCCTCGGCGGGCTTGGGCTTGCCGACCACGGTCCAGTTGCCCGTCGGGTCCTGCACCAGATGGGCGGTGTCCTTGGACGGGATCATGCCCAGGTTGCGCGCGGACTCGGCCAGCGCGGGTGCGGACTCGGCCTCCAGCACATCCCGTTCGAGGGCTTCCTTCTGCTGGGAGAGCGCCTCGTTCGTCGAGCGGGCGGCGCCCAGCTGATAGGACCGCTGCGCGGCAGCGGTGGACAGCCACAGCGTGACGGCCAGCCCGACACCGAGCGCCCCGATGACCAGGACCACGAACGGGACCTTCGCCATCAGCGTCTGCGGGCGCAGATCGATGGTGACCAGCCGGGCGATCAGCCGCTCGCGTAATGGCGGCCGAACAATCCTGGGGGCCTTGGCTTTACGGGCCTTCGCACGGGCCTTGGCCTGGCTGACGTTCTTGGCCCGTGCCGGGCGCTCGGCCGGGCGGGCGACGGGCGCGGTCTGCGGGCCCTGCCGCAGTCCCCGCGGTTCGTGGGGCCGGCGAGCCGTGGCGCGTCCGCTGCGCGCCGGAGTGTCGGCGCCGCGGCGGCGCGGCGCGGCCGTGCCAGCCTTCGCCTTGGACGCCTTCTTCGGGTCTTCTTTCCTGCCCTTCTTCACTGCCGCTTTAGCCCCTCCGCGATCGCCCGGACCCGCCGGCTTGCGCCCGACCTTCATCAGCTCTTCCCTCCCCGTCGCGGGTTGCCCGGCGTCACACGTTGCAGCGCCCGCAGCCGGACCGGCGCGCTGCGCGGATTACGTTCGATTTCGTCAGCGTCGGCACGTTCGGCACCCCGGATGATCGCGCTGAATTCCGGCTCGTAGCCGGGCAGTTCGATCGGCAGACCCGCCGGTGACCGGGAGGCGGTCGCCGCGGCGAACGTGGTTTTGACGATCCGGTCCTCCAGCGACTGATACGCCATCACCACGATGCGCCCGCCGGGCCGCAGCGCTGCCAGCGCGGCAGGAAGGGCCTCGGACAACGAATCCAGCTCGGCGTTCACGGCGATCCGCAGGGCCTGGAACGTCCGCTTGGCGGGGTGACCACCGGTGCGCCGGGCCGGTGCCGGGATGCCGCGGTAGATGATCTCGACGAGCTCGCCGGTGGTGGACAACGGTGTCTGCTGGCGGCGCTCCACGATCAGCCCCGCGATCCGGTGGGCGAACTTCTCCTCACCGAATCGGCGCAGGATGTCGGTCAGCGCGCCGCGGTCGTAGGTGTTGAGGATCTCCGCGGCCGTCAGCGGGGCGTCGGTGTCCATCCGCATGTCCAGCGGTGCGTCCTTGGAGTAGGAGAAGCCGCGCTCGACCTGGTCGAGCTGCATCGAGGACACTCCGAGGTCGAGCAGCACACCGTCAATCGAACCTGTTGTTGCGCAACCCGCTTCGGCCAGCGCATCGGCGATGCCGTCGTACCGGGTGTGGACCAGGGTGAGCCGATCGGCGAACGGGGCCAGCCGCTCCCCGGCGATCGCCAGTGCGCCCGGGTCGCGGTCGAGGCCGATCACTCGCAGCTCGGGGAATTCGGTGAGGAAGCGTTCGGCGTGCCCGCCGGCGCCCAGAGTGCCGTCGACGAGGACGGCGCCCGGTCGGGCCAGCGCGGGAGCCAGAATCTCGACGCAGCGCTCCAGCAGGACGGGAACGTGCCCCCCATGGCCGGATTCGGGGTCGGATTCGTCAACCACGACGGGACCTCCGGGTTGGTGGTCAGGGTGCGCCCCTGCATCGAGGTCCCTGCCCGGGACGGCGAACCTGGCGTTGGGGAAGTACGTCAGGGTCGGCTCGGGCAGAGGCCACGTTGCACGGGCTACCTCCGGCTGGGCGGCCAGCTCAGATGATGTCGCTGAGTGCTTCATCGCTGGCCGCGGAGAAGTTCTCTTCGTGGGTCTCTTGGTATTCCTGCCAGGCCTGGGCGTCCCAGATCTCGAGGAAGTCGACGGCACCGATCACCACACAGTCCTTGGACAGATTGGCGTAGCGCCGATGGTCCGCGGACAGCGTGATCCGGCCTTGGGAGTCGGGGTGCTGTTCATCGGTGCCGGCCGCCAGGTTCCGCAGAAAAGCACGCGCCTCCGGATTGCTGCGCGAGGTCTGCGTAGCCCGCCGGGCCAGCTGTTCGAACTCCGCACGCGGGTAGACGGCGAGGCTGTGATCTTGGCTTTTGGTGACCATCAACCCTCCTGCCAACGCATCGCGGAACTTGGCGGGCAGTGTCAGCCGCCCTTTGTCGTCGAGCTTGGGCGTGTGGGTGCCGAGAAACATGCTGTGCACATCCCTTCACACCTACTGGAGCCCTAGCCCTCCGTTAACCGCCACAATACCCCACATTCCCCCACTTTGCTCCACATAGCGACCTGATTTCGCCCAGCCGCCACCACTTTCCGCCACTAAGAGCGCACTTTGGCACCGCAAAGCACCACTGACGTCGACAAAAGACCAGGTCAACCGCCAGTGGGGCGGGGTGGGGGAAGTCGGGCGTGCCCGACATCGACACCAGGGCTGCGCACGGCGCGGATGTACGACCCTCGTGTCGATCTCGCCGCCGCGCAGTCGTCGGCGCGCAAACAAAAACGGGGCAGCCGGACGGCTACCCCGTGTCGGAGACCTTCGCGGTCACTCGTCGAAACGACGCCGGAAGCGATCCTCCATGCGACTGGTGAACGAACCCCCACCGCCCTTGGCCTTGCGCTGACGCGGGCCAGACGACGTGGACCGGCCTGCCTTGTCTCGCCCGCCGACGACCCGCGGGCCGGTGATCGCGAACACGACGCCACCGAACATCACCACGAAGCCCACCACTGACAGGACCGGGAAGCTGCCGATCATGGTCGCTTTGAACGCGACCCCGGCGACCAACATCGCCAAGCCGATCACGAACAGGCCAGCGCCCTGCAGCCGTCTGCGCGTGGAAGGAGCCCGCAGGGTTCCGCCCCGTACGCTCGAGGCGAACTTGGGGTCCTCGGCATAGAGTGCGCTCTCGATCTGATCGAGCATGCGCTGCTCATGATCGGAGAGTGGCATTCGTCCCTCCTTGCCGACGCGGCCGGTCACGATTCCGATAAAACTTGGCTGCCCAGCGATTACCCGGGCAACTAACCAAATGATACGAGCTGAAGGTGCGCCGTACCACCTAGTTGGTCCACCCGATTGTAGCTGTGTCCAGGGGTTGTTCTGTTCCCGCCATCACCACGTAAGAGGCCCGTCATCACCTCACCGGTGAAGGTCGGGCCGGGACTGCCCCGATAATGGCCTTAACCCATGACTGATCCGCAGACGAAGAAGGGCACGGAGGCGTTGGCGACTTTCCTCATCGATCTGTCGCCTGGCGATATGACGCAGCGCCTCCACGACGCGTTGAGCGTGTATGTCGACGCCATGCGCTACCCCCGGGGCACCGAAGGCCAGCGGGCGGCGATGTGGCTCGAGCACACCCGCCGGCAGGGCTGGAAAGCCGTCGCGGCCGTCGAAGTCGACGCGACCGACGCCATCGGTCAACAGCCCGGCCCCGAGGCGCTGTCTGACGCTCCCCTGCTCGGGATCGCGTACGGCTACTGCGGAGCGCCGGACCAATGGTGGCAACAGCAGGTGGTAGCGGGGCTGCACCGGATCGGTATGCCTGCCGACGAGGTCGGCACGCTGATGAGCAACTACTTCGAGCTGACCGAGCTGCACATTCACCCGAGTGCCCAGGGCCGGGGACTGGGTGAGGCACTCGCCCGTCGGCTGCTGACCGGCCGCCGTGAAGCCCATGTGCTGCTGTCCACCCCGGAAATCATCGGTGAGGCCAACCGCGCCTGGCGGCTGTACCGGCGGCTGGGCTTCACCGACGTGATCCGCGGCTACCACTTCGCCGGAGACCCGCGGGCGTTCGCCATTCTGGGCCGCAGCCTCCCGCTTTAGCCCGAATCTGGCACGATACCCACGTGCGCGACCGATCCCGCCGCCTGCGCTTACGCGCCGTGGCGTTGCTGCTGCTCCTCGTGGCACCCCTGGCGGTCGGCTGTGTACGAGTGCACGCCTCGATCACGGTGTCGCCCGACGACCAGGTCTCCGGGCAGATCCTGGCGGCGGCAAAGCCGCGCGATTCGAACGACCAGGGACCGCAGTTCGATCTCAATGTGCCCTTCAGCCAGAAGATTTCGGTGTCGAAGTACGACACGGACGACTACGTCGGCTCGCAGGCCGTGTTCTCGAACCTGACCTTCTCCGAGGTGCCGCAGCTGGCCAACCTCAATCGTGAGGCAGCCGGGGTGGACATCTCGCTACGGCGGGCCGGGAACCTGGTGATCCTCGAAGGCCGGGTCGACCTGACCAGCGTCACCGACCCCGACGCCGACGTCGAGTTGACGGTGTCGTTCCCCGGCGAGGTGACCTCGACCAACGGCGACCGGATCGACACCGACGTCGTCGAGTGGAAACTCAAGCCGGGCGTCGTGTCGACCATGAGCGCCCAGGCGCGTTACACCGACCCCAGCACCCGCTCGTTCACCGGCGCGGCGCTGTGGCTCGGGCTCGGCACACTGGTGGTCTGCGGTGTCATCGGGACCCTGGCCTGGGTCAGTCGCGACCGCTCACCGCGGTTCGCCAGCGCCGATCAAACCGAAAGCTAGACGACGCCTTAGTCTGGTTGCACTCACCCTCGTTCACAGAAAGGGGCGCCGCGCTGAGCGTCGAAGCAACAGCTCCGTCGGCCGTCCAGCTAGCGGGCGCCGTCACCGACCAACTGCGGGGATACCTGGCAGGCCGTCGCGCCGACTCCGCCTACATCGGCACCGACTACGACGGGCTCATCGCCGCTCTCGAGGACTTCGTCCTGCGCGGCGGCAAACGCGTCCGGCCCGCGTTCGCCTATTGGGGATACCGTGCGGTGACCGCCGAGCCCGACGCGGGTGTGGATGACGGGATCCTGCTGCTCTTTTCGGCGCTGGAGCTGCTGCACGCCTGCGCGCTGGTGCACGACGACGTGATCGACGATTCGGCGACCCGGCGCGGCTGGCCGACAGCCCATGTCCACTTCACCGAACTGCACCGCGGCCGCGGCTGGCGGGGCTCCGCCGAGCAGTTCGGCCGGTCGGCGGCCATCCTGCTGGGCGACCTGTCGCTGGTGTGGGCCGACGACATCGTCGCCGGGGTGGATCTCCCCCTCGACGGGCAGCGCCGCGTCCAGCGGGTGTGGTCCGACATCCGCACCGAGGTCCTCGGCGGCCAGTACCTCGACATCGTCGCCGAATCCAGCGGCGCCGAGTCGATCGAGTCGGCGATGAACGTCAACACCTTCAAGACCGCGTCCTACACGATCTCGCGCCCGCTGCAGCTGGGCGCCGCCGCCGCCGCCGACCGGCCTGATGTGCAGGCCATCTTCTACGAGCTGGGCACCGATCTGGGTGTGGCGTTCCAGCTGCGCGACGACGTCCTCGGTGTGTTCGGGGATCCCGCCGTGACGGGCAAGCCCTCCGGTGACGACCTGCGCTCCGGGAAGCGCACGGTGCTGCTGGCCGAGGCCGTCGAGCGGGCCACCGCCTCCGATCCGGCCGCCGCCGACCGGCTGCGTGCCGGTATCGGGACCGAGCTCACCGACGCCGCGGTGCGCCAGCTGTGTGACGTCATCGAGTCGGTCGGCGCGCTGGCCGCGGTGGAAGCGCGTATCGAGGTGCTCACCAACCGCGCGCTGGGACTGCTGGAGAGCGCACCGATCAACGCGCCGGCGAAGGTCGGTCTGACCGAGCTCGCCAGATTGGCCGCGAACCGGTCGGCCTAGGCCCATGTCCGCTATTGCACCCACCCCACCGAAACCCCAGGCCGGCCTGGCGCGCCTGGCGGCGTTCACCGCTGCCGACGAGGGTCGGCCGGCGCTGCTCGGTTTCCTCGGCGCGGTACTGATCACGCTCGGCGGGCTGGGTGCCGGAAGCACCCGTCAGCACGACCCGCTGCTCGAGTCGATCCACTTGTCCTGGCTGCGGTTCGGCCACGGCCTGGTGGTGTCGTCGGTCCTGCTGTGGGGTGGCGTGGTGGTGATGCTGGTGGCGTGGCTGTGGGTGGGCCGGCGCGTAATGCAGCCGGATGCCGAGGTCAGCGATTACTCGATGATCGCGACGACTGGGTTCTGGCTGGCGCCGTTGCTGCTGAGTGTCCCGCTGTTCAGCCGCGACACCTACTCGTATCTGGCGCAGGGCGCTCTGCTGCGCGACGGCCTCGACCCCTATGCCGTCGGGCCGGTGGAGAACGCTAACTCGTTGCTGGACAACGTCTCCCCGATCTGGACCACCACCACGGCGCCGTACGGGCCGGCGTTCATTCTGGTGGCTCGATTCGTCACAACCCTGGTCGGCGACCACGTGGTGGCCGGCACGATGCTGCTGCGGCTGTGCATGCTGCCCGGATTGGCGATGTTGATCTGGGCGGCACCGCGGGTGGCCCGCCATATCGGCGCGAATGGTGCTGTGGCCCTGTGGATTTGCGCGCTCAACCCGCTGGTGATCATCCACCTGATGGGTGGCGTTCACAACGAGATGCTGATGGTCGGGTTGATGATGGCGGGCATCGCGCTGACCTTCGCCCGCCATCATGCCGCCGGCGCGATGCTGATCGCCATTGCCGTCGCGGTGAAAGCAACCGCCGTGTTGGCCCTGCCGTTCATGGTGTGGGTGTGGATGCGGCACCTTCAACAATCGCGGAGTATCTCCGCCATAAAGGCTTTCGCGACCGCATCGGCGGCATCGGTGGCGATCTTCATCGCGGTGTTCGCGGTGCTGTCCTGGGTGGCCGGGGTGGGCCTGGGCTGGCTGACAGCGCTGGCCGGTTCGGTGAAGATCATCAACTGGCTGACTATCCCGACCGCGATCGCCAACCTCACCAACGCCGTCGGCAGCTTGTTCATGCCGGTGAACTTCTATGCCGTGCTCGAGGTCACCCGCATCGCCGGGATCATCATCATCGCGGTCTCACTTCCACTGCTGTGGTGGCGGTTTCGTCACGACGACCGCGAAGCGCTGATGGGTATCGCATGGGCGATGCTGATGGTGGTGCTGTTCGTGCCAGCCGCACTCCCGTGGTACTACACCTGGCCACTCGCGGTGATGTCGGCGTTGGCCCAGTCCCGCGCGGCGATCACGCTGATTGCCGGGTTCTCCACGTGGATCATGGTGATCTTCAAACCGGACGGCTCGCACGGCATGTACTCATGGATCCACGTGCTGCTGGCCACCGCCTGCGCACTGGCCGCCTGGTATTCGCTCAGTAAGCCATGGCCTGAGCGCGCCGGATCACCTCGCGGGCCTGGTGCGCGTGCAGCGCATCCACCGGACGGGCATTGCTGATCGCCTCACGCGACCCGTCACGGGTGATCGTCAACGACGGATCGGCGGTGAACAGCCAGCGCAGGATCTCGGTGGTGTGAAACCCGCCGTCGCGCAGGACGGCCAGCAACCCGGGCAGGCTCTTGACCACCTCGCCGTGCTGGTTGAGGAAGGCCTTCGGGATCATCGGGACGCCGCCGCGCCGGACCGCCACCAGGTGGCCCTCGCGTAAGTGCTGGTGCACCTTCGTCACCGGGATGTGCAACAACTCGGCGACTTCGGGAAGGTTGTAGACGGGCTCGTCGGGATCCAGAACGTCCTCGCCGGCCGGAATGCTGCTCACCCGCCCAGTCTAGGACGACGGGGGCCGCGGGTACCATGTGGCGGTGACGTCGGACCCACTCAACGGCGTGTTGCTGGAAGGCCGGTACCGCGTCGACGCCAAGATCGCCACCGGCGGAATGTCGACGGTGTACCGCGGTCTGGACGTCCGCCTGGACCGGCCGGTGGCGCTGAAGGTGATGGATGCGCGTTACGCAGGAGACAGCCAGTTCCTGACCCGCTTCCAGCGCGAGGCCCGCGCGGTGGCCAGGTTGAAGGATCCCGGCCTGGTCGCGGTCTATGACCAGGGCCTCGACGGTAGCCATCCCTTTCTCGTCATGGAGCTGGTCGAGGGCGGGACGCTGCGCGAGCTGTTGCGCGAGCGCGGCCCAATGCCCCCGCACGCGGCGGCGGCGGTGCTGCGCCCGGTGCTCGGTGGTCTGGCCACCGCGCATCACGCCGGGCTGGTGCACCGTGACGTCAAACCCGAGAACGTCCTGATCTCCGACGACGGCGAGGTCAAGCTCGTCGACTTCGGCCTGGTGCGCGCGGTGGCCGAAGCCGGTATCACCTCGACCAGTGTCATCCTGGGCACCGCAGCCTACCTGTCCCCCGAGCAGGTCAGCAGCGGCGCGGCCGACGCCCGTAGCGATGTCTACGCCGTCGGGGTCCTGGCCTACGAATTGCTCACCGGCACAACGCCGTTCACCGGTGACAATCCGCTGACCGTGGCCTATCAGCGGATGGACAACGATGTGCCGTTGCCCAGCACGGTGATCAGCGGGGTCCCGCGGCAATTCGACGAGTTCATCGCCCGCGCCACCGCCCGCAATCCCGACGAGCGGTTCGTCGACGCCGAGGAGATGGCCGAGGATCTCGACGCAATCGGCCAGGAGCTGGCGCTGCCGAAATTCCGTGTGCCGGCGCCGAAGAACTCCGCCCAGCACGCCGCGGCCACGGCCGTTCACAGCCGGCGCACCGACGACTATCGGGTCGCCCCGTCCGCAGCGGCGGCACCGCCGATACCTCAGCCGGCACCGCCGCAGGCCGTCAAGAATCCCACCCGGCAGCTCGTCCGCGACCCGCAGGATTGGCAGCCCACTCCCATCGAAGACGACATCCCAGTGGCACCGAGCCAATTCGCCGGCATCGACATCGGCGAGTTCGCCTGGGAGCGTCAGCGCGCCCGGCGGTCGCTGGTGTTCTGGTTGCTGATCGTGCTGCTGCTCACCGCAGGGATGGCCGCGGCCGGCTGGACCCTGGGCAGCAACCTCGGCGGGCTGATCTAGGCACGACCCGACCGCACCGGACTGCGCTCGCCGGCAAGTAGATCCAGCCCGGTTCCGGGTTCGATCGCGATGTGAGCTTTAAACCCGTCCTGGCGGCGGTGCACGGCCTTATGGGCATGCCGCGCTTCGGGATCGACGGTGGAGATCACCCGATCCGGGGCGACCTTCTGCGCGATCTGCCAATGCCCGTCGGTGCCGTCAGATCCCTCGCCACGATGGGCACCAAGAAACGCAAACACACTGTCGGACTTCAGAAGATGCCCAGCCACCGACTCCCCCGCCACACCGATTAATTCAGCAGGACACTAGTCGCGCAGCATCTCCGCGACCAGGAACGCCAACTCCAGTGACTGCTGGGTGTTGAGCCGCGGGTCGCAGGCCGTCTCGTACCGCCCCGCCAGGTCGGAATCGGAGATGTCCTGAGCGCCGCCGAGGCATTCGGTGACGTTTTCCCCGGTGATCTCCACGTGCATGCCGCCGGGATGGGTGCCCAGCGCGCGGTGCACCTCGAAGAAGCCCTGGACCTCGTCGACGATGCGGTCGAAGTGGCGGGTCTTGTAGCCCGTCGAGGACTCGTGGGTGTTGCCATGCATGGGGTCGCATTGCCAGATGACCTGGTGGCCCGACGCCTGCACCTTCTCGATGATCGGGGGCAGCACGTCGCGGACTTTGTGGTTGCCCATCCGGCTGACCAGCGTGAGCCGACCGGGCTCGTTGTTCGGGTCGAGCCGCTCGACGTACTCCACCGCCAGTTCCGGTGAGGTGGTCGGACCGATCTTGACGCCGATCGGGTTCGCGATCACCTCGGCGAAGGCCACGTGGGCGCCGTCGAGCTGGCGGGTGCGCTCCCCGATCCAGACGTAGTGCGCCGACAGGTCGTACAGCTTGGGCGGCCCGGCAGCTGCTGGGTTTCCAGTGTCCATCCGCAGCATCGCGCGCTCGTAGTCCAGCACCAGCGCCTCGTGGCTGGCGTAGATCTCGGCGGTGTCCAGGTTGCGGTCATTGACACCGCAGGCGCTCATGAACTTCAGGCCGCGGTCGATCTCACCGGCCAGCGTCTCGTAGCGGGCACCCGCCGGCGAGGTGCGGACGAACTCCCTGTTCCAGTCGTGCACCGCGTGCAGCGACGCCAATCCCGACGACGTCAGCGCCCGCACCAGGTTCATCGCGGCGCTGGCGTTGGCGTAGGCGCGAACCAGCCGGGACGGATCATGGTCGCGCACCGCAGCGTCGGGGGCGAAACCATTGACCATGTCACCGCGGTAGGACTTCAGCCCCAGCGCGTCGGTGTCCGATGAGCGCGGCTTGGCGTACTGGCCGGCGATGCGGGCCACCTTGACCACCGGCATGCTCGCGCCGTAGGTGAGCACGACGGCCATCTGCAGCAGCGTGCGAATGTTGGCCCGGATGTGCGGCTCGGTGTTATCGACGAAGGTCTCGGCGCAGTCGCCGCCCTGCAGCAGGAACGCCTTGCCCAGGGCCACATCGGCCAGCTGCGACTTCAGCTTCTCGATCTCCGACGGCACAGTGACCGGCGGCACGCTCTCGAGGACGGTACGCATCGCGGCGGCCTGCTCAGGATCCCAGCTGGGCTGCTGCAGCGCCGGCTTCGTCAGTGCCGCGTCGAGCCGTCCGCGCAGATCAGCGGGCAGCGGCGGCAGCGACGGCAGCTGTTCGATGGGTACGTCGACGGTCCAGTTCACCCATCCATGGTAACCGGGGCCGGCACCCCCTTTTAACGCTCCACGGCGGCGACACCGAGGTCGACGCCGGCGGTCATCAGCACATACCGGCGCATGTTGTGGCGGGCGTCGACGAGCGCATCGTGGGTGTCGTGCGGCCGAGGCGGCATCCGCGGGCAGCCACGATCTTCCCAGAACTGGCGCAGTTCACGGGTGAACCGCGGGATCTGGGGCGGCAGGCTGGTCATCGGTCCCCACAGCTGGCACAGCGCTACGTGGTCGTAGGCCGCGACCCAGGCCCACAGCTCGATCGGTTCGTCACCGTCGATGCGCAAGAATTCCTCCAGGTTCTCCCGAATCTGGCGCCGGGACTGCCACAGCTGCGACGACGGGCTCGGCAGTTTCGGCAGCACGTTGGTGCGCACCCACTTGCCGGCCGACTCGGGGTCGAACTCGGTGGAGATCGCGTAGAACTCGCGCCCGTCCTCGGCCACCACCCCGATCGAGATCAGATCGATGATCCGGCCGTTGTCGATGAACTCGGTGTCGTAGAAAAACCGCACTCGCCGCACCCTATCCCGTCGAGACCTGCGGCTCGGCGTCCGCGGCAGGCTGCGGCGGCGGCGCCGCATGGATCTCGCGGTCGAGTTCGGCGTCCACCTCGGAGTCGGCCGGGAAGCTCGGCTCGCCGGCGATGATGTGCTGCAGCCACAGCTTGGCCTGCACGACGGGCCGGCGCATATAGCGTTCGCGCTCCAGGGCGCGGTGCATCTTGCGGGGTTTGTCCTGGTAATGCCAGCGCGCCCACGGGGCGTGCGGGCGGGATAGCCGGATCGCGCCGACGAACAGCAGTGGCGTGATGAACATGCCGATCAGGCCGGTCCAGACCTTGCCCTTGAGCAAGACGACCACCGCCAGCGCCAGGGTCAGCGCCGCGAGGACGACAACGACGGTGCGGGCGGCGATCGAGTCGTCCGCGCGCCAGATCCCGATGTCAAAGAAGGACAGCGGGTTGAAGCCCATGATCAACAGACCCGCGACGGCGACCGCGGCGAAGACCGCGTCCACCGAGGCGCGGCCGTCCTCGGCCCAGTACACGTCCTCCAGATGCAGGATGAGCGCGAACTCGTCCAGAACCAGGGCCGCGCCGATTCCGAAAATGATTGCCGCCGTGGTGAATTCGCCGACTCCACCGTCGACCGCCAACGTCACCATGGTGATACCGGAGATCATCACCAGGACGATGCCGATCACGACGTGGTGGATGTGCAGCCCACCCTTGCCGGAGATATTGCGCGGCTGCCACCACTTGCGGGGAGCATCGTTGCCGGCGTTGTGGCGGATGTAGCGCACGATCGTCCTGGTCACGAAGAACGTGAGGATGAACGCGATCAGGCACCACATCAGCGGCACGCGTCCGGGGGCGACGACGTCGAAGTGCAGGTGGAAGGGCACGGGGTCAGAAGATACGCCCGATAGCGCCCGTTGCTGGTCGGCACGGCCGGGATGTCTCCGGCGCGTCGCACCGCCGGAGATAGTCTGGTGGCGACATGAGTATGCGGCGGTTGCCCGATCTGGGCAGTGTGGCGAAGCCCTGGCTAACCGCGGGGTGGCGGGTGACGCAGGTTGCGATCGTCGCGCTGCTGCTGAATGCCGGTTGGCTGTTGTTCGGGAAGATCCCCTACCGCATCGACATCGAGGTCTACCGGATGGGCGGGCAGGCCTGGCTGGACGACCGGCCGCTGTACGCCGGCGACGCGATGTTCCACACGCTGGCCGGGCTGGACCTGCCGTTCACCTATCCCCCGCTGGCCGCCATCGTGTTCAGCCCGTTCGCCTGGATGTCGTTGCCGGTGGCCAGCGTGACCATCACGGTCGTCACGCTGATCCTGGTGCTGCTGTCCACCTGGATCGTGCTGACCCGCCTGGCGGTGTGGCCGGCCTCGACGATCACAAGGGAACCGGCGTGGCTGCGCCGCGCCTGGCTGACGGCAGGCGTCGTGGCGCTGGCCGTGATGTACCTCGAGCCCATCGACGCCAACTTCGACTTCGGCCAGATCAATGTGGTGCTGATGACGCTGGTCATCGCGGACTGCCTGCCGCGGCGCACCCCATGGCCGCGGGGGATGCTGCTGGGCATCGCGATCGCGCTGAAGCTGACGCCTGCGGTGTTCCTGCTGTACTTCGTCCTGCGCCGTGACGGCCGCGCCGCCCTGACCGCGGTCGCCTCGTTCGTCGCCGCCAGCCTGCTGGGCTGCGCACTGGCGTGGCGCGATTCAGCGGAGTACTGGACCACCACAGTGCTGCACACCGACCGCATCGGCAGCGCGGCGCTGAACACCAACCAGAACATCGCCGGCGCGCTGGCCCGCCTCGGCCTGGACAAGAGCACCCACTTCATCCTGTGGACGCTGGCCTGCTTCGCCGCACTGGCGCTGACGATCTGGGCGGTCCGGCGGGTACTGATCGCCAACGAACCGGTACTGGCGCTGATGTGCGTGGCCCTGTTCGGGCTGGTGGTCTCGCCGGTGTCGTGGTCGCACCACTGGGTGTGGGCGCTGCCAACGGTCATCACCGGCGCGGCGATCGCCTACCGGCGCCGCAATATCGCACTGGGACTGGTCACCGCGCTCGGCGTGGCGTTGATGACGTGGGTTCCACTGGAGTTGCTGCCCAAACACCACGAGGAGACGGCGTCCTGGTGGCGCCAGCTGCTCGGGATGTCCTACGTGTGGTGGGCGCTCGCCGTGATCGTCGTCGCGGGGCTGACCGTGGTCACGGCGGGCGCTAGCCCGCGGCGGTCTCAGGGAACCGCGCCGGTGGCTGACCTGGTTCACCCGGCTTAGGGTCCGTGTTCTTCAGCGTCGCGGCGTAGATGTCGACGTACTCCTGACCCGACAGCTCCATCAGCTCGTACATGACCTCGTCGATGACGGCGCGCTCGATGAACCGGTTGCCGGCCAGACCGTCGAACCGGGAGAAATCCATCGGCTTGCCGAAGCGCACCGTCACGCGGCCGAAGCGCCACATCTTCGATCCCGGCGGGTTCACGACGTCAGTTCCGATCATCGCGACCGGAATCACCGGCACCTGAGTTTCCAGCGCCAGCCGAGCCAGGCCGGTCTTGCCCTTGTAGAGCCGGCCGTCCGGGGAGCGGGTGCCCTCGGGGTACATGCCGAGCAGCTTGCCCTGCTTCAGCAGTCGCTCAGCGGTGCTCAACGCGGCCTGGGCGGCGTCGGCGTCGGCGCGGTCGATCGGCACCTGGCCGGCGGCCGTGTAGAACCACCGAGTGAACCAGCCCTTGATGCCGGTCCCGGTGAAATATTCGGACTTGGCCAGGAACGTGATCCGCCGGCTCACCACCAGCGGCAGGTAGAAGCTGTCCGCCACCGCCAGGTGATTGCTCGCCAGGATCACCGGCCCGGAATTCGGAACGTATTCCAGCCCTTCAACTTTCGGCCGACCAAGCAAAGCCAACAGGGGTCCCATGAAGATGTACTTGAACAGCCAGTACCACATGGGGCCTCCCGATCGGTCACGCGCTTTGGGCTAACTGTACCCAGGCGTGCGGACAGCGACCACAGGTCGCGTCACTCCTCGACGCTGACCGGGATGTGTTGATAGCGGCTCGGCGCGGGACCGGGCTCATCGGGACCGGGCTCATCGGGCGGTGCACCGTCAGGTCCTGGCGCGGCCGTGCCCTCCTCGGCCACCATCGCCCGGATCATCGTCACCAGAGCCACGCTGTGCTCGGCGACGACGGTCAGCAGCGGGTGCTGTTCACCGTTGACCAGCGCGGCCAGCGCGCATACCGGGCACCACACCTGCTGGCATTTGCCCTGCGGGCTGCCTGCGGTCATCGCCGCGCCGGCGCGGACGGCGGGGTCGAGCCGGTCCAGGATCGCCTGGGCCAGCGCGCGCAGTTCGGGCCCCAGGTCGGGATGCGGGCCGTTCACGCGGGCCACACCTCCGGGTCTGGTCGAAAGCGCACGGTCAGCTCGGTACCGCGCAGTGCCGCGTCCACCACGATGCACCGCCGCAGAACCGACGCCAGTCGCACGCGGCGCCGCATCCCTGCGGCGCCGATGATCAAGTCGTCGTCGACCCGGCCCAGTGTCAGCGTTCCCGGATCGATTTGCGGCAACTCTAGCCGCATGCGGTAGATCGCATCGACTCCCGAACCCGATTCGCGATCCACCACGGGCTTCAGCGGCCCGGGTGGCGGCGAGCCGTCGCGCCGTCGCACGCTGTCGAGCAGCTGGCCGAGTGCCTTGGCTCCGATCGGCTCGCCGGCCAGGTGTGGAGCCAGGACCAGCTGGACGTCGCCGATCGCGCCGGTGAGCTCGACGAGCACCGCTTGCTGCTCGACGATCCGCTCGGAGTACCAATCGAAGGCTGGATGTTCAGGCAGGTTGCGGTACTCGTACGAATCATCTTGGACCAGAATCTGATTGACGAAAAGTTCGGCCACCCGCACACCCATCAGCACGAGCGAACCCAGGGTGCGCACGGCCTCGGCAGCCACCACCCGCTCGGCGGTGAGCACCAAGTGCGCACTGACCCGCTGCCCGTCGGTGAGCAGCGCGGACAATCCTTCGACCCCGCCGCTGATCCCCTCGATCACCGCGACGGTGGCGGCGCTGTGCGCGCTGTCGAGGGCGGCGCTCAGCCGGCGATGCCGCGGCCAGGCCCGCTCGATGTACATCGCGAACGCCGCCGGCAGCGTCAGCATCCGCATGGCGTCGGCGGTCGAGGCACAGTCGACGACGACGTAGTCCCACCGGCCCGAGTCGGCCAGCGCGGCCACCTCGGCCAGGCCGAGTACCTCCTGAATTCCCGGTAGCGCGGAAAGTTCTTCCGGTGCAACATCTTTGAGATCAGAATTCGGGAATCTGGCGGCCAGCACTGGCGCGATGGCCCGCCATCTGCCCTCCAGCAGAGCCAGGGTGTCCAGGGCGAGTGCATCGAGGTGCCCGCCGCCGACGGCGTCGGTGCCCTCCTCGGTGAGAATCCGCACCGGCTCGCGCCTACCGGTCGGCGGCACCGCGACACCGAGCACATCGCCCAGTGAGTGGGCCTGGTCGGTGGACACCGCGAGCACCCGTTCGCCGGCCAGTGCCGCGCGCACCGCAGTCGCCGAGGCCAACGTCGACTTGCCCACACCGCCCTTGCCGACGAAGAAGCTGATCCGGGCCTGCTCAGTCAGGCCCGCATCGGCGGGGGCGTCACCGGGGGTCACTCAGCCCTCGACCCATTTCTTCAGGTCCTTGAGAGCGGTGTCGGTCAGCCGGCGCTCAGCCTTGCGCTTGAGTAACCCGATCATCGGGATGACCAGGTCCACCGACAACTCGTAGGTGACATCGGTTCCAGAACCCTTGGGGGCCAACGTATATGCACCATCGAGCGCCCTCAGCAGCGAGCTCGAGACCAGCGACCAGCGCACCGACTTGCGGTCGGCCGGCCAGTCGTAGGACAGCACCATGGTGTCCTTGAGCACCGCGGCATCCAGCACCAGCCGGGCAGTCAGCGGGTAACCCTGTTCGTCGGAATCGAGAACCTCGGTCTCCTTGTACTCCGAGACCCACTGCGGGTACGCACCGATATCGGCGATGGCGTCCATCACAGTGCGGGGATCCGCATCGATGTAGATGGTCTGCGCCGTCTTGTCAGCCACTGTTGCCAATTCCCGTCGCTTTGCGCTGCGCGACCCGAGACGATCGCGCTCCCTCGGCCACAAACGGTACCCTCCCGGCCCAGGGTGTGACCCGATATCAGTGCCGGGGTGCGACGCCCACCGGGCGTGCCGCGTCCAGCGTGGTTTTCACCTCGAACGCCATCCGTTTCCCAGCGACCCGACGCTCATGGGTCAGCTTGGGCAGGTTCATCTTGGCCAGTTGCCAGGCCGCGACGCCGGACGGCTCGGCGTGCAGAAAGTAGTGCAACAGCACACCGTCGAGCACCGGTTCCAGCCAGATTTCCATGGTGCCGGTCAGCGGACCGGTGACCGTCCACCGCAGGCCCTTGTCGGCGCGGTCCTCGACGACCTCCAGCCGCAGATCCGGCCACCATCTCCGCCAGCTCGCCCGGTCCGCGACCGCACGCCCCACCGCCGCCGGATCCGCCGCGACAAACGTCTCGTCGGCGACCTGGATGCTGTTCATGCGCACTAGCTTCACATATCGGACCCGCGAGGCCACCGGCCGCCCGTTGACTAGGCTGGTCGGTATGCGTGAATACAGCGTTCCGGCATCGTTCACCATCGGTGAACACGACAATGTCGTCAGCTCCGTGTACTCCCACGAGCGCACCGATCCGGACTACCCGATCCTGCAGCGCCTCGTCGACGGTGCCTGGACCGACGTCACGTGTGCCGAGGTAGCCGCCCAGATCCGCTCGGCGGCCCTGGGATTGATCGCGCAGGGCGTACAGGCCGGTGACCGGGTGGCGATCCTGTCAGCGACCCGCTACGAGTGGGTCATCCTCGATTACGCGATCCTGTCGGTCGGCGCAGTCACGGTTCCGATCTACGAGACGTCCTCGGCCGAGCAGGTCCACTGGGTGCTGGAGGATTCCGGCGCGGTACTCGCGTTCACCGAGACCGAGGCACACGCCCAGATGATCTCCGAACTGCACGACGTGCTGCCGGGCCTACGCAACACGCTGCGCATCGAGTCATCGGGCCCGACCGCGCTCGACCTGCTGGCCGAGGCCGCGGCCGGTGCCGACCCCGCGGAGCTGAACCGTCGGCTGGCCGAGCTGCGGTCAACCGACCCGGCGACCCTGATCTACACCTCGGGCACCACCGGCAGGCCAAAGGGCGTGCAGCTGACCCACTCCAATCTGCTTTCCGAAACCCGTGGGGCGGCAACGTGTTTCCCCACCCTGCTGCGGCAACATGAGCGGCTGCTGGTGTTCCTGCCCCTGGCTCACGTGCTGTCCCGCGCGCTGTCGATGACGGCGTTCGCCAACAAGGTGACGCTGGGCTACACCAGCGACATCAAGAGCCTGGTGCCGATGCTTCAGTTGTTCAAGCCGACGATCGTGGTGTCGGTGCCCCGGGTGTTCGAAAAGGTCTACAACACAGCCGAGTTGAACGCCCGCGACAGCGGCAAGGGCCGGATCTTTGAGCTGGCCACCAAGGCGGCGATCGCGTACAGCGAAGCGCAGGCAACCGGGACACCCAATCTCGTGCTACGCGCCGCGCATGCGGTGTTCGACAAGTTGGTGTACGGCAAGCTGCGCGCCGCCCTCGGCGGTGACTGCCACGCGGCGATCTCCGGTGGTGCGCCGCTAGGCAAACGGCTCGGCCACTTCTACCGCGGTGTCGGGCTGTCCATCTATGAGGGGTACGGCCTGACCGAGACCAGCGCAGCGATCACGGTGAACCGGATCGGCGAGCTGAAGGTCGGCACCGTCGGGAAGCTGATCCCGGGCAACGCCATGAAGGTGGCCGAGGACGGCGAACTTCTGGTCAAGGGCGGCGTGGTGTTCAGCGGCTACTGGCGTAACGAGAAGGCCACCGCCGAGGCGATCGTCGACGGCTGGTTCCACACCGGTGACCTGGCCAGCGTCGACGCCGACGGCTTCCTGTCGATCACCGGGCGCAAGAAGGAGATCATCGTGACGGCTGGGGGCAAGAACGTCGCCCCGGCCGTGCTCGAGGATGCGCTGCGGGCACATCCGCTGATCAGCCAGGCGATGGCCGTCGGTGACAAACAGCCGTTCATCGGTGCGCTGATCGCCATCGACCCCGAGACGTTCGACCTGTGGAAATCCCACCACGGCAAGCCGGCCGGCGCCTCGGTCGGCGATCTCCGGGAGGATCCCGATCTGGCCGCCGAGATCGAGCTGGCCGTCAAGGACGCCAATCAGCATGTGTCGCATGCGGAGTCGATCCGTAAATTCCGGATTCTGCCTTGCGACTTCACCGTCCAAACCGGTGAGCTGACGCCGACGCTAAAGGTCAAGCGCAACGTGGTGGCCGAGAAGTTCGCCGACGAGATCGCGGCGATTTACGCCAAATAAGCCCACCGCGGTGCATACGGAGGTAACGGTGACCGCCGTCGTGGCCGGGCGGGTCGACTCCGAGTTGCCGACCGATCAGTGCATCGTGACCCGTTCGCAGAAGGCGCCGTGGGTCAAAGGTGACAATTTTCAGCAGACCAACAACACCATGTTGCTGTTCCTGAACTGCAATGCGGGGCTTGCGACTGCGGGCAAGCCCGGTAATTCGGCAACCAGCCCAGAGGGTCAGCAGGCCCTCAAAGACCAACATGCCTATCAGTGGAAGAGCACGACCGAAGACGGCGCGGCGTGGTGTGCCGAAAACTTGAAGGCACACCCCACCTGGACTGGAAATGCGCTCCTCGGCTGCCCGGGCACCGGCACGTAGCCTGCCGCACACTGGTCAACCGGTGCAGCAGCCAGGCCAACGGAATCGTGACGGCCAACGTCAGCAGATACAGGCCGGGCAGTGAGCCGGTGAACAACGGCCAGCCCAGCACCGCACCCAGCACGACGGCCATCACCAACACGTGCAGCAGGAAGATCTCGTAGGAGATCTCGCCGAGCCACACCATGGGCTTGCTACTCAACAGCCGATCGAACAGCCCGCGCCCGCCCAGCGTCGGCGCCGCCACCACCAGCGTGGCGATCGCGGCATAGAGCAGCGCCTTGGCCAGCGGCTCCCACAGGGGCACCGGGGCAAGAGTGACGGCCCCGGCCAACGGGGTCGACACCACCAGATAGAGCACCGCCGCGGCCGACACCAGCAGCCCGGCCCGCCAGCACACCCCCATGACGTTCAGCACAGCCACCGCCATCCCGCCCGCGAACGGGGCCAGCTGCGCCGGCAGCCACATCCCGGCCGAGTTCGGCAGCCAATCGCCTGCGTTGAGCACGAGTAGCCACAGCGGACTGATCGCGGCCAGGCCGGCCAGACCGGCCAGCAGCCGGGCCGGACGCCACCGGTCGCCGCACAGCACCACCAGCAGCAGATGCGCCAGCAGCGGCAGTACCGCGTAGAACGCCACCTCCACGGCCAAGCTCCAGGTCTGCGACAACCCCCGATGCAGGTAGGTCACCAGATAGTTGTCGGTGTAGATCTGGGTCAGCGTGAGGTGCCGGATCAGGCCCGTGAGGCTCTGGCCGGGATTGGGGCCGGTCGAATAGAACGAGTAGACGCCGTAGGCCGCCAGGACGGTCACCACGTAGGCGGGCATGATCCGGCGAAGCCGGCGCCGGGCGTAGACCCGAGCCGACGGCGCCGCCGTCGCATCGGCCGCCGCGGCGACCCACGGGCGGAACAGCAGGAAACCGGACAGCGCGAAGAAGATCGATACTCCGACCTCGAGCCGAGCCCACACCAAGCCGATGAAACCGTGGCTGAGCTTGCCGGTCGCGAAGGCCGCGTGGGTGCCGACCACCAGCAGCGCCGCCAGGGCTCGCAGCCCGGTCAGGGAGTCCAGCCGCCCATCCACCGGCCGGGATGCACCGGTGCGGAGGTCGAGTTCAGGGCTGGCGAGCACCCGCGCGAGGATACGCCTCAGATCAGACCGGCCACGAAGCCCGCCGCCTGGTCGGGGTACGGCGGCAGCTCGTAGGCACTGTGCGCGCCGCGGTCACGTCCCGCCGAGCAGATCGGGTCGCCACCACTGCACACGTCGATGGCGCGGCCGGCGAACTGGCCGGTGGTCGACAGCGGGGTGCCGAACCGGGCCCCGGGATTGCCGAACACCGCGACCGCGGCGACCTGTCCGGCGCTGGCCGGTGGCAGCGGCGGCGCCGACCCGATGTTGCCGATCCGTTGTCCGACCGGAGGCACCCCGGCCAGCATCGACACCGCGGCCGCACCCTGGGAGAACCCGCCCAGCACCAACAAGGTCTGCGGGCACCGGGCACCCATGTCCGCGATGCGGGCGGCCGCGTCGTCGGCACCGGATGCTGCCGCGAGGAAGTTCAGGCTGGCCGGGTAGTTCACCCCGTAGGTGTCCATGGTCCGCCCGCCCAGCTGCGGCGCGAGCGCGTCGGCGAAGGCCTGGCCCACCCGGCCGATACCAGGCGGCTCGCCGGTACCGCGGGCGAAGATCACCTCGACGTCGGGGCAGTCGTCGGCCCGGGCGGCACCGGTCGGGCCGAGCAGCGCCGCGACGGCGGTCAGGACACCGCCGAGTGCTACGAGCCGGGTCGTGCTGCTCATCGGCACATGATCACACGGTGCGATCGGCCGCACGCAGGAGTTCGGAAAGCCGAGCGGTGTGGGCGGCCCAGCTCCAGTCCGTCTCGACCCACTGCCGGCCGGCCTCCCCCATCCGCGCGGCCAGCGCGGTATCGGCGAGGATGCCCGAGACGGCGTCGGCGATCTGCTCGACCGAGCGCCCGTCGACCACCCGGCCGGTCTCCCCCTGTTTGACGGTTTCGGGAGCGCCGCCCGAATCACCGGCGACCACCGGAACCCCGGTGGCCGACGCCTCCAGGAACACGATGCCCAGCCCCTCCACATCCAGGCCGGAACCCCTTGTGCGGCAAGGCATCGCAAAGACATCGGCCATTGCGTAGTGGCCCGCGAGTTCGGCGCTGGGCACCGCCCCGGTGAAGATGACGTGATCGCTCACACCGACGTTGTCGGCCAGCTTGTGCAGGTCATCGGCGTAGGGTCCGCCGCCGACGATCACCAGGACGGCATCGTCGACCCGGCGGCGGATGTCGGGCAGCGCCTTGATGAGCATGTCCTGGCCTTTGCGCGGCACGAGCCGGGACAGGCAGACGACCGTCGGCCGCTGGCTCAGGCCGCAGCGATCGCGCAATTCGGCCCTGGCCGCGGGGTTCGGCCGGAACCGGTCGGAGTCGACGCCGGGCGGCAGGTGTTCCAGGGCGGCATCAGGGCCGAATGCGGCGGCGATCCGGCCGCGGGTGTAGTGGCTGATGAAGGTCACGACGTCGGTGTCCTCGCCGATGCGCCGCAACGCCGAGCGGGCGACGGGCAGCATCGACCAGCCCACCTCGTGGCCGTGGGTGCTGGCCAGCACCCGGCGCGCACCCGCGCCACGGGCCCGGTTGGCCAGCAGCGCCAGCGGCGCGGCGGCGCCGAACCACACCGTTTCGATGCCGTGCTCGGCGATCAGGGCTCGCATCCGGCGGTCCACTCCCGGCTCGGGCAGCATCAGCGTGCCGGGGTGGCGCACGATGCGGTAACGGGCCGCCCGGTCGTAGTCGTCGGCGCCCTTCCAGTTCGGGGCGTAGACGGTCAGCTCATGTTCGCCGCTGTCGGCCAGCCGGCCGACGAACTGCTCGAGATAGGACTGGATGCCGCCACGGCGGGGCGGAAAGTCATTGGTGACCAGCAGGACCCGCGTCATCGCCACCTACGCTAGCGGGTCAGCCACTGCGCCCAGCGGGCGCGTAGCTCGGCGGTTCCGGTGCCAAGCGCGCGGCGCACTGCGGTTTCGAAGTCCCCGTGACCAGGCCCGCAGGCCTCGACGTAGAGCCGGCGCAGCGCGTCGACGCCATAACTGTCGGCGACGAATCGGGCGAACCACCAGGCGCGGTCGTAGCCCCGCTCCCGCTGCGGCCCGGCCACATCCAGGTCGGCGTCGGTGGGCAGCGCGGTGTCTGCCGCAGCGTCCCGCGGTAGCGGCTCCGGTGGCCGCGCCACGAAATCGGCCACCCCCTCGAGCAGCCAACGCGGCGCATCCAGCGCGGTGTCGGCACGGGCGGCAAGGTGAAACAGCTCGTGGGTCAACACAATCCGCAATGAGCGGTCGCTCATGTTGGCAGCACCGGGCGCGAACACGATGCGCTGCCCGCTGGCGTGATGGCGCGCGAAGTCGACATGGTCGGCGACCGATACCGCGGCGATGTCCGCCCAATTGCCGCCCGGGGCCAGGCCGGCCTGCGCGACGAACTGCGCCTGCGAGTCGGTGGCGATCACGACGATCTCATGGTCCCACTCGGTGCCCCAGAACTTCTCGACCGCTCCGACGGCGTCGCCGATGTCCCCGGCGATCCGGTCGAGCACGCCGTCGGTGGGGGCACCGCCCAGGCTGATCAGCCGCACGGTGCGGCCGTCACCGACGACCAGGGGTGCCGGAGCGGGAACGGCGATGTGCGGAGACGGTGGCGGCGCGGACGGCGCGGCGATCAGAACCGATGCCGCGAGCAGTTCGGCGACCAATACGACGGCGACGACGGCCGCCGGCCGGCGTCGCGATCGGTCAGTAGCGGCGGACGTTGTAGATCGGGGCGTTGTTCACCGGGGAGATCATCACCGGCCGGCCGAACGTCGAGGCGTGGACCATCATCCCGTCTCCGATGTAGATCGCCGAATGCGATGCGTCGGAGTAGTAGTTCACAACGTCGCCGGGCTGCATCTGGTCCATCGAGACCGGCTGACCGCCGTTGGCTAGCGCCTGGCTGGAGTGTGGCAGGAAGATCCCGGCCTGCTGGAAGGCCCACATCACCAGACCGGAGCAGTCGAACTGGGTGGGACCGGAGCCACCCCAGACGTACGGGTCGCCGATCCGGGTGAGGGCGGCCTGCACGGCGACGGCACCCTGATCGCTACCCGGGCCTGGGACGGGCACGGCGGCCATCGGGATGACCTGGGCGGCGTCCGGTGGCGGCGGCAGACCCGGCAGCGCGTCCGGCGGCGGCGGCGGCGGCGCGTCGGCCAGCGGCGGGAGACCAGCAGGAGCACCCAGCGCCAGGATGTCGGCCGGCGGCGGCGGTCCGGGGGCAGCCAGCGCCGTCCGCTGATCGGGGGTCAATGTCTGGTAGCGCGACTTCACAGCCGAGATCTGTACCTGCAGCTGGGACTGCTTGCGCTGCAGCTCGGCGCGCACGGCCGCGGCCTGCTCGGCGGCCGTCTTGGCGTCGGCCGCCGACTTGGCCGAGGCGGCCTCGGCCTGGCGGAGTTGGTCGTTAGCCCGCCGATAGTTCTCCATCTGGGCGGACATCTCGGTGGCCATCGCGCGCTGCACGGTCAGTTTGTCGATCAGGCCCTGCGGCGACTCGGCTGTCAGGATGGCACTCAGGCCGTCCGTGCTGCCTCCCATGTAAACCGCGACAGCAAATTTGTCGACCGCGATCTGATAGGTAGCCAACTGAGCTTTGGCCGCGTCGGCGGCGGCGAGGTCGTCGGTGTGCTTCTTTTCCGCGGCACCCTCTGCTTGCAGCTTCTTGTCAAGATCAAGCTGAGCGGAATGCATGGACTCGGTGAGCTGTTCTGCCTGTCGTGACAACTCATTAAGCTTTGCCACACCGTCTTCGGCGGGATCGGCATGTACCGAACCGGAGATAACAGTCGCAAAGATCGTGAGCCCCGCGATCCCACCTACTAGAGGGCGTTTGAAAACGCGTTTAGTCAGGTATCTGCGGTAAAAGCTCAAGATTGCGCTTCCTTGTATCGCCGTCGATGTCGCTGCATCGAGTGCCTAAGGTCTCGAACAGGTTACGAAATGGCATCAGCGTTGTCCAACCAGGGACACAGTTCTCAAGAGACTCTCAGCCTCACCGGCCACACCAGTCACAACCTGCCATCCAACCTATCAGGCCCCTAGCTCGCCAGCCCTGAGCCCCCGTGGCGGTGGATCGGCACCAGCTTCAATCGCGGCGCCAAACCGGCCTCGGCCAGCACTTCCAATGCCGCCCGCTCGTCTTCCAGCAAAGTCTCCGGTACACCGAGCAACACGCTCACCACACAGTCGCGGCAGCCCGGCCCGCGAACCGCGCAGTCGTCGCAGTCGATGACAACCGGTTCGGTTGGGTCTATTTCCATCTCGGGTCTCCTCTCTCATCGTGTTGGCCGCACGCTAACTGCGACCCCCGACAAGTCCGGGTCCGCTCGGAGTGGCGCCGACGTCCTGTCGGTGGGGCTGCCTACCGTCAACTGCTGTGGCGGGGTCAGCTGATGCGGTTTCCGGTGCTGCGCACCGGGGTGATGCGCAGCTGAGCTTCGCCGACGTCGACCCGGCCGCCGACCTGTCGTTGCGGGACACCACGTTCGTGGTCGTCGACCTGGAGACCACCGGCGGGCGCGCCACCGCCTCGGCCGACGGGTCCCGCGACGCCATCACCGAGATCGGCGCGATCAAGGTCCGCGGCGGTGAGGTGCTCGGCGAGTTCGCCACCCTGGTCGACCCGCAGCGGTCCATCCCCCCGCAGATCGTCCAGCTGACCGGCATCACCACCGCGATGGTGCACGATGCGCCCACCATCGCCGCGGTGCTGCCGATGTTCCTGGAGTTCGCCCGCGGCGCCGTGCTCGTGGCGCACAACGCCGGCTTCGACATCGGCTTCCTGCGCTCGGCCGCCGAACAGTGCGGCATCCCCTGGCCGCACCCGCCGGTGCTGTGCACGGTGCGGCTGGCCCGCCGGGTGCTCACCCGCGAGGAGGCACCCAGCGTGCGGCTGGCCACGCTGGCTGCACTCGTCGGCTCTGCCACCCAGCCGAACCACCGCGCGCTGGATGACGCCCGCGCCACCGTCGACGTGCTGCACGCACTGATCGAACGGGTTGGCAATCAGGGCGTGCACACCTATACCGATCTGCGCGGGTACCTGCCCAACATCTCCAACGCCCAACGGGGCAAACGGGTTCTGGCCCGCAACCTGCCACACCGGCCGGGGGTGTACCTGTTCCGCGGGCCGACCGGCGAGGTGCTCTACATCGGCACCGCCACCGATCTGCGCCGCCGGGTGAATCAATACTTCACCGGCGCCGATCCGCGCGGGCGGATGAAAGAGATGGTCGGTCTGGCCACAAAGGTCGACCACGTCGAATGCGCGCACCCACTGGAGGCCGGGGTCCGCGAGCTGCGACTGCTGGCCGCACACGCCCCGCCCTACAACCGCCGCTCCCGCTTCCCGCACCGCTGGTGGTGGGTGGCGCTGACCGACGAGGCGTTCCCCCGGCTGTCGGTTGTCCGCGAGCCGCGCCATGACCACGCCATCGGTCCGTTCCGGTCGCGGGCCGACGCCGCCGACACCGCCGACTTGCTGGCCCGGTTCACCGGCGTGCGCACCTGTACCGCCCGCATCGCGCGCACGGGAGAGCACGGCCCGAAGTGTCCCGAGCGCGAGGTGTCCGGATGTCCGGCACCGCGCGGCATCGCCGGCGCTGACTACGCGGCCGCCCCGCTGCGGGCGGCCGCGCTAATCGGCGGGCTGGACAACAGTGCGCTGTGCGCAGCCATCGACCAGGTCGGCGAGCTGGCCGGGCGAGCCCGCTTTGAAAGCGCCGCACGGCTGCGCGATCACATCGCCGCGGCCGTCGACGTGCTCTGGCGCGGCCAGCGCCTGCGGGCGCTGGCCGCTGTCGACGAACTCGTCGCCGCCGCCCCCGACGGCGCCGGCGGCTGGCAACTCGCGGTGGTCAGGAGCGGGCAGCTCGCCGCCGCCGGAGTCGCTCCACGCCGCGTCCCACCGATGCCCGTAATCGAAGCCCTTCAGGCCTGCGCGCAGGCCATCCTTCCCCGACCAGCACCCCTCGGCGGGGCGCTGGTCGAGGAGACCTCCTTGATCGCGCGGTGGCTCAACGGGCCGGGCGTCCGAATAGTCAGCGCCACAACGGGTTTGGCGTCACCTCTGCACTCAGCAGGACCGTGGGCAGGTTGGGCGGCGACGGCACACTCGGCCCGACTCGCGGCCGCCCAGCTCGACTCAGAGCTGCTGGGTGAACCGCACCCAACGCGCGAGGAGCTGCTCGGCCGCACCGGAGTCGATCGCCTCGGCGGCGCGGGCCAGCCCCTCCTCCCAGGACGGCAGCCATTCGGCGTGGCTGGATAGCCCGCTGTGGGCCACCATCGCGCCGGCCGCGTTGAGGATCACCGCGTCGCGCACGGGTCCCTGCGCACCGCCGAGCACAGTGCGCGCCTCCTGGGCGTTCTCCTCGGCCTCCCCGCCCACCAGTTCCTCGATGCGGGCCCGGGCGAAACCGAATCCCAGCGGGTCGAACGTGAGCTTGTCGATGGTGCCGGCCTGGACCCGCCAGATGGTGCTGGTGGTCGTGGTGGTCAGCTCGTCGAGACCGTCGTCGCCGTGCACCACCAGCACACTGCAGCGCCGCGCGGCGAACACCCCGGCCATCACCTCGGCCAGATCGCCGAACGCACAACCGATCAGCCCCGCCCGTGGGCTGGCCGGATTGGTCAGCGGCCCAAGCAGATTGAAGACCGTCGGCACGCCGATCTCGCGGCGCGGCGGTCCGGCGAACTTGTAGGACGGGTGGAACACCGGCGCGAAGCAGAACCCGATGCCCACCTCTTGCACGCTGCGGGCCACCTCGTCGGGCCCCAGATCGATGCGCACACCGAGCGCCTCGAGCATGTCGGCCCCGCCACTCTTGGAAGACGCCGCGCGATTGCCGTGCTTGACCACCGGCACTCCGGCGGCGGCGACCACGATCGCCGCCATCGTCGAGAGGTTCACGGTATTGGCGCGATCGCCGCCGGTGCCGACGATGTCGACGGTGTCGGTGCCGATGACATCGGTGGGCACCATGCGCGCGTAACGCAGCATCGTGTCGGCCAACTCACGCACCTCGGCCGGCGTCGGGCGCTTCATCTTCATCGACACGCCGAAGGCGGCGATCTGCGCCGGCGTCGCGACCCCGGTCATGATCTGGTCCATCGCCCAGCTCGCCTGCCCCGGTTCGAGTTCCACGCTGGCCGTCAAGCGGTCCAGGACCTGCGGCCATGACGATGTCGGCGCGTCTGCGCCGGGCTGAGAAGCGGGGTGAGTCACGCGCCGATATTCCCATGCCGCCGGGGCACTCCACAGCCGGAGTTCACCGACAGTTCTGACTAATTCGGCCCCTGGCTGTACCTCAACAACTACAAAGCGTCATACTTCTTGATGTGACGAGCGCTGTTGGCACCTCGGGAACTGCGATCACATCGCGCGTACATTCGCTGAACCGGCCGAACATGGTCAGTGTTGGCACCATCGTGTGGCTTTCCAGTGAGTTGATGTTCTTTGCTGGACTGTTCGCGATGTACTTCACTGCCCGCGCTCAGGCCGGTGGAGTATGGCCGCCGCCGCCGACGGAACTGAACCTGTATCAGGCGGTTCCGGTGACCCTGGTGCTGATCGCGTCCTCGTTCACCTGCCAGATGGGTGTGTTCGCGGCCGAGCGCGGCGACGTCTACGGGCTGCGCCGCTGGTACCTGATCACCCTGGCGATGGGCGCCTTCTTCGTCGCCGGCCAGGCCTACGAGTACTACCACCTGGCCACGCACGGCACGACCATCGCGGGCAGCTCCTATGGCAGCGTGTTCTACCTCGCGACCGGCTTCCACGGCCTGCATGTCATCGGCGGTCTGGTCGCCTTCGTTCTTCTTCTGTTGCGCACGACGATGAGCAAGTTCACGCCCGCTCAGGCGACTGCGGCCATCGTCGTGTCCTACTACTGGCACTTCGTCGACATCGTGTGGATCGCCCTGTTCGCGACGATCTACTTCATCCGATGAGAAGGGGTTCGATGCTCAAGAGATCGGCGCGGGTGAAGGCACCGATGAGCGACAAGTCGCGTCGTCGACTTCGTCGCCGCCTGACCGGCGCGGTGCTGCTGCTGGTCGGCCTCGGTGTCGCCGGCGGCCTGGCCGCCACGCTGACGCCCACACCGCAGGTCGCGGTCGCCGACGAATCGCAGTCGGCCCTGCTGCGCACCGGTAAGCAGCTGTTCGACACCTCGTGCATCAGCTGCCACGGCACCAATCTCCAGGGCGTACAGGGCCGCGGCCCCAGCCTGGTCGGCGTCGGCGAAGCCGCGGTGTATTTCCAGGTCTCCACCGGCCGGATGCCCGCGATGCGCGGTGAAGCCCAGGCCCCGCGCAAAGATCCGATCTTCGACGAGGCCCAGATCGATGCGCTCGGCGCCTACGTCCAGGCCAACGGCGGCGGCCCGCTCATTCCGCGGGACGCCAACGGCCAGGTCGCCGACCACTCGCTGCTCGGCAACGACGTCGCCCGCGGCGGTGACCTGTTCCGGCTCAACTGCGCCTCGTGCCACAACTTCACCGGCAAGGGCGGGGCGCTGTCGTCCGGCAAGTTCGCGCCCGAACTCGAGCCCGCTACCCCCGCGCAGATCTACACCGCGATGCTGACCGGTCCGCAGAACATGCCCAAGTTCGGTGACCGCCAGCTCTCGCCCGAGGAGAAGCGCGACGTCATCGCCTATGTCCGGATGGCGACCCGCGCGCCGGATCCCGGCGGCTACGGCCTCGGTGGCTTCGGACCGTCGTCCGAAGGTATGGCGATCTGGATTATCGGCATGGTCGCCGCCATCGCGGCGGCGCTGTGGATCGGAGCGAGATCATCATGAGTGACGTGAATCGGCCGAGCGACGAACAGCTCGCAGCGATGTCACGCGAGGAGCTCCTCGAGCTCGGCGGCAAGCTCGACGGCGTCGACATCATCCTCAAGGAGCCGCGCTGGCCCGTCGAGGGCACCAAAGCAGAGAAGCGCGCCGAGCGCCTGGTGGCCGGCTGGCTGCTGCTGGGCGGCTTCTTCGGTCTGGCCCTGCTGCTGGTGTTCATCTTCTGGCCGTGGCAGTGGGACGGCTCGAACGAGACCTCACTGGCCGACTTCGCCACCCCGCTGTACGGGTTGACCTTCGGGATGTCGATCCTGGCGATCGGCATCGGCGCGGTGCTCTACCAGAAGAAGTTCATCCCCGAAGAGATCACCGTCCAGGACCGCCACGACGGTCGCTCCCCGGAGATCGAGCGCAAGACCGTGGTGGCCAACCTCACCGATGCGCTCGAGGGTTCGACGATCAAGCGGCGCAAGCTGGTTGGGCTGTCGCTGGGCATCGGGCTCGGTGCATTCGGCGCGGGCACGCTAGTGGCCTTCATC
This sequence comes from uncultured Mycobacterium sp., assembly GCA_900078375.1. GTDB lineage: Bacteria > Actinomycetota > Actinomycetes > Mycobacteriales > Mycobacteriaceae > Mycobacterium. Next base: position 138,159 of record FLQS01000045.1, on the reverse strand, counting down.
GGCGGCCTGATCAAGAATCCGTGGAAGCCGGTGGTTCCTACGGCCGAGGGCAAGAAGGCCGTGCTGTGGACGTCGGGCTGGACCCCACGGTTCACCGGCGAGACCATCTACCTCGCCCGGGCAACCGGTCTTCCGGGCCAGTCACCATTCGTCCGGCTGCGGCCCGAGGACCTCGACGCCGGCGGCATGGAGACGGTGTTCCCGTGGCGTGAGAGCGACGGCGACGGCACCACCGTCGAAAGCCACGAGCGGCTGTCGGAAATCGCGATGGGCGTGCGCAACCCGGTGATGCTGATCCGCATCAAGCCGGTCGACATGGGCAAGGTTGTCAAGCGTGCGGGCCAGGAGAGCTTCAACTTCGGCGACCTGTTCGCCTACACGAAGGTCTGCTCGCACCTGGGCTGCCCGGCCTCGCTGTACGAGCAGCAGACCTACCGGATTCTGTGCCCGTGCCACCAATCGCAGTTCGACGCACTGCATTTCGCACGGCCGATCTTCGGTCCGGCAGCGCGCGCGTTGGCGCAGTTGCCGATCACGATTAACCAGGACGGGTATCTGGTCGCCAACGGCGACTTCGCCGAACCCGTCGGACCCGCATTCTGGGAGCGCACATCATGAGTCCGAAACTCGCTGATGCCCTGGCCAAACAAGGCGACGCGATCGATTCGCGTTACCACCCGTCGGCGGCGGTCCGGCGCGGAATCCTGAACAAGGTCTTCCCCACGCACTGGTCGTTCCTGCTGGGCGAGATCGCCTTGTACAGCTTCATCGTGCTGCTGCTGACCGGTGTGTACCTCTCGCTGTTCTTCGACCCGTCGATGGCCGACGTGACGTATCAGGGTGTCTACCAACCCCTTCGGGGCGTCGAGATGTCCAAGGCGTTCGCGTCCGCGCTCGACATCAGCTTCGAGGTCCGCGGCGGCCTGTTCGTACGGCAGGTCCACCACTGGGCAGCGCTGCTGTTCGCCGCGGCGATCATGGTGCACCTGGCACGCATCTTCTTCACCGGCGCCTTCCGGCGGCCCCGCGAGGCCAACTGGGTGATCGGTTCGCTGCTGCTGATCCTGGCCATGTTCGAGGGCTACTTCGGTTACTCGCTGCCCGACGACCTGCTCTCCGGTATCGGCCTGCGCGCAGCGCTGTCGTCCATCACGATGAGCGTGCCGATCGTCGGGACCTGGTTGCACTGGGCACTTTTCGGTGGCGACTTCCCCTGCGGCGGCGTCGGCTACCAGTGCAGCGTGGTGGGCACCATGCTCCCCCGGATGTACGCACTGCACATCCTGCTGATCCCGGGAATCATCCTGGCGCTCATCGGTGCTCACATGGCGCTGGTGTGGTTCCAGAAGCACACCCAGTTCCCCGGCCCCGGGCGCACCGAGAAGAACGTCGTCGGCGTCCGCGTCATGCCGGTGTTCGCGGTGAAGTCCGGCGCGTTCTTCGCGCTGACCACCGGCATTCTGGGCCTGATGGGCGGTCTGCTGCAGATCAACCCGATCTGGCAGCTCGGCCCCTACAAGCCGTCCCAGGTGTCGGCGGGCAGCCAGCCCGACTTCTACATGATGTGGACGGAAGGCCTGGCCCGTATCTTCCCGCCGTGGGAGCTGTACTTCTGGCACCACACCATCCCCGCGGCATTCTGGGTCGCGATGTCCATGGGCATCGTGTTCGGACTCTTGATCGCGTATCCGTTCCTGGAGAAGAAGTTCACCGGGGACAACGCGCACCACAACCTGCTGCAGCGCCCGCGTGACGCTCCGACGCGCACCGCGATCGGCGCCATGGCGATCTCGCTGTACATGGTCTGGACGCTGGCCGCCATGAACGACGTCATCGCGCTGAAGTTCCACATCTCGCTGAACGCGACGACGTGGATCGGCCGCATCGGCTCGCTGGTGTTGCCGCCGCTGATCTTCTTCATCGCCTACCGGTGGGCGGTCGGGCTGCAGCGCAGCGACCGCGACGTGCTCGAGCACGGCATCGAGACCGGCATCATCAAGCGGCTGCCGCACGGCGCCTACATCGAGCTGCACCAGCCGCTGGGCCCGGTCGACGACCACGGCCACCCGATCCCGCTGGAATACGCCGGCGCGGCGTTGCCCAAGCGGATGAACAAGCTGGGGTCCGGCGGCAAGACCGGCCACGGCAGCTTCCTCACTGCGGACCCCGCATCCGAGGATGCCGCGCTCAACGAGGCCGCACACGCCTCCGAGCACCGGGCGCTCACCGCACTGCGCGAATGGCAGGACGCTGAGTCGAACGGCAACGGAAGCGGCAACGGCCAGCACTAGCAGTCAACGAAAGAACCCCCGGGCCGCGAGGCTCGGGGGTTCTTTCGTTGTGGAGGCATCGATTTCATTGTGGAGGCCATCGATCGCGAGATTTACTCCGTCTCCTCCACCGCGCCGTGCAGCTGGCGCAGGTAGGTCACCGGGATGGCCGGCATGGCGATCGTGACGACTGCGGCCAGACCGAGTGCCACCCAGGCCGCGCTGTCGTTGTCCACCGCCAGCAGATAAGTCGCGGTCGACACCCCGACCAGCGCAAGGCCGATCGCCCCGCCCAGCATGGCCGTGCAACGCAGCCAGAGCCGGTCGAGCTCGGTCGCCGGGATCAGCGGATCGGCCCGCCGGGACGCCGATGACTGGGCGAAGTCGGGCTGGTAGCGCTCGAAGGGGTCCACCGTCGAGCCGAATACCTTCAGCTTCTCCGTCGGCGGCTCTGCGCCGCGCACCGGGGCCGCTGAAGCCGTGCTGGGGCGCGGCGAGGCCGGCGTCTTGGGTGGTTCGAAGGGCGCCAGCCGCGCATCCGCCAGCGCGGTACGCCTGGCCCGGATCAGCAGCGGGATCGCGCCGACGATGATCAACGCCGACACCGCGATGATGCTGTACAGCAGCCACGGGGTGCGCGAGGCGTCGTTCCCCGCGATGTGGCCGCGGCTCATGTCGACCAGCGCGACGATCGCAATGACCGTCACGGCCAGTAGCACCAGCCAGATCGCACCGCACACACCGACCAGCAGGCGGTCCACCGTCTGCGGCGATCGCCGATCTTCCTCCGTTGTCCCGGCCAGCGGGAGCTCTGATTCGCGCGTCATCAGCAACTAGTCTGCGCGGCGTTGTTCTGATTGGACGACAACACCACGCCGTCGCTGGTCGTGATCGAACAGTTCAGCCTGCTGACCAGGAACAAGCTGGACGCCTGCACCGAGCCGACATCGGACTGCGAGATCGGTGTCACCGTCAGCGACCACGGGATGTAGACGTTGCGCTGGGTGCGTTGGCGGCCCGAGGCGTCGACGTAGGTCACCGAGATGATGTCACCCGGAGCCTTGGTCCCGGTGATCGAATAGGTCACCTGACGCGGGCCGGCCGGCGTCGTGGTCGTGGTGGTCGGGGGCGGCGGGGCCGTCGTTGTGGTCACGGGTGGTGGTGCCTCCGTCGTCGCTGGCGGGGGTGGTGGTGGCGGTGGGGGTTCGGTTGTCACCGTCACCGTCTCGGGGGGCGGCGGTGGCGGCTCCTCGGTCGTCACCGGCGGGGGCGGTGGCGGCGCTGGCGGGGTGGTCGTGATGATCTCGTCCTGCACCGGCGGCGGTTTGACGGTCGTGGTGGTCGCCGGGGTGGCCAGCTTATTGGTGTCGGTGTTGGTCACCAGCAGCGACACCGAAACCACCAGCGCGATAGCCGCCACGATCGCGGTGATCCCGACTACCCACGGCCACCTGGGCGGCTGGGCCTCGTCGATGTATTCGGTACCCGCGTCATAGGTGTCGTAGTCGTAGAGCGCGGGGTCGGGCGCGACAAAGGGGCCTGCGGTGTACTGCTCGGCTTCCGGCGCGGAATAGGCCTCAAAGCCGGTACCGGTGGGTGTCTCACCCCGGTCGCCCGACTCCTCATCCGGCGGATTCGGCCCGCTCATGCTCGCCTGTCCTCTTTCGACTACATCACCGCGGCACGCGGGCCAAGGACTGGCACGCAGCGCGCCGACGGCTCCCGTTGCCCTGGCAAGACCCTACCCAACCGGGCGGGCCGGGCAGAACGCAGCACACCGTTGGCGCGAAGTGATGTCTCGATTGTGACCTTCGCTGAGGCGTTCAGTGCTTCTCGGGTCCGATGTAGTACTCGAACACCAGACCGCACACCGCCGCGATCACGAAGACCACGCCGGCCGCGATCAGCCAGGGCAGCCACAGTGCGGCGCCGACTGCGGCGGTCGAAAAGGACAGCGCGATCAGGATCGGCCACCAGCTGTGCGGCGCGTAGAAGCCCAACTCCCCTGCGCCGTCGCTGATTTCAGCGTCCTCGTAGTCCTCTGGGCGGGTGTCCAGGCGACGGGCGACGAACCGGAAGAAGGTGCCGGTGATCAGCGACAGGCCGGCGGTGAGCACCAGCGCGGTGGTGCCGGCCCACTCGACGCCGCCGTACTGGAACACGGCGGTCAGCGAGCCGTAGACGATCGCGGCGAGGACGAAAAAGGCGGTCAGGATTTCGAAAAGCCTGGCTTCAATATGCATCTGCGGTCCCCTACTTGCTCGCCTGCGGGATCACTAGCTCGCCCCGACGGGTATCGAACGGGTGGGTGGTGGTGGCCACCGGTGACTGGTTGATCGACTGCAGTGCCTCGGCGTTGGTCTTGCCGGCGATGCGCTGCTCCAGGTAGGCCTTGAAGTCGTTGGGCGAAACCACCCGGACCTCGAAGTTCATCATCGAGTGGTACGTGCCGCACATTTCGGCGCAGCGTCCGACGAACGCACCGGTCTCGGTGATCTCGGCGACCTGGAACTTGTTCTCGGTGTGGTTGGCTTGCGGGTTCGGGAAGACGTCACGCTTGAACAGGAACTCCGGCACCCAGAACGAGTGGATGACGTCGGCGGAAGCGACCTGGAACTCGATGCGCTTGCCGGCAGGCACCACCAGAACCGGGATCTCGTTGCTGGTGCCCAGCGTTTCGATCTTGTCGAAGTTCAGGTAGGTGCGGTCCTGCGGATTCAGGCCGCGCACCGCGCCGACCTTCTCCTCGCCGTGAGCGTCGACACCCTCGGGCTTGGAGACCATTGCGGCCTTGCGCGCCGCGTCGGCGCCGTCGTAGTTGAGCGTGCCGTCCTTGAACTCGACCTTCTGGTAGCCGAACTTCCAGTTCCACTGGAACGCCGTGACGTCGACGACGACCTCGGGATTGGGATCCCGGTGCATCATCTTCTCCTGCACGACGACGGTGAAGTAGAAGAGCACGGAGATGATCAGGAACGGGACGACCGTGAGCACCAGCTCCAGCGGCATGTTGTAGCCGAACTGGCGGGGCAGCTCCGCGTCGGCGGGGGTGCCCTTCTTCTTGCGGTGGAACGCCATCGCCCAGAACGTCAGACCCCACACAATGATGCCGACGGCGAACGCTGCGATTACCGACCAGACCCACAGGTCGCGGTTGGTGTGTGCCTCAGGGGTAATGCCTTTGGGCCAGCCCAGGCCGAACACTTCCTGCCAGCTGCACCCGCTGAGAGTGAGGGCCAACGCACCGAAAGTGACGGCTAGCGCCAGCACCCGAAACCGGGAACCGCGGGTCTTCACGTAGGCGCCTCCTGCTCGCGGGAACTTTTCGCGAATCGAATACTACGCAGCGTAGACCACACCCGAACACCCAGCCCGGTTGATTGCCCGGTTGCGGCATACTAGGCCCGGTGTGCGGACTGCTGGCCCTGGTTACAGACCCCGCAAAGGCAGTCACCCCAAACATCGTCGAGGCCGTGGCGGGCGCGTCGCATCTGATGCGCCACCGGGGCCCCGACGAGCCGGGAACCTGGTCCGACGATCGGGTTGTGCTGGGCTTCAACCGGCTTTCGATCATCGACATCGCCCACTCCCACCAGCCGCTGCGCTGGGGTCCGCCGTCCGAACCCGACCGCTACGTCCTGGTGTTCAACGGCGAGATCTACAACTACCTGGAATTACGGGAGGCACTGCGTTCCACGCACGGCGCGGTCTTCGCGACCGACGGCGACGGCGAGGCGATCGTGGCTGCCTATCACCACTGGGGCACCGAGGCGCTGGGCCGGCTACGCGGCATGTTCGCGTTCGCGCTGTGGGACACCAAGAACCAGGAGTTGTTCTGCGCCCGCGACCCCTTCGGCATCAAGCCGCTGTTCATGGCCAACGGTCCTGGCGGCACCGCCGTCGGCAGTGAGAAGAAGTGCCTGCTGCATCTGGCCGCGGAAGTCGGCATCAATCTGGCCATCGACGAGCGTGCTGTGCAGCACTACACGGTGCTGCAGTACGTCCCGGAGCCCGAGACGCTGCAGCGCGGGATCCGCCGGCTCGAGTCGGGCTGCTACGCCGTGATCCGCCCCGGCGAGCAGCCGAGGGTTCAGCGCTACTTCGTCCCCCGCTTCGCCGCCACCGCGTTCACTTCGGGCGGCGAGCAGGCCCGCTACGACGAGATCACCGCGGTCCTGGAGGACTCGGTGGCCAAGCACATGCGCGCCGACGTGACGGTCGGGGCGTTTCTGTCCGGCGGCATCGATTCGACCGCGATCGCCGCGCTGGCCATCCGGCACAATCCGCGGTTGATCACGTTCACCACCGGGTTCGAGCGGGAAGGCTTCTCCGAGGTCGATGTGGCCGTCGCCTCGGCCGAGGCGATCGGCGCGCGGCACGTGGCCAAGGTGGTCAGCCAGTCCGAATTCGTGGCGGCGCTGCCCGAAATCGTCTGGTATCTCGACGAACCCGTGGCCGACCCGGCGCTGGTGCCGTTGTTCTTCATCGCCAGGGAGGCCCGCAAGCACGTCAAGGTGGTGCTGAGCGGCGAGGGCGCCGACGAGCTGTTCGGCGGCTACACGATCTATCGGGAACCGTTGTCGCTCAAGCCTTTCGACTATCTTCCGCGGCCGGTCCGCAAGTCGCTGGGCCGAGCGTCACGGCCGTTGCCGGAGGGCATGCGCGGCAAGAGCCTGCTGCACCGGGGCTCGCTGACGCTCGAGGAACGGTACTACGGCAACGCGCGCAGCTTCTCCGACGAGCAGCTACGCGCCGTGCTGCCGGGTTTCGATCCGGGCTGGACGCACACCGATGTCACCGCCCCGATCTACGCCGAGTCGGCCGGCTGGGATCCGGTCGCCCGGATGCAGCACATCGATCTGTTCACCTGGCTGCGCGGTGACATCCTGGTCAAGGCCGACAAGATGACAATGGCCAACTCGTTGGAACTGCGGGTGCCGTTCCTGGATCCCGAGGTGTTCGCGGTGGCCTCCCGGCTGCCGTACGACCAGAAGATCACCCGCACCACCACCAAGTACGCGCTACGCCGTGCACTGGAGCCGATCGTGCCCGCGCACGTGCTGAACCGGGCCAAGCTGGGCTTCCCGGTCCCGATCCGGCACTGGCTGCGCGCCGGCGAGCTGATGGACTGGGCCTACGGGATGATCGACGCGTCGCAGGCCGGTCATCTCGTCGACATCGCCGCGGTGCGCACCATGCTCGATGCGCACCGCTCCGGGGACGGCGATCACAGCCGCAGGCTGTGGACAGTGCTGATCTTCATGCTGTGGCACGCCATCTTCGTCGAGCAGAGCGTGGTGCCCACGATCAGCGAGCCGCACTACCCCGTCCAGCTCTAGGCGAGTGCCGTGGCAATGTCGTCGGCGGCTTCGGGACCGTAGGCGCCCTTGATGCGCGCGATCGCGGCGTCGCGATCCCAGGTCCACTCTTGCGGACCGGGCGCCTCCAGAACCAGAGTGGCGACCATCGACGCGAGCTGCGCGGCACGTTCCAGGCTCAGGCCGGCACCGCGGCCGGTGAGGAATCCGGCGCGGAAGGCGTCGCCGATACCGGTCGGGTCGTCCTTCTGCGTCTCGGGCACCACGTCGACGTGGATGAAGGTGCCGTCGCGGCCCACGAGGTCGACGCCGTTGGGCCCCAGCGTGGTGATCCGCAGCTGAATCTGGCTCATCACTTCGGCTTCCGACCAGCCGGACTTCTGCAGCAGCAGATCCCACTCGTAGTCGTTGGTGAACAGATACGCGGCGCCGTCGATGAGCCGGCGGATCTCGTCACCAGACAGGCGGGCCAGCTGCTGGCTGGGATCGGCGGCGAACGCCAGGCCGAGGGCGCGACACTCCTCGGTGTGCAGGAACATCGCCTCCGGGTCGTTGGCGCCGATGATCACCAATTCCGGTGCACCGCTTCGCTCTACGAGATCGGCGAGCTTGATGTCGCGGGCCTCCGACATCGCGCCCGGGTAGAAGGACGCGATCTGGGCCATGTCCTCATCAGTGGTGCAGACGAACCGCGCGGTGTAGGCGGTCTTCGACACCAGGACGTGCGCGGTGTCCACACCGTGCGATTCCAGCCACTGCCGGTACTCGTCGAAATCCGACCCGACGGCACCGACCAGCGTGGGGTTGCCACCGAGCACGCCCATTGCGTAGGCCATGTTGCCCGCGACGCCGCCGCGGTGCACCACCAGATCGTCGACCAGGAAGCTCAGCGACACCTTCTGCAGGTGCTCGGCCAGGAGCTGTTCGGAGAACCGCCCGGGAAACCGCATCAGGTGGTCGGTGGCAATGGATCCGGTCACCGCGATCGCCACGTTGTGTCCGCCCTTCATTCGCTAATGGGACTAGCCCCGCTCGGTGCGCTAGCCTGCGTACAAGAGCCGACTATATGGCCCGGCATCGGTCCCGTTGCGGCGGGTGCTTGAAGTTTCGGCCTACGCGAAGATCCCAGGGAGACTTATCGATGGCTGGCCCGATTCCGCCGCATCAGCAGGTCGGGGCCGAGGGTCAACCCATTCCCGGGCCACCCCCGTATTCCGAGCCGTACCCGGAAGGGTCGTACGGGCCCTATCCCGGTGTGTATCCAGGGGCGTTGCCGCCACCGGTGGCCTACCCGAAGCCGCGACGGCGCCTGGGGCTGTGGCTGGGCCTGGGCGCGCTGGTGCTGGTGGGCGCGATCGTGGCGGGGGTACTGACGATCCGCACCGGCCAACCCAGCACGACGGCAGCCGGCGGATTCACCGAGGAGTCGGCCAAGTCGGCGATCACGAACTACCTGACCGCGCTGTCCAAGGGCGATACCGAAGCCATCGCGCGCAACAACCTGTGCGGCATGTTCGACGGGGTGAAGGACCGCAAGTCCGATCTGGCGCTGGCCCGGCTGGCCAGCGACGCCTTCCGCAGGCAGTTCTCCGGGGCCGAGGTGACCTCGATCGACTCGATCGTGCCCTGGTCGAACTACCAGGCCCAGGTGTTGTTCACCATGAAGGTGGCGTCATCGGGCAACCGCGGCAACCGCGGCGAGGAGCAGGGCGTGGCGCAGTTGCTGCGTCAGGGCAATCAGCTGCTGGTCTGCTCGTATCTATTGCGAACGGCCGCCCAGTACTGACTGGACGGCCATTAACAGGACGAGCGGAAAGAATTTGTTCAGTTGAACGAATCGCCGCAGGCGCAGGAGCCGGTGGCGTTGGGGTTGTCGATCGTGAAGCCCTGCTTCTCGATGGTGTCGACGAAGTCGATCGTGGCGCCCTGGATGTAGGGGGCGCTCATCCGGTCGACGGTCAGATTGACGCCGCCGAACTCACTGACCAGGTCACCATCGAGGGTGCGGTCGTCGAAGAACAGGTTGTAGCGCAGGCCAGCGCAGCCGCCCGGCTGGACAGCGATCCGCAGCGCCAGGTCGTCGCGACCCTCCTGGTCCAGCAGCGCCTTGGCCTTGGCAGCCGCAGCGTCGGTCAGGACCGCGCCATGGGTCTCGGTCGTGGTGTCGGTCGACTGATCGGAAACAGTCATTGCGTCTCCCTTAAAGCAGATGTCGGTCGGGATTCATCCCACCACGTCAACGGTACCTTGTCCGGGCGCTATTCCCGAGTTGATGTGAGTCAGCCGCCCAGGTCGGCCGCGGTCTTACGGGCCAATCCGGTCAGCTGGTTGGCGGCGTCGTCGATGGCGACCTGCACCGAACCGGCGTAGTCGGCGATCGCGTGGGCCGCGGTGATCCCCGCCTCATCCAGCTGCGCCGGCTCCAGAGTGACCTGCCCAGCCAGCACCAGCACCGGGATACCGCGGGCCACGGCGCCGCCGGCCAGCGCGCTGACGACCTTGCCGTGCAGCGACTGGTCGTCGAACCGGCCCTCTCCGGTGACGATGACGTCGGCGGCGGCGATATCGCCGACCAGCCCGGTGAATTCGGCGATCACGGCCGCCCCCGATTCACGCCTGCCGCCCAGGGCCAGCAGTGCGGCGCCCAGTCCCCCGGCCGCTCCAGCGCCAGGCAGCGGGCTGACCGTGTCACCGGCCAGCGCGTCGAGCTCGGCCGCCCACGCCGTCATCCGCTGCTCGAGGATCCCCACGGTCGCCGGATCGGCGCCCTTCTGGGGGCCGAAGATTCGCGCCGCGCCCATCGGGCCCAGCAGCGGGTGTTCGACGTCGGTGGCGGCGATCAGCTCGACGCCGGTCAGCTTCTCCTTGGCCTGGGCGAGTCCGCCGAGTGCCTCGATGAGACCGTGCCCGCCGTCGGTGCAGGAACTGCCACCAAGGCCGACGACAATCCTGTTCGCGCCGGCATGCAGCGCAGCGTCGACCAGCTGGCCCACGCCACGGCTATGCGCGGCAACCGCGGTTTGGGGGGTGGGCGGGCCGCCCAGCAGTGCCAGCCCGCACGCCTGCGCGCATTCGATGTAGGCCGTCGAGGTCGCGCCGTCGTACACCCACTCGGCATCGACGATGTCGGTCAGCGGACCGGACACGCTGGTGTGGCGGAGCTCGCCGAGGCGGCTGGCCAGCACGCCGACGAAGCCAGGACCACCGTCGGACTGCGGCGCGAGGGTGAGTTCGTCGGACGGCCGGGCTTGGCGCCAACCCGCGGCGATGGACTCGGCGGCTTCGACGGCGGTCAGGCTGTCGCCGTAACAGTCCGGCGCGATCAGCACCCGCATTCCTGCAGGGTAACCTGGCACGCGTGAAGCTGCTGGGCCGCAAGAAAGACGAGGGCGACGCCAACGCCGAGGCGATCGACGCCGACGAACCCGTCGTCTCGGGGGGCACCACCGCACCCAAGGGCAAGCCGACCCCGAAGCGCAACGAGTCGGTCAGACGCCGCGGGCCGGTCGCCCCGGCGCCGATGACATCGTCCGAGGCCCGCAAGCGCCGCAAGGAGATGCGCTCCACCCTGACCAAGGAGGAGCGCCAGGCCGAGAAGGCGCAGCGCCGCACCGCGATGAACCAGCGGCGCGAGCGGATGATGTCCGGCGAAGAGGCCTACCTCCTGCCCCGCGACCAAGGTCCGGTGCGCCGCTACGCGCGCGACATCGTCGACTCGCGGCGCAACGTCCTCGGGCTGTTCATGCCCGCCGCACTGGGCCTGATCTTCGTGATGCTCGCCGTACCGCAGGTTCAGCTGTTCATCTCCCCGGCGATGCTGGTGTTGATGGCCGTCATGGCGATCGATGGAATCCTGTTGGGCCGCAAGGTCAACAAGGCGGTCGACGCCAAGTTCCCTGACAATGCCGAGGGTTCGTTCAAGCTCGGGATGTACGCCGCGGGCCGGGCTTCTCAGATGCGCCGCATGCGCGCCCCGCGACCGCAGGTCGAGCGCGGCGCCAAGGTCGCCTGAGTCGACCAGACGCGGTGCGCACGCTGGTGCTCGGCGGGATCAGGTCGGGCAAGTCACGATGGGCCGAGACGACGATGGCCGGCGACCCTGCCGTGCGTTACGTCGCCACCGGCGCGGCGGGCGGCGCCGATCCGGCTTGGGCACAGCGGGTCGCCGAGCATCGTGATCGCAGACCGGCATCGTGGAGCACGGTCGAAACCACCGACGTGGCGGCCGTTTTGCGCAACGGCCCGCACACCGCGACCCTGGTCGACGACCTCGGCGGCTGGCTGACCGCCGCACTGGATCGCCGGGGCTGGGATGGCGGTTCGGTGACCGCCGACGTCGACGATCTGGTGGCCGCCGTCGACGGGTTCACCGCCCCGCTGGCATTGGTCAGCCCTGAGGTGGGCCTGACCGTGGTGGCCGCGACCGCGTCTGCCAGGCGCTTCACAGACGAGCTCGGCACACTCAACCAACGACTCGCCCAGTGCTGTGAGCAGGTGGTCCTGGTGGTTGCCGGACTGCCGGTCTGGGTCAAACCGACGAAGGCGCTGAACTGATGGATTTCCCCGCGGTCACACCGCCAGACTCCCATGCCGCTGCGGCGGCGCAGCGCAGGCAGGCCATTCTCACCAAACCGGCCGGCGCCCTTGGCCGGCTCGAGGCCCTCTCGGTGTGGGTGTCTGGCTGCCAAGGACTCTGTCCGCCAAAGCAATTCGAGCAGGCCCGGGTGGTGGTATTCGCCGGCGACCACGGGGTGGCCCGCACGGGTGTATCGGCCTACCCGCCGGAGGTCACCGCGCAGATGGTGGCCAACATCGACGCCGGTGGCGCGGCGATCAACGTGCTGGCCGGCATCGCGGGAGCGTCGGTACGCGTCGTCGACATCGCGGTGGACTGCGAGCAGCCACTCACCGAGGCGATCGGCGCGCACAAGGTCCGCCGGTCCAGCGGCAACATCGCACTCGAGGATGCTCTGAGCGCCGAGGAGGTTGTCGCCGCACTGGAAGCCGGCCGGCAGCTCGCCGACGACGAGGTCGACGCCGGTGCCGATCTGTTGATCGCCGGTGACATGGGTATCGCGAACACCACGGCGGCGACGGCGTTGATCGCGACACTGACCGACACCGAGCCGGTGGCGGTCGTCGGCCGCGGTACCGGTATCGACGACGCGGCGTGGGCACGCAAGACGGCGGCGGTGCGCGATGCGATGTTTCGGGCGAGGCAGTTTCGCCCGGATCCGGTCGGGCTGTTGCGCACCTGCGGCGGCGCGGACCTGGCCGCGATGACCGGTTTCTGCGCGCAGGCCGCGGTGCGGCGCACTCCCCTGCTGCTCGACGGCGTGGTGGTGACGGCGGCCGCGCTGGTCGCCGACCGCATGGCCCCTGGCGCCCGGGCGTGGTGGCAGGCCGGGCACCGGTCGACCGAGCCGGCGCACACGCTGGCGCTCGCACACCTGGACTTGGTGCCGATCCTGGACCTGGGCCTGCGCCTGGGTGAGGGCACCGGCGCCGCGGTGGCGCTGCCGGTGCTGCGGGCAGCCGTCGCGACGCTGGCGTCGATGGCCACCTTCGAGGGCGCCGGCGTCTCCGAGCGCGCATCGGACTGACTGTGTTTCGGTCGCTGGCAACCGCTTTCGCATTCGGGACGGTGTTACCCGTCCCGCTGCGGGGTGCGGCGGTCGGCCGCTCGACGATGACGGCACTGCCGATTGTCGGCGCGGCACTCGGCGCGCTGGCGGCCGCGGCGCTGTGGGCCGGCGCGTGGGCCTTCGGCGCGCACAACCCACTGGCCGGGGTGCTGGCGGTCGCCGCGCTGCTGCTCGCCACGCGTGGCCTGCACATCGACGGGTTGGCCGACACGGTCGATGGACTGGGCTGTTACGGGCCGCCGGAGCGCGCGCTGCAGGTGATGCGGGACGGAACGGCCGGCCCGTTCGGTGTCGCGGCCGTCGTCGTCGTGGTGGCCGCCCAAGCGCTGGCGTTCGCCACCACACCGTCGGGCTGGACCGGGCTGATCGCGGTGGTGACCGCACTGGCCACCGGCCGGGTGGCCGCGGTGCTGGCGTGCCGGCGCGGCGTGCCCGCCGCGAGCGGCAGCGTGCTGGGTGAACAGGTTGCCAGCAGTCAGCCACTGGGGGTCGCGCTGTTGTGGGGCGCGCTCGTCGCCGGACTCGCCGCCGTGGCGACTCCGCGGCTGTGGCAAGGACCGATGGTGGTGCTGATCGCGCTGCTAGTGGCCGTGATTCTGGTGAACCACTGTGTGCGCCGCTTCGGCGGGATCACCGGTGATGTGCTGGGTGCGGTGATCGAGCTGACGACGACATCGGTGATCATCGGTTTGGTAGCCCGCACCTGAGGCGTGGATCTGCTCGTATCGCGGCGCGAAGCCGGACGTGGCATTCGAATACGTCAACGACGCAGTCGAGAACTTGATCGGGTGGACGGCCGCCGAGGCGAAGGCCGACGCCGGGGCGGTCTTAGCCGTGGTCGACGCACCCCACACCGCCCAGCTCACCGCGGCGCTGGAGCTGTCGCCGGGCACCGAGGCGACCGTCGAGGAGACGATAAGCCAGTCACTCGACCAGTGCCGAGAACGGCACTGAGCTGCCGCCATTTCGGTTGGAACACAAGTTCTTTCACAAGAACGGCTCGAAGATCGCCGCCGAGATGCAAGTCATCGCCCTTCTCGATGAGGATGGGCGAGTCCTGGAGATCCTCGGCGTCACCCGCGACATCACCGAGCGGAAGGTATTCGAGGCCGAGCTCAGGCGGTTGGCCGTCACCGATCCGGTGACCGGCGTATGGAACCGGCGCGATCAGTCCGGCGACCGGGTCCTCGTCGAGAACGGCCGGCGCCTGGTGGCTGTCTGTCGCGACACCGACATGGTGGCCCGTTGGGGCGGCGAGGAATTCGTCATCCTGTTGCGCGACTGCACATTACAGGCCAGTGTGCAGATCGCAGAGAACATTCGCGCCACCATCGCGGACACCCCGTTCATCGATGCCGGTGTGGTGACGGTGAGCATCGGGGTTGCCGAGGCCACCCGGCACGACGACCTGACATCGTGGGTGGCGCGCGCCGACGAGGCGCTCTATGAGGCCAAGGGGTCGGGGCGGAACACGGTGCGGGCGGGCCTGGCTAGCTGAGCCGCGCCATCCAGCCGTGGGTGTCGGCAAAGGTGCCACGCTGGATGCCGGTGAGCGTGTCGCGCAACGCCATCGTCACTTCACCGGGCTGCCCGTCGGCGATGGTGAACTCACCGTCGCCGTACTTCACGTGCGAGACCGGGGTGATGACGGCGGCAGTGCCGCAGGCGAACACCTCGGTGATCTCGCCGGCCGCCGCACCCTTGCGCCATTCCTCGACGTCGATCTTGCGTTCCTCGACGGCGTAGCCGGCGTCGCTGGCCAGTTGCAGCAACGAATCGCGGGTGATGCCGGGCAGCAGCGAGCCGGACAACTCGGGGGTGACCAGCCGGGCCGAGCCACCACTACCGAAGACGAAGAACAGGTTCATCCCGCCCATCTCCTCGATGTAGCGGCGTTCGATAGCGTCAAGCCACACCACCTGATCGCAGCCGTGCTCGGCCGCCTCGGCCTGTGCCAGCAGCGAGGCGGCGTAATTACCGCCGAACTTCGCCGCGCCGGTGCCACCCGGGCTGGCCCGCACGTATTCGGTGGACAGCCACACGTTGACGGGCTTGATCCCGCCCTTGAAGTAGGCGCCGGCCGGTGAGGCGATGACCAGGTAGCGGTATTCGGTGGCCGGCCGTACTCCGAGGCCGGGCTCGGTGGCGATGACGAACGGCCGCAGGTACAGCGACGCCTCGCCCCCGGCGGGCGGCACCCACCGGTCGTCGACGGCGATCAGCTGGCGCAACGATTCGACGAACAGTTCCTCGGGCAGCTCCGGGATGGCCAGCCGGCGAGCCGAGGCACGCAACCGCGCGGCGTTGGCCTCCGGGCGGAACGACACGATCGATCCGCCCGCCCACCGGTAGGCCTTGAGGCCCTCGAAAATCTCCTGCGCATAGTGCAAGACGATGGCCGACGGGTCCAGCTCGATCGGGCCGTATGGCATAACGCGGGCGTCGTGCCAACCCAGCTCGTCGGTGTAGAGCACCGACACCATGTGGTCGGTGTGGAACCGGCCAAAGCCGGGATCGGCCAGAATCTGTGCCCGTACCTCGTCGCTCGCCGGATTCGCGTTGCGCTCAACCGTGAACTCGAGGGGGCCGTCTGTCATAGGAGAAATTGTAGACCGGGCCGCTAGCGAGTTTTGACCTCGACGAACGGCGGCTTGACCACCTCGCACTCCAACGCACGGCCGCGAACGTCGACGTTGACCAGCGCGCCGTCGTCGATTCCGGCGTCAGCGTCGATGAGAGCAAGGGCGATACCGACTTTCAGCGTCGGTGAGAACGTGCCGGACGTCGTGACACCTACCGGCTGCGTGCCGTTCAGCACGGTCAGATCCGGGCGCAGCACGCCCCGCCCGGTCGCTCGCAGGCCGCGCAACAGCCGGCGCGGACCGGCCTCCCTCTCTGCCAGCAGGGCATCCCGGCCCCAGAACGCGTCCTTCTTCCAGCCGATCGCCCAGCCACAGCGGGCCTGCAGCGGCGAAATGTCCAGCGACAGCTCATGGCCGTGCAGCGGGTAGCCCATCTCGGTGCGCAGGGTGTCGCGTGCGCCGAGCCCGGCGAGTTGCCCACCCGCGCCCTGCACCTCGGCGACCAGCGCGTCGAACACCACCGGCGCGGAGTCCCACGGCGGCAGCAGCTCGTAGCCGTGCTCGCCGGTGTACCCGGTGCGGCAGACCCGCACCGTGATGCCGTCGACCTCCCCGTCCCCAAATCCCATGTAGTCCATGTCGGTAGGCAGCCCCAACGCGGCCAGCACATCGGCGGAGCGGGGGCCCTGGACGGCCAGCACCGCATACGAACGGTGCTCGTTGGTGATCGAAATGCCCTGCGGCGCAGCCAATTGCAACGCGTCGACCACGGCAGCGGTGTTGGCGGCGTTGGGTACCAGGAAGATCTCGTCGTCGCTGACGTAGTAGGCGATGAGGTCGTCGATCACCCCGCCGTCCGGTGTGCAGCACAGCGTGTACTGCGCCTTGCCGGGACCGACCCTCCGCAGGTCGTTGGTCAGCGTGGAGTTCACGAACTCCGCGGCACCCGGCCCGGCCACCAGTGCCTTGCCCAGATGGCTGACGTCGAACAGGCCGACGGCTTCGCGGGTGGCGGTGTGCTCGCCGACCGTCCCGGCGTAGGACACCGGCATCAGCCAGCCTCCGAATGAGGCGAAGGTGGCGCCCAGCTCACGGTGCTGACTGTCGAGCGGCCCATGCAATAGTTCGGATGCGTCGGTCACGGCCAACAACACTAATCCCCCGCGATTAGTGTTGATCCTCGTGAGCACTGAAGTCGGCTATCCCGCCCCTACCGTCACCGTCGCGACCTCGCTGCCCAAGCGGGCACCGGGGGCCGTGTTGATCGTCCCGGTCGTGACCGGCCTGGGCGGGGAAGGCAGCGACAGCTCCGCCACGGTCGTCGGCAGCCCGTTCCTCGATGCCGCGACCATCGCTGAAATCCAGGTGAGCCTGCGTGCGCTGGGTGCCAAGGGCGGCGCCGAGCAGGTCACCCGCCTGCACGTGCCGTCGCTCGCGGTGGGCAGCGTCCTGACCGTCGGGCTCGGCGCCGACCGCGACGAGTGGCCCGCCGACGTCATCCGGCGTGCCGCCGGGGTGGCGGCGCGGTCGCTGTCCGGTGTGGAGACCATGATCACCACGCTGACCGAGCTGCACCTGGAGGCCGCGATCGAGGGGCTGATCCTGGGCAGCTACCGCTTCATCGAGTTCCGCAGCGCCAAGACCGCGCCGAAAGAAGCGGCCCTGGGCAAGATCGTCGCGCTGAGCACTGCGGCCGGCGCCAAGAAGGACGCGGCCAGGGCCACCGCCATCGCGACGGCGGTGGCCACCGCGCGCGATTTCGTCAACACCCCGCCCAGCCACCTGTTCCCGGGCGAATTCGCCAAGCGCGCCAAGGCTTTGGGCGAGGCGGCCGGCCTTGAGGTCGAGGTGCTCGATGACAAAGCACTGGCCAAGGCCGGCTATGGCGGCATCGTCGGGGTGGGCAAGGGCTCGTCGCGCCCGCCGCGGCTGGTGCGGCTGATCCATCGAGGCGGCAAGGGCAAGAAGGCGAAAACCGTCGCGCTGGTGGGCAAGGGCATCACGTTCGATACCGGCGGCATCTCGATCAAGCCGGCCGCCTCGATGCACCACATGACCTCGGACATGGGCGGCGCCGCGGCGGTGATCGCCACGGTGGTGCTGGCCGCCAAGCAGGGGCTGCCGATCGACGTGATCGCCACGGTGCCGATGGCCGAGAACATGCCGTCGTCGACCGCGCAGCGCCCCGGTGACGTGCTGACCCAGTACGGCGGGATCACCGTCGAGGTGCTCAACACCGATGCCGAGGGACGGCTGATCCTGGCCGACGCGATCGTGCGGGCCTGCGAGGACAACCCGGATTACCTGATCGAGACCTCGACGCTGACCGGTGCGCAGACCGTCGCGCTGGGCGCCCGGATCCCCGGCGTCATGGGCAGCGACGAGTTCCGCGACCGGGTGGCCCGGATCTCGCAGGAAGAGGGCGAGAACGGCTGGGCGATGCCGCTGCCCGATGAGCTAAAAGACGACCTCAAGTCGAGCGTGGCCGACCTGGCCAACGTCAGCGCGCAGCGGCTCGCCGGCATGCTGGTCGCCGGGGTGTACCTGCGCGAATTCGTCGCCGACGGCGTGCAGTGGGTGCACGTCGACGTCGCCGGGCCGGCGTACAACGCCTCCGGCCCGTGGGGTTACACCGGCAAGGGCGGCACCGGGGTGCCCACGCGGACGATGTTCGCGGTGCTGGAGGACATCGCCGCCAACGGCTAATGCAGCGGGAAGTCCCAACGGCTAGCGCAGCGGGAAGTCGACGCCGCGCTCGGCCGGCGGGCGCGGGCCGAAGATGCGGCGCTGCTCCTCGCTGATGCGCACATCGTTGATGGAGCCTTCGCGGCGGCGATTGAGGCCCTGCTCATCGAACTCCCATAGCTCGTTGCCGTAGCTGCGCCACCACTGCCCGGCCTCGTCGTGCCACTCGTACTGGAATCGCACGGCGATGTGGTTGTCGTGGAACGCCCACAGTCCCTTGCGTAATGCGTAGGCGTGTTCGCGCCGAAACTTCGCGGTCAGGAAGTCGACGATCTGGTCCCGCCCGGTGATGAAGGTGTCGCGGTTGCGCCACTCCGAATCCGGCGAATAGCCCAGTGAGACATGCCAGGGATCACGGGTGTTCCACGCATCCTCGGCGGCCTGCACTTTGGCCAGCGCGGAGTCGAGGTCGAAGGACGGTGGTGCCAGGCGGGTGCGCGTGGTCTCGGTCATGATTCGACCCTGGCAGCCGCGCTCGCGACTGACATCACCGCAGGCCGCCATAGCTGACTACCGGCTAGCGGTAAGACGGACTAGATGAGCTTCTGACGCGCGACGATCGCCTTGGCCATCTTCTCCGCGCTTGCCGAACCCGGCCGCGACCTGTTTCTGCCGGGCCGCCGCAGCCGGTGATATCCGCGGCGGTCTTCGTCACACCGGCCTCGTTGAGGTCACTGACCACCACTTCGGCGCCCAGCCGGGCGAACAGCAGTGCTGTCTCGCGGTCGGTTGACCTGAGCACGCAGCAGCGCGCGGCTGGCCGGCTTGCCGTCCAGGTGCTCGGCCAGTTCGGTGACGGCCGCCGCCAGCACCTGCGGGTGGGAGAACGGCGACCAATGCTTGGCCCGGATATCGCGGCGCCACAACCGCGGCGCCCAGCGTGCGGTGTCGTCATAGACATAGGGCCGCACGTAGGGGTCATCCAGGTTCACGATCAGCTGCACCGGGACCTCGACGTAGCGGTCGTTGCGGACGCGAAGCAACGAGTGGAAGAAGTTGGCGCGGTAGATCTTCAGGCCGTTGGCGGCATCGGCGGTGTAGGTCTGCCCGTAGTGCCGCTGTTCGACGGGGATACCCCGGTTCAGCAGCTGCTGCAGCGGTGCGGCGGCGGCACGCATCAGCGCCGGGGCCAGCACGGGTACCGAGAACCCCGCCATGTAGCTCAGGTGAGCGGCCTGAGACAGCGCGCGGGAGAACAACTTCGGCCGGTACGGCCGCTTCAGGCCGTCGCGGACGTAACGGCTGAAATGGTCGGTGCCGGGGCCAGACACCGACGTGAAGGACGCCACCCGGTCGGCGGCTTCGGGGCGGGCCACGTACTCCCACATGGTGGCCGATCCCCAGTCGTGGGCCAGCACGTGCACCGGCTGGCCGGGGCTGAGTTCGGCGATGACCGCGCCGAAGTCGTCGGCCAGGTGGGCCACCGTGTAATACGAATACGACTTGGGTCCCGAGGAGGCGCCGGCGGCCCGGTTGTCGTAGCGGATGACGCGGAACTTATCGGCCAGCAGCGGCACCACGCCGTCCCACAGCGCGTGCGAGTCGGGCCAGCCATGGACCAGGACGACGGTCGGACCGTCGGGGTTGCCTTCCTCGTAGACCGCGAGGCGGGTTCCGTCGTTGCTGTCGACATAACGCATGGCCATCAGGACTCTCCAGTGTTTCCGCGAGTGATCACCGCTCGTCGAGCTCCTCGCGCAGGGCGCGACGGCGTTCGATCCGCCGCCGGGCGTCATAGTCGCGCATCCGCTGTGGATACCCGACTTTCTGCACGTCGTATACGGGTATGCCGAGCTGCTCGCCGAGCCGGCGGGCACCGGCAGGGCCGCCGGCCGGCCGACGGGTCCACTCACCGTCGGCGGCCACCAGCACGATCGTCAGCGGCGTGACGCTGGTTTTGGGCTCGACGAATGCCTCGACCCCGGTGTGCTGCGTGGCCCAATCCCGCAGATGCTTCTGGTCGGCGGCGACATCTGATTCGCCCCGGCGACCGGGCCGGAACCTGTCGAACAGCCCCAACTCCGACGCACTCCTCTCGGTGGTTCTTTCCATCGATGGTGCCAGAGAAAACACACGTCGCCCTGAGTGCATGTGAGAGGCCCGGCAATGACAGGATGGGTACACGACGCTGTGGTAAGCCAGAAGTCCGACCCGCACGACTGACCGTTCGAGGGAGTCAACACAATGGCCGTCTCCGTCCAGATGCCGGCACTCGGTGAGAGCGTCACCGAGGGGACCGTCACCCGGTGGCTCAAGCAAGAGGGCGATACCGTCGAGGTCGACGAACCTCTGCTCGAGGTGTCGACCGACAAGGTCGACACGGAGATTCCCGCGCCGGTGTCGGGCGTGCTGACCAAGATCGTTGCCCAGGAGGACGACACCGTCGAGGTCGGTGGCGAACTCGCAGTCATCGGGGAAGCCGGCGAGGCGGCCGAGTCCGCCCCCGCCCCCGCAGCCGAGGAGCCGGCGGCCGAGCCTGAACCGGCCGCCGAAGAGCCCGAGCCGCAGCCTGAGCCTGAACCCGAGCCCGAGCCCGCCGCCCAGCCGGCCGCGCAATCGTCGGGGTCGTCGACCTCGGTGGTGATGCCCGAGCTCGGTGAGTCCGTCACCGAAGGCACCGTGACCCGGTGGCTGAAGAAGGTCGGCGACGCCGTTGGGGTCGACGAGCCGCTGGTCGAGGTGTCCACCGACAAGGTCGACACCGAGATCCCCTCGCCGGTGGCCGGGACGCTGATCAGCATCACCGCCGAGGAGGACGTCACCGTGCCCGTCGGCGGCGAGCTGGCCAGGGTCGGCGACGCCGGTGCCGCGCCGCAGGCCGCCCCGGCGCCCACGCCCGAGCCGAAGCCCAAACCGGAGCCGAAACCCGAGCCCACGCCGGAGCCGAAACCGGAGCCGAAGGCCGAACCAACGCCGGCACCCAAGCCCGAGCCGAAGCCGGAGCCCGCGCCCGCGCCCGCGCCGAAGCAAGCCCCCGCACCTGCGGCCGCCGAGGACGCCGCCGGGGACGGCAGCCCCTATGTCACACCGCTGGTGCGAAAGTTGGCCGTCGAGAACGGGATTGACCTCGCGACCATCAAGGGCACCGGTGTCGGCGGTCGAATCCGCAAGCAGGATGTGCTGGCCGCCGCTGAAGCAAAGAAGGCCCCGGCCGCACCTGCGGCCGCGGCACCGGCGGCAGCCGCTCCGGCCGCCGCGGCGGCACCGTCGCCGCTGGCCCACCTGCGGGGTACGACGCAGAAGGCCAACCGGATCCGGCAGATCACCGCCAAGAAGACCCGCGAATCGCTGCAGACCACCGCGCAGTTGACGCAGACCCACGAGGTCGACATGACCAAGATCGTGGCGCTGCGGGCCAAGGCGAAAAACAGTTTCGCCGAACGCGAAGGCGTCAACCTGACGTACCTGCCGTTCATCGCGCGCGCCGTGATCGATGCGCTCAAGGCGCATCCGAACATCAACGCGAGCTACAACGAGGACACCAAGGAGATCACCTACTACGACGCCGAGAACCTCGGCTTCGCGGTGGATACCGAGCAGGGTCTGCTCTCGCCGGTGGTGCACAACGCCGGTGACCTGTCGTTGGCCGGGCTGGCGCGCGCCATCCACGACATCGCCGACCGGGCCCGCAGCGGCAATCTCAAACCCGATGAGCTGTCCGGTGGCACGTTCACCATCACGAACATCGGCAGCCAGGGTGCGTTGTTCGACACCCCGATCCTGGTGCCGCCGCAGGCTGCGATGCTGGGCACCGGCGCGATCGTGAAACGCCCCCGGGTGATCGTCGACGACTTCGGCAACGAGTCGATCGGCGTGCGATCCATCTGCTACCTGCCGCTCACCTACGATCACCGGCTGATCGACGGCGCGGATGCCGGCCGATTCCTGACCACCATCAAGCGTCGGCTCGAAGAAGGGGCGTTCGAGGCCGACCTGGGCCTGTGACGCCATGGGCCAGCCAGTAGAGGGGCTCGTTGTTGCGATCGCCGGTTCGTCCGGCCTCATTGGTTCGGCGTTGGTGTCAGCGCTGCGCGCCGCCGACCACCGTGTGGTGCGCATTGTGCGCCGGGCGCCGGCCAACAGCGACGAGCTGCACTGGAATCCCGACAGCGGCGAGTTCGATCCCGCCGGCTTGGAGGGCGTCGACGCGGTGATCAACCTCTGCGGGGTGAACATCGGTGAGAAGCGGTGGTCGGGCGCGTTCAAGCAGAGCCTGCGCGACAGCCGCATCGGCCCCACCGAGGTGATCTCCGTCGCAGTCGCCGACGCCGGCGTCCCGGTACTCATCAATGCCAGCGCGGTCGGCTATTACGGCGATACCCGCGGCCGGGTCGTCGACGAAACCGCCCCTGCCGGAGCGGGTTTCCTTGCCCGGCTCTGTATCGACTGGGAGTCCGCGGCGCTGGCCGCCGAGGATGCGGGGGCTCGCGTGGTGCTGGCGCGCTCCGGGTTGGTGCTCTCCCCCAGCGGCGGTGTGCTGGCTCGGCTGCGTCCGCTGTTCGCGCTGGGCCTGGGCGCCCGGCTGGGCAGCGGGCGGCAGTACATGCCGTGGATCAGCCTCGAGGACGAGATCCGCGGGCTGCTGTTCGCGATCAACAACGACGAGCTCTCCGGTCCGGTGAACTTCACCGGACCGGCGCCGGTGACCAACTCGGAGTTCACCGCGGCACTGGGCCGGGCGCTGAACCGGCCGACCCCGTTACTGGTGCCCGGGTTCGCGTTGCGCACCCTGCTCGGCGAGTTCGCCGACGAGGGGCTGCTCGACGGTCAACGGGCCATCCCCGCCGCGCTGGAGCGGGCGGGATTCGTCTTCCACCACAACACCATCGGCGAGGCACTGGCCTACGCCACCGCGTCCGCCTCTGCGTAGTACCGTCGACTGGGTGCGGCAGTCCATCCGATCCAGCTCAGCGGGCCTGCAGGTGCGACAGCTGGGCACCATCGACTACCTGACCGCCTGGGAGCTGCAGCGCGAGGTGGCCGACGCCCGGGTGGCCGGTGGCCCCGACACGCTGCTGTTGCTGGAGCATCCCGCGGTCTACACCGCGGGCAAGCGCACCGAAGCCCACGAACGGCCGATGGACGGCACCCCTGTCATCGACACCGATCGTGGCGGCAAGATCACCTGGCACGGCCCCGGACAGTTGGTGGGCTATCCGGTGATCGGCCTGGCCGAACCGCTCGATGTGGTGAATTTTGTTCGGCGCCTTGAGGAATCACTGATCCGCGTGTGCGCCGACTTCGGGGTCGACGCCGGCCGGGTGGACGGCCGCTCCGGGGTGTGGCTACCCAGCCAGGGTGCTCGCCCGGCCCGCAAGATCGCCGCGATCGGCATTCGGGTGGCCCGCGGGACGACGTTGCACGGGTTCGCCCTGAACTGCGACTGCGACCTGCAGGCGTATTCGACGATCGTGCCGTGCGGAATCTCCGATGCCGGGGTTACCTCGCTGTCGGCGGAACTTGGCCGGCACGTCGGTGTCGAGGACGTCCGGGCCCGCGTCGCCGAGACGGTGTGTGACGCACTCGACGGGCGCCTGCCCGTCTCGACTCACGTAGCATCGCCCTTGTGAGCGTTGAACCGGCCGGCCGCAAGCTGCTGCGCCTGGAGGTCCGCAACGCGGAGACGCCGATCGAGCGCAAGCCGCCGTGGATCAAGACCCGGGCCCGAATGGGGCCGGAGTACACGAACCTGAAGGCGCTGGTCAAGCGTGAGGGTTTGCATACCGTGTGCGAGGAAGCGGGCTGTCCCAACATCTTCGAGTGCTGGGAAGACCGGGAGGCGACGTTCCTCATCGGCGGCGAGCAGTGCACTCGGCGCTGTGATTTCTGCCAGATCGACACCGGTAAGCCCGCGGAGCTGGATCGTGACGAGCCGCGCCGGGTGGCCGAGAGCGTCGCCGCGATGGGGCTGCGCTACGCGACGGTGACCGGCGTGGCCCGCGATGACCTGCCCGACGGCGGGGCGTGGCTGTACGCCGAAACGGTGCGCGCCATCAAGGAACTCAACCCGGCCACCGGGGTGGAGCTGTTGGCCCCGGACTTCAACGGCGAGCCGGAACTGCTGCGCGAGGTGTTCGACTCGCGGCCGGAAGTGTTCGCGCACAACGTGGAGACGGTGCCCCGGATCTTCAAGCGGATCCGTCCGGCATTCCGCTACCAGCGCAGCCTCGACGTGCTGACCGCCGCCCGCGAGGCCGCACTGGTCACCAAGAGCAACCTGATCCTGGGCATGGGCGAAACCATCGACGAGGTGCACACCGCGCTGGCCGATCTGCACGGCGCCGGGTGCGACATCGTCACGATCACCCAATACCTGCGCCCCTCGGTGCGTCATCACCCGGTGGAGCGCTGGGTCAAGCCCGAGGAGTTTGTCGACTTGGCCACCTACGCCGAGGGGCTGGGATTCGCCGGGGTGCTGTCCGGGCCGCTGGTGCGCTCCTCCTATCGCGCGGGCCGGCTGTACCAGCAGGCAGCGGCGGCGCACAAGCTCACGCGGTGACCGCGGCGTCACGCTGATCGCGGCCCCGTATTCTTGGTAGTTATGGCGAAATCCCGCAACGCTGCCCAGGACAAGGCGGCCAAGGCCGAGGCGAAGGCTGCCAGCAAGGCCGCTGCCAAGCAGCGCCGCAGCCAGCTGTGGCAGGCGTTCCAGATGCAGCGCAAGGAAGACAAGCGGCTGCTCCCCTACATGATCGGTGCATTCGTGCTGATCGTGGCCGCTGCCGTGGTGGCCGGGGTGCTGGTCGGCGGGTTCACCATGTACATGCTGATCCCGTTGGGAGTGGTGCTGGGCGCGCTGGTGGCGTTCATCATCTTTGGCCGACGCGCACAGAAGTCGGTGTTCACCAAGGCTGAGGGCCAGACCGGCGCAGCGGCCTGGGCCCTGGACAACCTGCGCGGCAAATGGCGGGTGACCCCGGGGGTGGCGGCCACCGGTCACTTCGATGCGGTGCACCGGGTGATCGGACGGCCCGGCGTGATCTTCGTCGCCGAGGGTTCCCCCGCGCGGGTGCGGCCGCTCCTGGCGCAGGAGAAGAAGCGCACCGCCCGGCTGGTCGGTGACATCCCGATCTACGACGTGATCGTCGGCAACGGCGAGGGCGAGGTGCCGCTGTCCAAGCTCGAGCGGCACCTGACCAAACTGCCGGCCAATATCACCGTCAAGCAGATGGACTCGCTGGAGTCCAAGCTCACCGCGCTGGGCACCCGGATGGGTCCGGCGGCGATGCCCAAGGGGCCGCTGCCCGCGCAGGCAAAGATGAAGGGCATCCAACGCACGGTGCGGAGGCGCTGACGGGCTTGGGGGGCCAGTTCTTTTGTGTACCGCCTGTGAATGGGCGCCGCATTTCAGCGCCCTAGGTACCGGCGCCCTGACGCGGCGCTCGGCGTTTCGGGCGGTGGCGGTGACGGCGGTCGCGGTCGGTAAGAAGACGGCTGACTTCGTGTTCCGTAACGGTCGGATCTACACCGTCTCGCCCGCCCAGCCGTGGGCGCAGGCGGTGGCCGTCACCGGAAACACGATCACCTATGTCGGCGACGAGGCCGGCGCGAAGGCGCTCGAGGGACCCGACACCCACGTCGTCGACCTCAAGGGCAACCTGCTGCTGCCGGGGTTCGTCGAAGGCCACATCCACCCGTTCCTCGGCGCGTTTCTCACCAGTGGCGTCGACCTGCAGGTGCCGACCGGCGAGGACGCGCTGGCTGCGATCGCCGCGTACGCAAAGGAACATCCCGACGGGCCGGTGCGCGGATTCGGTTGGCGGGTGGACATGTTCGGGCCCGAGGGGCCGACGCGCGGCGAGCTGGACCGGGTGCTGCCCGACCGGCCCGGATTCTTCTTCGCCATCGACGGCCACAGCATGTGGGCCAACAGTAAGGCGCTGGAGAAGGCCGGTGTCGGCCGCGACACCCCGGATCCGATTCCCGGGTTCAGTTACTACGTGCGGGATGTCCACGGCGAGCCCACCGGCTATGTGCTCGAGGTCGATGCGGTTCTGAGCCTGGTCAACGCCGTCGACCCGATCTCGCCCCACTCGATGCAAATGCTGCTGGAGACGTGGCTGCCCAAAGCCTCGGCCGCGGGGATCACCTCGGTGTTCGATGCCGGGGTGCCGCCGATCGGCGATGACCAAGGCGCGCTGATCGCCCTGTACACCGATTTGGAGCAGCGCGGGAAGCTGCCGTTCCGGGTGGTCGCCTCGTACAGCGTGAAGTCCCCGCCGGTCGACGATGCGGTGGCGAAGCTCACCGATATCCGCAACCAGATCTCGTCCGAGCTGGTCAACGTCGGCGTGGTGAAGGTGATCGGCGACGGCACCCAGGGCGGATACACGGCCTGGCTCATCGAGCCGTACGCCGACAAGCCCGATTCGATCGGCGGATCGCCGTTCACCGAAGGGCAGTGGCACCAACTGATCCGCGAGGTCGACGCCGCCGGGTTCGACGTCCATGTCCATGCGTGCGGCGAACGCACGGCGCGCACGACGCTGGATTCCATCGAGGCGACGATCGCGGCCAATCCGGCGCGGGACCGCAGACACACCATCGCCCATCTGGTGTATGTCGAGGATCCCGACAGCCAGCGGTTCGGCAAACTCGGTGTGATCGCACAGTTCTCGGCGAACTGGATGTCGGCCGATCCCGACACCGTGCAGAACATGGCCGCGCGCTACGGGCGGCCCCGGCAGGATCGGTTCTATCGGACGCAGGACGTCCTGCGTTCCGGTGGCCGCATTTCACTGGGCACCGACTGGCCTGCCGCCGGGTACTTCTCCACGTACAAGCCGCTGGAATCCATCCAGATCGGGGTGACCCGTCAGCTGATCGGCGAGCCGAACGCGCCCGTGCTGGCACCGGCCGATCAGCGGCTCAGCGTCGAGGAGGCAGTGCATGCCAACACCATGGGCGCGGCCTACCAGATCCGGCTGGACGCCTTGGTCGGCTCGGTCGAGGTGGGCAAGCGGGCCGACCTCATCATGTTGGATACCAACATCTTCGAGGTCGACCCACACGATATCCACCGGGCGATCATCATTATGACGATGATGAACGGCAAAGTGCGACACCAGGTTTAGCCCCGACCGTTGAGTGAGCGGCCACGCACACGAAGTTCGAGTGACCTCGCGCGCGAGTGCTCACTCAACGGTATTCAGCGGCGAACGACGGCCGTCGCGGTGAACTTGTCTTGCAGACCGCGGCCGTCAGCGTCGGTGAACAACCCCGGGATCACCAGGGACAGCAGCAGGCCCCGCGCGATCGCCCGCCCGGTTCCCACGTGCTGGCGATTGTCGACCGATACCACCATCAACCCCAGCGCGTACTGCCCAGGGGTGAACCCGAACAACCTCACCGACAGCACACCCAGGACGAACCAGATCGCCAGCACCGCCGTCGACAGCGTGGCGATGCTGATGATTCCCACCGTCATCCCGAGCGCGGCCAGCCCATAGGCGATCAACCAGTCGATCAGCAGCGCCAGGAACCGCCGGCCCATCCGCGCCAGCGAACCCGGCCCGGACTCCGGCAGGCCGAGGGCCTGGCCCGGCCATCCCGCCTCGTCATCAGGACTGAGCCCCTCCGGTCCGGACAGCCAGGATCCGATCTCACGCGCCATCGCCCCAGGATATGCGGGCCTCGGCCGGCGTTCCGCGTCACACCGCCACCTAGGATGCGTAACGTCGGCGCAACATGAGCTTGATGGGCAGGCAACATCAACTTCATAGCGTCAACCGCGGGTTAACAAACCCATTGCCGAGACCTGCGCAAAAACCGGCTGCACCGAAGGAGATTAGTAAGTGGCAGAAAAGAACGCTGACGACCTGTTCAAGCTGATCAAAGACGAGAAGGTCGAGTACGTCGACATCCGGTTCTGCGATCTGCCCGGCGTGGTCCAGCACTTCTCCATCCCCGCCTCCGCGTTCGACGAGAGCGTGTTCGAGGACGGCCTCGCGTTCGACGGTTCGTCCGTGCGCGGCTTCCAGTCCATCCACGAGTCCGACATGATGCTGTTGCCGGACCCCGAGACCGCGCGTATCGACCCGTTCCGCGCCGCCAAGACGCTGAACCTGAACTTCTTTGTGCACGACCCGTTCACCCGCGAGGCTTACTCGCGCGACCCCCGCAACGTCGCCCGCAAGGCCGAGAACTACCTGGCCAGCACCGGCATCGCCGACACCGCGTACTTCGGTGCCGAGGCCGAGTTCTACATCTTCGACTCGGTGTCGTTCGATTCGAAGATCAATGGCACCTTCTACGAGGTCGACTCCGAGTCGGGCTGGTGGAACACCGGTGAGCCGTTCGAGGCTGACGGCTCGGCCAACCGCGGTTATAAGGTCCGCCCCAAGGGTGGCTATTTCCCCGTCGCGCCCTACGACCACTACGTCGATCTGCGCGACGAGATGGCCACGAACCTGCAGAACGCGGGCTTCACGCTGGAGCGCGGTCACCACGAGGTAGGCACCGCCGGCCAGGCCGAGATCAACTACAAGTTCAACACGCTGCTGGCCGCGGCCGACGATGTGCTGCTGTTCAAATACATCATCAAGAACACCGCCTGGGCGAACGGCAAGACCGTCACCTTCATGCCCAAGCCGCTGTTCGGTGACAACGGTTCGGGCATGCACGCCCACCAGTCGCTGTGGAAGGACGGCAAGCCGTTGTTCCACGACGAGGCCGGCTACGCGGGTCTGTCGGACATCGCCCGCCATTACATCGGCGGCATCCTGCACCACGCGCCGTCGCTGCTGGCGTTCACCAACGCGACGGTGAACTCCTACAAGCGCCTGGTGCCGGGCTACGAGGCTCCGATCAACCTGGTGTACAGCCAGCGCAACCGCTCTGCCTGCGTGCGTATCCCGATCACCGGCAACAACCCGAAGGCCAAGCGCCTCGAGTTCCGTTGCCCGGACAGCTCGGGCAACCCGTACCTGGCGTTCTCGGCGATGTTGATGGCCGGTATCGACGGGATCAAGAAGAAGATCGAGCCGCTGACCCCGGTCGACAAGGACCTCTACGAGCTGCCGCCGGACGAGGCCGCTGCGATCCCGCAGGCGCCGACTTCGCTGTCGGCCGTGATCGACAAGCTCGAAGAGGACCACGAATACCTCACCGAGGGTGGCGTGTTCACCGAGGATCTCATCGAGACCTACATCTCCTACAAGCGGGAGAACGAGATCCTGCCCGTGCAGATCCGGCCTCACCCGTACGAGTTCGCGCTGTACTACGACGTGTAAGTCGACTGACGAAGCCACCCGTGCCGCAATGCGGTGCGGGTGGTTTCGTCTTTCTAGCCGGAAAGTGTTGGCGCTACGGCGTCTTGGTCTTCGGCGGATCTGACGGATGCGCCGTGGGCGGCGGGCCGGCGACGGGTTTGACCGTCGGCGGTGGCGCGATGATCGTCGGTGGCGGAGGCGGAACCGCGGCGCTGGACACGTGCGCCGGTGAGAGGGGGGCCTCGATAGGCGGGGCGGGGTGATAACGCAACGTCGCGACCGACAGGCCGGCGACGACCGCAGCGAACACGAGCGTGACAATGCCGCGAACTGACGTGCGTCGCTTCAATCTGGCGACGGTGTACCCCGGCACAGAGCTGAACCCTAATCGCCGCTCGCGTCAACAAGCCGAGCCTCAAGCAGCTTCACAGAGACCTCAGGGCATCTCCGCAGAGTGTCTGTTCGCACCGTATCGTTGTTCCCATGACGCAGAGACTTGACGCTCGCCTCGACCGCAATACACCTGCTGCCCTCAGCGTGTTCCGGATCTTCTTCGGACTGCTGTTCCTCTTCGAGGGTCTGTCGAAGGTATTCGACTGGCCCGCACAGCTTTCGATCCCCACCGGCACCTGGCCGTACTGGTATGCCGGAATCCTGGAACTTGTTCTGGGCAGCCTGATCACGCTCGGGCTGTTCACCCGGATCGCCGCCTTCATCGCCTGCGGGCAAATGGCCGTCGCCTACTTCACCGAGCACATCGAGAAGAGCTTCTGGCCGGTCGTCAACGGCGGCGAACTCGCCGTCGCCATGTGCTTCGGATTCCTGCTGCTGGTGTTCACCGGCGGTGGCGCGTACGCGCTGGATTCCGCCCGCGGTCGTCGCTAGGCGTCCAGCGCCAGATCCTTGCGGAAGCGCCGCATTCCGTCGATCTTGTCGGCCAGCGAGGCGTCCGGTCCGGAGTAGAACATCCACGGCATCGTCACGATCCCGGTGATGCCCGCGGCCGCCGCCCGCTCGTAGTGCGGGATGGTGAAGGCGTCGGTCAGCGGTGTCAGGATCTCGAAACCGTGCATAGTCAAACCGTTTTGGGCGCGCAGCTCACGCAGCTTCTCGACCCGCAGAATGGCCTGGTCCAGGCTGATCAAGTCGCCGATCCAGCCGTCGAGTCGCGCCGCGCGCCGCAGCGCGATATCCGACAGTCCCCCGCTGTAGATCGGGATGGGCGGTGGCGTCGGCATCATCTCCAGCCGCGGGGTCTGATAGAACTCGCCGTCGAACTCCGTCCAGCCCGGCTGCCACAGCGCCCGCATCAGCTCGATCATCTCGTCGGTGCGCTTGCCACGCTTGGCGAATTGCTGACCCATCAGCGTGAACTCTTCTTCACACCAGCCCACACCGATGCCGAGTTCCACCCGGCCATTGGCCAGGTATGCTGCGGTGCCAATCGATTTGGCCGCCGAGTACGGATCGCGCATCCCTGGGATGTACACCGTCGTCACGAATTTGATCTCACTTGTGGCCTGAGCCAGCGCGCCGACCAGCACCCACGGGTCAGGCCAGTCGGTGAACGGCTGCCAGCGCCGCTCGCCGTTCTTGGTGTACGGGTACGGGGTGGCCAGGGTTTCCAGGTTCACCACGTGGTCGGGAATACCGAGCCCGTCGTAGCCCAAATCATCGGCGGCCTTGGCGATCTCGATGATCTCGCTGGTCTCCAGGAACGCAACGCTGACATAGAACTTCACTCGGTTACATCCCTCGCCCACGCCGGCATGATGAAAACTCCTTCTGCTTCTACGGTTGCTCCCTGTGCGTCGCTGAGAAAGCCGCGCGCATATGTCTTGTAGCCCTCGGTGCGTTCCACCCAGGCATCTCCCCGCAACGGCCCCAGTGGCGTGCCACGCAGATACTTCAGCGTGATCGTGCCGGTGAATTTGGGCTTGCTGAGCTGGTGAGTGGCCACCTCGCCGAGAAGCTGGTCCAGCAGCAGCGCACAGATCCCGCCGTGCACCAGGCCGGGTGGCCCCTCGTAGACCGGCCCCAAGGTGAACTCCGTCCACACCCGGCCCTCTTCGTGATGGGTGTTCATCGGCGGTGCCAGCGGATTGTGCCGCCCCACAGCCGGATTGCGCCACACCACCGGCAGGCCGGTCTCCTCGTGCCGCAGTACCCGCGGCCGGTCGGTCGGCGTGCGTTCCAGCATCTCGGTGACTTCGTCGATCGTCTGTCGAGCGGCCATGATGGTGTCCGCGTCGGCTCCGTTGTGGATACTGGCCTCGATGAGTCGGCGCACCGCCTCGGCCAGCGGCTCGTGCAGCGCGCCTATCCGGTCGTGCTCATCGGCGCTGATGACGCCCCAGTCGAAGTCCATCGCGGCCTAACCTCCGAATACCTTGAGCACAACAGCTTTCGCGCGCCGCGTCACCCGCAGATAATTGTCCAGGAACTCGCTGCCGTCGTCGCAGTGCCAGCCCGCGGCCGCCGCGACCGCGTTGAGCTGGCGCCCCGGGCCGGGCAGCTGGTCGGTCGGCTTACCGCGCACCAGCACCAGCGCGTTGCGCGCTCTGGTCGCCGTCAGCCAGGCTTGGCGTAGCAAGTCGACATCGTCCTCACCCAGCAGCTCGGCGGCACCGATGGCGTCCAGCGTCTCCAGCGTCGAGGTGTTGTGCAGTGCGAGCACGTGGTGGGCATGGCGCAGCTGCAGCAGCTGCACAGTCCATTCGATGTCGGCCAATCCGCCGCGGCCGAGCTTCGTGTGGGTGTTCGGATCGGCGCCGCGCGGCAGCCGCTCGGCATCCACCCGGGCCTTGATCCGCCGAATCTCCTGTACCGCTTCGGCCGACACCCCACCGGCCGGGTACCGAATCTTGTCCACCATCAACAAGAACCGGTGCCCGAGATCCAGGTCGCCGGCCACCCCGTGGGCACGCAGCAACGCCTGAATCTCCCACGGCTGCGCCCACTGCGCGTAGTAAGCCTCATACGAAGCCAGGGTGCGCACCAACGGACCCTGGCGGCCTTCCGGGCGCAGATTCGCGTCGACCTCCAAAGGCGGGTCGGCACTGGGGGTCCCGAGCAGCGTCCGCACCTGCTCGGCGACCGTCACCGACCACTTCACGGCGCGCGACTCCTCGACACCGGGATTCGCCTCGCAGACGAACATGACGTCGGCGTCCGAGCCGTACCCCAGCTCCCCGCCGCCGAGCCGGCCCATTCCGATCACCGCGAGCTTCGCCGGCGCCACGCCGTCGTCGGGGGTGTTGGCACGGACCACGGCGTCCAGCGCCGACTGCAGCACCGCCAGCCAGACCGATGTCAATGCGCTGCAGACCTCGCGAACCTCAAGCATGCCCAGCAGATCGGCGGAGGCCACCCGGGCCAGCTCGCGACGGCGCAGCGTCCGCGCGGCCGCGATCGCACGCACCGGGTCGGCATGCCGCGCGGTCGAAGCGATCAGCGCGCGGGATACGGCCTCGGGGTCGACGTCGAGCAGCTTGGGCCCGGCCGGACCGTCGGCGTACTGCTGGATCACCTCAGGCGCCCGCATCAACAGCTCGGGCACGTAGGCAGAGGTGCCCAGCACCTGCATCAGTCGTTTGGCGACCGCGCTCTCGTCGCGCAAAGTGCTCAGATACCAACGCTGTTCGGACAGTGCCTCGCTGACTCTCCGGTAGGCCAGCAGGCCGCTGTCGGGGTCGGGGGCGTCCGACAGCCAGTCCAGCAGCCGGGGCAACAGCACCGCCTGGACCCGGCCGCGGCGCCCGCTGAGGTTGACCAGCGCGCTCAGGTGGGTCAGTGCGCTCTGCGGGCCTTCGTAGCCCAGCGCGGCGAGCTGACGTTCGGCGGCCGCGGGCGACAGGCCGGGCTCTAGCCCCACCGACGGGTCGACCGACTCCAGCAGCGGTTGGTAGAAAAGCTTGGCGTGCAACCGGGATACCCGAAGGTTCTGCCGTTTGATCTCCTCGCGCAGCACGCCGAGTGAGTCGTGGGTGCCGTCAGGCCGCATGTGCGCCGCCCTGGCCAACCAGCGCAGCCCCTCCTCGTCCTCGGCGGGCGGCAGCATGTGGGTTCGCTTGAGCCGCTGCAATTGCAGCCGATGCTCCAGCAGTCGCAGGAATTCGTACGACGCGGTGAGGTTCGCGGCGTCGTCACGTCCGACGTAGCCACCGGCCGCCAGCGCCGCCAGCGCGGCGACCGTCGACGCCACGTGCAGCGACTCATCGGTGCGGCCGTGCACCAATTGCAGGAGCTGGACTGCGAATTCGACGTCGCGCAAACCCCCTGTGCCGAGCTTGATCTCGCGGTCCCGCACGTCGGCGGGCACCAGCGCTTCCACCCGGCGCCGCATGGCCTGCACCTCGGGTACGAAATCCTCACGCTCGCAAGCGGTCCACACCATCGGCATCAGCGCGGCGATGTATTGCTCCCCCAGTTCGGCGTCACCGACCGCCGGCCTGGCCTTCAGCAGCGCCTGGAATTCCCACGTCTTGGCCCACCGCTGGTAATAGGCGATATGCGAGTCCAAGGTGCGCACCAGCGCGCCCTGCTTACCTTCGGGGCGCAGCGCGGCGTCCACTTCGAAGAAGGTGTCCGACGCCAGCCGCATCATCTCGCCGGCCACCCGGGTGGTCACCGAGTCGGCGTCCTCACCGACGAAGATGACGTCGACATCGCTGACGTAGTTCAGTTCCCGCGCACCGCATTTGCCCATGGCGATGACCGCGAGGCGGGGGGTTGGGCTGCCCTCCTTGCAGACCGTGGCGATCGCCACCTTCAGCGCGGCATCCAGCGCCGCGTCGGCGATATCCGACAGGTGCTCACCGATCGTGGAGAACGCCGGCACCGGTTCGTTCTCGACCGTCGATGCCAGGTCGAGTCCGGCCTGGACCAACAGCTGGTCGCGGTACACGACGCGCAGTCGCGGCATGATCGTGGCTGGGGCGGTGCCGAATTCGGCGATGCAGTCGTCGAATTGGCGGCACAGCGCGGCAGGCTCGGGCAGGGTCACCGCACCCTCGAGCAGATGCCAGGACTGGGGGTTGGCCACCAGATGATCGCCCAGTGCCAGCGATGAGCCGATGACCGCGAACAACCGGCCACGCAACCCACGGTCCTTGACCAGCGCGGAATTCAGCTGTGGCCAGTCACCACCCAGTGCGTCGGCCAACCGGCTCATCGTCTGCAGGGCCACGTCGGCGTCGGGCGCCCGCGACAGCGACCACAGCAGTTCCACGTGGGCGTCGGTGTCCCAGCCGAGCCTTCTCAGGTCAGCGGCGGCGGAGCGTTCGACCAGACCGAGTCGGCCCACGCTGGGAACGCGTGGGCGCTGCGTCGCTGGTTTCGCCACGTGCACGACGGTAGCGCAGAGCCTTCTCCCCGGTCGCTTCGCTCCTGCCCACCGGTACCTAGCCCACCTAAAGAGACAGATAGGCCTTCAGCTCGTACGGCGTCACGTTGCTGCGGTACTCCTCCCACTCCGCGCGCTTGTTGCGCAGGAAGTAGTCGAAGACATGCTCACCCAGCGCCTCGGCGACCAACTCCGAGCTCTCCATCTCCGAGAGCGCGATGCCCAGGCTGGACGGCAGCTCGCGGTAGCCCATCGCGCGGCGCTCCTCGGGAGTCAGCGTCCACACGTTGTCCTCGGCCTGCGGGCCCAGCACATAGTTCTTCTCGATACCGCGCAACCCGGCCGCCAGCAGAACGGCGAACGCCAGGTACGGGTTGCACGCCGAGTCGGGGCTGCGGACCTCGATGCGACGCGAGGAAGCCTTGCGCGGGGTGTACATGGGCACCCGCACCAACGCCGAACGGTTGGACGCGCCCCACGACGCTGCCGTCGGTGCCTCGCCGCCGTGCACCAGCCGTTTGTAGGAGTTCACCCACTGATTGGTGATGGCGCTGATCTCACTTGCGTGCTCCAGGATGCCCGCGATGAACGACTTCGCGACGTCGGAAAGTTGCAGGGGATCGTCCGGGCTGTGGAATGCGTTGTTCTCGCCCTCGAACAGGCTCATGTGGGTGTGCATGGCCGAGCCGGGATATTCGGCGAACGGCTTGGGCATGAACGACGCCCGCACCCCTTCGGCGAGTGCGACTTCCTTGACGACATAGCGGAACGTCATCACGTTGTCGGCCATAGAAAGGGCGTCAGCGTAACGTAAATCGATCTCCTGCTGGCCGGGCGCGCCCTCGTGGTGGCTGAATTCGACCGAGATCCCCATCTGCTCCAGAGCGTCGATGGCGTGCCGGCGGAAGTTGGGCGCCGAATCGTGCACGGCCTGATCGAAGTAGCCGCCGTTGTCGGCAGGCACCGGCACCGAGCCGTCGTAGGGGCCGGGCTCGAGCAGGAAGAACTCGATCTCGGGGTGCACGTAGCAGGAGAACCCGAGATCGCTGGCCTTGGCGAGCTGGCGGCGCAGCACGTGGCGGCTGTCAGCCCAGGACGGCGAGCCGTCGGGCATCGTGATGTCGCAGAACATCCGGGCCGAGTGGTGCTGGCCCCCACTCGTGGTCCACGGCAGCACCTGGAAGGTCGACGGATCCGGGCGGGCGACGGTGTCGGATTCGAAGACGCGCGCGAAGCCCTCGATCGAGGAACCGTCGAAGCCGATCCCCTCCTCGAAGGCGCCCTCGAGCTCGGCGGGAGCGATCGCGACCGACTTCAGGTAACCGAGCACATCGGTGAACCACAGCCGGACGAACCGGATATCCCGTTCCTCCAGCGTGCGCAGCACGAATTCCTTCTGGCGGTCCATGACGCGAGCGTATGCAGCGGGTGTTAATTCCGTGTTACGCAAGCGGTAAAAGCCGCATCAGCAGGCCAATTGCCGACATTCGGACATACTGACCCGATGAAGGCGGTCATCCCCATTCTTCTTATCGCGATCATCGTCATCGTCGCCATGGGGCTCTACATTCGCCAACTGAGGAAGGACCTCCGCGGCGTCAAGGATCCCCTGGTGTTCCTTTCGGCCAAGGACCGCCGGGCATACGCCCGCGAATTGCTGGACCGTGATAGAGAACGCTACGAAGCCGAACACCAGGCCAGACTGAACGACATCATCTTCAACCGAGGAACGGAAGACACGTGAAGGGTCGAATAATCGCCATCGGCGGTGTGGCGGCGGTGATCATCGTGGGCGGGATCATCTTGAGCGGCTGCAGCACCCAGGTGGGGGCAGGCACAACTGCCGTGAAGGTGGACGACTACTTCATGATTCCCACCGACCCGAAGGTGGAGGGCTGTATTAGCCCGGAAACCTCCGAGTTCAATCCCCCGGGTGGGTTCAAGGTCTACCTCTACCCGTCACGCCAGATCTCCTGGGATGCCCTCGACCGGCCCGACGCCGAAGCCCCCGCGACATTGGTGGTCTCCAACGCCTCAGCCCCGGCCGAGTTGAAGGTTCCCGTCTCGGTCACCTTCGACCTGACCAACGACTGCGACAAGCTCAAGGAGTTCCACCGCGAATTCGGCACCAAATACTCCGGCTGGCTCAACAGCGACGGAACGGTCAGTCAGGGCTGGAAGAGTCTGCTGAGCTATGTGGTGGGTCAGCCCCTGGAGAACACCCTGGTGTCCGTGGCCCAGAAATACACCTGGCGGCAGATCTGGAACGACGAGGCCGTTCGGGTGGAGTTCCAGAATGCCCTGCGCGAAACCCTGCCCCAAGCCACCCGGGCCCGTACCAACGGCCAGGAGTACTTCTCCAACTTCGCGGTGACGGTGATGAAGCCGGACCCGGTGGACCCGGGACTCAAAGAGGCTATCGTCGCCGAGCAGCAGGCCATCGCCCAGGCGAACGCGGCCCGGGCCAAGGGTGTC
Organism: uncultured Mycobacterium sp.; assembly: GCA_900078375.1. Classification (GTDB taxonomy): domain Bacteria; phylum Actinomycetota; class Actinomycetes; order Mycobacteriales; family Mycobacteriaceae; genus Mycobacterium. The sequence continues at coordinate 100,570 of FLQS01000045.1, read as the reverse complement.
GCCGACGCCGAGGCCGCCAAGGCCAAGGCCGACGCGGACGTGATAGCCGCGCGAGCCCAGACCGAGCTGGCCCATCAGCGCGCCTTGCAGAAGCAGGCCGAGATCGCCGGATTCCCGTCGGTCGAGGACTTTCTGAAGGCCAAGGCCATCGATGCGGGCCAGAACCCGTACCAGCCCACGTACGTGGTTCCGCAGGGCGGCCGCTGAATCAGCAGGACAGATTCGCCGGAACCGTCAGGTCGACGAAGTACTTCACGATCGTCGAATCCACGCATTCGTTGCCGTTGAATACCGCGGTGTGCTGGTTGCCGTCGAAAGTGATCAGCGGCGCACCCAGCTCGCGGGCGAGGTTGACGCCCGCCTCGTACGGGGTGGCCGGGTCGTGCGTGGTGGAGACCACGACGACGCTGCCGGGCGGAGCCGGGGACGCCGGATGCGGCGCCGACGTGGGCGGCACGGGCCAGAACGCACACAGATCGCGGGGCGCGAATCCGGTGAACTGGCCGTAGGCCTGGAAGGGGGCCAGCTCGCGGGTGCGCCGGTCGATGTCGGCCCACACCGCCGGGTCGGTGGGGGTCGGGCCGTCAACGCAGCGGACCGCGTTGAACGCGTCTTGCCCGTTGCTGTAATGCCCGTAGGGATTACGGCCGTCGTACTCGTCGGCGAGCATCAACAGGTCGCCGGCATCGGTCTGGCGTTCCAGCCCCAGCAGGCCGCTGGTGAGGAACTTCCAGTACTGCGGTGTGTAGAGGGCGTTGAACGTGCCGGTGAGCGCGTCCTGGTAGCCCAGCCCGCGCGGATCGGACGTCGGGCCTGGCTTGGCCACCAGCGGGTCGACCAGCTGGTGGTAGCGGTTGACCCACTGGGCCGGGTCGGTGCCCAGCGGGCAGCCGGCCGACTTCGCGCAGTCGGCGGCGTAGTCGTTGAACACCAGCTGGAAGCCGGTCATCTGCTGGATGATCGATGCGACGGTGTCCTGCGCGGGGTCGATCGCCCCGTCGAGCACCATCGCGCGCACCCGGTCCGGGAACTTCTCCAGATACGCCGTGCCCAGCTCGGTACCGTAGCTGAACCCGAGGTAGTTGATCTGCTCATCACCGAGTACCTGGCGGACGGTGTCCATATCCTTTGCGGCCGAATCGGTTCCGACTCCGGCAAGGAACGCCGCGCCCATCTTGTCCGCGCACTCCTTGGCGTAGCCGCGGTTGATCTGCTCGATCGCCGCCACCCCGGCAGGGCTGTAGTCGACCATCGGGTTGCGCCGCCAGGCGTCGAACTCGGCATCGGTGCGGCAACGCACCGCGGGTGTCGAGTAGCCGACTCCGCGCGGATCGAACCCGACGATGTCGAAGTGTTCGGCCATCGGGCTGCCGGCCAGCGCGTAGCTCATGCCGGCGGCGGAGTCGACCGCCGACGCACCGGGCCCGCCGGGATTGACGAACAACGCGCCGATGCGCTCACCGCTGGCCGGGATCTTGATGACGGCCAACTGTGCTTGCGGCCCAGTCGGATCCGCATCGCTGATCGGTACCGGCACGGTTGTGCACTGCGCGCTCGGGATGTCGCGAGCGCCGTCACCGAGGAAGCGCTGACAGCTCCCCCACGTGACCTGCGGCGCCGACACCTGACCGGGCCCGGCGTTCGGCGTGGCAGCAGCCGGCGGGGCCGCGACACCGACGGCAAGCGCGATGCAGAAGAAGAGCACCGAGCCGATTCGACTCGTGCGTCTCATGGCAGTCATCGTCGCATGGCTGCGCGATCGGTGCGGCAGCGAGGCGGTCACACTCCGATCTCAGATGTGCGCCGCCTGGGTAACGATTCTTGACGTCCGTGTAGAAGCGTTGTGGCGCTGATGGTTTCGCGTCAGCAGGTGGCGCCCGCTGGGGGCAGCTTCAGATCGACCAGGTATGCAGCGGCGTAATTGTCCACACAGGTGTTGCCCTGGAAGACGACGGTGTGCTGAGTTCCGTTGAACGTCAGCAGCGCTCCGCCGAGCTGCTTGGCCAGGTCGACGCCCGCCTGGTACGGCGTCGCAGGGTCGTTGGTCGTGGACACCACCAGCACCGGTGGCAGGCCCTGCGCCTTGACCGAATGCGGTGTGCTGGTCGCCGGCACCGGCCAGAACGCGCACGTGCTCAGCGGGGCGTGCCCGGTGAAGTCGCCGTAGCTCATGAACGGCGCGACCTCACGCATTTTCTTGTCTTCCGCGATCACCTTGTCACGGTCGGTGATCGGCGGCTGGTCGACGCAGTTGACGGCGATGCGCGCATCGGTGGCGTTGGTGTAGTGCCCTTGCGCGTCCCGGCGCATGTACATGTCGGCCAGCGCCAGCATGGTGTCGCCGCGACCGTTGCTCATCTCGGTCAGGCCCTGCGTCAGGTGCCGCCAGAGGTTCGGCGAGTACAGCGCCATGATCGTGCCGATGATCGAGTCGCTGTAGCCGAGGCCACGCGGGTCGGCGGTCGGCAGTGGTTTGTCGACCAGCGGGTCGACCAGGTCGCGGTAGACGTCGACGGCCTTGGCCGGGTCGGTGCCCAGCGGGCAGCTGGGGTCCTTGGCGCAGTCGGCGGCGTAGTCGTTGAAGGCCTGCTGGAAGGCCGCAGCCTGGTCGAGGTCGGCCTGGATCGGATCGGCGTTGGGGTCGACGGCGCCGTCGAGGATCATCGCCCGCACCTTGTCCGGATAGGCCTCGGCGTAGGCCGAACCGATCCGGGTGCCGTAGGAGTAGCCGAGGTAGGTCAGCTTGTCGTCGCCGACGGCGGCGCGCAGCGCCTCCAAATCCTTGGCCACGCTGGCGGTGCCGACATTGGCCAGGAAGTCCTTGCCCATCTTGTCGACGCAGCGTTGGACGAAGGCCTTGGTCTCGCCCTCGATATGCGCGACACCCTTGGGGCTGTAGTCCACCTGCGGGTCGGCGCGCAGCCGATCGTTGTCGGCGTCGGAGTTGCACCACAGCGCCGGGGTGGATGAACCCACTCCGCGCGGGTCGAAGCCCACCATGTCGAAGCGTTGCCGCACCGAGGCGGGCAGGTTCTCGACGATGCTGGCGGCGGCTTCGATGCCCGACTCACCGGGGCCGCCGGGGTTGATGATCAGCGAACCGATCTTCTGACCGGTGGCCGGGAAGCGAATCAGCGCGAGGACGGCGACGGCGTCGTCCGGCTTGGCGTAGTCGACCGGAACGGCGATCTTGCCGCACTGTGCGCCCGCCGGAATCTGCAACGAATTGCCACCACCGCCGCCGGCAACCCGGCACGGACCCCACTGCAGCGGTTGCCCGATCTGCGGCCCGGCGATCACGGCCGATCCCCCCACGATGGTGCTGCAGCCGGCGCTCGCGACGAGTGCGGCCACGGCGGGGAGCACCAGGGCGGTGCGGACAGCGCGTGGTCGGTGGTAGAGCCTCATGGCAAACATGCTGCCATGCACGGCTGTGGTGCCCCCCACGCCGACCCGCCGGGGCAGCTCATTTCGTGGCGTCGACCAGTTCCTTCATCCCCACGGCGAAGTCATCGGCCAGATCCCACAGGTCCGGCAAGAGTTCGGGACACGCGATCAGGCCCACGTCGAGTTTGCCGTTCAGTGACATCACCGTGATGTTGAGACCCGAGCCGTGGAAGATCGGCCCGAGCGGATACATCGCGGTCACCTCGGCACCCAAGAAGTACAGCGGGATCTGCGGGCCGGGCACATTGGAGATCACCAGATTGTGCACCGGGCGGGCTTCGGTCAGCCGGCTTCGGGCGTAGACCCGCATGGCGATACCGAAGACGGCCGGGCCGGCGAATTGGCTCCAGTCCTGCAGCAGGGTCGCCCCGATCGCCGAGCTGTGCTCCTTGGCGGTGGTGTTCGCAGCGGCGATGGCCTTGATCCGCTCGGCGGGATCCTCGATCTGGGTCTCCAGCTTGGAGAACATGCCGGATACCTGGTTGCGCCCGGGACGGTCGGAACGGTCGTGCACCGAGACCGGAACCATGGCCACCAGTGACGCCTCGGGCAGCTCGTCGCGGTCGAGCAGGTACTGCCGCAGCACCCCGGCGACCAGGGCCATCACCACGTCGTTGACTTTGACCCCGAAGTGGTTCTTGACGGTCTTGATGTCCTCGAGGTCGAGCTCGGCGAACGCGACGTTGCGGTGCGCGGTGATGCTGGCGTTGAACTTGGTCTGCGGCGCCGCGAACGGGGCTGCCATCGCACGCCCGCCGATAGCACGCTGGACGGTGTCGACGACGGTGCTGACCGTCGACGGAATCACCTTGGTGGCCAGGTGCAACGGCCGGGTGGCGAACCGGCCCAGCCCGCCCAGCGCGATGCGCAGCTGGTTGGTGGCGCCGAACTCGTCGTCGACCGGGTCCGGTGGCGGCGAATCGGGTTCGGTGCTGCACAGCTGCGACATCAGGTTGGCGCCGGTCACCCCGTCGACAGCGGCGTGGTGCACCTTGGTGAGCACGGCCAGCCGTCCGCCGTTGCGGGCGTCGGTGCCCCCGACACCCTCGATGACCCAGGTCTCCCACAGCGGGTGACGACGATCCAGGGGCAGTGACGCCAGATGACCGCAGATTTCGCCGAGCTCCGCGCGCCCGCCCGGTGCGGGCAGCCCGATGCGGTGCAGATGGCGGTCGATGTCGAAGTGCTCGTCTTCCACCCACACCGGATGGTCGAGGTTGAGGAAGCTGTTGGCGAGTCGCTCACGGAAGCTCGGTATTGCCTTGACCCGCAAGGCCAATTCGTCACGCAGCCGCTCGAAGGTGTACCCACCCGGGATCGTGGAGGCGTCGAGCTCCAGGATCGAACACACATGCAGTGGCTGTGAAGGAGTTTCGAGGTAGAGGAAGCTGGCGTCGAGTCCGCTGAGTCGCTGCAGGTGTTGCACCATGCCGCCGATGTTATGTCGGCGCACCCGCGACAGGTGTGAGAAAGTCCACTTCACTGTCCGTTCACCTTTGCCACCCGCGGTGGCACACTTGACTACGTCAGACGAACCCGGGGACCCGGATGGGCCTCGAGGATCGACAGAGACAAACTCAAGGGACAAAGATGTCTGAACAGACTGTCTATGGTGGCGCTACGTTGCCAACTGTTTCGCGCACCAAGGTTCGTACCCACCACCTGCTGAAGTGGAAGTCCGAAGGCCACAAGTGGGCCATGCTCACGGTCTACGACTACTCCACCGCCCGGGCCTTCGATGAGGCCGGGATTCCCGTGCTTCTGGTCGGCGATTCCGCCGCTAACGTCGTCTACGGCTACGACACCACCGTGCCGATCTCGGTCGACGAGCTCATCCCCCTGGTTCGCGGTGTGGTCCGCGGCGCCGAGCACGCGCTGGTCGTCGCCGACCTTCCGTTCGGTAGCTACGAAGAAGGACCTGTGCAAGCCCTCCGAACCGCGACCCGGTTCATGAAGGAAACCGGCGCGCACGCGGTCAAGCTCGAGGGCGGCGAGCGGGTCGCCGAGCAGATCGCCACACTGAGTGCCGCAGGCATCCCGGTGGTGGCCCACATCGGGTTCACCCCGCAGAGCGTGAACAGCCTGGGCGGTTTCCGCGTCCAGGGCCGCGGTGATGCCGCCGAGCAGACCATCCACGACGCGATCGCGGTCCAGGAGGCCGGCGCCGTCGCGGTCGTGATGGAGATGGTGCCCGCCGAGCTGGCCACCCAGATCACCGGCAAGCTGACGATTCCGACCGTCGGTATCGGCGCCGGGCCCAATTGCGATGCGCAGGTGCTGGTCTGGCAGGACATGGCCGGACTTACCAGCGGCAAGACCGCCAAGTTCGTCAAGCGTTTCGGTGATGTCGGCGGCGAATTACGCCGCGCGGCAACGCAATACGCCGAAGAGGTGGCGACCGGCGCGTTCCCAGCCGAGGAGCACAGCTTCTAGCCTCGATCTTTCGTGAAGGTGGCGGGTTGACTGGCGTGTAATGCACGGAAGTGCCTGTCCTGCTTGAGAAAATTGGCTTGTCTAGGGTCAATTCGCTGCAAGCGGGAAGGCACTCCGTAGGTGAAGCGTAGCCGGTGTGGTCAATTTCGGGTGGAGTCGGGTCGCGAGTTGCTGATTTCGTCGACTGGCGGGTCGCTGCTGTTGCAGACTGCGCAGGTCAGCAGCCTTGCTCGGGAATTGTCGATGGCGTTGGAGCCCTGGCGGGCGGCACGGTCGATCCACGATCCGGGTAAGACGGTGCTGGATCTGGCCGTCGCGATTGCACTCGGTGGTGACTGTCTGGCGGATGCGGCGTTGGTGCGGGCTCAGCCGGAATTGTTCGGTGTCGTGGCCTCTGATCCGACGATCAGTCGGCTCGTCGATGCGCTCGGTGATGGCTCCGGCGCGGCGATCGCCGCGATTCGGCGGGCGCGGGCGGCAGCCCGCGAGGTGGTGTGGCGGCGGCGTTGCCCGGTCGATACCGCTGGTGAGGTGGTCATCGATCTGGACGCCACCTTGATCGGGGCGCACTCGGAAAAGGAGGGCGCGACGCCGAACTTCAAGCGGGGATTCGGGTTTCATCCGATGCTGGCGTTCGTCGATCACGGTGTCGGCGGCACCGGGGAGCCGTTGGCGGCGATGCTGCGACCGGGTCGTGCCAACGCCAGCGACGCCGCTGACCAGATCGCCGTGCTCGACGCCGCGTTGGCTCAACTACCCGAAACCATCCGCCCTCGGGTGCTGGTCCGCGGTGACACCGGCTCGGGGGTCAAGGATTTCCTGTGGCACATCCACCGCCTCGGCCTGTCCTACTCGGTGGGCGTCTACGGTCGCCAACCCGTCCTGGACGCGGGGCTTGTCAAGATAACTGTGTAAGGAGCTCGGGCCGGTTCAATGTGGGCTGGTGCTCATAGTGGGAGTCGGTCGGGGAATTGGATGGCGAAGGTGTTGAGCGCTTCGGTCCAGCGGTGGGTTCCTTGTCCTTGGTTTCCTCGTTTCTGGTTGATGTTGCGGATGGCCAGATACAGCAGCTTCATCGCGGCGGCATCGGAGGGGAATGACCCGCGGGCCTTGGTGACTTTGCGGAGCTGATAGTTCAGCGATTCGATGGCGTTGGTGGTGTAGATGATCTTGCGGATCTCGACCGGGAACGCCAGGAACGGCGTGAATTCGGCCCACGCCCGATCCCAAACAGCCACAGCACCAGGTGATTTGGTCTTCCAATCGGCCCGGAAATCTTCCAGGGCCAGCTCGGCAGCCTCTTCGGTGGCCGCGGTGTAGATCGGGCGCAGCGCTTTGGCCATCGCCCGCCGGTCGGTGTAAGAGGCATACCGCATCGAGGCCCGCAGCAGATGCACGACGCAAGTCTGGATGACAGCGGCCGGCCAGACCGCGGCGATCGATTCGGGCAACCCGGCCAGTCCGTCGCAGCAGACGAACAGCGCATCGCGGCAGCCTCGGTTACGCAGCTCGGTCAGGACCCCGTGCCAGAACTTCGCCCCTTCGGTCTGCTGGATCCAGATCCCCAAGACCTGCTTGATTCCGTCGACATCGACCCCGATCACGATGTGGGCGGCCTTGTTGGCGACCACCCCGCCATCGCGGATCTTGATCCGGATGGCGTCGATGTAGAGGATCGGATACACCGGATCGACCGGACGGGACTGCCAGGCCGCGATCTCCTCGACCACGACATCGGTGACCCGCGAGATCGTGGCCGCCGAAACGCTGGCGCCGTACACCTCGTCGAGATGCTCGGTGATATCGCGGGTGCTCATTCCGCGGGCGTACAGCGACAGGATCATGTCCTCGACCTGGCCCAGGCGCCGTTGGCGTTTGGGCACGATCGCCGGGGTGAAGCTCCCGTTACGGTCGCGGGGAACCTCGAGTTCGACTGGGCCGGCGGTGGTCAGGACGGTCTTGCGGCCATGACCGTTGCGGGAATTGCCCGACCCGTTTCCGGCCGGATCGCCGTGCTCGTAGCCCAGGTGATCGGCGATCTCGACATCGAGGGCCCGTTTGCGTTTCGTCAAGTAATTTGGCCCCACCATCGGCACGAATTTTGGCCCCGCCTGGTCTAGGTGGTGCGTTTGGTTCGGGTGGTGGTTTTGCTGGTGCGTAGTCGGTAGGACTTGGTGCCGGTTTCGATGATGTGTGCGTTGAAGGTGACGCGGTCGACGATGGCGGCGACCAGGCGCGGGTCGGGGAAGACGGTGCCCCATTCACTGAAGGGCAGGTTGGTGGCGATCGCGACGGAGGCCCGTTCTTCGCGTTCGGTGATGATCTGGAAGAGCAATTCCGCTCCGCGAGGGTCGATTTGGACGTAGCCGAGCTCATCGAGGCAAAGGAGGTCCAGGCGTCCGTAGCGGGCCACGACACGGGAGAGGATCCGTTCGTCGGCGGCTTCGACGAGTTCGTTGACCAGGTGTGCGGTGGTGACGTAGCGGACCCGGCGGCCTTGTTCACAGGCCGCCAGCCCAAGCCCGATGAGCAGGTGGGACTTGCCTGTTCCGGAGTCACCGAGCAGCACGACCGGTTCGCCGGCGTCCATGTAGTGCCCGGCGGCGAGATGTCCCAGGGTGGCGGGTGCGATGCCGGGTACGGCGTCGATGTTGAACTCCGCCAATCGTTTCAGTCTCGGGAACTTGGCGTCGTTGATGCGTCGGGTACGGCGTCGTTCGGTGCGGTCGTCGACTTCGGCGGCCAGCACTTCGGCGAGGTAGCGCAGGTGGGTGTGACGTTCCCGGTCGGCGATCTCGGCCAGACGGGTCGCTTCGGTGCGCACGGTGGGCAGGTGCAACTCGCGGGCCGCGGCACCGATGGAGGCTTGGGCGGCGGCGTCGATGGTCGTCGTCTTGCTGGCTGTGGTGGTCATGAGTCGCTTCCGGTGAGTAGATCGTCATAGTCGGCCAGCGAGGGTGGTGGTCGGTCGTAGCGGGCCAGGGCGCCGATTGCTGCGGCGGGTGCCAGCGGGGCCATGCCGCGGCGGGCATCGATGAGCACCGTCTCGGGATCCAGGCATCCCGAGGTGACCGCCCGGTCCATCGCGGCGATCAGCGCGCCGGCGGGCATGGTGCGGTGCGCCAGCAGGATGGCGATCAGGGCGCGGGTTCCCTTGGCGTCGCCGCGGGCGGATCGGGATGCATCCCAATAGCTTTGGTGAGATTCAGTGAACGCGCCCCGGGCCTTGGCCTGTGCCAGTGCGGTCGCGCCGGGTAGCGCCCCGGGTTTGGTCTTGAGGACCTCCAGGTAGTGATCCAGCACAAGGACCTCGACGTAGCGTCCGACCGCCCGTTCATGGGAGGCCACCAGCCGGGGCCCGTCGTAGACCTCGACGGTCCGGGCGGCCAACCGCACCGGGAGGCGTCGCCCGGCGTAGCGGGCTGGGACGGAGTAGAAGCATTGCCGCACAGACACTCTGGCCCGGTTGTCGACCCGGGCTTGCAGTAAGCGTGCGCAGTCGAACGGCTCGGCCGGCAATCCCATCAACGTGGGAACCTCGGCGGCAAACGCCGCGCCGATCGTGATTGGCCGGCCGGTGATCACCCGGTCATCGTCAGCCACGTCAGCAGAACCGATCAGCACATTCAATTCCGCCAGAGAGGCGACGTTCGGAACGGGGACGAGGTGGCGCCGTCGGAAGCGGCCGATCTCGCCTTCCACGCCGCCCTTCTCGTGCGCACCGTCTATGCCAGGGCGGCAGAAGAACGAGTCGAACCCGTAGTGGCTGCGCAGTGCGGTGAACCGCTCGGACTCGGTGCGGTCACGCCCTTTGAGGACCCGGATCACCGCGGGCTTGAGGTTGTCGTACCGGATCCGGCCAGGCACGCCGCCGTAGTATTCGAATGCCAGCACGTGGCCTTCGAGGAACGCTTCCTGGGCTTGGGTGGCGAAGGCGACGTGAAACGCTTTGCCCGAGTGCGATAGTCGCATCACGAACATCCAGCACTTCACGACCAGCCCGGCGATCGTGGCGTAGAACTCGCCGAAGTCGACCTCGGCCTCAGCGCCAGCCTCGTGGGTCTGCGGGATCGACACCTCGCGCTGCAGCAGCCCGAGCTCCACCCGGCGACGTGCGACATGACGCGACACCGTGACCTCAGCGAGGGTGGCCTGGTGCTCGGCGACCAGGCGCTGCCAGATCCGCCGGGCGGTGTGGCGTTGCTTGCGCGGGGCGTCCTCGTCGGCGATGAGCCAGGCATCGATCACCGTGACCCACTCGTCGATCGCCGGGCGCGGACGGACCGGATAGACCTTCCGCGGCGGCGGGACCGCGTCATCGAGGGCTTGGCGCACCGTTCGACGGTGCGTCTTGTGACGATCGGCCAGCTCGCGGATCGACACCTTACCGAGACGGTGATCTCTTCTGATCTGCTCGAACAGTTCCACGCGTGACCGCATCCTTACCGACCTCCCTGACCGCCGTCGGGGACGACGGGCGACAGGAACGATCTGAACGAGGGTGGGGCCAACATTGGTGACGACACACCGCGCCCACCCGGACGGACACGATCACCACCCTGGTGGGGCCAAAATTCGTGAAGAACGACGGCCGAAGTGGGGCCAAGTCAGGTGACCACACTCACCCGTTCGAGCACCGCCTTGGTCATCTGGGCCAACAGCCCTTCAGGGCCATCGATCGGGGTGCCGGACGCTTCGGCATCGGCTAACAACGCGTCCACCGCAGCTGGCGGCAACACCGCAGACAGCCGTTTGGCGGCCTCGTCGCGTGAATCAGGTCGGGACAACACTCACTCCTGTCCGGCGGTCAGTATGCCTGACCACCATTCAGGCCCAACCCCTTACACAGTCAATGAGACACGCCCTGGACGCGCTGGCGGCGCTGCCGCGTCAGGCTTGGCGAGCGGCACTCGACGCCGACGGCCGGCGCCGCGACGGCGCCCAGGTCGCCGAGCTGACCCGTTGGCTACCGGCGACCTTCGTCGGCTGGCCGCCCGGGATGCGGGTGATCGCCCGCCGGGAGCGCCCTCATCCGGGCGCCCAGCTGCGCATCACCGATGCCCATGGCTGGCGCATCACCCTGTTCGCCACCAACACCACCGGTGGCCGCCTTGCTGACCTCGAAGTACGCCACCGGCTGCGTGCTCGCGCCGAAGACCGCATCCGCACTCTCAAAGACACCGGCCTCACCAACCTGCCACTGCAGGCGTTCGGCAAGAACGAGATCTGGCTCGAGCTGGCCGCCCTGGCCTCCGAATTGATGACCTGGACCCAACTACTGGCCTGGCCCGACCACCCTGCCCGTAACTGGGAACCCAAACGACTGCGCCTGCGGCTGCTCAGCGTGGCCGCACGGATCATCACCAGCGGGCGCCGCAAAATCCTGCGCCTGAATCGGCGATGGCCCTGGTCAGACCTACTGATCAGCGGTCAACGAAACCTCATCGCGCTCAGCTGAACTCGACCTACCAGCCCCTACCACCAAGGACCAGGAGAACCGGCGAACCAGCGCCGGAGACCCTCTACGCCTATCACCCACACCCGCGGCAACCGAGCGAACCGACAACCGCTGAACCCACCCACGAAAGATCGAGGCTAGCTGAACTCAGGCGCGCGCTTGTTCAGGAACGCGTCGATACCCTCGCGGCCGTCGGCGCTGTTGGCGCAGTCCGCGATCAGCCGACCCTCGAGCTCCATCTGCTCCTCGAGCCCGCTGCCGAACGTGGCCAGCATGAGCTTCTTCACCGCACTGCTGGAACCCTTTGCCGCAGAGGCGATTTGCTCGGCCAGCGCCTGTGCGCGAGCCGCCAGCTCCGCTGCGGGCACCACCTCGTTGACCAGCCCCCAGTCGGCAGCCTCGGCGGCCTTCAGCGTCCGGTTGGTCAGCATCAGTTCCTGGGTGCGGCGCACCCCGATGATCCGCGGCAGGTAGTACGACGAGCTGCCGTCCGGGCTCAGCCCGGCCTTGGTGTAGGCCATTGTGAACGACGCGGTGTCGGCGGCCAGCACCAGATCGCCCGCGACGGCCAGGCTGAAGCCCGCCCCCGCGGCCACACCGTTGACCGCGGTGATCAGCACGGCATCCATCCGGGCCAACGTCGAGATCGCCCGGTGCAGGTCGTCGGCGATGCCCTTGACGAACCGGCCCGGCCCCAGCGGCGATGCCGCCATCGCCTTGAGGTCACCCCCGGCGCAGAAGAACCGGCCGGCTCCGGTGAGCACGACAGCCTTGACCTCCGCGACGTCGCAGCGCGCCGCGACTTGGGCGAGCTCGGCGGTCATGACGTCGTTCATGCCGTTGGCGGCGTCGGGCCGATCCAGCACGATCCGCGCGATCGGGCCGGCCTGCTCGAAGGACAGAGTCTGGTAGTCGCTCACGGCCGGAACGTTAGCAATGCCAGCCCAGGATCCGAAGGGCGGCATCGGCTATTACTGTTGGCGTCTCGGGAGTGCACTCCTCGTCGTCGGAGCGGCGGTTGATCACCGACTCCACCAGACGGAACGGGAGGTCGTCGGCGTCGGCGATCCCGTCGCACTCCGCGATCACCTGGGCGGCCAGCAGACGATAGCGGCGGCGCAGCTCCTCGCGGTTGGCGCGAAACTGCGCGAATCGGTCAACGCGTAGCTCTGGCAGCAGATAGAGCGCGCCCAGGTTCCAACGACTACCGCACAGCTGCGAGCAATCCGCGACCACCAGGGCGTGCAGCCTCATCCCGGCCGAGCCGTCCTGGGCGAGCAGCTCGCCGGCCAACCGCAGCGCCTCGTCGACGGTTCCGGCCAGCAGCGCATCCAGGATGTCGTCCTTGGTGGCGAAGTGGTGGTACAGCGAGGCCTGGCGCATGCCAACGGCGTCCGCGATCCGGCGCGTCGAGGTTCCCGCGTAGCCGATCTTGGTGAACAGTTCGGCGGCGGCGTCCAGGATCTCCTCGCGGGCGGTGTTTCCCGGCCGACGGGATTGCTCGAGCCGGGGACGGCCCCGCCCCTCGTGGCCCGCGCTGCGCATAGGCCATTCAAGCACCCACCCATTACCTGTCATTTGATAGAAATACAGTCAACCCAGTCGTTACACCGGCGACACCTACCGGGAACGGCGCCTGGGAAAACTTTCAGTTGACAGTTAATCGGGCGCCGACCCGGACAGGAGTGACGAGATGACCACCGCGTCGACCGACGGGGCCCGCTCGCACGCGCGTTCCCAGGCGAGTGCCGCCAGCATGCGGGTGCCCGCCCTGCCCGACGGCGTCGACAACGCCCGGCTGGTCTGGGCCGAGGCGGTGCCTGCGGAGTCCTATGTCTCCCGGGTGCTCGGGCGGGGCACCCGACTGCGGCTGTCCGACCCCGACGGCGGCGCCTGCGCGCACCTGCTGCTGTTCCGCGCCGACGCGTCCTGGGAGCGGCTCAACGTCGCCGACACCATGAAGGTGCCGTGGCAGGCCTACCTCGGTGTGGGTCACCCGTTGCTGTCCGACCAGGGCCGTCTGCTGGCGACGATCGTCGCCGACAGTTCCGGCCGGCACGACCTGCTGTGCGGTCTGCCGCCGGCCGGCCAGCAGAAGATGCTGCTGGCAGTCATCAAGCACGGCATGGACATTCGCGATATCGCACCCTCGGCGACCCTGTTCAAGGGAGTGCGGGTCGAGGATTCCGGTGCGCTGACGTTCACCGGGTCGGCGGGGCCGGGCGCAGCCGTCGAACTGCTGATCCACCTGCCCGTCGTGGTTGCCGTGGTCAACACCGCCCATCCGCTGGATCCCCAGCCCGCAACGACCGGGCTGGACATCGTCGCCTGGCGGGCCGACGACGAACTCAGCATTCCGATCAACACCGATCCGGAGTACTACCGGGCCCTGTTCAACACCGAATCCACTTGGGCGGCAGCACAATGATCACCGATGACGTCGTCGCGGCGTGCACGCCATGGTCGGCCATCCTGCGCACCGGCCAGTCCCTGCAGATCATCGACCTGCACGGCAACCAGGCGGTGGACACCCTGTTCTACGCCGTCGACGGTGACCGGGTCGACCCGACCGGGCGCTACAGCGCGCAGGCCACGATCGCCGCGCAGCGCAACATCTTCCTGACCACGGGCTCGGTCTTGCGGGCCGCCGACGGCCGAGCGCTGGTGACGATCGTCGCCGACGAGGTGGGCAACCACGACACCATCGCCGGCGCGTGCTCCAAGGAATCCAACACCCTGCGCTACGGCCACCACACCGTGCACCAGCACGCCTGCGCGGAGAACTTCCTCGCCGAAGCCGCCAAATGGGGAATGGGCAAGCGCGACATCGTATCCAACGTCAACTTCTTCATGAACGTGCCCGTCGAGGCCGATGGCACGCTCGGCATCGTCGACGGCCTGTCCGCGCCGGGCAAGTCGCTGACGGTCCGCGCCGACACCGACACCTTGGTGCTGGTGTCCAACTGCCCACAGATCAACAACCCGTGCAACGGATTCGACCCCACCCCGGTGCGGATAGTGATCACGGACTCATGAGAACCATCGAGGTCGTGCGGCCGGGAATGCTGACCACCGTTCAGGATTGGCCCGGCCGCGTCGGCTACTGGCATATCGGTGTGCCGCCATCGGGTCCGATGGACGACCTGTCATTCCGCGTCGGCAACCGGGTGCTCGGCAACCCCGAGGGTGCCGCCGGCCTGGAATGCACGAAAGCCGGCCCGGGCCTGCGGTTTCCCGACGGTGGCCGGGTCTGCGTCACCGGCGCGGCCGCCCCGGTGATTCTTGACGGCACGCCGGTTCCGATGTGGCAGTCGATCACCGTTCCGGCCGGCGGCGTGCTGGACGTCGGCATGGTCCCCGGCCCGGGAATGCGCTGCTATGTGCTGCTCGCCGGCGGTCTCTGCGAGCTCGAATACCTCGGCAGCTCGGCGACGTTCACTCTGGGCTGCTTCGGCGGTCATGACGGCCGCCCGCTGCGCGAGGGCGACCTGCTCGCCGCGGGCGACGATGCCGGCCCGGCGTCGGCCCGGCCTGCGCGTGCCGCCATCGACGAGCAGCCTGCGATCGGCCACCGCTGGCAGGTCGCCGTCACCGAAGGCCCGCACGGCGCACCCGAATTCTTCACCCGCGCCGATATGGCGACGATCATTGGCACCGACTACACCGTGCACTTCAACTCCGATCGCACCGGTGTACGCCTGATGGGCCCCAAGCCGCAGTGGGCCCGCACCGACGGCGGCGAGGCCGGACTGCACCCGTCGAACATTCACGACAATGCATACTGCGTCGGCACTTTGGACTTCACCGGCGACACCCCGATCCTGCTTGGCCCCGATGGTCCCAGTCTCGGCGGATTCGTCTGCCCGGTCACCGTGGTGCGGGGCGACCGCTGGAAGCTCGGGCAGATGGCCCCCGGTGACACCGTGCGGTTCGTGCCGGTGCGCGCCGACCGTGCTCCGTCGCTGGGCAGCATCGACGCCAACCGGCGGGCGTCGATGCCGCTGGTGATCTCCACATCCAGCGACGCCGACGACGGTGTGCTGACCCGATTCGTCGGCACCGAGGGCACCGATGTGACCGTGCGCCGCGACGGTGACGGCGGCGTGCTCGTCGAGTTCGGGCCGATGGTGCTCGACCTGGCCATGCGCGCGCGGGTGCACGTGCTCTACGAATCCCTTTTGGCCAGTGCGGTTCCCGGTATCACCGAGCTGACGCCGGGAGTCCGCTCGCTGCAGGTGCAGTTCGATCCCACCGTCGTGAGCACGCGCGAGTTGGTGGACCTACTGGCCCGAACCGAGGAATCACTGCCCGCCACCGACGAACTGGTCGTACCCAGCCGCACCGTGCGCCTGCCATTGTCCTGGGACGATCCCGCCACACACGAGGCGATCCAGCGCTACATGCACGGGGTGCGCGCCGACGCCCCGTGGTGCCCGTGGAACATCGAATTCATCCGGCGGATCAATGGTTTGGCCGACGTCGAGCGGGTACACGACATCGTCTTCGACGCGCAGTACCTGGTGCTCGGCCTCGGCGACGTCTATCTCGGGGCACCGGTGGCCACTCCCCTCGACCCGCGCCACCGCCTGGTGACCACCAAATACAACCCGGCGCGCACCTGGACACCGGAGAACGCCGTCGGGATCGGCGGTGCGTATCTGTGCATCTACGGCATGGAGGGTCCGGGCGGATACCAGTTCGTCGGACGCACCACGCAGGTGTGGAATCACCGGCATCCGCAGGACTCCCGATCCTTCGAACCCGGAACCCCTTGGCTGCTGCGCTACTTCGACCAGATCGGCTTCTATCCGGTCAGTGCCGAGGAACTACTGGATCTGCGTGCCGACATGGCCGCAGGTCGCGGCAACGTGGAGATCATGGACGGCACCTTCTCGATGTCCGGCTACCAGCAGTTCCTGGCTCACAATGCCGACGGCATCGCCGAATTCCGGGCTCAGCAGGCCGAGGCGTTCACCGCCGAGCGGCATGCCTGGGACCAGGCCGGCGAGTTCGCCGGTCAGCTCGCCAGCTGACGACGCGGCCGGGTACCCACCATCAGCACGCACGGCGGGACCGTGGTCAGGTCGCTGTGATCACGGGCGCGGTATCGCGACGGCGTCTCGCCGACGATCTCGGTGAAACGGGAACTGAACGACCCCAAGGACGTACAGCCGACGGCGATACACGCATCGGTGACCGAAACACCTTGGCGCAGCAGCGACTTGGCCCGCTCGATGCGGCGGGTCATCAAATACGAATACGGCGTCTCACCGTAGGCGACGCGAAAGCGACGGGAGAAATGTGCCGGCGACATCAACGCGACGCGCCCCATCGCCGGCACATCCAACGGTTGCGCATAGTCGCGGTCCATCAGGTCGCGCGCCCGACGCAGGTGTGCCAGTTCCGCGATCTCCTCCGGGCTCATGCCCACGACGGTACGCGGGCACTCACGCCTGAGCGATGCGCACAAGGTTGCCCGACGGATCCCGGAACGCGCAGTCGCGCGCGCCCCACGGCTGCGATGTCGGCTCTTGCAGCACCTCGGCACCGGATGCGCGGAGCTTCTCGAACGTCGTGTCGAGGTCGTCGGCCTTGAAGATGGCGGCCTGCAGTGACCCCTTGGTGACAAGGCCCAGCAGCGCATCTCCTTCGACCTGCGAGCGCCCGCCGTGCGGCTGAGACAACACGACGTCGAGGTCCTGGCCGGGCGCACCGACGGTGACCCAGCGGAAGTCGCCCGCGGTGACATCGTTGCGGACCTCGAGCCCGAGCGCGTCGCGGTAGAAACCGAGGGCGGCGTCGGGGTCGTGAACGGAGATGAACATGGTTGCGACGGTGACTGTCATGTCTTCACCGTATGAGTAGCCGGCGGTGGTGCGCTTCTCCGATCCTGCTCGATCAGAGCTTG
Source organism: uncultured Mycobacterium sp. (assembly GCA_900078375.1). GTDB lineage: Bacteria > Actinomycetota > Actinomycetes > Mycobacteriales > Mycobacteriaceae > Mycobacterium. Next base: position 83,324 of record FLQS01000045.1, on the reverse strand, counting down.
CCCGCCTGGTACTCCGCGCGGCAGGCGCGCCGCGCCAATTTGCCGCTCGTGGTGCGCGGGATAGCGCCGGCGGCGACCAGCCGGACGTCAGCCACCGCCAGGGTGTGGCGCCGGGATACCGCGGCGCGGATCGCCTCAACAACCGGCGCCGGATCGGCCTTGCCGGCACCCGCCGCACGCTCGGCGACGATCACCAGCTGTTCCCCCGCCTGGTTCTCGGCGGGCACTGAGAATGCCGTGACGAAGCCGGCTCGCACGGCCGACGATGCGGTGGCCACGGTCGCCTCGATGTCCTGTGGGTAATGATTGCGACCGTCGACGATCACCAGATCCTTGATCCGGCCGGTGATGTAGAGCTCCCCATCCAGGTAGACACCCATATCGCCGGTACGAAACCACGTTGCGTTGCCGGGCGCCCCCTCGGCGTGACTCCCGTGCTCCAGCCGCACCTGCAGCTTGCTGCGGAACGACCGCTCGGTGTCGTGCGCACGACCCCAGTAGCCGCGGCCGATATTGTCCCCGTGCAGCCAGATCTCGCCCACCTCGCCGTCACGCAGTTCCACTTCGGCGACCGGATCCACGATGGCCGCCCACTGGCTGCGCGCGACGCGGCCGCACGACACCTGCGGGACGGCGTTCGGAGCGTCGGGCGCAATACGAACGGCATGGCCGAGCCCCAATTGCTCGCGATCGAGATACGTCGCGCTGGGCTGGTCTTGGGCTCCGGTGGTGGACACGAACAACGTCGCCTCGGCCATCCCGTAGGACGGCTTCACGGCGGTCGGCGCAAGCCCGTAGCGGCCGAACGCTTCGTTGAACATGTTGATGGAGTTGATGTTCACCGGTTCGGAGCCGTTGATCAGCCCGGCAACGTTGCTGAGGTCAAGGTCGTCGCCCTCCGGCGGCAAACCGCGCTGGGCGGCCAGCTCGAAGGCGAAGTTCGGTGCGGCCGCGAATGTCCGGCCTCGCTTCGCCTCCGAGGCGAGTTCCTTGATCCAGCGAAACGGCCGCCGCACAAATGCCGTCGGCGACATCAGCGTCAGTTGCCCGCCGAACAACGCCGGGAACATGATCATCAGCAAGCCCATGTCGTGGAACAGGGGCAGCCAGCTGACGCTCGCGATGTCGAAGTCGAGGCCGACGGAGATGATCATCTGCACGACGTTGGTGCACACGGCGCGGTGGGTGATCTCCACGCCGGCCGGGGCGCGGGTCGACCCGGACGTGTACTGCAGGTACGCGACACCGCCACTGTCGAGCTGAGCGGGAACGAACGTCCTTCCGACCGAGTCGGGTACCGCGTCGATCGCGATCACCCGCGGCCGTCGTGACCGTGGCAGTTTGCGTAAGAACGCCTGCACGTCCGCGGCCGCCGGTGAGGTGGTCAGCACAACTGACGGCAATGCGTCGGCCAGTACCGCGTCCAGCCGTTCGGCATGACCGGGGAGCTCGGGGGCGAACAACGGCACAGCGATCGCACCGGATTGGATCGCGGCGAAGAAACCGACGACGTACTCGACACCTTGCGGGGCCAAGATCGCCACCCGGTCACCGGGCTGGGTGACCTGTTGCAGTCGAGCACCGACCGCACGCAGCCGAACGCCGAGTTCATCCCAGGTCAGCTCGATCGCCGCGCCGGCGGGATCGTGGTCATAGTCGAGATAGCGGTAGGCGGCGGCCGCGCCGAACTGGGCGATGTTGTGGTCGAGGAAAGACGTGATGGTCACGTCCGATGGCAGCGCGATGTTGCCGTCGGCATCGAGGTAATCCTCGAGTTTCAGACGCGTCCCCTGACCGGTGGTGGTGAGTGCTCCGCGGTTCATAAGGAGATTTTAAGACTTTTCGTCTGTCGTGCACGGCCCCCTGGGTCGGCGTGCCGCGATCTCGCGGGACCTCGGCGGGCCTGAGCGCCGCGCCACGGCGCCGCGACGTCGTGTTCACTTGGATATGACACCCTGCTGTCCGGCACTGCATACCGCCGATGATCGTCGCGAGCGAAGGTGAAAATGGGTTCTGGAAACCGCCATGTCGAGGTGGAACGCAAGTTCGACGTCCCCGCGGGCACCGTGTTCCCGTCCTTCGACGGGCTCGCCGCGGTGGCCCGCGCGGAGCGGCAACCGGCACAGTCGCTGGACGCCGTGTATTTCGACACAACCGGCCGCGATCTGGCCGCCCACCGGATCACGCTGCGCCGCCGCACGGGCGGGCCCGATGCCGGCTGGCATCTGAAACTGCCCGCCGGGCCCGACGCCCGAACCGAGGTCCACGCGCCGCTGGACACCTCCCCGGAGGCGGACGACTCGGCGGTGCCCAACGACCTTCTCGACATCGTGCTGGCGATCGTGCGGGACCGCCCGCTGGCGCCGGTCGCCCGGATCGCCACGACCCGCAACGTGGTGATGCTCTACGGCGTTGACGGACCAGCCCTGGCGGAGTTCTGCGACGACGAGGTCAGTGCCTGCGCGCTGGGGTCGGTCGATGGCGAGGCCGGGGAGGAACAGCGCTGGCACGAGTGGGAGCTGGAGCTGGTCGACGGCGAGATCGACGGAGGCAGGGACCTGCTCCAGCGGCTCGCCAACCGGCTGCTGGATGCCGGCGCGGCGCCCGCCGGGCATGGGTCGAAGCTCGCGAAGGTGCTCGACACGGCCGGGTCGCTCCCCGAGGCGCCCGACGAGCCCGAGTCGTCGGATCCGGTGCACCGGGCGGTCGCCGAGCAGGTGGACGCGCTGCTCGTGTGGGACCGTGCTGTGCGGGCCGACACCTACGACTCGGTCCACCAGATGCGGGTGACCACACGCAAGATTCGCAGCCTGCTGCAGGCCTCCGAGGACTCGTTCGGGCTGAGCGACGACGCCTGGATCCTGGACGAACTGCGTCAGCTGGCCGGCGTGCTGGGGGTCGCCCGCGACGCCGAGGTGCTCGCCGAACGCTACGAGGCCACCCTGAAGGACCTGCCGGACGAACTGATCCGCGGTCCGGTGTACGAGCGTCTGGTCGACGGGGCGAAGCGCAACTACCAGTCCGGTCTGCGGCGATCGTTGACGGCGATGCGGTCCACGCGTTACTTCCGGCTGCTCGACGCGCTGGAGGAGCTGGTCGCCGCGCAGCCGCCGGAAGCCGCCCCGGGTGAAGAGCCGAAGCCGGTCAGCATCGACTCGGCCTATAAGAAGGTGCGCAAGGCAGCCAAGCTCGCCGCGGCGGCTACCGAACACCAGGACGAGGCACTGCACCGAATCCGCAAGGGCGCCAAGCGACTTCGCTATGTCGCCGCGGCCACCGGGGAGCCCAAGGTGTCGGATCGGGCCAAGACCATCCAGACCCTGCTCGGCGATCACCAGGACAGTACGGTCAGCCGCGCTCACCTCGTCCAGCAGTCCCGGGTGGCGCACGCGGCCGGCGAGGACACGTTCACCTACGGCCTGCTCTATCAGCTGGAGGACGATCTGGCGAACAGGTGCCGCGAACAGCTCGAGGACGCACTAAGCGCCTTACGGACGGCCTTCAAGAGGACGCACTAGGCGTTAGGGCGAACGAGCTGGCCTGTAAGCCGGATTCTGTCCCGCCCCGCCCCGGCTGACCGTGGCAGAGCGGCGGCGACCATCCATCTGGGCACACCGTCGCCGGGTGCCTCGAGCGGCCTACCCACAGGCTCGGGCGAGCAGCCCTCGAACGCCTGCGCAGCCGCACCAGGTGCGGCCTCTTGGCCTTGCTTCGGGTGGGGTTTACCAAGCCATCCCGGTCACCCGGAATGCTGGTGCGCTCTTACCGCACCGTTTCACCCTTACCACCGCGGCCCAAATATCAGGCGTGGGTGGCGGTCTCTTTTCTGTGGCACTGTCCCGCGAGTCACCTCGGATTGCCGTTAGCAATCACCCTGCTCTGTGAAGTCCGGACTTTCCTCGACTCACCCGAAGGTGAGCCGCGGCCGCCCGGCCAACTCGTTCGCTTGAACAAGGTAGCGCTTGTCCACCGTTTTCCGCGACTACGCGCTCATTTGCGCCGTAGCTGGATCACGTTGTCGACGATGCTGGCCTGCTGACCGTCGGGCCCGAGCGCGTCGCGCTCGGCCGGGCCCAGCCGCACCGTCTCCCACTGCGTGTCGTCGAGAGCCAGGCCGGCCAGTACCTCCTCGGCGGGCGGGAATTCATGGTGGTGCACCTCTTCGGGCGCCCACGGCGGCGCGCCGCCGTGGTCGACGATCAGCAGCGTGCCCCCCGGCGTCACGGTCGCGGCGGCGCGACGAAGAATCGCGAGCCGGTCCATCTCCAGAGTGGTGTGGAAGAAGTGCGCCGACACCAGATCGAACGGCCCGTCGGGCAAGGTCTTGGTCAGGTCGTGTTGCTGGAAATCGATGTGCCCCAGCACTCCTCGGGACTCGGCGTCTTCGGCAGCGCGGGCCAGCGCGGTGGTGGAGACGTCGACGGCCACGACCTGCCAGCCGTGCTCGGCCAGCCACATCGCGTCACCGCCCTCACCGCAGCCCAAATCCAGTGCGCGTGAACCGGTCAGCCCGCCGACGATCTCGGCGAGGCGGGTATTGGGTCGTCCGCTCCAGATTCGCGGCTTCTCCGCGTAGCGCGTCTCCCAATGCGTGTGGTGATCGGTGTCCATGTCCCGAGCTTGCCGGCGCCAGGCCTTGGTGGCAAGGTCTTTTGCCATGCAGGCAAACGACGATGTTGATCTGAGGGTGCGCAGGCGGCTGCGCGAACTACGCGGCCGGCTCGGCCTGACCCTCGAGGATGTCGCGTCCCGGGCCGGTGTCGACGTGTCGACGCTGAGCCGGCTGGAGTCGGGCAAGCGGCGGCTGGCCCTCGACCACCTGCCAAGGCTGGCTGCGGCGTTGTCGGTCAGCACCGACGAGCTGCTCGGTGCACCGGAGACCGTCGACCCCCGGGTACGCGCCCCATCGCACACCCGCCACCTGGTCACCTACTGGCCGCTGACCCGCCACACCGGGACCGGCCCCCAGGCATTCAAGATCCGGATCAGCGCGCGGCGGCGCACACCGCCGGCCGAATTACCCACCCACGAGGGCCAGGAGTGGCTCTACGTGCTGTCCGGTCGCCTCCAACTGATTCTGGGCGAGCAGAATTTCGTCATCGACCCGGGCGAGGCGGTGGAGTTCAGCACCTGGACGCCGCACTGGTTCGGCACCGTCGACGGGCCGGTGGAGGCCATCATCCTGTTCGGCCCGCACGGTGAACGGGTTCACCTGCGGCAGTAGGGCTCAGCCCAGATACGAGGTCTGATTCACCAGCCGCACCGAGGCGTTGCCGTCGGGATAGAACTCCGCGATGCTCAGCGACGCCAGGTCAAGGTGCAGCCGGTGCAGGACGCCGGTGCCGGCGTCCAGCGCCAGCCGCAGCAGCGTCTTGATCGGCGTCACGTGCGAGACCACCAGAACCGCCTTGCCTGGATGCTCGGCAAGGATTCGCGTACGCAACCGCTGAACCCGTTGCTGCACATCGTCGAAACTCTCTCCGTCCGGCGGGCGCAGGCTGGTGTCGCGCAGCCAGTGCCCGTGCAGGTCCGGGTCACGTTCGCGGGCCTCGCCGAACGTCAACCCTTCCCAGGCACCGAAATCCGTCTCGATCAGATCGTCGTCGACCGTGACGTCCAGGCCGAGTGCGGTGGCCGCGGCCGTCGCGGTGTCATAGGCACGCTGCAGCGGTGAGGTGATCACCGCGTCGATGCCGCCACGCTCGGCCAGGTAACGCGCTGCAGCGGCGGCCTGACTGCGACCGGTCTCAGTCAGCTCAGGGTTGCCGCGGCCGGAATAGCGGCGCTCGCGGGAGAACTCGGTCTGTCCGTGCCGCAACAACAACAAGCGAGTCGGCGTGCCCTGATTACCCGTCCAGACCGCAGGCGGCACCGCGACCGCCTCAGCATCCATGGCCTCGTTGGCCAGCCGGTCGGCATAGGCGTTCCGCTCGCGCGGAATCCACTCGTAGGTCACCGAATCGAACGTCGACGCCAGCGCGCGGGCCTGCTGGTGCAACTCGGCCATCGCGGGGTGCTTGACCTTCCAGCGCCCGGCCATCTGCTCGATCACGAGCTTCGAATCCATCGACACGCCAACCTCATTGGCGCCGAGACGACGGGCTTCCTCCAGCCCCGCGATCAGCCCGCGGTACTCAGCCACATTGTTGGTGGTGATCCCGATCGCCGTGCCGTGCTCGGCCAGCACGTTCTGGTGGTCGGCCGACCAGACGACACATCCGTAGCCGGCCGGGCCGGGGTTACCGCGAGATCCGCCATCGGCCTCGATGAGCACCTTCACGGCTATGCTCCGCCGACACGCAACAGGATCGCCTGGCACTCCGGGCAGCGGATGATGTCATCTTCCGGCGCGGCCGAGATCCGCGCCAGCTCACCGCGATCGAGCTCGATGCGGCATGCCCCGCATCGCTTGCCCAACAGCCGTGCCGCACCGGCGCCCGACGCCGCCCGCTGCCGTTCGTAGAGCTGGACCAGGCCCGAATCCAGCCAGGCGACAATCTGCTCCCGACGGGCCGCCTGACCGCTACGAACCCGCTCGATCTCGGCGACAGCCTCGTCGCGGGCACGCTCCGCAGCGGCCAGATCAGACTGCAGCGCATCGATTTTCGCCACTTCACGGGTCTGGTCGCCGCCCAGCTGTTCGAGGCGCTCCATCACCTCGAGCAGCGAATCCTCCAAGCTGGACTGCCTGCGCTCCAGGGTCCCCAATTCATGCTGGAGCTCCTCGAGCTGTTTGGGATTGGTGGTGCCGGAATCGAGCAGTTTGCGGTCTCGGTCCTCGCGCTGGCGCACGCCATCAATCTCGGATTCGAACCGCGTCACCTGGGCGTCCACATCCTCCAGCGCGATCGCCAGTGCGGCCAGCCGGTCGGACGCCGCGCGGTGATCAGCCTGCACGGCGGCGTAGCTCTGCTGCTCGGGCAAGTTGGCCGCCCGATGGGATAGCCGAGCCAGCTCGGCGTCCAGCTCGGCCAGCTCCAGGAGCGAACGTTGCTGTGCCAATTCAGCTTTCACTGCGTGCCTTTCGAAACATCGATATTCCACGGGTCGGTGCGCAGGTCGCAGACACCGACCGTCAGCGCCGCGCCGAAATGACTCCGCAGCAGCGCGGCGGCTTGCCCGCACCACGGATACTCGCTGGCCCAGTGTGCGACGTCGACCAGGGCGACGCCACTGGCGCGCCGGTGCTCGTCGGCGGGATGGTGACGCAGGTCGGCCGTCACGTAGGCGTCCACGCCCGCGGCAGTCGCCGCACCGAGCAGCGAATCGCCGGCACCACCACACACCGCCACCCGCGCCACCGGGGCATCCGGGTCACCCGCGGCGCGCACCCCCCAGGTGGTCTGCGGCAGCACGGCGCCCACCCGGGCGGCGAAGTCGGCGAACCGCAGCGGTTGCGGCACGGTTCCGATCCGTCCGATCCCCACGCCGGCCGGCAACGCGGCCAGCGACACCACGTCGAACGCCGGCTCTTCGTACGGGTGCGACGCGCGGATCGCGGCCAGCACCTGGGCGCGCAGCCGGGCCGGCGCCACCACCTCGACGCGATCCTCGCTCACCCGCTCCGCCGATCCGATCGTGCCGATGGCCGGTGACGCGCCGTCGAGAGGCAGGAACTGACCGGTGCCGGCGACGCTCCAGCTGCAGTGCGAGTAGGCCCCGACGTGACCCGCGCCGGCGGCGAACACGGCCGTCCGGACCGCCTCGGCGTCAGCGCTGGGCACGAAGATCACCCATTTGTCGGTGTCCTGGGCGGCGGCCGGGTCGAGGACGGCGTCGACCGTCAACCCGAGCACCTCGGCCAGCGCATCAGACACCCCCGGGTTGGCCGAATCGGCGTTGGTGTGGGCGGTGAACAGCGCGGCGCCCTCGCGGATCAAATGATGGATGAGCGCGCCCTTCGGGGTGCTGGCCGCCACCGTGTCCACCCCGCGCAACAGCAGCGGATGGTGGGCCAGCAGCAGCCCCCTGGGCCCGACTGTGGCCGCGACCTCGGCGGTGGCGTCGACGGCCACCGTCACCGAGTCGACGGCGTCGTCCGGGTCGCCGCACACCAGCCCGACGGAGTCCCAGCTGTGCGCCAGCCCAGGCGGGTAGGCGGCGTCGAGCACGGCGATGACCTCCGCCAGTTTCACGCTCATACCTTCACCACCACCACGCCAAGAACAGTAGTGCGCGGCGATCGGCAACAATGGAGCGGTGACCAGCACGGCCTCCCACACCCGCCCCCAGTTGGTGATCTTCGATCTCGACGGCACCCTCACCGACTCGGCCGACGGCATCGTGGCCAGCTTCCGGCATGCGTTGACCACGATCGGCGCCGACGTGCCCGCCGGTGACCTGGTCGGCCGGATCGTCGGCCCGCCGATGCACGTGACGCTGACCGGCCTGGGTCTGGGCGAGCGCGCCGACGAGGCGATCGCGGCCTACCGCACCGACTACACCAGTCGCGGCTGGGCGATGAACAGCCTGTTCGACGGCATTCCGCAGCTGCTGGGCGACCTGCGGGCGGCGGGAGTGCGACTGGCAGTGGCCACCTCCAAGGCCGAGCCGACCGCCCGGCGAATTCTCGAGCACTTCGAACTGGCCGGGTACTTCGACGTGATCGCGGGCGCCAGTGTCGACGGGACACGGTCCAGCAAGGCCGACGTGGTGGCGCACGCGCTGAGCCAGCTGGATCCGCTGCCCGAGCGGGTGCTGATGGTCGGTGATCGCGCCCACGACGTGGCGGGCGCCGCCGAGCACGGCATCAACACGGTCGTGGTGGGCTGGGGTTACGGTGCAGCCGACTTCCTCGAGCCGCATGCCGCCCAGGCCGCGGCGGCCCATGTCCCGACGGTGTCGGCGCTGCGCGAGGTGCTCGGTGTCTAGTCAGCTGATTCACGTGACGTTCGTGTGCTCGGGCAACATCTGCCGGTCGCCGATGGCCGAGAAGATGTTCGCCCACCAGATCGACCAGCGCGGCCTTGCCCACCTGGTCCGGGTGACCAGCGCCGGCACTGGCAACTGGCACGTCGGGGACGGCGCCGACGAGCGCGCCAACGTCGTGCTGCGCCGGCACGGGTATCCGACCGAGCACTCCGCAGCAGAGGTGGGCGACGACCACCTCGGGGCCGACCTGGTGATCGCGCTGGGCCGCAACCATGTGCGGATGCTGACCCACCTCGGGGTGGAACCCGACCGGGTGCGGCTGCTGCGGTCGTTCGACCCGCGGTCGGGTAAGCACGCCGACGACGTCGAGGACCCCTATTACGGGAGCCACGACGATTTCGAGGAGACGTTCACGGTGATCGCGGCGGCCCTGCCGGGCCTGCACGCCTGGGTCGACGAGCAGCTGGCCGGCGAAGGTCTGACCGGCTGATGAAGCGGTTGACGTTCCTGCTGCGCCCGGGCTGGCTGGCCCTGGCGTTGGTGGTGGTGGCGTTTGCCTACCTGTGTTTCACCGTGCTGGCGCCGTGGCAGCTGGGCAAGAACACGAAGACCAACCGGGAGAACTCCCAGATCGAGAACTCCCTGAAAGCGGATCCGGTTGCGGTGACAACGCTTCTGCCGCATCAGGATTCGTCGGCGCCCGATGCGCAGTGGCGCCGGGTGACGGCCACCGGGCACTATGTGCCTGCCGCTCAGGTGCTGGCCCGGCTGCGGGTGGTCGGCGGCTCACCCGCCTACAACGTACTGGTGCCGTTCACCGTCGACGGCGGACCGACGGTGCTCGTCGACCGGGGGTACGTGCTTCCGATACAGGGAAACAAGGTGCCCGAGATCACGCCGGCACCGACCGGAACGGTGACGATCACCGCGCGACTGCGGGATTCGGAGACCGCGCCGGCCGACAAGCCGCCGTTCCGCGAGAACGGCTTCACGCAGGTCTACGCCATCGACACCGCCGAGGTCACAGCGGCCACCGGGGTCCCAGTCGCGGGCTCCTACCTGCAGCTGGTCGAAAACCAGCCGGGCATTCTCGGCGTCGCCGAACTGCCGCATCTGGACCCTGGGCCGTTCCTGTCGTACGGCATTCAGTGGATCGCGTTCGGCATCGTGGCCCCGATCGGGCTGGGCTACTTCGCCTATTCAGAGATCCGCGCCCGCCGCCGCGAGGCCGCGGCCGCCGCCGAGAAACTGCCGTCCGCCCCGGTCACCGTCGAGGACAAGCTCGCCGACCGCTACGGCCGCCGACAGTAAGACCGATCGCCACCACCGCCGCGGCAGCCTGAACGGCCCGCGACAGCCGCACTGCACGGCGCAGGTCGTCGATGCCGGGGATGTCGCCGTCTCCGAGGGGCGGACGGATCTCCAGCTGATGGTGATACTGGGTCGGGCCACCGAGGCGCACCCCCAGCGCCCCGGCGAAAGTCGCCTCCACCACACCGGCATTGGGGCTGGGGTGCCGCGCCGCGTCACGACGCCAGGCCCGCAGCGCGCCGGCCGGCGAACCGCCGACCAACGGCGCGCACACCACCACCAGCACGCCACCCACCCGGGCCGCCACATAGTTCGCAACGTCATCCAAACGTGCTGCTGCCCAACCAAACCGGGCGTAACGCGGGGAGCGGTGCCCGATCATCGCGTCCAAGGTGTTCACGCCGCGATACACCATCACGCCCGGCACTCCCCCGACCGCCGCCCACAGCAGAGGCGCGACATGCGCGTCGGAGGTGTTCTCGGCCACCGATTCCAGGGCCGCCCTGGCCAGTCCGTCGACATCGAGCGCCGACGGGTCGCGGCCGCACAGCGACGGCAGCAGCGCCCTCGCGCCGTCGATATCGCCGGCCGCCAGCAGATCAGCCAGCCGGTCGCCGGTGCGGCCCAGCGTCGTTCCGCCCAACGCGGCCCAGGTGGCCGAGGCCGTCGCCGCCGCCAGTCCAGGGCCCCGAGCGCCGCGCTGCGCCAGCGCACCCGCAACGGCAAGCCCACCCAGCAGCACACCGGTATGCAGCGCACCGGCAGCCCGGCTGTCGCGGTACGTCAGCTTTTCGAGTGCGGCTGCACACCAACCGAACCCCGCGACGGGATGACCACGTACCGGATCACCGAGTGCCACATCGGCCACCTGGGCCGCGAGGATGCCGACACCCCGCCACCGTCTGCGCGCAAACACCCCGGCACTCTCTCACACGTGGTGTACTGCCAAAATGAGGCCGCAATGATGCGTCACCCCAAGCGGGTCTCCGACCTGCTCAATCCGGCCGCGGCGCTGGCTCCGGCGGCCAACGTGATCATGCAGCTGGCCCATCCCGGTGTCGGTTACGGCGTCCTCGAGAGCCCGGTGGACAGCGGCAACGTCTACCAGCATCCGATCAAGCGCGCGCGCACCACCGGCACCTATCTGGCCGCGGCCACGATCGGCACCGACGCCGACCGCGCCCTGATCCGCTCCGCGGTGGACACCGCCCATGCGCAGGTCCGCTCGACGCCGGCCAGCCCGGTGTCCTATCGAGCCTTCGATCCGCAGCTGCAATTGTGGGTGGCGGCCTGCCTGTACCGCTACTACGTCGACCAACACGAGTTCCTCTACGGCCCTCTCGATGACGCCGCGGCCGATGCGGTGTACGCCGACGCCAGCCGTCTTGGCACCACACTTCAGGTGCGGGAGAGCATGTGGCCGACCGACCGTGCGGCCTTCGATGAGTACTGGAAACGGTCCCTGGACGACCTGACGATCGACCCGCCGGTGCGCGAGCACCTCAAAGGCGTTGCGGCCATGGCTTTCATGCCCTGGCCGGTGCGCGCGACGCTGGGACGGTTCAACTTGTTCGCGACCACTGGCTTCCTGCCGCCCGAGTTCCGCTCGATGATGCGCCTGCCGTGGGGCGCCGAGCAGCAACGCCGGTTCGATTGGCTGCTCGCCGCGCTGCGGTTGGCCGACAAGCTGATCCCGCACCAAGCGTGGATCTTCGGCTATCAGCTGTATCTGTGGGACATGCGGGCCAGGGCCCGCCGGGGACAGCGGATTGTCTGACACACCGCAGTCGTTGCGAGGGGGAACATGTCGACGAAGATTCTGACGGCCGGGACCGTGATCACGATGGATCCGGCGCTTCCGCGCGCGGAAGCCGTCGTGGTGTCGGACGGCCGGATCGCGGCGGTGGGTTCGGTCGCCGAGTGCCGGGAGGATTACCCCGACGCGGAGCTGATCGACACCGGCGTCGCCGCCTTGCTGCCGGGACTTGTTGAACCGCATAGCCATCCGGTGATGAGCGGGGTGGCCACCCAACCACCGGCTCGCTCCATCGCGCCGTGGGATGCCCCGGCCTGGTCGGACGTCGAGGCCATCTTCGCCGACGCCATCACCCATACCGATCCGAAGACACCGCTGCTGTTCGCCGGATTCGACGCGTTGCTGCACAAGCGCCCGTCACCGAAGGCCCCCGAACTCGACCGCATCTTCGGCGGCCGGGTCGCCGTGGTGACCGACAACTCCGGGCACGGCGTGTATTTCAACACCGCGGTGATGAAGCGCTACGGCTGGGACGTGACTCCACCGGCCGAACCGGTCGGGGGTCATTTCAGCCGCAACCCCGACGGAAGTCTCGACGGCCAGGGCTTCGAGACTCCGGTGTTGATCGCCGTCGCCGGACCGATCCTGGCCGAGCTGGGTAACCCGCTGGTCAGCGCCGCCGAGTACTACGCGTGGATGGCCCGCGGCGGCTATACGTCGACCTCGGACATGACCTATGACCCGAAACTCAAGGCCGCCTACGAGGCGCTTGCCGCGGCACCGTCCTGCCCGCTGCGGGTCAGCATGTGGGAGATGTCGACCACCGACACCTACAATGACGCCGAAACCTTCAGCGCCGCAGAGACTTTACTGGTCAAACAGGGTGTCAAACTCTGGACCGACGGCTCGCCGTGGATCGGCAACATCGCGATCTCGTTCCCGTACCTGAGCACCGAGGCCACCAGAACCGCCGGCATCGACCCCGCGGTGGCCGGCGGGGTGCAGTCGATGAACTACAGCCGCGACCAGCTCGACGCGATCCTCGACGTGGCGGCTCCCACCGGTTGGCAGATGGCATTTCACGCCAACGGCGATCTGGCCATCGAGCTGGCCTTGGACGCCTACGAGGATGCCTTGGTGCGGCACGACCTGATCGGCACCGACCATCGCTGGCGCCTGGAACATCTCGGGGCGGGCACCCGCCGGCAGTTCGACCGGGCCGCGCGGCTGGGCGTCCATGTCTCGATGGCGCCGTTCCAGTACTACTACTGGGGTGATCTGCTGGACGGCCAGATCTTCGACCACGAACACGGCAGCCAGTGGGGTGCGTTCGCCGACGCGGTGGCCTCCGGGGCGGTGGTCTCGCTGCACAACGATGGCTCGGTGTCACCGCCGACGCCGGTGCTCAACATCCAGACGGCGGTCACGCGGCGGACCCGGGCCGGCACAGTCCATGGCGCCGACCAGGGCATCACCCTCGACCAGGCGCTGCGCGCGCACACCATCGACGCCGCCCGAACGCTGCACCGGGACAAGATGATCGGATCGCTCGAGGTCGGCAAGCTTGCCGATTTCACCGAGCTGACCGCCGACCCCTACGCGGTCGATCCCGCCCAACTGGCGGACAAGGCCCAAGTAGGTGGTACCTGGCTGTCCGGCGAGCGCATCGATCTGGCCACGTTCGCCCGCGCCGTCGGCGGAACCGAGCCCGGCCAGCATGCGCATCTGGTCGAGCGACCCCGGCACACTTGCTGTTGAACCGGCAGCAGGGCTGATACGTCAGCACACCAGAACAACTGAAGAAAAGGACGAGTCATGACCTTTCCCACCCTTGCCCACGTCGCCGTCACGGTGCGTGATCTCTCGGTGAGTGTGCCCTGGTACCGCGCGCTGATCGGTTCGGATCCCGTGCTCGACGAGGACACCGACGCCGGATTCCACCACTGCGTGTTCCTGCTCGACAACGGCACCCTGCTCGGGCTGCACCAGCACACCATCGCGCCGTCGGATCAGCCGTTCAGCGAGCACAACATCGGGCTGGACCACATCGGGTTCGGCTGCGCGGATCGCGCCGAACTCGCGCGGTGGCAGGCCAGGCTGGAGGAGCTGGGCGTCGCACACGGCGGCATCGTCGAGGCGCACTACGGTTCCGGGCTGAGCTTCCGCGACCCCGACGGCATCACGCTGGAATTCTTCGCCCCGCCCGCCACTTAAACCAGCGTCGTCTTCATCAGCTGGACGTTGTAGCTGCCCCAGATCGACAGGTTCCAGTAGACGTCCTGGCCGGTGGACAACGGGTCCATCATCGGCGCGTAAAGGCCCGGGTACTGCACCGACGTCACCAGCGTCGTCGCCGCCGACCAGGTGCCCTCCGGTGAGTCAGCCGTGCGGATGACCACGCTGCCGACGCTGTTGGAGTACATCGCCACGTACTTGTTCAGATAGGTGTTGTACTGCACCGACATCTCGCTGACATGCCCGCTGGGGCCGCCGACCCCGAACAGCCCGGCCACCCAGCTGCCGAAGAACAGGCCGAGCTGGCCGAGGATCCCGCCGGCATACTGGTTACTGCGGGTCGCCGGCAGGATCGGGACCGCGGCGCCGGGCGTACCGGCCACCCAGGTATCGCCGTCCCAGTACTCGTATTTCGTCAGATCCAGGATGTCGGCCTCTTTGACCCGGGACACGTACGCCGATCCCAGCCGGCCCGACGGAGTCCCGTAGGAGAAGACGTATCCGGCGTCCGGGGAATCAGCGGGTGGCTTGACGAAGGCACCCTGTTGAAAGTTCTGGTTTCCGTACACGAATGGCGTGCTCGACCGCAGCCAGCTCGCCGCGCGAATAGTCTGCGGTGCGACGGTCCAGTTCTGGCCGTTGTCGTCGGAGTAGGCGATCGCGGAATAGTTGGTGGTCCAGGTACCGCCGAAGTCCCAGGACCGCACCGACATAAAGTTGACGTATTGCCGTGCGCCGTACTGATTGTCGTAGGGCACCGAGATGGCCGCGGTGGGGATGATCGTCACTTCGGAACCGAATGGCCCGAGATACCGTGCGCTGCCCGCGATCACCTGCTTGGACATCCCGGCCGAACTCAGCGGCGACCCGGCGAACGGGTTGATCGTCGAACCGGGGGCGAAGACACGGCTGATCGGATCGGTGGTGCGCAGCAGCACGTTGGATCGCCACGCACCGGTCATGTTCGGGCCGCTGAACGTGTCCCCGAAGATCATCAGCACCTGGTGGTTGGCACCGGTCATGCCGTTGTCCCACATGATGCCGACGTCGGTGCCATAGATGCCGAATCGGCCCGGTGTCAGGGTGTTCGGGCCGGTCACCGCGCCGACCTTGGTGGTGACGGGTGAGGTGGCGGCGGCGGCCGTGCTCGACGCCGCTGGCATCGGGGCATCCGTTACGGCAACACGAGTTTTCTTGTCAGATAACGGTTTAACGGCCTTCGACTTGGGTTTTGCCCGCGGCGAACGACCGACGGCCGAGTGGGTGCTCGATGAGGTATTCCTGGCCGACGATCCGGAATCGGCCGCGTCTGCCGAGGCGACACCACAGCCAGAAGTAAGCGCGGCGCCGATGCCCAGGGCTACCGCAAAGCCACCGATTCCGCCGACATAAGCCGCTGTACGCATGGCCACCCCCGTTGCTCGCCGCCCGAGTATTTTATGCCGTCCCCCAATCGGCGGATGCGCAATTCACCCGGGACACGGTCCGCTCGGCGGACAGACGTCTCCGGCGGGCGGGCGCAGTATTCGTTTCGTGCCTCGCCCAACCAGGGCAGGCCCAGAATCTCGGAGGACACGATGACTGCACAGATCACCAAGCGTGCCGCAGGACTTGTCGCCAGTGTCGCCGCCGCCGGCGCGCTGGCCTTGGGCCTGGGCTTCGCCCCCACCGCAAGCGCAGCCGACGGCTGCGGAATCGGCTACCACCTCGCAGGGGGTGACTGCCGGATCAACGCTCCCGGCCCCGACGCCGGCTTCGACCCCGGCCACCCGAACTGCTGGATCAACGCCGCCGGCTTCCAGCGCTGCTACGCCCCGTAAGCTCCCGACTCCCCCAATCCCGCCCGGGCCAGACGGCCCGGGCGGGATTTTCGCTGCGAGTGGTATCAATCCGGTATCATCGTCCGATGGGAATGACTCTGCGGACCAGTGACGAGCAGACCGACGCATTGCGTAGGCAGGCCGCGGTCGAGGGACGCTCAATGCAGGCAGTCGCACTGGCGGCCATCGACGAGTACATCACCCGGCGGGCGCACAAAGCCAGGGTCGACACAGCGCTGGAGCGCGTCATGACTGAAGAGGCCAGCGTCCTTCAGCGTCTCAAGGACGCATGATCGATTATCTCGATCTCGAAGACCTCGTCGAAATTGCCCGGCGCGCAGTCGGAGAAGACGTCGCCATCCGTGACTACGGCTTGCTCGACTCGGCCCTGGCTCGACCACGCGCCACGGTGTTCGGCCAGGACGCATATCCCGACCTCCACGTGAAAGCCGCTGCGCTGCTGCATTCTTTATTGAGCAACCACGCTCTGGCGGACGGCAACAAGAGGCTTGCGTGGACTGTCTGCCTTACATTCTTGGCCATCAATGGCCAACGGATTAGCGCACCCGAGGATGACCGTTTTAGCTTCGTCATCCGGGTGGCCGACAGCACGGAAGCCGACCTCAGCGAGATCGCAGGACAACTGCGCGCATGGAGTCATGCATAGACCCAAATCCATTGCGATATAACGGATTTAGATGCGCCAGTGCCAATTCCTCCCCGGCGCGACATCCACCGGCTGTCCCCCGATCGGTGGATCGACAATTCGTCCCCTACAACCTCCGCTTGGCGGACAGACGGCCGCTCTGGCCGGGCGCACTATTCCTTTCGTGCCTCGCCCAACCAGGGCAGGCCCAGAATCTCGGAGGACACAATGACTGCACAGATCACCAAGCGTGCCGCAGGACTTGTCGCCAGTGTCGCCGCCGCCGGCGCCCTGGCCTTGGGCCTGAGCTTCGCCCCCACCGCAAACGCAGCCGACAGCTGCGGAATCGGCTACCACCTCGAGGGACCCAACTGCGTGCTGAACGTACCCGGCCCCAACGCCCACTTCATCAGCCCGAACTGCTGGATCAACATCAACGGCGACGAGCGCTGCTACGCCCCGTAACAATCCACAACTCCATACCTTCCCGCCCGGGCCATACGGCCCGGGCGGGTTCATGTCGGGGACCTCCCGGAAGGGATATTTCAGGCGCTCGTTCGGGCGTATTGCGGGGCAAGGCGATACCGCTGCGACACCGGGATGCATACGTTGTGGCCCCATGAGCACTCACTACGACACGTTCCTGATCGGCGGCCGGTGGACCACACCGAGCTCGAGCGAAGAGATCGTTGTGGTCTCCCCCAACGACGAACGGCGACTGGGCAGCGTTGCCGCGGGCGTTCATGCCGATATCGATGCGGCGGTCGCAGCGGCCCGGGCCGCCTTCGACGCCCCCGACGGCTGGCCGAATTGGCCTGCGGACAAGCGGGCCGCGGCGATGGAAACCCTTGCCGACGCGCTCGATCGGCGCAGTGAACACATCGCCCAGGCCGTCAGCATGCAAAACGGCATGCCGGTGACGATCGCCGGCCAGCTCGAGGCGGTCTTCCCCCAGGTGCTGCTGCGCTATTACGCGCAACTGGCCTGCGCCGAAGAGTTCACCACCGAGCGACCCGGCCTCCTCGGCGGACAGACCACCATCACTCGGACCCCGGTCGGTGTCGTGGGCGCGATTGTGCCGTGGAATTTCCCGCAGGCACTCAGCGCGTTCAAGTATGCCCCCGGGCTGGCTGCGGGCTGCACGTTCGTCATCAAGCCCTCGCCGGAGACGGTGTTCGACGCCGTCCTGTTCGCCGAGGCGGTCGCCGAGTCCGACATCCCGGCCGGGGTGATCAACGTGGTGCCGGGCGGCCGCGAAACCGGCGCCTATCTGGTGTCACATCCCGGAATCGACAAGGTCGCGTTCACCGGGTCCACCCAGGTCGGTCGCGAGATCGCTACGGTGTGCGGCGGATTGCTGCGGCCGGTGACACTGGAACTCGGTGGCAAGTCCGCGGCGATCATCCTCGACGACGCCGATCTGGATTTGAGCGTGATCGGTGAGAAGCTTTTCGCCGCAACGCTGCTCAACAACGGCCAGACCTGCTTCCTCGGGACGAGAATCCTGGCGCCGCGAAGCCGCTACGCCGAGGTCGTCGACGCCGTGACCGCGCTGGCGGCCTCGCTGGCAGTGGGCAGTTCACTGGATCCGGCCACCCAGATCGGCCCACTGGTCAGTGCGCGTCAGCGTGACCGCGTCGAATCCTTCGTCGCCACCGCCCGCAGCAGCGGCGCACGGCTCACCACCGGTGGCAGCCGCCCGGGCGGGCTCGACACCGGATGGTTCGTCGCACCAACGGTTTTCGCCGACGTCTCCAACGACGCCGAGATCGCCCGGGAGGAGATCTTCGGGCCGGTGCTGACGGTCATCGGCTACGACGACGACGAGGACGCGGTGCGCATCGCCAACGCCAACGCCTACGGCCTGGGCGGCTCGGTGTGGACCACCGATCCGCAGCGTGGGCTGGCGGTCGCCAAGGGTGTGCGGTCGGGCACCGTCGGGATCAACCACTACCTGCCCGATCCGACCGCCCCGTTCGGCGGCGTGAAGGCCAGCGGATTGGGACGCGAACTCGGACCCGAGGGCTTGGCTGCCTATCTGGAGCTGAAGTCGATCTATCAGCCTGCGGGCTGATCAGACCTTCAGCGAGATGCCGTCGAGGAGCTGGTCCAGCCCCGATCGGAACTCCCCGACGTGGCTTTCGTCGCCGTCGTCGAAGGCGCCGGCGTCCAACGCCGACGCCAATGCGGGAAACCGGCTCGGGTCGATGACGCCGCGCAACAGACTGGGATAGTCCGGGCCCTCGGTGGGCGCCTCGATCGCCAGCGCCGCGGCGCCGCGGACGAAATGCAGTATCGCCAGGACGGCGGCCAGCTTGTCGCGCTCATCCATCTCCGTTCCGCGCAGCGCGGCCAAGCCGGCATCCAGCCACGCCAACTGACCAGGGTCGGCGGGCGGGCCGCCGGCCGATGCCGCCAGGATCCACGAATGCCGGTGGTAGACGTCCCATAACCCACAGGCCCAATCGGTAAGGGCGGCACGCCAATCCGCGCCCTCTACCGTGATCGGCGGTGGCCCGGATGCGGTCGAGAGCATGAACACGACCAGTTCGTCTTTGTTGGCGATATGCCGGTAAAGCGACATAGTGCCGCAGCCGAGGCGCTCGGCAAGCCTGGCCATCGACAACGCGCCAATACCGTCGGCGTCGGCCACGTCGATCGCGGCCGTGACGATGCGTTCGCGGCTCAAGGGGGCTTTTCGGTCGGCCATCGCCGTCAGCCTAAACCACGGACATCTCGATTGCGTATAGCGTACGCTTTTGCGTATGGCATACGCAAAAGCCCTCTCGGTCGTTGTCGTGGCATTTCTCGCCTTCTCCCTGCCGCCCTATTTCGTCGGCCACACCCGGGTTCCATCGACGTTCGCATTGCACTACCCGCTGCTCGTCGGGCACGTGATGCTCGCCTCGGTGGCGATGGTCACGGCCGTCGCGCAGATCTGGCCCGGGTTACGCGCCCGGCGTCCGGCGCTGCACCGCCGGTGCGGTCGCATCTACGTGGCCACCGCCATTCCGGCTGCCGTCTGCGCTCTGGTCATCGGTGCGGCCACCCCGTTCGGGCCGTTCCTGGCGGTGAGCAACGTCGTGCTGGCCGGCCTGTGGCTGTGGTTCACCACGACCGGGCTTCTCGCAGCACGGCAGCGCCGATTCCGCGACCATCGCCATCAGATGATCCTCAGCGCCACGCTCGCGCTGTCAATCATCGCCAACCGGATCTGGACACCGATCATCTTCGTCTCCTTGCAGCCGCTGCAGGACATCGTCTTTGGCGGCAACAAGGACAACTATCTATGGTTCGCCGCGGGTCTCGGCGCCTGGCTCGGCTGGACGATACCGTTCTTCACGGTACGACGGCGGCTGAGTCGACAGCCGGCTACCGTGTCCTGACCGGTAGCCGCGCCCAGCCCCGCACGCTGGATGTCCTTCCCCTGCTGGCATTCTCGTAGTCCACGTCCCAGTCGGTCCACCTTTTGAGCACCTCCTCGAACGCCACTCGCGCCTCGAGTCGCGCAAGCGCCGACCCGAGGCAGAAGTGCAGGCCCTGCCCGAAGCTCAGATGCCCGCCGGTGCGGTGGATGTCGAAGCGGTCCGGGTCGGTGAATCGGGAATCGTCCCGGTTCGCCGACGCGTTGAGCAGCAGCATGTGGGAACCCTCGGTCACGATCTGCCCGTACAGCTCGACATCGCGGGCCACGTATCGCGCCTGCACCGGTGACGGCGGCTCATAGCGCAGCGACTCCTCGACAGCCGACGGGATCAGCGACGGATTCTCCACGAGTTGGTGCCGCTGGTCGGGGTGTTCCCCGAGCAGCTGACCCATCGCTGCGATGAGCCGGGCCGTGGTTTCATTGCCCGCACCGGCGATCATGGCGGTATAGGCCAGCACTTCGGTGCGCTCCAGCGGACGGCGCGTTCCGTCGGGATCCTCCACCTCGGCGTTGAGGAGCTCGGTCATCAGGTCATCGGAGGGATGGGCCGACCGCCACTCGATGTACTCGGCGAACTGAGCGATCGCGTCCTGAAAGATCGTCGGGCTGAGGTCCGCCACATCGGAGCCAACGCTGATGCTCTGATCGTTGCGGTCACGGATGGTCTGCTGGGCCTCCTCGGGAATGCCAAGCAGATAGCCGATCGTCCGCATCGGCATGAACGCGCCGAGATCGGTGACGAAGTCGAAACCCTCACTGTCCTGAAGGGGTTCGAGTGCCCGCGCACAAAAGCCGCGCACCAGGTCTTCGACAGCCAGCATCCGACGCGGGGTGAACACCCGGGACAGCAGGCGGCGATGCAGATCGTGCAACGGCGGATCTTCGAACAGCAGGATTCCCGGCGGCACCTCGATGCCGCTGGCCAAGATGTCCAGCGTCGTACCTCTCCCCGACCGATAGGTCTGCCAGTCCGGAAGCGCCCGCGACACGTCGTCGTATCGACTCAGCGCATAGAAGCCGTACTTGTCATTGAAGTACAGCGGGGCCTCGTCGCGCATCCGCCGCCACACCGGGTACGGGTTGTCGTCAATTGCGTAATCGTAAGGGTCGTAGTACAACTCGACGGTCGCTTCACTGCTCACAAGATGGACCTATCTGGGTTGGTTCGGCACGCCAGGGAAGAGCTGCTCGGTCGGGCCGACAGTCACATAGCCACCCAGCTTGGTCGCGAGGTGCGGCGCGAAGACGGCCCCGTACAAGAGGTGCCCGACGATCACGACAGCGACGATCGACAGCACCCCGGCGCCAACCTTGCTTGACGATCGCTTGTCGGCCCACACTTCGATCACGTTGCGGCCCTGGTCGTCCGTACGTCCGAGCAGGTAGGCGAACACCATCATCTGGATGCCCATCGCGATGGAGTCGTAGATCGGGTACTGGTGTTTGGTGCCCTCGAAGATCGCCAGCCCGGGAATCACGTAGCCGTAGTAGAAGACCCCGAGCTGGGCGCCGACGACGGCGTTGAAGAACAGCGCCCAGCAGAAGCCCACCCCGAAGCCGGTGATCAGCAACGTCTGCGGTCGCCGCCACCCGAACCGCGTGACCAGCGACCGGCCCAGGGCTGCGCCGATCAGCGCCGGGAACACGAAGTACGAGATGTAGCCGATCGGCACCGAGGAGGGCAAGCCGCCACCCCAGGTCACGTTCATCGGCCACCACGACGGCATCCGCGGCAGTGCGGGCGGGAACTGGGCGTACATCGCCCAGTCGTACGGCGCCTCGATCCACGAGAAGGAGATCGCCGAGATCGACACCAGCAACAGCGGGTGGATTCGGCCTCGCCGGACGCTCAGATACACGCCGACAGCCAGCAACACCACGCCGCCGACGTAGGCGAACGCAAGGCCGGCGATCATCACCGGCGTCAACCCGGTGTTCATCGGTTCCGTGCCTCCGGATCGAAATAGGTGACGAGACCGAAGATCAGCACGATCAAACCGAGCAGCGTGCCGAGCATGATTACCGCGCCCATGTGTGCTCCCTATCCCCCAGGACCGTTGGGCCACTTGAGCAGTGAGCCGCCGTCGACTCGGATCTGCTGTCCGGTGATGTAGCGGCTGTCGTCGCTGGCGAGGAACACGCCGAGATTGGCCGTGTCCTCGGGCTCGATGTAAGGGATCGGCATCGCCTGGAAGAGCGTGAACAACGGCTCGGCATCTTCGCGGGTGGCCTGCTTGCCCGCCTGCGTCAGGTCGGGCCGGAACATGCTGTACATCCCGTCGTTCTGCAACAGATGGGTGTTGCAGTTGGTCGGATGGATCGCGTTGACGCGGATCATCCTGTCCGCCAACGCGAGTGACATTTCTTCGACGTAGGAGATGATCACCCGCTTGCTCCAGCCGTACCCACGTCCGCCGGGCCCCATGTTCGGATTGTCGGTGGTGCCCCGGATCATGCCCGCCGTCGAACCGGTGATGATCACCGACGCCCCGCTGGGCAGGTGTGGCACCGTGACGGCGACGGTATTCATCACGCCGAGCAGGTCCACATCGCTGGCGTCGACGAACGACATCGCGTCGTGCGGTCGCCCCATCGCCATCGGCAGGATGCCGGCGTTGGCGACGACGATGTCGATCTTGCCGAAGTTCGCCACGCCCGCCTCGACCGCGTCGCGCAGTTCGTGGCGCTCGCGAACGTCGGCCACCTTGGCCAGGACTTGACGGCCGATCTCCTTGATGGAGCGCTCGGTCTCGGCCAGATCATCGGGCGTGGCCAACGGGTAAGGGTTGGACGGGATGTCGCGGCAGATGTCGACGGCGATGATGTCGGCACCTTCCCTGGCCATCGCGATCGCGTGCGCCCGGCCTTGCCCGCGCGCCGCACCGGTGATGAAAGCGACCTTGCCTTCCAGCTTTCCGGTCATTGTGTCTCCCTCGGCGTGAATGTGATGTGCAGTTCGCTGAGCCCGCGCATGATGAACGTCGGCTCGTATTGGTAGTGCCGGTTGTCGGCAGGACCGTGGTCGGACTCCGAAATTCTGATGTCCGTCATGCGATCCAGGATCCGGTTCAGCGAAATTCGTCCCTCAGCCCTGGCCAAGGGTGCACCCGGGCAGGAGTGCGCACCGCGGATGAACGCCATGTGCTCGCGCACATTGCGCCGGTCGGCGCGGAACTCGTGCGGCTGCTCGAACTTGTCGGCGTCCCGATTACAGGCTCCGGGCAACAGCATCACCGTCGTGCCGGCCGGGACGGTCACATCGCCGATCGTCGTTGTCGTGCGCGCCATCCGAAAGTGCGCCTTGACCGGGCTTTCCATCCGCAGGGTCTCTTCGAGGAACGCCGGAATCTTGCTGCGGTCCTCGCGGAGCGCCTGTTCGGATCCCGGGTTGTCAGCGATGAACCGCACCGCCGAGCTCACCAGCTTGGTCGTGGTCTCACTTCCGGCCGCGAAGAGGAAGGTCGACAGGTTGACCACATCCGCGAGATCGGGTGTCGACCCGTCTTCATACTTCGCCAGTGCGAGTCCGGTGAGCACGTCCTGCCGCGGCGCGCGCCTGCGCTCGTCGAGGTAGCGGTAGAACCTGTCGTTGAGCCATTCCAGCGGGTTGTGCGAGGCGGGCGCCTCCTTGCCGATTTCTCCGACCGTCTCATTGGCGAACACCGCCGCGAAGTCCTCATGGTCTGTTGCCGGCACGCCGAGCAGGTCAGCAATGACCAACAGCGAGAAGGGCTTTGCATAGTCGACTAGGAATTCGCACTGCCCGTTCGCGATGAAGGTGTCCAGCTGCTGATCGGCCAGCCGCCACATGAACTCTTCGTTTTCTTTGAGGCGCTTGGGCGTGAGCAGCGTGTTCATCAGGCTGCGGGTTCGGGTGTGCAGCGGCGGGTCCTGCGACGTGATGTGTTCGGCCATCGGAACGTTCGCGCTGTGCTGCTCGATCAGCTCCGAGACGTCATCGCTGTCACCCGGCGTGATCGGCATACCCGAGAACGGTCCGGCGACCGATACGCAGGACGAGAACGCCGGGTTCTTGTACACGCTCAGCGCCGCGTCGTAGCCGGTGACGGCCAGCACGTTGAAGGCGGTGGCCGGCGTCACCGGGCATTTCGACCGCAGGTGGTCGAAGTACGGATACGGGTCGGGTACGAGCGTCTCGTCGGTGAAAAAGTCCACGACGTCGAAATCAGTCAAAACAAGAACTCCTAAATCGCTGGGTAGGCAACCGATTTGATCTCGGTGTACTGGTCGAATCCGGCGGTGCCGTTCTGCCGGCCCACGCCGCTGGCCTTGTAGCCGCCGAATGGGGTATCCGCGCCGTATCCGGCGGTGCCGTTCACACCGATGAACCCGGCCCGCAGTCGCCTGGCCACCGACAGGGCCCTGTCCAGCGAGCCGGCCATGACATTGCCGGCCAGGCCGTAGGGGCTGTCGTTGGCGATGCGCACCGCGTCGTCCTCGTCGTCGAACGGGATCACCGAGAGCACCGGCCCGAAGATCTCTTCCTGCGCGATGGTCATGGAGTTGTCGACGTTGACGAAAAGCGTTGGCCTGACGAAATATCCCGTGTCCAACCCGTCCGGCGCCTCGGCACCGCCTACGAGCAGGGTTGCCCCCTCCTCGACGCCCTTCTGGATGTAGCCGCGAATGCGGCTGCGCTGCAGGTCGGAGATCACCGGGCCACACAACGTGCCCGGGTCCTGCGGATCACCTGCCGCGACACCTTCGTAGATGCCGCGGAGAATCTCCACGCCCTCGTCGTAGCGGGACCGGGGCAACAGTAACCGGGTGGGGTTGGCGCAGCCTTGGCCGGCGTGCATGCAGGGTGCGATGCCCATCATGCAGCCGAGCGCGAAGTCCGCGTCCTCCAGAACGATGGTCGCCGATTTGCCGCCCAGCTCAAGGAAAAGCCGCTTCATCGTCGCGGCGCCTTTCTCCATGATCCGCTGCCCGACCACCGTCGACCCGGTGAACGAGATCATGTCGACCTTCGGCGAGAGCGTAAGTTCCTCGCCGACAAAGTGGTCCGACGCGGTGACGACGTTGACCACGCCGGGCGGGATGTCGGTGTTCTCCGCGATCAGCCGGCCCAACCGGGTCGCGTTGAAGGGCGTATTGGGCGCCGGCTTCAGCACGATGGTGTTGCCGGTGCCCAGTGCCTGGCCGAGCTTCTGGACGGTGACCTCGAACGGAAAGTTCCACGGGACGATCGCTCCGACGACGCCCACCGGCTCACGCCAGACCTTGCGGGTGGTGTTGACGCCGGTGACCGACACCACGGTGTCACCCAGCGAGGTCTCCCAGGCGTATTCGTCGATCAGTTGGGCCGGGTAGCGCAACGCGTCCGCAAGTGGTGCATCGAGCTGCGGTCCGTGGGTGATGGCGCGCGGGCAGCCGACCTCGCGGATGAGTTCCTCGCGCAGTTCCTCCTGCTCGCCCTCGATGGCCTCCTGCAACTGCAGCAGGCACTTCTGGCGAAACGCGTGGTTGGTGGCCCAATCGGTGTCGTCGAAGGCACGGCGGGCCGCATCGATGGCGCGGTGCATGTCCGCCTTCGACGCATCGGCCACCTTACCGATGACTTCTTCGGTTGCCGGGTTGATGTTGGTGAAGGTGCCGGCCTCACCGTCGACGAGCTTGCCGTCGATCATCATCTTCGGCTCAAAGCGTGTGTCAGCCATTGTTTCTGCCCGTCGAGTATCAGACCTAACTTTTGTTCGGACCCTACCCAGTACCTCACCCGTCGTCAACGATAGAGCGGCCTGCGAGCGACCAGCGTTCTGCTACCGTTAACCAAACATCTGGTCGGCTGGACGGAGGTGCCATGTCACGGCGCACCGAGATACTCCAGTCCGCGGCCGCGCTGATCGCCGTCTCCGGGCTGCGGACGTCCCTGCAGGACATCGCCGACGCGGCGGGAATCCAGGCCGGAAGCCTGTACCACCACTTCGAGTCCAAAGAAGCCATCCTCGGCGAGCTGCTCAGGCGCTACCACGACGACCTGGACCGGATCGCCGGGCAAGCCGACGGCCGGCTCGACGATCCGGGAACATCGTCGGCGTTCGACCGCCTCGTCGATCTCGGTTCGGCGATCGCCCAATGCGCGGTGACCCACCGCGCCGCGCTGCAGATGACGTTCTACGAGTTCCCCTCGCCGGATCCGGAACTGACAGCACTCGCGCGGCAGCGGCCCACCGCGATCGTGCAGGCCACTCTGCAGACACTGCGTGCCACGAGGTGGAGCGGCTACATCGGGCCGCGCGTCGACCTTCCGGTACTCGCCGATCGCTTCGTGCAGACCATGTTGCACGTCGGCCTCGATGTCATCCGGCACAATGCCGGCGCCGACAAGCTCGCCGCCCTGTTCTGCCGGATCCTGCTGGAGGGTCTGGCCACGCACGCCGTCACCGACGACCAGCTCGACGCGTCGGCCGCGTACCTCGCCGCCGACGAGGAGGTGCAGTCGTGGCAGGAGCTGAGCGACCCCGACGACGGGGCCGCACGCATCAGAGCGATCGCGCGGGCCGAGTTCGGGCGCAAGGGGTTTGAGTTCACCACAATCAGGGACATCGCCTCGGCCGCTGGCCTTGGCACCGGAACGGTGTACCGGCTGATCGGCTCCAAGGATCAACTGCTGGCCGACATCATGCGCACATTCGGCGAGAAGATCGCTCCCGGATGGACCCGGGTGCTGCGTTCGGATTCCACTCCGCTGGAGAAGATCGACGCGATGTCCTGGATCCACACCAATGTGCTGGACCGCTTCGGTGACGAATTCCGCATCCAGTTGGCGTGGATGCGCCAGTCGCCCCCGGACACCGCGAGCCCCGGATGGCTCTTCTCGACCCGCGTCAACCAGATGAAATCCCTGCTGGCCGAGGGTATTCGGTCGGGCGAGATCGACATCGACAGCCCGTCGAACGGGATGCTTGCCCGGGCGGTCATGGAACTCGGGTGGATTCCGGAGAACATCCTGCGGGACTTGGGCACCAGGGCCTCGCTCATCCTTGTCCGCGACACCTCGTTGCGTGGGGTCGCCCAGCGTCGCGGCTGAATCGTCAACCGACAATCACCGGAAGCGATGCGTGGTCAACGCGGCGCCCTATGTGGTCGCCGCCGAACCAGGCCTGGTCAGCTCGGTCGACCTACCGCTGACCATCCCACGGCACGCGTTCAATCCCGCGTAGGCCGGGGCGAAAGCAGTTCCGCTGCAGCCGAACTCAGCTGCGTTATCACCTCGGCAGCGGACGAGACGGTGGTGAGCGACCCGACGGCCTGGCCGGCGTTGATCGGTGCCTGCGAGTAGTCCTCGGATGCGATGGCCTGTGCCAACTGCGCAGCCGCGGCGGGATCGACGCTCAGCGAATCCTCGTCGCCGTCCCACCGATCACTGAAGCTGTTGCGCAGCACCCGTTCTGGTAGCTGTGGCGGCCAGGGATATCCCTGCGCGATATCGAATACCCGAGTGAGCATGGTGTCGGTGTCCCCCGCCGCCAGCATTGCGTTCCGCGCCGCGTCGGACAGCAGCGATTCGGTACACGCGCAGAACGCCGTGCCCAACCAGGCCGCCGACGCGCCCGCGGCGAGAACGGCGGCCAGCCCGCGTCCCGACCCAATCCCCCCGCCCGCCAACACCGGGACGGGCAGGTGCTCGAGCAGCTCAGTCAGCAGCGGCAGGGTGCTGACGAGTGGCTGGCCGTGACCACCGCCCTCAGCCCCACGGGCGATCACCACGTCGATGCCTGCCGCGACCGCACGTTCGGCGCCGGCCAGATCACTGACCTGGGTCGCGGCGATCACTCCCGCATCGTGGGCGCGCGTCACCCATTCCCACGTCTCACCGAAGCTGATGCAGAGCAGCGCCGGGCCGGCGGCCACCGCCGTCGTCAGCAGGTCCGGCTGGTTGGCGGCCACCCAGTCCACGAGCCCGATTCCGAAGGGACGATCCAGCTTTGACACGTGGTGAAGCTCCGCGGCGAGCCGCTCGGCGGTGGCCGCGCTGCCCATTCCGATCATCCCGAGGCCGCCCGCGCGGGACACCGCCGCGGCCAGTGCACCGCCGGCGACGCCGCCCATCGGAGCGTTGACGATCGGCACATCGATCCCGATCGACCGCGACCAGTCTGTTGACAACACGTCCACGAATCACTCCGTTCAGATGGCCGACGTGACCGTGCCATCGCGTCGGTCCTGGTGGACGTGATGAAGGAAGCGGCCGATGGCGGTGCTCTTATCGTGCCAGTGGTACAGGCCGTACACGCTGACCACAGCATCGACCGATGTGTCGGCATCCGCGTGAAGCTCGGCTTGCCACTGCGGGTCGCCGTTCGTCAGTCCGGCCAAGGTGGCCAAGTGACCGCCTGCCGAACACCCAGCGACGGCGACGAAACTCGGATCACCCCCGAACTGCTCGGCGTTGGCCCGCGCCCAGGCAATCGCAGCCTTGACGTCGGTGATCTGGCGCGGCCAGCGGTGTCGAGGGCTCGACCCGTACTGAATTGACAGGCACACCCACCCCCGCCGCACCAAGTGCGCCATCAGCGCATGGCCCTGCAACTCCCGGCTGCCGAAGACCAGAACCGGCGCCGGCTTCTGGAGAGCCGCCGGATCCTGGCTACGCCAGACGTCGAGCAGCTGACTTGGCCGGTCGCCGTAACGCACCGACGAGCGGTACACATATCGCCTTTGGCCGGCCGCTTTCAAAAACGGCGCGCGCTCCCGGTATACCGGCCACGGCTGGGCGAGATCCTCGGCGGAGACGACACCGTCCAACGCCTCGCTCAAGAGGCCAGGTGTGAACGCGCGCTGGGTATTTCGCTCCTCGGTGCTTATGGAGCCCAACCGTGCCCGCGCCAAGCCGACGCCGATGCTCGATACATAGCGTCGACCACCCACACCAAGGGCCGCAAACCCCGCGAGAACCTCGAGATGACGCCCGACGAGCGGAACCGACGCCGACGCGGCGCCCAGCGCGATCACGTAGTCACCTGGCTTGGCTCTGACCGCCCACCGGACGTAGGACCGCACTGTCCGCATCGCTGTAGCGTACGGGCGCGACGCCGTCGATCTGGCCGCCTCGGGCAATTCACGATGACCCTGGAGCAGGCTGCACCCGCTGGGACCTCGATCGCCGCCCTGCCGTTCTCCGCACCGGCCATCGCCACCACCACGGTGAGCAACGCGCCGGGACCAACCGAGCCGATCTACTTCGCCGATGCTCGGCGCCATCTCGATCGGCGCGACCGCTGACCGCAGCGCACTGCCCGACTCCGGCAACTACGCCGACTTCATGCAACCGGCGTTCGACCAACTACTCGCGGCCGCGCCGCAGCCCAAGTAGCGCGAGGGCGCACGCCACCACTCCGAACCAAATGATGGTCGGTCCCGTGCCGTACGCGCTCACCGCCTGTCCCGCGAGCACCATCGGCACGCCGAACGCCGTGTAGGAGACGAGATAGATCGCGGCCGCCAGCCCGGCTCGTTCGTGCTCCTTCGCCAGCGGCATCACGAGTCGCAGGGCAGCGGTGAACGATGCACCGAAGCCGGCACCCGCGATGGTCTGTCCGGCGATCATGGTGGTCAGCTGCCCGGTGACGACGCCGGCGACGACGCCTGCGGTCCCGACGACCGAGGCCAGGATGCCGACGACCATCATGCGCCGCGGCAGGGCACGCCCGACGGCCACACCTACGACCGTGGAAGCCGCCGGTGCGACGAAACCCGACAAGCCGTTGAGCAGGCCGCTGTTCACCCCGAAGACGCTGCGCACCAGACTCGGGGCGATACCTCCGGACAGACCAGAGACCATCCATACCCCAGCGAGCACGGGCACGGCACCGGCGAATTCGGTTCGCGCACAGGGTGGGACGGCCAGTCGTGGGCCGTGTGCGCGCTCCGCACCGGGGGCGCGGGTGAGCGGCTCACGCCAGCTGACAACAGCGCCGATTCCGGCGGCCGTGATGACCGCCAGCGCAAGGAAGGTGACGGCATTCGCGTGGCCGGTCAGCTGGACGACGAGACCGGCCAACAACGACCCGGCGGCGAGGCCGCCCGTCAGGCTGACACTTCCGATCATGGTGCCCAATGGCTTTCGGCCCAAGGGGGCGAGTTCGACGAGCGCGGCGGTGAATGCGGGCGTGGCGGCGCCGGTAGCGAAGCCCTGCATGACGCGGGCACCGATCACCCACCCGACATTCGGGGCGACGAGGAACATGACGATCGACCCGATCTGAATCAGCAGCGCCCCAATCAGCACGGGACGCCGCCCAATCCGGTCCGAGAGCGATCCGAGAGTGAGGACTGCCGCCAGGAACGCAGGCGCGAACGCGGCGAACGCGAGCGTCATCGTCGCCGCGGAAAGCGACCACCGTTCCCGGTACACCACCATCAACGGCATCAGTGCCCCAGCGGCGAGATAGACCGCCGCAAAAGTCAGGGCCACGCCAACGAACGTCCGCCCCCCGCCTGCTTGGCGAGTCATTCGACGATCGTCACGATGCCAGGGGCGGCATCGATGGCGTCGACGGTGCGAGCCGCTGCGACGTCGATGTGCACCCGCGCGCCATCGGGCGGCTCGGCGTCGAAATATGTGTCGGGGCCGTACAACAGGCCGTAACGGAGGACCACGCCGTTGACGGCGAGCACGGACTTCTCGAGTTCCGCCACCGCATCCGCTTCGGCACCTGGCCGCATCGTCCACGCGACGCTTTGGGCCAAAACCTTCGGCTGGGGCAATCCCTTCAGCGCGTCGAGCAGATTGCGGGTGCCCTCCGACCGGATCCGAGCGTTGAGCAGCGAATCGGCCGGCAGTTGATCCAAATCCTCGGGCAGATCGGTCAATTCGTGCAGGAGGATATCGGGAGAAAACGAGCGCACGGCGGTGAAGAGCGTTGGGCGGTCGAACACGTCGCACACGATCGGTTGCGCGCCGAGCGCAGCGAGCCGCTCCGCCTTCGCTGCCGACCTTGTCATCGCGCCGACGGTGTGCCCGGCGGCAAGGAGCAGCGGGACGACCCGGCTGCCGATGACCCCAGTGGCGCCCGCGACATAGATGCGCGTCATCGCGCACCGCCGTTCCAGCTGACGACCTCGCCGCTGGCGCTCGACTGACAGGGGTACCACATGACGCACAGCACAGGCAGCGGCTCGACGTGCGCCGTCGGCGCGGCAGCGATCGCACCCGCGGCCACCGTGGCCAGGAGTAGGTGAATCAGCGTGGCTCTCATGCTTCGACGCTACGACCCAATTGGCTCAGGGATATAGTCCACTTTCATGGAGAATGAGTGGGCCACTTCTCAGTCCGGCCGGGCCGCGACGAATGGCCTTGACCTGCACCTCGACGTGGCAGGTCCCGGGTTGCGCGACGCCCTGACCCGCGCATTGCGGGATGCAGTGCGGACGGGTCGGTTGGCACCAGGTAGCCGGCTACCGTCCTCGCGTTCGTTGGCTGTCGACCTGGGGGTCGCCCGGAACACCGTCGCCGACGCGTATGCCGATCTGACAGCAGAGGGATGGCTGGTCGCCGTACGGGGCTCGGGGACCCGCGTCGCGGACCGCGCCCGCCCACGCCGCGCCGCACCCACCGCTACCGAGGCGGCCGCGACGCTTCGCTTTCCCGCACACGGCCTACTGCCGGGAGCACCGAACCTTGCGGAGTTTCCCCGTACGAAATGGCTCAGCGCCGCCCGTCGCGCACTCGCGACCGCGCCCCACGACGCGTTCGGCTACGGCGATCCCCTTGGTCGACTGGAGCTGCGCACGGCCCTTGCGGACTACCTGGCGCGAGCACGCGGCGTCGAGGTCACACCGTCAGGTGTGGTGATCTGCGCAGGGTTCCACCAGGGGCTGACCCTGCTGGCGCATGCACTCAAGGCTCGACGAGCCCGGACGGTGGCCGTTGAGGCGTACAGCTTCGAGATGTACCGGGACATATTGCGCAACAACGGACTTGCCGTCGCGCCCGTCTCCTTGGACGAACACGGTGCGCGTATCGACGAACTTGCCAGCGTCGAGGGAATCGGTGCGGTGCTGTTGACCCCCGCCCATCAATATCCGACCGGGGCCGCGCTGCGGCCCGCGCGTCGCAACGCGGCCGTTGAATGGGCACGCCATTCCGACGGCGTGCTGTTGGAGGACGACTACGACGGCGAGTTCAGATACGACCGCGAGCCGGTGGGCGCGCTGCAGGGCCTGGATCCAGACCGGATCGTGTACTTCGGATCGGCCAGCAAGTCGCTGGCGCCCGGGCTTCGACTCGCGTGGATGGTGCCGCCGAAAACACTGATCCCGGCGATAACGGCGGCCAAGGGAGATGTCGACTGGTCCAGCGCGCTCGAGCAGCTGACGCTGGCCGACTTCATCACAACGGGGGCGTACGACCGTCACATCCGGTCGACGCGGCTGCGCTACCGACGCCGCCGTGACGAGTTGGTGGCGGCGTTGGCGGACCGCGCCCCACGCGTCCGCGTGACGGGGGTCGCCGCGGGATTACAAGCGGTAGTGGAACTTCCGCTCGGCACCGAAGTCCTGGCCGTGCAGGCGGCCGCCGCACGCGGTTTGGCCGTCAAGGGCTTGTCCGACTTCCGCTTCGACGTGCCAGGCGCCGAAGTGCCCGAGCGTGATGCCTTGGTGATCGGCTACACGACCCCGACCGACAGCGCCTGGACGGGCGCGCTCCACACGTTGTGCTCGGTGCTCCAGGCGGTTACGGAATGAATGTGTACGCATTGGACGTTGACCGCTAAGTCAACGAAACAATACCCAGCAGGAAAGGGGGCCAATGATGGCTACCGTGAAAGCCGCTGCGGTGCAACTGAGTCCAGTGCTGTATAGCCGTGAAGCGACGGTCGAGAAGGTCGTCGCCAAGATCGAGGAGCTCGGCAGGTTGGGCGTGCAGTTCGCGACCTTCCCCGAAGCTATTGTCCCGTACTACCCCTATTTCTCCTTCGTGCAGCGGCCCTTCGAAATGAGTCGGGAGCAACTGCGTTTCATGGACCAGGCAGTGACGATCCCATCGTCGGCAACACATGCGCTCGGTGAGGCCGCCAGGCAGGCCGCGATGGTGGTGTCGATCGGCGCGACCGAACGAGACCAGGGCTCGCTGTACAACACTCAACTGCTGTTCGATGCCGACGGCACACTCATTCAGCGCAGGCGCAAGCTCACACCGACCTATCACGAACGGATGATCTGGGGACAGGGCGACGGATCGGCGCTGTGCGTCGTGGACAGCGCCGTCGGCCGCATTGGCCAATTGGCATGTTGGGAGCACTACAACCCACTGGCTCGGTACGCGCTCATCGCCGACGGCGAGCAGGTTCACTCCAGCATGTTCCCCGGGTCGTTCGGTGGTGAATTGTTCGCCCAACAATCCGAAATCAGCATCCGAAATCATGCGCTCGAGTCTGGCGCGTTCGTCGTCAACGCCACCGGCTGGCTCGACCCGGACCAACAAGCGCAAATAATGGCCGATACCGGCACGCCAGTCGGTCCCATCTCAGGCGGGAGTTTCACCGCGATCGTGTCGCCCCAGGGTGAGTTATTGGGTGAACCGCTGCGAACGGGCGAAGGCCACGTCATCGCGGACCTGGATTTCGCGATGATCGACGCCCGCAAGTCGAAGATGGATGCACGCGGGCACTACAACCGGCCGGAGCTTTTCAGCTTGGTGATCGACCGCACCCCCAGACCACCGGTGCGCGAACTCGAGCTCAATCAGACGTAGCGGTTGCGGCCGGCGAGCACGCCCAGGGTGATCTGAACGACGTACACGGCCAACACCATGATGAATGGCACCGTCCAACCACCGGTCACATCATGCAGCGTCCCGAACAGGAACGGGCCGATGCAGGCCAGCAGATACCCGTAGCCCTGTGCCATCGCGGACAGCTGCACGGTGTCCTCGGGCGTGCGCGACCGCAACGCGATCACGGTCAGCGCCAACGAGAACACGCTCATCCCGATGCCGACCAGCACACTCCACAACAGCGGGCTGTAGTCAGGAGCGACCAGCAGACCCACCACACCGGCGACACCACACGCGCCCAGGGCGGCGATCCAGCCACTCTGATGGGTCGACCGAGCCGCCATCGGCGCCAGGATGAGACTGATCGGCACCGCGATCACCGAGAGCAGCCCGACGAGCATCCCCGCGGACGCCTTGCTGACTCCGTTGTCGATAAACACTTCCGGCAGCCAGCCCATCACGATAGACCTGCACTTCGCGGTGGTACGCGCATCGCACAACGAAGTCCTTATCGAGCTATATCGCGGACTGACCGAGGCGGTGACCGACAGCGTCGCGATCACCAGCACGATGGATGTGTCCCAACACGTCGGTCACACCGAGCTCGTCGAGGCCATCGCAGCGCAAGACGCCGAACGAGCCGGCCATGAAGCCGGCAAGTTCCTCGACGATTTGATCAGCGAACTTCCGGCACAAGGCATTTCGGAGTTTGCTCAGTCGTCGTAGTACCGGGCTTCGATGACGTTGCCGTCGGGATCGGGGAAGTAGAAGCCCTCGGGCCCCCACCCGCGGGCGCCAAAGGTGGGGCTCAACCGGGCGCTGGTGTCGATCCCCTCCGCCTGCAGGCGCTGATCCAACGCGTCGTACTCGGCCTTGGTCATCGCCAGACACGCATGGTTGACCCGATGCCCGGCGCTGTCCTCGACCCGAGTCATGGTCTCGGTGCCGGCAACGCTGTCGATCGGCAACAGGTCGATGATCGAATCCTGCGACACCCGCACACTGGGGAACGGCGCCTCACCGGCCCGAAACTCGTCAAACCGCACCGGGGCGAGCCCGACCACTCGCGTATAGAAGTCCATTGACGCGGTGGGATCGTTGGTCCACAACACCACGTGGTCAAGCCGCATCATCCCGACATGTTAGCGATCAGGTTGCGAGCTGTACGAAAACGCGATCTCCAAACTTCAACTCTTTGACGTGTCGACAAATGCAGTGAAGCAGCTGAAGAGCAAGACCACTCCGGTAATGGCGCCACGCTTTCGAAATCGAACTGTCGGATGTCCGCAATGCGGATCAACCGACTTGGCTCACGGCGTGGCTCGACAATTCAGATTCACAATGCGGATCAACAAGTTACGGCGCGTCGATTCCGACTTTTGTAGTTGCCAATTCCTAAAATGCTGGAGAGAAGCTGTGGATTTGCTGTTGCCAGAAGGGCTGCACCGATGGATCAATCCAGCGTTGTCGCGTCAGATACATCGGTGGCAGGACCCCGGAAGCGCGCAGGCCGGGCAAGGTCGCGGCGGATTGCGCAATATTCCTGGCTCGGGGTCGGCGCCCTTGGCGTGGGCGTGGGCGCGGCGTTGGCCGGTGCGGCCCTGACTGGCGGGTCGGGTGTCGCCGCCGCAGACACCGGCAGCGGCACTCACGCCGATAGCTCTCGCACGACGACCGGGGCGACCCGCTCACCAGCGTCGCGCCCGGCATCGTCCAGATCAAAGCCCGCGCCCAAACCCTCTGGCGCACAAGCCGTCTCGGCGAGACGTCCCACACCCAAAGCCGTGGCCGAAAGGCCCCGTGCCGCAGCGGTTTTGAAACTGCCCTCGGCATCGGCGCTACCGGCCTGGCAGCCGGGTGTGGTCGTCAACGCCATCTATTCGATCTTCGTGTCCAACGGCACCGCTGATCATCCGAACGCGGGATTGTTGGTCGGCAACGGCTACAGCTACAGCTCGTCGGATGTGCAGTGCACCGGGGTGGTGTCGTGCCATGGCGGCAACGGTGGGCTGCTGCTCGGGTCCGGCGGAAATGGGTACAACGGCGGCAACGGCGGCAACGCCGGGTTGTTCTTCGGCAGCGTGTTCACACCCGGCAACGGTGCGGGCGGCGCTTCGGGGTGCATGGGTCCGGCGTGCAACGCCGGCCACGGTGGCAACGCCCTACTGTTCGGCTCCGGTGGTGCCGGCGGCAACGGCACGGATGCCGTCTACGACAGCACGACCGGGGCGTTGGTGTCGGCGGCGACCAATGGCGGGCGCGGTGGCAACGGCGGGCTACTGGTGGGCGACGGTGGCGCCGGCGGGTATGGCGGCGCCGACAACGGCAGTGCCGAAGCGTTTGGGGCGACTGCCGGCAACGGCGGCAATGGCGGTAATGGCGGCCTGATCTCGGGCAACAGCGGCAACGGCGGTGCCGGCGGGTACGTGTCGTTCGCCGTGAACGGCAATGCCGTGGGCGGCAGGGGCGGCAACGCGGGCCTGACCGGTCTGTTCGGCAACGGTGGCGCCGGCGGCTGGGGCGGCGGTGCCACGCAGAACTGGGACGGCGTTGACGCCGACGGCGCGGCGGGTACCGCGACCGGCGGCAACGGCGGTAACGGTGGCCGGGGCGGTCTGTTGGCGGGCAGCGGCGGAGTTGGCGGAAGTGCCTGGGAGGGCATCGTATTCAGCACCTACGGCGCCGCGACCGCCGGCAATGGCGGGGCCGGCGGAGACGCCACGATCGGCAACGGCGGCGCGGGCGGAGCCGGCGGTGCCGGGGCCTCCGCCAACATCGGCGCCGCCGGCGCGGGCGCACCGGGTTCGGGTACCGCCACCGGCGGGTCGGGTGGCCGCGGCGGTTCGGTGCTGTTGGTCGGCCACGGTGGAGCTGGCGGGGACGCGAACCTGCCGTTCGCCGGGAACGGGGCGATCAACCAGGGCGACGGGGTGGCGATCGCCGGTAACGGTGGCGACGGCGGCGACAGTGGCATCCTCGGCGCCTTGTTCGCCGGCGGTGCGGGCGGGGCTGGTGGCGTTGGTGGCACGGCCCTCGCCAATCAGTCGGCGACGGGCGGCAGCGGCGGCAATGGCGGTCGGGGCTCGATTGGCAGCGCCGGCGGCGCCGGCGGTGCTGGCGGCTCCGCGCAGACTTTGACCAGCAGCACTGCGACGGCCACCGGCGGTGACGGCGGTGACGGCGGCCAGGCCGGCGCCTTCGGGCGTGTCGGCGGCGTGGGCGGTGACGGTGGCGGCGCGAAGGCCGACGGCAGTGGCGCGGCGACGGGCGGGGCCGGCGGACAGGGCGGTTCGGGTGCGTTGTTGGCCGGCGGTGGAAGCGGTGGGTTCGGCGGCAGCGCCGCCACCGGCTCTGCCAGTGGAGGCGACGGCGGAGACGCCACCGCTGGGGCGGGCGGCCAGGGTGGTGCCGGCGGCACTTTCGCCACCGGCGGGGCCGGCGGCTACGGCGGCAACAGCAGCGTCTACACCACCGACTCCGCCACTGCCGCAGTGAGCACCGGCGGCAACGGCGGGGCCGGCGGCGCCGGGGCGACGCTGTTCGCCAACGGCGGCGATGGCGGCAACGGCGGTAGCGCCGGGGCAGCGGGAACCAGCGCTTCCGAAGTCACGCGGGTTGTCGGGGTGGGCGGAGCCGGCGGTGCAGGTGGGGTCTTCGGTAGCGCCGGCGCCGACGGTATTGCCGGTTCCACCTTCACCGTGTCGACGATCGACGTCGGCGGTTTCCTGGGCGGGGTCGGCACAGCGGGCGCCGGGGCCGGCAACGCCGGCAATATCTACCTCACCGATTTTCTCGGGATGTTGCCCTACATCACGCCGACCGGCACCGTCGTCACCGGAATCACAGTGGGCAACAGCCCAAATGGAGTGGCGGTCGGCTCCAGCGGCGACATCTACGTTGCCAACAGCGGCGACAACACGGTGTCGTGGTTTGACTCCGCCGGCACCCTGATCAACACCATCGTGGTCGGCAATAGCCCGAGCGCGGTGGCAGTCAGCGCGGGCGGCTTCGTCTACGTCGCCAACAACGTCGACGGCACGGTGACGGTGATCAACCCTGCCGGCAACGTCGTCAACACCATCACCGTCGGCGACAGCCCGAGCGGGGTGGCGGTCAGCGCAGGTGGCAATGTCTATGTCACCAACTACAACAGCGGCACGGTGTCGGTGATCAACTCGGCCGGAACGGTCATCAGCACCATCGACGTCGGCGCCAATCCGCAAGGGGTGGCGGTCGATTCGGCCGGCAACGTCTACGTCGCCAACAGCGGGGCCGGCACGGTGTCGGTCATCGACCCCGCCGGCAAGGTCGTCAACACCATCACGGTCGGCGAGAGCCCGCAAGCCGTGGCGGTCAGCTCGACCGGTCCCACCGCCGGCTATGTCTACGTCACCAACGGCGGTAGCGGCACGGTGTCGGTGATCAACCCGGACGGTGTCGTGATCAACAACATCGACCTCGGCGCCTTCGCCTATGGAGTAGCGATCAGCGCAGGCGGCGACAACGCCGGCAACGTCTATGTCACCACCTTGACCGGGGTGGTGTCGGTGATCAGCGCATAACAACCACTGAGCAATCCGGTTCTGCCGAAAGGGAACACGATGTCGACACGCAGCAAGAGCACGCTCGCCGCGTTATTCGCCGGAATGCTGGTGGGAGCCACGTCGATGGCGTCGCCTGCCACTGCCGTGGTGCCAAATACGTTGGGTAACTCAGCCCCCAATTTGAGTATCTTCACGCCCCAGAAAGGCGGGATCTATGTTGGCGGCGCCCTCTTTTCGGTGGCGATTCCTTCGGACACCAAGTTGCAGACAAGCACGTCACCCTGGATGAATTCGGCGGACAACACGATCGTGATGCCGAAATTGCCCACGGTGGCTGGAACGGTATCGGCCAAGGATATCGATCCTCGCGGCAGTGTTTTCGTCGTCTCGCAGGACAAGACGAATCGCTACTTCAAGGGCAACGGTCTGCCTTCCACGCCGATGGGGAAGTTCGGACCGGTCGCCCCTGGCACCCCCGCCTACCCGTATTACGTTGCGGCACCGGGCGGTACGAACAGCTCGCCGGGTACGCCCGGGTTCGGCCAGCCGTATTCGAGTGCGGCTGCGATTGGTATTTCTCCGTACAACCTCAACATCAAGGTTCCGATCGCGCCGAAGTACCTCTCGACACCGCAGCCGATCCAGTATTTGATCACCGGGGTCACCCTCACCGGCACGGTATGGCATGCAGAAATTGCGAATGCTTCCACCAATGCCTGGTACAACCCGATTTCGATCTTGCCGTTGGACCAGTGCTACGGGCATCCCTACAGCCAGCAATATCATCTCCACGCCTACTCGTGGAGGTGCTTCCCCAATCAGGGGACCAGCGGCCAGTCGCCGCTGGTTGGCTACGCCTTGGATGGATTCGGCATCTACGGACCCCGGGGCGCGAACGGCAAAGAGATCACCAACGCCCAGCTGGACGAATGCCATGGGACGACGTCTCCCGTGATGTGGGATGGCAAGGTGCAGAACATCTATCACTACGTGCTCAACAGTGAGTATCCGTACTCCGTCGGCTGCTTCCGAGGAGTGGTCGACCCGGCAAATGTGGCCAATACGCTGTTGCCGACCCTGGGCCAGCCGATGAGCATGCCAGGAATGGGTCACTAAGCCGCAAGTTGCGCACCGCGGGCGCCGCAGGGACCCGTCCGCGCCCGTTGCCGAACTGTGCGAGCCTGCCAGTCAGTTGTGGTCGCTCACCACCCGCGGCAGGCGGTCGTGGAACCATCCGACCAGCGCCGGGTCGGTGAGCCCGTCTGCCACGAGCGTCGCCCCGGACAGGTCGTCGTTGCGGGTGTACGGGTTGTGTGCGG
This sequence comes from uncultured Mycobacterium sp., assembly GCA_900078375.1. GTDB lineage: Bacteria > Actinomycetota > Actinomycetes > Mycobacteriales > Mycobacteriaceae > Mycobacterium. Next base: position 43,651 of record FLQS01000045.1, on the reverse strand, counting down.
CCAGGCACCGCAGACCGGCGGCGACCGCCGCCTGCACGCCGTTCGCCGAGTCCTCGACGGCAACCGCGCGCTCGGGTAGGCAGCCGGTCCGGCTCAACACCTCGAGGTACACAGCCGGGCTGGGCTTCAGATCGGAAACCTCGGTTCCGGTGATCACGGTATGGAACCTGTTGTCGAAGACGTGGTTCAGGAGGGGTTCGACCCACGCGCGGGTGCCGGTTGTCGCCACGTGCATCTGAACACCGCTCGCCTCGAGCTCGTCGAGCAGTTGGTGAGCGCCCGGTCGAGCCTGCACGTATCCGTCCTCGACCAGCCGACGCATGATCTGCGTCTTCCGCTTGTGCAGCCGCTCCGCGAGTTCGGCGGCCTCGACCAGTGGCCTGCCGGTGTTCTCGAACCAGAACGCCAATCGCTTTGCGCCGCCGGTGATCTTCAGCAATTGTCCGTAGGTAGCGACGTCCCAACGATCGGACAACCCGGCTTCCCCGAACGCCATATTGAAGGCAACCCGGTGGCCGTCTCGCTCACTGTCGACGAGCGTACCGTCGACGTCGAAGATGACAGCTTCGAGACCGCTCACCTGTCCTCGAAGCGGCGCGTCACCTCTCCCCCCTCGGGGTCGAGATGCGCATGGATGCGGGCGAGCACGGCGTCGACGGTGAAGCCGTGGTGGGCCATGACCTCATCGCCCGGACCGCAGCTGCCGAACTCGTCGATCCCGATGGCGAGGTCGACCAGCCCGGTCCAGCCGTTGGTGCTGCCCGCCTCGATGCTGACCGTGGTGGTGGATCGATCCGGGACGTAGTGCGATCGATCGAGCGTCGAGACCACGCGCACGCCGCACCCGTCGGCCCGCAGCGCGTCGGCGACAGCCGCGGCCAGCGACACCTCCGAACCGGTGGCCACGATCTCGACCGTCACGGGGTCGTCGCCGTCGAAATCGTCGGCGTTCAGTTGTGGAACCGCCTGCCGGGACAGGATCAGCGCGGTCGGCCCGTCGGTGCGTTCGAGCGCCAGCCGCCAAGCCTGGATGGTCTCGACGTCGTTCGCCGGCCGCAGGACCTGAAGCCCGGGGATGATTCGCAGTGACTCGATGTGCGCCACGGGCTGGTGCGTGGGGCCGTCCTCGCCGACCGCAATCGAGTCGTGGGTGAACACGTAGATGACCGGCTGCCTCATCAATGCCGACAGCCGCAGCGCGGGCCGCAGGTAGTCGGCGAAGACCAGGAACGTACTGCCGAAGACCCGCAAGCCACCGTGCAGGCTCATCCCGTTCAGAATCGCCGCCATGCCGAACTCGCGGATTCCGAAGGCGATCGCTGTCCTCGAGTAGTCGTCGCGGGTCACCACGTCGCCGCACACGGTGCCGGTCGATCCGGCGAGGTCCGCCGAGCCGCCAACCAGCTCAGGCATCACCGTGAGCGCTGCGTTCAAGCAAGCCTGCGACGATTGCCGGGTGGCCCGGGGCTTCTCGCCGGCGACCTGCTGCAGGGCCTCGGTGATCCCCTCGGGCAGTCTCCGTTCGCGGGCCCTGCGGATCTCATCGGCGCGCTGCGGGGAAGCAGTTTCGAACGCGGTGAATTCCTTGCGCCAGACGGCGTGCTCGTGTGCGCCGATTTCGGCCAGCTTGGCACAGGCCGCTCGCACCGGCTCGGGCACGGTGAACGACGGATAGTCCCATCCCGCGAGCTCCTTGGTCTTGGCCAGCAGCTCCTCGCCCAGCGGCGACCCGTGCGCCTTAGCCGTCCCTTCCACACCCGGGGCGCCGTTGCCGATCACGGTCCGCACCGCGATGAAGCTGGGTCGCGGGTCGGCCTTGGCGCGGATGATCGCCTGGTCGATTGCCTCGATGTCGGTGCCGTCCAGCACCGCCTGCGTGTGCCACCCCTGCGCCGCGAAGCGCGCCAGCTGGTCATCGCTGCACGAGCGCTCGATGCCGCCGTCGATGGTGATCGCGTTGTCGTCCCACAAAGCGATGAGCCGCCCCAACCCGAGGTGTCCGGCGAACGACGCGGCTTCGTGGCTGATGCCCTCCATGAGGCAGCCGTCCCCGACGATCACGTAGGTGTGATGGTTGGTGATCTCGGGGTGGCGGGCGTGCGTCATGCGCTCGGCCAGGGCCATCCCGACAGCCATGGCCAAGCCCTGGCCGAGTGGCCCGGTGGTGCACTCGACACCCGCCGTATGCCCGTACTCCGGATGGCCGGGCGTGCGCGAACCCAGCTGACGGAACGAGCGCAGCTCTGACTCCGGGAGGTCGTAGCCGAAGATGTGCAGGAGCCCGTACAGCAGGGCGGAGCCGTGGCCTGCTGACAACACGAAGCGGTCCCGGTCCGCCCAGTCGGGAGCGGCCGGGTCGTGGCGCAGGTGTCGGCTCCACAGGGTCCAGGCCATCGGAGCGGCGCCCATCGGCATGCCCGGATGCCCCGAGTTGGCGGCCTGCACCATGTCGGCGGCGAGGAAGCGAAGGGTGTCGACGGCCAGCCGGTCGGTCTCGACCGATGGCACGAAGGCCGATTGCAGGACGTCTGTCATCTGGCTTCCCCTCGTGGTGTGCTCTCAATTGCGTTGACACGCAACTGTTTGACGGCTGCCCCCTTGCCGTCCGGGTACGCGTACATCCACGAGCCGGAGATGAAGACATCGGCGCCGGCGGCGGACGCCCCCCGGATGGTTTCGTCTGTGATGCCGCCGTCGACCTCGAGCTCGATAGGCAGCCCGGATTCGTCGATCATCCGTCGCAGGCGCGTGATCTTCGGCTCCACGGCACGGATGTAGGACTGGCCGCCGAATCCCGGGTTGACCGTCATGGCGAGGACCAGGTCTGTCACGGGCAGAACATGCTCGACAACCTCGGCGGGAGAGTGCGGGTTCAGCGCGACGCCGCTGCGCGCGCCGAGGTCGCGGATGCGCGCAAGAGTGCGATGCAGGTGGGTGCAGGCTTCGGCGTGCACGATGACCAGCTCGCATCCCGCGTCGACATACCGCCCGAGGAGCTCGTCGGGATTGACGACCATGAGATGGGCTTCGAACCCGACCGTGCTGTGCGGGCGCGCCGCCGCGATGACGTCAGGACCGAAGGTGAGGTTTGGGACGAAGACTCCGTCCATGACGTCCCACTGGATCCGGTCCACGCCCGCCTCGCACAGCTCCCGCACCTCGTCGCCGAGGCGGGCGAAGTCGGCGGGCAACACCGAAGGCACGATGAGCGGCTGGTCGCCGCTGTCCGTTCTCGTGGGTGTTGTCATTGTCGCGCCTTTCTGATCGGGTGGGTTCATCCGACCGCATCACGCCTGCCGCGCACCCACCCACGTGGGTGGAGGGCCGGGTGAAATCCCGTGGAATGTCCCGCCGTTGACAGAGGCCCTACATATCGGGCCGGCTGCGCAGTAGCGGTACGGCGGCCTCGGCCAGCCGGATGGGGTCGACTGGGTGCGGCACGGCGGCGTCGGCTCGCGACCAGTGAGCCAGCCATGCGTCGCCCGGTCGGCCGGTCACGAGCAGGATTGGCGGGCACCCCTCGACCTCGTCCCTAAGTTGCCTGGCAATACCCATCCCGCCCACCGGTGTGGCTTCACCGTCCAGAATGGCAAGGTCGATGTCACCGGCGTCGACCGACTTGATGATCACCGAGCCAGTTGCGACCTCGAGGTAGTCGATCTCCGGCAGGTCGGCACGCGGACGTGTACCGAGCGCTTCGACGATCTGCCGACGGGTTCGCGCGTTGTCGCTGTAGACCAGCACGCGTAGGCGCGCTCGGCTGATCGCTGTCGCCGCCTTGGTCATGGCGCCGATGCTAACCCGGGTCCGGCCGGCTTTTCCCCTCTGACGGCGTTGTCCCCCCGTCGGTCCACCCACCGGGGGGATGGGTCCACATCACCGCTCGGGCGAGCATGTGGCTGGGCCCCTTTGGTCTCGTCCGCCTGCATGCTGGAGCGAGGTAAGAAAAATGCTGACCAACCACACGACCCTGGTGCGGTTCCTTATCGAGCAACGGCAACGCCATCCGGGCGCCAGCGGTGAACTCAACGCGCTCATTCTCGACGTCGCCGTCGCATGTAAAGCGATCGCCAACCGGGTTGCGCTCGGCGAACTCGGCGGAGCGGTCGGCTCCGCGGACGCTGTGAATGTGCAGGGCGAGGTCCAGCAAAAGCTCGATATTCTCGCCAACGACTACTTCCTGCGCACCAACGAATGGGGTGGACAAGTTGCGGGAATGGTGTCCGAGGAACTCGACGAGCCCTATGTGCTGCCGAGCCAATACCCCAGGGGCAAGTACCTTCTGGTCTTCGACCCGCTGGACGGATCCTCGAATATCGACGTCAACGTCTCCGTCGGCAGCATCTTTTCCATCTTGCGGGCCGGCACTCCCGGCGTCGACCCCAGCGTGGATGACTTCCTGCAGCCGGGATCCTCGCAAGTGTGCGCGGGCTACGCCCTGTATGGCCCGTCGACAATGCTCGTGCTCTCGGTCGGAACCGGGGTGCACGCCTTCACCCTGGATCCTGGACTTGGTGAATTCATCCTGACCCGCGAGTCCATTCAAATCCCATCCACCGCAAAAGAGTTCGCGATCAACGCCTCGAACCGTCGGTTTTGGGAACCTGCGGTGACGCGTTACATCGATGAGTGCCTGGCCGGCCGGTCCGGGCCGCGACAGAGGGACTTCAACATGCGCTGGGTTGCCTCGTTGGTGGCCGAGACGCACCGGATTCTCACTCGCGGAGGCGTTTTCCTCTATCCGCGCGACACGAAGGACCCAGCCAAGCCGGGTCGGCTCAGGCTGCTGTACGAGGCCAGCCCGATCGCATTCCTCATCGAGCAGGCCGGCGGTGCAGCGAGCACCGGGCGGGGCCGGATGCTCGACGTCGTCCCCGACGGTATACATCAGCGCGTGCCCTTCATCTTCGGCGTGAAACAAGAAGTCGAGCGTATCGAGTCCTACCACCGCGAAAAGAACGACCACCCAGGCGATTCGCCGCTCTACGGCACCCGCGGGCTGTTCCGCTCCACAGTTGGTTGAGGAAGGAGAAGGTAATGTCTCGTCTGCATCCGATCATCTCGATCACCGGTTCTTCGGGGGCCGGCACCACATCGGTGATGCGTACTTTCGACCAGATCTTCCGGCGCGAAGGTATGAACGTCGCGTTCGTCGAAGGCGACAGCTTCCACCGCTACGACCGCGCCGAGATGAAGGCCGCGATAGCGGACGCTCATTCCCGCGGCGACCACACTTTCAGCCACTTCGGGCCGGAGGCGAACCTCTTCCAGGAACTCCAGGATCTGTTCCAGACGTACGGCGAAACGGGGACCGGTAAGGTTCGCCGCTACCTCCACGACGACAAGGAAGCAGAACCGTACGGGCAGGAGCCGGGCACGTTCACCCCGTGGGAGGCGATTCCTCCCGATACCGACATGCTGTTCTACGAGGGTCTGCACGGCGCCATCGTCACAGACGATGCGAACGTGGCGCAGTATGCCGACCTACGCATCGGGGTCGTTCCGGTGATCAACTTGGAGTGGATTCAGAAGCTGCACCGCGACAAATCGACCCGCGGCTATACCTCAGAGGCTGTCGCCGACACGATCCTGCGCCGGATGCCCGACTACGTGAACTACATGTGCCGCCAGTTCTCGGAGACCGACGTCAATTTCCAGCGGGTCCCCGTCGTCGATACCTCCAACCCCTTCATCGCGAGGTCCATTCCAACCGCTGACGAATCCATGCTCATCATCCGGTTCCGTGATCCGCACGGTATCGACTTCCCGTATCTGCTTTCGATGCTGCATGACGCGTTCATGTCGCGTCCGAATACCATCGTGTGCCCCGGCGGCAAGATGGACCTCGCGATGCAACTCATCTTCACCCCGATGGTCCTGCGGTTGCGGGAACGACGGGCGACCGAACTCAGCGTTCGCTAGGACCGGCGCGCGCCTCAGTGCAGGAATGCGCCAGCGTTGCGCGCCAGATCCAACAGCGGCTGCGGCAGGATTCCGAACAGCACCGTCACGACGACTCCCACCAGAATGGCTGTGGCAGTCAACGAGCTGGGCGTCGCCACCTCTGGCCCGTCCCGGTACGGCGCTGCGAAGAACATCAACACGATCACGCGCACGTAGACGAATGCGGCGATGGCGCTGGCGAGGACACCGACGATGACGAGCGGGATCGCGCCGCTCTCACCGGCGGCCTTGAACACCGCGAACTTGGCGGCGAAGCCGCTGGTGAGCGGAATCCCGGCGAAGGCAAGTAAAAACACCGAGAACAACACACCGAACAGGGGTGCGCGCCGGCCGAGTCCGGCCCAGCGGGCCAGCTCGCTGTCCTCCTCGCCATCGGGCGCCCGAACCAGGGTGAGGACGGCGAATGCCCCGAGTGCGCTGAAGCCATAGGCAACGAGGTAAAACAGCGTCGAGGACAGCCCGGCACCATTGGCGGCGACCACCCCCATCAGGATGAAGCCGGCCTGCGCGACCGCGGAATAGGCCAGCATCCGCTTGATGTCGGTCTGCGTGACGACCATGACCGAGCCCGCCACCATGGTGAGGGTGGCGACCGCCCAAAACACGGGGCGCCAATCGTCGCGGAGTCCGGGCAGTGCGACGTAGAAGATGCGCAGCATGGCGCCGAATGCGGCGATCTTGGTGGCGGCGGCCATGAAGGCGGTGATCGGCGTGGGTGCGCCCTGGTAGACGTCGGGTATCCACGAATGGAACGGCACCGCACCGACTTTGAACAGCACACCGACCGACAGCAAGCCCATGCCGACCAGCGCCAGCAAGACGTTGCCGGGGTCGGCGGCTACCGCGTCGCCGATCCCGGTCAGGGTCAGAGTGCCCGCATACCCGTAGAGCAGCGCGCTGCCGTACAGGAAGATCGCGGACGAGAATGCGCCCAGCAGAAAGTATTTCAGTGCGGCCTCCTGGGAAAGCACGCGCCGACGGCGGGCCAGTCCGCAGAGCAGATACAGCGGCAGCGAGAACACCTCGAGCGCGACGAACATCGTTAGCAGGTCGTTGGCGGCGGGGAAGAGCAGCATCCCACCCAGCGCGAACATCGTCAGGGGAAACACCTCGGTCTGAGCGACCCCGGCCCTGGTGGCTTCGATTTGGGCGACGCTGCCCGGGGTCGCTGATGCCTGCGGAGTGAAACCTTGAAGCCCACCATCGGTGCGACGCTCCGCGATGATCAGGATCGCCAGCACTCCGATGAGCAGGATGGTGCCCTGCAAAAACAGTGTCGGCCCATCAACGGCCACCGCGCCACCGACCGCGGCGCTCCGGGTCCCGGCCAGCGCGATGACGGCCACCAGTGCCAGGATCAACGCACCGACGCTGAGGACAAGTTGTATCCCGTAGCGACTCCGCCGGGGCAGGAATGCCTCGACAACTACGCCGACGATGGCCGCACCGAACACGATCAGCATCGGGGACAGCGCGCCGTATTCGACGCTCGGTGTCGGCAGGTTCATGGGCGCGCCCCTTCGGCAGTCTGCGGCACAGTCGGTGCGGGGTCGTGCTGGCCGATGGTGGTCAGGGTGTGGGCGACCGCCGGGTTGATCACATCGAGGGCCGGTTTGGGGTAGACGCCGAGCACCAGCAGCAGGGCGATGAGCGGCGCGACGACAGCGATCTCCCGGGGCCGCAGGTCGCGCACCTTTTCGTTGCCGTCGGCGACGGGCCCGGTCATCATCCGCTGGTAGAGCCACAGAATGTAGACCGACGAGAGCACCAGCGCGATCGAGGCGAGCACCGCGAAGACCGGGTAGCGGGTGAATGTGCCTATCAAAACCAGGAATTCGCTGATGAAGGGAGCAAGGCCGGGTAGGGCGAGGGTTGCCATCCCCGCTACCAGGAAGGTGCCGGCCAATACGGGTGCGACCTTCTGCACCCCGCCGAAGTCGGCGATGGCGCGGCTGCCCCGCCGCGACACCAGGAATCCGGCGATCAGGAACAGCGCCGCCGTGGAGATGCCGTGGTTGACCATGTACAGGGTTGAGCCGGACTGCCCCTGGCTGGTCATCACGAAGACGCCTACGACGATGAACCCGAAGTGCGAGATCGAGGTGAAGGCGATCAGCCGCATCACATCGGTCTGCCCGATCGCGACGATCGCGCCATAGATGATCGCGATGACCGCCAGGGTGATGATGAACGGCCGGAAGTACGTTGCGGCATCCGGAAACAGCTGCAGGCAATAGCGAAGCATGCCGAAGGTGCCTACCTTGTCGACCACCGCCATCATCAGAACCGCGGTCGCCGGGGTGGCCTCCACCGCCGCACCCGGCAGCCAGGTATGGAACGGCCACAGCGGTGCCTTGACGGCGAAGGCAAACATGAAGCCGAGGAACATCGCGTTCGCCACGGCCGGGTTGACAGCCAACTGGCCGCTCGAGACCGCCGTTACGATGGCGCGGAAATCGAAGGTCCCGGATGTGACCCCGACAATGTCGCTCTGCGCGGTCACCACATACAGGACGATCACCGCGGCCAGCATGATCAGTCCACCGAACAGGTTGTACAGCAGAAACTTCAGAGCCGCACGCGATCGACTCGCGGCGGCTTCTGGCGTTTGGCTGCCCCTGCCGAAGCCGCCGATGAGGAAGTACAGCGGGATCAGCATCGCCTCGAAGAACACGAAGAACAGCAGTATGTCGAGCGCGACAAGCGAGATCAGCACCATGGCCTCGACCGCCAGGGTGAGGGCGACGTAGGTGTGCGTGGACCGGCCTGCATCGCCGGCGTCGTTCCAGCCGGCGATCAGCAGCAGGGGTACCAGCACGGCGGTCAGCACGACGAGGACCAGCGCGATACCGTCTACGCCGAGGATGTAACCGGTACCGAATGACGGTATCCAGGTGTGGCTTTCGACGAACTGGTATCGATCACCGACGGGGTTGAACTGGACGGCCACCACGATCGAGATGGCGAGCACCACGAGCGAGACCAGCACCGCGGCGTACTTTGCGAGGCGCCTGGCAGTGACCGGCAGCAACACGATCGCAATGGCGCCCACCATCGGCACCACCCACAACGCGCTCAACAACGGAACGTGACTCACCACAACCTCACCAGGGCCATGGCGGCGACCACCAGGGTGGCGCCGACGAACACGGATAGGGCATAGGATCTCGCGAATCCGTTCTGCAGCTTCCCGATCCGGTCCGATGATCCGCCGACCAGTCGGGCCAACGCCTCCACGACACCGTCGATCCCCCGACTATCGGCGTCGACCAGGAAACGGCTCAGCGCATGACCGGGCCGCATGAAAGCGGCCTCGTTGATCGCATCACCGTAAAGATCCTTGCGGGCTGCGACCGTCGGAGCCGACACCCAGGAGGTGGCGCTGCTTCGCACCGGCCGGGCGGCATACATGAGATAGGCGATGGCGATGCCGGCGGCGATGACGGCCAGGGTGATGGTGGTCATCACCCAGACCGGGATGGCGTGCTCGGCACCATGGCTGCCGACCACCGGTTCGAGCCAGTGCTGCAGAGTCCCTCCGACGGCCAGCAGGCCACCGCCTGCGATGGAGCCGACTGCCAGGACCATCATCGGCCAGGTCATTACGGCGGGTGACTCGTGTGGGTGAGCATTTGAGCTCCAACGCTTTTCGCCGAAGAACGTCATGAGCATGACGCGCGTCATGTAGAAGGCGGTGATCCCCGCACCCAACAGCGCGGCGCCGCCGAGGATCAGGCCCCTGAGCCCCCCTGCACCGAAGGCGGTTTCAATGATTGCGTCCTTGGAGAAGAACCCCGCGAACGGCGGCACCCCGATGATGGCCAGATACCCGAGCCCAAACGTCGCGAACGTGATCGGTAGGAATTTGCGCAGACCGCCGTAGCGGCGCATATCGACTTCGTCGTCCATGGCGTGCATCACCGAACCGGCGCCCAGGAACAGACCGGCCTTGAAGAAGCCGTGGGTCAGCAAGTGCATGATCGCCACCGCATAGCCGGCCGGACCCAGGCCCGCGGCGAGCACCATGTAGCCGATCTGGCTCATAGTGGAGGCCGCCAGGGCCTTCTTGATGTCGTCCTTGGCGCACCCGACGATCGCCCCGAACAACAATGTGACCACGCCGACGATCACCACCGCCAACTGCGCGTTCGGGGCTAGGTTGAAGACGGGCCCGGAACGCACGATCAGGTACACGCCTGCGGTCACCATGGTGGCGGCGTGGATCAACGCCGACACCGGCGTCGGGCCCTCCATCGCGTCGCCGAGCCAGGACTGCAGCGGCACCTGCGCCGACTTCCCGCACGCGGCCAGCAGCAACAGCAAACCAATGGCGGTCAGGGTGCCCTCTGAGAGCACTGGGGCGGCGCCGAATACCCCGGCGTAGGAGATGGAGCCGACGGTCGCGAACATGACCATGATCGCGACCGCCAGACCCACGTCGCCGACCCGGTTGACCACGAACGCCTTCTTGGCCGCCGTTGCCGCCGAGGGCTTGTGCGACCAGAACCCGATCAGCAGGTATGACGCCAGGCCGACGCCTTCCCATCCGAAGTAGAGGCCGAGGTAGTTGTCGGCCAGGACGAGCAGCAACATCGCCGAGAGGAACAGGTTCAGATACCCGAAGAAGCGTCGGCGATGTGCGTCCTCTTTCATGTAGCCGACGGAGTAGATGTGGATCAACGAGCCGACACCGGTGATCAGCAGCACGAAGCAGATTGACAGCGCGTCGAGTTGCAGGCCGAAGTCGACGTGCAGCCCGGCGACCGGCACCCAGGAGAACAAGTTCGGGTGCAGGACGCGGTCGGCGGCGTCCCGCCCGAGCAGTTCGACGAACAAGACCATCCCGACCGCGAATGCGGTGAGAGACGTTGCGCACCCGAGCAGGTGCCCCCACCGGTCACTGCGCCGCCCGGCCAGCAGCAGCACCGCGGCACCCGCCAGCGGCAGGCCGATCAACAGCCATACCACGGTGCTCATCAGTGCCTCAGCAGATTGGCGTCGTCGACCGAGGTCGAACTGCGGGTGCGGAAGATAGTCATGATGATCGCCAGGCCGACCACCACCTCGCAGGCGGCGACCACCATGGTGAAGAACGCCACCACCTGACCGTCCAGGTGCCCGTGCATCCGGGAGAATGCCACGAACGCAAGGTTGGCCGCGTTCAGCATCAACTCCACACACATGAATACGACGATCGCGTTGCGGCGCAACAACACCCCCGACGCGCCGATGGTGAACAACAGCGCCGACAAATAGAGGTAATTGGCGGGATTCATCGCACCGCCTCTTCGGTCGACGCCTTCGAGTTGGTCTCGGTATCCGCCACGAGCAGCGTGAGCACCAGCCCCCGCCGTTCCAAGGTTCTGCTGACCGAAAGGTCGGAGAAGGTGCCGTCGGCGAGCCGCGCGGGGATGTCGACGGCGTTGTGGCGGGCATAGACACCGGGGGCCGGCATCGGAGTGGGGTGTCCGCCAGGCTGGAAGCGTTCCTCGGCCAGCTCGCGCTGGCTCCTGCGGCGTTCGAAACGCTCCCGGTGCGCGAGCACCATCGCGCCGAGCGCCGCAGTGATCAGGAGCGCGCTGGTGAGTTCGAACGCCCACAGGTACCGGGTGAAGATCAGCGCGGCCAGGCCCCGCACATTGCCTTCGGGAGCGAGGCTTGCCGAGCGACCCATTGATTCCGCATTGCCTCCCGTTAGGCCGGTGAACCCGGCTGTGGAAATGCTGCCGATGGCGCCGATCAGCAGGATGCCGAACCCCACGGCGGCGGCAATGGTGGTGATGCGTTGCCCCCGAAGGGTTTCCACCGCAGACTCGGAGTGATCAACGCCGACGAGCATGACGACGAACAGAAACAGCATCATCACCGCGCCGGTGTAGACCACCACCTGCACCACACCCAGAAACATGGCGTCCTGCGCGATGTACAACACCGCAAGGTCGATCATGGTCGATGCCAGAAAAACCGCCGAATACACCGCCCGCGGGGTGACGACCACCCCCACCGCTGCGAGCACTGCCAGCACCCCGAGAGACCAGAACACCGCGGCCTCACCGCTCGACGTCCGCGCCAGGGGCTCGGCCGCCATCACTGCCATCGAAGCGGTGATGCTCATCAGTTGAGCCCCTCTGCCAATGTCAGAATCCCGCCGGGTCCGATGATGTTGCCGCGGTAGTAGTCCTCGTCGGTGGCACCGGTGGCCATCGGGTGTGGCGGAGCCTGTGCACCGGGCGGCAGCGCGGCGAGGAGTCTGTCCTTGCCGTAGATGAGGTCGGCGCGATTGTCGTCGGCCATCTCGTAGTCGTTGGTCATGGTCAGGGCACGGGTGGGACAGGCCTCGATGCACAGCCCGCAACCGATGCAGCGCAGGTAGTTGATCTGGTACACCTGCCCGTACCGTTCACCGGGCGAAAAGCGTTCCGTCTCGGTGTTATCGGCGCCTTCCACGTAGATGGCATCAGCGGGGCACGCCCAGGCGCACAATTCGCAGCCGATGCACTTTTCCAGCCCGTCCTGATACCGGTTCAACTGGTGCCGGCCGTGATAGCGCGGCGCGGTGGGCTCTTTTTTCTCCGGATACTGCTCAGTGATCGGCCTTTTGAACATCGCCGAGAACGTGACCCCGAAACCGGCAACCGCATCGAGAAACCTAGGCATCGTGACTACTCCCCCTGGTCAGCACGACGTCGATTCGAGTCGGCTTCCCGTTGTGGATTGGCATGACAATGTCGTCGATGGGCACATCGGCGGGCGGCACCTGGCCCGGTAGCGGTGGGACAGGAAATTCGCCGAGCATCGGGTCGAACGGCTGGACGGCCGCTGCGTGCTCGGGCACATCTCGAACACGGCCGAGACGAAGCGCAGTCAGCACCACCGCGAGTAGAGCCACGGCCGCCAGAATTCCTGGGACAACGCCGTTTAGCTCGAGCGCTCGCAACGTGGCCACGGTCATGACCCAGACGAGTGACACCGGGATGAGAATTTTCCAGCCGATCGCCATGAATTGGTCGTAGCGCAGCCGCGGCAGAGTGGCGCGCAGCCAGATGAACACGAACAGGAAGGTCCAGACCTTGGCGGTGAACCACAGCAGCGGCCACCAGCCGGTGTTGGCACCGTCCCACATACTGATCGGCCATGGCGCGTGCCAGCCGCCGAGGAACAAGGTGATGGCCAGCGCGGAGACGGTGGTCATGTTGACGTACTCGGCGAGCATGAACATCGCGAACTTCAGCGACGAGTACTCGGTGTGGAAACCGCCGACCAGCTCACCCTCGGCCTCGGGCAAATCGAAAGGCGCCCGGTTGGTTTCACCGACCATCGCGGTCACATACACCAGGAACGACGGCAACAGCAGGAAGACATACCAGGTGCCGTCCTGGGCGGCCACGATCCCGGAGGTGGACATCGTGCCGGCGTACAGGAACACCGCGGCGAACGACAACGCCATCGCGATCTCGTAGGACACCACCTGCGCACTGGATCGCAGCCCACCCAGCAGCGGGTAGGTGGACCCGGATGCCCAGCCCGCCAACACGATTCCGTACACCCCGATCGAGGTGACCGCCAGCACATACAGCACCGCCACGGCCAGGTCCGTCAGCTGCAGCGGGGTGGCGCGTCCAAACACGCTCACGACTGGTCCCATGGGGATAACGGCGAACGCCATGAACGCGGGGATGACCGCGATGATCGGGGCCAGCAGATAGAGCGGTTTGTCCGCCCCGGCCGGTATCAGGCCCTCTTTGAGAGCGAGCTTGATCCCGTCGACCAATGACTGCAGGAGACCGAACGGCCCCACCCGGTTCGGACCGAAGCGCATCTGCATCCGCCCCAGCACCTTGCGTTCGACCAAGATCGCCACCAGCACCGTCATGAGGAGAAAGGCGAAGACGGCAACGGCCTTGGCCAAGATCAGCCACCACGGGTCGTGGCCGAACACAGTGAGATCTGGATGTGTCATCTGGGCGCCCTCTGTATCCGCACGACGGCGCCGACGCTCACCGCGAGCTGGTTGTGCACTGCCGAGCCGGCCGAGTTCAGCGGTAGCCAGACGACGCGGTCGGGCATCTCGGTGATGGTCAGCGGCAGCGTGACCGTCCCGCGGTCGGTCGCGACGGTCACGGGTTCGCCGTCACCGACGCCGATTTCGGCGGCGGTGGTCGCGGATAGTCGGGCGACCGGCGGGCGTCCGGTACCGGCAAGATAGGGTTCACCGTCCTGCAGCCGCCCGGCGTCGAGCAGCATCCGCCACCCGGTCAGCACCGCCTCACCGGTGCCGGGCCGGGCGGGCTCGCCGCCAGTGACATTCGGCGGTGCGGGCCGTCGGCCCGCCCACCACCCGAGGCGGCCCAGTTCCGCGCCGGCGGCCGCGGCAGTCGGGCAGGTGAGGTCGACACCGACCTCGCCCGCCAAGGCCTGCAGCACGCGCAGATCGCTTGTGGCATTGGTGGGCAGTGCGGCCGCGAACGACCGAATCCGGCCCTCCCAGTTGAGGAATGAACCGGCTTTCTCCACCACCGGCGCGGCGGGAAAGACGACATCAGCGCGCTCGGTCACGGCGCTCTCCCGCAGTTCCAGGCTCACCACGAACGGCGCAGCATCGATGGCGGCCAATGCGGCACCGGGGTCGGGCAGATCCGCGGGTTCGACGCCCCCGATGAGCAGGGCGGCCAGCTCGCCGTTGCGCGCGGCGGCGAGGATGCCCGCGGTATCGCGCCCAGGCACGGCAGGCAGGTCGGTCGTGCCCCAGACGGCAGCGGTCTGCTCGCGGGCGCGGCCGTCGGCGACGGGCCGGCCACCCGGGAGCAGATTGGGTAGGCAGCCGGCTTCCAGCGCGCCGCGCTCCCCGGCGCGCCGCGGTATCCAGGCCAGCCGGGCACCGGTCGTCGCCGCCAACTGCGTGGCGGCGGTCAATGCTCCCGGGCTGGCGGCCAGCCGCTCCCCGACGAGGACCAGCGCGCCGGGATGGCGCAGCAGCGGCTCATCGGCGGCGAGTCGAGCCAATGCCAGGGCTTCCCCGCCGGGAACCGTTGGGATCAGTCGGCCCGACATCTTGGTCAGGCCGCGTGAAGCGAACGGCGCGATCGAGATAACCCGGACGCCGGTGGTGCGGGCCGATTTACGTAGCCGCAAGAAGACGATGGGCGACTCCTCTTCGGGCTCGAACCCGGCCAGCACGACAACCGGTGCTGCCTCGAAATCCGCGTAGGTGACGGTCATCGGCTGCCCGGCGATCTGCGCGGCGAGAAATTGTGCTTCCTCGGCCGAGTGGAATCGCGCCCTGAAGTCGATATCGTTGGTGCCCAACACTGTTCGCGCAAATTTGCTGTAGGCGTACGCGTCTTCGACCGTCGCGCGGCCCCCGACCAGCACCCCAGCCCGCCCGGCCGCGGCCGCCAGGCCCGCGGCGGCCACACTGATCGCTTCCGGCCAGGACGCGGCCCGGAGTTTGCCGTCCACTCCACGGATCGCAGGGGTGGTGATGCGGTCGCCGAGGCCTGCGTAGGCGAAGGCCCATCGACCCTTGTCGCAATTCCATTCCTCGTTGACTTCCGGATCGTCACCGGCCAAGCGGCGCAGCACTTTTCCACGGCGATGGTCGGTGCGCTGGGCGCACCCGGATGCGCAGTGCTCACACGTACTCGGTGACGACACCAGGTCGAAGGGGCGGGCCCGGAACCGGTAGGCGGTGCCGGTCAACGCCCCGACGGGGCAGATCTGCACGGTATTGCCCGAAAAGTACGAGTCGAACGGCGCATTGGCGGCGATGCCGACCTGCTGCAATGCGCCGCGCTCGAGCAGTTCGATGAACGGGTCGCCCGCGATCTGATTGGAGAACCGGGTGCAGCGTGCGCACAGCACGCATCGCTCGCGATCGAGCAGCACCTGCGAGGACAGGCTGATCGGTTTCGAGAACGTCCGCTTGACACCCTCGAAGCGGGTCTCCACCCGGCCGTGGGACATCGCCTGGTTCTGCAGCGGGCATTCCCCGCCCTTATCGCAGACCGGGCAGTCCAGCGGATGATTGATCAGCAGCAGCTCCATCACCGCGCTCTGGGCGGCATCCGCCGACTCCGACGTCAGTTGGGTACGCACCACCATGCCCGGGGACACCGCGATGGTGCACGACGCCATCGGTTTGCGTTGGCCCTCGACCTCGACCAGGCACTGCCGGCACGCTCCGACCGGGTCCAACAGCGGATGATCGCAGAACCGCGGAATCTGTACTCCGATAAGTTCGGCGGCCCGAATCACCAACGTATCCTGGGGCACCGAGATCTCAACGTCGTCGATGGTGACGGTAACCATTTCCATGTCGCCGGCGGCTGTAGTGTCTCTGCGGGAGTCGGCGATGGTCATGAATACGCCACCTCCGTGTCCAGCATCGAGGCACGCGGGTCGAATGGGCAGCCACCGTGCAGGTGTGCCTCGTATTCGGCGCGGAAGAACCTGACCGACGAGATGATCGGACTGGCCGCGCCATCGCCCAAGGCGCAGAACGACTTCCCCAACAGCGCATCGGAGATGTCCAGTAGCTTCTGGATGTCCGCCGCAGTGCCCGCCCCGGTCTCCAGACGTTCGTAGAGCTGGGCGAGCCAGTACGTGCCCTCCCGGCACGGCGTGCACTTGCCGCAGGATTCGTGGGCGTAGAACTGCGTCCAGCGCCGCACCGCACGCACCACACACACCGTTTCGTCGAAAATTTGCAGCGCCTTGGTGCCGAGCATCGACCCGACCGACGCCATACCCTCGTAATCCATTGGCACGTCAAGGTGTTCGGCGGTCAGCAAAGGCGTCGATGAGCCGCCCGGGGTCCAGAACTTCAGCTCGTGGCCATCGCGCACACCCCCGGCGTGCTCCAGTAGCTCGCGCAGAGTGATGCCCAGCGGAGCCTCATACTGGCCGGGCGACTTCACATGCCCGGACAGCGAATACAGCGTGAAACCCGGCGATTCCGCCGAGCCCATGGTGGTGAACCAGTCGACCCCGTTCAGCAGGATCGGCGGGACACTGGCGATGGTCTCGACATTGTTGACCACCGTCGGGCAGGCGTACAGGCCCGCGACGGCGGGAAACGGCGGCCGCAACCGTGGCTGGCCGCGCCGGCCCTCCAGGGAATTCAGCAATGCGGTCTCCTCACCGCAGATGTAGGCGCCCGCCCCGGCATGCACCACCAACTCCAGGTCAAAACCCGAGCCCGCAATGTCTTGGCCGAGATAGCCCGCCGCGTAAGCCTCGGCAACCGCCGTCTGGAGCCGCCGCAGCGCCGGAACCACTTCACCGCGGACGTAGATGAACGCGTGGTGTGCCCCGATGGCGTACGCGGCGATGATCGCGCCCTCCACCAGCAGGTGCGGTGTCGCCATCATCAGCGGAATGTCCTTACACGTCCCGGGTTCCGACTCGTCGGCGTTGATCACCAGGTAGTGCGGCTTGCCATCGCCCGGGGCGATGAACGACCACTTCCGCCCCGTCGGGAAGCCCGCACCACCACGGCCTCGCAACCCGGACTCCGTCACCGCCTCGATGACTTCCTCAGGCGACATCGCCAACGCCTTCTCCAGCGCCTGATATCCGTCATGCCACAGATGGGTCTGCAATGACCACGAGCGGGGTTCATCCCAGGACCGGGATAGCACGGGGTTCAACGCCATGTCACCCGCCTCCTTCCGCACGCGCGGCCCGAAGGCCGGCCAGCGTTGCGTCACCGAGGGTGTTGGACTCTCGAGGATCAGGCAGGCCCGCCAAGGTGCGGGCAGTGTCGCGGAAGGAGCACAAGGGAGCCCCGCGGGTGGGGGTAACCCGGTCGCCGCTGCGCAGGGCATCGACGAGTTCGCATGCCGTGGACGGCGTTTGGTTGTCGAAGAACTCCCAATTGACCATGACGACCGGCGCGTAGTCGCAGGCGGCGTTGCATTCGACGTGCTCCAACGTCACCCGGCCGTCTTCGGTGGTCTGGCCGGCCTTGATCCCGAGGCGCGATTGCAGCGTGTCCAGGATTGCGTCGCCGCCCATCACCGCACACAGGGTGTTGGTGCAGACGCCGACGAGGTAGTCGCCGGTAGGGGTGCGTCGATACATGGAGTAAAAGGTGGCGACCGCGGTCACCTCAGCCTCGGTGAGGTCGAGGTGGCGGGCGCAGAACCCGATGCCGGCCGAGGTGAGGTAACCATGCTCGGCCTGCACCAGATGCAGCAGAGGCAGCAACGCGGAGCGGGCCTGCGGGTAGCGCCCGATGATCGTCGCCGCGTCACGCTCCAACCGGGCCACCACGTCGGCGGGGTACGCGCTGGGTCCTCCGATCGGGTACCCGGGCTCATCGGGGCGCGGCCCCAACGGTAGTTCCACACTCATCTGTCCACTCCGCCCATGACGGGGTCGATGCTGGCGACGGCGGCGATGACGTCGGCGACCATGCCGCCCTCACACATCGCGGCGACGGCTTGCAGATTCGTGAACGACGGGTCGCGGTAGTGCACCCGGTAGGGCCGGGTGCCGCCGTCGGAAACCATGTGCACACCCAACTCGCCCCTGGGACTTTCGACGGCGACGTAGACCTGCCCGGCGGGCACCCGGATGCCGTCGGTCACCAGCTTGAAATGGTGGATGAGCCCTTCCATCGAGGTGCCCATGATCTTGGCGATGTGCTCTTCAGAGTTGCCCAGCCCGTCGGGCCCCAGCTTGAGGTCCGCCGGCCAGGCGAGTTTCTTGTCGGTGATCATCACCGGTTGCCCGGCCAGCCGCTCGAGTCTGTCCACACACTGCTCGACGATCGTCAGCGATTGCTTCATTTCGGCAACCCGGATCAGATACCGCCCGTACGCGTCGCACCCGTCATCGGTGATGACGTCGAAGTCGTAATTCTCGTAACCGCAGTACGGTTGCGATCTGCGGAGGTCGTGCGGCAACCCGGTGGCCCGCAGCACCGGCCCGGTGATCCCGAGCGCCATGCAGCCGGTCAGACTCAAATACCCGATGCCCGCGTTGCGTGCCTTCCAGATGGCGTTCTCGCGCAGTAGATCCTCCAGTTCGCGCAGCTGGCCCGGGAGGGTCTTCAGCAGTGCCCGCACCCTGTCGACGCCGTCGTCGGGGAGGTCGGCGGCCAGCCCACCCGGGCGAATGTAGGCGTGGTTCATTCGCAGTCCGGTGATGGCCTCGAACACCTTCAGGATGTCTTCGCGGCCGAGGAACCCGAAGAACATGGCGCTCATCGCGCCGAGTTCCATGCCGCCAGTCGCCAACGCGACCAGATGACTGGAGATGCGGTTGAGTTCCATCAACATCACCCGGATCACACTGGCGCGTTCCGGGATGTCGTCGGTGACTCCGAGGAGCTTCTCCACGCCGAGGCAGTAGGCAGTCTCGTTGAAGAATGGCGACAGATAGTCCATTCGGGTGACAAACGTGACGCCCTGGGTCCAATTGCGGAACTCCAGATTCTTCTCGATACCGGTGTGCAAATACCCTATGCCGCACCGGGCTTCGGTGACCGTCTCGCCCTCGATCTCGAGAATCAGTCGCAACACACCGTGCGTCGACGGGTGCTGCGGACCCATGTTCACCACGATGCGTTCCCCGGACGGCGAGCCCGCTGCGGCCGCCGCCACGATCTGGTCCCAATCCTGTCCGCCGACAGTGACCACGGTTTCGGTCATCACCGGTACGCCCTTCGCTGGTCGGGCGGGGCAATCTGAGCACCGTGGTACTCCACCGGAATGCCACCCAACGGGTAGTCCTTGCGTTGCGGATGGCCTTCCCAGTCGTCGGGCATTTCAATCCGGGTCAGGCACGGATGTCCGTCGAATACGATGCCGAAGAAGTCGTACGTCTCCCGTTCGTGCCAGTCTGTCGTTGGATAGACCGAAAACAGTGAGGGCACATGGGGATCAGCGTCTGGGCACGCCACCTCCAGCCGTATCCGGCGGTTATGGGTGATCGACATCAACGGATACACCGCGTGTAGTTCACGACCGGCGTCCTCGGGGTAATGCACCCCCGATACGCCCAGGCAGAGCTCGAATCGCAACCCCGGGTCATCCCGCAAGGTCCGCGCCACCTGAAGGAGCCGGCCGCGCGGTATTTCCAGGGTCAAATCGTCGCGGAAGACGACGACCCGCTCGACGGCGTTGACGCAGCCGGCCTGGGCCAGCCCGGCGGTCAGGAGATCGACGACCTTGTCCAGATACCCACCGTAAGGACGAGAAGCATTCTGCGGCTTAATGGTTGATCGAATCAACCGCCCATATCCCGACGTGTCCCCACTGCCCGCCACGCCGAACATCCCCTGGCGAACGCCGTTCTGTCCACTCATCGCAGCAGGCCTTTCAGCTCGATGGTCGGCTTGGCGG
The DNA here is from genome assembly GCA_900078375.1 of uncultured Mycobacterium sp. Lineage (GTDB taxonomy): Bacteria > Actinomycetota > Actinomycetes > Mycobacteriales > Mycobacteriaceae > Mycobacterium. Next base: position 23,339 of record FLQS01000045.1, on the reverse strand, counting down.
CCAGCGCGGCTTGTTCCGCAGCGGCGACGGCCTCGGCGCGGTGCACCCCCAGCGGCATCTGCTGAATCTTGGCGTGCAGCATCAGGATCGCGTTCAGCAGCATTTCGGGGCGCGGGGGGCACCCCGGCAGGTAGATGTCCACCGGCACCACATGGTCGACGCCCTGCACGATGGCGTAGTTGTTGAACATCCCACCGCTGGAGGCGCACACACCCATCGCGAGGACCCATTTCGGTTCGGCCATCTGGTCATAGACCTGCCGCAACACCGGAGCCATCTTCTGCGATACGCGTCCGGCGACGATCATCAAATCGGCCTGCCGGGGGGTCGCCGAGAATCGCTCCATCCCGAACCGGGCGATGTCGAACCGCGGCGACGCCGTCGCCATCATTTCGATGGCACAACACGCCAATCCGAACGTCGCGGGCCACAACGACCCCTTGCGGACGTAGCCCGCCACCTTCTCCAGTGTCGACAGTAGGATCCCGCCGGGCAGCTGCTCCTCTAGTCCCAATTCAGGCCACCCCGCTTCCACACGTAGGCGTAAACCACGAACACCGACAGCATGAACAGCACCATCTCGACCAGCGCGAACATACCCAGCGAGTCGAACGACACCGCCCACGGATAAAGGAACACGATCTCGATGTCGAACACGATGTACAACATCGCGGTCAGGTAGAACTTGATCGGAAAACGGCCCAGGCCCATCGGTTGGCGGGCCGGCTCGATCCCACACTCGTAGGCCTCGAGCTTGGCTCGGTTATGCCGCCGGGGACCGATCAGCAGCGCGATCCCCACCGAGCCCACAGAGAACCCGGCCGCGATCACGCCGAGCACCAGGATTGGCAGATAGACGCCCATGACTGCCTCCTCCCTGGCAAAGCGACGCACACACTAGACGGACGGATGCGGCCAAAGCCATTTCGGCTTACCGCTATCCACATGTCTACTGACCCAATGCGGACGGGTAGACCCCGTTATGGGGGGATGTGCGGGTGATGGGGAGGGCTGATTTACCAGTGGCTATGTGGCGAGGCAAGAAGCTCGGGATCGAAGGTGGCCCTGGCGGCGACCGATGCGCCCGCGGCGGCGACGATCACCGCGGCATCGGCGTCGCGACCCTTCGGGAACACGATCTCCGCACTGTCGGGGCCCTCGCGGTGAGCCATCAACCAGTCGTAGAGCAACCAGTCCAGGGCGCACGCGGCCGCCATCGGGTCGGCATCCGGCGCCCTCGCGGCAGATACGACCGACGACAACGCGTCGCGATGCTCGTCGCGGGCAGCGTCCTTGTTCACCCCGGAGCTGTCGAAGAGCAACATCGACAACGTCAGCGGGAAGCGCAGTTCCGATTCTGTCCGGACGATCCACCGTCCGCCCTTCCACGGCTGCTCCGGATCCACCCGGCACATCTCGCCGAATCCGCTGACGACACCGAGCGACGGGTCGTCGAGTTCGCCGTCGAATGGAGCAGGTCCCAACAGGTCCACCGGTTGCCGGGCACAGATCGAGAATAGGGCGGCGGTTCCGATGATCTTGCCCGCACGCAGATCGGCCTTGATGCCCGTCAGTTCCAGTGCTGTTGCGTACTCGTGACACAGTCCGTCGAGAACGCGGTGCAGATGGACCAGATCGTCTCGCTCGCGGTCGGTTTCGGGCCTGCGGCCCCCGCCGAGGAGCTCACCGAACTGTTCGGCAGCGATGATCAACGCATCGTCGAGGGCCTCCAGGTGGGTCGCGACCAATCGATCGGCTTCCTCGTCATCGACAACCAAGTCCGGCAACGTGGTCGGTGCGCCTGCAGGTGTGGCCCAATGGAATCCGATCTGGCCATCGGCTTGGACGATGCGCGGTCTCATCGCCCCTGCGCGAGCCGGTGATTGGTGGCGCGGAGCTGCCGAGCCGTGCTCTCCTCAAGCATCCGAACCTGGTCCGGCATCAGGCGGCCGCATACTCGGCCCCAGTGCACCGCGACCTCGTCGCCGACAGCCACGTCGGGCAGTGCACTGTATCCGTCGGACCACACATCCAGACGCCGCGCCTCGGGTTCGGATAACTCGAGCGCACGACCATCCCATGTCAGCCTGCGGCAGCTGGCATCTACCTGATCGTCCTCGCGGGAAAGCACCGTCGCCCAAGTGATCCGGCAACTATCGAGGACGTGCAGCGGATGCTCATCCATCCCCCGGCCAAGCAGCCGCGACCACGGGTACACCCCGAAGACGTGGAAGCAGTGGTTACCGGCTGCCTCACTGGCAAGGTCCGCGGTGAGGTGCGACCAATAGTGGCCGGCGCGCGGTCCGATGACGGCGAGCAACTCGGCCGCGAAATCGCCCGGATCGAGTTCGGCCGCGATACCACCACCGAGCCAATAGGACTCGACCAATCGGTAGTCCAGCGGATCGGCGATGCCGGTCATCCTCGACAGTACCTGCAGGTACGGCCAGACACCGGAGAATCTGGCGGCGGCGGCTCGCACGATATCGGCCGACCCGCTACGTAGACTGGCCGTCTCCGGCGGACCGCAATAGCCGAGCTGGTTCGGGGCGTAGGCGTAGTGCGCGAACATCTCAGTTCCACCGGTGGCGGTGTGCGGGGATACCACAGGTACGATCACACCCGTCCAGCCTGGCCCACCAACTTGGCGGCATCGCGGTGCATCCGACCGAAGTTGTAGTAGGCCGCACATGCTCCCTCGGCGGACACCATGCACGTGCCGATCGGGGTTTCAGGGGTGCACGCCGTGCCGAAAACCTTGCATTCCCAAGGCTTGAGCACGCCCTTGAGTACTTCCCCGCACTGGCACGCTTTAGGATCAGCGACCCGCACTCCTGGCATCGAGTAACGCAGCTCGGCGTCGAATTCGGCGTAGTCGTCATGCAATTTCAACGCGCTCTGCGAGATGAATCCCAGGCCACGCCACTCGAAGTGCGGCCGCAGCGCGAAGACCTTGCCCATCAGCGCCAGCGCGGCGGGATTGCCGTGCTCGTTCACGACCCGCGAGTATTGGTTCTCCACCTCGCAGCGGCCCTCGCGGATCTGGGTCAACAGCATCGCGACCGATGCCATGATGTCGAGCGGCTCAAAGCCGGCTACCACCAACGGTTTACCGTAGACCTCCGGCACGAACCGATACGGCCTGTTTCCGACGACGGTCGAAACGTGACCGGGTCCGAGAAAGCCGGACAGCCGAAGATCCGGTGACTCGAGGATCGCCTTGATGGGCGGCACGATCGTGACGTGGTTGCAGAACACCGTGAAATTGCCGACGCCCAGCTCGCGCGCACGGACCAGTGTCACCGCCGTGGACGGTGCGGTGGTTTCGAAGCCGATCGCGAAGAACACCACGTGCTTGTCCGGATTGTCGACAGCCAACTTCAGGGCGTCCAGCGGAGAGTAGACAAACCGCACGTCGGCCCCGCGGGCCTTGGCGTCCAGCAGGCTGCCGTTCGAACCCGGCACCCGCATCATGTCGCCGAAGCAGGTGAAGATGACATCGGGCTGCTGCGCCAACCACATCGCGTCGTCGATGCGGCCCATCGGGATAACGCACACCGGGCAACCGGGACCGTGCACCAGCTCGACGTTGTCCGGCAGCAGGTGCTCGATCCCGTGTCGGTAAATTGTGTGTGTGTGCCCGCCACACACTTCCATGAACTTGAACTGTTCGTCGTCGTCGCCCGCGAGGCGCTCGATCGCGCCCAAGAGCTTGCGGGCAGCCGCGGGATCACGAAACTCATCAACAAAACGCATGGCGTGTCTCCCTTTTCAGACGATCGAGGACGAGTCGAACGCGTCGATCTCGTCGGAATAGCTGGTCCCGAGCTTCTGGACGGCCGCAAGCGTGAGCAACGCCTCGGTCTCGTCGATCTTGGCCATCGCGAAACCGACATGGACCAGCACCCAATCGTCCGGCTCGGGCATGTCGCGTTCCAGCAGACGGACGCTGATCGTCCGTTGTACGCCGCTAACGTCGACCTTGGCCAAAAAATTTGCAGCATCAGTGATTTCGACGATTCGGCCAGGAATGCCAAGACACATCTTCGTCACATCCTTTCTCAGCAGATACGCGGTAGCGGGTCACCGACGAGCATGTCCACAATCCGGGTACCGCCAAACCCGGTTCGCACCACGACCGTCGCCGCCGGTTCCTCGGTGATCTCGCCGACTTCGGCGGCATCGATTCCCAGCGCATGAGAGTGCAATGCCGCCAGACCGGCCTCGGCCTCCTCCGGCGCGACGACCGCAATGAACTTGCCCTCGTTGGCCACGTACAGCGGATCGATGCCGAGCATTTCGCAGGCACCGTTCACCATCGGACGAATCGGCAGGTGCGCCTCGTCGAGCACCACGCCGAGACCGCTGGACAGGGCGAGCTCATTGCAGACGGTGCCTACGCCCCCACGAGTGGGGTCACGCAGCCAGCGCGTGGACGGTGCGGCCGCCAGGAGGAGTTCCACCAACGGGCTCACTGCCGCGGTGTCGGACTGAATATCAGCCTCCATGGCCAGGTCGCCACGGGCCAGCATGACCGCCATGCCGTGGTCGCCCATGGTTCCCGACATCAGCACCTTGTCCCCGGCCCGCACCAGCGCCGACGACAGCTGCCTGTCGGCGGGAATCACACCGGTACCTGCGGTCGTGATGAAGAGTCCGTCGGCGGCCCCCCTGGGCACCACCTTCGTGTCGCCGGTGACGATCTGGACGCCCGCGGCTGCGGCTGCCGCCGCCATGTCGGCGACGATCTCCTTCAACTCGGCCACCGGGAAGCCCTCCTCGAGCACGAATGCCGCCGAGAGCCAGGATGGCACCGCGCCGATCATGGCGAGATCGTTGACCGTGCCGTGCACGGCGAGGTGACCTATCGAGCCGCCGGGAAATCGCAACGGCTGCACCACGAACGAATCGGTGGACATCGCGATCCGCTCCCCGCTGGGCAGGGTGAGAATCGCGCCGTCGCCGAGTGATTCAAGGTGCGGGTTGCGGAAGGCCTCGAGGAATACCGCGTCGACCAACGCCGCCGAGGCCTTCCCACCCGCTCCGTGTGCCAGGGTCACATGCTCGTCGCGCAACCGTGGACGGCGCCGTCGGAACGCCTCGATCCGTTCGATCACTTCACCCTCGGCGAAGCTCGGTCCTGACGAAAGGTATTCGCTTGCCGCCTTGCTCATCAGACATCAGTCCCTTGCTCGTGCACTGCCGACCACAGGTGGTAGCCCAGCAGCGCCTGCGATTCCTGGATCCGGTGCACGCTCTGCGAATGAACGATGAAGCAGGCGTCGACGTCCGGGCTGGTCGCGAACGTGCCACCGTCGTATCCCGCGAAGCCCACGGTGTACATGCCGCGGCGATGGGCCTCCCGCAGCGCCACCGTCAGATCCGGTGAACTGCCACTGGTGGACATCGCGACCGCGATGTCACCGGCCTTGGCGCGGGCAATCAGCTGTCGGGCGAAGACCAGCTCGAAGCCGACGTCGTTGCCGAGCGCGGTGAGGATCGCCTGGTCGGCGGTCAACGACCAGGCCGGCAGCGGCCGGCGGGCCGGCGGCCGGGCGAACAGCGTGGCCAGCGTGGTCGCATCGGTGGAGCTGCCGCCGTTACCGAAGGCGAACAGTCGCCCGCCGCCGGCGAATCGTGCCGCCATCTCAGCCGCGGCTTTTGCGATCAGTTCCGCACTCGACTCCAGGGTGGATCGGCGCAGTGCAACGCTCTCGGCCGCCTTGGCCTGAGCTGACGCCGCCAGATCGACAAGCAGGGAATTCGGGTCGTGTTCCTGCGCATCGATGAACGGATACAGAAAGTTGGTCGGCTCCTGCTCGACGTCGACGCCGGGCCGCTGCTGGCTCATGAGTCACCCCCGATATCCACTTTGCTGATCGCCATGCCGGCGTGTACCAGCACGAGCTCGCCTGCGGTGACCGGGTCGACGAGCATGGTTGAGACCGTCTCCACCCCGGTGGCGGTCCGCACTTGAGCCGAACCCTGCGCGGAGGCGGCCAGCAGTTCACCGAGGCGGCCCTCATCGCTGCAGGTGATGCACACCTCCTCGGTGCATTCGCTCGGCTTCAGCAGACCGGGGTGCTCGAAGCAGACGTGGGTGAGTTCCCACAGCAGGTGGTAGAGCAGCACGAAGGAACCGGTCGCGGGTGCACTCGGATCCGGGTCGTCCAGCCACAGAACATGATCGGCGGCGCCCGCCATCGGTCGCTCACCGCTACCGATCCAGATGGTCATGGCACCCCACGCCGGACTCCGGCGCATCACCGAACGGACCTCGCGGTCATTGGCATCGGCGACCGCGATGACGATGTCGCCGGGCCGGACCGACACCCGTACCACGTCCACCAGTTCTGGTCCGGTAAGCGCGACCGCGGGCAATGCTCTCTTGCCCACGATCACCGGATGCACGAACTCGACCGCGATGTGCTGGGCATGGGGCTGCCACGCGGGCGCCAGCGACCACATGGTGGCGCCGGCAGAGAAACGCCGCGCGAGGGCGAGCGCGGTCGCGGCGAGATCGGCGGCCAGCTCGGCACCGAGGCCGCGGTCGATTTCGGTCGAGGTCATATGTCAGCCCTCCTGGTGGGATCCGTTGTGCAGGTCCAGGGCAGTCAGAGCGGACACTGCCGCCTGCCCCAACGCGAGCCCGCCGTCATTGGGCGGAACGATGTGGTGAGTGAGTACGGCGAATCCCTTGTCCTGCAGCCGCCGCCGACACGCACGCAGCAGCAGAACGTTCTGGAATACCCCCCCTGTGAGGCCCACCAATCGAACCGGACCTGCGACAACTCCAACCACCTCGGCAACGGCGACCGCCACCGCCTCGTGGAAGGCGGCCGCCAATACCGCGGGCTCGACGCCTGCGCGAAGTGCCGACACCGTCGTCGCCACCAAGTCCGCGGCGTCGATCACCCCGTCGGCACCCACGGTCAGCCGCAGTGCCTGCGCGGGAGGAGAGTCACCCACCGATTCGGCAAGCGCCTCCAATTCGATCGCGGCCTGCCCCTCGTAGTCGATCCGGTGCCGCACCCCGAGCAGTGCGGCGACCGCGTCGAACAGGCGACCCATGCTCGAACACGGCACGCATCCAGTTCCGCTGACGAGCTGGGAGCGCAGCAACCGCAGCTCCGCGGGGGTCGCCGCGGCGACGGGTGCGAGGTCCTCATCCCATTCGAGGCCGGCCGCCCACAAGTGCGACAGCGCCATCCGCCACGGATTCCGCACTGCGAGATCACCACCGGGCAGTGGCACCGGCTTGAGGTGGCCGACCCGGGCAAAGCGGTGCGCATCCGGTCCGACGGCCAGAATCTCCCCGCCCCATACCGTTCCGTCGCAACCGTAACCGGTGCCGTCGAACGCGACTCCGATGATCGGTTCGCCAAGTTTGCCGTGTTCGGCCAGCAATGACACGACGTGTGCGTGGTGGTGCTGGACAAGGTCCAACGGGCGGTCGCCCGCATGGCGCTCCGCCCAACTTCGGGTCTGATACCCCGGGTGCAGGTCCGCGGCCAGCCGCTGGGGTTCCTGCCGGATTCCACTGAGCTGGCCAACGGCGCGTTCGAACGCGTGCAACGTCTCCAACGTGGCCATGTCGCCGATGTGAGCGGAGCAGAACGCGCGGGCGCCGTCGGTGAGGCAGAAGGTGTTCTTGAGTTCGCCGCCGACGGCGAGCACCGTCGGGCCGTCGCACCCAAGCTCGATCGGCAGCGGCGCGTAGCCGCGCGAACGGCGGATCGGCAGTTCCCGGCCGTCGACGACGCGGACCACCGAGTCGTCGCATGGCACGTGGATCGGTCGATCGTGGTCGAGTACCGCATCACATAACGCCGGAAGTCTCTGCACCGCATCATCATCGGTGAAGCAGATCGGCTCGTCCGACCGGTTCGCGCTGGTGAGCACCAGCGCCTCCGGCACCGGTAGCCGGACCCCCGGGATAGCTGCCAGAAGCAGATGGTGCAGGGGCGAGTAGGGCAACATCAACCCGATCAGTGGGCTGCCAGGGGCGACCAGTCCGGCCACCGGGGCGTCGGGCCTGCGCCGCAGCAACACGATCGGCCGCGCAGGGCTGGACAACACCGCCGCCGCATCGTCGTCGACGTCGGCGTAGCGCCGCGCGACATCGAGGTCGGCGACCAGGATCGCGAAGGGTTTACCCCCGCGCGCCTTGCGCGCCCGCAGCGCACCGACCGCGGCCTCGTCGTCGACGGCACAGCCGAGGTGATACCCGCCGACGCCCTTGATCGCGACGACGGCGCCGTCGCTTAGTGCCGTTCGTGTCGCCGCCAACGCGGGATCGGAGCCGTCGACGCGGGTTTCGCCGGACCGGAACCACAGCGACGGCCCACAATCCGGGCAGGCCACCGGCTGGGCGTGGAACCGCCTGTTCGACGGATCGTGGTACTCGGCAGTGCACCTGTGGCACATCTCGAAGCCTGCCATGGTCGTGGCTGGGCGGTCATACGGCAATTCGCGGATGATCGTGAACCGCGGACCACAGTTGGTGCACGTCACGAACGGATGGCGATAGCGCCGGTCACCGGGGTCGAAAAGCTCGGCGATGCAGTCGTCGCATACCGCGATGTCCGGCGGAATCGCCGTCGCTGCACCGGCTATCGTTCGACTCGCCACGATACGGAAGTCGGCGGTGCAATCTGCGTCGGTATCGAGCTTCACCACTGATACCGTGCTGATGATCGCGAGCGGCGGCGCGTCGGTGCGAAGCCGGTGAGCGAACGCGTCCACCTTGGCCGTCGGCCCCTGCACCTCGACGAAGACGGCATTCGAATCGTTGCCGACGAATCCGGACAACCCGAGGTCGGTGGCGGTGCGGTGAACGAATGGGCGGAAACCGACGCCTTGGACGACGCCGGTCACCGTGAACCGATGCCGGACGTCGTCGGATCGCAGCCGCAGCGAGGTGTCAATCATCTGCGCCGCCATATCACGACCCGGTTGTTACCGGAATCCGCCACCGCCAGCCGATCGCCGCGCAGCGAGATGCCGTAGGGCCAGCACAGCGTGTCGCGCTGGACCGAGGTCCAACGGTTCTCGCCATTGGATGCGAAGTTTGGCTGCGCGAGCACATGGTCGGCGGCACGACCATCACGCGGAACGCCTTCCCACAACAGAATTCGGTTGTTTGCGGTATCCGCGACCGCCAGCGGTTCGTTTGGGCCGCCGGAGCCGTCGAGTCTGGCGGCGTACGGAAAACGGAACCTGTCCCCGGTGTGCGGGCCATAGGGCCATTCGTCGGCGGAACTGAAATCCGGCTGTCCCAGCAGAATATCGGCGTCGCGGTCCGCGGCGGGGTGCGGCGACCAGCCCAGCAGCCGGTGATCGCCCGCGTCGGCGATGAGCAGAAGGTCGTCATTCCCGGTGATGTCGTGGGGCCAGCGGAAGCTGGCGGGGCCGGCGGCGGCACCCCGATTCTCGTCGCGCTGCGTTGCATCGGGCTGACCCAACACCACATCGGCCGGTTGCCCCGCGTCGGGAATTCCGTTGTCCCAACCAAGGACTCGGCGGTTGCCCGTATCGGCCACCCAGAACCGCGAGCCCACGACGGCCACGCCGAACGGCCAGTAGAACGTCGACGCCGAGCATTCGCCACCGGCGTTCGGCTCGACCGCGGCTGGGTCGGCCTGCCCAAGGATCAGATCAGGTGCGGTGTCACTGGCCTGCGGGACCGAGTTCCACACCAGGATGCGGTGGTGCCAGGCATCGGCGACCACCAGCCGCCCGTCGTGCACGAGCACACCGGTGGGCAGGTTCATTCCCCGCTCGGGTCCCCGGCCGGCTGCGGCCCTGCCTTCGGTGGCGCCGTTCGGTTGGCCAAGGACGACGTCGGCAGGCTGTTCGTCGGCATCCGGGATGCCGTGCCACACCAGCACTCGATGGTTGCCCGAATCGGCGACTACTAGGTGATCCTCGCCGAGGAATACTCCCCTCGGCGAATACATCCACGCCATCGTCGGGCTGGCTGGCGGCAGCGCCAACCCGCCGGGTGCCGGAGCCCCGAGCCACACGTCGGGTGACCAACCGTCGCTCAAGTCAGCGCTCGGCGGCACATCGGCCCCCACCGACGTCCTGCCGACGTTATGGCGGACGGTGAACCGGGTCATGTCCCGACTCGAACCCAGACTTCGCCGGAATCGACCCGCAGCGGTACCTGCTCCAACTGAGCGCCCGGAGCAGTCAGGCACTCGCCCGACGTCGCGTCGTAGCAGAACCCGTGCCATGGACATGTCAGGGTCCCGTTGTCGACGTCGAAGACAGCGTTGTTGAGGGGCAGCCCTTCATGGGCACACTCGTTAAGGTACGCCGATAATCGCTGGCCTGCGTTCACCACGATGACTTCGACATGCTCGCCGGACTTCGAGGACAGACTCAGCGCAGTGAGTTCGTCATTGGGCAGAGTCGCGGCGGGGCCCACCTTCACCCAGCCCTCACTGGTGGGGTCCGGTCCGACGCGCAGCGACTCCAGCGCGATGAATGTCGGGGACGGCTCATTTGGCAGTACCTCGACACCGGTGATCGATGGAACACCCTCCACCAGTGCACCTTCGACGAGATTTCGGAGCGTCACCGAGGACATGGAACACCCGTTGCAGGCGCCCTCCAGTCGAACGAATGCGGTGCCGTCCTCGATCCGCACCAGGTTGACATCACCGCCATGGCTCTGCAGTTGGGGCCGCACCGCCACCAGGACGCGGTTGGCGTGTGTCAGCGGGTCGGGCCGCACGATCTCGTGCAGCGAAAGCAGCATGTGGACGACCGGATCGTCGACGAGTTCGAACAACACCGCTCGGGCGGCATCATCGGCCCGCATCCGCGCGACGATGGTCACCAGCCCGGCGCGGTGAATGGCCTCAACCGCAGCCTTGACTTCGCCTGCGACCGCCCGCGACGACTCGTCCAGGCCCTCCAGCGCAGCCATGGCGTCATCAACTCTTTTGGCCAGACGCTCGAAATCGACTACGGCGGCGGGCATTTGGTTTGTGGACGGCTCCACGGTGGTGGCTGACATGCTGGCCTCCTCAGTCGGGTGCGGGTGCGGTTCGGATCAGCGCCTGTTGACGAGCGATCTCGTCGAGCACTCCGCGCACTGCGCGCACAGATTCCTCGTCAGCGAGCTCCTCGAAGAGGAAACGTGCCTCGTACAGTTTCGCCTTCGCCTGGTCGAACATTCCGAGATGCGCCAGTGCGTTGCCCTGGTTGGAGAGCACCCTGGCCCTACCGAGCGGATCAGTGTCCCGGTCCCTGGCCTGCAGGACTCCCTCGTAGAGCTCGACGGCCTCGACCAGGTTGTCTGCCTGATGTTTGGACGGGGTGTACACCAGCGAGTTGGCGAGATTCAGTTGAACACTTGCCCACTGCTCGGGGTGGGTTTCGCGGGTGTAGACCTTCAACGCGGACCGCAATGATTGTGCGGCGACACCGAGTCGAAGCTGCCCTGAGGCCTCCACCATCGGCATCGTCAGGTAAGCGGTGGCGAGGTTGGCGTGCGTGGCCGCCCACAGCAACGGCGCCTCATCGCGCAATACCAACTGGAGCGCAGAGTGATAATGCGGTATCGCCTGCGCCAACAGCTCGGGATGATCCTCGGCTCGCTCGTGCAGCAAACCTGCAAGGTTCAGATGCAGTTCGGCACGACCGATGCGAAGACCGTCCGCCCCGTCGAGGAGCCGCAATGCCTGCTCGAGTCGCTCGGCCGCGGACGGATCGCCGAGCTCCCGGCGGATCGCGGCCGCGGCGCCGACGAGCACACCTTGCAGCCGTCGAGAATCCTGGCCGGCGGCTGTTGCCGCACGCTCGAGCAAAACGACGGCACCCGCCGAGTCTCCTTCGTCCAGTACCTGACTCGCCTGTGCCGAGAGCGCGACCGCGGCCAGCTCGCCGTCCGCGGAGCCCACCTCGGGCGGGGTGTCGGAGCGGCCGAGCACGAATAACACCAGGTCGACCAACGGACCGAATTCATCGAGCGCGCAGCGCAGTTCGTCCGGATCCTCGCTGTCTGGATCCAGCACGAATCGGTTGTAGCGCGTCACCGGATCGGTGCCATCCAGAACCGCCAGCGCGGCTTCCCGGTCGCCTGCGAGCGCGAGCTCGTGTGCAGACAGTCCCTCCGGCCATTCCTCCGGCACGTTGCCGGACAGCAGCGCCGTGCGCGCCGCCTCGGTGTCGGCACCGGTGCTGGACACGGCAGGAATCAGCATGTAGCCCAACGGAAGTGGGAAGGTACCCAACGGCTGTGGTCGAACCACTACGGCGGCCGGTCCGGTGAACTCGGTGTCGGTGTGAAGTGCGGTCATTGATTCAAGATCCTTCGTTCGTCGTGGCAGGCGCTCATCCGGCGATCAAGACCGCCGGCCGTCACGTTCCGCGGCGCGCTTGATAAGTCGCGCCGAGAGCTCGGCGCGGGCCTTGGTCGGATGAGTGTCGATGCGGTTCCGCACGACACCGTCGTCGAACACGACGACTACCTCGACCGCCCAGCGCCCATGGTCCTCGACCACGAACGTCTCGACGGCGACCGCGTCGTCAGTCGAGCTGTCGGATCGCCGGGTGATCTTGGGCCTGGTCGGCGGTTCGTCACACATGACAGTCATTCGTCGAAGCCCAGTGGAATGCGCAGCGCACCTTCGGCATCGTCCCAGAATGCACCGCGCACGCCCGCCGGGATGTGGTCTTCGAGAACCTCCCGTACCAGCGCGGTGCGGTCACCGGCCGGGTTGCGCTGCTTGAGCAGCAAGCCCCCACTGCCGGGTCCGCGAAGCGGGATCAACCACAGTGCGCCGTCCCGTTTGACGGCGGCAACGGCATCCGACGGGAACCGGCTGGCGGCGAGCGCGGACTCCAGGCGGATATAGCCATCGGCAGTGAACTCGACCTCCAACTCCGTCGACGCCACGGGGCGCAGGGCGGCGAGATAGTCGCGTTCGATGATGCCGATCACCTGCTCCATCGCGGACTCGACCGGCTCGGTCAGGTCCGCACCGGGTTCTACCCCGCTCGCCTCGATGAGGAACACCGTGATGTCGGTGGGGCACTTGTCGCCAAGTGCCCAGCGCGCGAACGCAATGGCATTATCCCAGCGGAACGAGTGGGTGTGCAGTCCATGCACGGGCGGCAAGTCTTCGAGCTCCTCGCCGGGCACCCGGTACACGGTGCCCGGCGCCGCGCCGGTGGCCGAGGCGTCGATGATGACGACCCTTTCGGCACCGCGCATCTGGAACGCGACATCCATGCCCGCCGTGCCGCCGTCGACCAGCCGCCCGCCCTCTGGCACCCCGCGCTCCCACAGATGGCGCACCAGGATCGGCCCGACACCGTCATCGCCGCGAAGCAGGTTTCCGCAGCCGACGACGAGCACCGCACAACCCGGTGGCTCGATGTCGACTTCGGGCTCACCCCGGTCCGCACATGGCTCGGCAGACGTCGGAATCACACCATTCCGTTGATCACGAACTTGGACAGTTGCTTTCCGGATTTGCCGTCGTAGGCATGCACCGTGCACACCAGGCAGGAGTCGAAGCTGCGGGCCACGTGGCCGAGTTCCACCGGATCCTCCGGGTCCACGATCGGGGAACCGATCAGCGCCTGCTCGATGGGGCCGAGCACATTCTCGCCGTCGCGTGGGCCGATGTTCCACGCCGTCGGTGTGACGACCTGGTAATTCTTGATCTTGTTGTCCTCGATGACGATCCAGTCGGACAGCGAACCGCGGGCCGCTTCGGTGGAGCCGAACCCCATACCCTCGGCGTGCTCGGTCGGCTTCGTGTAAAAGCTCTCCTTCAGGCTGAGCTGGTCCAGCCAGCCCCGCACCCACTGGTAGTACTTGGGGGCCTCGTGCATCCGGGCCAACTGTCGGACGAAGACGCTCGGACCGATCTTATTCATGATGTCGACGAACAGCGGGTCGTTGTCTTGATGCGGGGCGGCGTTCGGTCCGCCCGCGGCGATCCGGCGCGCCAACGGGCCCGCCTCGAGCGGGATGTTGCCGAGACCGTCAACCTCGTAGCGCGGCGCCTTGGCCCAGGTGTACTTGCCTTGTCCCCTGCCCACTTCGGGATCGATGGGAATGGTCTCCCCCTCGAACGGGTGCAGCGGCCGGCTGCCCTCGTAGAAGGAATGCGTGACATCCTCACGGACCCGGGCCTGGTCGAAGTCATGCCACTGGCCTCCCGCGTAGATCCCCTGCCGTCCGATGAGCGCACCGTTGCGACTGTCGATGGTGGGGTTCTCGTACATCGACGGCTCGAAGTACGTGCCGGTGGCCAGGAAGTTGCCGACGCCCTGACCGTATTTGTCGAGGCCGGTGTCCAGGCTGTAGCGAATGAAGAAGCCGCAGTCACTGTTGTACTGGGCCTCGTTCTCATTCACCCAGGCGAGCACGTCTTCCCAGGTCTTGTTCGCCAGCCAGCGGTCGACCGAGCACCCGAGCCACTGCTTTTCCAGCCAGTTGTCCTTCCAGTGCTCGAAGATCGCGATCGACCGGGTGACGTCGGCCAGCGACGGCGCACACATGACACCGCCGGGAACCATGAAACTGGAGTGCGGCCACTGGCCCCCGAAGATCGCGTACACCTCCACCGGCTTCGCCGAAAGCACAACGCCCGGTTGGTAACTGGTGCCCACGTACGGAGCGAAGCGGCGGACCGCCTCTGCATAGAGCTTGGACTTGGCGTAGTTCTTGTTCGTGAAGTCGATGGCGAACAGCGCATAGAAGTAGCGCGGGATCGACTGGAGCGTTTCGGCGGCCTGACAGATGTTGCGGATCAGCGTCGCGTTGGGCGGCACATGGGTGCGCCACGCGGTATCGAGCGCGTACGCCGACTTGTACAGGTGGCTACCGCCGCAGATGCCACAGATGCGCGGACACACCACGAGGCCGGCCTGCGGATCCTTGCCGCGGAGGATGATCTCGAAGCCGCGGAACATCGCGGCCTCCGTCCACGCGGACGTGACGATGCCGTCGTCGATGGTGACTCGAACGTCGAGGTCGCCCTCGACTCGCCCCAAGGGGCTGACGAATAGGTCAAGCGAGGTCATTGCGGGTCCTTTCAGAACACCAGGGGCTGATGATTTGGGTGCGCGATGTTTGGCCACTGCTAGACCACGAACATGTCTTCCTTCGACCACTGCGGTGCCGCAATGCGGGCAGCGGCAGCGTGAGCCATGTAGGTCAGGTGATCCGAACCCTCCGGGACCTCCTTGGGAATCATCCCGCTGACCTTCTGCGTCTTGAACACCGTGCCGGGCATCAGGTCGAAGTGCGGGAACTCCGGCTCGGTGCAGCCCAGACAGGGCATCCCGGCGCGGGTCTTCGACGACTGTCGGTTCCATAGAATCCGGTTGCACGGCGAGTGGGTCATCGGCCCACGGCAGCCGAACTCGTAGAACAGGCAGCCGGTCCGGGTGCCCTCCCCGAACGAGAGCGTGGACTGCTTGTACTCAAAGAACTGCACCCGGGTGCAGCCGGTCTGGGTGAAGGTCTTGAAGAATGTCTCGGGCCGGTGCAGCTCGTCGAGCGTGATGTCGCCGGCCCGTCCGGTGGCCAGCGCGACGAGGATCTGCGTGATCCAGTCCGGGTGGGCCGGGCACCCCGGGATGTTGATCACGGGCAGGCCCATCTTGGAGCGGAAGTCCGGCCCGAGGAAGCCGCCCTTGTCCCGCTTGTGGAACTGCAGACCGGTCGAGGCCGACGGATTGGGCGCCATCGCCGGAATACCGCCCCAGCACGCGCAGTCCCCGATCGCGACGACGATCTGCGCCGCGCCAGCGAGGTCGATCACCCAGTCCTTCATGGCGCGATCGGCGAACATGTCCATGCGTCCGGTCCCGTTGGGTGCCTCGATGACGCTGCCCTCGAATACAAAGATGTCGAGGGGGCGATCGCCGTTCGCGCAATCCCAGAACACTTTCTGGGCATTTTTTCCGAGCTCCAGACCCAACGACGGATGCCATAAGAGATCGAGTCCGAAATCAACGATCAAATCGACGACATTTGGTTCCTCGGCGTTGAGAAACGACATGGTATTTCCACTGCATGCCCCTCCCTGGAACCACAGAACAGAAGCCATCAAAACTCCATCTCTAAGGCGACCGGGGTCGCCGACTTTGGGGTTTCGGGCTGGAAACCCTCTAAGTAATTAGTTCGATGTCATTCGTGGTCGAGCCGGCGCCCAAATGCGCGGGCCACCTGAATGATGAATCCGAGGCCGCGGGTGATGTCCTTGTCCTTGGTCACCCGCCACAGGCCGAACAAGCCTTTGGGACCGCCTGGATCGGCCTCGGCGGCGGCCTTGCCCTCGACGAGCGCCTGCCCCAGCAGGGCGAGCACCTCGGCCGCCTGCGGGTCGGTCAGCCGCGATGTCAGCAGCGTGTTCAGCGCCGGGGTGGCACTGACCAGCGATCCGGACAACGACGCCAGGCTGCCGGCCAGTGCCTGAAAATCAACACTCCTCAGTGAATCGGCGCCGGGGATCGACGCGGCGAGCGCGGACCCCTTGAATTCGCCGACCGCGGAAGCCAGCGAATCACCGATCTCATCGCCACGCCGGAGCAAACCGTCCAGGCTGGTGACGATGATGGCCAGCAAATCGGCATGATCGAGCAGATCGTTCAACGATTCCGCCACTCGGGGATCGTCGAGCCGGTCACGGAGTGCATCAGCCGGCGAGATAGCCATCACCTGACCGTTTGCCGTCATGCAGAGCCTCCTCTGGGATCCCGAAGCCGGTGTGGCTTCCATCACATAAGTTAGTCGGATGTGAGCTGCATGCCTATCGCATTCGCGCAGTGGCTGTCAGAATTACGCAGACATGAGCGCGCTGGTGCGCGGGCACAGTCTGGGAGGGTTGCGTGATCGGCGCCGATAATTTAACAAACACTTCATCTTTGCCTCGCTGCAGCTGCACCGGGATTGGGTCCACGTGTCGTCCAGACTGACTCGCCTCGGCTATATCGACATCCGGCGGACCAGCAACCCCGTTGAGCGCAAGGTCCGGTCGCGAGGAGTGCCGCCGGCACTGGCGAACAACGAGATCTTCTACACCGAGGACATTGCCGAGGCGTCCAGGCTGATAGGCCAGGCGCTGGCGCCGCTGAGATTGGACGTGCAGGCCGAGCACCGCAACGGCTTCGCCGCGACCATGCACGGGGTGCGGCTGCGCAATGTCAGCATGCTGTACCTCGACGTGCATGTCGCCGCCACCATTGACATTCCCGTCCTCGGCCAGTACTTCGCTGTGCACATGCCGATGAACGGCCGCGCGATGGTCGACCACGGTGGCCGCACATTCGAGGCCAACACCATCCACGCACTGGTCACCAGTCCCGGGGTGCCGTTGCAGATCGCGTTCGACCACGACTCGCCACAGCTGCTCATCCGGATCGAAGCGCGTCCGATGGTCGCGCACCTCACCCGGCTGCTAGGCCGCAGCCTGTCGCGACCGCTGGAATTCGAACCCGAGTTCGACCTCGCGACGGACGCCGCGATGCGGTGGCATACGGCGGTCCAATTGATCCACACCGAGGTCTTCCATCCCGGCTCGCTGATACAGCGCGGACAGGGCATCGGCGCGGTGGAGGAACTGTTGATGAGCAGCCTGCTGCAGTTGCAGCCCTCGAACTACCACGACGAGTTCCTGCAACCGCCTCTGCCGGACCAGCGCCGCGCGGTGGTGCAGGAGGCGATGAACTATGTCGACGACCACCTGGCCGAGCGGATCACCATGGATGCAGTGGCCAGGGCCGTCCACATGAGTGTCCGGTCGATACAACAGGGTTTCCGGGAGGAACTCGGCATGGCGCCGATGACCTTCGTGCGGGAGCGTCGACTGGAGCGGGTACACGAGGAGCTCAGCGACGCCGTGCCAAGCGACGGTGTGACGGTGACGTCGGTGGCCGAGCGCTGGGGTTTCCACCACCTGGGCAGCTTCGCCGTCGAATACCGCAAACGCTGGGGTGAGGCTCCGTCGGAAACCCTGCGGCACTAAGGGTTTCAGGACGCGCGGCGTCGCACGCCGGTGACGTCACGCCACCCCAGCTCGGGATGTGACAGCAGGTGCGCGATCAGCAGTTCGGTCGACATCGTCGGGGTCGCCTGACTGACCACGTGCCATGGCCGGTTCAACGGCGTACCCGGCACCGGCAGCTCCACCAGCGTGCCTGCTTGCAACTCCCGATGGACCGCCTGCCGAGACACCAGCGTGATCCCGAGCCGCGCCACTGCCGCGGATACGACAGCACCGTGGGATCCGAGCACCATCTGCGGTGGGGCGATGCCGAGTTCGGCAAGCAGGGCCGTCATCGTCGACCGGGTGCCTGAGCCGGGCTCCCGGAGCAGCCAGGTAGCGGTCGCAGGCACGAAATTCTGTAGCAAGTCAGACCGACCCACCATGATGAGGTTGTTCGGACTGACGGCGCGTACCCGCAGCTCTCCGCGGAGGTCGTCGGGCGGACGTCCGGCCACCACGAGGTCGACTTCGTGGCGCGAGAGCATCGGCCAGATTTCATTGCGGGCGGCGACCTCCAGGTGCAGTACCACGCCGGGGTGCTCGGCGCGAAACGATGCCAGCGCCGCGGGGATCAGCAGTTCGCCCGCCGAGGTGACTGCTGCGAGGCGAACCGAGCCGTTCTCGGAATCGGCCTCACCCCGAGCCGCCAGCACCGCCTCGTCGTGCAGACCCAGGATTCGGCGCGCGTACTCGACGTATCGAAGGCCCGCCGGTGTCAGCCGGACGCCGCGCCCGTGCCGATCGACCAGCACGATGCCGATGTCGTTACTGAGCGCCCGGACGGCCGAGGAGATCGCGGACTCCGTCACCACCAGTCGTTCGGCGGCACCGCGCACCGACCCGGCGTCAGCCAACTCGACGAGGGCGCGCAGTCGCGCATTGGTCGTCATCTCGCCTCAATTCCACGGGAGTCGCTCATGCAGTCTGCCCCGTCGAGGCTTCTCCGGTCGCCGTGAACACGCGACTTGCCAGCAGATCCGCGGATTCAATGGTGGTGAGGGCGGACAGGTCTACGCTGCCCGCGGTGGCCAGCAGTCGCCGCGCGTGACGCAACCGCGCCCGCTCGAGTGCGTTGCGGACGCTGCGCGCATTCGCGAACCATGGCTGATCGATCCGCAGCTTCAGGTAGCGGCGCAGCACCTCCCGGGCGTCGTCGGAGAACGTGTAGCCCAACCCGTCGGTCATCAGCACCGCGATGTCCTCGAGTTCGTCGACGGTGTAGTCCGGAAAGGTGATGTGGTGGGCGATTCGGCTCTGCATCCCAGGATTCGCCGAGAAGAACTGATCCATCTTGTCGGCGTAGCCCGCGAGGATCACCACCAGGTCGTCGCGGTTGTTCTCCATGACCTGCAGCAGAATCTCGATCGCCTCGGACCCATAGTCCCGATCGTTCTCCACCTTGTAGAGGTAATAGGCCTCATCGATGAACAGCACGCCGCCCATCGCCCGCTTGATCACGTCCTTGGTCTTGGGCGCGGTGTGCCCGACGTACTCCCCGACCAGATCGTCGCGGGTGACGCTGACCAGGTGGCCACGCCGAAGGTAGCCAAGCCGGTGCAGCAGTTCGGCCATACGCATGGCCACCGTTGTCTTGCCGGTGCCGGGGTTGCCGGTGAACGACATGTGCAGTGTGGGTTGTGGCGCCGTCACCCCGAAGCGGGCCCGCATCCTATCCACGACCAGCAACGCCGCGATCTCGGCGATGCGGGTCTTGACCGGCTCCAGTCCGACGAGCTCGGAATCGAGCGCGCGCAGCACGTCATCGGTGCCGGATTCACGGCGCAGCGAGGTCAGGTCGACCACCGCGTCGGGCGATAGCACTTCGACATCATCGGACTCGTCCGGCCGACACATTTCTGGACCGGCCGGACGAGGCCGGGACCCGAACGGACTGCGCGGGGTCTCGGCATTTCCGATAGTCATTGCGTTTCCGACGTCATGGATTCGCCCGTTGGTACCGGTCCCCCTCGGGCCGCTCGGTGGCGTAAGAGTGGGTCGTGTAGCCAATCGTCCGGCCCGGTTTCTCGGCGCGGTCGAGCCGGAAGCCCGGCTCTTCGGCCGGACGGTTGACGATGAACGACAACGCGGTCGTCTGCCGACCCAGGCTCGAGTCGTAGGCGTTGAGCCGGATGTAGTGGTTCGGATTGGCGGCCCGGCAGGCGTTCACCTCGAGCAGCACGCCGGCGGCGTCCTTGAGGTCGAACATCGGCAGGCCCCACATGTCCCAGTAGATGTTGCGTGGATGGGGGTCGTCGGTGAATTCCACCGACAGCGGCCACTCGT
Organism: uncultured Mycobacterium sp.; assembly: GCA_900078375.1. Lineage (GTDB taxonomy): Bacteria > Actinomycetota > Actinomycetes > Mycobacteriales > Mycobacteriaceae > Mycobacterium. Next base: position 3,036 of record FLQS01000045.1, on the reverse strand, counting down.
TGTTCAGCGCGTAGTTGATCTGAGCGGTGATCTCCTCGTCGGTGAAGTCGGGAAGATACGAGAAGGCGCCCTGGGTGATTCGCATCGGTGAGCTCTCTTTCCGGTGGTTCAGGCGGTCGTCGGCGTTGCGACGACGTCGGGGGTGTCGGTGGATTCGTAGTTGAAGCTGATGTCGCCCCAGGTGGCCAGGGCGGTATCGAGCGCCCTGTTGCGCGAGGCGGCCTTCTTCAGGATCTCCGGACCTTCCTTGTAGTAATCCCGACCTTCGTTGCGCGCCTTGATCATTGCTTCCAACGCGACCCGGTTGGCCTCGGCACCCGCGGCGATACCCATCGGGTGACCGATGGTGCCGCCGCCGAACTGCAGGATGACGTCGTCGCCGAGGTAGTGGAGCAGCTGGTGCATCTGGCCGGCGTGGATACCGCCGGACGCGACCGGCATGACACCCGGCATCGATGCCCACTCCTGATCGAAGTACAGCCCTTTGACCGGATCGGCGGCGATCTTGTCGAGCCGCAGCGTGTCGTAGAACCCCGCGGTGGTGTTGGGGTCGCCCTCGAGCTTGCCGACCACCGTGCCGGCGTGGATGTGGTCGACCCCGGCCAGCCGCATCCACTTGGCGATCACCCGGAAGCTGATGCCATGCGCCTTCTGCCGGGTATAGGTGCCGTGGCCGGCGCGGTGCAGATGCAGGAGCACTCCGTTGGCGCGGGACCATTTCGCCATCGACTGGATCGCGGTGTAGCCGATCGTCAGGTCGATCATCACGACCGCCGACCCGAGCTCGTTGGCGAACTCGGCGCGCTCGTACATCTCCTCCATCGTCCCTGCGGTGATGTTGAGGTAGTGCCCCTTGATCTCACCGGTGGCGGCCTGCGCCCGGTTGACCGCCTCCATGCAGAACAGAAACCGGTCCCGCCACCGCATGAACGGCTGGGAGCAGGTGTTTTCGTCGTCCTTGGTGAAGTCCAGCCCACCGCGTAGCGCCTCGTAGACGACGCGACCGTAGTTGCGCGCCGACAGGCCGAGCTTGGGCTTGGTGGTGGCGCCCAGCAGCGGACGGCCGAACTTGCTCAGGTGCTCGCGCTCCATCACGATCCCGTGCGCGGGACCTTGGAAGGTCTTCACGTAGTGCGTCGGGATGCGTATGTCCTCCAGGCGCAACGCCTTGAGCGGCTTGAACCCGAACACATTGCCGATGATCGAGCTGGTGAGGTTGGCGATCGACCCCTCTTCGAACAGGTCGATGTCGTAGGCGATCAGCGCAATCCATTGCCCGGGGGTGTTGGGGACGGCTTCGACGCTGTAACACTTCGCCTGGTAGTGCTCGAATGTCGTGAGTCGGTCGGTCCACACCACCGTCCATGTCGCGGTGCTGGATTCGCCGGCGACCGCGGCGCCTGCCTCCTCGGGCGGAACACCCTCCTGGGGTGTTATGCGGAAGGCGCACAGCACGTCGGTGTCCTTCGGGACGTAGTCCGGCTGCCAGTAGCCCATCTCTGCGTAGGGAATGACTCCCGCGTTCCACCTATCTGTCATGGGTCGAATGCTGCCACCCAATCACTGAAGCTGTCTATCAAGATTTATGTCCCAATGATGAATTAAACACTTCATGATTGAGGTCACCCCCGTCCGCTCCACCAACAGGGTGAGGCGTCCGCCTTCAGTGCGCTCTTATCGTGTCCGCATGAGCCGCCACCAGGGCCTATCGAGTAAAGGATGACGGATGACAACGGTAGTTAACGACTGCAGGCAGATCGCCGCCCGACTGACCGCACCCGGCAAGGGCATTCTGGCCGCCGATGAAAGCATCTCGACGATGTCGTCGCGCCTCGAAGGGGTCAGCGCCGCACCGACCGCCGAGAACAGGCGCGCCTACCGCGAGCTCCTCGCCGCCACCCCGGGACTGGCCGATGGTGTTTCCGGGATCATCTTGTGCGAGGAGACCCTGGGCCAGACGTTCGGCGACGGGCGGCCGTTTGCGCAGGCCGTCACCGAACTGGGGATCCTCGCGGGCATCAAGGTCGATACCGGCGCGAAGCCGTGTCCGGGCCTGCCGGGCGAGACCGTCACCGAGGGACTGGACGGCCTACCCGCCCGGTTGGCGCGCTACGCCGAACTCGGCGCGACATTCGCCAAGTGGCGCGCCGTGCTGACCATCGGAGACAACACGCCCAGTTGGGGCGCGATCGGCACCAACGCGAACGCACTGGCACGGTACGCGGCAGCGTGCCAGGAGGCCGGCTTGGTGCCCATCGTCGAACCAGAGGTAATGATGACCGGCTCACACTCAATCGCGCGATGCGCGGAGGTCACCGCAACGGTGCATGCCGCGGTCCGCCAACAGCTTTCGCTCCTGAACGTCGATCTGGCGGGGATTGTGCTCAAGCCGAATATGGTGATCGAGGGCGATGACTGCCCGCAACAGTCCACCCCGGCCGAAGTCGCCGAAGCGACGGTACGGGTGCTGCGCGCCTGGCCGGCGGAGCTGGCAGGAGTGGCCTTCCTGTCGGGCGGGCAGGCGCCGGAACGTGCGACCGCCAATCTCGAAGCCCTGCAACACCATCAAACGCTGTGGCCGCTTACGTTCTCGTTCGGCAGGGCGTTGGTGTCACCGGCGCTTGCCGCCTGGGCAGGCGACGAGGCTCGCGTTGCCGACGGTCAGGCCGCGCTCGGCGTTCACGTCGCCGCCAACGCGGCCGCCGTGCGACTGCGGGCCGAACTTCAGTCGGCCTAGCCGACTCGTGACCGGCCGGCCGGTGGGCGAATGCTCGCCGGCCGGCCGGACCCCCATCAGGGGTTCAACACGTCGATGCCGGGCAGGGCTTTGCCTTCAAGGTATTCCAGGGATGCGCCGCCGCCGGTGGAAATGTGCGAGAAACCGTGGTCCGGTAGCCCCAGCTGACGCACCGCGGCCGCCGAATCGCCGCCACCGACAACACTGAACGCGCCCTTGGCGGTAGCGCCGACGATGGCCTCGGCCACCCCCTTGGTGCCCGCCGCGAACGCCGGGAACTCGAACACCCCCATCGGGCC
>FLQS01000035.1 GCA_900078375.1 uncultured Mycobacterium sp. | reverse complement strand
CCGGGACAGGCCGGCGGCAACGGCGGCGCCGGCGGCCTGAAATTCGGCAACGGCGGTAACGGCGGTGCCGGCGGCGTGGGTGCCGTGGGCGGCAACGGCGGTGACGCCGGTCTTCTGGCGTGGGTCGGCAACGGCGGTACCGGCGGTGTCGGCGGTGACGGCGCAGCGGGCGGCAACGGCGGTAACGGCGGCTTCCTGGCGCTGTTCGGCAGCGGCGGCAACGGCGGCAACGGTGGCATCGGCGCGGACGGCGGTAACGGCGGTAACGCGGGCACCATCGCGCTCTTCGGCCACGGCGGTGCCGGCGGCACCGGCGGCGCCGGCGTCGCGGGCACGGCGGGCACAACCGGCACCACAGGGACAACCGGAACGATAGGCACCGACGGTGGCGACGGCGTAAACCCGGGAGCGACTGGCGGCCCGGGCGCGGCCGGTGCCGCCGGCGCAGCCGGTGTAGCGGTTGGCGGCGACGGCGTTGCCGGCGGTGACGGCAACCCCGGCGGCGCCGGCGGCGCCGGCGGCACCGCGGCCGACGCGGCGGGTCCCACTGCGACCGGTGGTGTCGGCGCTAATGGCGGCAACGGCACTCCGGGAGCCAACGGCGGCGTCGGCGGGGCCGGCGGCGCCGCGGCTGCCAGTGCCAGCGGTGGACAGGCCGTCGGCGGGGCCGGCGGCGCCGGCGGTAACAGCGGAACCGGCGCTAACGGCGCCATCGGCGGAGCCGGCGGCGCCGCCGCAGGCGATGCCACCAGCGGCACCGCCCTTGGCGGGGCTGGTGGGGCTGGTGGCAACGGCGGAGCGGGTGCTCCTGGGGAATCGGGCGGCACTGGCGGCACTGGCGGTGCCGGCGGTGCGGGCACCTCGGGTACCGCAGGCACCGCAGGTACCGCGGGCACTGCCGCAGGCAATGGCGGCAATGGCGGCACCGGCGGCCTCCTCGGCAGTGGTGGCGCCGCCGGCAACGGCGGCACCGGCGGCGCTGGCGGTGCAGGTGGCACTGGTGGCGCTGGCGGTGGAGGTGGCACCGGCGGAACCGGGGGTACCGGTGGCACCGGCGGCGATGGCGCCAATGGCGGTAACGGCGCCGACGGCGCCTCCGGCGGCGCGGGGTCCGCGGGCCTCGGCACCGGCACCGGAGGTGTCGGCGGCACCGGAGGCCTGGCTGGTCCCGGCGGTACCGCCGGGACGGGTGGCACCGGCGGCGCAGGCGGCGCAGGCGGCGCAGGCGCCGCAGGCTCGGCCGGCGGAGCCGGGGGTACTGGCGGTACCGGCGGAACAGCCGGGACACGCGGTGCCGGCGGACTGCTCGGCCGTCCCGGCTCAACCGGCACGGCTGGAAGCAACGGCGCTACCGGAGCCACCGGCACCACCGGCGCTACCGGCGCTACCGGAGGCACCGGCGCTACTGGAGGCACCGGCACTCCCGGCAAGGCCGGCACTCCCGGTAAAGCCGGCAACCCGGGTGCCAACGGCGCGGGAACATAACCGGCTGTAGGACACGGGGGCGTCGGCTATGCCGGCGCCCCCCTTCTCAGCTGATGGACCGGGATATCACTTGCGTCCGTGCAGAATTCCCTCGATGTTGCGCTCGGCAAGCGCGGTGATCGACATGAATGGATTGCAGCCCAGGTAGCCGGGCAACAGCGATGCATCGTTGACATAGAGCTTCTCGTATCCGTTGACGCGTCCGAAACCATCAGTCGCCTTGCCCCGAACACACCCGCCCATCGGATGTACCGTGTTGGGCGCGAAGACCTTTCCCTCAAAGAGGTCGTCGCGGTAGTCCACGCCGTTGGCCTGGGTCACCTTGTCGAACACTGCCTTCGCTCTCGCGGCGGCGTGGTCGCTGTACTGTTCGGGCCATCCGATCTGGATCGTGTCCGCGGCCTGGTCATAGGTGATCTCGGCACGGTCGCCGGTCTTGACCATCACGTAATAACCCAGCGCGAATGTCTCGACTGCCAAGGGAATCGAGAAGGTACTGGCGTACACCGGGTTCTCCGGATCGTCACGGCCGTCGAGGTTGATCATTCCCAGAAGGGACTGTTGGGTCCCTGCAGGGTCGGTCTCGTTGAGCATATGAGCGACCATGACGTCGCCGTTGTTGCCGTAACCGCGGCCGATCTCATCGCTGAGATGCGGGAGCGCACCCGTATCACGGGCGCGGAGCAACAGTTGGGTTGTACCCAAGACGCCAGCGTTGAGATGTAGCTGATCGCAGCCGATTTCGCCACGTGCGACCTCCTTGCCCCACCGGTCGATCTCGCGGGTGGACACCACATACTCACCGGAACGCTCCCGCCGAAGCCCGGTTACCTCGGTAAGCGGTCGCAACGTCACCTTGCCCGTCTGCAGGGCGGCCGCGATGTACGTCTGGTCGACGCTGCCGAACCTTCCGTAGTTGTTGCCGTATTGCTGCTCGAAGTCCAGCGCCGAACGTGGAACCAGGCCTGCTTCTTCACGTTTCATGTAGTCGAAGGAGTAGGCGCTGCCGTTGTAGTCGACTGGGTATCCGGCCGCCGCCGCGTACTGGCGGCCCACCCGGGCGTATTGGAAGAAGGGTGTCTGCTCGAACCACCCCATGTCGCGGTAGTTGATCCGCAGCATGCTCTTGGCGCGTTCGATGTACGTTCCCAGGAACTGGGAAGGGTCGATATCAGGGAACGCCTCCCGGACCTGAGCGGGCGTAGGGATCGCGGCGATGGCCGCGTTCACCATCGACCCGCCCCCGACGGCGACGCCGCGGAATACATTGTGCGAGCCGTGGACGGCCTTCTCACAGATACCGGCCTGGACTGGCTGTGGAGACGGCAGGTGCTTCGTCACCTCCTCGATCGAAACGCCCCGATACGACGACACCAGGCTCGGCGGGACCGCGGAGAACCAGCCCGCACGAGTGTCGGCGGGGAGCATTTTCGAGAATCGTTTGCCGTCCTGATCCGGAGAGTTCCACCACCGGCCCTTCTCCAGGATCAGGGTGTCGACACCCGCTTGACCGAGCCGCAACGCCGATACCCCGCCGCCGTAGCCGCTTCCGATCACAATGGCCGGGTAATGGGGGCGATCATCGCGGCTGGTTTCGAGCCAGAGCGCTCCGGCACCGGCAACCCCTGCGGTAATGCCAACTGCCGCACCGAGAAAACGCCTGCGAGTCAGCACCGTCATACATACCTCCTGGACGTATTCAATTGGCGAAACAGGCCCCGCTGGGATTCCCGAGATCGCAACTGGTCAGCAGCGATCCATATGACGGGAATAACCCTGACGGAGCGAATTAGCGCCCTGATATTCGGTGGGACAACGCAATTGCCCCGAACTACGGAGCCGGGACAATTCCCAGCCCACGGCCCACCGCCGCTGCACCCTGTGGCCATCGGAAAGGCACACTCGGCAACGCCTCGCTGGTTAACCATCTGGGCAGCCCGTCGCGGGGCGTACCTGCACCCGCGGTGGGTACTTGTCCATATCCGCGATTTTTCATGCGCTTGCGCGCTCCGCCGGCTATCCGTCCGCCGTGCCGAAAACGCGAGTGAATTTGGAAAGCGAGAGCCGAAAGCATCTGCAGCACTCTTATTGAACGGCACCGGCCACAATGCGGAATTCATTCAGAAAGACCCAGAGTCGAGTTTTGGTGCTGTGATGCAATATCCTGTGCGGGTGGCTGATGCGATGTGGTGGCAGTACGTCGTGACGGTGACCGGGAATGCGACGCAGAAAGACATCGCCGCCACCACGGGCATCGATCAGTCCAGCATCTCGCGCTGGCAACGCGGTGCCAACACCCCGCATGCCAAAGCTGTGATTGCCCTCGCGCGCGCATACAACCGGTCACCCGTCGAGGCTCTGGTTGCTGCGGGCTACCTGTCGAGCACCGAACTGGGGGTGGTGGAACTGACGACACTGACCGGCGACCTGACGCGGGCATCGATCGATGCGCTGTTAAGCGAGATTAGACGCCGAGTGCTCGCCGCGAACCCCGAAAGCACGCGGCTCTGGCCGGCCGGCTGGTCCGCCGATGATCCGGGAGTGCGCGGGGGTTAGAACGGCGAGCAGAGCAGCGATCTCGGCAACTGACAGATCGTCGGGTCGAACGCGGGACATCACTTGCGCCAGCTCCCACCGGAGATGTGGCAATACGCGGATCCGGTCCGTCTCCAGCTGACTGCGCGCCGCTTTTCGAGGCTCCCCAACCCTTGACGGCTTGATGTCAACCATGCACTCACCCCCGCTTTCAAGCTCAGACCCTGAATCTCAGCGATCCGGCCCCTGACTTCCTAGGGACACCTACAAAAGGGCCTCGCGCGGCGGTGATCCCACGGCAACGGTTTCATCATGTCACCAGTCATGGGTCTCCACAAGCAAACACGCCAAGACCGGTCAAACCGTCCCGCTTTCGACACCCAGTAGTCGATCTCCACCGGGTCGAATCCGGGCGCTCCACCAGCGCGTACCAAACGAAACCAATCCCCATATCGATTGCAGCTCTTGGTATTTAGTTGACCGCCAAGATCCTGGGGTACCAAAGAAGGACCAATACCGATTCGGCGATCTACCTAGCGAGGTATGAAACCCGTTCTACGTCAAGCTGATTCATGGGACTCTACGTTGAGCGAAACTTTCGTTTCCTGACGACCATGGCGACGCAGCGCGAACCCGCCGGTGTTCTGCCCTGGTGCTCGCGGCACAGAGGCGCCGTTCGGCGTCCTGATCAACCGAGAAGGCTCGCCCACCCTATGGCCACGAAAGCGCGGGGGGCTCCGCATAGCGACACTCGCGAACGAGGGAAGGCGATTGGTCCATCTGCCGGCAGCTAATCGGACAGGGGCTGCGAGCGTGCGACCCGAGGGCCGGCGTTGCATCTCCCGCAGCGCCGTGGTCGACCTGCTCGGCGGGTTGCGCAGGCTAGCAAACCAATGAGTTCGCCCGTAACCATTCCCTCCAGGCGTAAAAACAGCTTAAGATTCGCTGAGACAGCAAACGGGTGTCCGGCCGCTTCTCCGGTTTGACGCCCCGAGCGGGGGGTTTGCCTGAAGTTCGCCAACTTCACGGGCAATTCGGAACTGCGCGAAGGTGGTGCGTCAATGGCGAACGTTCAGCGTGGTGCAAGGGCAGGTATTGCCGCTCTTGCGCTGGGATTATCACTTGCGAGCCCTGTCATCGCCGTTGCCAGCGCCGACGGCACCGACAACAGCTCCGCCTCAAGTTCGGGTAATTCGGCAACGTCGAGTTCCGGCTCCGCGAAGAAGACGACGGGCCACACCGCACGTGGCCCCAAGGCCACCACCTCGTCTTCGGCTGCGGCTGACGACACCAACGGCAAGTCAACGACCACATCGAAGAAAACCGTCGCGGCGGAGACGGCCTCGAGCACCGGCTCCTCAACTCGCCCCGAGGCACGGTCCCGACGGACGTCGAGCAACTCGACGACGACGTCTTCGTCGACCTCCACCACGGACAGCACCGCCGCCGATGCGACGGGAACCACCACTGCGTCCGCGACGGAAAGCACGACCAGCACCCCGGTGGCCGCCAGCAGCACCGCCCAGATGACAGCGGGCAGCACGACCGGCAACAGGACGGCCTCCGCGAACGCCGACCCGATCACCGCGCTGGTGAACGCCATCCAGGGCTACTTCGCGGGCGCCTCCCTCCTGGTCCGCCGCACGTTCTTCAACGAGGCGCCCAGTGTTTCGGTGGTGCAGCTCACGGGCCAGACGACGGGACCGATCGCAGGCCAGGTCGATGCGGTCGATCCTGAGGGCGACCATCTGGTCTACAAACTGACCCAGGAAGCCCATTACGGCACTGTCGTTCTCAACCAGGACGGCTCCTACACCTACACCCCGGAACCCGGCGGTCAGTGCAGCAGCACCTGCATCGACTCCTTCACGGTCTCCGCGACCGACACCGGGCTGCACATCAACCTGCTCAACTGGTTCCGGGAGGGCGCCACCTCGGCCGCCGGCGCCATCTACCAACAGCCGGCCAACACCCCGCGCATCACGTTCACTTTCTCGTACGGATCCGGATCGCAATTCTGGTCAAGCGCGGCCCGGGCCGACCTGCAGTCGTCGGCCATCATCCTGTCGAGCTATTTCGTGCCCAGCCAGGACGTCAACCTCACCTACAAGGTCACCGGCCAGTACTCGCTGATGGGCGGGACATTGGCATCGGCAGGCAGTGATCTGGTCAGCGACGGGACCGGCTTCTACGACACCGTGGTGCAGAACAAGATCCTGACAGGTGTCGACTCGAACGCCACCGCCCCCGACGGCACGATCACCTGGAACTTCGGTTACGGCTGGGGCTACGGCGACGTGGTACCCGGCGGATCGTACGACTTCCAGTCCACGGCGATGCACGAGCTGATGCACACGTTCGGCTTCATCTCGGTGGTGGACAGCGCAGGCAACAACACCGTCCCGAACTGGACCACCTTCGACAGCTTCATCGTGAACAAGAACGGCACCTCGGTGTTCAACGGCACCACGTTCAACACCGCGTACAACTCGAACCTGACCGGCGGCGACACCGGCCTGTACTTCGGCGGTGCCAACGCGGTCCTGGCCTACGGTGGCCCGGTGCCGCTCTACACCCCGAGCCCCTGGGAGTCCGGCAGCTCCATGTCGCATCTGGACGACAACACGTTCACCGGTGTGCTGGAGAAACTGATGAACGCGACGTCCGGTACCGGCAAGGGTGTCCGGATCCTGAGCCCCGTCGAGATCGCGATCATGCATGACCTCGGCTACACGATGGTTTCTCAGTCCGCGGGTGGCGCAGTGCTTTTCATCGGCATGATGCTCGTCGGCCGCCGCCGTCGGCGGTGAACGACCGCGAGGTCAGTTGCTGCCTGGACAGGAAACGGTAAGAAACACCGTGGTGTTCGTCGGCGGGTGATCACCTTGCAGCCCGTCGACACCGGTGATCTTGCATTCGGACAGCGGCCTGTCGGACCCACTCCCGGCGGAGAAGTTGAGCTGAACGTTGTAGCCCTGGCTCTGTAGCGCCAGCATGCCGTCCGCCGCGTTCTGGTTCTGGTTGAAAGCCCGCGGCGGCATCTCGATCACGCCCTTCTCGACGGGCGAGGGCGCGGGCTTGCTGGTCGCGGAAGTGGTGCTGGACGGGCTCTCCTTGGAGGACTGCCCGCAACCCGCTGAAAGACCCACCGCGGCAACGACTGCCACGAAGCCCGCAGTCAGCGCGAGCTGACGAGAAAACGTGACCGCTTGTTGCGTGCCGTTAGTGCCGGCGCTCCCATTAACCATGATCCGCAACCTAACCTCCAGTCAGCGCGCGTCAAAATATATCTGGCGATTGCAACGGTGGTTCAGACAAATTTCTTCCATGCGCAACCTTCCCGACATCACCACTCGCCCGCAGTGCCGCTGATACGGTCGGGCATGTCGATGACGATGCGAGCGACGAGATGGTTGTCGCTATGCGCCGTCGTCGTTGCGGCTGCCGGGTTTACCTTCGCAACCGGCCAGCCGGACAACACGTCAGTTCCTGTCGGCACCATTGCCGGGCCTTACGCGTCGCTGCTGGCCGCCTCCACCGATCTGGGTCCGGCCCCGGGCAGCAAGCTCGTCCAACTCGTGGCGGGGCTGCACACCGATTCGCGGCCGGCGACGCTGATCGACTGGGCGCAACAACACGGATTGTCGGTGCACTGGTGGCCCGGTAATCGGTGGGCCACCGTGGCTGGGGCACCCGCCATACCGCATTACGAGTCGCTGCCGTTCATCGTGCCGCTCGACGTACCCGACGAGGGGTTGGCGCCCGCTGGACTGCTGCGCACCTACAACGCCGAGCCGTTGCACCACGGTGCCGGTAGCCCCAGACGATCGAAAACCTCCACACCACCACGGGATAACGGCGATCGGCTTCTTCCATCAAGGCGCCGATCTTCTGATACGTGCCATCACCGGACACCGTGTTGCGGCGTTGACCAGAACTGTCTTGGCGTCGGGGCGACCGCGTGGATGGCCTCCAAATCCATGGTCGCTTCGCCGGTTACCTTGAGTACTGCCGGATGGATGCACGGCTGACCTGTCTGGCAAGGATTGGTGGCTCAGATCGGCATGCGATAGCCGTAGAACTCCTGGTCCTCGTTGTAGCCGCCCTGCCCGGCACCGAGATGTTCGAACGACTCGACGAACTCGATCGCCGCAATCCACTTGACCTGCTTGAAGCCGAGTTCAACCTCGTCACGCAGCCGCAGCGGGGCGCCGTGCGAGACGTTCAGCGGCTCACCATTCATCTCGTAGGCGAGGATCGTCTGGTGGTGGTGCATGTTGGCGATCGGGTGGCAGTCGTAGTACCGACCCCCCTCGGGGCCATCCGCGAAGGAGTAGAAGACCACCCATTTCGCACTGGCAAGCGGCTCCGCCATCTCGCAGATGACGCTCATCGGCACACCGGACCATTTGGCGATCCCCGACCATCCCTGGATGCAGAAGTGCTGGGTGATTTGGTCCTGCTTGGGCAGGGCGAGTAGTTCGGGGTACGAGAGCTCGAGCGGGTTGCGCACCACCCCATCGACCCGCAGCCGGTAGTCCTGCCAGTTGGCCGCCTCGAGTCGGTGATATTCGTCGGACTCAGGCTTCTCGCCGTTGGTCCAGAAGTACGGCGAGATGTCGTCCTCGGAATACGTGGCCGTCGGATTGGTCTGCTCCAGTAGGGCTTTGAGCCGACCGACGGTGAACCGCCCCGCCTTCTGGATGGCCCGCGGGTGCTTGATCGTCAGCGGAGAGGCGACCAGCCAGAAGACCACGACAACCGCCATCCATGCCCCGTACAGCACCACCCCCCACCACGAATTCGTGTTGGTTCCCAGGGTGATGTGGTTGACGTTGCCGACGAAGCCGGTGATGAAGATCATCACCGTGTGCATGACGATGAAGACCAACATCCACACCAGCACACCGAAGTGGATGGTGCGTGCGACTTGCCGGTTCAACAACCCGGCACCGGTACCGAATCGGCCGGCTATTGACGGCGCCTGCAGCAGACCCGTGACAAACGCCAGCGGCGCGGCAATGAAGATCGTGATGAAGTACGCAAGCAGTTGCAGAGCGTTGTAGGTACTGAACCCGGCATTTTCGGGCAACTGGAGCGACAAGTACTGCAGCGCAGTGGATAACGCATTGGGGAACACGTCCAGCGAGGTGGGCACCAAGCGCTTCCACTGGTCGGTGCAGAACAACAGGACCATGAAGAGCGCTCCGTTGATCAGCCACAGGAGGTCGAAACTGAAGTGCCACCACCGAGCAAGCCCGACCGAGTGCCGAAAGCCGGGTAATCCCAATTGTTTCGGCAACGCAACTGAGTCCTCCTTTGCCGTCCAGACCGTGTCGGCGTCGTCGCTGTCCCGACGGTCGCGGGGCACCGACTCGCGCAGCCGCATCCACTCGGTGTCGGGCTTGCTACCGGCGTTGAGATAGAGCCTCGGGTGATCGGCAAGGATCTGCAGTCCCGCGCGAATGATGAACATCATGAAGAGCAGGTTGAAGAAGTGCTGCCAGCGGAGCCACCACGGGAAGCCCGACTCGACGGATTCCACATATTGCGTCGAGGTGCCCGGATATCTGGCGACGAACTCGTGGAACCATTCGTAGTGCGCCATTTCGCGGACGGCCGCGATCGATACCACCAACCCCATGAGGCCAAGGGGGATCAGCCAGAGGCTGTTGAACCACCGTCGCCCGATGCGCACCGACGGCAGCTGGGCTCGTGTCTGTGGGATTCCCCCGGCCCAGTCGTCGACGACAATCGGGCCGTCATGGTGGCCTTGGTTGTAGTACGGCTGCAGTGATTTGCGGAGTGGATCGGCGTCGCCCGGCTTCATGAGACCCCCTCGTGTTGCGGGACATGTTAGACCGCAAGCCCTGGCGAGAGTCGGAGAAAGACCGATCGTCTCAGCGATCACCCAGCGCAGTCAGGATGAGCACCAGACCGATGGCGACCACCGCGACCGCACTGATCTCGGCCTGACGACGTTGGATCCAGGCGCGCAACCGGTCCAGCACGTGGTCGAATCGTTTGGCCGCAACGACGTGGGCCAGCACCGGCAACGTCGTGGTCGAACCCGCCATCACGACGAAGTAGATCACGGCGGCGCCCCGACCGGCTGGGCCCAGCGGTGCGATCGCGATCGCCAAACCCGCTGCGGCACAAGCCACGATGATCTTCGGGTTGATCAGGGCCAGCACCAGTCCGATCAGCGTGGTGCGACCCGGCGACAGCTTGCCGATCGCATCGAGCCAGCGCGCCGAGCCCACCGTTCGCTTGCGCCGCAACCACAACACCGCGCCACTCAGGATCAACACGGCCCCGCCGATCAGCCGCAGCCACAGCTGCGACGACGAGGTGGTGTCCGCCGACGCGCCCAGCAGCCTCGGGACGTTGACGAACAGCACCGTCAATGCCGCCAGTCCGACAACCCAGCCGGATGCGAATGCCAGACCGGCCGCGCGAGGCCGCGTCGAGTAGAGCACCAGCAGCAGCGCAGGCAACACCGACACCGGCGATAAGGCGACCACCAACGCCAGTGGAATCAGGTCGGCAGACACCGACGCCAAGTCACTCCTCGTCGCTGTTGTCGGACCGCGGGCGCTGCTCGCCGAACAACGGCCGGCGCAGTGGCTGATGCCCGTGGACTCCCTCGGCATACGCGGATTCGGCGTGCTGCGTGAAGTCCACTCCCGCCGTCTCGTCCTCTGGGCTGAGCCGGAAGCCGATCGTGCGGTCGATCAGTTTGGCCAATCCGAACGACACGATGAAGGCGTAGGCCGCCACCACAACCATCGCGAGCGCCTGCTTACCCAGCTGAGCCAGCCCGCCCCCGTAGAACAGGCCCTGCGGACCGCCGGTCATCACCGCAGTGGCCAGGAAACCGATCAGCAAGACGCCGACCACGCCGCCGACGAAGTGCACCCCGACCACATCCAGGGAGTCGTCGTAGCCGAACCGGAACTTGAGCCCGATCGCGAACGAGCACACGATGCCCGCCGCGACACCGACCACCGCGGCGCCGAGCGTGTTCACCGTCCCGCAGGACGGGGTGATCGCGACCAGGCCTGCGACCACCCCGGAGGCAGCACCGAACGTCGTGGGTCGCCCGTCGCGGATCTGCTCGACCGATAGCCAGCCCAGCATGCCCAGGCAGCCCGCCACCAACGTGTTGAGAAAGATCGCCGCCGCCGTGCCGTTGGCGGCCAGCGCGGACCCGGCATTGAAGCCGAACCAGCCGAACCAGAGCAGCCCGACGCCCAGCAGCACGAAGGGCAGGTTGTGCGGGCGCATTGCGTCGACCTTGAAACCGATGCGCGGTCCGAGCACCAGGGCCAGCGCGAGCGCGGAGGCCCCGGAGACGATTTCGACCACCAGCCCGCCGGCGTAGTCCAGCACACCGAGCTTGAGCAGCCAGCCGCCGGGTGCCCAAACCCAGTGCGCTACAACGGCATACACCACGATGGACCAGACGGGTACGAAGATCATCCAGGCGGCGAACTTGGCCCGGTCGGCGATCGCGCCGCTGATCAGGGCGGCGGTGATGATCGCGAAGCTGAGCTGGAAGGTGGCGAAGAGCAGTTCGGGAACCGAGCCGTGCACCGTGCTCGGGCTGATCCCGGCCATGCCGATGTGGGAGAGGTCGCCGATCACACCGCCCAGGCTGGTTCCGGAGAACGCCAGGGTATAGCCGAACAGCAGCCACGCCACCGTGACGAGCGGGATCGCGATGAAGCTCATCATGATCATGTTGAGCACACCGGTGGTGCGGACCATGCCGCCGTAGAAAATGGCCAACCCGGGGGTCATCAACAAGACGAGCGCTGTGCTGGCCAGCAGCCACGCGGTGGCGGCGGGATCGATCGCATCCAAGTCCGGCTCCTTCGACGGTCCCGACGAGAATGTCGGCGCGGTGTTTCCTGGATGCGGCGATCGTGTTTCCGGCGTGTTTCGGCGGGCAGGAGCGAAGCGACCCGGGGATTCTCTCGGCGGGCATCCGCTCGCCGTAGCACCCGCCCGGTTGGGGCACGACCGAACGCGGGTGTCGGCCGGGGATACGTCCATGCCGCTCATGCGGCCACAGCCGTGCCGGACACCAGATCGAAGTAGCGCGCCTGGCCTTTCCGTTCACACTTCGACGCACCCGGCGCATCGCGCAGCACGCCCGCAGGGCGCGGGTAGTCCCATACCGATTCCTGGCCAGTTCCTGCTGTGTCCGGTGTCGGTCCACGATTGGTTTCTCGACAATACGAAGATGGACGGCATGCTCGACCAGTGGTGGCTGATCCCGGTCTCCATCGCCGCTGCCCTGATCCTGGTCTGGCTGGCCCTGGCGGTGACGCTGTGGCTGGTCAAACCTGATGCGGTCGGGATCGCAGACATGCTGCGCTTGCTGCCCGATGTGCTGCGCCTGCTCAAACGGCTCGCGTCGGACCCGCAGCTGCCCCGGCGGATCCGTGTCGTTGTCGGTGGCATGCTGATATTTCTAGCCTCGCCGATCGACCTGATCCCCGACTTCATTCCAGTGCTCGGCTACGCCGACGACGTCATCATCACCGCACTGGTGCTGCGCTGGGTCACCCGGACGGCAGGCCCGCACGCGCTGGCAGCCCATTGGCCAGGAACACCCGACGGGTTGGCTGCCCTGCGCCGGCTGTGCGGGTTGTCCGAATCGGTATGACCAACCTTCTCCTGACTGCACCGAGGCACTTCGGTACGCTCTGCTGAGCGACTGCTTAGCCCGGCATGTCGACGACGCATTGGAGCTCACGCAATGGCCGCACCCGTCACCCGTTATGCAGGAACGCGCGTCCCGCGGGTCGAGGACACCCGCCTGCTCACCGGGCACGGCACCTACGTCGACGACATCGTCCGGCCCGGCATGCTGCATGCCTGCTTCGTGCGCAGCCCGTTCGCCCACGCCAGGATCAACAGCATCGACGTCACGGCGGCGCTCGCCTTGCCGGGAGTGCACGCAGTGCTCACCGCCGCCGACCTGAACGCGGGAGTCAAAGAGGCCTGGCACGCGGTGGCGGGCAAGGATGTTCCCGACACGCCTCGTCCGCCGCTGGCCGAAGGCGAGGTGAAGTTCGTCGGTGACCCGGTCGCGATCGTCATCGCCGCGAACCGCTACGTCGCCGAGGACGCCATCGAGCTGGTCGACGTCGATTACGAGCCACTTCCCGTGATCGCCGATTTCACCCAGGCGGTGAACTCCGAGGCCGTGGTCCATGAGGCATACCCCGACAACGTCGCCGGCGGCCTTGCCGGCGCACCGCCGGACGAAGAGGCCTTCGCGGCCGCGGCCTACGTCGCCGACGAGCAGATCTATCAGCAGACCCACGTGCCGGTACCGATCGAAACCCGCGGGCTGGTCGTCGAGTGGGTGGCCGCCACTGGAGAACTCACGCTGTGGGCCTCCACCCAGACCCCGCACGAGCTGCGGGCGTTCGCCGCACGCCTGCTCGGCATCCCGGCACAAGGGGTCCGCGTCATCACCCGTGACACCGGCGGTGGGTTCGGCCAGAAGGTCGTCCCGATGCGCGAGGACATGTGCATCATTCTCGCCGCCCGCAAGGTGCCTGCGCCGCTCAAGTGGATCGAGGACCGCCGCGAGAACCTGATGTCGGCCGGGCAGGCCCGCCACGTCGACGGGCGCGCCCGCATGGCGTTCGACGCCGACGGCGCCATCACCGCCGTCGCGATCGACTTCCTCCAAGACATCGGGGCTTACCCGACCCCCTACCCGGTGTTGACGACGGCGGCCATCGGGATGTTCTTCCCCGGCCCCTACCGGGTGCCCAAGGCCAGCTTCAACTACAAGACGGTGTTCACCAACACCAGTGGGCTGGCCGCCTACCGCGGGCCCTGGCAGTACGAAACCCTCACGCGGGAAATACTTCTCGACATCGCGGCCCGCAAGATGGGAATCGATCCGGTCGAACTGCGACGCAAGAACCTGCTGCGCCGCGACGAGATGCCCTACTTCAACCCCAACGGCATGCCGTATGACCACGTCGCCCCGATGGAGACCTTCGAGCAGGCCGTCAAGATCCTCGACCACGAAGGGTTCCGCAAGGAGCAGGCCGAGGCCCTGGCTCAGGGCCGCTACCTCGGCCTCGGATTGTCCGCCTACATCGAGCCGACCGGCGCCGCGACCGGACATCTGGCCACCGAGGGCTGCACCATCCGCATGGAGCCCACCGGCAAGATCAACGTCTACGTCAACGGCGGGTCGAGCGGCAACAGCATCGAGACCACGGTCGTGCAGCTCACCGCCGACGCGCTCGGCGCCGAAATCAACGACGTGTCGACGATCCAGGGCGACACCGCGGTAACCCCGTACGGAGCCGGCACGCAGGGTAGCCGCAGCGGGCCGATGACCGCCGGTGCGGTCAACGAGGCGGGCACCATCCTGCGCCAGCAATTGGTGGCGATGGCGGCTCATGTGCTCGGTGTCGAGGAGGCGGAGATCGAGCTGGCCAACTCACGGGCCGTCGTCAAGGAAGAACCCACTGGACCTTCCAGGAGCGTCAGTTTCGCCGATCTGGCCTACCGGTCCTACTACGAGCCTCAGGCACTGGCACCGGGAATGGCGGCCACCCTGGAGGCGACCGCGCGATTCACATCGCAGACGATGATCCACTGGGCCAACGCAACTCACGCGTGTACCTGCGAGGTGGATGTCACCACCGGCCGGGTCACGCTGACCCGCTATGTCGTCAGCGAGGACGTCGGCCCGATGATCAACCCGAACATCGTGGAGGGCCAGATCGCCGGCGGTACCGTCCAGGGCATCGGTGGCGCATTGCTGGAGAACCTCGTCTACGACGACGACGGAAACCCGTTGTCCACCACGTTCGTCGACTATCTGCTGCCGACCGCTACCGAGGTGCCGCCGATCGAGTACGGGCACGTGGAGGTCCCCGGCCCGGGTGTGGGTGGTTACAAGGGCTGCGGTGAGGGCGGGGCCATCGGCTCCACCCCCGCGGTGATCAATGCGATCAACGACGCCTTGGCCCCACTCGGGGTGACCGTCACCAAGCTACCCGCAACCCCGTCGCAGATCGTGGCGCTGATCGAGGCCGCCGCAGGCAGCTAAACCTGGCCAATTTCGGCGGCCTGGTGAACCGCGTTGACAATCCCCTGATAGCCGGTGCAGCGGCAGAAGTTGCCGGACAGGCCCTCGCGGATCTCCTCGTCGGTCGGATGCGGGTTGTCCCGCAACAGCGCTGTGATCGACATGACGAAACCCGGTGTGCAGAAACCACACTGAAGGCCATGGCAGTCGCGAAGCGCCGCCTGTACCGGTGACAGCTCGCCGTCAGCTGACGCGACGCCCTCGACGGTCGAGACCTCCGCACCCTCGGCCTGCACCGCGAACACCAGGCAGGACCGCACCGCCGCGCCGTCGAGCAATACCGTGCAGGCACCGCACGAGCCGTGCTCGCAGCCCAGGTGCGTGCCCGTCAGACCGCATCGCTCGCGCAGGAAGTCGGCCAGGGTCAGTCGCGGCTCGACGATCGATTCAACGGGAATTCCGTTGACCGACAATTGGATCGGACGCTCATGCATCGACTGCCTCCTTGACCGCTGCCCGCCACGCCTGTGCGGCCATTGCCGCCCCGACCCGACGCCGATAGTCGGCCGAGCCCTGAAGGTCGGCCGGAATGTCGTCGAGCCCGCTCATCGCGAGCTCACCGATCTCCTCGGCGGTGACGTCACCGATCGGGCGCCCGGCGATCGCGGCCTCGGCGGCCGATGCGCGCCGCGGGGTGGCGCTCAGCCCCAGCAATCCGATGCCGCTGCGCCGAACCCGGTCGTCGTCGTCGAGTTCGACGGCAGCCACCGCCCCGGCGATCGCGAAATCACCGTGGCGGCGCGCGAATTCCTCCACTCCGAAGCCGCACCGACCCGACCAGACCGGGAATCGCACGCCCACCAAGATCTCGCCGGGCTCCATCGCCGTCTCCCAGACACCCGCAAAGAACTCAGCCGCCGCGATCTCGCGGCCGCCCGATGCCGACACCGTCTCCATCATCGCGTCCAGCGCCAGCGCGACGGCCGGATACTCGGCGGCCGGGTCGGCGTGGGCGATCGAGCCACCGAGGGTGCCCCGGCTGCGGATCTGGAAGTGCCCGATCAACGGGGTGGCCCGGGTGAGCAGCGGCACAGCCGCGCTCACCCGTTCGTCGGCCCCGACGGCGGCATGGGTGGTGCCGCCACCTATGCGCACTTCGTCGTCTCGTACCTCGATGCCCTTCATCTCCTGCAGTCGCGAGATGTCGATGAGGTTGTCGAAGTACGCAAGGCGCATCGCCAGCATCGGTACCAGGCTTTGTCCCCCGCCCAGCAGTTTGCCGTCGTCGCCGTATTCGGCCAGCATCTGCGCCGCCTCGGCGACGCTTTCCGGCCGGTGATAGTCGAACGGCGCCGGCTTCATCGCCGGCCGCCACAGCGCATCATGCTAAGCACGTGCACAGCATAGCGGCCCGGTGGTCAGCGTTGCCGAGTCGGCCTCGCTGGGGCCGCACCAGCATTTGCCCGCATACTGTCGATCATGGATCCCTCGCCGCCTCCGCGAGCGGCCGCTGCGGGCAACCGCCACGGCCGTCATCGCGGGCGGCCCGGCAGCGGCCGGCGGGCGTGGAAGATCCTCGCCCGATCCGCGGTCGGACTGGTTTCGGTGGTGGTGGTGATGCTCACCGGCCTGGCCTATTCGCAGGCTCACGGGTTACTGAGCGGAATCACGGTGTCGCAGGCGCTCGGCTCGGACGAACCGCGCTCCAGCGGCGGCGCGATGAACATCCTGCTGATCGGGCTCGATTCCCGCAAAGACCAGCAGGGCAACGAACTCCCCGACGAACTCCTGGACAAGCTGCACGCCGGAGACTCCGACTCGGGCGGCTACAACACCAACACGCTGATCCTGGTGCATATCAGCGCCGACGACCAGGTCGTCGCGTTCTCGATACCGCGCGACGACTACGTCGCGGTCAGCGGTATCAAGGGCTACAGCCACATCAAGATCAAAGAAGCGTACGGGCTGACCAAGGCGCAGACCGAACAGAAGCTGGTCGACGAGGGCATCGCCGATCGCGCCGAACTGGAGCGCGCCGGGCGGGAGGCCGGGCGCAAGGCGACCATCCGGGCGGTGCGCAATCTGACCGGCCAACCCATCGACTACTTCGCCGAGGTCAACCTCGCCAGCTTCTACCACCTCGCCGACAGCCTCGGCGGCATCGACGTCTGCCTCAACCACGCCGTCCACGACGATTACTCCGGAGCGAACTTTCCGGCCGGTCGTCAGACGCTGAACGCCGAACAGGCACTCGCATTCGTGCGGCAACGGCACGGCCTGGAAAACGGGGATCTCGACCGCACCCATCGCCAACAGGCCTTTCTGCTCTCGGTCATGCATCAGCTGCAGGAGTCGGGCTCATTCACCGACCTGGACAAGTTCAAGCGGTTGATGGGCGTGGCCCGCCAGGACATCGTGCTGTCGCAAGGCTGGGGCGAGGACCAGTTCCGCAGGATGGCGGCGCTGGCCGGCGGCAATGTCGAATTCCGGACATTGCCGGTGGTGCGCTACGACAACATCAACGGCCAGGACGTCAACATCGTCGACCCGGCCAAGATCCGCGCCGAGATCGCCAGGGCCATCGGCGGCGACGCTGCGACAGCGACCACCAGCGCTGTTGCGCAACCGCTTCCACCGCCCAACCCCAAGACCGTGATCAGCATCGTCAACGCCAGCGACACCTCGGGCCTGGCGTCGGCGGCCGCCTCGTTGCTGGGCAAGCACGACTTCACGGTCGACGCGGTCCGTGACCGCGAGTCCGGCGAGCCGATCGACACCGTGATCACCTACGGCCCGGGCGGCCAGACCGATGCGCAGTCGGTGGCCACCCTGCTCGGTGTCGAGAACGCTCCGCAGGCCACCAGCGCGCTGGCTGCCGATCACGTGCGGGTCGTCCTCGGCCAGGGTTACGACGTCCCGCAGGATCAGCCGCAGACCCAGGATGTCGCCGAGACCTCGACGACCAACCGCAGTTGGTCCGATATCACCATCACCCCCACCCCCGACCAGGGCGCGCCGATCGACGGCGGCAAGGTCCCGTGCGTCAACTGACTAGTGAATCGCCCTGGCGCTGAGCCGCTCGCATGAGCACGATTGACGTCATGCGCGTAGGAGTCATCGGACTGGGCAACATGGGCGCGGGCATCGCCGCGAATCTGATCAAGGCGGGACACGACGTGACCGTCTACAACCGGTCGCGGCCGAAAGTGGATGCGCTGGCGGCCGAGGGCGCCCGGCCGGCCGACGACGTGGCCGACGCGTGCGGCGGTGACGTCGTGCTGACGATGCTCGCCAACGACGACGCCGTGGCCGGGGTGGCATTCGGCGACGGCGGCATCATCGCGTCGGCTGCACCCGGCACCGTCCACATCTCGTCCAGCACGATCAGCGTCGCTCTCTCGAAACGCCTGACCGAGGCACACGCCGCCGCCGGACGCGGATTCGTGTCGGCCCCGGTGTTCGGCCGCCCGGAGGCCGCCGCGGCCGCGGCGTTGTTCGTCGTCGCCGCCGGCCCGGCCGAGACCGTGAACTCGGTGACACCGGTTTTCGATGCGATCGGCCAGCGAACCTTCGTGGTATCCGAGGACCCGTCAGCGGCCAACCTGGTCAAGCTCAGCGGCAACTTCCTCATCGGCTCGGTGATCGAGTCACTCGGCGAAGCGATGGCGCTGGTGGATCGCGGCGGCGTCGACAAACACCAGTACCTGGACATCCTGACGTCGACACTGTTCTCGGCGCCGGTCTACCGGACCTACGGCAGCCTGATCGCCAGTGCACAATTCGAGCCCGCTGGATTCGCAGCACCGTTGGGTCTCAAGGACATTCGACTCGTGTTGTCGGCTGCCGAAGAACTGCGGGTGCCGTTGCCCATCGCCAGCCTGCTGCGCGACCGGTTTCTGCGGCTGCTCGCCGAGGGTGGCGAGGAGCTGGATTGGTCGGCGATCAGCAGCCTTGCGGCGCGTGACGCGGGAGCGTCAGACCACTCCGCGTAGCGCGTCGGCGCCAAAGGCCGGCTCCAGCATCGCCGAGTAATCCGGGCCGCGGCGCAGGTTCTGTCCGCCGTCGACGCCGATGATCTGCCCGGTGATCCACTGGGCGGCATCGCTGAGCAGGAACAGCGTCATGTTGGCGACGTCCTCGACCTCACCGGGGCGCGGCAGCGGCGTGCACTCGGCGTAGTCGCCGCTGAGTTCGGGTGAGTCCAGCACCAGCTGCACCAGTTCGGTGCGGATGAGTCCGGGCCGGATGCCGTTGACCCGCACCCAGGACGCACCGAGTTCGTCGGCCGCCAGCTTGATGAGGTGGTCCAGACCCGACTTGGTGACGCCGTACGGCCCGAACCAGCGGTGGGTGTTGCTGGCCGCGATCGAGGAGATGCCGACGAACGAACCGCCACCACCACGCACCATCTGCCGGGCCGAGTGCTTGAGCACGTACATCGAGCCGTTGATGTTGAGGTCCACGGTGGCGCGCCACGCCTCGGAGTCCATCTGGGTGATCGGGCCGATGGTCTGCGAACCGCCTGCGCAGTGCACGACACCGTTCAGCCGGCCGTTCCATGCCGTGGTCGCGTCGACGACCGCGGCGATCTGATCCTCGTTGGTGACGTCGGCAGGCTCGTAGTTGACGTTGCCCTTCGGCGCGACGGCCTTGATCTCATCCACAGTCGCGGCGAGCCGATCGGCGTTGCGGCCGACGATCATGACGCTGGCGCCGGCCTTGGCCAGCCCCTCCGCCACGCCCTTGCCGATCCCGCTGCCACCACCGGTGACCAGGTATGTCCGATCCTCGAACGAGAGCTGCACGCCGCACTCCTCACACAAAACTGGAACAGGTTCCACGTATCGAACCACGGCGCCGCGTTGTCGCATAGGGCCCGTCCCAGTGCCCCGTCACGCCCGAACCGCTTCCCGACATGCGATCGCCGCCAGCGAACATCTGAAGGCACACAATCCGATGTGTTTAATGGCTCCTCACGGCCCTGATATCGCACCAATGAGGCGGCCTCGGCCGGCCATTACGTTCCGGCATTCACGTCGCCGATATTCCGGCATCGGCATTCCTGCGTGGCGGCATTGTCCGTCGTAAGACGGGGTCAGACGGCACCGATACGTTCCGACCGAGAATATTGACTCCGGTGTAACAGGAAGCTGGCGAATGCCGATAAAACGGCCGAACAACTGCGGGACGGGGAAGGCAGCCATACACTGCCCTGACACGGCCACTCAGCAAAGCGAGTAGAAGGCACAAACATGGCTAATCTGAAGAATTCGGCGCAGCGGCTGGCCTTGGCCGGCGGCTTCGCGCTGGCGGTGGCGGGCGCGCCCGCACTGGCCGCGTTCGCCGTTCCGGCGACCGGATCCGTGGCGGCCTGCCCGCCCGGCCAAGTGGTCAACCCGGCAACCGGCGGCTGTGATGTACAGGCTCCGGCAGGCCCGCAGGGCGGCCTGCCCGAGGTCAATGGAATACCTTGCACAGGCGCAAACACCGGTCAGTGCATAGGATTGCAGCAAGAGCAGCAGGCTCCCGCAGTGCAACCCCGCTCCACTGTCTCGTCCAGTCCGTAGAAACGGAGGGCCGGCTTCGGAACTCCGTCGACTTCTTTAGGAAGTGTGAAGTATGGCGATTTCCTCCTCAGTCGGCCGCCGCGTTCTCCTTGCCGGTGGATTCAGCATCGCGATCGCGGCCGCGCCCGCTGTTGCCTTCTTCGCGTCGCCGGCGGGTGCACCGGCGGGTCCCGCCATCGCCTGTCCGGCCGGCGAGTCCGAGGATCTCTACACCGACCAGTGCATCCCTGAGATGGTCCCGAACCAGCCGGGCGGCAATTACCCCACGCCGTCGAGCGGCGGCGGTAACGTCACGTACTCGACCCCTGGCGACCCCAACAGCCTGCCTGAGGTTCAGGGCATCCCCTGCACGGGCGCCAACACCGGCCAGTGCATCGGCCTGCAGGAGAATCAGGTGCCAGCGGTCACTCCGCATTCGAGCATTTCGTCTAGCCCGTAGTAGTCAGCGGGAAGATCAGGGAGGGCAACGATGCCGGTCCATTCCACCTGGATGGGAAAGCTGCTGACCGCGAGCGCGTTTGCACTCGCGGTCGCCGCGGCTCCGATGGCGCACGCCGAAGGCGGCGGCATACCCGAGCCGGGGCCGCAGCCGGAACCGGTGGCGTCGCAACCGGGTGGAACGGCGGGCTGCCAGTCGGGCGAGTCGTTGGATCCGTCGACCGGTAACTGCACGCCGACCATGACGTCGGTGGCGACCACCAACGGCGATCAAGCGTTCGACGACCTGCAGCCCCGCACCACGCAAGACATGACCTCCACTGTCGAGAGTGGAGTCGGTGCGGACCTGGTGCCCAATATCAACGGTGACTCCTGCACGGGCTACTGGCAGTCGACGGTCTGCTACGAGGAAGACCAGGACAATGTTCCGGTCCAGCCCAAGTCAACGATTTCATCGAGCCCGTAGCCGCTATTTGCCCCTTCGCTAAGGTTGAGAGATGCCCGCAAAACCTGATCCCACGGAAATTGATGACGTGGAACCGCTGGCCGATAGCACGGCGCGCCAAGCTCGGCGCGTAGTCGCGGCCTATGCCACCGACGCCGACGAGTGTCGGGTCTTCTTGTCGATGCTCGGTATTGGACCATCAAAGCTCGAGGCGTAGCCCGTGGCGGGGAGCAAGAAAGCCCGCTCCGGAAATTCTGATTTCGTGGTGGTCGCCAACCGGCTGCCGATCGACATGGAGCGGCTGCCCGATGGCAGCCTGACCTGGAAGCGCAGCCCCGGTGGTCTGGTCACTGCGCTGGAACCCTTGCTGCGCAAGCAACGCGGCGCCTGGATCGGCTGGCCGGGCATTGTCGACGGTCCGGAAGACCCCATCGTCGAGGAAGACCTGCAACTCTTCCCGGTGCGGCTATCCGCCGACGACGTCGCCGAGTACTACGAGGGCTTCTCCAACGCGACGCTGTGGCCGCTCTACCACGATGTGATCGTCAAGCCGATCTACCACCGCGAGTGGTGGGATCGCTACGTCGACGTCAACCGGCGGTTCGCCGAGGCGACATCGCGCGCGGCGGCCGAAGGTGCCACCGTGTGGGTCCAGGACTACCAGCTGCAACTGGTGCCCAAGATGCTGCGGACGTTGCGGCCCGATCTGACCATCGGGTTCTTCCTGCACATCCCGTTTCCACCGGTGGAACTGTTCATGCAGATGCCGTGGCGGACCGAGATCATCGAAGGCCTCCTTGGCGCGGACCTGGTCGGGTTCCATCTGCCCGGCGGCGCGCAGAACTTCCTGTTCCTGTCGCGACGGCTGGTCGGGGCCAACACATCTCGGGCCTCGGTCGGTGTGCGCTCGCGGTTCGGCGAAGTGCAGCTGGGTTTCCGCACCGTGAAGGTCGGAGCCTTTCCGATCTCCATCGATTCCGCAGACCTGGATCGCACGGCGCGCAATCGTGACATCCGCCGGCGCGCGAAAGAAATCCGCGCTGAGCTCGGAAACCCCCGCAAGATCCTGCTGGGCGTGGACCGACTGGACTACACCAAGGGCATCGACGTTCGGCTCAAAGCCTTTTCGGAGTTACTCGCCGAGGGACGCGCCAAGCGTGACGACACCGTTCTGGTGCAGCTGGCCACCCCGAGCCGGGAACGGGTGGAGAGCTATCGCATCCTGCGCAACGAGATCGAGCAACAGGTCGGTCACATCAACGGCGAGTACGGCGAAGTCGGCCACCCGGTCGTGCACTACATCCACCGGCCGGTCCCCCGAGACGAGTTGATCGCCTTCTTCGTGGCCGCCGACGTCATGCTGGTGACACCATTTCGCGACGGCATGAACCTGGTGGCCAAGGAGTACGTGGCCTGCCGCAACGATCTCGGCGGTGCCCTGGTGCTGAGCGAATTCACCGGTGCCGCAGCCGAACTGCGCCAGGCGTACCTGACCAACCCGCATGACCTGGAGGGTCTCAAGGACACCCTCGAAGCCGCCGTCAACCAGACGCCCGAAGAGGGCCGCCGGCGGATGCGGGCACTGCGGCGCCAAGTGCTCACCCACGACGTCGACCGCTGGGCGCGCTCATTCCTCGACGTACTGGCCAACGCCAATAGCAAGGGCGACCCCGATTAATTCCCGGGTCGCTGCGCTGGCGCCCTCCGGCGACTAGTCGCCCATCAGGCCCATCACGCCGAACGTCCGCTCCGGGTCACGATCAGCAAAGTAAGCCTGCATGGACGTGCCCAACGTCGACGGATCCCACGCGGCTCCGTCGGCGTCGAATCGGTGTTCTGCCGTGGGAGCGGCCACCAGCGTGACCGACGGTCCGTACACGACGAAGACCTGACCGTTGACCTTGTCCGAGGCCGGCGCGGCCAGGAAGCGCACCAGCGTCACCACATGTTCGGGCGACAGCGGGTCGACCTCGCCCTCGGCGAGCTCGGGAGCCTCACCGAACACGTCGGCGGTCATCGCAGTGCGCGCGCGCGGAGCGATCGCGTTGGCCCGCACGCCGTAGCGCCCGAGTGCCCGCGACGCCGTCAGCGTCAGCGCCGTGATGCCCGCCTTGGCGGCACCGTAGTTGGCCTGGCCGATCGGCCCGGACAACCCGGCTTCCGACGTGGTGTTGATGATGCGGCCGTAGACCGATCCACCGTTGTCCTTGGCCCGGTTGCGCCAATACGTCGCGGCATTGCGGGTGAGCAGGAAGTGCCCGCGCAGGTGGACCGCGATCACCGCGTCCCAGTCCTCGTCGGTCATGTTGAACAACATGCGGTCCCGGGTGATGCCGGCGTTGTTGACGACGATGCTCAGCCCGCCGAGGCCATCGGCGGTCGCCACCAGTTCGTCGGCCGTCGAGCGCTGGCTGATGTCGCCGGCAACCGCCACGCCCTTGGAACCCGCGGCGTTGATCTCGTCGAGCACGTCGGACTCGTCGAGCGCCTTGGCCATGTCGTTGACGACGACCGTCGCACCGGATTTGGCCAACCCGACGGCCTCGGCACGGCCAAGGCCCGAGGCGGCACCGGTCACCACAGCGACACGTCCGGACAGGTCGGTGGCGTCGAAAGACACGTCTTGTGCAGTCAACTTACGAATACCTCTAGTCTTTGCGGGTCAGGGCGGCGCGAGGGCACTCGGCGATGGCTTGCTCGGCCAAGCCTTCCTCGTCGGCGGGGATCGGATCCTTGGTGACGATCACATAGTCCTCGTCATCGAGTTCGAACAGGTCCGGGGCGATTCCCACACAAACAGCGTTACCTTCACAGCGATCACGGTCGACTTCGACTCGCATGACAACCTCCTTGCCTGACTGACCCCGCGGGCTGGGGCGTTCCCAGCGCCACGATACGACCAGATCATTCAATACCTGGCCTGAACCGGCGCTGGACCACAAGACTAGAACGTGTTACAACCAGGAGTGTCGGCGGGTCGCCGACTGCAAGCAACTCCAGCGAAGGATCGAGTCGATGCGGATCAGTTACACGCCCGAACAAGAGGAGCTGCGCCGCGAGCTCCGGACCTACTTCGGCAAGCTGATGACCCCGGAGCGCCAGGAAGCGCTGATGTCGACGACCGGTGGCGAGATCGGCACCGGCAACGTCTACCGCGAGACCGTTTCCCAGATGGGCAAGGACGGCTGGCTCACCCTGAACTGGCCGACGGAGTATGGCGGCCAGAACCGCACCCCGATGGACTCCCTGATCTTCACCGACGAGGCAGCCGTCGCCGGCGCCCCGGTGCCCTTCCTGACCATCAACAGCGTCGCGCCGACGATCATGGCGTTCGGCACCGACGAGCAGAAGTCGTTCTACCTGCCCAAGATCGCCGCCGGTGACCTGCACTTCGCGATCGGCTACTCCGAGCCGGGCGCCGGCACCGACCTGGCGGGCCTGCGCACCACCGCGGTCCGCGACGGCGACGACTACGTGGTCAACGGCCAGAAGATGTGGACCAGCCTGATCCAGTACGCCGACTACGTCTGGCTCGCGGTGCGCACCAACACCGAGGCCAAGAAGCACCGCGGCATCTCGGTGCTCATCGTGCCGACGACCGCGGAGGGCTTCTCGTGGACGCCGGTGCACACCATGGCCGGTGTCGGCACCAGCGCCACCTACTACCAGGACGTGCGAGTTCCAGCCTCCAGCCGGGTCGGCGAGGAGAACGCCGGCTGGAAACTGGTCACCAACCAGCTCAACCATGAGCGGGTCGCCCTGGTGTCGGCCCAGCCGATCTTCTTGGCGCTCAACCAGGTTCGCGAGTGGGCGCAGAACACCAAGGATGTGCACGGCAATCGCCTGATCGACTCCGAGTGGGTGCAGCTCAACCTCGCCCGCGTGCTGGCTAAGGTCGAATACCTCAAGCTGATCAACTGGGAGCTGGCGTCGGCGAAGAGCGGAACGCTCAGCCCCGCTGACGCCTCGGCGGCCAAGGTCTTCGGTACCGAGCTGGCCACCGAGGCCTACCGGCTGCTGATGGAGATCCTCGGACCGTCAGCCACGCTGCGCCAGGATTCGCACGGCGCCCTGCTGCGCGGCCGCGTCGAGCGCATGCACCGCGCCGCCCTGATCCTCACCTTCGGCGGCGGCACCAACGAGATCCAGCGCGACATCATCGGCATGGTCGCGCTGGGCCTGCCCCGAGTCAACCGCTAACGACGACCAGAGACCTGAAAGACATAGGACTGACATGGATTTCACCAGAACAGAAGCCGCGCAGGATCTCTCGGGGCTGGTCGGCACCATCGTCGACGCCGTGTGCACGCCGCAACATCAGCGTGAACTCGACGGCCTCGACCAGCGCTTCGACACCGAATTGTGGCGCAAGCTCATCGACGCCGACATCCTGTCGACGGCCGCACCAGAGTCCGTCGGCGGCGGCGGGTACGGCGTCCTGGAGCAGACCGCGATCCTGACGGCGCTAGGCCGCCAATTGGGCGCGGTGCCGTACCTGCAGTCGGTGATCCTGGGTGCCGGCGCGCTGGCCCGGTTCGGTACGCCCGAACTGCGTGACCAGTGGGCAGCCCCGGCAGTGTCCGGCGAGAAGATCCTGACCGTGGCCCTCGATGGGGAGTTCGGCCAGGGCCCAGTGCAGGCGACCGCCGCCGGGGACGGGTTCAGGCTGACCGGCACTCGCACCCAGGTCGAGTTCGGCCCGGTCGCCGATGCGTTCCTGGTGCCGGCCGAAACCGATTCCGGCCCCAAGGTTTTCCTGGTGGCGGCCGGTGATCCCGGCGTTTCGATCATCCCGCTGCTGACTACCGGCAAGAACAGCGCCGCTGAGCTCGACCTGTCCGGCGCCGAGGTCGGGGCTGACCGGATCGTCGGCGATGCCGACACTCTGGCCTGGTTGACCACACAGAAGACGTTGGGGCACACGGCCTTCCAGCTCGGTGTCCTCGAGCGCGCGCTCGAGCTGACGGCCGAATATGCCCGCACCCGCGAGCAGTTCGACCGGCCGATCGGGAGCTTCCAGGCAGTGTCGGCTCGGCTCGCGGACGACTACATCGATATCAAGGGGTTGGGGCTGGCGCTCGTGCAGGCATCGTGGCGGCTGTCCGAGGACCTGCCCGCCGATGTCGAGGTGGCCACCGCAGCCTTCTGGGCGGCCGAGGCCGGGCACCGCGTCGCCCACACCACCGTGCACGTGCACGGCGGTGTCGGGATCGATGTCGACCACCAGGTGCACCGCTACTTCATCACCGCCAAGCAGGTCGAGTTCGCGCTCGGCGGCGCCACCGCACAGCTGCGGCAGATCGGCCGCGAGCTGGCCGACACGCCGGTTTGACCGGACCCGTGAGCGACGAGCTGACGGTCACCGATCTGCTCGTGCGATTGGCTGACGTCGACGATCGCGGGATCCACGCCGACGACGGCTCGTATTCGACCTGGCGCCAACACATTCAGGACGCCGCCGATCTGTCGGCGGCGTGCAAGGCCAGGCTGGATCCGGCCAAGCCGCCGCATATCGGCGTGCTGCTGGGCAATACGCCGTTCTTCTCCTCGCTGCTGGTGGCCGCCGGGCTGACCGGCCTGGTTCCGGTCGGGCTGAACCCGACCCGCCGCGGTGAAGCGCTGGCGCGCGATATCGAAACTGCTGACTGCCAGCTGGTACTCGCCGATGGCGACCTCCATACTTACGGTGCCGGTTTCCTACCCGATGGGATAGCTGCCATCGACATCGGAACGTCCGCGTGGGCCGATGAGCTCGGGCAGTTCCGCGGGTCGCCGATCACGTTCACGCCCAGCCACTTCGACGACCTCTTCATGCTGATCTTCACCTCGGGCACCAGTGGTGACCCGAAGGCGGTGCGCTGCACCCACGAGAAGGTCGCGTTTCCCGGCGTGATGTTGGCGCAGCGGTTCGGGCTGGGCCCGACCGACACCTGCTACCTGTCGATGCCGTTGTTCCACTCCAACGCGGTGATGGCGGGCTGGGCCGTAGCGGTGGCCGCCGGGGCGTCTATTGCGTTGCGCCGCAAGTTCTCCGCGTCGCAGTTCATCCCTGACGCACGCCGGTTCCACGCCACCTACGCCAACTACGTCGGCAAGCCGATGTCCTACATCCTGGCCACCCCGGCGCGCCCGGACGATGCCGACAACCCGTTGCGGGTCGTCTACGGGAACGAGGCCGCGCCGCGCGATATCGACCGGTTCGCGCAACGTTTCGGCGTGACGGTCGTCGACGGCTTCGGCTCCACCGAGGGCGGGGTGAACATCGCCCGTACCCCGGACACCCCGGAGGGAGCGCTGGGGCCCCTGCCCGAAGGTCTCGACATCGTCGACGTCGAGACGGGACAACCGTGCCCGCCCGGGGTGATCGGCGAGCTGGTGAACCTCACCGGGCCCGGCAATTTCCGCGGCTACTACAACGCCCCCGATGCCGAGGCCGAGCGCATGACCGGCGGGGTCTATCACAGCGGGGACCTGGCCTACCGGGACGACGCCGGCTATGTCCACTTCGCCGGCCGGCTGGGCGACTGGATGCGGGTCGACGGCGAGAACCTAGGCACCGCGCCGATCGAGCGGGTGCTGATGCGCTACCCCGACGTGACCGAAGCCGCGGTCTACGCCATCCCCGACCCGGCGGTCGGCGATCGGGTGATGGCCGCGCTGGTCCTGCCGGAGGGTGCGGATTTCGATCCGGCTGCCTTCCGCGAGTTCCTGTCCGCCCAAGACGATCTCGGGCCCAAGCAGTGGCCGGCCTTCGTCCGGGTGGGTACCGCGCTGCCGCGCACCGAGACGTTCAAGGTCATCAAGCGCAGGCTGTCCGCCGAGGCGCTGGAGTGCACTGACCCGGTCTTCGAGATCCAGCGTTGAAACAGAATTGAGAGCGATGTTTTTGCCGAATTATCGCTCTCAGTTCTGCCTCAACGTCTACTAGCCCGCGATCGACGGCATGACCGCCTCGATCAGGTGCGGTCCCGCTTCGTCGAATGCCCACTGCAGCGCGTCGGCGAGCTCTTCGGCGGTGCCCACCCGCCGCGCGGGCACGCCCATCCCTTTGGCGATACGAACGAAATCCAGTGAGGGTCCGGTCAAATCGAGAAGCGCCTCGGCCTTGGGTCCAGGCCCCTGCCCCGCCGCCTCAGCTCCGACGCGCTGCAGTTCGATTCTCAGGATGTCGTAGGCGCGGTTGGCGTAGACGACGGTGGTGATGTCGAGCTGCTCACGGGCTTGGCTCCACAGCGCCGAGATGGTGTACATCGCCGAGCCGTCGGACTCCAGGCACAGCACCGGACGGTCGGGGGCGGCGATCGCGGCACCGATCGACACCGGCAGCGCATAGCCGATCGCACCACCGGTCAGCGTGAGCCAGTCATGTGCCGGGGCACCCGCAGTCGCCTGCGCCAGAAGGACTCCCGATGTGTTCGACTCGTCGACGACAATGGCCCGCTCGGGTAACAGCGCACCGATGACGTCGGCTGACGTCACCACGGTGAGCGGACCGCTCGGGAGGGTCGGCCGCGCCAGCGCCGCGGTGGCGGCGGGCGGCAGCACAGGCTCGCTGGCGTTCATGGTGTTTCCGATGCCGCCAGCGCCGCGGTGGCGGCGGTCTCGTTCGGCGCGATCCGGTCCGCCAGGACCTCCAGCGCTGCGCGGGCACCGACCGGACCGGCCAACGTGTGGACGGCACAGCCGTCGGGCACCAGGTCACTGGCCTTGCCGGGATAGGCGAAGAACGACACCGGATGTGGCGCCCCAGCCAGCACGAGGTGCCGGACACCGGCGAGTTGCGCGGTGGCGGCCTCCGCAAAATAGGCCAGCCGCTCCGCCGCCGGGATACCGGCCCCGCGTTCCAGCCGGGTCGGGAACGTCTCGCACAGCACCCGCGCCCCGCTGGCCTGGGCGAGCCGGACCGCAGCGGACAGGCCCGCCGCACCGGTGGCGTCACCACCGACCATGATCACCGTCGGCTCGCCTGAGCGCAGCGCGGCTTCTGCCTGGCCGAGATCGACCTGGGGCGGATCCACCTGCACCACAGTGTTTTCCAGCGTGGCAGCGCCCTCGTCCCAGGAGACGTCCGCGGGCAAGATCAGTGTGGAGATGTGTCTGTGCGTGCGCGCGCTCGCGACGGCCTCGGCCGCCTCGGCGGCGACATCGGCGACCGCGAGGGTGCGCCGCAGCCAGCCGGACACGGTGCCGGCCACTGAGTCGATATCGGACTCCAGCGGTGCGTCGTACTTCTTGTGATACGTCGCGTGATCACCGACCACCACGACGACCGGCACATGCGCCCGTCGTGCGTTGTGCAGATTCGCCAGCCCGTTGCCCAGTCCGGGGCCGAGATGCAGCAGCACCGCCGCCGGCTCGCCCGAGATCCGGGCGTATCCGTCCGCCGCGCCGGTGGCGACCCCTTCGAAAAGGGCGAGCACACCACGCATCTGCGGCACGGTGTCCAGCGCGGCCACGAAGTGCATCTCCGATGTGCCGGGGTTGGCGAAGCAGACCTGCACCCCGTTGTCGACCAGCGTGGTGATCAGTGCCTGTGCGCCGTTCACCCGACCGAGCATAGCCAGATGAGTTGCCAGTCTTGCTAGCTGTCGCGGATCGTGTCCAGTTTCCGGGTCGCGGACTCGAATCCGGTGACCAGTTCGGCGATGATGTCGGCGACCGGGCGGATCTCGTTCATCCGACCGACGATCTGGCCGACCGGCATCGCAACCGTGGTCGGATCCGACGATTCGCTCATCCGCTGATGCGCCTCGCTGACCAGAATGTTCTGCAGCGGCATCGGCAGCGGCTCAGGGGCGCCGTCGGCATCCCAGGCGTCGGTCCACCGGCTCTTGAGCAACCGGGCCGGCTTGCCCGTGTAGATCCGCCGACGGACGGTGTCAGCCGACGTGGCCGCCAGCATCGCCTCCTGGATCACCGACCGGCCGGACGGCAACCGGACACCGAGGTCGTATTCGGCCGACGTCAGGAACGCCGAACCCATCCATACCCCCTGAGCACCCAGCGCCAGCGCCGCGGCGACCTGACGGCCAGTGCCGATCCCGCCCGCCGCAAGCACCGCGGCCCGGTCCGAAACCGCATCGACGATCTCCGGCCAGAGCACCATCGAGCCGATCTCACCGGTGTGGCCGCCGGCCTCGTGGCCTTGGGCGACGACGATGTCGACACCGTTGTCGACATGTCGCTGCGCATGTTTGGCCGAACCGGCCAACGCCGCGATCGGCACGCCCGCTTCGTGCACCTGGTCGATGACGTCTTTGGGCGGCGAGCCGAGCGCGTTGGCGATCAGCTTGATGGGATGCCGCAGCGCGACCTCCACGTGTGAGCGCGCGATCGAGTGCAACCAGCCCAGCGTGCCCTCGTTGCGGATGGCGTCCTCCGGAAGCGGCGGCACGCCGAGGTCGGCCAGCGTCTTGGCGACAAAATCGCGGTGCGCCTGCGGCACGAGCTTGTCGATGTCGACGGCGGTGCCCTCGGTGGGGACTTTCGCCGGCATCACGACGTCGACGCCATACGGCTTTCCGTCGGTGTTGGCATCCATCCACTGCAGGACGGCCTCGAGGTCGTCCGGATGGTTGAACCGCACACAACCCAGAACGCCCATACCGCCGGCCCGGCTGACCGCCGCGGCGACCTTCTCCGACGGGGTGAAGACGAAGATCGGGTAGTCGATGCCGAACCGGTCGCACAGATCTGTACGCATCAGCTGGCGGCACCCGCGTGCTTGGCATGCACTTCATCGGCCGGTCGCAGCTCGGTCTGATCCTTCGCCCACTTGTAGTCCGGCTTGCCGGCCGGTGAGCGCTTCACCTCGTCGACCAGCCACAGGCTGCGAGGCACCTTGTAGCCGGCAATCTCCTTGCGCACGAACGTATCCAGCTCGGCCAGCGTTGGGGTGGCGCCCTTGCGCGGTGCCACCACCGCGGCGACATGGCTGCCGAAACGCGGATCGGGCACACCGACGACCAGCGCATCGAACACATCCGGGTGGCCCTTGAGCGCGGCCTCGACTTCTTCGGGGTAGATCTTCTCGCCGCCGCTGTTGATCGACACCGAGCCGCGGCCCAGCATCGTGACCGTGCCGTCCGCCTCGACCTCCGCGTAGTCGCCGGGGATCGCGTAACGCACGCCGTTGTATACGCGGAAGGTCTGCCGGGTTTTCTCTTCGTCCTTGTAGTAGCCGACCGGAATGTTGCCCTTCTTGGCGATGACGCCGCGCACGCCAGAACCGGGCTTGACCTCGTTGCCCTCCTCATCGAGCACGACGGTCCGATGGTCAATGGTGACCCGGGGGCCGCCGTTGTGGTGCTCGCCCTTGGCGACGATGCTGGTGCCGCCGAAGCCGGTCTCCGACGAACCGATCGAGTCGGTAATCACCCGGTTGGGCAGCAGTTCGAGCAGCTTCTCCTTGAGGCTGGCGGAGAACAGCGCCGCGGTGCTGGCCAGCAGGAACAGCGAGGACAGGTCGTACTCCTTGCCACTGTTCTGCGCGGCCTGCAGCGCATCCAGAAGCGGGCGCGCCATCGCATCACCGGTGAAGAACAGCAGGTTCACCTTGTGCTCGTGGATGGTGCGC
Organism: uncultured Mycobacterium sp.; assembly: GCA_900078375.1. Taxonomy (GTDB): domain Bacteria; phylum Actinomycetota; class Actinomycetes; order Mycobacteriales; family Mycobacteriaceae; genus Mycobacterium. The sequence goes on along the minus strand of FLQS01000035.1, from coordinate 28,713 downwards.
CAGACCTCGTCGGCGTCGAATTCGGGTGATAGCACGGTGGTTTGGCCCGAGAAGATGGACATCCAGGTGGCCGACTGGGTCGCGCCGTGAATCATCGGCGGGATCGCGTAGCGGACCATCGGCGGATTGGCCACCGCGGCCCGGGACAGGTCGTACTCGTCCTTGACGAACTCGCCCGTGGCGAAATCGGTGCCACCGAACAGAACCCGGTAGACGTCCTCGTGGCGCCACATCACGCCCTTGGGGAAGCCCGTGGTCCCGCCGGTGTAAAGCAGGTAGATGTCGTCTTCGCTGCGCTCGCCGAAGTCCCGCTCAGGCGAGCTCTCGGCGATGGCTTGGTAGAACTCCACGCCGCCGTAGCGCTGGAAGTCGTCATCCGACCCGTCCTCGATGACGAGGATCGTCTTGACGTTGGGGGTATCGGGCAGCACGTTGGCGACCCGGTCGGCGTACTGGCGTTCGTGGACCAGCGCCACCATGTCCGAGTTCTCGAACAGGTACCGCAGTTCGCCCTCGACGTAGCGGAAGTTGACGTTGACCAGGATGGCGCCGGCCTTGATCGTGCCGAGCATCGCGATGACGATCTCGATGCGATTCCGGCAGTAAAGCCCGACCTTGTCGTCCTTCTTGACACCGTGGTCGATGAGGTAATGAGCGAAGCGATTCGCCTTGTCCTCCAACTCGGCGAAAGTGATTCGGTCCTCACCGCAGATGAAGGCAACGCGGTCAGGCACGGCATCGATGGCGTGTTCGGCTAGATCGGCTATGTTCAGGGCCACGGACCCAAACTAGAACGTGTTACATTTCGACACAAGTCTGTGGCAAAGATGCTGGAAGGCAGGTACCCGTGAGCGAGCCCGAAAAAAAGGCCGACGCCCTCATTGAGCAGCGCGGACATACCCTCATCGTCACGCTGAACCGGCCCGAGGCCCGTAACGCGCTTTCGACTGAGATGCTCTCGATCATGGTCGACGCGTGGAACCGCGTCGACGAAGATCCGGAGATCCGTACCTGCATCCTGACGGGCGCGGGCGGCTACTTCTGCGCGGGCATGGACCTGAAGAACGCCACCAAGGCGCCGCCCGGGGACTCGTTCAAGAGCGGCGCGTTCGACCCGACCAAGATCGAGGGGCTGCTGAAGGGCCGCCGGCTGACCAAGCCGCTCATCGCCGCCGTCGAAGGCCCAGCCATCGCGGGCGGTACCGAGATCCTGCAGGGCACCGATATCCGCGTCGCGGGCGAGAGCGCGAAATTCGGCATCTCCGAGGCCAAGTGGAGCCTGTACCCGATGGGCGGCTCTGCGGTGCGGTTGCCGCGGCAGATCCCGTACACCATTGCGTGCGACCTGCTGCTGACCGGACGCCACATCACTGCCGCCGAGGCGCTGTCCTACGGGCTCATCGGCTACGTGGTGCCCGATGGCACGGCCCTGGAGAAAGCCCTCGAGATCGCCGACGTCATCAACAACAACGGCCCGTTGGCCGTGCAGGCGATCCTGAAGACCATCCGCGAATCCGAGGGCATGCACGAACTCGACGCGTTCAAGCCCGACACCGCCAACGGCATTCCCGTGTTCCTGTCCGAGGACGCCAAGGAGGGCCCGCTGGCATTCAAGGAGAAGCGCGCCCCGGTCTGGAAGATGCGCTAGGGACTCGCTGTACCGGTCGCCGCTGCCGTGACGACCTTCTGCGCGGCGAATCCGGCCGCCTGAGCGGTCATCCCGTTGTCCGCGTAGGCCATGTGCGCGCCGTTGTCGCTACCCGTCGGTGAGCAGATCGGGTCGCCGGGTACGCACTGGTCGATGGTCTTGGCTGCATAGAGATTTCCCACGGTGATCGGCGGTGCACTGCGGTCGATGCTGTTCAGGAACCCGTTCGACGGCTTGCCGAACAATGCGACGGCTGCGACGTGCTTGGCGATATCTGGCGGCATCGGCCCGTTGATCCCGTTCGGCGGAACATAACCGTCCGGAATCTTGTCGGCGGTGACGTAGCCGGCCACCGCGGCGCCCTGCGAGTAGCCGCCGAGCACGATCTTGGCATTCGGACATCTGCCAGCCATGTCGCGGACCCGGTTGCTGGCGTCGATGACACCATCAGCGGCGGTGGAGAAGTTCAGCGACGCAGGGTAATTCACGGCGTACACGTCGACCGCCTTGCCGCCGAGCTCTGGCTGCGCCTTCAGCTGGTCGACGAATGCCTGTCCGATCCCGCCGACACCGGGCGGTTCGAATGTGCCGCGGGCGAATATCACTTCGACGTCGGGACATGCTTCCGCAGCCGCAGTTGGTGCCCCCGGGGGTGCCAGCACCAACGCCGTGACGGACAGCATCGCGGCAAAGAACACATTGCGGATGTAGTGAGACTGGTCCGATCCGATGACACTCATGTCGCCCCAAAAACTCGTGATGAAGATGCACTGTCTCGGTTAGCTGCACTGCTTGCGCCGAGATGCGTTTCGTCATTCCCCTAAGTTCGGCAGCCCAAACACAACCGACGCCGAGGCTGTAGTTATCGAACGAAAGCCGAGGCGAATCACGAGCACGATACGTACAGGCTCGCGGGAGCGAGGTTCACCTGAGAGGGTGACGGCGCAGGCTTACGCCAGAACCGGCTTAGACGGACTGAACACCACCGGCATCGCCTCCAGGCCGCTGACGAAGTTCGCCGGCCGTAGCGGCAGGGCGTTCTCATCGGCGAGCCGCAGGTCCGGCAGCCGCTCGAGAACCTTGCGCACCATGGTGCTCAACTCGAGCCGCGCCAGCTGATTGCCCAGACAGAAGTGGGTTCCGAATCCGAAGGCCAAGTGGCTGTTCGGGTTCCGGTCGATGCGGAAGTTGTGCGGATCGCCGAACACCGACTCGTCGAAGTTCGCCGCCTCGAACATCAGCAGCATCTTCTCCCCCTGCCGCAGCTGCGCGCCATGGAACTCGACGTCGCGCATGGCCGTGCGCGCCATGTTCTTCACCGGGGAGGTCCAGCGCAGCATCTCCTCGATCGCGCCGGGCAACAGGCTCGGGTCGGCCACCAGGTTGTCCCACTGATCCTTATGGCGCACAAGCTGTTCGGTGCCACCCGACAACGTGTGCCGGGTGGTCTCGTCCCCGCCGATGAGAATCAGCAGGGTCTCCATGATGATCTCCTGGTCATCCATCCGCTGGCCTTCGACCTCGGAGTTGACCAGAATCGAGAACAGGTCGTCGGTCGGCTCGGCCCGGCGCTTGGCGATGGTCTCGGTGGCGTATGCCGAGTACCCGGCAAACGCGTCCATGACCGCCTGCAACGTCTCGGCGTCAGCGGCCGAGTTCAAACCGCATACCAGGTCATCGGACCACTTCAGCAGCGTCGAGCGTTCCTCGGGCAGCACGCCGAGCATGTCGCCGATGACGGCCATCGGCAGCGGCGCGGCGATATCGCGGACGAAGTCGCACTCCCCTCGCTCGCAGACCGCGTCGATCAGCGTGTCGCACAGGGTGTCGATCCCGGCGACCTTGTCCATCACTCGCTTACGGGTGAAGCCGGCGTTGACGAGCTTGCGGCGCAAGAGGTGTCCGGGATCGTCCATGTCGATCATGTACGGCATGCCCGGGTTGTCCGGCCGGATGCCGCCGGTATTGGAGAACGTCTCGGGGTCACGCTCGGCGTCGATGACCGCCTGATAGGTCGCCGCGGCCGCCAAGCCGTTGCGGTCGCGGAACACCGGCTCATTAGCTCGCATCCAGCCGTAGGCCGCGCGTGCGCCGCCGTCGGCATAGAAACTGCCCTCGGTCAGATCAACATTCGGCTTGGCCGGCGCCAGAGTGCCTGTCATCTAATTCCCTCCATACTTATGTCCACGCAAGGTCTCGGGGCGGATTACAGTGTCCGAATGTCTGATTCGCAGCACACGATTGCCGGCACCGTGCTCACGATGCCGGTGCGAATTCGCAAGGCCGACGTCCACACGGCGATGTTCTCGGTTCCGGCCGACGCCGCACAGCGACTTGTCGACTACAGCGGATTGCAGGTCTGCCAGTTCCGGCCGGGCCGCGCGGTGGTGAATCTGATGCTGGCCCGCTACATCGACGGCGACCTCGGCAAGTACCACGAGTTCGGTACGTGCGTGATGGTCAATCCCCCTGGCTCCGATGCCCGCGGCCTCAAGGCTCTCGGGGACGCCGCGGCGTTCATCCACCACCTGCCGGTCGACCAGTCCTTCACCCTCGAGGCCGGCCGCACCATCTGGGGCTTCCCCAAAATCATGGCCGACTTCAAGGTGCGCGACGCGAATCCGTTCACCTTCGAGGTCAGCGAGGGCGGATCGCTGATCGCCGGGATCGAATTCCATCGCGGTCTGCCGATTCCGTCGCTGCGCCCGCGCAGCCAGATTCTCAAGACCTACACCTTCTCCGAGGGCACCACTCGCGAGGTGCCCTGGGAGATGAAGAATTCCGGTGTCCGCTTCCGGCCGGGCGGCGCCACTCTGCGCCTCGGCGACCATCCGTACGCCAAGGAGCTGGCCTCGCTGGGGCTGCCGAAGCGCGCGATGGTGTCGGGATCGGTCGCCAACGTCGAGATGACGTTCGGCGACGCCCACATCCTGCGCTAAGCCGAACGTCATCCGGTCAATCTAGAGCCCGGGCTAGACAACTCGCAAGAAGTGTCTACAAGAGTGCGGCGGCCTCGTGGATCTGTTCGGGGCTGCGGGCGCCGATCACCATCATGGTGACGCCGGCGGCTTCCCACGCGACGATTTGTTTGCGCACGTAGTCGATGTCGCCGACGATCGCGGAGTCGTCGACGAGTTCGTCGGGAACGGCCTTGGCCGCATCGTCTTTGCGGTCTGAGCGGAACAGTCGGGTGACTTCGTCGACGACCTCGGAGTAACCCATCCGGCGGTAGACATCGGCGTGGAAGTTGGTGTCTTCTGCGCCCATTCCGCCCATGTAGAGGGCCAGGTGCGGCTTGATCAGATCCATGATCGAGGCCCGGTCATCGGTCACCACGACCTGGGCGGTCGCACAGATCTCGAAGTCCTCACGGGACCGTCGGGCCCCGGGGCGGGCGAACCCTTCATCGAGCCACTCGTTGTACATCGGGGCCAGGCGCGGGGAGTAGAAGATCGGCAGCCAGCCATCACAGATCTCGGCAGCCAGCGCGACGTTTTTGGGGCCCTCGGCACCGAGCATGATCGGGATGTCGGCGCGCAGCGGATGCACGATCGGCTTGAGCGGCTTACCCAAACCGGTGGTGCCCTCCCCCGACAGCGGCAGCGGGTAGTGCGGGCCGGCGCTGGTGACCGGGGCCTCCCGGGCCCACACCTGGCGGATGATGTCGATGTACTCGCGGGTGCGGGCCAACGGCTTGGGGAACTTCTGCCCGTACCAGCCCTCGACCACCTGCGGCCCGGACACGCCCAGCCCGAGGATGTGGCGGCCACCGGACAGGTGATCCAGGGTCAGCGACGCCATCGCGCACGCCGTCGGGGTGCGCGCCGAGAGCTGGACCACCGAGGTGCCCAGCCGCATCCGGGTGGTTTCGCGGCCCCACCACGCCAGCGGAGTGAACGCGTCCGAGCCCCACGCCTCGGCGGTGAACACCGTGTCGAAGCCGGCCTCCTCCGCCACAGCCACCAACTCCGCATGATTCGTCGGAGGTTGTGCGCTCCAATATCCGAGTTGCAGACCCAGCTTCATCTGTGCCGCCTTTCTGTCCGGGACACGGTCCTTGCCACGATTCTTAGAACCTGTTCTACTCGATGCTGTGACCACCAGCCAAAGCAGCCCGGTGCAGATCGACACGCATCAGAAGCCCCTTTCGGCACCGCTGAAGCTGTCATTCGACTACACCCGTTCAGTCGGACCACTCCTCGGCCAGTTCTTCACCGCCCTGCGCGGGCGACGCATTCTCGGCGTCCGCGGCTCGGACGGCCGAGTGCTCGTGCCGCCCGCTGAGTATGACCCCGTGACCTACGCGCCACTGACGGAGGTGGTACCGGTCGCCAGTGTCGGAACGGTGCTGTCGTGGACGTGGCAGTCCGAACCGCTCGAGGGGCAGCCGCTCGACAAGCCGTTCGCATGGGCGCTGATCAAGCTCGACGGTGCGGACACCGGTCTTCTGCATGCGGTGGCCGCGGATTCCTCCGACGCGATCAGCACCGGCGCGCGCGTCCATGCGCACTGGGTCGACGAACCGGTCGGGGCGATCACCGATATCGCGTACTTCCTACTCGGGGACAAGCCCGAACCGGTCTCCGATGACGCCGACGACCGTGAGCCGGTGACCATCCTGGTGTCGCCGAGCACCATCGAGATCCAGCACACCGCTTCGCTTCCGGAGAGCGCGTTCCTGCGCGCGCTGGAAGACGGCAAGCTGCTCGGTGCTCGCACCGGCGCAGGAGGCAAGGTGTACTTCCCGCCGAAGGAAGCCGATCCGGCCACCGGCCTGGAGCTCGACAACTTCCTCGAGCTGCCGGACGTGGGCACCGTCACGACGTTCGCCATCATCAACATCCCGTTCGCGGGCCAGCGCATCAAGCCGCCGTACGTCGCGGCGTATGTGCTGCTCGACGGCGCCGACATCCCGTTCCTGCATCTGATTCAGGAGATCGACATCTCCGATGTGCGGATGGGCATGCGGGTCCGGGCGGTGTGGAAGCCCCGGGACGAATGGGGCCTCGGGATCGACAACATCGAGTACTTCAAACCGACCGGCGAACCCGACGCCGATTACGACACTTACAAGCACCACCTCTAAAGGGACTCGCCACATGACATTTCGCGATGTAGCGGTCGTCGGCTTCGCCCATGCCCCGCATGTCCGACGAACCAACGGCACCACCAACGGCGTCGAGATGCTGATGCCGTGTTTCCATCGGCTCTACGAAGAACTCGGCCTGAAGCAGACCGACATCGGCTTCTGGTGCTCCGGCTCATCGGATTACCTTGCTGGGCGCGCTTTTTCGTTCATCTCGGCCATCGACTCGATCGGTGCGATCCCGCCGATCAACGAGTCGCACGTCGAGATGGACGCGGCGTGGGCCCTTTACGAGGCCTACATCAAGATCCTGACCGGCCAGGTCGACACCGCGCTGGTGTACGGCTTCGGCAAACCGTCGGCCGGCACACTTCGCCGGGTCCTTGCGCTGCAGACCGACCCGTACACGGTCGCACCGCTGTGGCCCGACTCGGTGTCGATAGCCGGCCTGCAGGCCCGGCTCGGCCTCGACTCGGGCAAATGGACCGCCGAGCAGATGGCGCAGGTGGCGCTGGACTCCTTCGCCGTCGCCGAGCGCACCGACTCGGAGAAGCCCGCGAAAAGCATCGACGAGCTGCTGGCCCGGCCGTACTTCGCAGATCCGTTGCGGCGCCACGACATTGCGCCGATCACCGACGGCGCATCGGCGATCGTGCTGGCTGCCGGCGACAAGGCCCGCGAGCTGCGGGAGAACCCCGCCTGGATCACCGGTTTCGAGCACCGCATCGAGACGCCGGTGCTGGGCGCTCGCGACCTGACCACGTCGCCTTCCACCGCGGCATCGGCCAAGGTGGCGACCGGCGGTGACGCCGGCTCCATCGAGGTCGCCGAGATCTACGCTCCGTTCAGCCATCAGCAGCTGATCCTGGCCGAGGCGATCGGCCTGCCCGCGTCGACGAAGATCAACCCGTCGGGCGGCGCGTTGGCGGCCAACCCGATGTTCTCGGCCGGCCTGGAGCGGATCGGTTTCGCCGCGCAGCACATCTTCAACGGCTCGGCCGGCCGCGTGCTGGCTCACGCCACCAGCGGCCCTGCGCTGCAACAGAATCTCGTCGCGGTCCTGGAGGGCAAGAACTGATGGCCGCGCCGATGACGATGCAGAGCGAGGCAGAAGCGATGAGGAGGAGTGGCGCAGATGGGTAAGAAGCTCGCTGCCGTTCTGGGTACCGGACAGACGAAGTACGTCGCCAAGCGCAAAGACGTCTCGATGAACGGCCTCGTGCGCGAGGCGATCGACAGGGCGCTCGCCGACTCCGGCTCGACCTTCGATGACATCGACGCTGTCGTCGTCGGCAAGGCGCCCGACTTCTTCGAGGGCGTGATGATGCCGGAGTTGTTCATGGCCGACGCCGTCGGAGCGACCGGCAAGCCGCTGATCCGCGTGCACACCGCGGGCTCGGTCGGCGGGTCGACCGCGATCGTCGCCGCCAGTCTGGTGCAGTCGGGCAAGTACAAGCGCGTCCTGACCATGGCTTGGGAGAAGCAGTCCGAGTCGAATGCCATGTGGGCGTTGAGCATTCCGGTGCCGTTCACCAAGCCGGTCGGCGCGGGTGCGGGTGGGTACTTCGCGCCGCACGTGCGGGCCTACATCCGGCGTTCCGGCGCTCCCACGAACATCGGCGCGATCGTGGCCGTCAAGGACCGGCTCAACGGTGCTAAGAATCCGCTGGCGCATCTGCACCAGCCCGACATCACCGTCGAGAAGGTGATGGAGTCCCCGATGCTGTGGGATCCCATCCGCTACGACGAGACCTGCCCGTCTTCGGACGGCGCGGCGGCGATGGTGATCGGCGACGAGGAAAGCGCCGACGCCCGGGTGGCCGCAGGACATCCCGTCGCCTGGGTGCACGCGACGGCATTGCGCACCGAACCGCTGGCATACGCCGGTCGCGACCAGGTCAACCCGCAAGCCAGCCGGGACGCGGCTGCCGCCCTGTGGAAAGACGCCGGGATCAAGAGCCCGATCGACGAGATCGATGTGGCCGAAGTGTACGTGCCGTTCTCCTGGTATGAGCCGATGTGGCTGGAAAGCCTGGGCTTTGCGGCCGAAGGCGACGGCTGGAAGCTCACGCAGGCGGGCGAGACCGCGATCGGTGGACGGATCCCGTTCAACCCCTCGGGCGGCGTGCTGAGCTCCAATCCTATTGGCGCATCGGGCATGATCCGGTTCGCCGAATCGGCGATCCAGGTGATGGGCAAGGCCGGCGACCACCAGGTCGAGGGCGCACGCAAGGCGCTGGGCCACGCGTACGGCGGCGGCGCCCAGTACTTCTCGATGTGGGTGGTCGGCTCCGAAAAACCAGCCAAGCCAGCCTCGAAATGACGCGCATGCAGTACACCGTCAGCATCGCGTTCAGCCCACTCGACCAGCTCATCGAAATCGCCAAGGCCGCTGAGGAACTCGGCTTCGACAACATCGCGCTGCCGGACTCGATCTTCTACTTCGAGAAACAGTCCGTCGACTATCCCTACACCGCCGACGGCAAGCGGATGTTCGATGAGAACTCGCCCTGGGTCGATCCGCTGATCCTCGCGGGTGCATTGGGCGCGGTGACGTCGAAGCTGCGCTTCTACACCAACGTGATGAAGCTCGGTTCGCGCAATCCGCTGCTACTGGCCCGCCAGGTCGGTTCGGTGGCGAACCTGACCAACAACCGGTTCGGCTTCGGTGTCGGGATCGGCTGGGCTCCGGAAGAATTCGAGTGGTGCGGGGTGCCCTACGCCAAGCGAGGCAAGCGCGTCGACGAGATGATCGACGTCATGAAGCTGGTGCTGGCCGGCGGCATGGTCGAGTTCCACGGCGACTTCTACGATTTCGAGCGGCTGCAGATGAGCCCGGCGCCGTCCACGCCGGTGCCGTTCTACGTCGGCGGGCACACCGAGGTCGCACTCAAGCGTGCCGTCCGGGTCAGTGACGGCTGGACCAGCGCGATGATGACCTGCGACCAGCTGGCCGAGACCATCAACCAGCTCAAGAAACTGCTGGCCGACGCCGGGCGCGCGGACGACCCGTTCGAGTACCAGGCCGTGTGCATCGACAAGTTCGGTGTCGACGGGCACCGCGACCTGGCCGCGGCCGGTGTGACCGACTACATCGGCATTCCGTGGGTGTACGAGGGCCTCGGCTTCGATGCTCCGGTGGACAAGAAGATCGACGCGATGAAGCGGTTCGCCGACACCTACATCCACTCGGGCTGGCAGGACTGACGGTGGGAGCGAGCGAGGTAGGAGGGCGATGAGCACTCCGGCGCACGAGGCGGGACGGCGCTCACGCGAGGCCGCGATGGCTCGCGACAAAGAAGCGTGGCTGGCGGTGTTCGCCGACGACGCGATCGTGGAAGACCCGATCGGCCCATCGCATTTCGATCCCGAGGGCAAGGGTCACCGCGGTAAGGAGGCGATCGCCAAGTTCTACGACATGGCAATCGCGCCGAGCACGCTCACCTTCAATTTCGAGAAGACCTATCAGTGCGGCGACGAGGAAGCCAACGTCGGCCACATCGTGATCGAGTCCAGTGGCTACCGGGTGGTCGCCGAGGGCGTGTTCACCTACCGGGTCAACGCCGAGGGCAAGATCGTCGCGCTGCGCGCCTACTGGGAGCTCGACAAAGCGGCTGCGAGCGCGACGCCGATCTAGGTCTCCTGGATCTCCTCGAAGCCCGCCAGGTACCGCTGCGCGAGATCCTGGTAGGCCTTCGGATTGAGGTTCACCCACACCTCGGCGCCGGTTCCGGCGATCGGTCCCTTGACCTTCGCCGGCGACCCGGTGACCAGAACCTCGTCGGGGATATGAGTGCCGCCGACCACCAGTGAGTGCGCGGCGATCATGCTGCGGGCCCCGATCACCACACCGTCGAGCACCGTGCAGTGGTTGGCGATCAGTGACTCAGCGCCGACGTGGACGCCGTGGATCGTGCACATGTGCGCGATCGTGGCTCCCGGGCCGATGTCGACCGGGATGCCCGGCGGGGCGTGCAGCACCGAACCGTCCTGCACGTTCGCCCCTTCCCGGATCACGATCGGCGCGTAGTCCCCGCGCAGGACCGCGTTGAACCACACCGACGCACCGGCCTCCACGGTGACGTCACCGATGAGCACGGCGGTCGGTGCAACGAACGCGGTGGGATCCACCCGTGGTGACCGGCCCTCGAACGAATACATCGGCATCGTTCACATATACCGCAATTCAGGTGGGTAATCCCCAGGTAAAGCCGCTGAAGATTGCGCGATGAGACGGTAAAACTGTAACGTGTTCTAGTTAGAACCTATGAGTGGAGGCATAAGGGTGACTACCGGCATTCGCGAGATCGACACCGGGACCCTGCCAGACCGGTACGCCCGGGGCTGGCACTGCCTGGGTCCGGTGACTGACTACCTGGACGGCAAGCCGCACCCGATCAATGCATTCGGGACGAAATTGGTGGTCTTCGCCGACTCCGAGGGCGCGGTCCACGTCCTGGACGCCTACTGCCGTCACCTGGGCGGCGACCTCTCGCAGGGCACCGTCAAGGGCGACGCACTGGCCTGCCCCTTCCACGACTGGCGCTGGGGTGGCGACGGCCGCTGCCGTCTGGTGCCCTACGCCAAGCGCACCCCCCGGCTGGCGCGCACCCGGTCCTGGGAGACCGACGTGCGCAGCGGGCTGCTGTTCGTCTGGCACGACCACGAGGGCAATCCGCCGCAGCCCGAGGTGCAGATCCCCGAGATTCCGGAGTACACCAGCGGCGAGTGGACCGAGTGGAAGTGGAACTCGATGCTGATCGAGGGCTCCAACTGCCGCGAGATCGTCGACAACGTCACCGACATGGCGCACTTCTTCTACATCCATTTCGGCCTGCCGACGTACTTCAAGAACGTCTTCGAGGGCCACATCGCCTCGCAGTATCTGCACAACGTCGGCCGGCCCGACGTCACGCTGGGCGGCTCGGCCTACACCGAATCCCATCTCGATTCGGAGGCCTCGTACTTCGGGCCGTCGTTCATGATCAACTGGCTGCACAACAACTACGGCGGCTTCAAGGCCGAGTCGATCCTGATCAACTGCCATTACCCGGTGACGCAGGACTCGTTCATGCTGCAGTGGGGCGTGATCGTCGAAAAGCCGCAGGGCATGGACGATTCCATGAGTGAGAAGCTTTCCGACGCGATGACCGTCGGCGTCAGCAAGGGCTTCCTGCAGGACGTCGAGATCTGGAAGCACAAGACCCGCATCGACAACCCGCTGCTCGTCGAGGAAGACGGCGCGGTCTACCAGATGCGCCGGTGGTACCAGCAGTTCTACGTCGACGTCGCCGACATCTCCCCGGACATGACCGACCGGTTCGAGCTCGAGGTCGACACCGCGCCGGCCAATGAGAAGTGGCATGTGGAGGTTCAGGAGAACCTCAAGAAGCAGGCTGAGAAGACAGAACAGCCCGCGACATGACCCCCGGGGACCAGACGCCCGACGTTGACGATCTGGCGCGGTCCATGCTGGAGCTGCTCGGCGTGCACGAGCACGACGAGCCGCACGAGCACGACGACGGCACGCCCGGATCGTGGTCCAAGGCACCCGATTTCGCCTCTGATCCGCAGCGGGTGGCCGCCATGCACGAGGCCACTCGCCAGGACCGGGAGCGCTACCTGTCGTCCGGCCTGGCCGACGTCGACTGCCGCTACTGCCATATCGCGGTGAAGGTCAAGAAGCTCGGCGCTGCGCACACCGCGGTGCAGTGGAGCAGCGAGGCCCAGCAGCGCTGCGCCTACTTCGCCGAGATTCGTGAGGCGGGCGGGTCCAGTGCCCGCACCCGGTCCTGCCCGAAATTGTCCGACAGCATCAAGCATGCCGTGGCGGAGGGCTGCCTGGAGGAGTACTCCAGCGCCCCCGCCCCCGGCGACGGCTGAATCTTCTTGCGCGAGAACCAATGCGCGGGCGCGAAAGTGGCTCATCGCAGAAGGGGTATCTTAGCCGGCAGAACGTCGTCAGGTCGGTGATCGTCCAGTGCGTTTGGGCCGATCAGTTGCGGTCGTGGAGAGTGACCTGGTAGCCATCAGGGTCAGCGAACGTGAATGTCCGACCGAAGGGGCCGTCAATCGGTCCGGAGACGATCGTGTGACCGTCGGCGACGAGAGCATCGTGAATGGCCTGGACGTCTGTGGCGTGGAACCAGATCGCGGCGCCGATGCCGGGCTGCGCAACGGATGCGAGATCGGTGCCGGGAATGACGTCGCGGAGTGCGAACGCGATCGGCTTCGTCTCGAAGACGACGGCGTGCGGAGGTCCGGCCTGCGAGCGGACGAGGCCGAGGTACTGCTCGTAGAACGCCTGTGAAGCGTCGAGGTCGCGCGCTTGGAGCGAGATGAAGTCGGGGCCGGTGGCGGGCATGAGGATGCTCCTTCTCTTCGTGTCAGTTTACTGACACGGCGCACCCTATGTCAGAATACTGACATGAGTCAAGACGGCGTCGACCTCGAGACGTCACTGGGATACCTGCTGAAGGAGGCGTCAAGCGCCCTCCGCGCAGCCATGGAGGAGGTGCTGCGGCCGCTCGGGATGAGCGTGACGCACTACTCCTGCCTCGAGCTGCTGGCTCAACGACCGGGCTTGTCGAACTCCGAGCTTGCGCGGGGGGCGTTCGTGACACGGCAATCGATGAACGTGCTGCTCCAGGCCCTGGAACGAGACGGGTACGTGACCAGGCCTGCGGAGGCGCCCGTCGGGAAGGTTCTTCCTACGCGGCTCACGCCGCGCGGCCGACGCAGCCTCGAGAAGGCCACCGTAGCGGTCCGATCCGTCGAGGTCAGAATGCTGGCCGGCCTGACCGAGACCGAGCAGTCAGGCGCGTTCCGGATCCTGCAGAGCATGATCCGTTCCCTGCGCGACGGCACCGACGGTGCATAGCACGACTACACCCTCTCCTGCACCGTGTCACAGCCCCTTGAAGCGCTCCTTGACCTGCTCCTCGGTCAACCCGTAGTCGGCCAGCGAGTACGTGTGCTTGGGCGCCCGCGGGCCCTGCTTGCTCTCCTCGTCGGTGCGCTGGATCGCCGCGCGCGCCTCGTCGGTCATCTCGATACCGAAGTGCGCGTAGATGTTCTCCACGGTGCGGATCGGTTCCTTGATGAGCTGGAAGTAGTCCACATCGTAGAACTGCGCCGGATTCTGCTTGGCGCGTGCGGTATTGAACTGCTCCAGCCCGCGCGACCAGGTCTCCAGTGAATCGGCGCCGATGACCTCGCCCGTGAACGTGTTCGACCAGCCCTCGGTGGTGTGTTGAGCCAGCGAGCACATCGACGCCATGATCGTCTCAGCCGGCCGATGGCACTGCAGGATCAGCGCATCGGGGTAGACGGCGAACACCGCATCCAGGGCGAACAGGTGACTGGGATTCTTGAGCACCCAACGCTTCTCCGGCTCGTTGAGCCCGATCAGTTGCAGATTCTTGCGGTGCCGCGCATAGGACTTCGTCCAATCCTGACCTGCCAGCCACTGCGCGTAGGTCGGCACATGCGCGAGCGTCTCGTAGGACACCGAGTGCAGTGACTGCCGCAGCAGCTGCCAGCACTCCTCCACCTCGTCGGCGGTCATGTAGTGCAAGCCCGTGTAGTCCGGGTTCTCCTCATGGGCCTTGGTGAACTGCGCATCGATCTGCTGGAAGACGGGGTTGTCCTTCCAGGTTTCCCGGGGCGGCCGGGGCTGCGGGAACTCGGCCAGCCACAGTTCCAATCCCTGGTGGCGCGGGTCGCCACACAGCAGCCGGTGCAGTGCGGTGGTTCCGGTGCGCGGCAGCCCGGTGACGAAGATCGGTCGTTCGATCGGCACGTCCACATGCTGCGGATATTGTTTGAAGGCGGCCTCGGAAACCAGCCTGGCCACCAAGGCATTTCGCACGAAGAACCGCTGCATCTTGCTGCCGAGCTCGGTCAGGTCCGCGTCGTTGCGAAACGCCTCGAGCAGCACACTCAGCGCTTCTCGGTAATTGTCGTCATCGACGCCGAAGTCGTCCAAGCCCGTGGCTTTGGTGGCCGAGGCGAGCAGGCTCTCGACGCTGAGGAAGTCACTCACGGTTTTGTCAGCCATCAGTTGTGATACTCCCCGCAGTTCACGTCCAGCGTCTGGCCGGTGATGCCGTTGGACAGATCGCTGGCCATGAACAGGATGGCCGAGGCCACTTCATCCTCGGTGGGCAGCCGCTTGAGATCACTGTTGACGGCGGCGGCCTTGTAGATCTCGTCGACGGTGGTGCCGTACTTGCCGGCCTGGTGCTCGAAGTAGCCCTGCAGGGTTCCGCCCCAGATATAGCCCGGCAGAACGGAATTAACCCGGATACCCTGCGGTCCGAGTTCACTGGCCAGCGACTGCGACATCGACAGCAGCGCCGCCTTGGCCAACTTGTAGGCACCCTGCTTGGGGTCGGAGTGCCGCAGCACCATCGAGTTCACGTTGACCACCGAGCCCTTGGCCTCGACCAGTGCCGGGGTGAAGCCCTGGATCAGCCGCAGCGCGCCGAGCACCGTGAGCTCCACCGTCTCGCGGATGTGGTCGAACGTGGTGTTGGCGAAGGGCTTCATCGACGGCACCTTGAACGCGTTGTTGATCAACACGTCAACCTTGCCGTATGCGTCCAGGGTCTGCTTGACCAGATTGTCGACCTGGTCCTCGTCGGTGATGTCGGTGCCCACCGACACCGCGCGGCGGCCGAGGTCGGTGACCGTCTTGGCCACATCGTCCAGGCGCCCGACCGTCCGCGCCGCCAGCACCAGGTCGGCGCCTTCCTCGGCACATCGGCGCGCCAGCGTGGTTCCCAGCGCCGGACCAACGCCACTGATCACGACGACCTTGTTCTCGAGCAAGCCGGCCATGTGTTATCCCACCATCCTGTTGCCAATTAGTTGCTGACGCAGCGCGATTCGCTGGCGCCAGTCGTCGTCGGAGATCTTGTTGTGCTCGTAGTAGGGCAGCTTGCCCGCCACCGCGTCGAGATCGACCAGCTCCAGGGTGGGGCCGTCGGCCTCCGTCAGTTCGCGCGAGACCCGCTGCCAGCGGAACTGCAGGTAGCCCTTGGCGTGCCCGAGTGTCTCGACCCAGTTGGTCACCCCTGGGTTCTGGTCGGCGACGACGATGCGGATCTTGCCGTCCGGATCAGCTTGTGCCTGAGTACCGTTCAGGGAGGTCTGGTGGTTGATGTAGTCCAGCGAGATGTACCACAGGCTGCCGAGCTGGAATCCGAGGTACGGGGCATCGGTGACCGGCAACGTCAGGATCAGTGCCTGCTCAGGCGTGATGTCGTAGTGGCCCACCGACGAGTACTGGGTAGCCAGGCCACCCGGGGTGAGACGCGGCGCGGTCAGCGTGTTGACCGGCAGGTTGTCGTAGAACCACTTCGGGAACTGCAACCAGGTCTTGACCCGCTGCACCAGCTGCTTACCCGCAGTCGCCCAACGCCTTTCGATCAGATCTTTGGTCAGCGCCGGCGGCGCGGTGCCTGCGGTGTCGGTGCGGGCGATCGCAAAGCTGCCGCGCTGGGCGGACCAGTCGTTGTATACCTCGCGAATCACCAGCTGCGCGTTGGTGTCCGGGGTGAATCGCCACTCGAAGGTGCCGTCGGCGGCGATGTCCAGCTTGCGGTCGTCGAACGCCGTCTCGCTGTCGGGGACCACCGCATCGGTGTACTCACCGCCGAGCAACTGGAAGCTGACGTCGGTCGTGGTCCCACGCTTGCCGGTGACGACATACTCGCGGCCGGCCGCCACCCTGGTGCCGAAGTACATCGTGTCCGGGTTGTCCAGACCCATCTTGGTGAACGGTCCGGTGCCCGAATGCAGGAACGGATGGTCGCGGTCGTAGTCGAAGGCAACGTGCGTACAGGCCGCGACGCAGCCCGCCAGATATTGCAGCCCCTCCAGCAGATCGGCCTCGGACTCAATGAACGGCGCTTCGGAGACCAGACGTTCGGACTCGGCAATGGCGTCCACTAGTGGTTGGGTATACATCGACCGCCTCGCGTTTCAATATTGGACCGCTCTGGTACGTTCTCCGACTGAGACTAGAACGCGTTCTAATCCCAGTCAACCAAGTCAATGGTCCATATCTGGAACGTAGAGGTAGGATTTTGCAATGCCGGACCCGTCCACTCCTGGTCGATCATCTCCCCCCACGCAGCGCGTGGTGGCGGTTCTGGACTTTCTGGCCAGGCACCCGCAGGAGCGGTTCGGGCTCTCGGAGCTGGCCCGCCGGTTGCACCTGGCGAAGCCGACCTGCCTGGGCATCGTCACGACCCTGACCGAGTCCGGCTACCTGGTGCGCGACACCGACAAGACCTACCGGCTGGGTCCCAGCCTGATCGGGCTGGGCCACCTGGCGCAGGAATCGCTGCGGGTCAACCCGGCCGCGCGCGCCGAGCTGGCCCGGCTGTCGAAATCCTTCGACACCACCGCGGCGCTGGCCGCCGTCGTCGACGACCGGATCACGCTGCTGGAGCTGGTCGAACCACCCGGCTCCGATGTCGGGGTGCGCGTCGGGCAGAGCTACCCCTTCGCCCCGCCGGTGGGCCTGATGTTCGTGCTCTGGGACGACGATGCCCTGCGCAGCTGGCTGGACCGGGCCCCGACGATCCCGCTGCGCACCGAAACACAGCGGCTCGACCGCGTGATCGCCGAATGCCGGACGGCGGGGTATCTCGTCGAGCGCCTCACCCCCGGCGGCCGGCGGCTGTACGCGATGATGGCCGGCATGTCGAGCACGCTGCCCGACGAGCTGCGCGCGCTGCTGGGTGAGTTGATCTCCGATATCGGCGAGCGGGTGTATTTGAGCAGCGAGGCCGAGGGGGCCCGCCAGCGTCACGATGTCAGCGTCATCTCCGCACCCGTCTACGACCACCACCACCGGCAAGTGATGGTGGTGTCGCTTCAGATCGGCCGGGCGCTCACCGACTCGGAGATCGCCAAGCACGCACGCGGATTGGTCGCCGCCGGCGACGCGCTCACCGCGCAGCTCGGCGGCAGCAAGCCCCATTGGTGACGACAGACCCAGTGGTGACTACAGCTCGCCGATGACGACCAGCGCCTCGGCCGGCTCCACCTGCAGGCCGCACTGGTTCTGGAAGTCGACCAGCGGCGCCTTGATGGCCCGGATGTCGTTGGCCTGGTCGGGATGGTCGTTGAAGTAGGTGTTGAACGCGCCGATCGCGGAGAACCCCGATTGCCGGGTGGCGTCGATCAGGGCCTGGTTGGCGTCGGGGTGCACGGCGAAGTAGTCCGAAAGGTTCTTGGTGACCGAGCTGATCGTGGACGACAGGCCGGCGGCTGTGCAGTCGGGGGCGGCCGCGGGAGCGGGCGCGGGTTCGGCGCTGGCGGACGGAATCGACAGGGCACAGGCCGCGCCTGCGGTGAGCACGGTCAGGACGACACGGCGGACGAGCATTGCAGTTCTCCCTTCAGGCGCACAGCACGATCGCCGCGCAGCCACTGAAGGGAACGTCGCGCGGGTCTGAGCCGGTGTTACCCGTCAGCTGGTGGCCGCGAGCACCAGGGGCAGCACAGCGGGCGCGCCGGCCTCGGTCACCACTCGCGCGGCCATCGTCAGCGTCCACCCGGTATCGGTCAGGTCGTCGACGAGCAGCACCGGTCCGTCTGCTGCGGCGATCGCCGCCGGATCCGGCGGCGACCACGCTCCATCCAGGGCGGCGACCCGATAGGCCGAGTTGGCCGCGCCGACCGGCCGGTGCCCCGCGGCGTAGCGCAGCACCCCGAGGTCGGTCAGTCTGCCGAGCCGGGCCAGTTCACGGGCCAGCGACGTGATCAGGACGGGATGGGTAGCCGAGTCCAGGGCCAGCACCGCAGTCGGACGGCTCGCCCAGTCCCACGCGGCCAGCACCTTGACTGCCGCCTGCACCACATCCGGCGGCACTTCGGCGTCGGGTTCGTCGATCAAGCGACGCAGGCGTGGGCCCCAGCCCAGGTCGGTCAATCGCCCAATCGCCCGGCCCGGCGCGGGACCGTCACCGATGCGGCCACTGAGGGTGACGCCCAGCTTTCCCAGCCCCGACGGCCATTGCTTGCGCGGAGTGATCTCCACGCCGGGTCGCATCAACCGCTCCTGGACGAGCGCCGCCGCATCTTCGTTCACTGCTGCACCGAAGTGGGCACCCGCGCAGTTGTCGCACCGCCCGCACCGTTCGCCGTCGGTGAGATCGGGATCGTCGAGTTGTCGGCGCAGAAACGTCATTCGGCATTCGTCGGTGCTCTGATAGTCGAGCATCGCCTGCTGCTCACGGCGGCGGGCCTCGTCGAGTTGGCGGTAGCGGGCCTCGTCGTAATCCCACGGTTGACCGGTGGCGAGCCAGCCGCCTTTGACCCGCCGCACCGCACCGTCGACGTCGAGCACCTTCAGCACCATCTCCAGCCGGGTGCGACCCAGGTCCACCAGCGGCTCCAAGGCGGGTGTCGACTGTGGACGGTCGGGCTCCAGTTCACGAATCACGTTCCGCACCATGGCTTCCGAGGGAAACGCCACCGACGCGAAATATCGCCAGACGTCCTGATCCTCACGGCCGGGCAACAGCACCACCTCGGCGCTGTCCGTCGAGCGGCCCGCACGACCGACCTGCTGGTAGTACGCGATCGGTGACGAGGGCGCTCCGAGATGGACGACGAATCCGAGATCCGGTTTGTCGAATCCCATTCCCAGCGCCGAGGTGGCGATCAGCGCCTTCACCCGATTGCCCAGCAGATCCGTTTCGAGTTGTTCTCGCTCAGCGGTTTCCGTCGACCCGGTGTACGCGGCCACCTGGTGCCCACGCTCACGGAGCAGCGCCGCCACATCGTGCGCCTGGGCGACGGTCAGCGTGTAGACGATTCCGGAACCCGGCAGCGAATCCAGGTGCTCGGCGAGCCAGGCGGTGCGCTGCGCACCACCGCCGGCCTGGATCACCGACAACCGCAACGACTCACGATCCAGCCCACCGCGTAGCACCAACGTGTCGCGGCCACCACCCGGCACATTGTCGGCACGGCCGACGCCCAGCTGAGCCGCGACATCGTTGACGACACGATCGTTGGCGGTGGCGGTGGTCGCCAAAACCGGTACATCCGAACCGAGTTCGGCGATCAACGTTCGGATCCGCCGATAGTCGGGCCGAAAGTCGTGGCCCCAGTCCGAGACGCAGTGCGCCTCGTCGACCACCACCAGTCCGGCATCGGCGGCAAGTGCGGGCAACACGGTGTCGCGAAACTCCGGGTTGTTCAGCCGTTCCGGGCTGACCAGCAGGACATCGAGGTCACCGCTGTTGACCCGCTGGTGAATCTCGTCCCACTCGGTGACATTGCCGGAGTTGATGGTGGCCGCGCGAACGCCTGCGCGTTGAGCGGCGGCGACCTGGTTGCGCATCAGCGCCAGCAAGGGCGACACGATGACCGTCGCGCCGTGGCCCCGCTCGCGCAGCAGCTTGGCGGCGATGAAATACACCGCCGACTTGCCCCAGCCGGTGCGCTGCACAACCAGCGCCTGGCGGCGATGCACCACCAGCGCTTCGATGGCCGTCCATTGATCGTCGCGCAGGACCGCGGTGGGCCCGGCCAACTGTTCCAGGATGGCCTGGGCCTCGTCGCGTGTCAGGAAGTCCCCTACTTGGCGGAAGCCGCTTCTTGTTCGCGCTTGATCTCCAGCGCGATGTCGATCAGCTGATCCTCCTGGCCGCCGATCAGCTTGCGCTGCCCGGCCCGGTGCAGCAGCTGATGCGCCGGCACGCCGTAGCGCTCGGACTGGCGGATGGCGTGCTTGAGGAAGCTCGAGTACACCCCGGAGTAGCCCATGATCAGCGCATTGCGGTCGAGCAGGCATTCGGCGGGCATGGCCGGTGCGACGACCTCCTCAGCGGCATCGGCGATCTCGAAGAAGTCGATGCCGGTCTTCACGCCGATCTTGTCGAAGACGCCAATCAGCGCCTCGACCGGAGCATTGCCGGCACCCGCGCCGAACCGGCGGCACGATCCGTCGATCTGCTTGGCGCCGGCGCGCACGGCCTCGATCGAGTTGGCCACGCCGAGGCCGAGGTTCTCGTGGCCATGAAAGCCGACCTGCGCGTCGTCACCGAGTTCGGCGACCAGCGCCGCCACCCGGTCGGCCACGCCCTCGAGCACCAGCGCACCCGCCGAGTCGACGACGTAGACGCACTGGCACCCCGCGTCGGCCATGATCCGGGCCTGCGCGGCCAGCTTCTCCGGCGAGATCGTGTGGCTCATCATCAGGAACCCGACGGTCTCCAGGCCCAGCTCCCGGGCCAGGCCGAAGTGCTGGATCGAAACATCGGCCTCGGTGCAGTGGGTGGCGATCCGGCAGATCGAGCCGCCGTTGTTCTGCGCCTCCTTGATGTCTTCCTTGGTGCCAACGCCGGGCAGCATCAGGAAGGCGATCTTGGCTTCCTTGGCCGTCTCGGCGGCCAGCTTGATCAGCTCCTGCTCCGGGGTCTTGGAGAACCCGTAGTTGAAGCTCGAGCCGCCCAGTCCGTCGCCGTGGGTCACTTCGATGACCGGAACGCCCGCGGTATCGAGGGCGGCGACGATGGCACCGACCTCTTCCTTGGTGAACTGATGGCGCTTGTGGTGGCTGCCGTCGCGCAGGGAGGTGTCCGTCATCCGGACGTCCCACATCGGGTTGAAATAGATCTCTTCGGTGCTCATGCTTGGCCTCCTCCGGCCGTCGCCGACGCGCGTTCCTTGGCGATTTCTTCGCCCACCTTGGTAGCCGCGGCGGTCATGATGTCCAGATTTCCAGCGTAGGGCGGCAGGTAGTCACCGGCACCCTCCACTTCCACGAACGTGGTGACCAGGTGGTTACCGCCGTTGTAGATGGTCGGCTCGTCGAACTGCGGCTCGTTGAGCAGCCGGTAGCCCGGCACGTAGGTCTGCACCTCGGCGACGACGTCCTTGATCGACTGCGTGATCGCATCGTGATCGGCGTCCTCGGGGATGGCGCAGAAGATGGTGTCGCGCATGATCATTGGCGGATCGGCCGGGTTGAGGATGATGATCGCCTTGCCCCGCTTGGCGCCACCGATCACCTCGACGCCGGCGCTGGTGGTCTTGGTGAACTCGTCGATATTGGCCCGGGTTCCCGGACCTGCCGACGCCGAGGACACCGAGGCCACGATCTCCGCGTAGGGCACATCCACGACGCGCGAGACGGCGTACACCATCGGGATGGTGGCCTGGCCACCGCAGGTGACCATGTTCACGTTCGGGGCATCCAGGTGCTGCCGCAGGTTGGCCGGCGGGATCACGCCCGGGCCGACGGCGGCCGGGGTCAGGTCGATCGCCCGGATACCGGCCTCGGCGTAGCGCGGCGCGGCGGCCTTATGCACATAGGCACTGGTGGCCTCGAACACCAGATCCGGCTTCTCCGCCTGCGCCAACAGCCAGTCGACGCCCTCGTGGCTGGTCTCCAGCCCCAGCTTGCGGGCGCGCGCCAGGCCTTCGCTCTCCGGATCGATGCCGATCATCCAGCGTGGCTCGAGCCACTCCGAACGCAGCAGTTTGTACAGCAGGTCGGTGCTGATATTGCCCGACCCGACGATGGCAACCGAACTCTTCTGCGCCACGTGGATGCTCCTTACTCGAATGACAGCCGGACTGAACCCAGCCCGGCGAAGTCGGCGATGAACTGGTCGCCAGGGCGGCAGTCGATGGCCCTGGTGCACGACCCCGGCAGCACGATGTCGCCCGCCTTCAGACGCACCCCGAAGCTTTCGACCTTGCGGGCCAGCCACGCGACCGCGGTGACCGGATTGCCCAGCACGGCGTCGCTGCGGCCTTCGGCCACGACTTCCCCGTTGCGGGTGAGTACCGCGTCAATGGCCCTGATGTCAACGTCTTTGGGCGATACCCGCTCCTTGCCCAGCACGTAGCCCGCCGACGAGGCGTTGTCGGCGATCGTGTCGCACAGCGCGATCTTCCAGTCCTTGATGCGGGTGTCGATCAACTCGATCGCCGGGGCGAAAGCCGCGGTAGCGGCCAGCACGTCGTCCTCGGTGCACCCCGCGCCCGGCAGGTCGTCGGCGAGGATGAATCCGACCTCGACCTCGACGCGCGGAAACAGGTAGCGCCCCGCGGGCACCGGCTTGTCTTCGAACACCTCCATGTCGGCCAGCAGGTGGCCGTAGTCGGGCTCGTCGACGCCCATCATCTTCTGCATGGCCTCCGACGACAGACCAACCTTGTGGCCGACCACCCGGGCACCTTCAGCGAGCCGCTGCCGGATGTTGATCAGCTGGATCTCATAGGCGTCGACGACGTCGATATCGGGGTACTTGGCAGTCAACGGAGTCATGGGGACGCGGCTGCGCTCCGCCTCGGCAAGGTCGGCGGCAAGCTCATCGCGCGTCGAAACGCTCAGCATTCCCGGGAGTCCCATCGTCAGTGTGACCGGGGCGAACGGCACCCGGTGCGGGCAATTCTAGTGCGGTCCGAGGGCCGTTGGGGTAAGCGTTCCGCTGATCGGAAAGGAGGGGCCAGTAGCGCCCGGAC
Source organism: uncultured Mycobacterium sp. (assembly GCA_900078375.1). GTDB lineage: Bacteria > Actinomycetota > Actinomycetes > Mycobacteriales > Mycobacteriaceae > Mycobacterium. The sequence goes on along the minus strand of FLQS01000035.1, from coordinate 5,479 downwards.
GGGGCAATTCTATAACGTGTTCTAGTATGACAGCTCAGGAGTTCGACGTCGTCGTCGTCGGGAGCGGTGCTGCCGGGATGGTCGCCGCACTCACCGCCGCTCACCAGGGACTATCGGCGGTCGTCGTCGAGAAGGCCCCGCACTACGGCGGCTCGACCGCGCGGTCCGGCGGTGGCGTATGGATCCCCAACAACGAGATCCTCAAGCGTGACGGGGTCACCGACACCAGAGAAGCCGCGCGCACCTATCTGCACGAGATCATCGGCGACGTGGTGGAGCCGGAGCGCATCGACACCTACCTCGACCGCGGTCCGGAGATGCTGTCGTTCGTGCTCAAGCACTCGCCATTGAAGATGTGCTGGGTGCCCAACTACTCCGACTATTACCCGGAGACCCCCGGCGGGCGCCCGGGCGGACGGTCGATCGAGCCAAAGCCGTTCAATGCCAAGAAGCTGGGCCCCGACGAGAAATTCCTGGAGCCACCGTACGGCAAGGTGCCCCTCAATGTGGTTGTGATGCAGCAGGACTACGTGCGCCTCAACCAGCTCAAGCGCCACCCCCGCGGTGTGCTGCGCAGCCTGAAGGTGGGCGCGCGCACGATGTGGGCCGGCGCCCGCGGCAAGAACCTGGTGGGCATGGGCCGCGCGTTGATCGCACCGCTGCGGATCGGCCTGCAACAGGCCGGGGTTCCCGTGCTGCTGAACACCGCGCTGACCGATCTGTACGTCGAGGACGGTGTCGTGCGCGGCATCTATGTAAAAGAAGCACGGGACTCCGAATCGGCTGACCCGCAACTGATCCGCGCCCGCCGCGGTGTCATCCTTGGCAGCGGTGGCTTCGAGCGCAACGAGCAGATGCGCGTCAAGTATCAGCGCGCACCGATCACCGCGGACTGGACGGTCGGAGCCGAGGCCAACACCGGCGACGGCATCGTGGCGGCCGAGAAGCTCGGCGCGGCACTGGAATTGATGGAGGACGCGTGGTGGGGTCCGACGGTGCCGCTGGTCGGCGCACCGTGGTTCGCGCTCTCGGAGCGCAACTCGCCCGGGTCGATCATCGTCAACCTGGCCGGCAACCGCTTCATGAACGAGTCGATGCCCTACGTCGAGGCCTGCCACCACATGTATGGCGGCGAGTACGGCCAGGGCCCCGGCCCGGGTGAGAACGTGCCGGCTTGGCTGGTCTTCGACCAGCAGTACCGTGATCGGTACATCTTCGCGGGATTGCAGCCCGGACAACGGATTCCGAAGAAATGGACGGAATCCGGCGTGATCGTCAAGGCCGACACCCTCGAGGAACTGGCCAAGCTGACCGGGCTTCCGGCCGACGCCTTCCAGGCGACCGTCGAGCGGTTCAACGGCTTCGCCCGCTCGGGCACCGATCAGGACTTCCACCGCGGTGAAAGCGCCTACGACCGCTACTACGGCGATCCGACCAACAAGCCCAACCCCAACCTCGGCGAGATCAAGACCGGTCCGTTCTATGCCGCCAAGATGGTGCCAGGCGATTTGGGGACCAAGGGCGGTATCCGCACCGATGTGAACGGACGGGCGCTGCGCGACGACGGTTCGGTGATCGAGGGCCTGTATGCGGCCGGTAATGTCAGCTCGCCGGTGATGGGTCACACCTATCCCGGCCCCGGCGGCACCATCGGTCCGGCGATGGTGTTCGGGTACCTGGCGGCTTTGCATATTGCAGGGAAGGGCTGACATGCCGATCGACGTCTCCGTCGCACTCGCTGCCGAGCTGGAACCCATCGACTTCTCCTGGACGAGTAGCGATGTGCAGCTCTATCAGCTCGGCCTCGGCGCCGGTGCGGATCCCATGGATGCCAAGGAATTGCGCTACCTCACCGACGGCACCCCGCAGGTGCTGCCGAGCTTCGGCAACGTGGCGGCCAGTTTCCACATGACCGAGCCGCCCGAGGTGAAGTTCCCCGGCATCGACATCGAGCTGAGCAAGGTGCTGCACGCCAGCGAGGCGGTCACCGTGCCGGCGCCGCTGCCGCCCAGCGGTACCGCGCGCTCCGTTCAGCGGTTCACCGAGATCTGGGACAAGGGCAAAGCGGCCGTCATCGTAAGCGAGACGACGGTGACCGACCCCGACGGCAAGCTGTTGTGGACCACCAAGCGGTCGATCTTCGCCCGTGGTGAAGGCGGTTTCGGTGGCGAGCGCGGCCCGTCGACGTCGGTGGCCGCTCCGGATCGCGCGCCGGACTACGAGATCTCGGTGCCGGTGTTGCCCCAGCAGGCGCTGCTCTACCGTCTGTGTGGTGACCGCAACCCGCTGCACTCCGATCCCGAATTCGCCGCGGCGGCAGGCTTTCCCAAGCCGATCCTGCACGGCCTGTGCACCTACGGGATGACCTGCAAGGCGTTGGTGGACACCCTGCTGGATTCCGATGTGTCGCAAGTGCAGACCTACGGCGCACGCTTTGCCGGCGTGGTCTACCCCGGAGAGACCATCAAGGTCAGCGCGTGGAAGGAAGACGGCCGCTACGTCGGCGTCGTGACCGCACCGAGCCGCGACGATGCCATCGTGCTCTCCGACGTGGAATTCATTCCGGTCTGAGGCTCAGCTGACCGGCACCGGGTGGAAGCGGATCGTCGCGTCGTCGCCACCACGGGGCGCATCGTTCTCGGCCAACTTGCCGTAAGGCTCGCCTAGGTCGACGCGGCTGACCTCGTCCAAACGGTCGTAGGTCGGTGCGTCGATCTCGATGCTCAGCGCGGCCAAGTAGTCGTCGAGTTGTTCCACCGATCGCGGGCCGATCACCGGGACGACGCCGGTGGAGGAGCGTCGCGCCCGCTCCACCAGCCAGGCCACCGCAAGCTGAGCCGGGCTCACGCCGAGTTCATTAGCCGCCGCGAGCACCGCATCGATGGTGGCCGACTTGGGGCCACCATCTTCGCTGTGCACCAACCGGTTCCACGCAGTCTTCCGGCCTTCTTCGCCGCGGCGGTACTTGCCGGTCAATAGGCCGCCGCCCAGCGGGGACCACAGTGCCGCCCCGATTCCGAGGGCCTCGGCCATCGGGAGTATCTCGCGGTCGCCGGTGCGCTCGACGAGGCTGTATTCGAACTGCACCCCGGCCAGCGGAGTGAACCCGCGCAGTTCGGCGATCGTCACCGCGCGACTGGTCAGCCAGGCCGGGAAGTTCGAGAACCCGGTGTAGAGGATCTTGCCGGCGCGGGCCAAGTCGTCCAGCGCACCGATGGTTTCCTCCACGGGCGTGATCGCGTCCGGGAAGTGCACCCAGAACAGGTCGATGTAGTCGGTGCCCAGCCGTCGCAGACTGCCATCGACGGCCCGGAACACCGACCGCCGGCCGGCCCCGGTCTGAAGGACACCGGAACCGTCGGGCCCACCGATCGCGAACTTCGTTGCGACGGTGAATTCGTCACGTCTGCCGGCGAGCAGGGTGGCCAGCATCTGCTCGGATTCACCCTGCTGATAGCTGGCCGCAGTGTCGATGAACGTGCCACCAGCGTCGGCGAAGCGATTGAAAATGGCTGCGGCGGTGTCCAAGTCGGCGCCGTAACCCCATCCGGTGCCGAAGTTGCCGGTGCCAAGACTGAGCCGCGAGACACGCAGGCCATTGCGGCGGCCGAAGGTGAAGTGTTCCATCACGGTTCAACCGTACGTGGATCTGGGTTTAGTTGGCAATACTCAGATGGGTAGATCGCGCTGCGGACGGCGAGGCTGTACTAAGTTAGGCCAGGCAAACATCGATGCTGCATGGAAGGAACCCGTATGAAGATTGCGCAGGCCTCGACTGTCGGCTTGATCGGCATGACATTGCTGATAGGCATGGCAGCAGTCGGCTGTGGCAGTGATGAAAAGGACTCCTCGGCGTCCTCGTCGTCCTCGTCGACCTCGGCGGCAGCAACCACCTCGGCAGCCGCATCAGAAACCACCAGCGCTGCGGCCAGCCCGTCCGCCGACGGCGCCGACTACAGCAAACTGCTGCTGAAGGCGTCTGACATCGACCCGAGCTTCACCGCCAGCGAGCCCGTCGTGAATCCCAACGGTCTGAAGGGCATCGTCCAGACGATGACCAACCCCCAGAACCAGACCATCGTCTTCGCGATCGTCGTCAACGACGATGCCGCCGGAGCACTCAAGGCTCTGGAGTCTGCCAAGGCCGAGCTGCCCAAGGAAGTTGACGGGGCACCGCAGCCCGCTGATGTCGGCGACGGCGGCAACGGCATCATCGCCACCGGTAAGTCACCCGACGGCTCGAAGGGGATCACCGAGGTGTACTTCACCGAGGGCAAGGCCCTGGTGAACATCGAGTTCTCAAGCGCGCCGAACGATCCCGTGCTGCCGGAGACGGCGCTGGCCATCGCCAAGATGCAGGACACCCAGGTTAAGAACAACCTGACCTAAGCCTCGAACGTAACGCCACGGCGCGGAATCGGATGATTCTCCGCCGTGGCGTTACTGTCGGCGCGCCAAGGCTTCTGCGACTCTTCGCATGACGTTGCCCGGCGTGTCCTCGGCCGTGAATCGCACAACTATCCAACCGAGTTCGATGAGCTCGTCGTGCCTGCGGATGTCCTTGTCGAACTGTCTGCGGTCGGTACGGTGGTGTGCGCCTTCGTACTCGAATGCGATCTTGAGATCCTGGTACCCCATATCGACCACGGCGATCAAGACGCCGTATTCGTTGTGGACTGGAATCTGGGTCTGCGGTCGCGGGAAGCCGGCTCGAATAATCAACAGCCGCAACCATGTTTCCTTCGGCGATTCCGCGCCGGAGTCCACGAGGTCGAGCGCTGCGCGGGCTCGTTGGATTCCGCGCCGGCCGCGATGACGTTCGGCCAGCAACTCGACATCGGCAACCTTCAGGCGAGTCGCCCTCGCCAGGGCGTCCACTGCCGCGATCGCAGCGTCCATCGGGTACCAGCACAATAGGTCAAGAGCTGTCCGTGCCGGAGTCGTGACAGTCATCGCGGCTTTGCGACATGTCTCGTCGGCCTCGATGACACAGGCACGGGCGAGCACGCCTTCGGTCGGCCGACGATTAACGTCGCTGATCTCGGCGGCACGTCGGTTGTCGATCCACTTCGCGCCGTGAACCGCTGATGCCGAGAAGCCGACTAGGACGCCTCGTCTGCGCGATCGCAACCAGCACGCCTTAGCCCGCAACACCGGGCTCCGCTCGGCACCCCTCCGGACATAGACGTCCTGATGGATCGCGTCGAACTTCGTTCGCAGTTCGTGGCGCGTCAGGCTGCCGACCGCTAGCGCCTCGCTACCGATGAACGGCTCGTCCTCCATGACGGAAGTGTGCCGTCGCCCACCGACAAGCCGATGACAGTAACGCCACGGCGACGAATCGACCGATTCCGCGCCGTGGCGTTACGCTCGCCGCAAAAGCGCTAGGACTCTGCTGAATTATTTCCGCGTGGCGGGGCCGGTTGTGCTGGGCTTTTCGGGACAATTGGTGGGTGCAGGGTCGGTGTGAGGATCAGCG
>FLQS01000020.1 GCA_900078375.1 uncultured Mycobacterium sp. | reverse complement strand
GGCGTGAGCGACGCTTGCGGAGCGAACCATGGGCGGACACGCCGCGCCCTCGCTTGCGAGGTGGCGGCGTGAGCGACGCTTGCGGAGCGAACCATGGGCGGACACGCCGCGCCCTCGGGTGCGAGGTGGCGGCGTGACCCACCAACCGCCGCCCGAGGCTCCCGCGCGCCCGGAGGATGTCGACACCGGATTCTGGCTGTGGCTGATCGCGCTGCCGTTGATGGTGACCGGTTACCTCGCCGACGCGTACTTCGCCGGGAGCAAGCACGCCTCGGTGCTGGTCATCGGTGTCACTGTGCTGTTCGCGCTCATGATGGCCGCCCTGGTCCTGACTTTCCTGTTCTTGATGCGGTCCGGGTACCGCTGGACGCGCACCGTGCTGACCGGTGGCGGGCTGGCCACCGTCATCTACACCGGGGCCAGTCTGTTCAGTACCGAGCGGGAGACCGTGCAGGCGGTGATCTTTGCCGTCACCGGCATCATCGGTTCGGTGCTGATCGTGGGCGGCGCCGTTCTGTTGCACCGGCAGGACGCGCACGGGTTCTTCGCAAAGTGACCCGATAGGCTGGCCCGACCATGACCGCAACCGAACCCAGGCCCCGCGCCGTGACCGTCGCGTTTTGGCTGCTGCTGGTCGGCGCGGTGATGCTCATCTGCGGCGGGCTGATCGCCGCGACCGCGAGTATCCCGGTCCTCTTCCGGGGAGTCGGGATTGTCTGCGTGGTTGCCGGCGCGATGATCGCGTTTCTGGCTGGGCGGGTCCGCAAGACCGGTGACCCGCGATTTCGTCGCGCCACATTGGCCCTCTCGTTCGTGGTGGTCGTGCTGGTCTCGCTGGTCGCCGTGCTCGGCATCGTCCATCTGCTCGCGCTGCTGTCGGTCCTACCCCTGATCGTGGGCGCGATGCTGCTGAGCCGGCCCGCAGCGGCCGGTTGGTCGGACGCCGACTCGCCGGAGTCCAATGCTTGAGGATCAGCCGCTCGAGCAGCCGGAACGGCTGTTCTACGAGAGCGGCGCGAGCTGGTACTGGCTGATTGCCGGGCCAGCGGCGGCGATCGCGATGCTGCTGATCCAGATCAAGGGCGGGGTGGGCTTCCAGCCCTGGGTCCCGCTGATCTTCCTGGTGTTGGTGACGGGGTTCCTGGGCCTGCAGGTCAAGGCCGCGCGGATTCACACCAGCGTCGAGCTGACTCGCGATACCTTGCGGCAGGGCGCCGAGGTCACCCCCTTGAGCGACATCGTCAGGGTGTTCCCGGTGGCGGAGCATTCGGTGAAATCCCGTGAGCCGCTGGAGAAGTGGCAGACGGCGCGAGCGCTGGGCGAATTGTCCGGGGTACCCCGCGGCCGTACCGGGATCGGTGTTGAACTCACGGCGAAGCGCACCGCGCAGGCGTGGGCGCGCAACCACCGAGGCTTGCGGGCCGCGCTCACCGAGCTGGTCGAGGGCGAGACGGCGAGCGCTCCGTGAGACATGTCATCCAGCTGGTGCTGGCCGCGCTGGCGTTGGCCGGCGGGGTGATCACCGGTCTGCAGGTCCGCAGCGTGGTCTTCGTGGCGCCCGTCGCCGATGGTCAGCCGTCGACGACATCGGTTGCCTTCGACCCACCGCTGATGATGTTGACCTGGGGTCTGGTGACCGCGGCGGGCGTGCTGGCGGTGCTGGGCGTGGTTGGTCTGGTGCGGGCCAGGCGCGCTCGTGGCGCGACGCTCAGAACACCCGCGTCTGGCCTTCCAGTACAGGAACTGACGTAGGCAGCTTGTAGGTCTGTACCCCGTTGCGCCACATCACCGCGTCGCGGGCGTGCTCGGGCAGGTGTTTGACCAGCCAGCGCGGATCGTCGAACGTCCAGTGTGGGTAGTCGGAGGAGAAGAGCAGGATCTTCTCGCATTCCATCCATTCGAAGGCCCGCAGCAGTTCGGTCTTGTCCTCGGGATAGTCCAGGGGCTGGGTGGTGAACTTGATGTGGTCCTTGACGTACTCGGACGGTTTGCGCTTGATGTCCATCCCGGACTTGCGGGCCTCGTAGATCGCGTCCATGCGCCACATCAGCGGCAGGATCCAGCTGAAGGCGTGCTCGACGAACACGATGCGCAGGGTGGGGTGGCGGTCGAAGACTCCGTCGAAGATCAGGCTCATCACCTGGTTGGCGGCCAGGAGCGAGTAGGTGACCATGAAATCGTGGTTGTAGCTGGGCAAGCCGACCGGCGGGATCGGCAGATTCTCGTACTTGCCGCGGCCCAGATGGCAGCTGACCGTGATGTCGTATTTGGTGGCGGCAGCCCAGACGGGGTCGTATTTCGGGTCGCCCCACGACGGCCGGGGTTCGGCCTTGATCAGGATCTGTGCCATGTAGGGGTGGCCGGCCCATTTCTCGATCTCGCGGGCCGCGCCGTCGGGGTCCTCGATGGCCACCGAGATCGATCCGCGCCAGCGCTTGTGCCAGTTGTTGCGGCTGTCCAGCCAGTGCTCGTCGAGCCAGAGGTTGGTGGCGATGGCCGCGGCCTGCGCGGCGTCGGCCAGCCGAGCGCCGGGAGCCAGCGGCTCCAGAATGGCGATGTCGGCGCCGGCCTCCATGATCAGCTGGCGAAATGCCAGGTCAGGATCGCTGCCGGCGAACTCACCGTCGTCCGGGAAGGTATCGGTGCGCATCGCGAAGGCGTGTGCGTAGTCGGGCGCGTCGTAGTAGATCTGCTCCCCGATGGGGTGGGATCCGAAGTACTTCGTGCGCCAGGGCTCGGGTATGTAGTCGATCAGCACCCCGCGGCGAGGTACGGGGTGGACGTCGGAATCCACGCACCGCACGGCGATGTGTTCGGTCGCTGCCGACCGCTGCTCGATGTGCGTCAGAGTCATCCCGGTCATCTTTTCTTCGTCGTTGCGTTCAGTGTCCCACCGGAGCGCACGGGGTTAGCGGAAAAATGAAGTAGTCGCCTACGCATGTTGTTTTGCGGCACGTGCGGGACAGTTGCTTCAGGAGGAGCGGCTGTGCCGTTGCCCGGGTCGGGGATGAATTTCAAACCTGTTCTGCGACAACATGATATGTGAGTCGACGGACGGGCAGGGAGCAGGAGGGGGCATGGAGCGCAGTCGCGGGCTGTTATCCGAGGTCTCGCAGGTCCCGTCGACGCTTCACGGCCAGCTGTTTTTACTCGCTTTCGACCCCAACCAGGGGCGATTCGACGAGCGCGACTCCGCGTTGTTCGGGCTGGCCTTGGGCGCGGCAATGCTGACCGAGCTCTACCTGACGGGTTATCTGGTTGAGCGCGACGGTCGCCCCGTCCCGGGCAAAGCGGCCAGCCCTGACGATCAGGTGTTGCATTCCGCATTCGCCCAGGTCGGCGTCCACAATCGGGCGACGTGGGCAGAGCTGATCGCCGGACATCACGGTTGCGCCATTTCAGCGGTGCGCGACCGGCTGCTCACCGAGGGCTGGTTACGGAACGGCCCGCCTGCGGTTCCGGCGATACCCGCTGCGGGTCTGGAACCCTATGACGCATGCCGGGTTGGCGCCCTGGCCGATGAGGTCGCGGGTGCCCTCCGGAACGCGATCACGGGAAAGCCGGCCGAGCCGTGGTTGCTTGCGTGCGGACTGCTGGCCGTCCTTGCTCAGCTGCCCGGTCTGGCCGGCTTCGTCGCCACTGTCGATCGGCATCGGCTGCGGGAACTGGCGCGCGACGCCATCGCGCCGGTGTCCGGGCTGGCCGAGGCGATACAGAGTCGGTCGGCGTGACGCCCCGCGAGCGTCGGCACTTGTGGTCGGTGCCGCCGCCCAGCGATTCCGACGAGGATCCCGAGCCGCCGAAACCCGACGACCCCGATCCGCCAGACGAGGAACTCCCCGTCATGTTGTGGTGAGCAGGTGGGGCACTGGACAACATACCCCCTAGGGGTATCATCAAGGCATGACGACCACCGACCTTCAGTTGAGCGGCATGAGCTGCGCCTCCTGCGCAGCGAAGATCGAACGCAGCCTCAACGGCCTGGAGGGCGTGCGTGCCACGGTGAACTTCGCCGTCGAGAGCGCGCATGTCGAACACGGGCCGCAGGTCTCCGAGCACGATCTGATCCAGGCCGTGGAATCCACCGGTTACCACGCCTCGGTGGTCGACCATTCCGGTCACGGCCAGAACCACATGAACCACGACGTCCCGACCGAGCAGCTACGGCCCCGGCTCATCGGTTCGGCGGTGCTGGCGGTGCCGGTGGTGGCCCTGTCGATGGTGATGCCGTGGCAATTCCCCGGCTGGCTGTGGCTGGTGCTGGCGCTGACGACGCCGATCGTGTTCTGGGGCGGCTACCCGTTCCACAAGGCCGCGCTGAACAGTGCGCGGCACGGGTCTTCGACGATGGACACCCTGGTGTCCATCGGCACACTGGCCGCGTACTTCTGGTCGCTGTACGCGGTGCTGACCGGTGCCGCCGAACACGGTCACGGCCACGTCTATTTCGAGGTCGCGGCGGCGGTGACGGTGTTCCTGCTGGCCGGCCGGTATGCCGAAGCCAAAGCCAAGCGGTCGGCGGGCGCTGCGTTACGCGCGCTGCTGTCGCTGGGAGCCAAGGATGCCACGGTGGTGCGCGACGACACCGAGGTGCGAATCCCGGTGGGCGAGTTGCGGGTTGGTGACGTGATTGTGGTGCGCCCGGGTGAGCGGGTGGCCACCGACGGTGTCGTGGTGGATGGCGCCTCGGCGCTGGACACCTCGGCGATGACGGGTGAATCGGTGCCGGCCGACGTGGGAGTCGGCGCCGAGGTGCTGGGCGGTGCGGTGAACACCTACGGTCGAATCCTGGTGCGCGCCAGCCGCGTTGGTGCTGACACGCAACTGTCCCGGATGGCCAGGATGGTCGCCGATGCGCAGGGCGGAAAGGCGTCGATCCAGCGGCTGGCCGATCGGGTGTCGGGAGTCTTCGTCCCGGTCGTGCTGGCGATTGCGGTTATCACACTGGTCGCCTGGCTGCTGGCGGGTGGGCCCGTCACGGCGGCGTTCACCGCCGCGGTGGCCGTGCTGATCATCGCCTGCCCGTGTGCGCTGGGTCTGGCGACGCCGACCGCGATCCTGGTCGGCACCGGTCGTGGCGCCCAGCTGGGCGTGGTCATCAAGGAGCCGCAGGTGCTCGAGACCGTCACCGGCATCGACGCCGTCGTCCTGGACAAGACCGGCACCGTCACCACCGGCACCATGGCGGTTGCGGCCGTCGAAACCGAGCCCGGCGCCGACGCGGACACCGTGCTGGCATGGGCTGCCGCCGTCGAGTCCGCCTCCGAGCATCCCGTGGCGGCTGCGATCGTGGCCGCCGCCCGTGAGCGGGGTCTGCGGGTGCCCGCGGTAGCCGGCTTCGTCAACGATCCCGGGACCGGGGTCAGCGGCGTCGTGGAGGGTGTGACCGTTCGGGTGGCCCGCGCCTCGGACGACGACGGACGCACCAGCGTGGCCGTCATCGCCGGCGGCACCCAGCACGGGGTGATCCGGCTGGTCGATGCGGTCAAGCCGACCAGTGCCGAGGCCATCGCCGAGCTGAAGCGGATGGGCATCACCCCGATACTGCTCACCGGTGACAACCCGGCGGTCGCCGCACGGGTGGCTGCCGAGGTCGGCATCGCCGCCGAGAACGTCATCGCGGGTGTGCTGCCGTCGGAGAAGGCCGATGCGATCAAGCGACTGCAGGCCGAGGGCCGAAAGGTCGCCATGGTCGGCGACGGGGTCAACGACTCGGTGGCGCTGGCCACCGCCGATGTCGGCATGGCGATGGGCACCGGCACCGATGCGGCGATCGAGGCGGGCGACATCACGCTGGTCCGCGGCGACCTGCGGACGGTGCCGACCGCGCTGCGGCTGTCGTCGCGCACGCTGCGGATCATCAAACAGAACCTGTTCTGGGCGTTCGGCTACAACGTGGCGGCCATCCCGCTGGCCGCACTGGGCCTGCTGAACCCGATGATCGCCGGCGCGGCGATGGCGTTCTCCTCGGTGCTGGTGGTGACGAACAGCCTCCGCCTCAAGCGCTTCTCCTGACTGCGCCCAAACGACGTTTGGCAGGGACAGCGCGAGTAGATCGCCGCATTGCGTCGATCTCGGCGGGGTGACGCTCGTCACGAAGCCGTTGGTACAAAGTGCGAGATCTGTAACACTGTTGCACATGACGGATCTTGTCGAGCCCCAGTCCACCACCGATGCCCTGCCACTGGGTCCGCAGTCACTGGTGTGGCGCTACTTCGGCGATAACCGGATGTTCCTGATCGGACCGCGGCCGGCAGTGCTGCAGAACATGCTCGCCGAGTTGGGCCAGGGCGTGCTCGACCACTCGGTGTTCTTCGCCGACACCGCGGCCCGGGTCAAACGCTCGCTGCCGCCGATCTTCATGACCGTCTACGGCAGCGACGACGACAACGCCGGCACCCGGGTCCGCGACTTTCACCACAGCATCAAGGGCGATATGCCCGAAGGCGGCCGCTACCACGCGCTGGATCCCGATACCTACTTCTGGGCGCACGCGACCTTCTTCGACCAGGCCCTGTACTTCGCCGACACCTTCGTCAAGCGGCTCTCGTTTGCCGAGAAGGAGCAGATGTACCTGGAGTCCAAGACGTGGTATCGCCGCTACGGCGTGAGCGATCGCCCGATGCCCGCCGACTACGCGGAGTTCGAGCGCTACTGGGACCGCATGATCGACGAGGTGCTGGTCGCCCACCGGACCGCCAGCTACGGAGTCGGCTACGTCACCAAAGGCTTCCCCCGGCCCAAGACCGTCAACCCGCTGGTGTGGCGGCTGGTGGCGCCGGTGTTCAACCCCGTCGCGGCGTTCCTGACCACCGGCGGAATGCCGCCCCGCACCCGAGAGCTACTCGGCCTGCCCTGGAGTGAGCGCAAGGAACGCAACTATCAGCGCTTCGCGGCGCTGTGGCGCTCGCGCCCGGTCAACTGGGCGTGGGATCATCTGCCGATGAACATCCGCTACAACCGCTATGCCGCAGCGGGTTTCGCGCGGGCAGGGCATGCCTGACACGTCGACGGAAGCCATTCTCGACGCCGCGCTCGTCGAGTTCGACCAGCACGGCATCCGCCGGGTCGCCCTCGACGACGTCGCCCGCCGGGCCGGGGTGAGCCGGACGACGATCTATCGCCGCTTCGCCAACAAGGACGACCTGGTAGCCGCCGTGGTGGACCGAGAGAACGCGCGGCTCTTCGACGATATCGCTACGGAACTCAAAAATGCACGCCCGCAATCGAATTACTATGTGGAAGCATTCACGCAGGCGATCCTGCGCAGCCGCAAGCACCGGGTGCTCAACCGGATGGTGCTCGACGAGCCGGCGCTGACGCTGGAGTTGGCCCGCCGGCACTACGCGGCCGCGGTGCAGCGCATCGAGGCGGCTCTGCAGGTGATCTTCCCGCCCGGCTTCGCCCAGCGGATCGGGCCACGGGCCGTCCACGAGCTGGCCGACAACATCTGGCGGTACGCGATGATGGCGCTGTTGTTGCCCAGCCCGGAGCCTCTCGAAACCGCCGAGGACGTCCGGGCGTTCGCCACCAAACACTTCCTGCCCAGCCTGCCCGAAGCGCTGCGCGCAGTACCGGTCTAGGTACCGGCGGGGCAGTCCAGATCCACGTACGCGGTGGGTGATGCCCGGTGCACGCCGGTGACGGTGCATCGAGCCAGATCTCCGTTCGGCGAGCCATTGAACTGCACCGCAAAGCCCTGGCTCTGCAGTTCGCTGACGATGTCGGGGGCCGAGCCGGTTCCGGAACTGGACACGACGTGGGCGATGCCGATGAGTGCTGCTCCAATTATGTTGCTGTACATGCCTTTAGATAGGCAAGCAGGTTACAGCTCACGTCGTCTGCGTGGGCGGAGCCAGAACTTCCACCACACCGTTCTGCTCCCGAACCTCGAAGTGCGGCAATGGCTTCGGGGCTATCGGCAGAGCATGGGTGATGACCATTCCGGCCGGGGAAAACGATGTGGAGTGGCACGGGCAGCGCAGCCGGTCGACGCTCTGGTCGAACCACAGCTTGCAGCCCTGGTGGGTGCACACGCCAGAGACCGCTTCCACTCGGCCGTTGACCCGGCGGACGAACCCGTTGACCGAGCCCAGATCGAACGCGTGCATGGCGCCCTCGGACACTTCCGAGCTGGCTGCCACGGCCTGCCATGACCCGTCGGTCGGCACCATGTCGGCGTCGGCCATCTGCGGCTCGCTGGTAGTCGGGCGGAGCACAAGTCGGTCGACGGATACCGCCGCCACCGCAGCCGTCGCGGCCGCGGTGGAGCCGACGATCACCTGCCGTCGGGTGGCCGACAGTCCGGACCTGGCCGGGGGTGCGACATCGTCGACTGGCCCAGTCTCGGAAGACATTTCGGCGGCCAACCGTGCCTTGAGCCCGGATACGAACTCCGGGCGGGGCTCGGCAGCGTCGTCGCGCGCGGCGGTCAGGTCGATGGCGGTGCGCAGCTGCGCGGCTTCGAAGTCTCCCACGTGGAAACCCTTGGGCTGGCGCCCGGCCAGCAGGTCGTCGATGTAGCGGCGGAGCTCACGGCGGGTCATCACAGTGCCCCCTCGCTGATCTGCGCGGCCAGCCGCAGCGCCCGGTGCTGCAGCACTTTCGCGTTCGCGACGCTGACGCCGAGCGTACTGGCCGCTTCCCGTACCGAACAGCCTTGGAGGAAGCGCAGTTCCAACACCCGCCGGTAGTTGTCGGGCAGCGCGTCCAGCAGTGCGGCGACGCGTTGCGGTGCGGTACTCGGCGCCGCCGGACCGAACACAGTGGCGGGCAGGTCCTCGATGGTGGTGATCTCCGTGCCCAAGGTGGCCCGCCAGTGCGCCGCCAGCACAGTGCGCGCCGTGGCGCGCAGATAGGCGCGCACCTCGGCGATGCTCGCCGTCAGGCGCAGCGGCCGCATGGCGGCCAGGAAGACCTCCGAGGTCAGGTCCTCGGCGTCGGTCCGATTCCCGACCCGGCCGAAAATCATCCGGTATACCCATGTCACGTTGTCGTCGTAGACGGCTTCCCAGTCCGGATAGCGCGCCTCGGGGACCAGACGCAGGTCTGGTCGCGGGCGTGGATCGTCCTCCGCCGCCATCATCGTTTGCCTTCCGCTCATCATCCAGAGATAGGCGGCGGGGTTACACAGCTGTCGGTGTAACCGCCGCCCCTACCTCTTGGTGAGACGGTCCGCGCCGCGGACTTGGTTCAGCCGAGGAGGCAGATTTCATGCACCACTCCCGTACCGCGTTCGCCTGCGTCGCGGTCGCAGTAGGCGTCGCGGCGTGCTCCGCGCCGGCGAAGGCGCCCGCGCCGACGGTCGACTTCGGCCCGAACGGTGGCACATCCGTCGGAATGCCGGGGATGACGTCGGGAATGCCCGGCATGGGGCCGATCGCATCGGCCACGACGTCGACGACTCCGCCGGTCGCCGGGACGGCTGTGGACATCACCAACTTCGCGTTCGCCCCGGCCAACCTCACCGTGAAGGTCGGCGACACGGTGACGTGGACCAACAAGGACGAGGAGCCCCACACTGTCGTCGCCAACGACGGCTCGTTCCATTCGCCGGGGTTGGACGCAAACGGTAGGTATAGCTTCACCTTCACCACGCCGGGCAGCTTCGACTACATCTGCAGCATCCACCCGTTCATGCGCGGCACCGTGATGGTGAACCGGTGAACGGCGATCCGCAGCAGATGAGCCGCCGACAGCTCATGCGGCACGGTGCGTGGTTCGGTGCCGCGGTCGGACTCGCGGTCGTCGGCGGCGAGGTGCTCTCCCATGTCGCCGCTGCCCCCGCCGCCGCTCCCGCGCGGCCCACTTTGCGGTTCGCTCAGATCAGCGACAGTCACATCGGGTTCAACGGCACGGCCAATCCTGACGTGGTGGGGTCCTTCGAGCGGGCCATCCGGCAGATCAACAACCTCGGCTACACACCCGATTTCGTCATCCACACCGGCGATCTCACCCATCTGGCCACGCCGGCGCAGTTCGACCAGGTCAACCAGATGATGAGCGGGCTGAACACCCCACACGTCTTCACGGTGCCCGGCGAGCACGACTCGGTCGACGACGCCGGGCAGAAGTACCGGGCCGTGTTCGGGGCAGGGACCCGCGGCGACGGCTGGTACAGCTTCGACATCGCCGGTGTCCACGTCATCGGACTGGTCAACACGCTGAACCTCAAGAAGCTGGGCCACCTTGGCGCCGACCAGTTGGAGTTCATCGAAAAGGACGTCGCGTCGCTGTCCTCGGATACCCCGATCATCGTGTGCAGCCACATCCCGCTGTTTGCGATGTATCCCGACTGGGGTTGGGGCACCGACGATGCCACGCAGGCGCTCAGTTATCTGCGCCGGTTCTCCTCGGTTACCTGCCTGAACGGCCATGTCCACCAGTTATTTTCGAAGACCGAGGACAATGTCACGTTCTACAGCGGCACCACCACGGCCTACCCCCTGCCGCATCCCGGCGACGGACCGGCACCCAAACCGCTCACCCTGCCCGCCGGCAAGCTGCACGACGCGCTCGGCATTCGCGAGGTCAGCTACACACGCGGCCAGTCCATGCTGGCCCTGAAGGAGGAGACTTTGCAATGACCCGGTTCGTCAACTTCAGCATCGCGGCGGGCCTGCTGCTCAGCGCCGCCAGCCATGGCTACCTGTATCTGCACGGCTATCGCTACATCCCTGCGATAGGTCCCGGTTTTCTGGTTCTGACAAGCGTTTCCGTGGCGCTGGCGATCCTTATCGCGCTCGGCGCGCCCGGCTGGCTGCGCGGGGTGGCGTTACTGGTCTCCGTCGGCGCGCTCGGCGCGTTCATCATGTCGCGCACCGTGGGGATGATGGGATTCCTGGAACGGGGGTGGCAGCCGGCCCCACACGCGCTGATCAGTGTGCTCGCCGAGGCGATCACGGTGGTGGTGTGTGCCTGGTCGCTGCTCAGACGCGGGTCAATAGCACCGCGTTCTCGAACGGCAGCGTCGTGAAGACCGGTCGCCAGAGGCCCGAAACATGTGGGGCGGCTTCAGTTTTGGTCATCACCCGCGGATTGCTGACGGTGAACGTCCGCCCGTAGCGTTTGAGGCGGCCGCCGCCGCTGGCGGTGATGTTCTTCAGCCAGTCCCGGTTCGGCCCGTAGGTCAGCAGGATCGCCACCCCCTCGTCGGTGGTGAACACCGACAACGGGGTGCGGTAGCGCGCGCCGGAGCGGCGGCCGACGTGTTCGAGGATGCCCATGGTCGGAATGAAGCCCGCCCACAACCGCTGCACCGGGTTGGTGACGTGCCGGTTGAACCTGGCCAACCATTGCGGTAGCTGCATCAGCTCATCAAACTCTGAAGCATGGCCTACCTCAAGCCCCTGTGATCACCGTCGACGTGGACGACGCCCGCTACCTGGTGTCGACCCGGGGGGAGTCGCAGTGGGTGAAGAACGTCCGGGTCAACCCGGTGGTGATCCTGGACACCAAGGTGGGTGCAGCGCGGTTCACCGCTGCTGAGCTGCCCGCTGCCGACCGGCCGCCGGTGCTGCAGGCTTACCGGGTCAAGGCGGGTAAGACCGTCGACGGCTACTTCGCCAAGCTGCCCGACCCCGCCGACCATCCGGTTTTCCGCCTCGACCCGGTGTGAACTGCGCCGAGTGGCCACTTGTTGCACGTATCTGCGCCGAAGGCGTGCGTCAACTGGCCACTCGAGCGGGGGAGAAGCCCAACTGCTACACCCTGTAGTTGAGCATCCCGCCGTGCCTGGGACACTGGTGGCCATGAGCAGCACGGATCAGGCGGCCTCGACCGCGGCATCGGCCAGGTTGTTCGCCGATGCCTGCGCCGTCATCCCCGGCGGAGTGAACTCCCCGGTCCGGGCCTTCAACTCTGTCGGCGGCACGCCCCGCTACATCACCTCGGCCAAGGGTTACTGGCTCACTGACGCCGACGGCAACCGCTTCATCGACCTGGTGTGTTCCTGGGGCCCGATGATCTTGGGTCACGCCCATCCGGCTGTCGTCGAGGCCGTGCAGCGGGCTGCCGCCAACGGTCTGTCGTTCGGCGCACCCACGCCGGGCGAGACCGAGCTGGCCGCCGAGATCATTGCCCGCGTGAAGCCGGTGCAGCGGGTGCGGCTGGTGAACTCCGGCACCGAGGCCACCATGAGCGCGGTGCGCCTGGCTCGCGGTTTCACCGGTCGCTCGAAGGTCGTCAAGTTCTCCGGCTGCTACCACGGCCACGTCGACGCGCTGCTGGCCGACGCCGGCTCGGGTGTCGCCACCTTGGGTCTGCCGTCCTCGCCGGGCGTCACCGGCGCTACCGCTGCCGATACGATCGTGTTGCCCTACAACGACATCGCCTCCGTCGAGGAGTCCTTCGGCAAGTTCGGTGACACCGTCGCCGCGGTGATCACCGAAGCGTGTCCGGGTAACATGGGCGCGGTTGCGCCGCTGCCCGGCTACAACGCCGCCCTGCGGCGCATCACTGCCGAACACGGCGCGCTGCTGATCGTCGATGAGGTGATGACCGGCTTCAGGATGAGCCGAAGTGGTTGGTACGGAATCGATCCCGTCGACGCTGACCTGTTCACTTTCGGCAAGGTGATGAGCGGCGGTCTGCCCGCCGCCGCGTTCGGCGGTCGCACCGATGTGATGGAGCGGCTGGCCCCGCTGGGCCCGGTGTATCAAGCAGGCACCCTGTCGGGCAACCCGGTGGCCGTGGCGGCCGGACTGGCCACGCTGCGTAACGCCGACGACGCGGTGTACGCCGCACTCGACGCCAATGCCGACCGGTTGGCCGGTCTGCTCACCGATGCGCTGACGCAAGCCGGTGTGGCCCATCAGGTTCCGCGGGCCGGCAATTTTCTGTCGGTGTTCTTCACCGACTCGCCGGTCACCAACTTCGCCGAGGCGAAAGCCAGCGAGACGTGGCGGTTCCCGGCGTTCTTCCACGCCTTGCTCGACGCCGGCGTCTACGCGCCGCCGAGTGCCTTCGAAACCTGGTTCGTCTCGGCTGCACTCGACGATGCCGCTTTCGATCGGATCGCCGACGCCCTGCCGGGTGCGGCTCGCGCTGCAGCGGAAGCTAAACCAGCATGAGCGAACGCACGATTGTGCATGTGATGCGCCACGGCGAGGTGCACAACCCGGACGGCATCCTCTACGGTCGCCTGCCCGACTTCCACCTCTCCGAACGCGGCCGCGCCCAGGCCGAAGCGGTGGCTACCTGGCTGGCCGCGCGTGACATCGTCTACGTGGTGGCCTCTCCGCTGGAGCGGGCGCAGGAGACGGCCGCGCCGATCGCCGCTCATCACGGCCTTGCCGTCGACACTGACGACGAACTCATCGAGTCCCACAACGTCTTTCAGGGCGAACGGGTCTCCCCGGGCGACGGCGCCCTGCGCGACCCGCGCAACTGGTGGCACCTGCGCAACCCCCGCACGCCGACCTGGGGCGAGCCCTACCGCGAGATCGCCGCGCGAATGGCGGGGGCGCTGGACCGGGCGCGGATCAGGGGGGCCGGCCACGAGGCCGTCTGCGTCAGCCATCAGCTGCCCGTCGAGACGTTGCGCAGGGCGATGACCGGCGCCAAGTTGCACCACTTCCCGACCCGGCGGCTGTGCAACCTGGCATCGCTGACCTCCTTCTACTACGACGGGGATGACTACATCGGCTGGGGATACGCGGAGCTAGCCGGGCAGTGAAACGGCTGTTGGTCCTCCTGGTGGCGGCGACGGTGTTGGCCGGCTGCTCCACTGGTGACGACGCCGTCGCGCAGGGTGGCACCTTCGAGTTCGTCGCTCCTGGCGGCAAGACCGACATCTTCTACGACCCGCCGGCCGGCCGAGGCAGGCCGGGCCCGATCTCCGGACCCGAACTGATGGACCCCTCGAAGACGGTGTCGCTGAAGGATTTCGAAGGCAAGGTTGTCGTGATCAACGTCTGGGGGCAGTGGTGCGGGCCGTGCCGCTCCGAGATCACCCAGCTGGAGAAGGTCTACGAGCAGACCCGCGACCTGGGCGTGGCATTCCTCGGAATCGATGTGCGGGACAACGACATCACCGCACCCCAGGACTTCGTCACCGACCGTAAGGTCACCTTCCCGTCGATCTACGACCCGGCGATGCGCACCATGATCGCCTTCGGCGGCAAGTACCCCGCCACGGTGATCCCGTCGACCGTCGTCCTCGACCGAGAACACCGGGTGGCCGCGGTGTTCCTGCGTGAGCTGCTGGCCGAGGACCTGCTGCCGGTGGTGCAGCGGCTGGCCGCCGAGCCGAAACCGGCGGCACCGTGACCGGTTTCGCACAGACCGCCGCCGCGGGCCCGCTGCTGTTGGCCCTCGGGATCTGCGTGCTGGCCGGGCTGGTGTCGTTCGCGTCGCCATGCGTGGTGCCCCTGGTGCCCGGTTACCTGTCCTACCTCGCGGCGGTCGTCGGCGTGGACGACCTCGACGCGCGCACCGGCCGGGTAGCCATCAAGGCGCAGCGCTGGCGGGTGGCCGGGTCGGCGCTGCTTTTCGTCGCCGGGTTCACCGCGGTGTTCGTGCTCGGCACGGTGGCGGTGCTGGGCATGACCACCACCCTGATCACCAATCAGCTTGTGTTGCAACGGGTCGGTGGCGTGCTGACCATTGTCATGGGTGTGGTGTTCATCGGCTTCATCCCGGCGCTGCAGCGCCAGGCGCGGTTCACGCCGACCCGCCTCGCCGGCGTGGCGGGCGCACCGCTGCTGGGCGCGGTCTTCGGGCTGGGCTGGACGCCCTGTCTCGGCCCGACGCTGACCGGGGTGATCACGGTCGCTTCGGCAACCGACGGCGCCAGCGTCGCCCGTGGTGTCGCACTGGTCATCGCCTACTGCCTGGGCCTGGGCATTCCGTTCGTACTGTTGGCGCTCGGATCGGGCTGGGCGGTCAACGGATTCGGCTGGTTGCGCCGCCACACCCGGATCATTCAGATCATCGGCGGCGTGCTGTTGATCGCCGTCGGGCTGGCGCTGGTCACCGGGGCCTGGAACGACTTCATCTCCTGGGTGCGCGACGCGTTCGTCTCCGACGTGAGGCTGCCGATTTGACGGCCTCCCCACCGCGAGCAGACGCAAAAGACCCCGACACGCCGAGGCGTGCGGGCCTTTTGCGTCTGCTCGGCAGGCAGGGCCGCACGCTCTGGCGCGCGCTGACCTCGATGGGCACCGCGCTGGTGCTGTTGTTCCTGCTGGCGCTGGGGGCGGTGCCGGGTGCGTTGCTGCCGCAGCGCAGCCTCAACGAGGCCAAGGTGCAGCAGTACCTCGGCGAACACACCATCATCGGGCCCTGGCTGGACCGGCTGCAGCTCTTCGACGTGTTCTCCAGCTTCTGGTTCACCGCCATCTATGCGCTGCTGTTCATCTCGTTGGTGGGGTGTCTGACCCCGCGGATGATCGAGCACGCCAAAGGACTGCGCGCGGTGCCGGTGCCGGCCCCACGCAACTTGTCTCGGCTGCCTAAGTACGCCACCGCCGAAGTCGCGGGGACCGCGGAAGAAACGGCGGCCACGATCTCCGAGCGCCTCAAGGGCTGGCGACGCGTCACCCGCCAGACCGACGACGGAATCGAGGTCTCTGCCGAGAAGGGCTACCTGCGGGAGTTCGGCAACATCGTCTTCCACTTCTCCTTGCTGGGCCTGCTGGTGGCGATCGCGGTCGGCAAGCTGTTCGGCTACGAAGGTAACGTCATCGTCGTCGCCAACGGCGGCCCCGGCTTCTGCTCGGCCTCACCGGCCGCGTTCGACTCCTTCCGTGCCGGAAATAGTGTCGACGGCACGTCGCTGTATCCGATGTGCCTGCGGGTCAACGACTTCCAGGCCCACTATTTGCCCAGCGGGCAGGCTCTGTCGTTCGCGTCGAACATCGACTATCAGGCCGGGTCCGATCTGGCCGACGGCACCTGGCGGCCGTACCGCCTCGAGGTCAACCATCCGCTGCGCATCGGTGGCGACCGGGTGTACATGCAGGGCCACGGCTACGCCCCAACGTTCACCGTCACCTTCCCGAACGGACAGCAGCGCACGCAGACCCTGCAGTGGCGGCCCGACGACCCGATCACGTTGTTGTCCTCGGGCGTGATCCGCGTCGACCCGCCGGGCGGTATGTACCCCGATCCCTCCGAGCGGCGCAAGCATCAGCTGGCGATCATGGGCTTGTTTGCACCCACCGCCGAGCTCGACGGCACCCTGCTGTCGTCGAGCTTTCCGGCGGCCAACGATCCCGCGGTGGCCATCGACGTCTATCGCGGTGACACCGGCCTGGATACCGGCCGTCCCCAGTCGCTGTTCACCTTGGACCCGCGGCTCATCGAGCAGAAGCGGCTCACCAAGGTCAAACGCACCAACCTGCGCCAGGGCGAAGAGGTACGGCTCGACGACGGCACGGTGGTGAGGTTCGACGGCGCGACCCCGTTCGTCAACCTGCAGGTCTCTCACGATCCCGGTCAGGTGTGGGTTCTGGTGTTCGCGATGTCGATGATGGGCGGGCTGCTGGTCTCGTTGATCGTGCGCCGGCGCCGGGTGTGGGCCAAGATTGTTCCCGCAAAGGGACTGCCCGGTACGGTAAACGTCGAGCTGGGCGGTCTGGCCCGCACCGACAACTCCGGGTGGGGCAGCGAGTTCGAGAAGCTCACCGAACGGATGGTGGCGGACCTGCCAGAGCCGTCAAGAGAGAAGGCGGATCGCGCATGAATACCGAGCACATCGACATCGGACTGGCCCGCTATTCGGACTGGGCCTTCACGTCGTCGATCATCATTCTCGTGGGCGCGCTGCTGCTGCTGGCTGTCGAGCTCGCCTACAGCCGCGGCCGCAAGGTCGAGGCCCGCGAGCTGGTCAGTGCCGGAGCCGCTGGGCCGGCGACATCGGGCAGGGGCGTCACCGCCGACAGCGACCTCCCCGGCGTCGTCGTCGACAAGCCCCGACGGTCCGCCGACGAACGCATCGGCAAGGCCGGCCTGTCGTTGGTCTACGTCGGTATTGCGTTGCTGTTCGCCTGCATCGTGTTGCGCGGCCTGGCCACCGCCCGGGTGCCGTGGGGCAACATGTACGAGTTCATCAACCTGACGAGCTTCTGCGGTCTGATCGCGGCGGCGATCGTGCTGCGCAAGCCGCAGTACCGCGCGCTGTGGGCGTTCGTGCTGCTGCCGGTGCTGATCCTGCTGGCCGTCTCTGGCAAGTGGCTGTACACCAACGCCGCACCGGTGATGCCCGCGCTGCAGTCCTATTGGCTGCCGATCCACGTGTCGGTCGTCAGCCTGGGCTCGGGGGTTTTCCTGGTCGCCGGCGTCGCGAGCATCCTGTTCTTGCTGAAGATGTCGCCACTGGCCGCGCCAGGAAAGGACGGAACGCTCGCCCGGATCGTGCAACGGTTGCCCGACGCGCAGACCCTCGACCGGATCGCTTATCGCACCACCATTTTCGCGTTCCCGATCTTCGGTTTCGGCGTCATCTTCGGGGCTATCTGGGCTGAGGAGGCGTGGGGTCGCTACTGGGGCTGGGACCCCAAGGAGACGGTCGCCTTCATCGCGTGGGTGGTCTACGCCGCGTATCTGCACGCGCGCTCGACGGCCGGCTGGCGGGACAAGAAGGCCGCCTGGATCAACGTCGTTGGCTTCGTCGCGATGGTCTTCAACCTGTTTTTCATCAACCTGGTCGTGACCGGGCTGCACTCCTACGCCGGAGTGGGCTGACCCGACGTTGCGCTAGGGTTGGATGCACACCACGAAATCCACTCAACCCGAAACGATATGTCAGGGGGAAGTGTCCGTGTCCAATCCTGCGCCCCGCCAGGGCCACGAATTGACTGATGCGACAACGGTGTTCCGCACCGAGCAGCGGTTCACCGATCCTGCTGCTGCGACGTCGCAGCCCGAACCGGACTGGCTGGCGTCAACGCCGCCCATCGGCATCCCGATGGATCCAATGGCGGCTCCGGCTCCGCTGTTCAACCAGTATGTCGTCGAACAACCGTCATACCGTCCGCCCGTGCCGCCGACGCCGTATCCGGACCTCTCGACCAGTGCGCTGCTGCGACAGGTCAAGCCACCGCCGTCGGAGGGCTGGCGTAAATGGCTGTATGTGGTGTCGGGCAAGCTGATCAACGTCGGCGAGGGTCCGGGCGCTGCGCGTCGCCACGGTCTCACCGCGCAGGTGAACCGCCCACTGTCGGGGTGCTACAAGGTCGCCGTGCTGTCGCTGAAGGGCGGGGTCGGCAAGACGACGATCACCGCCACCCTGGGCGGCACGTTCGCCTCGATACGGGGTGACCGGGTGGTGGCGGTCGACGCCAACCCTGACCGCGGCACGCTGAGCCAGAAGGTGCCGCTGGAGACTCCGGCCACCGTGCGTCACCTGTTGCGCGACGCCGACGGTATCGAGCGTTACAGCGACGTCCGCGGCTACACGTCACAGGGTCCGAGCCGGCTCGAGGTGCTGGCCTCCGAGAGCGATCCGACGGTGTCCGAGGCGTTCAGCGCCGACGACTATGACCGGACGCTGGCGGTGCTCGAACGCTTCTACAGTCTGGTGCTGACCGATTGCGGGCCTGGGCTTCTGCACTCGGCGATGGCATCGGTGCTGAAGCATGCCGACACTCTGATCGTGGTCAGTTCGGGATCGGTGGACGGTGCCCGCAGCGCGTCGGCGACGCTGGACTGGCTGGACGCGCACGGCCACGAGGATCTGGTGCGCCGGTCGGTGTGCGTGGTCAACGCGGTGCGGCCACGGACCGGCAAGGTCGACATGCAGAAGGTGGTCGATCACTTTTCCCGGCGCTGCCGCGCGGTGTGCGTCGTCCCGTTCGACCCGCATCTCGAGGAGGGCGCCGAGGTCGAACTCGATCGGTTGAAGCCGAAGACGCGGGAGGCTCTGGTCCGGTTGGCCGCAGTGGTGGCCGACGGGTTTCCCCCCGCAGCCGATGCAGTCGAGCGGTTCGGCTAGCGCGGGTTGTTGTCGCCGTGGCTCAGCCGCCACAGGAAGTCCGGATCGTCGTCGGGGCCGACGACCCTGGTCTTCGTCCGATTCGACTGAGTGCGAATCGCACGCCATCCGACATAGACGGCAGCGGCGATGATCAGGACTAAGAGCAGGTACAGCACGTAAACCTCCTTTGTCCGAATATACGCGCGTCGGTAGGCTCAGCGCCGTGTCGGACAATTCGGACAACCAGACCTCGGGCTCGGCCGGCCGCCTCGCGCGCGACGTCGTCATCTACACGTTCGCGCGGATCGCTTTGGTGGTCGCTTTGACCGCGCTGATCTACTACGCCGCCCAGCTGATCGGGATTCGCGAGTTCCCCCTCATCGTGGCGCTGTTGTTCGCGATCGTGATCGCCTTGCCGCTGGGCATCTGGGTCCTGGCCCCGCTGCGCCTACGCGCCACCGCGAGCATCGCGCTGGTCGACCAGCGCCGCCGCCGGGACCGCGAGCAGCTGCAGGCGCGGCTGCGTGGAAACGAGACGCAGGATTAACCCAACCCCAGCGCCAGCGACACCGTGACGGACCAGACCAGCATGGTCAGGCCGGTATCTCGCAGCACGGGGATGAGCTCGCGGCCGCCGAGACCATGGCGCACCGGGCCGGCCGCACGCAACGCCAGCGGCGCCGCGACCAACCCGACTGCGCACCATGGTGTGGCCAGCATCAGAACCAACGTCAGCACACCAGCCAGCCCAAGCAGCGACTGGTAGAACACCCGGGTGCGGCCGTCGCCGAGACGGACCGCCAGGGTCAGCTTGCCCGCGACCCGATCGGTCGGGATATCGCGAAGGTTGTTGGCGACGAGCACCGCCGAGGACAGCGCGCCCGTCGCGACGGCCAGCGTCACGCCGACCCAGTCCGCCCGCAGTGCCTGGGTGTACTGCGTGCCCAGCACCGCGACGAGTCCGAAGAACACGAACACCGCGACCTCGCCGAAGCCGGCGTAGCCATAGGGCCGCGAGCCGCCGGTGTACAGCCACGCGCCGGCGATACACACCACGCCGACCGCGATCAGCCACGGGGCGCTGACGATGGCCAGCGCCAGTCCGGCGACCGCCCCCACGCCGAGGCTGACGATCGCGGCGGCCAGCACGGCCTGCGGTGTCGCCAGCTTGGAGCCGACCAGGCGCAGCGGTCCGGCACGTTCGTCATCGGTGCCGCGAATGCCGTCGGAGTAGTCGTTGGCGAAGTTGACGCCGATGATCAGCGCGAGCGAAACGGCAAGGGCCAGCAGCGCCTTCCACCACACAAACGCGTCCAACCACGCCGCCGCACCCGTGCCCGCGATCACCGGCGCCACCGCGTTGGGCAGGGTTCTGGGCCTGGCCCCCTCGATCCATTGCGCGATGCTCGCCATGCTCGCCATCGTCGCACGCACTGCTGCGGGCGCTTACGGGGTGCACGGCCACCATGCGCGCCGACATTTGCTGAATCTGGCCGGCGCCGGCTCACAGTGCGTAGCTGCCGGCTTCTGCAAATGCCCGGTGTCAGATTTGCCAGACACGACGTCTGGCCCGATCCACGCGGTGCGGGTCGCTGCTAAGGACGCTTCACCGGGAGTGGCCACCTTTGCCAATAGATCGCTTCGCGTGATAGCCAAGCCTGATTCGCGGAAATGGTCGCATTCATACGACGGCATGTCATCAACATGTTGAGATAGCAAACCAATCAGTCGTCCCATTATGGGTGGTGGCACGTGGGTGGTGACAGGATTTTGAAAGTGTTCAGTTAATCAATTCGGGATCGATAACAAGTTGCAGTCGTGGACCAATTAGTTGCGGTCCTAAAGTAAAACGGTAGCCCGATCCTGTTTGCTATCACGTTGAATTCATTCGCCCACCAGCAGGTCTTTGGGTCGCGGCGATTGCACGGGGTCCCCCGCCGCTGACGGACACGTAAGCACTTCGGCGAATGCAGCCGATTCTCAGCTTCTGCTCAGTTAGTGTTTGCCGCGTCCAAGTGAGTGCCTTGACAGGAGTAATCATGCACATAGCTGTGCGTTCCACTGTTGCGACAGGGGTAGCTCTGGTGGGAGCCAGTGCCATTGCCTTGTCCCCGATTCAGCCAGTCGGTTCAGTCGCTTTGCCGTTGTCGGAAGTCAATGTCCCGGCTGCTATTTCGAATGTTGCCGTCGAACTCGCGGCGATGCCCAACCCCTTCGATGCCTGGGTGAACGTCATCACCGAGACAGTGACCAATGCAGGAGCGCTCGGCACGGCGTGGCTCGCCGATCCATTGCCGGTCGGTAGGCAAGCGGCGCAGAACTGGATTGGGTACGGCGATATCCTCTCGACCGCACTCAGCGGCGCGGCCTCGGGGTTGTACAGCTACCTGACCACGTCGCTGCCTCAATTCCTCCAAACAGCGTTCCAGCAGGTCGCAGCCGGTGAACCCGCGGCGGCAGCCTCGACGATCAACGAAGCGCTCGGTTCGGCGATCATCACCGTCGGCCTGCCGTTCTTTCCGGTGATGGCCATCCCCGGCTCGATAACCGACAACCTCTCTGCGGCGGTCAAGTCGTTGACCGGTATCCAGACGCTGTTCGGTCTTTTGTTGGCTGCCATCGGCCCTCCGACCGGGGTGATCCAGGCGACCGGCGACAGCGCGCAGGTAATCGTCGACTCGCTCCGAACCGGCGATTACGGCGCTGCCGTCCAGGCCTTGTTCAACCTCCCGCCAACGTTGCTGGGAGCGGTCATCAATGGCTATACGCCGCCAGGTGGCTCGATCATGCCCGGACTTCTGACTCCGCCGGATGACACCGGCTTCAACGCCGGGCTGGTCTACACGCTGCTGGTGAGCATTCCGAAGGCGATTGCCACCGCGATCACTCCGGTGGCTGCGCCTGCCGCGGCGCGGACCGCCAAGCCTGCCGCCAGTGTCGAAGCTGCCCCGGCTACCGACGCGACCGCGAGCACGGGAACGGGTAAGTCGGCGAGGGGCGCGCTCCGCAGCTCGCCCACGAGCGGCAAGTCGAGTGCCAAGTCGGCCGCCGCTGCCAAGAAGCCGTCGGGTGCCAAGAAGTCGACCGGCGCCAAGAGCGCGCGGCCGAACCGAGGCGGGAGCGCAGCCGAGTAGACCACTCGATGCATCATGACGATGCGGATAGCGGGTCCTCTGCCGAATGGGCGGAGGACCCGCTGCCGCGGCGTGGGTGGGAACCCACCGCGGGCAATGCCCGTCGGTCTGCGCATCAGCGATATCTGAGCCTCGGCCTCGATGAGCTCGAGGCAAATGCGTGGCTGCATTTCGAGTCGGTGGCGATGGCGGTGCAATCGGTCGTCAACCGCGGTCTGATGCAGCACCACAAGTTGAGTTTGGCCGACGTTCAACTGTTGGCGCACCTGATGAGCAGTGGTCCGAGCCAGATGGGCACCCTCGCCGAAATGCTGATGGTCACCCCCAGTGCGTTGACGCAACAGATCCAACGACTCGAGCGCCGGCGGCTGGTTCGCCGGGACGCCAGCAGCGACGACGGCCGGCGGGTGCTGGCGACGATCAGCAAAGAGGGCATCAGGTCGACCACGGCATCGCTGGAAACCTATGCCCGGTTGGTGCGCGCCCATTTTCTGGATGAACTGAGCAGGCGTCAGATGATTGCCCTTGGTGATGGGTGCCGACGGATCAGCGCCAGATTGAAGGCGACCGATGCGACCCTCGACCTGCCGGACAGTTAGACCTCGATACAGCACAATGGTCGGATGCTCGGAGTCATCGGCGGCAGCGGCTTCTACGCGTTCTTCGGATCCGACGCGCGCAGCCTGAACCTCGACACCCCCTATGGCGAGCCGAGTGCGCCGATCACCGTCGGGCGGGTCGGCCAGCATGAGGTGGCCTTCCTGCCGCGGCACGGTTTGAGCCACGAATTCTCGCCGCACACCGTGCCCTACCGGGCCAACATGTGGGCGTTGCGAGCTCTCGGGGTGCGACGGGTCTTCGGGCCGTGCGCGGTGGGCAGCCTCACGCCCGACCTCGGTCCCGGCGCGGTCGTCGTACCCGATCAGCTGGTGGATCGAACCCGCGGCCGGGACGACACGTACTTCGACTCCGGCGGCATCCACGTCGCGTTCGCCGACCCGTACTGCCCGACGCTGCGCGCGGCGGCAAGCGGTCTGCCCGGGGTGATCGACGGCGGCACCATGGTGGTGGTGCAGGGTCCGCGGTTCTCCACCCGCGCGGAGAGCCAGTGGTTCGCGCGTGAAGGTTTCACTCTGATCAACATGACCGGTTATCCCGAGACGGTTTTGGCGCGTGAGCTGGAAATGTGTTACGCCGCAATTGCTTTGGTTACCGATCTGGATGCCGGTGTCGATGTCGGGGCCGGCGTGCGGGCCGTCGATGTCTTCGCGGAGTTCCAAAAGAACATGGCGCCGTTCAAAAAACTGGTGCTGGAAGCGATCGACCAGGTGGACTCCGACCGGGTCTGCACGCATTGCCTGGCACATGAAGGTGTCGAGTTACCGTTCGACCTGCCATGAGGGTGTTACTCACCGGCGCGGCCGGATTCATCGGTAGCCGGGTGCGGGCCGCCCTTGTTGCCGATGGGTACGAGGTGGTCGCGGCTGATGTCATGCTCGACGCCGCGCACGGTCCGGATGCCGCGTTGCCCGACGAGTGCCACCGGGTTGACATCCGAGATGCGGATGCGTTGGCGCGCTTGCTATCCGGAGTCGACATCGTCTGCCACCAGGCGGCCGTGGTGGGTGCCGGGGTCAATGCCGCCGACGCGCCGTCCTATGCCGGTCACAACGACTACGGCACCGCTGTGCTGCTGGCGCAGATGTTCGAGGCCGGCGTGCAGCGATTGGTGCTGGCGTCCTCGATGGTCGTGTACGGCCAGGGCGGATACCACTGCCCGGTGCACGGTGCTGTTGAACCGTTGCCGCGAACACGTGCCGATCTCGACGCCGGGGTGTTCGAGCATCGCTGTCCGCTCGGCGGCGAGGAGCTGTCTTGGCAGCTGGTCGGTGAGGACACGCCGCTGCGCCCGCGCAGCCTGTATGCCGCCAGTAAGACCGCCCAGGAGCACTACGCGCTGGCGTGGGCAGAGTCGACGGGCGGCTCGGTCGTAGCGCTGCGCTATCACAACGTCTACGGCCCCGGCATGCCGCGCGATACTCCGTACTCAGGAGTTGCGGCGATCTTTCGGTCGTCCCTGGAAAAAGGCGAGCCACCCAAGGTTTTCGAGGACGGCGGGCAGATGCGGGATTTCGTCCACGTCGACGACATCGCGACCGCCAACGTCGCAGCCGTTCGCTGGGAGGCGGGCGGGTTCCTGGCCGCCAACGTCTGCTCCGGCCGGCCGGTCTCGATCCTGACGGTGGCCACCCGCCTCTGTGAGGCCCGTGGCGGACCAGCGCCGGTGGTCACCGGCCAATACCGGAGTGGCGATGTCCGCCACATCGTCGCCGATCCTGCCCGTGCGAGCGATGCACTGGGCTTCCGGGCCGCAATCGATCCCGATGACGGCCTGCGCGACTTCGCTTTCGCGCCCCTGCGGGTGTGAGCCGTCACCCCGGGTGGTGCACTGTGACGCCTGCCACGAGATTAAATCGCTTCGCCCCGTGGATATTTGAACGCGTTGACGCGGGTCCTCAGAATCGGTGACAATGGTCACCCTTGGGCGTGGAGGCCTGTCAAACCGTTCCCTTCTCACCTAATCTGGACTGGTTCCAGTTTAGTTCTGAAGGAGTGGTGACAATCATGGCTCTATTGACAATCGGTGATCAGTTCCCCGCTTACGACCTGAAGGCAGTCGTCGGTGGCGACCTGTCGAAGGTCGACGCCAAGCAGCCCGACGATTACTTCATTCAGGTGAAGAGCTCGGACAGCCCGGGCAAGTGGCGAGTGATCTTCTTCTGGCCCAAGGACTTCACGTTCATCTGCCCGACCGAGATCGCCACCTTCGGCAAGCTCAACAACGAATTCGAGGACCGCGACGCACAGGTCCTCGGGGTGTCGGTGGACAACGAGTTCGTCCACTTCCAGTGGCGTGCCCAGCACGAGGATCTCAAGAAGCTGCCGTTCCCGATGGTGTCGGATCTCAACCGCCGGCTCTGTGAGGCGACAGGTGTGCTCAACGCCGACGGCGTTGCCGATCGTGCGACCTTCATCGTCGATCCCAACAACGAGATCCAGTTCGTGTCGGTGACCGCCGGGTCGGTGGGCCGCAACGTCGAAGAGGTGCTGCGGGTGCTCGATGCGCTGCAGTCCGACGAGTTGTGTGCGTGCAACTGGAAGAAGGGTGATCCGACCATCGACGCCGGCGAGCTGCTGGCCGAGGCGGTCTGATCATGAGCATCGACGCCGTCAAAGAGGCCTTGCCGGAGTATGCCAAGGATCTCAAGCTCAACCTGGGCAGCATCGTCCGCTCGACCGAGCTGACCGAACAGCAACTGTGGGGAGCGCTGGTGGCGACCGCCGCAGCGACCAAATCCGAGCAACTGCTGCGCGAGGTCACCGAGGACGCACTGGACGTACTGTCCGAGGAGGCGTATCACGCCGCGCTGGGCGCCGCCGCGATCATGGGGATGAACAACGTCTTCTACCGCACCAAGCATCAGCTCGGCGGTCGCTACGACGACCTGCGGGCCGGGCTGCGGATGAACATCATCGCCAATCCCGGCGTGGCCAAGGTCGACTTCGAGCTGTGGTCGCTCGCCGTATCGGCGAACAACGGATGCGATCAGTGCCTGGCGGCTCATGAGAAGGAGCTCCGGGACGCCGACGTGTCTCGGACGGTGATCTTCGAGGCGATCCGGGTTGCCGCGATCATGTCCGGGGTTGCGCAGGCGCTTCTCGCGACGCAGGCCTTGGCCACCGCCTGACGGATTCGGACGCTCGGCACTCTTCCCAACCCGGTGGTTGGTCGAGACGTGATTGCGGCGCATACTGGGCTCGTGAAGACCGAGATCTGCGACCAATTCGGCATCGAGTTTCCCTTGTTCGCCTTCAGCCACTGCCGCGACGTCGTTGCGGCGGTGACCAACGCGGGCGGCTTCGGTGTACTGGGTGGCACCGCGTACCGCCCTGATCAACTCCACCAGGAGCTGAGCTGGATCGACGATCAGGTGAAGGGGAGGCCCTACGGCGTATCATCGTGCCGGCCAAGTTCGAGGGCAAGGGCGAGAGCCTGTCGTTCGATCAGCTCACCGACCGCATCCCCGCGGACTTTCGCGGTTTCATCGATGAGCTGCTGGCCGCACATGACATCGACATCAGCGACCAGCCGCGGGTGGCCGCGTCGTCGCTGAGCGGGGACACCGGTGCGAGCCTGCTCGAAGTCGCACTGGATCATCCGATCAAGTTGATGGCCAACGCACTTGGTGTACCACCGGACTACATGATCGAGGCCGGCAAGCAGACCGGCATCCCGGTTGCCGCACTCGTCGGCGCCAAGGAACATGCCATCAAGCAGGTCAACGCGGGCGTGGACCTGATCGTCGCGCAGGGCACCGAGGCCGGCGGCCACTGCGGTGAGGTGACCACTCTGGTGCTCATTCCCGAGGTGATCGAGGCCATCAAGCCGATTCGGGAAGTGCCCGTGCTGGCGGCCGGTGGGATCGTGACGGGCCGGCAGATGGCCGCGTCGGTAGCGTTGGGTGCCGCGGGTGCCTGGACGGGTTCGGTGTGGCTGACCACCGAGGAGGCCGAGACCGCTCCGTACACTGTGCAGAAGTTCCTGGCGGCGACATCGCGGGATACTGTCCGGTCGGCGGGACGCACCGGAAAGCCGTCGCGCCAACTGGTTTCGGATTGGACCGACGCCTGGGCGCCGCACGAGGGCGGTCGGCAACCGTTGCCGCTGCCGCTGCAGAACATGATCGCCGAGCCGGTGCTCCGCCGGATCGACAAGCTGGCCGAGGGCGGCCATCCCGGGGCTCAGGCGCTGGCGACCTACTTCGTCGGCCAGGGTGTGGGCTTGATGAACAAGGTCAAGCCGGCCCGCGAGGTGGTCTTGGAGTTCATCGAGGACTACCTCGCCGCGGCCGAGCGACTGTGCCGGTCACTCGACGACTGATCACAAACCCTTGGGCGCTTCCTGCACGGCGTGCACGACTTCCGGCTCACCGCTGTAGTCGACGCGGGCCAGTCGTCCGGTGGAGAACAGCAGTAACTCCTCAGGCGGACCGGTCACCGTAACTGCTGGGCCGCGGCCGGCGGTCAGCACTGTCTCGCCGTCCGGGGTGCGCAGCTGCACCCGGGCAGGCATCTTCGACAGCGTGAGCCGGGCCATCATCTGCAGCGTGCGGCGAAGCTTGCCGGTCAGATCGGATTCCAGGCTGCGCGGTTCCCAGTTCGGCTGGGCGCGGCGAATGTCCTCGTGATGGATGAACATTTCGGCGACGTTGGCGACCGAGTCGACAAGTTTGAGCGGCGAATACACCGGTGGGCCCGCTGCCACCTTGTTCACCAGGTCGTCCCATTCGGTGTGCTCGGCCACGTCATCCTGGACTCGCGCGGTATGGGCCGCGAACCGGGGGATCAGGATTCCGGGCGCAGCATCGATACGGTACTCGCGAACCATCAAGTGCGCAGCCAAGTCTCGGGCATCCCAGCCGCTACACAAGGTTGGTGCGTCGGGCCCGACTTCGCGCAGCGCGGCGACAAGAGCGGCTCGTTCGCGTTGGGCTACGGACATCTCGATCTCCCTTTTCGCTGACGGCGACTGCCGACCTGTTCAGGCTACCGACCGACTACTCGGCTAGCGGCAGCCGGACCTCGAATCGAGCCCCATATGCGGTGTTCAGCGCGGACAGTGTTCCGCGGTGCGCCGCAACCAGCCCTGCCGCAATCGCCAACCCCAGGCCTGAACCGCTTGGTAGCGACGAATCTTCGCGCGGAATACGGCTATTCGACCCACGGTAGGCCACGTCGAAAACCCGTGGAAGATCCGCCTCGTCGATGCCGACTCCCGTATCGTCCACCCGCGCCCACGCGCCGTTCGCGTCGGTGCCGAGCGCCAGCGTCACCGTCCCGCCCGACGGAGTGTGCGCGATCGCGTTGGCCACCAAGTTGGACAGCACCCGAACCAGAGCGCGGTCGCTACCGATGACGGGCACCGGCTTGTCGGGCACCGCGGCCACCAGAGAAACCCCGGAGCGTTCCGCGGCGATCTTGTGGGCTGCCATCACGTCGTCGATCACCTCGTCCAGCGCCACTTTCTCGTATGGCGCGTGGACCGCGCCGGCGTTGATCTTCGACATCTCGAACAGGTCGTCGACCATTTCGGAGAGCCGGACCGATTCGTGCTCAATATGTTTGGCTTGCACCGCAACCTCGTCACCGCTGACCACCCCGTCGGCGATGGCCTCGGCCAATGCCTGGATGCCGGCCAGCGGGGTGCGCAGGTCGTGGCTGACGAACGCCACCAGCTGCCTTCGGGACTGCTCAGCCATCCGCTCTGCCTCGCGAATTTCCTTTTCCCACACCGTCCGTCGGGCTTGATAACGGGCCAGCATCACCGCCGCGGGCAGCGTCACGATCGCCACGATGAGCAACACGATGGCGATCGACGTGAAGGTACTGGTGATCATGAAACCGCTGGCGCCCAGCACGCCGGTCAGCGTCGCCAACACCGGAATCAACACCAGTACCGCCATGGTGACTGTCATCGACCAGGACCTGGCCAGCCGAATCACCAACGCGCCGAGCACGACAACGGGTAGTGAGCAGGCGAGCGCCAGTACCGCCATCCGGGCGAGGTCAAGCGGTGGCACGGTCACCGCCGCCGGCCGCCGAGCGCCACAGATAGCCACGTCCCCAGACCGTTTGCAGATGGTGGTGCTCGCCGAGCTTGGACCGCAGCCGTTTCACGTGGACCGTGACCGTCGACAAGTCGCCGAATTCCCAGTGCCACACCAGCTGTAGCAACTGCTCGCGGGAGAACACCGTGTCGGTGTGAGTGAGGAAGAACAGCAGCAGATCGAATTCGCGGCTGGTCAACCCGACTGGCTTGCCCGCGACGTGAACTGCCCGCGCCGCGGTCGACACCGTCAGACCGTCCACGGTGATCTCCAGCGGCAGTGGTGCCGCCGGTGACGGCGCCCGCCGCAACACCGAACGCACCCGCAGCGCCAGCTCCCTTGGGCTGAACGGCTTGGTCACATAATCGTCGGCGCCGGCCTCCAGCCCAGCGATGCGATCGTCCTCTTCGCCGAGCGCGGTCAGCAGGATCACCGGCACGCTGAAGTCGCCGCCTGCGCGCAGCGTCCGGCACAACGACAGGCCGTCCGGCCCCGGCATCATGACATCGAGCACGGCCACGTCGATGCGTTCGGTGCTCAGCACCCGCAGCGCCTCGCCGCCGTCGCTTGCGACCGTGACTTCCAGGCCATCCCGCTCCAAATATCGACGCACCACATCACGCACGACGGTGTCGTCGTCGGCGATGAGAACCCGGGCCGGCATAGATGAAGGTTAACGAACACCGTCCGCTACCTGCGTCGTTGTCATTGTTTTGTCATTCACCCGTGCGCTCATCCGGATTAGGTTGGGCGCTATGCCCGAGTGTCCGGTCACGGTGGTGCTCCCTTGCCTGAACGAGGCGGAGTCGCTGCCCGCCGTGCTGGCTGCGATACCGGCTGGTTATCGCGCTCTGGTCGTCGACAACAACAGCACCGATGGCACCGCCGAGATCGCCCGGCGGCACGGTGCCGACGTGGTCGGTGAACCCCGTCCCGGCTACGGGTCCGCCGTGCACGCAGGGATAGTGGCTGCCGGGACGCCGATCGTCGCGGTGCTCGACGGCGACGGCTCGCTGGATCCGGCGGATCTGCCGCGGTTGGTCGCTGAGCTGGAGCGCGGCGCCGACATGGTCACCGGTCGCCGTCGGCCGGTGCGGGGCCTGAAATGGCCGTGGCATGCGCGGTTGGGAACCGCGGCGGTGTGCTGGCGGCTGCGCACCCGGCACCGAGTTGCGGTGCACGACATCGCGCCGATGCGGGTGGCCAATCGTGACGCTTTGCTGACGCTCGGAGTGACCGACCGCCGTTCCGGGTATCCGCTCGAATTATTGGTCCGCGCCGCCGCGGCGGGATGGCGAGTGGTGGAGGTCGACGTCGACTACGGCCCGCGTACCGGCGGCAAGTCGAAAGTCAGCGGGTCGGTGCGGGGAAGCCTCACCGCCGCCGTCGATTTCTGGAAGGTCATCTCGTGACACCGAGTCCGGAACCGATACCGGTCACCGTGCTCGTGGTGGCCAAGGCTCCGGTGCCCGGGCTGGCCAAGACCCGGTTGGCCGCCACGCTGGGGGAGCGGGCCGCCGCCGAGATCGCCGCCGCGGCCTTGCTGGACACGCTCGACGCGACAGCCGCGACCCCGGTGACACATCGAGTGGTCGCGATGACCGGAGACCTCAGCCGGGCCTGCCGGGCCGCCGAGATCAGCGACCGGCTTGCCACCTTCACCGTCATCGGGCAACGCGGCGACGGCTTCGCCGATCGCCTGGCCAACGCGCATACCGACGCCGCGGCGACCGGCCACCAGCCCGTGTTGCAGATCGGGATGGACACCCCGCAGGTGCGTCCCGACCTGCTCGCCGACTGTGCCCGTCAGCTGCTGACTGTGCCGGCCCTGCTCGGAATGGCGCGTGACGGTGGTTGGTGGGTGCTCGGCGTTACCGACGCCGCCACCGCAGACTGTGTGCGCGACGTGCCCATGTCGCAAGCCGACACCGGTGTTGTAACGCTTGCGGCGTTGAAGCACACCGGCATTTCCGTGAGCCTCGTTCAAGAACTGCACGACGTCGACACCGTCGACGACATTCCGCCGGTCCGCGCGGCGTGTTCGGTATCAAGCCGGTTCGCACAAGTCACCCAAGGGATATGACATGTTGGGACAGCTCTACGACCGGGCGCTGACCGGTGAGCAGTGTTGGCTGCGTCACGACGACGGCCGGGTGCATCGTCTTCCGGTGCGCAGTTGGCTGGGTGGTCACGGTGCCGACACCGTGTTCGATGCGGGTGTGGTGGCACTGTGCGACGGGCCGACGATCGACTTAGGCTGTGGCCCAGGGCGATTGGTGGCGCACCTGATCCAGCGCGGTATTCCGGCCCTCGGGGTCGATCAGTCGGCGACGGCGGTACGCCTCGCCCGGCGCAGCGGCGCCCCTGCGCTGTTGCGTGATGTGTTCGAGCCGCTGCCCGGCACCGGTCGTTGGCAGACGGTGCTGCTGGCGGACGGCAACGTTGGTTTATCCGGCGATCCGCGCCGGATCCTGCGGCGGGCCAGGGAGCTGTTGCGGGTGGGTGGTCACTGTGTCGCCGAATTCGACCCGAGCACGGCGGGAGTGCGGACCAGCTGGGTTCGGTTGGAGTCCTCCCGCACTGTCGGGCCCTGGTTCAGGTGGGCCTCGGTGGGTGTCGATTGCGCGGCCGCACTGGCCGCGGAGGTTGGTCTGGCGTTGGTCGGGTTTCACCCGATCGGCCAGCGCGTCGTGGCTACACTCACGCTGGCGTGACGCCGCAGATAGGGAAATCTATGGCTTCCTTGCGTGGTACGGCGGTGACGGCCCGGGTCGGGGTCGCCCTCGGTGTTGCGGTGGCCGTCTGCTTCGCCACGGGTTTGATCAGCCACTTCATCCAGCATCCTCAGCCGTGGTTCTTCTGGCCGACCCGTCCTGTCTGGCTGTACCAGGTGACGCAGGGTCTGCACGTGATCTCGGGCATCGCCGCGATTCCGCTGCTGCTCGTCAAACTGTGGTCGGTCTACCCCAAGCTGTTCGAACGGCCCATCATCGGCGGGCTGACCCGTCAGATCGAGCGGGCGTCGATCCTGGTTCTGGTGGGCGCCATGATCTTTCAGCTCTCCACCGGAGTGATGAACATCGCGCAGTGGTATGCGTTCAAGTTCTTCTTCACCACCAGCCACTATGCGATGGCGTACGTGGCAGCAGGCGCGGTGATCGTGCATATCGGGGTGAAATTGCCGGTGATCCGCCGGGCTCTCGGCGAGCCTCTCGAGGAGAGCCCGACCGGTGAACCGCGCGAGGGTCCCAGTAGGCGTGCGGTGCTGGTCGGCACCGGGCTGACTGTTGGTGTCGCAACGATAGTGACTGCCGGGCAGACGATTCCGTGGTTGCGCAAGGTCTCGTTGCTGGCGCCACGGTCAGGCGACGGACCTCAGGGTGTTCCGGTGAACCGGTCTGCGTTCGCCGCGGGCGTGCTGGGCAGCGCGCGTGCACCCGATTACCGGCTCACCGTCGTCAACGGCTCCACCACCAAAGCGTTCACCCTCGACGAGCTGGCGGCGATGCCCCAAACCACCCACCGGCTGCCCATCGCGTGCGTCGAGGGCTGGAGCGCGACCGCCGACTGGACCGGGATTGTGCTGGCCGATCTGGTCAAAGAGGTCGGCGGCGAGCCGGATTCCGATGTCCGGATGATCTCACTGGAACCACCCGGGCCGTACTCCCGGACCGTACTGCCGGCCCGTCACACCAGGGATTCGCAGACGCTGATCGCGCTGAAACTCAACGGTCAAACCCTGGACCTCGACCACGGCTACCCATGTAGGCTGATCGCGCCGACGAGACCCGGTGTGCTGCAGACAAAATGGCTGTCCAAAATCGAGGTGGTGCCGTGACGTCGACAAGACTGTTCCTGGTCGCTCTCGGACTGGCGGTTGGCGCCTACGGGGTAGTGCTGGTGGCGGACAACTCACCCGACGTCATCGTTCGCATCGTGGTCTGGGCGCTGATCGGGGTGCTGCTGCACGACGCGGTGTTCGCGCCGGTATGCCTGGCCCTCGGCTTCGCCGGACGGCGGCTCCTTCCGAGCAAATGGTGGACGCCGGTGCTGGTGGCCGCGCTGCTGACTGTCGTTCTGGTACTGCTGGCGATTCCGGTCTACGACAAGCCGGGACTGCATCTGGACAACCTCACGGTGCTGGACCGTGACTACGAGGCCGGTTTCTGGATCGCGCTGGCCGTCGTGTGGGGTGCCGCGCTGCTCTATCTGGTCGGCGACCGGGTGCTACCAGTTCGTGAGGATGACGTGGTTGAGCACCAGGGCGCCGATCACGTTAAGGCTCAACCACCATCGTTGGGCCCGGACGGGCAGCAGGGCGCCGGCGGCGGTGAGCCAGACCTCGAACGGTAACCAGATCCGTTCCGTCTCGGCTTTGGACAGCATCGACAGGTCGGCGAACAGGATGGCCGTCAGCGCGGCGAGGACCAGCAGGTGCAGCCCGGAGCGCGCCCTGATCGCCGCGATGTCGAACACCCGGCCCACGCCGGCGACGCTGCCCAACCCAATCGCACATACCACCGAGGCAAGGTTGGCCCAGCTCCAATACTGGAACGGCCGATTCAATGCGATACCTTGCCAATAGCGCTGCTGCACAAGGGTGTATCCGTCGAACCACCAGAATCCTGCGATGGCGAACGCCCCGACCACCGCCAGTGCGCCCAGCACGGCGGTAACCAGCGTACGAGCCGCGATCCGCCAGGACGCCGCGCAGATCAGCACTGCCACCGCGGGAACGGCCATCAGCGCCAGTCCGTAGTTGAGGAAGATCGCCCAGCCCAACACCAGTCCGGCGGCTATGCCGGCCAGTGCTGGCCAGCGCACGGTTCGGCGAACCGCCAAGGCCAGCAAAGCAATACCCCATGCCGCCACACCGGCGAAGTACCCGTCGGCCGACACCGCGATCCAGATCGCGGTCGGTGCGACGGCGACGAACGGCGCCACCAGTCGGGCAGTCTCTTCACCGCTGAGGGCCCGAACGGCCACCAGGATCGCGGCAGCGGCAGACGACCCGAACAACAGGCACCACAGACCGGCCCACGCGCCACCGCCGAGCCCGATGCGGTCCAGCCAGACGAACGTCAACAATGCTCCGGGCGGATGGCCGGATACGTGGGTGATCCACGAATTCGGCTGGAAATCAAGAATTCGGCTGGAGAACGTGCGGACGGCCTCCGGGATGTCGGTGATTGTCGGCACCTGGCGCAGGTATTCGTGGCGGGCGGTGAGCCGGCCGGCGAAGCCGCGTTGCCAGCCGTCGATCATCGCCAGCGCGAACGCCCACGACAACGAGGTCGCCCACACCACCCACGTCAGCGACCGCCAGGGCAGCCGCGTCGCGATCGAGGCGCCCCACACCACAGCCGCCGTGCCGATCAGGATCGCCGGAATCGTGCCCCAGCCAACGTGAGCGTTCCACCAGCCGAAGATCGGCGCGGTGTCGGCGAAGCTCTTGATCTGTTCCGGCGTGCTGTTGATCAGCGGAGTGACGATGCCCAGATGCAGGTGCGGAACGACGAATGCAGCGGCCACCAGTAGCACGCCGACGGATACCGCGACCGCCTCCTTGCGACCGATGCTCACAACTATCCAGCGTACGGGCGGGCCGCGCGTGCGCGAGATCGACACCAGGGTTGTGCTGTTGCGGAATTCGCAGCCACCACGTCGATTTCGGCGCCGTGAGCGCGCAGTGGCAAGCTCAACCGTCCCAGGACGACCACTGATCGACCTCCACTGCAATCACCGCACCGTCCAGCGGAACGTGCTGATATTGCGGATATTTCGCGCGCAGCAGCTCATGGCCGCGCTCGCACACCGAACCGTCGTGGTGAATCTCCGCGATTCCGTCCGCCCGCACCCACCACAGCTGTGACCAGTCGTCGTCGTAATGGTCGACCAGGATGCTCACGCGGGGGTTGGCCTCGATATTGGCCAGCCGCCGCAGGCGTTGGGTGGTCTTCGGCTTGCCGTCCACCGCGGTGTACACGGTCGACTCGGCCACCGCGAACACGATCGGCACCAGGTGTGGGGGACCGTCGGGAGTGACAGTCGCCAGCCTGGCGACCTTCGCGGCAGCGAAGCGATCGGCGGGAGCGGTCACGCCTGGGTGGCGGGCTGCTCGATATCGGCACCGGTGGTGGTGGAGATGAAGTCGTCGATCAGATCGACCACTTCAGTGGGCCGCTCAACCTGCGGGAAGTGCCCGACGCCAGCCAAGACCTCGAGCCGGACGTCGGGCCGCGCCTCGTACGCGGCATACGCGTGCTCGACGGGAATGATGGCGTCCTGATCGCCCCAGATCACCATGACCGGCACATTGGCGACGTTCAGCCGGTTCAACGCGCTGACGGCCTGCCCGCGGTAGTCGACCACCGAGCGCAGCGTGCGCAGGAACGCCTGCCGTGTCTCGGCATCGGCGAAGGAACTGTAGGCGTTCCAGATCTCCGAGCCACGCGGCGAGGTAATGCCCAGCTTGCCGAACAACGACCGCACCCGCTCGCCGGCGGTCAGCACCGGTCGGGGCGCGATGAGCGGCATGATCAGCTCGGCTCCGGGCGCGGAGAGCAGTCGCAACGTCCAGCCGACGTCCGGCCCCAGGCCGCCGCTGTTCATCAGGATCAGCCGCCGGCAGTAATCGGGGTGCTGGTAGACGAACTGCATCGCGATCCCACCGCCCAGCGACTGGCCCACGACGGTGGCGTGTGTGACCCCGAGTTCGTCGAGGAGGTCACGCAGCGACACGGCGAACGCACCCAGCGAGTAGTCGCTGCGTGGTTTGGCCGAGCTGCCGTGGCCGAGCAGGTCGGGGGCGATCACCCGGTACTTGCGTGACAACGGACGCAACACCGAGCGCCAGGTCTGTGAGCTGCCTGCCATGCCGTGCAACAGCAGGATCACTTCGTCGCCTTGGCCTTCGTCCAGGTAGGCCACCCGGTTGCCGTGCAGGTCGAGATACTTCAGCTCGTCCATGATGTTGCTCCCTCTAAGTGGCGATGCACACCATTGTTCACCAGCCGTAGCCGCCGGGGAGGTCGCCGCCGTTGGCAAACCGCTCGCGCAGCGCGCGGCGGTCCAGCTTGCCGATGCCGCGGCGGGGCAGCTCGTCGACAATGTGCAGTTCACGGGGTGTGGCCGTCGAATCCAGCGACTGTGACAGGTACGCCCGGATTTCTTCGAGTGTCGGCTCTATCGCACCGGTGATAAGCACCACTGCGGCGGCCACCCGCTCGCCGAGCCGATCGTCCTCCAGGC
Organism: uncultured Mycobacterium sp.; assembly: GCA_900078375.1. Lineage (GTDB taxonomy): Bacteria > Actinomycetota > Actinomycetes > Mycobacteriales > Mycobacteriaceae > Mycobacterium. The sequence continues at coordinate 57,837 of FLQS01000020.1, read as the reverse complement.
CGAACACCGCGCAGTCGGCGATCGCAGGGTGGCGTGAGAGCACCGTTTCCACCGGCGCGGGCATCACCGTCAGTCCGCCGGTGCTGATCGCTTCGTCGACCCGGCCGAGCACCGTCAGGTTGCCGGCCTCATCGAGAACGCCGAGGTCGTCGGTGCGAAACCAGCCGGGTTCGTCGAACGGATCCGGATCGGGCCGGTTGCGGTAGCCGATGGCCAGCGTCGGCCCGCCGATGACGATGCGCCCCTCGTTCGGCTCGGCGCCGCCGTCGAGTCGAATCGCCACCCCGTCCAGCGGCACACCGTCGTAGACGCAGCCGCCTGCCGTTTCGCTGGAGCCGTACGTTCGCACCACGGCGATACCGGCGGCCGCCGCTCCCGCCAGAACCGGCCGCGGCGCTGGGCCCCCGCCGAGCAGCACCGCGTCGAGTTCGGCCAGCGCCGCGGTGGCCTCGGGGTCGAGCAGAACCTTGGCGAGCTGAGTGGCGACCAGTGACGTATAGCGGCGGCCGGACCCGAGTTGCGCGATGGCCGTTGGTAATTCGGTGGCATCGAAGCCCGCGGAGATGTCCAGCTCGACCGGCACGGTGCCGGCCTGCAGGCTGCGCACCAATACCTGTATCCCGGCGATGTGGTGGGTCGGCAGCGCCAGTAGCCAGTTGCCCGGGCCGCCGAGGCGGTCATGGGTGGCCGCGGCGCTGGCGATCAGCGCCGCGGGCGTGAGCATCGCACCCTTGGGTGTGCCGGTGGTGCCCGACGTCGACACCACCAGTGCGACGTCGTCGTCGATTTCCTCACCGACCCGCAGCGACGTGGTCAGCAATTCGCTTTCACGGAGGTCGCCGGCGGGGATGGGTACCAGGGGCGCATCGCGTCCGTCGAGCACGCCAGCCAAGGCGGCCATCAGCGACTGCGCCGACGGGCCGGGCGGGATGGCGAGCGCTCGCAGAGTGGTTATTCGATGTCCTCACTGTCTCGCGGATCATCCAGCGGCCAGCCGAAAGCGGCCAGCTTGTCGTGAATCCGATCGATGTCCTCGGGGGTGGGCAGCGCGTCGGTGATCTCGGTGATCAGTACCCCGATGTCGGTGTGGTCGAAGGCCCCGCGTTCCACCAGTGCCTGGGCGACCGCGATGACCTCGTCCTCGCTCAATCGCCTGCGGAGCAGGGCGAACAGCGGCACGTGGTCGGGGTGCGGAACTCCATCGGGGTAGCCGGCTTTGATCCAGGCCACGATCTTGGTGAGAAATTTGGTCACCGCGGCATCTCCCTGGCGGGGGGCGTGTGAGCGCGCCCAGTGGACGTCAAGAATGCTAATCGGCGCGAGTACTCGCCGCGCCCCCCGAGTTGTACCCCCGATCCGTCGGCCCAGCGGAACCGCGGACGGCCTTCGGGTTAACGACGGATGAACAGCTGCGGGACGTTCGCAAATATGCAGTTCGAGGACCTTTGGCCGCTGGTCAAAGGGTCCCTTTACCCACCACAATCTCACTTATGAGCACGGAGATGATCATCCTGGTGTTGCTGATCGCCACCGCACTGGCTTTCGACTTCACCAACGGATTCCACGACACCGGGAACGCCATGGCGACATCGATCGCCACCGGCGCGCTCAAGCCCAAGACCGCGGTGCTGTTGGCCGGCGTCCTGAACCTCGTCGGCGCGTTCCTCTCCGTCGAGGTCGCCGTCACGGTGACGACGTCGGTCCTCAAGGTGCAGGACGCCAAGACTGGTCACCTCTTGCCGGGCATCGACGCTTCGATGGGGTTGACGATCATCTTCGCCGGCCTGATCGGCGGCATCCTGTGGAACCTCCTGACCTGGCTGTTCGGCATTCCGTCCAGCTCGTCGCACGCCCTGTTCGGCGGCCTCATCGGCGCCGGCCTGGCCGCGCTCGGCGGCGCAGGTGTCAACTGGAAGGGCGTCACCGAAAAGGTGCTTATCCCGGCGGTCGCCGCCCCGGTGATCGCGGGCGTGGTCGCCGCCGCGGGCACCTGGCTGGTGTACCGAATCACCCGCAGGGTGCTGGCTCGCCGCCGCGAAGAGGGCTTTCGCTGGGGGCAGATCGCCACTGCCTCGCTGGTAGCGCTTGCGCACGGCACCAACGACGCGCAGAAGACGATGGGTGTCATCGCGCTGGCGCTGATCACCACGGGGCACCTGACCGGTGACGTGAAGAAGGACGGTCTGCCGTTCTGGATCATCCTCAGCTGCGCGCTGGCCATCGGCCTTGGCACCTACATCGGCGGTTGGCGGGTCATCCGCACGCTGGGCAAGGGACTGGTCGAGATCGAGTCACCGCAGGGCTTGGCGGCCGAAGCTTCCTCGGCCGCAATCATTTTGAGCTCCAGTGCTGCGGGCATGGCGCTGTCCACCACGCACGTCGCCACCGGCTCGATCCTGGGTAGCGGCGTCGGCAAGCCGGGCGCCGAGGTGCGTTGGTCGGTTGCCGGCCGGATGGCGGTGGCCTGGCTGGTCACGCTGCCGGCTGCTGCGTTGGTCGGGGCGCTGTCCTACTGGCTGTCCTACGTCGTCAAGGACGTCACCAACTCCCAGCTGATGGGCGACGGCCTGATCTTCGTGATCCTGGTCGGGCTGTCCGGCTACATGTGGTGGCGCGCCCAGCAGCAGAAGGTCGACTCCTCGAACGTCAACGCCGATTGGGACTCGTCGACGAACTCCGTGGTGCCTGCTGAGGTTCGGGCGGCCGCCAAGGGTGCGAAGCAGACCGAGCCCAAAGCCACGGTCTGACCACGACCACCTACCAACCAAAGGACGCGTTGATGACGTATTTCGAGTCGATCTTCAAGGTGCTGATCGTGGGCCTGGTGCTCGGCGCCGGCCTGCCGGCAATCTTCGCGACGGGCATGCTTGCCTACTCATTCGGCGCCGGCGGTGAGGAAGCCGACCACGCGATCCACAAGCCGAACCCGGCGCTGAAGTACCTGGGGATCGTGCTGTTCCTCTTCGTCTCCTTCGTGATCGTGACGGCCGTCGCCTGGATCACCCGGATGACGATCATCCATCACTTCGGTGTCGACCTCTTCCCGATGCTGCCCAAGAAGTGAGAGTGCGATGACCGTCGAACAACAGCGCCCCGCCTTTCTCGAGAACGTCCTGGACTGGTTGCACAAGGGCTATCCGGAAGGCGTTCCGCCCAAGGACTACTATCCGCTGCTGGCCCTCCTGAAGCGGTCGCTGACGGATGACGAGGTCGTTCAGGCGGCCCAATCGATCTTGCGCTCAGCTGATTTCGATACCCCGGTTACCGACGAGCAGATCCGCGATGCCGTCCGCGAGGTCATCGAGAAGGACCCCAATCCCGAAGAGCTGAACCAGGTTGCGGGTCGGCTGGCCTCGGTGGGCTGGCCGCTCGAATCGCACTAGTCGCGGGTATCGCGGCGCAGCGGATGGTCCTCGGGGACCTGCACGAAGATCAGTGTCATCCCGTCGGGATCGCTGACGTGCATCTCGTGCAGACCCCACGGTTCGCGACGGGCCGCGCGGGCGATCTCCACACCGCGGTCCTGCAGATCCTTTTGGGTTGAGTAGATATCGCGGACCTGCAGCCACAACGACACCGGAAACGGGGCGCCCGGATGCTCGGGTGCGCCGTGGCCGGCGAGCTCGATCAGCGACTGGCCGGCGTAGAACACGGTGCCGCCGCTGTATTCGCGGGCGATCGCCAAGCCGAGCGCATCGCGGTAGAACGACACCGAGGCCGCGTAATCCGCTGGCCGGAGCAGCATCCGGCTCGCGAGGATCTCCATGCCGTTGTGTTTACCTCAGTTGGGCTGCAGGCGCTGACGCTTCATCACCCGGCTGACGACACCGGGGGCGATGACGTCCAGCGCGCGGGCCGTGACGGCGATGCGAGGGGCGATCCGCACCGGGCGGTGCCGGGCGGCGTCGATCATCCACTGTCCGGCCTCTTCGGGGGTCAGCGCAGCCAGGCCGTCATAGGCCTTGGTCGGCGCGATCATCGGAGTGGCCACCAGCGGGTAGTACAGCGTCGTCGAATGCACGCCGTGGCTCGACCATTCGGTTTCGATGACCCGGCTGACCGCGCTGAGCGCGGACTTCGATGCGTTGTAGACGCCGAATAGCGGGGAGGCTTCGCTGAACACCCCCCACGTCGCGACATTGATGATGTGGCCGTCGCCGCGCTCGATCATCGCGGGCGCCAGCCCGCGGATGAGCCGCAGCGGTGAGAAGTAATTCAGCGTCATGGTGCGTTCGACGTCGTGCCAGCGGTCCAGCGACTCGGCCAGCGGTCGGCGGATCGACCGGCCGGCGTTGTTCACCAGGATGTCGACCTCACCGACGTCATTTGCCAGCGCGTCGACGGCGTCCAGATCGGACAGGTCGCAGGCGATTGCGGTAGCGGCTCCGCCTGCGGCGGTGATGCGGTCGACGACCTCACCGAGCAGGTCGGCACGCCGCGCGACCACGACGACATCGCACCCCTGCGCGGCGAACAACTCGGCGCCTGCCGCGCCGATGCCCGACGAGGCGCCGGTCACCAGCACGCGCTTGCCGCGCAGGTCGATATTGATGCCGGTCGGCATGCTCAGCGGCGGGCGCATTCCGGTCAGTGCGATGGCATCGGTCAGTCTGCGGCGCAGGGGATTCACGGCTGCCGAGTCTATGCCGGGTAGTCCGGTGCGCTTTTCGGCGCTCTACGCCACGGTGCCCGGGTGCGCGCCAAAGACTAGGCGGCGATTGCGGTGATGGCTGCCGCAGCGAGCACAGCGGAGGTCGTCTCGAAGCTGTCCGCCTGCCACGCCCGCATGAAGACGGCCAGCGGTACGGCCAGGCCGGCACCGTTGGGAAGTCCGCTGTCATTGATGTAGACGGTCCGGGTGGTGGCATTGATCGCGATCACCGACACCTCGTGATCGGCTGCGTCGGCAAGCGCGCCGGGCACCGGATCGCCAGGGGTGGCGTTCCAGATCGCGCCGGCGTTGACGCCGACCATGACCGCCTTACCGGCTTTGAGTTCCTTCTCCAGCGCCCTGAATGCGGTCAGGCCCTGCGTCTTTTTGTAATCATCCTTGGTGGTCGCGTCGATGCCGTTGAGCCGCAACAGCTCTTCGGCGTCGCCGATCGCAACGCGGTCCTCGGTGGCCAAACCCAGGTACATCTTCCTGCTGGGGTCGACGACACTCTGGGTCGACGTCGCCTGACCGACGATGGTCGCCTCGGTCACCTTGGTGCCGGTGAGTTGACCCATCACCGAGGCGGTTGCCATCAGGACGCAGTTCTCACCGCTCTGCAGTGACCAGTACTGGGAGTCGGTCAGCTTGCCGTAGATCTTCTGCGGCACCGGCTTGATGTGCAGCGCGTACTCCACGTTGTTCCGCAGAGCGGTCAGGCCGTTCTCGACCGCCTGCTGCACCTCGACCGGTGTGGGCAGGTGCGGCGCCTTCGGGGTGGCCGTGGCAGAGGCCAGGCTTGTCGAGACGCTTGTCGGCACGGCGTTGATCGCCGCTAGAGACGGAGTCGCCGCGGGTGTCTTCTGCGATGACGAGACGCGCGCGCTGGGGCCGGTGCGGTGTGCACCGGACGAAGCGGAGTGCGACGGCGCGGAAGAGCCGACGCCGGAGTGGCCGGAATCGCCGGGCGCCGCCGAAGCGACGGCGCCATCGACGCCTGACGCGATGAAGAATCCGGCGCCTACCGCGAACGCGAGCGCGCCGACCTGACCCACAACCCGTGCTGATGCCACTGTTTCTCCCCGTTGAAGGCGCCACCGCGCGTTTGCTGAGGTGATGGTAGCTGAGCTAGGCATTGACGCAAGCGAAACCAGCTGTGCGTTTTCGACGAAGGTCGCGTTGGAAAACAGTTGCCGCCAGTAGGCGTTTGTGGCGCAGAGGAATTAGATAGGCAGCCCTAGAAATACCGGGGGTAGGGGGTCCAATCGGGGTCGCGCTTCTCCAAGAACGCGTCGCGGCCCTCGACGGCTTCGTCGGTCATGTACGCCAGTCGGGTCGCCTCCCCGGCGAACAGTTGCTGGCCCACCAGGCCGTCGTCGAGAAGGTTGAAGGCGAACTTCAGCATGCGCTGGGCCTGGGGCGATTTGCCGTTGATCTCCTTGGCCCACTGCACGGCCACGTTTTCCAGTTCGGCGTGGTCGACGACCTCGTTGACCGCACCCATGTGGTGCATCTGCTCGGCGGTGTAGGGGCGGCCCAGAAAGAAGATCTCGCGCGCGAACTTCTGTCCGATCTGGCGCGCCAGATAGGCGCTGCCGTACCCGCCGTCGAAGCTGCCGACGTCGGCGTCGGTCTGCTTGAACCGGGCGTGCTCGCGGCTGGCCAGTGTCAGGTCGCAGACCACGTGCAAGCTGTGCCCGCCGCCTGCGGCCCAGCCATTGACCACGCAGATGACGACCTTGGGCATGAACCGGATGAGCCGTTGCACCTCCAGGATGTGCAGCCGCCCGGCACGGGCCGGATCGACGGTTTCGGCGGTTTCTCCCGCGGCGTACTGGTAGCCGCTGCGGCCGCGGATGCGCTGATCGCCACCCGAGCAGAATGCCCAGCCGCCATCCTTGGCCGACGGCCCGTTGCCGGTCAACAGCACCACGCCGACATCGGGCGACATCCGGGCGTGGTCCAGGGTGCGGTAGAGCTCGTCGACGGTGTGCGGACGAAAAGCGTTGCGCACCTCGGGCCTGTCGAACGCCACCCGCACCGTCGCATCGGCGACATGGCGGTGGTAGGTGATGTCGGTCAGGTCCTCGAAGCCGTCGACGACCCGCCACTGGGACGGGTCAAAGGGGTTATTGCTCAAGGTGTTTGAACTCCATTCTCGGTCAGTGAGTCGAATCGGAACACCGCGCACCGGCCGGCCAGTGCCTCGAATTCCTCAGGTTTGCCGTCGGTGATCAGGCCAGCGTTCTTCATGAAGCTGACGCCGGTGGGGACCAGGGCGGGGAAGGCCCGCAGCAGTCGTCGGGCGTCGTCGGGCGTGAGCTCCACCATGCGGACCCGCTCGCGCCGCCTGCCCTGGGTCAGGGTGGCGACGTCGGCGGCGCGGGCGTTGCGCACCCAGTCGGCGCCGGGGAATCCACCGACGACATACCGCTTCCCGTCGACGGTGAACGGGGTGATCGGCGTGGAGCGCGGCTTGCCCGACTTGCGGCCCGGAACCGTCAGCACCATCGGGCTTTCCGTCCCGGCGAACGGGATGCCGAGCCGCATCACCGCCATGAAGATCTTGTTCATCGGCTTGAGCCACCACGGTGGCCTGATGCGCTCGGAGTCGGCCATGTGCAAAAGGTACGCCTAGAGCTCGATGCCGCGATCGCGCAGTGCGTCGATCAGCGCGGTCGGACGTTCGGCGACCGGCAGTGGGTCGACCAGGATGAAGTCGCAGCCGACGTCTCGGGCGGCACCGTCGTTCTCTTGGCTGTCGCCGACCATCACGGCCTCGTCGGCGGCGACGCCGAGGCGCTGCAGCGCGATCTCGAAGATCTGCGGATCCGGTTTGACGACACCGACTTCGAAGGACAGGACGAACTCGTCGGCCTCGGCACCCGCGGTCCGGAACGCCGGTCGGATGTCGAACGCGATATTGGAGACGATCGCGGTGTGCAGGCCGTGGGTCGTCAGTGACCGCAGCACCTCGACGGTGTCCGGGTATGGCACCCAGGACGCGGGGTCGATGGCTTGTTGGTACAGCGCTTCGGCGTGGTGGTCGGGCAGGCCGGCGTCACGTAGCGCGTGAAGGTAGGCCTCACGGTGCAGGGCTGGGGCGAGGTCGCGGTTGACCCAGGCGCGGTGGGCCTCCTCGGTCCTGGTCACCGAACCGCCGGTGGGGTGGGTGAGGCGTTCCATCAGTTCGGCCTGCATGTGCTCGTCGACCGCACGACGGCCGTCGTCGTCGATCAATTCCATACCGGCGAACCAGCTGTCGTCCTCCTCGAGGCGAAACAGGGTGCCGGAGAAGTCGAACAGAACGGCGCTGATGGGCATGCCACCATCGTCGCATTGGGGTCAGGGGCGACTGCCGTTGATGCCGGGTGCATCCGAGACGGGTGCGGGATGGTGCCCACGGTGCACGGTCGGGAAGAGGGACGGGCCGCGGTAGTAGGCCAGAAGGAGGCCCAGCGCGATCAACGCAGCGACGGCCGCGACCTGGACGGCAGTCAGCAGGATGCGGACGGACCGCCGCTTGGCCTTGGGGCGCATCTTCGGGGTGGGTTTAGACGCCTTCACCGGTACGGCTGGCTGGTCCTTGCCACGCAGAAACTGCATCACCACATCGACGGCGCGATTGTGCTGTTCCCGATCCACGTAGAGCTGCACGCCCGCGGTGGTTGCGCCTCTTCGGCCGCTTGGGCTGGCGATGTAGGCGCCAACGTCGGCGTCCTGCAGGAGCGCGAGAACCGTTGCGGCGTCGGCTGATTCGAGTTCGGCGAGGATCACCCAGGTGTCCGCCCACACCTCGTTGTCCTGACCGCCGGGCGGCAGCCAGAACATCAGGTCACGCTCTTTGAGGTACTCGAGCGGGATGACCCGGGACAGCATCACCCAAGTATGCGCCGCCGGCCTAGCCGATGGCGCGTGATGAGCCTTCCCAGAACTGCGCCCGAACGGCCTTCTTGTCCGGCTTGCCCAGCGCGGTCACCGGCACCGAGTCGACGATGATGACCTGCTTGGGGGCTTGCACCGAACCCTTGCGGTCCTTGACCGCCGCCTGGATCTCGGCGGTCAGTGTCGCCACCGCGCCATCGTCGCTGGGGTGGTCGGGTCGCAGCACGATCACCGCGGTGACGGCCTCGCCCCACTTCTCGTCGGGCGTCCCGATCACGCATACCTGCGCGACCGCCGGATGCTCGGCCACGACGTCCTCCACCTCGCGCGGGAACACGTTGAACCCGCCGGTGACGATCATGTCCTTGACCCGGTCGACGATGAACCAGAAGCCGTCCTCGTCCTCGCGGGCCATGTCACCGGTGTGCAGCCAGCCGTCCTTGAACGCCTTGGCGGTCTCCTCCGGCAGATTCCAGTACCCGCCGCTCAACAGCGGCCCGGAGACACAGATCTCGCCGACCTCGCCCTGCGCCACCTGCTTGCCGTCGGCGTCCAGCAGCGCGGTGCGGGCGAACAGCGTGGGCCGTCCGCAGGAGGTCAGCCGCTTCTCGTCGTGATCCTTCTTGGCCAGATAGGAGATCACCATCGGGGCCTCGGACTGCCCGTAGTACTGGGCGAAGATCGGGCCGAAGCGGCGGATCGCCTCGGCCAGCCGCACCGGGTTCATCGCCGAGGCGCCGTAGTAGACGGTCTCCAGCGACGACAGATCGCGGGTCTGCGAGTCGGGATGATCCATCAGCGCGTAAATCATCGACGGCACCAGCATCGTCGCGGTGATCTTCTGCTCCTCGATCACCCGCAGCACCTCGGCCGGATCGAACTTCGTCAGCACCACCAGTTCGCCGCCCTTGACGACGGTCGGCACGAAGAACGCGGCACCGGCATGCGACAGCGGGGTACACATCAGGAACCGCGGGTTGTCCGGCCACTCCCACTCGGCGAGCTGGATGGTGGTCATCGAGGTGATCGACTGCGCGGTGCCCAGCACGCCCTTGGGCTTACCGGTGGTGCCGCCGGTGTAGGCCATGCCGCCGACGTGATCGGGGGCCAGATCGGCCGCCACCAACGGCTTCGGCGAGTACTTGGCGGCCTCGGCGATCAGGTCCACCGCCGAGTCGCCCAGCGCGTCGGGAACCGGGCCGAGGGTCAGCACCTGCTTGAGGGCGGGCACCTTGTCGAGCAGACCCTGTGCCCGCTCGATGAACATCGGGTTGGGGTCGATGATCAGTGACGTCACCCCGGCGTCGTTGAGCACGTACGCGTGGTCGTCGAGTGAGCCGAGAGGGTGTAGTGCCACCCGCCGGTACCCCTGGGTCTGGCCGGCGCCGATGATCATCAGCACCTCGGGCCGGTTCAGCGACAGCAGCCCCGCCGTCGCGCCGGACCCCGCGCCGAGCGCCTCGAACGCCTGAATGTACTGGCTGATGCGGTCGGCGAGCTCGCCACCGGTCAGCGTGGTGTCACCCAGATGCAACACCGGCTTGGTCTTGTTGCGCTTGAGCGCGCCGACCGTCAGGTGCCCGGAATGAATGGGATGGCGCAGCAGCTCGGCCGATGAGCGCTCGCGCGAAGAGGAGGAAGAGGAGACAGCCTGAGTCATGGCGTCCACACTAGAACGTGTTCCAGATTTGATGGAAGGGGTGCTGTTATTCGTCGCGCGCGTTCCAGCCGCGGCTAGCATCTGCGGATGCCGCAGCAGCAGGAAGTCACCGGGCGCGCGGCGACCATGACCATCGTGGCCATGGGGCTCGGCTACAGCATCACCGCCGCCGACCCGACGATCCTGTCGGCCAACCTCGCCGAGGTGCGGCACGGGCTGGGCTTCAGCCCCGGCACCGCCAGTTTCCTGGCCTGTCTGGCCACCCTCACGCTCGCTGCGGCGGTGCTCGGCGCGGGTGCGCTCGGCGACGCGTACGGCATGAAGCGGATGTTCGTGATCGGCTGCTACGGCTCGATCGGATTCGGTGTGCTGGCCGCGGTGGCACCCAACGTCGCGGTCCTCACGTTCGCGCGAGCCGGTGTCGGGATTGCGTTCGCCTTCGTTCTCGGGCTGTCGCTGGCGATCATCAACGCGGTGTTCCCCGCGGGGCGGCGGGCAGTGGCGATCGCGATGTACCTCGGCGCTGGCCACGCGCTGAGTGTCTTTCAGCCGGCCATCGGAGGCTGGCTGGTATCCCACTGCGGTTGGCGCGCCTGCTTTCTGGTCACCCCGGTGCTGGCCGCGGTCACCCTCGCGCTGACCATGCGGTACGTGCCGGAGACGCTGCGTTGGCAGCGCAAGCTCGACGTCGTCGGGATCCTGCTGATCGCGGTGGGGCTGATCCTGTTGATCCTGGGGCTCACTTCGCTGCAGGGCGGTTTCCACGTCACCGCGCTGGTACAGATCCTGGTCGGCATCGGGCTGGCGGTGGCATTCGTGTTCTGGGAGCGGCGCACCGCCACGCCGGCACTGGATATGCGGATCTTCGGATCCGGCCGGTTCAACGCCGCGGTGATCGCCGGTGCCACGTTCAACTTCCTGCAGGGCGGCGCCACCATCCTGTTCGCCTACTACCTGGTCACCATCCGTGGTCAATCTCCCGAAGTGCTCGGCCTGCTGCTCATTCCGGCCGTGCTGCTGGCGTCATTGGCGGCGACCGCGGCAGGCCGCGCTGTCGCCCGGTTCGGCGAGCGTGCGGTGCTGGTGACGGGGCTGGCCATCCTGCTGGTCGGGATGGTGATGCTGGTGGCGCTGGATGCGCAGACCCCGATTGTGGTGCTCGGCGTCGCGGTGACACTGAACGCAATCGGCGGCGCGGTGGTGCAGACCCCGCAGTCCACCATCATGATGTCCAGCGCTCCGGCCGAGCTGGGTGGTGTTGTCTCGGCAGTGAAACCCGCTGTCGGACAGGCCAGTTACTCGCTGGGACCGGCGCTGTTCGCGTTGGTGGGCACCACGTTGTTCCTGCGCGACGGCCGCCACAAGCTGGAGGGCTCGGGGATCAGCGAGGACCAGGCCCGCGACGCGCTGCGCGTCGCGCACGGCGGAGTGCCCGGACCGGCGGCGGGAGCCGAAGTGCTCGACCCGGAGAAAGCCCGCTGGGTGGTGTCGGAGGCGGCCCAGAGTTGGTTGACCGCCATCCACGACCTGAGCCTCATCATGGCGGTGGTGCCCGCTGTCGCGATCGTGGTCGCGTGGGTGCTGCTGCGACCGAAGGCTGGCTCGGCGTCAACCTGACGTGGCACTCTGGCCGGTATGCAAGCACCCGAACCGCGCTTTCTCGACGACCGGCCGACCTACTGGGCGCAGCACAAGCCCGACCGCGAAGCGGTCAGCTACCTCGGCCGCAGCTGGACCTGGGCGCAGTGGAACGACCGGATCCGCCGGTTGGCCGGCGCCCTGGTGGAGCGGGGCATCGGGCGCGGTGACGTGGTGGCATTCCTGGACAAGAACCATCCGGCCTGTGTCGAGCTGCAGCTGGCCGCGGCGTCGCTCGGCGCGGCCACCGCCGTCATCAACTTCCGGTTGGCCGGCGACGAGATGGACTACGTCCTCAACGACTCGGGCGCCCGGTTGCTGATCGTCGGTACCGAGCTGATCGGGGCCGTCGACAAGATCCGCGACAGGCTCACCCACGTCGAGGACGTCATCGAGGTGACACCTGAGGGCGCTGACGGTGACCAGTACGAGGCCCTGCTGGCTGCTGCCACACCGACCGGACGTCCCGGCGAGGTCGACCCCGAGGACACCTGCCTGATCATGTACTCCTCCGGCACCACCGGCCGGCCCAAGGGCGTGGTGCTGTCCCAGCGAAACATCTTGGCGCACACGATCAATGCCGCCACCTTCGAGTTCGGCCCGGATGATAAGAACATGGTGGCCATGCCCCTGTTCCACGTCGGCGGGTCGGCTTACGTGCAGTACGGCATTCACGCCGGCATCCCGACCATCATGACGCGCGACGCCGACGGCGCCTCGCTGGCCGGCGCGCTGCTGCAGGGCGCGAACCGCACCTTCCTGGTGCCCGCGGTTCTGGGCAAGGTGCTGGAATCGGGCGAGGACGCGGTGAAGCTGTTCAGCGGGCTGCGCACCTTCGTCTACGGGGCCTCGCCGATGCCGCCGGCCCTGCTGAAGTCGGCGCTCGAGGCGTGGCCGGACACCGATTTCATCCAGGTGTACGGGCTGACGGAGGTGTGTGGCGCGATCACGCAACTCCCGCCGGAGGCGCACCGCGACGAGTCCCACCCCGAGCGCATGCTCAGCGCAGGCAGGCCCGCCCGTGAGGCGGAGGTGCGGGTGGTCGACATCGAGACCCTGGCCGAGGTGCCGAACGGCCAGCCCGGCGAATTATGGTTCCGTACACCGCAGTTGATGAAGGGCTATCACAACAAGCCGGAAGCCACCGCCTCGGCGATCACCCAGGACGGCTGGTTCCGCACCGGCGACATCGGCCGCGTCGACGAGGAAGGTTTCCTGTTCGTCGAGGACCGCCTCAAGGACATGATCATCTCCGGCGGGGAGAACATCTACTCCGTCGAGGTCGAGCGGGTGCTGACCGATCACCCGGCGGTGCTCGACGCCGCGGTGTTCGGCATCCCGGACGACAAGTGGGGTGAGTCGGTCAAGGCCGTCGTCGAATTATCCGCTGGCGGTGAGACTTCCGAGGCCGAGCTGATCGCCTGGTGCCGGGAGCGGCTGGCGCACTACAAGAGCCCGCGCAGCGTGGAGATCTCCGAGGCGCTGCCGCGCAATCCCACCGGCAAGCTGCTCAAGCGTGAGCTGCGCACGCCGTATTGGGAGAACCGCGGCCGCGCGATCTGATGGCGGTATCGCTGGACGATCTGCTGGAGCGCCTGCATGTGGTAGCGCTGCCGATGCGGGTGCGCTTCCGCGGCATCATGATTCGTGAGGTGGCCCTGATCGACGGCCCGACGGGCTGGGGCGAGTTCGGCGCGTTCGTCGAGTACGAGCCACCGGAGGCCGCGCACTGGCTGGCATCAGGCATCGAATCCGCCTACGGCACACGACCTCCCGTCGTACGCGACGTCATACCGATCAACGCCACCGTGCCTGCGGTGCCCGCCGCGCAGGTACCCGAGGTGTTGGAGCGCTTTCCGGGGGCGCGCACCGCCAAGGTCAAGGTGGCCGAACCGGGGCAGACGCTGGCCGACGACGTTGCCCGGGTCAACGCGGTGCGCGCGCTGATCCCGACGGTGCGGGTGGACGCCAACGGTGGGTGGACGGTCGAGCAGGCCGTGGCGGCCGCGGTCGCGCTCAGTGCCGATGGCCCGCTGGAATACCTCGAACAACCCTGCAAGACGGTGGACGAGCTGGCCGAGGTGCGCCGGCGGGTGGCGGTCGCGGTGGCCGCCGACGAGAGCATCCGCAAGGCCGCCGACCCGCTGGCCGTGGTGCGGGCGCGGGCGGCTGACATCGCGGTGCTCAAGGTCGCTCCGCTCGGCGGGGTCGGCGCGCTGTTGGACATCGCCGCCGAAATCGACATCCCGGTCGTGATTTCCAGCGCGCTGGACACCGCGGTCGGCATCGCGGCCGGACTGGCTGCCGCCGGGGCGCTCCCGCGGCTGGAGCATGCGTGCGGACTCGGCACCGGCGGGCTGTTCGTCGAAGACGTCGCGGACATCGTGCCCGTCGACGGCGGCCTGCCCGTCGGCGACGTGGCGCCCGATCCGGCGCGCCTCGCTGCGCTCGCCGCCCCGGCCGTGCGCCGCGACTGGTGGATCACCCGCGTCCGCACTTGTTATGAGATTTACGCCCAAACCGACAAACGGCCGAACAATGGCGAGTAGATCGCGGCAAAACGTCAATGTCGACGCCTGTTAGAGCGACGCCCTGAGTTCGGCGATCGAATTGCGCACGAAGTAGGCCAGGTCGTGGTCGTCGGCGGCCAGCCACTGTTCGAATGCCAACCCGAACACCGCCGCCGCGGTTTCAGCGGTCAGCCGCGCGGTCGGCTCGGCCACACCGCGGCGCACCAATCCCTCGGCCAGCGCTACCGCCATGGCGGCGCGCTTGGCCAGCTCGCGTTCCTGCAATGCCGGGTTGGCGTCGATCACGGCTTGGCGCAGTCGGGACGGCTCGCGGCGGCCGTCCAGGAAGGCCATGCCCTCTTGCAGCGCCGCACTGGCGGCATCCAGGGGTTTGGCCGAATCAGGTGCTTCGACAACACCTTTCGTCAACTGTTCCAGTAGCGGCCGCTGGCCCGCGAAGAGCACCTCACGCTTGTCGGCGAAGTACCGGAAGAAGGTGCGCTCGGTCAGGCCGGCTCGCTCGGCGATCTCGGCGACCGTCGTCTGGTCGAACCCGCGCTCGGTGTACAGCGCCAGGGCCGCCTGTTGCAGGCGGCCCTGTGCATCCGGCTCCCAGCGACCCATGCGGGGAATTTTACCGGGATGACAGCTGCTGACATCATCGTTAGAGTCTGATGACAGCGACTGACATGGAGGTTGTGCCATGAAACTATTCGTCACCGGAGCATCCGGCTGGGTTGGCTCGGCGGTGGTGCCCGAACTCCTCGGCGCCGGCCACCAGGTCCTCGGGCTGGCCCGTAGCGATGCGTCCGCCCAAGCGCTAACCGCACAAGGTGCCGAAGTTCACCGCGGCGACCTCGCGGATCTGGACTGCCTGCGCAGTGGCGCCAAAGCGGCGGACGGCGTCATCCACCTGGCGTTCCACCATGATTTCGACAACTTCACCGACGCCGGCGAACTCGACCGCCAGGCCATCACCGCACTCGGTGAGTCGCTGGCCGACTCCGGCCGGCCACTGGTCGTCACCAGTGGCACGGCCGGGCACGCCGTTGGCCAGGTCCTCACCGAGGATCAGCCCGCCAACCCGCAGTCGCCCCGAGCATCCGAGCAGGCCGCGCTGGCCTTCGCCGACCGCGGGGTGCGGGTGTCGATCGTGCGACTGGCCCCGACAGTGCACGGCAACGGCGACCACGGCTTCGTCCCCCGGCTGATCGACATCGCCAGGGACAAGGGCGTCGCTGCCTATGTCGGCGACGGCGCCAACCGCTGGTCGGCAGTGCACCGCGACGACACCGCAGTCCTGTTCCGGTTGGCCGTCGAAGGAGCACCAACCGGAACCGTCGTCCACGCGATCGGCGAGGAAGGCGTCGCCACCCGCGACATCGCCGAAGCCATCGGACGTCATCTGAGCGTGCCCGCCACCAGCGTCGCTCCGGAAAATGCGCTCGACCACTTCGGCTGGATCGGCGCGTTCTTCGCCCTCGATATCCCGGCCAGCAGCGCCATCACCCGTCAGCGGCTCGGGTGGGAACCCACCGGGATCGGTCTGCTCGAGGACCTCGACCAGGGCCACTACTTCTGACGCACGCGCCGATGTCCTGATCTGTGGGGTAGGTGACCTGGACGCCATACCGGCGACGGTCGACACTGAACCCATGGCGCGGTCGGTGGTGATCCTCGGGTTTCCCGGCGTGCAGGCATTGGACCTGGTCGGGCCGCACGACGTGTTCACCGGGGCGGCCCTGCTCACCGAGGGCGGGTACCGGGTCAACGTCGTCTGCCTCGAGGGTCACCCCATCACCACCGGAACCGGGCTGGCCTTCGTCGGCGAGGCGATGCCCGAGCCGCGGGACATCGACACCCTGATCCTGCCCGGCGGTGCGGGCGTCGACGCCGCCCTCGACGACGCCGCCACCATGGCCTGGATCCGGCGGGCCGCCGAGAACTCCCGCCGCGTCGTCAGCGTGTGCACCGGCGCCTTTCTGGCCGCGCAGGCCGGGCTGCTCGACGGCTGCTGCGCGACCACGCACTGGGCCTTCGCCGATCGGATGGCCCGCGAGTTCCCGGCCGTGACCGTCGACCGTGAGCCCATCTTCTTGCGCAGCTCGGACAAGGTCTGGACGGCGGCCGGCGTGACGGCGGGCATCGACCTGTCGCTGGCTCTCGTCGAGGATGACTACGGCACGGAGGTCGCCCAGACCGTCGCCCGCTACCTGGTGTTGTATCTGCGCCGGCCCGGCGGGCAGACGCAATTCGCCGCGCCGGTGTGGATGCCGCGGGCGCGTCGACAGCCCATCCGGGATGTGCAGGACGCCATCGAATCCGAACCTGGTGCAGCCCATAGCATCCCGGATCTGGCCCGGCGCGCCGCGATGAGCCCACGGCACTTCACCCGGGTGTTCACCGACGAGGTCGGCGAGGCGCCGGGGGCCTACGTCGAACGGGTCCGCACCGAAGCGGCGCGCCGCCAGCTGGAGGAGACCGACGACACCGTCGTCACGATCGCCACGCGGTGCGGATTCGGAACATCGGAAACCATGCGCCGCAACTTCATTCGCCGCATCGGCGTATCGCCGGACCAATACCGCAAAACCTTTGCCTAAGAGGAGAATCCCATGCAGATCGCCATCGTGCTCTATCCCGGCTTCACTGCCCTGGACTTCATCGGTCCCTACGAGGTACTGCGCTGGCTGCCCGATACCGAGGTGCGCTTCCTGTGGCACGAACCCGGACCGATCACCGCCGATTCCGGAGTGCTCGTCGTCGGCGCCACCCACTCGTTCGACGAAACCCCCTCTCCTGATGTCATTCTCATCCCTGGCGGGATGACGACGATCGAACACGCCCGCGACGAGAAGTTGCTCGACTGGGTGCGCAAAGCCCACGAAACAGCCACCTGGACGACCTCGGTGTGCTCGGGGTCGGTCATCCTCGCCTCCGCCGGGTTGCTCAGGGGCAAGCGGGCGACATCGCACTGGGCCGCGCTGACCGCGCTCAAGGCCCTGGGCGTCACCGCCGTCAGCGACGAGCGGGTCGTGCACGAGGGGGACATCGTCACCAGCGCCGGAGTGTCGGCGGGCATCGACCTCGCCTTGTGGCTGGCCGGTCAGATCGGCGGTGAGGAACGTGCCAAGGTGATTCAGCTGTCCATGGAATACGACCCGCAGCCGCCGTTCGACTCCGGGCATATGTCGAAGGCCTCGGCGACCACCAAGGCCGGCGCCACCGTGTTGATGGCCAAGGATCTGGCCAACCCCACCCAGCTCAAGGCCATGACGTCATTGTTGTGGACCGGTGCCATCGAAGCGGCCCGGTCGCGAGGCAGGCGCAAACGGGGGCGCGTAGCCTCTGCCAGGTGATCAACCTGGCCTACGAGGAAAACGGCTCCGGCGATCCGGTCCTGTTCATCGCCGGCACCGGCGGCGCCGGGCGCACCTGGCACATCCACCAGGTCCCTCCTTTCGTCGCGGCGGGCTATCGCTGCATCACCTTCGACAACCGGGGGATCGGGGCCACCGAGAACGCCGGCGGCTTCGGTACCGAGCAGATGGTCGCCGACACCGCCGCCCTCATCGAGCAGGTGGCCGACGGCGGCCCGGCCCGGGTGGTGGCGATGTCGATGGGCGCCTACATCGCCCAGGAGCTGATGCTGGTCCGTCCCGAGCTGGTCAGCCAGGCCGTGCTGATGGGCACCCGCGGGCGCCTGGACCGCATCCGGAAATCCATCCGTGCCGCCGACGTCGAACTCACCAAGGCCGAAATCAAGCTTCCGCCCGCCTATGCCGCGAAAGTGCGTGTGCTGGAGAACTTCTCGCCCAAGACGATCAATGACGAGAAGGCCATCGGGGACTGGATGGAGATGTTCACCGCGTTCCCGATCAAACGGACCCCTGGCCTGGCCGCGCAGCTCGAGGTGTATCCCAGGGAGAACCGGCTGACCGCCTACCGGTCCATTCGCACCGAGGTGCTGGTGATCGGATTTGCCGACGATGTGCTCACCCCGGCGACGCTGGGCCGCGAGGTCGCCGACGCCCTGCCCAATGGCCGCTACGTGCAGATCGGCCACACCGGCCATCTCGGATTCCTGGAGCGCCCGGAGACCGTCAACAACGCGATGCTGGACTTCTTCGCGGGCACGCTGGTCTGATGTCGCCGGCCGGAGCGGCTCCGGCGGTCTAGAGCCCTTTGGGGGGCAAATGGCGCGCTGTGACACGCTGTAGTTGTGAACCCATCGACGGCCCAGGCTCGTGTCGTCGTCGACGAATTGATTCGTGGCGGCGTCCGCGACGTCGTCCTGTGTCCCGGCTCACGTAACGCCCCGCTGGCCTTCGCGCTGTCCGACGCCGACCGCGCCGGCCGGCTTCGCCTGCACGTCCGCATCGACGAGCGCACTGCCGGCTTTCTGGCCATCGGTTTGGCGGTGGCCGAGCGCGCCCCGGTGTGTGTGGCGATGACGTCGGGCACCGCGGTGGCCAACATGGGACCCGCTGTCGTGGAAGCCAACTACGCCCGCGTGCCGCTGATCGTGCTGTCGGCCAACCGCCCCTACGAGCTGCTGGGCACCGGCGCCAACCAGACCTTCGAGCAGCTCGGCTACTTCGGCACCCAGGTTCGGACGGCGATCAGCCTCGGCCTCGCCGAAGATGTACCGGACAAGCTGGATGAGCTCAACGCGCAGTGGCGCTCGGCCACCTGCCGTGTGCTGGCCGCGGCCACCGGCGCCCGCACCGCCAATGCCGGCCCGGTGCAATTCGACATCCCGCTGCGCGAGCCGCTGGTGCCAGGTGCTGGAGATCCGGACCCCGCCGACTTTCCACCCGGCCGGCCCGATGGCAGGCCGTGGACCTACAACCCGCCGGTGGTCTTCGACCAGCCCCTGGACATCGACGTCACCCCCGACACCGTGGTGATCGCCGGGCACGGTGCCGGTGTGCACCCCAACCTGGCCGGGCTGCCCACGGTCGCCGAGCCGACCGCGCCGCACGCCGTCACCCCGCTGCACCCGTTCGCGCTGCCGCTGCTGCGGCCCCGCCAGGTGATCATGCTGGGCCGCCCCACCCTGCACCGGACGGTGTCGTCGCTGCTGGCGGACTCCTCGGTGCCGGTGTTCGCGCTGACCACCGGCCCTCGCTGGCCCGATGTCTCGGGCAACTCGCAGGCCACCGGGACCCGGGCCGAGACCAGCGGCACCCCAGACCCGGCCTGGCTGCAGCGCTGCGCGGAAGCCAACCGGCAGGCGATGGCCGCCGTGCGCGACCAGCTGGCCGCCCATCCGCTGACCACCGGTCTGCACGTGGCGGCGGCGGTGGCCGACGCGGTGCGCCCGGGGGATCAGCTCGTACTCGGCGCATCCAACCCGGTGCGCGACGCGGCTCTGGTCGGGCTGAACACCGAGGGTGTGAAGGTGCGGTCCAACCGCGGGGTGGCCGGGATCGACGGCACGGTGTCGACGATCATCGGTGCGGCCCTGGCACATTCGGGCCGCACCGTCGGGTTGATCGGTGACCTGACGTTCGTGCACGACAGCTCGGGGCTGCTGATCGGTCCCACCGAGCCGACGCCGAAGAACCTGACGATCGTGGTGTCCAACGACAACGGCGGTGGCATCTTCGAGCTGCTCGAGCAGGGCGACCCACGCTTCTCCGACGTGTCGTCGCGGATCTTCGGCACACCGCACGATGTCGACGTCGGCGCGCTGTGCCGCGCCTACCACATCGATGCCCGCCAGATCGAAGTCGATCAGCTCGGCCCCGCGCTCGCCGAATCACACGAAGGAATGCGGGTGCTCGAGGTCAAGGCCGACCGGTCGTCGCTGCGGCAGTTGCACGCCGCGATCAGGGCGGCGCTGTGATCGCCCACCTGCTCGCCTTGCTGAAACCAGCTCTGCCTCGGCGCAATCCCGACCTTGCCGACACCACGCAGCGAAAGCTGTTGCGCTGGAGCAAGTGTGCGGTGTGGATTTTGGTGGGTCTGGTCACCCTGCAGTCCGTGCTGCTGGTGGCCGGCGCGTGGCGCAACGATCGCCAGATCGAACGCAACATGGGGGTTGCTCAGGCCGAGGTGCTCTCGGCCGGACCCCGCCGCTCGACGATCGAGTTCGTCACGCCCGACCGCATCACCTACCGTCCCGAACTCGGCGTGCTCTACCCCTCGGAGCTGGCCGAGGGGATGCGCATCTACGTCGAATACGACCGCAACAACCCGGATCTGGTTCGGGTGCAACACCGTACCGCCGCGCTGGCGATCATCCCGGCCGGCTCGATCGCGGTGGTGGCCTGGCTGATCGGCGGGCTGGTGCTGACCGGTCTGGTGGTGCTGGAGCGCCGGCTGGCTCAGGCCGACATCAACTTGGACAGCCAGTTGTTGTCGTAGATATCGACTGCCTTGTTCTTGGTCAGGTCGAATACCGTTGGGGTACCGGTGTTGATCGGGTCGATCTCGTAGAGATACTCGAAGTTGGTGTCGGCCATCTCGGTCAGGTCCAGCGCGGGCTTGCCCGCCCGCATCGCCTCGACCGCCGTCAGCGCCACACCGCTTTCCCGGGCCATATCGGCGATTTCGGTGTCGGTGGGCCCCTTGCCGCGGGAGTCCTGGTGGCCCCAAAGGTCTTGGACGAACGCCTGAAACGCCTTGGCTGACGTTTCCGGTCCGGCCGCCAGGAACATCGCGTTGCTCACCCGATCGGAATAGCCGCCGGGCTTGTCGTCCAGGAATGTCAACGGCCGGTAGGTGACGACGAGTTGGCCGAGGTTCATGTACCGGGACAACTCGTCGCCGAAATCCTTCTGCAGATCTGCACAGTGGTTGCATTGCGGTTCGGTGTAGATCTCGATGTGCACCGGTGCGTTCGGATCGCCGGCCATAATGCCGAAGCCGTCCTTGCTCAGCGCGGTCCCCGGCCCGCGCGGATCCACCTGTGCCACACCGGCGATCTCCTTGCTGCAGCCGGCAACTAGCATCAGCAATGCCACCACGACCACCGACCAGTACCGCATGCTCGCACGGTACCCCGTTCCACCAGTTTTTCGTGTCGTGTATGCCTGGTCGCAACCTCCCTGACAGGCGTCGCTGCAACCCTCGTTGTGTGCGCGTTGCGATTGTCGCCGAGTCGTTTTTGCCCAACGTCAACGGAGTAACCAATTCGGTGCTGCGGGTGCTGGAGCATCTCCGCCGCACGGGTCATGAAGCGCTCGTCATCGCCCCGGATACCCCACGCGGTGAGCCGGCGGCCGAGCGTGTCCACGACGGAATCCGGGTGCACCGGGTCCCGTCGAAGATGTTCCCCAAAGTGACGTCCCTGCCGCTGGGTGTGCCACGACCAGGCATGATTCGGGTGCTGCGCGGCTTCGATCCGCATGTGGTCCACCTGGCCTCGCCGGCGCTGCTGGGTTACGGCGGGCTGCAGGCCGCGCGGTTGCTCGGCGTGCCGACGGTGGCCGTTTTCCAGACCGACGTCGCCGGGTTCGCCGAAAGCTATGGCATAGGTGCCGCCTCCAAGGCGGCCTGGGCGTGGACGCGGCACCTGCATTCGCGTGCCGACCGCACCTTGGCGCCGTCCACCGCATCGATGGAAGACCTTGCCGCCCACGGCATCCCACGCGTGCATCAATGGGCCCGCGGCGTCGACCTCACCGGCTTCGCTCCGTCGGCACGCAACGGCGAGCTGCGCGCGCGGTGGTCCCCGGCGGGCAAGCCGATCGTCGGCTTCGTCGGCCGGCTCGCGCCGGAGAAACATGTCGAACGGCTGGCGGTGCTGGCCCGCCGCGACGACCTGCAGCTGGTCATCGTCGGTGACGGTGTCGACCGCGACAAACTGCAGGCGCTGCTGCCGTCGGCGGTGTTCACCGGGGCCCTCTACGGGCAGCAGCTGTCCGCCGCCTACGCGAGCATGGACGTGTTCGTCCATCCGGGTGAGCATGAAACCTTCTGTCAGGTCGTACAGGAGGCGATGGCGTCCGGAGTGCCGGTCATCGCGCCCAACGCCGGTGGCCCGCGTGACCTCGTGGCGCCGTACCGGACCGGACTGTTGCTCGGGGTCGACGAATTCGAGGCGCGACTGCCGCAGTCGGTGGACCATCTGCTCGACGAGCGGGCGCGCTATTCACTGGCCGCCCGTCGCAGCGTGCTCGGCCGGACGTGGCCGGCGATCTGCGAAGAGCTGATCGGTCACTACGAGGCGGTGCGCGTTGCCGGACGCCGTCGCCGACGTACCCGCGCAGCCTGAGGCACGCCGTACTCAACCCTTAATTGTTCCTGAGAAACCTTTCCATACCCGGGGGTCTGGAGCAGACTTAATGCCAAGCGGGGGAACGCTAACAGCAAATGTCAACACCACCTCTCCACGACGGGGGACGGCCGATGAGCGACGCGTCGTATCGCCAAGATCTCAGTGAATTTGCCCTAGAACTCCGTAAGTTGGCTTACACCATGCCCGCTGGACACGAGGATCGGCTGATTCACCTCAGCGAACGGATGGCGAGTCGCGCGCGTCAATTGCCGAGAGTCGACGCCCACGCGATGTAGCTAACCCTGCGCCTCAATGGCGACGGGCTGCCACTGCTCCCAATTGGCAAGTCGGCTCTCATAGTCGGCCTTTGCTGTCTGCAGCGGCGACTCTCCGAAGAACGCCCGCAGCGGCGGTGTGGGCGCGTCCACGATTTTGCGGATCGCCGTCGCCGATGCCTTGGGGTTGCCCGGCTTGGCCCAGCGGGTGGCGCGCATCTCGTCGACCTGGCGATGCAACTCGGCGTAGTCCGGCAACTCGACCGATCGCTTCGAGGAGGGGCCGGACCAATCGGTGTCGAAGCCACCCGGCTCGATCAGCGTCACGTGGATGCCGAACGGCGCGACCTCCTGTGCCAGTGCCTGGGAGAAGCCCTCCAGCGCCCACTTCGACGCGTGGTAGATGCCGACGAGCGGGAACGCGGTGATGCCGCCGATCGACGACACCTGAATGATGTGGCCGCTGCCCTGAGCGCGCAGAAGGGGCAGCGCGGCCTGAGTGATCCACAGCGCGCCGAACACGTTGGTCTCCAGCTGGTCGCGGGCGTCCTTCTCGGACAGCTCCTCGATGAAGCCGAAGTGGCCGTAGCCGGCGTTGTTGACCACGATGTCGAGCCGTCCGAAGTGATCGTGGGCCAGCTTGACCGCGGCGAAGTCAGCATCCCGGTCGGTGACGTCGAGCTGGATCGGCAGGATGGCGTCGCCGTACGTCTGGACCAGATCGGCCAGGGTGCCGGTGTCGCGGGCGGTGGCGGCGACCTTGTCACCGTGCTCCAGGGCGCCGATCGCCCATTCCCGTCCGAAGCCACGTGATGTGCCGGTGATGAACCAAACTTTTTCACTCATGGCAGTGTGCAACGCGTGAGCCGGGCCGTGATTCCCACTCGGGTAGCGTCGGCACCGTGAGCCGCGCGACGCTGGACAAGGATCCCCGTGATGTGGCGTCGATGTTCGACGCCGTCGCGCGCCGCTACGACATCACCAACACGGTGCTCTCGATGGGGCAGGACCGCTCGTGGCGGCGGGCCACGCGAGCGGCACTGGGCATCGGACCGGGCGACCGGGTGCTGGACCTGGCGGCGGGCACGGCGGTGTCGACGGTGGAGCTGACCCGCTCCGGTGCGTGGTGCGTGGCCGCGGATTTCTCGGTCGGCATGCTGCGGGCCGGGGCCGCGCGGCCGGTGCCGAAGGTGGCCGCCGACGCGACGAAGCTGCCGTTCGCCGATGAGGTGTTCGACGCGGTCACGATCAGCTTCGGTCTGCGCAACGTCGTCGACCACCCGGCGGGCCTGCGCGAGATGGCGCGGGTGACCCGGCCCGGCGGACGGCTGGTGGTGTGCGAGTTCTCCACGCCGGTGGTGCCGGTGTTCTCGACCGTCTACAAGGAGTACCTGATGCAGGCGCTGCCGCGGGTGGCGCGTGCGGTGTCGAGCAACCCCGAGGCCTACGTCTATCTGGCCGAGTCCATCCGGGCGTGGCCCGACCAGAAGGCCCTGGCCGGCCAGATCCGCGATGCCGGCTGGTCAGATGTGCGCTGGCGCAACCTCACTGGCGGAATCGTCGCACTGCACGCCGCCGTCAAGGCCTAGCGGCCGGCGTCGGCCAGCACCTGATAGCCGGCGTTGTATCCCGGGACGAACGTGATGCCCGGCCCACCGTGGCAGCCCGCACCGCCGAGATAGAGGCCCTCGATCGGGATCGGCTCGTCGATGAACCCCTTGGGCCCGGGCCGGTTCACGCCCATCAGCTCGGGCTGCAGCAGGCCGTGACAGAAGTCGCCGTTGGGCGCGGCGAACATGGTGTTCATGTGATACGGCGCGAAGGTGATGTCACGGATCAGGATGTCCTTGAAGTTCGGCGCATAACGGGTGATCTTGTCGATGACCTGTTGAGCCATCTCGGTTTTCAGCTGACCGTGCTGCTCGCGGGGAGCCTCGATGGGGAACGCATAGGCGTACACACTGGCGGCGTGCTTACCCTCGGGAGCCATCTCGGGATCGCCGACCGTCGGCATCTGGATCGACAGCGCAGGGTTGTCCGGTACCTCACCGCGACGGCAATTCTCCCATTGGCGTTGCTGTTCTTCGGGTGAACCGAACATGCCCACCGACATCTGCATGCCCGGCTCGTTGAGGAAGTCGTAGGGGGCCGCGTACTGGGGCAGCCCATCCAGGGCGAAGTGGATCTGCATGAACGAAGCCCGGTGGTCGCGACCGCCGAGTCGGGTCACCAGTGATGACGGAAGATGTTCGGCACCAACGAGATCCAGCAGGGTCGTCTCGGGCGCGAGGTTGGACACCACGATGGGCGCGGTGATCACTTCGCCGTCCTTGAGGCGTACCCCCGTGACGTGGCCGTCCTCGACCAGGATCTGCTCGACCTTCGCGCGGTAACGCATTTCGCCTGCGGCATCGACGAACAGATCGCGCAGATGCTCGGCGAGGACACCGATTCCACCCTTGAGTTTGGTGGTCATCTGGCCGCCCTCCGGGGGCATGGCCATCGCGAACGCCAAACACGTTGCACTGCCTGGGGTGTACGGGCCGCGGTAGGTGGAGTTCACCGCCAGGAACGCCAGCATGCCGCGGATGACGGAGTGCTTCTCCTTGTCGGGCAGGAACCGGTCGACGACGTCCATCGCGGAGCCGAACAGCATCTCGTGGATGGCGCGCCGCTCGCTTTCGTCTGCGGCACAGGCGTACATCTCGTCGATGGTCTTCGGTAACGCCAGTGCGTCGAACCGGCCGAGTGCCTTGCCGGGGCCTGTGCTCCACGCGTACAGGTTGGCCATGGCCATCACGGCGTCCATGCCGTGCTTCTCGTTGAGATGGGTCATCATCGCCATCGGGTCGCTGTGGAAGATCATCGCTTCCTCGCCGTTTTCCCCGAGGTTGACCGACATGATCTCCGACTCGATCGTCGGCAGGGTGTCCAGGCCCAGCTCGCTGTTGATCTTCTGCGCGGTCGGGAAGCGGACCGACCCGGCGATCTCGTACTTGAACCCGTCGATCAGCTCGACGGTGGCCGACATGCCGCCGCTGTAGGTATTGGCCTCCAGGCACAGGGTCCGCAGGCCCGCGCGCTGCAGTACCACCGCTGCGGTCAGCCCGTTGTGTCCAGCCCCCACGATGATCGCGTCGTAATCCGTCATGCCGCGGAGCTTATGACGGTGCGGGCCCGATTTGAAGAAGTTTTGTCAAATTTGTCATTTCGAGATGGGGCGACGCGCGCGACCTGCGCCGATGTCGTTCAGGTGAACGGCTTGCGCCGGTCCACGATTCGCGAGCCAAGCCCCGCCACCCGCCACGCCCGCGCCACCAGGTCGGCGTCCTCGTCGGTCACCAAGTTGCCCATCACCCGCACGGCGACGCCCATCATCCGGCGAGAGCGCATCGCGATCGGCCCGGTCAGCGGCAGGAACCGCGGCAGCGTCAGCAGCAGCCCCAGGCGGCGTGCCACCGAGAAGCCCCGGCCGTAGTGCGCTTGCAGAACCGCAGGCCACGCCAGCGACAGATCCCCGGAGCCCAGGATCTCGGCGGCCAGCCGCCCGGTCTCCAGCCCGTAGTCGATGCCCTCGCCGTTGAGCGGGTTCACACACGCCGCGGCGTCCCCGATGAGCATCCAGTTCGGTCCGGCCACCCCGGAGACCGCCCCGCCCATCGGCAACAGCGCCGAGGACACCGCGCGCGGCGCGCCCTCAAACCCCCAGGACGCCCGCTTCAGATCGGTGTAGTGCTTGATCAGCGGTCGCAACGCCACATCGGCGGGCCGCTTGGCGGTGGCCAGCGCGCCGACGCCGATATTCACCTCGCCGTTGCCGAGCGGGAAGATCCAGCCGTAACCGGGCAGCACCTGGCCGGCTCCGGCTCGATTGCCGGCACCGCCGGCGGGCGAACGCAGTTCCAGGTCCGAGGAGATCCACGGCTCCGAGGACCGTGGCGAGGCCAGATACCCGCGCACGGCCACCCCGTAGACGGTCTCCTGGTGCCACTGGCGGCCCAGCACCCGACCGAACGGGGAGCGCGCCCCGTCGGCCACGATCACCCAGCGGCACGACACCCGCGATCCGTCGGCCAGGATCACCGCGTCCACCAGTCCGCGTGAATCAACAGACACATCAACGGCTTTCACGCCGAGCAGCATCGACGCCCCGGCGTCCTCGGCGACCTTGCGGATCCGGTCGTCGAGTTCGGTGCGGGGAACGGCGGAGCCGCCAGAGGGGAACGACGGTCCGGGCCAGGGCACCTCGACCTCGGCGCCGAACCCCGACAGCCGCAGCCCGCGGTGGCGGATGTGGCCGTCGAGCCAGTCACCGAGTCCGAGGCGTTGCAGCTCCAGCACCGCGCGGGGGGTCAGCCCGTCGCCGCAGGGCTTGTCGCGGGGAAACTCGGCGGCGTCGATGACGAGCACGTCGTGGCCGTGCCGGGCGGCCCAGGCGGCCGCCGCCGAACCTGCCGGTCCGGCCCCGACGACCAGGACCTCAACCCCGGGTCGCTCCGCTCCTGCCCGCCGGACCTCAACCCCGGGTCGCTCCGCTCCTGCCCGCCGGACCTCATCCGACCCCGCTTCCATGCTCCCAGTATGTTGGCAGGGTGAGTACTCCGGCGACGGTGGTAGCAGGGGTGGACTTTGGTGACCCCGCGTTCGCCAAGAGTGTCCGCGACGGGGTGGGCCGTGTCGAAGAGCTCATGAGCACCGAACTGCGCGGCGGTGACGAGCTGATGACCGAGGCCGTGGTGCATCTCTTCGAGGCCGGCGGCAAGCGGTTCCGGCCGCTGTTCACCGTGCTCTCGGCGCAGATCGGCCCCGATCCGGACGCCTGGCAGGTGACGGTGGCCGGTGCGGTGATCGAGCTGGTGCACCTGGCGACGCTGTATCACGACGACGTGATGGACGAGGCGCAGATGCGCCGCGGGGCGCCCAGTGCCAACGCCCGCTGGGGCAACAACATCGCGATCCTGGCCGGCGACTATCTGTTCGCGACGGCGTCGCGGCTGGTCAGCCGGCTTGGCCCGGACGCGGTGCGCATCATCGCCGAGACGTTCGCCCAGCTGGTGACGGGCCAGATGCGTGAGACCAAGGGCAACACGTCCGGCGTCGATCCGGTCGAGCATTACCTGAAGGTGGTCTACGAGAAGACCGCCTGCTTGATCGCGGCGTCGGGCCGTTTCGGGGCCACCTTCGCCGGCGGCACTGAGGATCAGGTCGAGCGGCTGAGCCGGCTCGGCGGCATCGTCGGCACCGCGTTCCAGATCTCCGACGACATCATCGACATCGACAGTGACCCCGACGAGTCGGGCAAGCTACCGGGCACCGACCTGCGGGAAGGCGTGCACACGCTTCCGGTGCTGTATGCCTTGAATGAGACCGGTCGCGACGCCGACCGGCTGCGGGAACTGGTGCGAGGCCCGATCGACGACGACGATGCACTGGCCGAGGCGCTGGCGCTGCTCCGTTCCGGAGACGGCATCGCCAAAGCCAAGGCCACTGTCCAGCGTTATGCCGATCAGGCTGGTGAGGAGCTGGCCGGGTTGCCCGACGGGCCGGGCCGTCGGGCCTTGGCTTCGTTGATGGACTACACAATCAACCGGCACGGCTAAGCGATTCGCGGAACCTCGCAGTCGGTTCGAGGCGTTAATCTCCGCAGAGAGTGCGTTTGCTCGTAGGAGGAATTCATGACGTGGCATCCTGCCGCCAACTCGTTGAAGACGTTCATGCTGCTTGTCGGTATGTCGACGCTGATCGTCTTCATGGGTTCGCTGTTCGGTCGCAACGTCATGTTCCTGGCCCTGGTGTTCGCCATCGGCATGAACGTCTACGTCTACTTCAACTCCGACAAGCTGGCGCTGCGCGCCATGCACGCACAGCCGATCACCGAGGTGCAGGCCCCGCAGATCTACTCCATGGTGCGGGAGCTGGCTACCACCGCCCATCAGCCGATGCCGCGGCTCTACATCAGCGACACCGCCAACCCGAACGCCTTCGCCACCGGTCGCAACCCGCGCAACGCCGCGGTGTGTGTGACGACCGGGATCCTCGACCTGCTCAGTGAGCGTGAACTGCGCGCGGTGCTGGGCCACGAACTCTCGCACGTCTACAACCGCGACATCCTGATCTCGTGCGTGGCCGGCGCGTTGGCCTCGGTAATCACCGCGCTGGCCAACATCGCGTTATTCGCCGGGATGTTCAGCGGCGGCAACCGCGAAGGCGGTGCCAATCCCTTTGCTCTGCTGCTGGTTTCACTGCTCGGTCCGATCGCTGCGACGGTGATCCGGATGGCGGTGTCCCGCTCGCGGGAGTATCAGGCCGACGCGTCCGGGGCGGAGCTCTCCGGTGACCCGCTGGCACTGGCCTCCGCGCTGCGCAAGATCAGCGGAGGGGTGGAGAACGCGCCGCTGCCCCCCGAGCCGCAGCTGGCCGACCAGGCGCACTTGATGATCGCCAGCCCGTTCCGTGCCAGCGAGAAGATCGGCAAGCTGTTTTCGACCCATCCGCCGATCTCGGATCGGATCGCCCGGCTGGAGAAGATGGCGGGGTATTAGGTCCGGCGGGCAGGAGCGCAGCGACCCGGGGATTTAACCCGAGCTGGTGCTCGCCACGGCTTCAACGGTCGCCGGCTTGGCGGGGCTGGCGATTCCGGCCTCACGCAGCGAGCGCAACACCATCGACCGGAGCATCCGGCCGACCTCGAACTGCTTGCCGGGCAGGGTGCGGGCCACCATCCGCAGGTTGACGGTGTCCAGCTTGATGCTTTCCACCCCCATCAGTGAGGGTTCGTCGAGCAGCAATTGGTCCAGGCGGGCGTCGGTGGTGGCGGCCGACGCGACCTCGTGCAGCACGTCGTTGACCTTGTTGAGGTCCGCGCTGGCGGGCACCGGGATGTCGACGACGGCGCGGGCCCAGTCCTTGGACAGGTTCAGCGCCTTGACGATCTGGCCATTGGGGATGGTGAACACCTCGCCGTCACTGGTGCGCAGCTTGGTCACCCGCAGGGTGACGTCCTCCACGGTGCCCTGCGCCTCCGACGATCCGGTGACCGTCAACGCCACCAGATCGCCGAATCCGTATTGCTTCTCGGTGATGATGAAAAACCCGCTGAGCAGGTCCTGCACTATCCGCTGGGCGCCGAAACCCAGTGCGGCGCCCAGCACTGCCGCCGGCGCGACCAGCGAGCCGATCGGCAGGCCGAGTTGGTCGAAGACGTCGACGGAAACCACCACATAGAGAATGGCGATGGCCACCGACGAGATCACTGAGGCCACCGCGGCACGGTGCTTGGCGCTCTCCGAGCGCACCAGCTCGTGGCCTGCGTCGAGACGTTGGGCGATCTTGCCCGCGATCCAGCGGATGAGTCGGGTGGCCAGTATGGCGGCAGCGATCACCAGCACGATGTGCAGGCCCTTGGTGCGCAGCCACTCGCCCAGGTTTCCGATCCAGAAGTCCTGCCACTTGCCGGCAGCCAGATACGTCGTTGTGAGTGAATTCATGGGTCCTTACGCGAATTGCCTTGTCGTGGCGCTCGTTTGATGTGCATCACGCACGGGGACCGTCGTTGCGTTTCCCGATCCGGCGACTTTTACACCTGGTGGGTGTCGGCGATCACTATTCGCCGGCCGGCGGCGGGCTACCCACTTTGCCGATCCCCGAGGGCGTATTAGCAGGGTTGAGCAACCGATTCACCGTGTCCGAGACCCGGCTCAGCACGTCGTTGACGAACTTGTCGGTCGTATCGGACAGGTCGGATTTGGCCCCGGGCGGGGTCGAAGATCCGGAACGCCCCGGGGTGAAGTCTGGTGCCGGCCGCACCACGTTGAGGCGCGGTCCGGTACTGGCGGCGGGCGCCGCTGGCGGGCCGTCAGGTGTCGGATCGGCGGCGGCAGCGGGAGCAGGAGCAGGGGCGGTGGGCGCCGACGCCGGCGGGGGAGACTGGGGCGCGGATGCGTCGTTGGGGGCCGGGTTCAGGTGACCCAACACGGCAGCGCCGAGCGCCTCGGAGGCGACGACGGCGAGGTCGTTGATGCGTTCGACCACCGCCACGACGCCGTCCGGATAGGTGACGGTGGTGGTCTGGGTGCGCGGATCGGTGTGGCAGATCATGGCGCCGGTGCAGTCGACCCCACCGGCGTGGTCGACGGGCCGTTTGGCGTCGCGCTTGGCCGGCGCGTTGTCGTCGGTGAAGACGGTGAGTACCTGAACCCTTGCGCCGGCATCGAATTCGTAGTTGATGTGGAAGGCGTTGTTCGACGGATCGGTCGAATCCAGAAGTTCGGCAAGGGTGGCGGCGTCGTCCGAGCCGCCACCGATCGACAGCACTCCGCCGTCGGGGTCGGGTTGCAAAGCCTTGTAGTTGAAGATGCCGACCATGGCGTCACCGACGGGGTTGGCAGCGGTGTTGTCGAAGACCATCGCGGCCAGGCCGACGACGGGAGTGCTGACGGCCTGCGGATGCGTTGCGGCCAGGACCATGGTCGAGAGGGCGAGGCTTAGCACCGCAGCGCCTCCGCGCAGCGGCCTCGTCATGTGGCTGCGCACCGAACGGCCTCTCCAGGTCAAACTCGGGATCGTTCAAGTGTAGGCCGCGGCCAGCCGAAATTGACGCGAACGTGCCGGTCGGAATGGGCCGCCACGGTAACGAATCGGGGTGGTTCGGTCGAAGGATGAGGCAAGTGCGCAGACTGCGCCGCGAGCGGCGCTTACGTAGGGTGTGGTGATGCTGAGCAGAATCCTGATCGGCCTGGTGAGCGCTGCGGGGGCAGCTGCGATCGGTGTACCGGGTGTGGCTCTGGCCGACCCTGACGCGGCGCCGGCCCCAGTCCTTCCCAACGTCAACGCCTACCCGCCGGTGAGCCCGGTGGCTTACGCGGCGATGGGCGGCAACTGGTACGCGTTCGCCGGTCCGCCCGGCGTGACCTGCGTTTTGGACAAGGGCAACGGCAGCTACGGCTGCAGCGGTGCGCTACCAGGCGCGCCCGGCGGGGCGAACCTGGTCAGTGCAGGCCCCTCCGGTGAGCCGGGGTTCTCGAGCACTGGCGCGTCGATCTACGCCGCTGCCGGTGACGTCAAGCCGTTGCCGCCGAACACGCGGCTGAGCTTTCGCGACATCAGCTGCGGCGTCGACGGTGGTGGCACGGTCGCCTGCGTGAACAACCACGATCAGGTCGGCTTCGTCGTCGGCCCGGGCGGCTCGTTTACCTCGGGTCCCAGTCCGATGCTGGATCGGCCGAAGAACACCAACCCGTTTATGCCGTCGTTCCCGGGCTGAGCCGACTAGAAGTGTGAGTCGTTGACCTCGTGGCCGGGCTTCTCGGCCATCAGGCCGCGGTAGGCCTGCTCGACGTTGGCGCCGTGATTGACCACCGCATCGACTTCCCGGGCGATCGGCATGTTCAGTCCGTATTTTTCGGCGAACTCCATGATCACGCTGGCGGCCTTGACGCCCTCGGCGACCTGGTTCATCGAGGCGATGATGTCCTCAATGGTCTTGCCTGAGCCCAGTTCTTCGCCGACATGGCGGTTGCGGCTGCGCTTGGACGTGCAGGTGACGATGAGGTCGCCCATGCCGGCCAGGCCGGAGAAGGTGTCACGGTGGCCGCCGACGGCCTCGCCGAGCCGCGACATCTCCCGCACCGCGCGGGCCATCACCAGCGCCCGGGTGTTTTCGCCGATACCCAACGAGTAGCCCATGCCGACGGCGATGGCGTAGACGTTCTTCAGCGCGCCGGCAATCTCGACGCCGACGACATCGTCGGTGGTGTAGACGCGGAACCGCTTGGTGCGGAACATCTTCGCGAGGTTGGCGGCCAGGTGCTGATCCGGCATGGCCAGCACTGCCGCGGCCGCGAACCCGTCGGCGACCTCGCGTGCGATGTTGGGGCCGGCGAGGATGCCGGCCGGGTGGCCGGGCAGAACCTCATCGATGATCTGGCTCATCCGCATATTGGTGCCTTGTTCGAGGCCCTTGACCAGGCTCACGACGGGCACCCAGGGGCGCAGTTCCCTGCTCAGCTCCGCGAGCACGCCGCGGAAGCCGTGCGAGGGCACACCCATGACGACGACGTCGGCGCAGTTGGCGGCCTCGGTGAAATCGGTGGTGGCGCGCAAGGTTTCCGAGAGTTCGACGTCATCACCCAAGTAGCGGGAATTGCGGTGGTTCTCGTTGATGTCCTTGGCGGTCTCCTCCGAGCGCACCCACTGCAGGGTCGGCCCCCGGCGGGCGCAGATGGATGCGACGGTGGTACCCCAGGATCCGCCACCGAGGACGACAACTTTGGGTTCGCGGCGATCAGACGTCATGGCGTTCAGGGTATTGCGAACACCCCATAGTTCACGTGGAGTTCGGAAACTGGGCTGCGATGTCTCGCAGTTGCTGGCCGTTTCCCCTAACCGGCGACTCGCGCGGGGCTGGCCACCCGCCCGAACGTCATGTTCTCGTCGACCTTGTCGATGAAGTGGTGGTCGAAGGCGTCGGCGAGATAGTTCTGCCGCACCACCCACGGCCGTTTGAGCCCCGACTTGGGCAGGGCGTGCAGGTTGCGCAGCACGTAGCTTGCCTGAATGTCCCACGCCGGCTTCTCGGCGAGCGGCTCACCGCCCAGGTGCGGGAAGGCATGGGTGTAGCCATGAGATCTCATGTGCGCGATCAACTTTGCCGCCGAGCGGGCGGTCATGTCGGCGCGCAGCGTCCACGACGCATTGGTGTAGCCGATGCACCAGATCAGGTTGGGCACGTCCTCGAGCATGAACGCCTTGTAGGAGAACCGCTCTTGTGGCTTGATCTCATTGCCGTCCAACGTGATTCGCACACCGCCGAGGGCATGCAGTTGCAGGCCGGTTGCGGTGACGATGATGTCGGCGTCCAGGTGCTGGCCCGATTTCAGCGTGATGCCGGTCTCGTCGAAGTGGTCGATATGGTCGGTGACCACCTCGGCGCGACCGGATGAGATGGCCTCGAACAGGTCGCCGTCGGCCACCAGGCACAGCCGCTGATCCCACACGTTGTAGTTCGGGTTGAAGTGCACGTCGACCGGATAGCCCTCGGGCAATTCCCGGATGTTCTGCCCCCTGATGATGTTTCTGGCCAGCCCAGGGGCGGTCCGGGCCAAGAACCAGACCATGCTTTCGAACGCCACCGCGAAATAGCGCGCAAAAGCGTGAGAGACCTTGCGCGGAGTGAACTTTCGGACGAGCTCGATGAGTGGGTTGACCCGCGACCCGGCCAGCAGATAGGTCGGCGAGCGCTGCAGCATGGTGACCTTGGCCGCCTTCTGTGCCAGCGCGGGAATCAGCGAGACGGCGGTGGCCCCGCTACCGATGACGATCACCTTCTTGCCGGCGTAGTCGAGGTCTTCGGGCCAGAACTGCGGATGCACTCTTGCGCCCTTGAACGTCTCCAAGCCGGGGAAGTCCGGGGTGTAGCCCTCGTCGTAGTTGTAATAGCCGGACCCGAAGAACGCGAAGCGGCCACGGTAGGTCGTCAGAGCTCCCGTTGCGCCGTCCTTGGTGTGCACCGTCCAGGTGTCGGTGGCTGAATCCCAGTCGGCGGACTGCACGTGGGTGCCGAAGTGGATGTGGGGGAGGATGCCGCGCTTGCGGGCGGTGTCCTCCATGTATTCGCGGATGTGGTCGCCGTCGGCGACGCCTTCCTTACGGGTCCACGGTTCCCACGGCCAGGACAGCGAGAAGATGCTGCTGTCCGAGCGGACACCGGGGTAGCGGAACAGGTCCCAGGTGCCGCCGATGCGATCGCGGCGTTCGAGGACGACGTAGCGCACGCCGGGGTTGCGTTCGGTGATGCGGTAGGCCGCGCCGAGACCGGAAAATCCCGCGCCGATGATCACGACGTCGTAGGACCCGGCGTCCTGCTCGGTGGGTACGGGCTCGGTGTCCGGGGTAGCGGTCATCGCAGTCCTCGCTTCGTGCGTGTAGTGATGGTCACCACACTAAGCACTGACCGTTGCCGGGGCGAGGACCTACCGGTAGTTGACGAACTGCAGTGCCACGTCGAGGTCGGCGCCCCGCAGCAAGGCCTGCACAGCCTGCAGATCGTCGCGCTTCTTGGAGCTGACCCGGATCTCCTCACCCTGGATCTGGGTTTTGACACCCTTGGGGCCCTCGTCGCGGATCAGCTTGTTGATCTTCTTGGCGTGCTCCTGGTCAATACCCTGCTTCAGACCGCCGGTGATCCGGTAGGTCTTGCCGCTGGCCTGCGGGTCTCCGGCATCGAACGCCTTCATGGAGATGTCGCGGCGAACCAGCTTTTCCTGGAAGACGTCGAGTGCGGCCTTGACCCGCTCCTCGGTGGAGCTGACGATCTCGATGGCTTCGTCGCCCTTCCACGCGATGGTGGTGTCGGTGCCGCGGAAGTCGAACCGGGTGCTCAGCTCCTTGGCTGCCTGGTTCAGTGCGTTGTCGACCTCTTGGCGGTCGACCTTGCTCACGATGTCGAACGATGAATCCGCCATTGGACTCGTTCCCTTCCCTGACGTGATCGGCCGGTTTGTGTCTGGGGTACATGCTCGTTGTACCCTGCTAGTCGCACCAAACCGGATCCCCGGTACGGCGCACCCAGGCAGGTTGCCCGAGCGGCCAATGGGAGCGGACTGTAAATCCGTCGGCGAAAGCCTACACAAGTTCGAATCTTGTACCTGCCACCCAGGTCAGGCCCCCTTTCGAGGGGGCCTGCTTGCGTTGAAGGGTACAACCGTCCATATCAAGGGCCGCTGTCGCTTTCGCGGTGACAATTTCTGCTGCGGCCGACGTGACGTCACAGCCCGGATCGCCGGCGAAACATGTGCTCGGCGATAAGGCAATCTCCGTCGACGCCAGTCGAACGTCAGCGGTGACTACGACCCGGCGCACTTGATGACGTCGCATACAGGACAGGCAGTGCGGCGATTCCTATTCCCGCGAGAGTCAATCTTGTTGGCACGGAGGGAAGTACGCCGGGTGCGCTGGCCCTTACCTGGCGGATAGGTATTGCTTCCCACGCAGAAGATGAAGTCTGGCCGCGGGGCGATTACCCCGACCTCGCCAAATCGGGAGCATTTCTTCTCAACAACCAACAGCGAACCAGCCGAGAAGGAAATCCCACAATGAACAATTCGACCCGCAAGCTGACCGGCTTCAAATACGCAGCGGCGCTCGTCGGCGCTCTGGCCTTTGTTGCCCTGGCCCCGGCCGCCGCCCATGCGCAGCCCATCAACCACAACGACGGCGGTGGCTGCCACTACACGGACAAGGACGGCTACGACATTCCCATCGACGAGGGTCAGAGCGTCATCGTCGACGGTAAGACCGTGACCTGCAGCGGTGGATCGATCGTCGTCGCCTCTGCGCCGGGCAACACCGGCGGCACCACGAAGCCCGGTGGACTGAAGGGGGGTGTCCTGGTCAACTTGCCGCGCGCCGCAGCCACCCGCTAACTCCCGTATCAGCCAAGCGTCGAGCAGGGAGTTTCGGCAAAGTTTGAACCGGCGGCACTTCAGTGACGTGTCCCGCCTGATAGGAGGGGCCGGGGCCTTCCCCTGGCCCAAAAGCTGGAGCTAGGACGCCACTCAGTTCAGAATGTAACTACGAGCCTTATGTAACTTCGAGCTTTCCGGTGACGACGGGATTTGCAGGCGGCGGCTGACGCAAATCCGGTGGGGGTGAGTTTAGGCTCGATACTTTTGGAGATCGCTAATCAGCCGCATCACATCGGAGGACCATCGGCGATATGGCCGGAGAACGTGGGGAGGGCTCCAAGGCCCCGGGGAGCGGTATTGCTGCCGAATTGGTAGCCGCCGGCTTCTTGGACGCCGTGGAAGTTGGCCGGGGCGGCGCGGGGATCGTCTACCGCTGCTACCAGACGTCACTTGCGCGAAGCGTCGCCATCAAGGTGTTGATGTCCGATCTCGACCAAGACAACCGGGAGCGCTTCCTCCGTGAGGGTCTGGCGATGGGGAAACTCTCCGGCCACCCGAACATCGAGGACATCCTGCAGGTTGGCGTCACCGAAACCAACCGGCCGTACATCGTCATGCCGTATCACGAGGCGGGTTCCCTGGCGCAGCGGCTACACCGCGTCGGCCGGATCGCGTGGCCGGACGCATTGCGCATTGCGGTGAAGTTGTGCGGCGCTTTGGAAACGGCACACCGGACCGGCACCTTGCACCGCGATATCAAGCCCGGAAACGTGCTCGTCAACGATTACGGCGAACCGCAATTGAGCGACTTCGGCATCGCGCGAATCGTCGGTGGCTACGAGACTGCGACCGGCTTTTTCACCGGCACCATCGCCTTCACCGCGCCCGAAGTGCTGGCCGGAAACCCGCCGACGGCGGTGTCGGACGTGTACTCCCTTGGCGCGTCGATCTACGCCCTGATCGCCGGGGCCGCCGCGCACGAGCGCAAGGACGGCGAGGACCTCGTCGCGCACTACCTACGGATCAGTTCGACACCCGTGCCGGATATGCGTCCGCAGGGAATCCCGGCGGATGTGTGCGCCACGATCGAGAAGGCGATGTCGCTGGATCCGACGGAACGGCACGTGTCCGCGGCGGTCTTCGGCCGGGAACTGCAGGCAGCGCAGCGTCACAACGGGCTGATCGTGGATGCGATGGTCCTCAGTGAGGCCAACGGGCAGTCCGGACAGCCGGCAGAGACCTCGGCGATCTCGTTGGCGACCGCCGAGCAGACGGATCTTTCCGAAGTGGAGTCCATCGTCCTCGGCGGGCCGCCGGCACCTCCGCCGGGTTCGCCGGTCTCGAGCCCGCCGAGCTCCACCGGGCCGGTCTCGCCCGTCCCCGGTGCGCCGCTCCCGCCGATCCCGCCGGGACTCGCTCCGCCACGAGGACACGGACTGCCCGCCCCGGGACCCGACGGGCCAACCAGCATCATCAAGAAGCCGCAGAATCGCCGATCGCTGCTGTTGGGCGCTGCCGCGGCGGTCGTGGTGCTGGTATTGGTGGCAGGCAGCATCTACTTCGTCTCGTCGCGCGACAAGAGCGACACCGCCGGCGGCGGCACGACAAGCGTGAGCCAACCAACGACCGAGGCTCAGGCCGGCTGGAAACCGATCACGAATGCGCGCGTGGCGCGCGAGGCGGCAGCAACCACTCAGTCTGACGGCACCATCTGGATCTTCGGCGGGCTGGAAAGCGACGGGAGCGTCAGCGGACGGCACGAGGGCTATGACCCCGCCATCGACAGTTGGAAGGGCGGCGACGATCTCCCCGTTCCGGTTCAGCACGCGATGTCGGTGACGTGGCAGGGAACCCCGGTCGTGCTGGGCGGTTGGCGCGCCGACGGCGCCAATACCCAGATTGCGACCGAGAAGGTCTGGCGCGTCGTCAACAGCCACTGGGTGGAACTGCCACCGCTGTTGCAACCGCGCGCGGCAGGGACCGCGGCCGTGGTCGGCGGCCGCCTTGTCGTCACCGGCGGTGTGGGTGCCAACGGCAAGCTGCTCAACACCACCGAGGTGTTCGACGGCGCCACGTGGAAGCTCGGAGCCGAAATGCCAACGCCGCGAAAGATGTTGGGCGGTGCCTCGGATGACAAGGTGGTGTATGCCGTAGGCGGAACCGACGGGACCGCGGACCTGGCGACGGTCGAGGCGTACGACCCGGCCGCCGACTCCTGGGCGTCGTTGCCTGCCCTTCCCCAGCCGCGCAGCGACCTCGGCGTCGCGATCGCCGACGCGCGACTCGTCGCAGTCGGCGGGCTGTCCGCAGGGCAGGTGCTCAAGACCGTCTCGGTGATGGATGTCGCCACCAAGACGTGGGCCGGCCTGCCGGACATGAGCACCGCGCGCCACGGGATGGCCGTCGCGGTGGTGGAGAAGTCGGTGTATGTCATCGGCGGGGCGACCGGGGTCGACAACAGCCAGGTGACCTCGACGGCGGAATCGCTGAAGCTGGCGCCGCGCAAGCTTCAACCCGCCTCAACTTGGCGGTCGCTGCCGGACGCGCCCACCCCCAGGCTGATGATGGCGTGGACGGTGCTCGACGACAAGATCTTCGTCGCCGGCGGTATGAGGCATGGCGAGACACTGCAAATGGTGCAGAGCTACGACCCGCAGACCGGTGCGTGGCAAACGCAACCTCCACTGCCCGTGCCATTGCACCACGCGACCGCGACGACATACCGCGGCGAAATGGTCGTGATCGGGGGCTCCAGCGACGAACTGGCGAACGCATCGAACAAGGTCTACGCCTTGCGCGGAAGCAATTGGGTAGAGCTACCCAGCCTCACCCACGCGAGAGCGGCCGCCGCCGCGGCGGTCGTCGGTGACATGCTCGTCGTCGCCGGCGGACAGAACGAGAAGCAGCTGGTGGCGCAGACCGAGGTGTTCGACGGCAAGTCCTGGAAGGACGCAGCCGACCTGCCGACCCCGCGCGAACACCTGGCCGCGGTGTCGGATGGGACGTACGTGTACACCGTCGGTGGACGGTTCCTCTCGGCCGACAAGAACTCGGCCGCGTTCGAGCGCTTTGATCCGAGTTCCGGGCAGTGGACGCGGTTAGTGGACATGCCGACTCCGCGCGGCAGCTACGGAGCGGCCTTCATCGACGGCCGGATCGTCGCGGTCGGCGGCGAGGAACCGACACAGGTACTGGGCACCGCCGAGATGTACGACATCGCCGAGGGGAAGTGGATTTCACTGACACCGATGCCGACGGCGCGCCACGGCGAAGTGGTCGCTGCCGTCGGCAACACCGTCTATGTCATCGGCGGGGCCAACCGGCCGACGCACGAAAGTGCTGTCGCGACGGTCGAGGCGCTGGACTTCTCCTAACGCCTTCGCGCACTTACTCTTTGGGAGTGTCGCGCAGCATGGCGAGGGTGACAGCGCCACGTCGAAGGACCTCATTGGCCAGCCGCACGCGGCGCTCGCCCTCCGGTGGTATGCCGAACTTGTCGTACAGGTTTTGCAGGTGTTGTTTGACTGCTGCCTCGGTGACGAAAAGCTCCTGAGCCATCTGCTTGACCGAGACCGCCTCAGGAAAAGGGTCGCCGGAAACCAGCGGGCGACACAGGACCACGAGGACCTCGAGTTCGCGCCGGGTCAGGTGGGGAGCCGGCTGGGTGGGGGCGACCGAAACAGTTGCCTCACCCAGTGTCGCCTCGTCGGTGCTCTTGACTTCCCAGAAGACCAATTTCGACTTGCCGATCCGCAACTCGTCGCCCGATCGCAGCACTCGTTCGGCAGCGATCCTTTCCCCGTTGAGGTAGGTGCCGTTGCGGCTGCCCACATCGCGTACCGACCAGGCATTGCCGAGTTTTTCCAACACGGCATGCACCCGTGAGACCGTCGAGTCGTGGTCGAGCGACACGAGATTGGTCGTGGATTTGCCGACGGTCACGCGCTCGTCGTCGAGTGTGATCAGCTGCCGTCCGGATGGTTTCCAGACTTCCAGGTGGGAAGGCATGTCGATAGCTTATTCGGTAGGGCTGCCGGTGCCGACGATCCGCATCCAGCCGAAGTCGTCGGGAGCCTGGCCGTAGTGGATGTCGAGCAGCACTTCGCGTAGCCGCGACGTGACCGGTCCGGCTGTGCCGTCGCCTACCGGCCAGTCCTGGTGAGCGGAGACCACGTGCCCGACCGGGACGATCGAGCGTGCGGTGCCGCACGCGAACGTCTCGGTGATGCGCCCGTCTCGGCAGCTTTGTTCCCACTCGTCGAGGGTGATCGGCTTCTCCGAGACCGGGTAGCCGAGCGATTGCGCCAACCGCAGGATCGAATTTCGGGTGATGCCCGCCAGCAGGGTTCCACTCAACGGCGGTGTGCGCAAGCGGGGGCCTTCGGTGGTGGATTCCACGAAGAACAGGTTGCAGCCGCCGGCTTCCTCGACGTACCGGCGTTCGCGGGCGTCGAGCCACACGACCTCGTCGCAGTTGTTGGCCGCAGCCTCGCGCTGAACGATGAAGGCGCCGCCGTAGTTGCCGCCACACTTGGCCGCACCGGTGCCGCCCGGCGCCGCACGGATGTACTCCGGTGCTGCCCATAGCCGCATGGCCTTTGGCTCCAGCGACGCGGGCCGCGCCGGAGTGCCGATGACCGAGAACAGATACTCCTCGGCGGGGCGGAGGCCCAGGCCGGTTTGCGACGCAATCATGAACGGCCGCAAGTACAAGCTGTGTCCGCGGGTGTGTGGCACCCAGGCGCTGTCGACGCGCAGCAGTGCCTCCACCGCCGCGACGAAGTCCGCCGCCGGCAGCGTGGGCATGGCCATCCGGCGCGCCGAGTTGTTGAACCGGCGGGCGTGGTCGGCTGGCCGGAACAGGGCCCGCTGACCGTTGGGTCGCCAGAACGCTTTCATGCCCTCGAAAATCGTTTGGCCGTAATGCAATGCCATGGTGGCCGGATGAATGGACATCGCAGTGAGCGGCCCGACCTGGGCCTCGTGCCAGCCGACGTCTGCGGACCACCGCATGGTGACCATATGGTCGGTGAACACGTCACCGAACCCAGGTGTCGCGAGCAGTTCCTCGCGGCGTTCAGTCGGGGTCGTCTGCGCGGCAATGCTATTCATGCGAGCTCCTTGAGCGCTGATTCGAAACGTTGAAGGGCGCGGTCGACCAGTGGGCCGGAAACTCCGGTGTAGCCGGACGGATCGAACAGTCCGGTCACGTCGAGGCCGGTCACTCCGGCGTCGTGCAGCGCGATGGCGAGCAGGTCGGCGACGTCGGCACCGTCCCGCTCAGCCACCGCGGTCACCTCGGCCAGCAGGCGTTTGGCGTTGGCCTTGCCAAGCAACGGTGCCAGCACCGCGTTGACGCGTTCGGAGACGATGGCGCCGCGGGTCAGCCCCAGGTTCACGGCCATCGTCTCGGGTTGGACCCGAAGGGTTTCCACCAGACGCACCGCGTTGGCGGCGGCGCCTGCGGCGATGCGCAGGGACTCGCGCAGCGGTTGCCACTCGGCATGCCAGCCACCGGAGGATCGCTCGTCCTCCACCGCCAGGGAACTGAACAGCACGAGGGCGATCGGTGGCAGTTGCCGGGCCGCGGTCGCGACGAGTGTCGCGAAGACGGGGTTGTGCTTCTGCGGCATGGCCGAGGATGCCCCGCGGCCGGGTGCATGTTCCTCGCTGACCTCACCGATCTCGGTGCGGCTCAGCACCAGGACGTCGGCGGCCAGCTTGCCGAGCGCGCCCGTCGTGATCATCAGGCTCGCGGCGACATCGGCCAGCGGGGTGCGAATTTGATGCCAGGGCAGGACCGGCTCGACCAGCCCGAGACGCACGGCCACCAATGCCGGCAAGCGCAGCGTCGCATCCGTCGGATCAGCCGTATCCAATGCGTACTGGTGGTAGGCCGCCAGAGTGCCGGCAGCACCGCCCAGCGACACCGGCAGCGCCGCGCGAGCCCGGCGCACCCGTTCCACGGCGTCGAGCACCAGATGCAGCCAGGTGGCCGCCTTGAGTCCGAACGTGACCGGAACGGCGTGCTGGGTCAGGGTGCGCCCGGCCATCGGGGTGTCTCGATGGCGCTCAGCGAGTTGGGCCAGGCTGTCGGCGCACGACAGCAGATCGTCGGAAATGTGGTCCAGCGTGGCCGCGCACAGCAGCGTCAGCGCGGTATCAAGGATGTCTTGGCTGGTGCTGCCGCGGTGTACATACTCCGCGGCGGAAGGGTCGACGGACCGGACCGCGGCGGTGAGCTGCGCGACGAATGCGACGACGGGGTTGGCCGTATCGCGCACTCCAGCGGCCAGTGCCGCCGGATCGATGTGTGCAGGCACGGCGGCGGCCCTGATAGCCACCGCCGCGCCCGCGGGAATCACGCCTAACTCGGCCTGCGCTTCGGCCAGTGCGACTTCGGTCGCGAGCATCGCGGTCAGCAACGCGTTGTCGTCGACCAGGTCGGCCGCACCCGTCGCCGCCCATGCGGGCGCCAGAATTCCGTAGTCCGTCATGCTGTTCTCTCCGTCAGGCGCACGGTTGCCGTTTGCAGACTGGACCGGGCGATGGCGTCCGCGTCGCCGAGGATCACGGAGTTGACGCCGGGACGGATGCCCGCCGCGGTCACCCAGTGCACCGATTCGGTGGGCACACCGAATGCGAAACGGCGCGGATGCGCGCGATCCTGCGCGTCGAGCAGCCGGTAGGGACGACGGGTGACGGCGACACCACCGGCGACCCAGTGACCACCGCCGCGAATCGGGATCCGGTGCGGCCGGCACTCACCCCGGTCCATCAGCGTCCGCAGCAGGGGGTCAGCCGTCCGGTGCAGGTCGGTTTCCGGCAGGCGTGCCTCGATCAGCGTCGCCGCCGTCACGGTCAGGTCCGGGCAGGTTCCGGAGTAGGCGACGAACTGCCCGTCCGTGCAG
Organism: uncultured Mycobacterium sp.; assembly: GCA_900078375.1. GTDB lineage: Bacteria > Actinomycetota > Actinomycetes > Mycobacteriales > Mycobacteriaceae > Mycobacterium. The sequence continues at coordinate 14,677 of FLQS01000020.1, read as the reverse complement.
TCGACGCGCAGGTCCGGGCCGAGCACCTCGAGCACGCCGGCATCCATCAGGGCGCCGAACTGCTCGATGCGTTCGGCGGGCGGGCCGATCGACAGGAACGCGTTCAACGGCATGTACCAGCGCTGCAGCTCGTCCCGGTAGGAGTCGCCGGACAGGCCGCCGTGATCGACGAGCAGCCGGATCTCGTTGCGCAGGTCGCGCAGGACGTCCATGGCGGCCTTGCGCGCGCCGGTTACGTTGCCCTTCAAGGCCTCTCGGACCTCATCGTCCAGATACGACCGCAGCCAGCCGCGGAACCCGCTCGTCGACGACACGTCGTCGTCGGTGAACGGTGACGCGATCCTCCGCCAGTCCCAACCACTTTCGGGGTCGATGTCGAACTTCGCGAGCACGGTGCGTTGGGCTTCGCTCTCCTCGATCGCCAGTGGGTCGCCGAAGATCGGCACCACCGCGGGTTCCGCGGCGGCGAACAAGGCGGTGAATTCGTCAGCGTCGCAGGTGCATCGACGCTCCCGCACCAGGGTCGCGTAGTACACGGTGCGGACTTCCTGGTCGATCAGCGGCCAGATGTCGCGACGGAAGTCCGCCGGGGCCCCGGCGTCGGCGCGGGCCCGCATCCGTTCGATCACCTCGGCGGTGACATACCGGGGCGTGTGACGGCCGAACGAGCCCTTCTCGTTCTTGCCGCGGGCGTGGTACGGCACACCGCGCCGAGATCCCACCACCAGGCGGGGCTCCTGGCCGGACGGAACGTACGTGAGGGTGCCGGCATCCTCTTCGGCGGCGCGCACGAACGTGCCGCCGCGGCCGACGGTGAACAGCGCCATGTAGTCAAAGAAATTGAGGCCCATGCCCCGCAGGATGACCGGCTCCCCCGCGGGGATCGCCTCGAGCCACACGTCGGCCGGATTGTTCGGCGGGATGTATCGCAGGTCGTTCTGGTCCGCGAACTGATTGAGCGCGGTTTCGGCTTCGCCGAGGTGATGCGGCAGATGGCCGAGCGAGAGCACCACCGACTGCAGGTTGCCGATGATCTCCCCGGTGTGTAATTGCACTTCCTGCAAACCATCTGGCGTGTCACGGACGTCGACGGCGGTCGCCTGATGCGAGACGAAACTGACCGCAGGGGGTGCCGTCCAGATGATGCGGTCGCGCGCCCATTGCAGGTAGCTTCCGTAGAACGGCCGGGACGGATAGTCGTCCGGTCCGAGCGTAAGCGCCTCGGCCCGAACCGCTTCCGGCACATTCGGGCTGCCGATCAGAGCGATCGAGCGGGCCCACTCGTAGAGACTGGGCCCCGCAACCACCGGCCCGGCGCAGTCGACGGTGTCGTCGACGAAGATGGTCACCTGGCAGGCCACCGTGTTCATCAACAGCACCCGGTCCTGCGTGCTGCGCCATACCTGGCCGCCGTCGAACACATGGGGGTCGATCAGGTGGATGACGAGTTCCTGCCCGGGCGCCAGAAGCGACTCAGCGTTGGCGCACAAGCGTTCCGCGACCGACAAGCCGCGTGGGCCGAGCCCGACGATTGCCGTATGCAGTTGCTCACTGAACACTGGGCACCCCGCTCATCCGGCGGCCGAGCGCCGTCGCCACGGGAGCGAGCCGAGCCATCACGTCGGCGAACTCGTAGGGCAGCAGTGCCTGCTTGCCGTCGCACAATGCCTGCTCCGGTGCGACGTGGACGTCGATGATCAGAGCGTCAGCACCGGCCGCGATCGCGGCCAGCGACAGCGGTGCCACCAGGTCCGGATGTCCACCGGAATGGCTGGGATCCACCATGACCGGCAGGTGGGTGCGCTGCTTCCACAGCGCGACCGCGGTGAGGTCGAGGGTGAACCGCGCCGACGGTTCGAACGTGCGAATTCCGCGCTCGCACAGCACAACCTGGTCATTGCCTTCGAGCAACAGGTATTCGGCAGCGGCCAGGGTCTCCTCGACCGTGCAGCCGAAGCCACGCTTGAGCACCACCGGAAGGCCGCTTTGGCCGGCGGCGGTCAGCAGCGCGAAGTTCTGCATATTGCGTGCACCGATCTGCAGCGCGTCGACCACTCCGGCCAGCCGCTTGACGTGCTCGGGGTCGATCACCTCGGTGACGACAGGCAGGCCGGTTCGCTCCCTGGCCTCGGCCAGCAGCTCGAGGCCGTCCCACTGCACACCCTGGAACGAATGCGGCGAGGTGCGGGGTTTGAAGACGCCGCCCCTTAAGCCGACAGCGCCCTCTGCGGCGACCACGGCCGCGGTGGCCAGCGTCTGTTCCCGCGATTCGACGGCACACGGTCCGGCGATCACGGCGACGGAACCGTCACCGATCGTCGTCGGCCCGAAGGAGACCTTGGTCCCGTCCGGGCGAAGCTCTTTTCGCCCCAGGAAGGCCTCTGTATGCCTTGCCACCATGTGCGTCGGCGCGGGCAGGTCTAAGAGGTATCCGGTGTCGATGAGCTCGGTATCGGAAGCCGAGAGGACGTGCGCCTCACCGAGGCGGTACAACTCGGCGGGGGACCCGCCGGCCTCGAAGTGCTGGATCCACCCCTGCACCCCGGCGAAGGAGGTGATGCTCTCGTCGAACAGAAGCAGTGTGTCTGTGGTCATGACTCAAATAGTCGTGGCCAGGACGTTTGGGCGTAATCGCCTGCGCTACCAGAAAATTCCATGCGTGCGGATAGGTTTTCCTACCCCCGGGGTAAGCATCGAGTCAGACGTCAGAGCGACGCTTCGCGACATTTATCGCGCTGAGTTCTGACGCAACAACCATGCGCGCCAGGTCTTCTCGATGATCGCGGATCGCCGCATCCCCGCGACCACTCGGATCATCCGCCAGCCGAGGTCGTGAAGGTAGTCGGATCGGGTGATGTCGTTGGTATAGGTGTCGCGGCTGGTTCGGTGATGCTCGCCGTCGTATTCGACGGCGATCATCATGTCCTCCCAGCCCATGTCGAGGTAATAGCGCGGCCGGCAGTCTCCTGGGCCGAGCACCGGGATCTGGGTACGCGGACGCGGAAAGCCGGCGTCGATCAACAACAGGCGCAACCAGGTCTCTCTCGGTGATTGCGCTCCTGCGTCGACGAGATCGAGGACTTTCGGTACTCGCGGCGCTCCGCTGAGTCTCCGGTGGCGCGGCAGCAGATCCAGTACGTCGTCTTTCTTCGTGAAATGCGTCGCGTTGGCGAGGGCGTCTAGACGTGCCACCGCCTCTGGCATGGTCCCGCGGCGCGCGAGGTCGAACACTGTGCGCGGCAATGTCGTCACCGGCAGCCCATGCAGGGTCTGCACCTCGTCATCGAGCAGCATTTCGTCTCTGGTGACGATGCCTTGAGGTGACTTGTTGTTGGGATAGTTGAGTTCGATCGGCGTCTTCTGTGCGTCGACCCATTTAGCTCCGTGTAGCGCCGAGGCCGCTACACCAGTGACGACTGCTCTCCGACGCGACCAGAGGAAGGCCGCCAATGCCAAATCCTCGACTGAAAGTGGGCTTTCCTCTGCGCAGGAGGCGTACACGTCTGGGAAGACCCGCTGATAGTGCGCCCGAAGTTGGTATTTCGTCACCTCACCGGCAGTCACAGATTCACTGCCGATGAACACGCGCTGCATCAGCGAAAGTGTGGTGGAGGCCGTGCACGGAGGTGTACCTCCATCCACAGCTCGTCCGTCCAGAATTCAGAGCGATGAATCTGCGGATTCTTCGCTCTGAGGTCTGACTCGAACGCAGATAGCCCGACGCACGCGTGCCTCGATCTCGTCCAGCTCGGCGATGCTCGGAGCGTCGATGAAGAACGTGACCGCTCGGTCGTCGGAGCTTCGGATGGGGCCCAGCTCCGCGCCAATGGCCTCGTAGACGAGGACGGCACGCAGCGCCGCCGGCGCGTCAGCGGGCAGCGGGGGGATATCGGGCCAGGGATTGCCGTCATCGACCCATCGGGGCTCGACGCCGGGCCAGTCGACCGCGACGTCGACGAGTGTTCCGGGCTGGTGCCCGACGTACACCTGGCGGGCATAGCGTCGAGCCGATGGATAGTCGGCAGGCTCTCCTATGGCGATCCGCAGGATCTCGGGCTCCATCGGCCGGCCTGTCGCGAGGCGGTAGAGCACCATGATCCCGTCGCCGGGAGTCCGCGCGGCGACCTCCATCAGGCGTGCCTCACCCCGCTCGTCGAGCCGCCACTCAGCGTGCGTGATGCCGTCCTCGACGCCGAGTCGGTCGAGCATCTCGATGTTGGCCCGCTGCACCGCATCCCACGCGTCGTCTTTGGGGGCGGGCACGGTGTGGGCCATCTCGACGAAATACGCCGACTCGATATCCGTCGTCTCTTTGCGGGTGACCGAGGAGAACAGCGTCTTGCCGTCCTGGGTCAAACTCTCCACCGAGTACTCCTGCCCGGCGATCATCTGCTCGACGAGGATGGTCTCCTCCGCCGGATAGCCGTCCAATTGCGCGGCCAACTCAGCCAGGTCGTGCACCATCTGCACGCCCTCGCTGGAGTGCCGCGTGGCCGGCTTGACCACCGCAGGCAAGGGGACGGATCCGTGCGCGACGGCATCGCGGGTCCCGGGCGGGATCAGCACGGACACCGGACTCAGATCGGGCAGGTACCAGCGCTGCAGGTACTTGTTGCGGCAGGCACGTGCGGCCCGCAAACCCGGGAACGGAAGGCCGAAGTAGTCGGCGAGCAGGCCGGTCGGCTCGACGAGCGTCTCCCCGACGGCGTAGATACCGACGACGTCGTAGTGCTTGCGCCAGCGTTCGGCGTGTTCGATGACGCCGGGGAGGTAGGAGCCTTCGCTTGCGACCGAGCCGTCGACGAAGGCGATCTCATCGATCGCGGCGGCAGGGTGGGCGACATCATCGCCATGCGCCTGCGCATACGAGCGCGAGATGGCGGGCGTGATCACCAGGACCTTCAGGTCCCGGCTGCGCAGATCGTCGATGTAGACCGAATCTCGGCAGACGACGGGCAGGTACCCGGTCAGGATGAACGCGCGAGGCCTCATGATGCATTCCTTTCTGAAACTGCTGCGACGGGAAACCTGTTGACGTTCTTCATGTGTACGGTCGGCGTACTGGACGGCGGCAGCGGGGCCGCGACTCGCGGGGCGTTCGCTTCCAGCCGCAGGATTCGGCTGCCGATCCGCACGGACATCCCTGGCAGCCACATCGTCGGCTTGCCCGGTGTGATCCGAGTCCATACCGTCTGCCCGGCCAATCGGATGGTGACACCGTTTCTCGACTGGCGGTCAATGAGGTACACCCGCCCGCCGATGCGGCGGATCTCCAAGTGGGCGCGGGACATCCCGTTGGCGCGGACGTCGATCCGGATCGGACGCAGTCCATTCAGCGGGGTGTCGCTATAGCTGGGATCCCGGCCGACCACGCAGTCCCGGTCGAGGAAGAATCGCGAATCATCGTCGAGGACAATAGAGTCGAGCGGCCTGCGGATCTGGACGGTCGTTTGCGGGAACGGTGACTGCAGACGGGCAGGCAGGCGGACGGCGGCCAGTCGCACGGTGGCCGGTTCGGCGTCCGGTACAACAGCCTCGTCCGACACCGGGAAGGGCCGGCTTCGGACCGCCCACCGGACGATGGGTACAGTCGCCAGACCGGCGGCGGCGAGTATCCCACCGAGTAGCAGCCAGCCGACCTGCCCTATTCCCAGGCACAGGGCGCCGAGCACCGCGGGCGCCACCGCGAACGCGGCGCCGAGGCCCATATCCTGCAGCCCCACGTACTCGCTCTGCGCGTGGGCCGGAGCCAGCTCGAAACTCAGCGCGAATACGGCTGCCGCGTGGCACATCTCGCCTACGGAGTGGACGCCCACCGCCGCCAGCAAGATCGCGGCGGAGGCCCACGCCGGAAGGCCGGACGACAGCGCGACGCCACCGCAGGCGATCAGAAAGATCAGCCCGGCGATCCGCATGGCGGCGGCGCCCTGGCGTACGGTCTCGACCTTTCGGCCGACCCAGACCTGCAGTGCCACAACGCCGACCGTGTTGACGATCAACACGGCGCCGACCATCCAGCGCGGGGCGTTCGTCTCCATCGCGATCCACAGCGGGAGAGCGAAGGTGATGACCGCGTACTGCAGACTCATCACCCCGTTGAGGATCGTGTAGGCGATGAACGGTTTGTCCCGCAGTGCCACGCCGGGCCGGGTTCCGGGCGGAGCAGGCAATGGCGGGAAGTGCGGAAGCCGGGCGCACACCCATGCGCCGATCAGGAAGGTCACGGCGTTGGCGAGGAACAGCACCTGATAGGCGGCCAGGGTGTGCAGCGTCAGCGCCACACCTCCGACGGCGGCACCGATGCCGACGCCGGCGTTCTCGATCGCCCGGAGCTGGGATCGGTAGGCGGCCGCACCTTCGCCGCCGACCCGGCGGATGACTCCGCCCCGCGACGCTCTCGATGCCGCGGTGGCCAGCATCTCCACCACGGTCACCACGACGAACATCCAGATGTGGGTGATGAAGACGTAGCCCACCATCGTCGCCGCCAGCACGACCAGGCTCAAGGATGCGACCCCGCGGGGGCCGCGGCGGTCGGCCAGGTGACCCATCGGCACACCGGCGAACAGACCGATCAGTCCGGCGACGGCCAGCCACAGGCCGACCTCGGAGACCGAGAGTCTCAGTCCCTCAGTGAAATACAGGACCGACGATGTCATGAACATGCCGGTGCCGATGTTGTAGATCCCGGTGCCCACGCCCAGGCGGCGACGCGCGCCGGGCTCGGGCACCAGGGTCGACAGCCACTTCCCCATGATCACGCCACTTCGCTGACGCGCTGGTCGGTCATGAACGCGGCGACGGCACGGTTCTCGCGAGACGAGCGGAGCGACAGGTCGCCGTACCGCTCCCGCAGTTCGCGCTTGAGCACCTTGCCGGTCACACCCACCGGGAAGTCCTGTGGGGTCAGGGCGACGTCGAGCACGGCGATGCGGGGATGACCCGCGGCCGTCAGCACTTCGTTGGCCTCGGCCAGCAGGCGTCCAGCCTCAGACGGTGACTCGTCGGTGATGATGACGGCGACCGGAACAATCTGCTCGCCGTGGCGGCCGGCGACGACGGCGCAATCGGTGATGGCGCTGATCTCGCTGAGCAACATCTCCTCCATGAGCACCGAATAGCCAGTGCCCTCGGCGGTTTCGATGGCGTCCTTCGTCCGGTCGACCACGAAGTAGTTGCCGTCCACGTCCTGGTAGACCAGGTCACCGGTCAACCAGTAGCCACCGAGCTTGGAGCGGTAGGTGGTATCGGAGTCATTCCAGTACCCGGCGGTGATGGACGGGCCCTTGGCTCCGAAGAAGCCCACCTCGCCGACGGGTGCGTTGCTCCCGTCGGCCCGCAGCACCGCGACTTCGGCGACGGGATCCGGCTTGCCGATGCGGCGGTCGGCACGCTCGGAAGCCAGCGTGCGAGGTTGGACCACCAGACCCCAGCCGAGCTCGGTCGTGCCGAACCGGTCGTAGAAGGTGGGGGGCTCCTGGTCCGGGCTCCGCTTGGCCAGGACGGCGCCGATGTGCGCCTCGTGGATGGCGTCGCCCATGTTCACCCAGTAGTCCACTGAATCGACGGTGCCAGCCGGTGTTTCGAGTGCCGCCAGCTCGGAGTAGGCATGGGCGAATGCCATGACCCCCTTCGGGCGGTGCAGGTGGACGGCCGCCGCCAGCTCGTCACCGGTCGGGTCGTACAGCGCCACCAGCGGCGTGCCGGCCAGGATGGAGTAGGCGGTGTACACGATGCACCCGAGATGCGACTGCGGTTGGGCCGTCATCATCCGCTCGTGGGCGGGCTCGACGTAGTTCTGCAGACGGAAGCGCGGCCCGGCGACGCTGGACGCGTGAGTCTGGGTCACCGCCTTGGGAATTCCCGTCGTGCCGGACGAATGCATGATCGACACCGGGTCCTCGGGTGCGTGCTTGAACCGCCAGGCGTCGGGCAGCGCGGCCGGGGGAGGGGCGGGCAGGTCTTCGGCGAGTTGAACCCAGCGCAGGCCGTCCAATGATTCGATGCCGTCGCTGATGGTCGCCAGGCGGGCCTGGTCGGTGTAGATGCCTACCGGCGTGGTGCGCGCGCACAGGCCGAGCGCGAGGGCGGGCGAGGCCTTGCTGTTGATGAGCACGCCGATGGCACCCAACTGAGCCAGGGCGTTGAGGTGGATGGTGTAGGCGAAGGTGTCGGCCATGTAGAGCGCCACCCGGTCACGCGGGCCGACGCCCTTCTCGTGGTACCAGACCGACCAGCTCTGGGTGAGCGCGTCGAGGTGGGCGAGTGTGAACTCGTTCTGCTCCTGGCCTGCGGTGTTGATCACCGGCCGGCCGGTGCGGATGAACGGGATGTGCGGGTCGGGGTGTACGGCCATGGCCGTGGCCAGCAGGTTGCCGCCACCGAGCTCGGGCATTGCGGCCAGGCGGGAGCGTTCTTCGGGGGTCAGCAGTGCGCGGGTTGCAATAGACATTGGGGTAACTCCTTGTCGTTGAAAGTGATTGAGGGAATCAGAGTCCGAGGGCGCGGGCGGCCGTCTCGAGGTGGTGCTGCTGGTGCAGGGCGGAGATGCCGAAGCGCATCAGCCCGGTGCCCTTGGCGACCGTGGGATAGAAGGCGGGCAGGACCAGGACACCGGCCTGCTTCAGCCGGCGGGCCGCGGCGAATGCCTCGTCCTCGGAGTCGAACAGCGCGCCGCGAACCGGGGAACGCAATCCGGCGTTGACCAGTCGTCCGTCCGTCAGCCGGTCGAACTCGGCGGCGTTGTCCCAGAGCTGCTTCTGCAGATCGGCCACCTGACCTTCGATGTGCAACCATGCTGCGGCAACATTCGCCGCCAGCATCGGGACCATGATCGAATGTCCGAACACCAACGGGTTGGCGAACTTTCGCATGACTTGCATATCCTGTTCGCTCGGCACCACCACGAAACCGCCTGCGCCGCCGAAGGCTTTCGACAGCGAGCCGGCGAGCATGACGTTTTCGGGGAGTCCGCCGCCGAGTGCTTCGAACGCGTAACCCGCGCCGAGCCGACCCTCGATCGAAACCCCATGGGCGTCATCGACATACAGATGTCCGCCGACCGGCTCGAGGACCGCGAGCATCGACGCGACGTCGATCAGCCCGCCCATCGAGCCGACGCCGTCGACCAACACGATCGGTGTCCGGCCGCTGGCCGCGACCTCGCGGACCGCGTCGGGCAGTGCCGCCGGGTCGGTCATGTCGAAGCGCCGGGTCGGTCCGATCTGCTCGAGCACACCGCGGATGACCTGGATGGAGGCGTGTGCCGTCTTCTCGACGAGGAACGCGACGCCGGCGTCGGCCACCGGATAGCTGGGCAGGGCACCGGCGCCCAGCAGCGGCAGCACGCCCAGGTGGACGTTGCTCACCGAGGTGAAGGCAGCCACCTTTGCGCCGCAGTACATTACGGACAGCAGATCCTCCAGCTCGGCGAGGTAGGGCGGCCGGCCCCGGTTGCGGGACGTGGAGAAGTGCAGCCCGAACCGGTCCATCGCCTCGGTCGCCGCGGCGACCAGGTCGGGGTGCGACTCCAGTCCGAGATAGGAGCACGACACGAACTCGACGGCCTGGCTGCGGTCGGTCAGCGTGACCTGCTTGCCGGTCCGGGCGGTGATGACGTGCCCGGTGAGTCCTTCGGCGAAGGCCCGGTCGAGTGAGTCCGAGGTCTTGCTGACGCGGGATGCGACCCAGTTGGGCCGGCTCATCAGTTCTGTCATGTGAATGTCTCCTTTTGCGTAGTGGTTGTCAGGGCACGCAACGCTTTTGCGCTGCGTTCGCGGTAGGCGCCCCGCAGGGGGCCGAGCACCCCGCTGAGACGGTCGAGCAAGTCACCGAATGCCGCGGCGTCGTCGCCGTCGACGACATCCGAGAGCTGCGACACCCCGCGCGACAGCGCGTGGCGAGCCGCCGGGGCATAGGGGTTGGCCGCCTGCACGTCCCAATACACCTCCGGTGCCCCGGACGTGATGCGCGCCAGCAGTGACAGCAGCGCGGCGTGCGGCGGCGGCGCGATCCGGTCCAGATCGGCGATATCGATGTCCAATTCGGCCAGCGCGGCACCGAAGGCGATCACCGCCGCATGGGTGAGGGCCTGGGTGGCGGCCGACAGCCGGTCGTGTTGGTCGGCGGTCACGTTCACCACGCGGGCACCCCATTCTTCGATCAGGTTGTGGAGCGCTCGCCCGCGCCGGCCGTCGCGCACGACTACCGAGGCCACGGGGTGGCCGGCAAAACCCAAGGCGGGCGCGAACATCGGGTTGAGGCTCAGTGCCTCCACCTCCCCGGCGATCGTCGTGACGGCCTGCAGGGCGCGGACCACCGTGGACTTCACTGATGAGGTGTCGACGATCAGGGCGTCCGGCCGGACCGTTCCGACCAGACGGCCGACGGCGACCAGTGCCGCCGGCTCGGGCACGCAGAGCAGCACGGCGTCGGCGCTGCGAACCACGTCGGCCACCTCCGCGCCGGGATCGCTGATATCGCCGCGTACGAAGCGGGTGACCCGGTGGGTCGGCCCGGGCACGGTGTGGTCGACGATGACGACGTCGTTGCCGGATTCGGAAAGCCGTTCGGCGAACAGTGAACCGACCGCGCCCGATCCGCCGGCGATGACGACGCGCCCCATCGTCCCGCTCATTTCGGGGCCTCCTGCCGGCCGGTCGCGGCCAGGGCGGTCATCATCGCCCGCGACTTGACGACGGTCTCGTCGAACTCTTCGTCCGGATCGGACAGGGAGACGATCGCGCCGCCGACGCCGAAGCTCACTCGCCCGGAATCGACGACCAGGGTGCGGATCACGATGGACAGGTCACTGGCGCCGGAGAGTGAAAACCAGCCGAGCGCACCGGAGTACACACCGCGGGGCCCTTGCTCGAGCCGGTCGATAATCTCCATCGTGCGGACCTTGGGGGCGCCGGTCATCGACCCACCCGGGAAGGCGGCGCGGATGCAGTCGACGGCCGAACGCCCCGGGGCGAGCGTGCCGCGGATCGTGGAGACCAGCTGATGCACCGCCGCATAGGTTTCGACGTCGAACAGCTTCGGCACGTGGACCGAACCCACCGAGCAGACCGTGTTCAGGTCGTTGCGGAGCAGATCCACGATCATGAGGTTCTCGGCGCGGTCCTTCGGGTTGTCGCGGAGCTCGGCCACCAGGGCACGATCCTCGGCAGCGTCAGCGCCCCTGGGCCGAGTTCCCTTGATGGGCTTGGCTTCGACGGTGCCGTGCAGGTCGATCGATAGGAACCGTTCGGGGGATGCGCTGAGCACTGCCACGTCGCCGAAGTCGAGCAGCGCACCGAACGGGACGGGGCTGACCCGACGAAGATGTTCGAAGGTGGGCAACACGTCGATCTGGGTGTGGACGGTGACCATGTTGGTCATGCAGATCTCGTAGGACTCACCGGCGTTGATCTCGTCGAAGCACTCGTCGATCCGCTTGAGATAGGCGGCCCGGTCGTGCCGGAGCTCGACGTTCATCCCGATGTCGGGGTCGGTCATCGCCGGGCCGGACAGCGTCCGAGCCGCGGTCGGGTTGGTGGGCGCGGCAGGCAGGGCGGCCAGGGCTTCGGCGGTCGTGGTCAGCCAGGTATCAGCCTCGGCGAGGCTGACGGCGCTGTCCGAGAGCGACAGGGCCAGAAGGTAACTGGTTCGTGTCGCGTGGTCGAGGACGAGGGCTCGATCGGCGAACAGCAGGGCTGCGTCAGGGGTGTCGGACTGGTGAGCGGCGGTGCCCCCGGTCTCTGCCTTCAGCTCGTAGCCCAGATAGCCGACGTAGCCGAGATTGAACTCGAAGGGCAGGCCGTCGGGCGCCGGCACCTCCCGGGCACGCAATTGCTCGTCCAGATAGTCGAAGAACGGTTGCCGCACCCGCTCGGTGCTCCCGTCGGCTCGCCGGACGGTGACTCGGGCGTCAGCGACGCTGTAGGTGACGTGCTCGGCGAGTGGGCCTTCGCCGTTGCCCATGATCGAGAAGCGCGACAGGCCGTCGACCACCGAGCTGCTGTCGAGCCAGAAGCCCTGCTCGCCCTCGGCGAAGAGCGAGCGGTAGGCAGCGAGCGCCTCGGGGTGGATGTCGAGGTGTTGCACGTGCAGGTCGTAGTGGGGACGTTGGGGCTCGGCGTCCGCCGTGGGGGTGACGGCGGACGCCGAGTGGTCTGCGGCGAGGGCGAAGAAGTTGGCCAGCAGGTCGTGGCCGTGGGTGCTGCTGATCGACTCGGGATGGAACTGCACGCCCCACAACGGAAGCCGGCGGTGCCGCACGCCCATCACGACGCCGTCGTCGGTCCACGCCAGCTCCTCGATGTCGTCGGGAAGTGATGTGACGGCCAGCGAGTGGTAGCGCACGACGTCGTACGGCGAGGGAATGCCGGCGAACAGGTCGACACCGGTGTGGCGGACGGGCGAGATGCGACCGTGCATGGGCTCGGGGGCGTTGACGACCTCACCGCCGAAGAGGTGGCACAGGCCTTGGTGGCCGAGGCAGACGCCGAGCACGGGCAGGCCGCTGTCGAGGATCACCCGGGCGCTCACACCGAAGTCGCGGTCGTTGTCGGGCCGGCCCGGGCCGGGTGAGATGACGGCGGCGTCGAACTCGTCGAATCGCAGTTCCGCCCATGGGGTGTCGTTGCGGACGACGGTCGGCGGTTGCCCGCACACCTCGCCGATCAATTGGTAGAGGTTGTAGGTGAAGGAGTCGTAGTTGTCGACCAGCAAGACGCGCATCAGGCCGCGCTCCCGTCGAGGTCGGCGTCGATGATCAGATCCTCGATGCGGCAGGTCTCGGCGATGATCAGGTCATACAGCTGCTTCATGAAGGTCAGGTCCAGGCCGGTGGCTTCGGCGAACCGGGCGGCGCGCTGCTGCACCACACCGATGCGATGGGGTTGCATCATCGGCACGGCGTGCTGGCGCTTGTAGTGGGCGATGCTGCGGCACACGGCGACCCGTGCGCCCAGCGATGCAAGGAATTCCACATCGATGCGATCCAGCTCGGCACGCAGCATCGCAAGGGTGTCTTGGTGTTTCATGGCTCGATCTCCTTTCTCAGAACTTCCGTTAACCGCTGATTCCGTGTTGGTAGAGAACCGGCACCTTGCCGCGCTTGGTGCGTGCGAAGTGCTCGATACCGCTGCGCTGTACCTCGAAGCCCAGGCACCGCGGGCTCACGATGACTTCGTGAATCTCATGGGCATGGTGCATAGCCGCGCGGGCCGTCTCCGTCGTGAATTCGACTGGGGTGGATGGTGTTACGAGCAGGCGCACCCGATAGCGGTGGTCTTCCCACAGGACCTGCAGTTGGCAGTCGGCCGGCCCGCTCACCCCCAGCGGCGCCAGCGCTGCCAGCAGGTGGTCGCTGGAAAACGTGATCGTGTCAACCGTCATCGAATTCGGCATCCGGCCCAGCAGCATCACGGAGCGGGCAGCGCTGCCGCAGGCGCAGGCGTCGGACATGAACACGCCCCGATCGCCGAGGCGGTAGCGCACCAGCGCCATGCCCGATGTGGTCAGCGGGGTGACGACCAGCTCGCCCGGTGTTCCGGCAGGCACCGGCCGGCCGGACGCGTCGACGACCTCCAGCACGTTGGCGTCTTCGTGGACGTGGTGCACGCCGTTCGTCTGGTGGTGGCACTGGTAGCCCAGGGGACCGGTCTCCGACGTCGAGTAGGCCAGTGAGCGCACCATCAGATCCGGTGCCGCCGAGCGCACGATGCGCTCCCGCTCGGCGCCCAGCGATTCGCCGATGAACAGGAAGTTCTGCAGGGGCAGGTCTGGGGTTCCCGCCAGCAGCTCGGCCCCGTAGGCCGGTGAGGACACCAAGGTGTCGATCCCGTGCGCCTCGATGACGGCGGCGGCGTCGGCGGTCGCGGTCAGCTCGCCCATGGCGAACGACAGCGCCGGCAGGGAGCGGGTGATGTCCTGGACGAACAGGAAGGCGCCGTTGAGGTCGCCGGGCCACAGGCAGTTCGCCACGCGTGCCGGCGGTGTCGGCAGGGCCGCGCGGACCCCGCGCAGACCGAGGTGTCCGACGCGGTCGGTGAAGTCCCAGGAGTGGTAGAGGACCTTCGGCCGGCTGGCGGTACCGCTGGAGCGCAGAACGAGCCCGGGGCTCTGGTCGAAGAGGAGGTCAGCCGAATGCGGCGGGCAGCCCGCGGACAGATCCGCGGCGGACAGCAGCGGCAGCACGGCGAGGTCGTCGGCCGTGGCGGTGGGGTCCAGCACCCCGAGTCCCGGGAAGCGCCGCGACACGTTGGTGGACTGGTGCGCGGCGCTCAGCGTGGCCCGCAGATTGTGCTGCTGGGTGGCTTCGATCTCGTCGCGGGACAGCACGTCGAGGTTCTCGGCGAGGCGAATACCTGCCACATCGCGGAAGCTCGGCCGGGCCGCGCTGCGGGGCGCCGTCGCCGGGTGGGGCAGGTATGTGGTCATGACTCAAATAGTCGTGACCAGCGGCTTCTCGCGTAATCGCCGCGAGGACCAGATTCCCGCTGCCGATAGGGAAGGTTTTTCTATCGCTGGAGTAAGTCTCGTTGTTCGCCTCGGTGTGCTATACCGCTGTAATCGGCGTTTCCGTCAATTATCGGGGGTGGATTCAAGGTGCCAGTGCAACAGCGGGTGGATCGGACGGTTTGGAGAGTAGTTCGTCGAGGGTTTGGGCGGGTGTTTTCCAGCCGAGGGT
>FLQS01000064.1 GCA_900078375.1 uncultured Mycobacterium sp. | reverse complement strand
GAGGGGTGTCCGCCGATTCCGATCGTGCTGGCCGACGTACTGCGGATCAGCCGCACCGCGGCCAAGCGGCGGATGCGGGATGCCGAACAGCTGACACCGCGCACCACNCTGACCGGCGAGGCGTTGCCCGCGTTGTTGCCGGCGACCGCNACAGCGTGGGAGGCCGGTGATCTCGACGGTGAGCACGTGCGGGTGATCCAAAAGTTCTTTCGGGACCTGCCCGACCATGTCGGCCCCGTCGAAGTCGACAAAGCCGAGAAGTCGCTGGCTGAACACGCCAGAAACGTGCGGCCCGACCAGTTGGAGAAGATCGCCGACCGGCTGGCCACCCATTTGAATCCCGACGGCAGGTTCTCCGAGGAGGACCGGGCCCGCAAGCGCGGCTTCCTGTGGTGCGGCGGTCAACGCGCCGACGGTATGAGTGTGGGAAAGCTGACCGCCACCCCCGAACTGCGCGCGATGCTCGACGCCTGGCTGGCCAACTTCGCCGCACCGACGCCCGACGATCTACGCAGTCACAGCCAGCGCCAGCACGATGCCCTGGCCGAGCTGGTGGGTGGCGGCTCGGAGATCCGAAACTAGGCCAGCACAACGGGCTACCCGTCACCGTCATCGTCACCACAACCCTGCAAGACCTCCAGACCGGTGCTGGGCACGCCGTCACCGCCGGCGGAACCCTGATCCCGATCTCGGACCTCATCAGGATGGCCGCCCCCTCGTACAACTATCTGGCGGTGTTCGACGGCGTCACCGGCAAGTCCTTGTGGTTGGGCAGATCCAAGCGGCTCGCCTCAGCCGATCAACGCATCATGCTGCTGGCCAAATACCGTGGCTGCACCGCACCCGGCTGCACCGTCAACGGCTACAACAGCCAAGTCCACCACGCCACCAAAGACTGGAAACACGGCGGCACCACCGACATCGACCACCTCACCCTGGCCTGCAAATGCGACAACCTCCTCGTCGAAAACGACGGCTGGACCACCCACCAACTCCCAGACGGCAACACCCACTGGACCCCACCACCCGACGTCCCCCTCACAGGCGGCACCAACGCCTACCACCACCCCGAACGCCTACTCGGCGACGAGGACGACCCCTGAGGCTATTGGCCTCGGAAGCCGGGCCCGCGCCTGCGCAGGTACCGCTCGAACTCGGCGGCCAGCGCGTCGCCGTCCACCTTCGACAACGCCTCGTTCATGTCGACGTCGGCATCACCGCGCTGTTCGAGGGAGGCCACGTACTCGGCGATCTCCTCGTCCTCGGTGGTCATCTCGGTGACCGCCTGCTCCCACTCCTCGGCCTGAACCGGTAGGTCGGCCAGCGGCACCTCGATGTCGAGGACGTCTTCGACGCGGCGGAGCAGCGCGACGGTGGCCTTCGGATTGGGTGGCTGCGAGACGTAGTGGGGAACCGCGGCCCAGAACGTCACCGCTGGGATGCCAGCCGCCACACAGGCGTCCTGGAACACCCCGGCGATACCCGTCGGACCCTCGTATCGGGTCTCCTCGAGGCCGAAGAACTTTGCCGACTCGGGGGAGTAGGCCGCGCCGGACACCGGGACCGGCCGGGTGTGCGGCGTATCGGCCAGCAGTGCCCCGAGAATCACGACGGTGTCCACGTTCAACTTGTCGGCAATAGCCAGCAGTTCGGCGCAGAACGTGCGCCACCGCATATTGGGCTCCACACCGTGCATCAGCACGATGTCGCGGTCCGACCCTGGTGGCCGGCAGTGCGATATCCGCATCGACGGCCACACCAATTCGCGCGTCACGCCGTCGACCTGTCGGATCACCGGGCGATTCACCTGGTAGTCGTAGTAGGCCTCGTCGTCGATCTCGATGAGCGTCTCGGCTTCCCAGATCGCATCCAGGTGCTCGAGCGCGTCACTGGCAGCGTCACCGGCGTCGTTCCAGCCTTCAAAAGCCGCGACAATGATCGTGTTCTGCAGTTCGGGCAGGTCCGGGCCTTTCGCTCCGCTGAAGTTCGACGGGGTCACGAGTTCAGCGTAAGGGGTGATCGGCTGCGATGAGCCTTCTCGCCCCGACTGCCCTGCCGAGACGAAATACCTGCGGCGGCAATCTGGTTAACCTCGCTATCGCGGCGTTGACCTAGGCGTCCAGACGTCGATGAAGTGACGACGTAGACTTTTCTGGTCGAGAGGCGTTGCAACGGTTCTCCGGTCACTACCGGTATCCGCCACGCTCGGCAGAGTTAAGGACGCCTTCCGCTACGGAAGGAGTGCACGTGAACGCCGTCGAAAAGTCCGTTGAAAAGACCTTCGTGCCGAACATCCGCCCCGACTGCACCGACGCACTGAGGGCTGCTCTGGGCGAGCGAATCATGGTGATCGACGGCGCGATGGGCACAGCGATCCAGCGGGACCGGCCGGACGAGGCCGGCTACCGCGGCGAGCGATTCATCGAGTGGCCCACCGCTCTTCAGGGCAATAACGACCTGCTCACCTTGACGCAGCCGCAGATCATCGAGGGAATCCACCGCGAGTACCTCGAAGCGGGCGCCGACATCCTGGAGACCAACACGTTCAACGCGAACGCGGTCTCGCTCGCCGATTACGAGATGCACGAGCTGGCCTACGAGCTCAACTACGCCGGTGCAGCCCTGGCGCGTAAGGCCGCCGACGAGTTCAGCACCCCGGAGAAGCCCCGCTACGTCGCCGGCGCCATCGGACCGACGACCCGGACCGCGTCGATCTCGCCGGACGTCAACGACCCGGGAGCCCGCAACATCTCCTATGACCAGTTGGTCGCCGCCTACCTCGAAGCTGCCAACGGCCTGGTCGACGGTGGTTCCGACCTCCTCGTCATCGAGACGATCTTCGACTCGCTGAACGCGAAGGCGGCGGTGTTCGCCGTCGAGACGCTGTTCGAGGAGCGCGGACGCCGCTGGCCGCTGATCATTTCCGGCACCATCACCGATGCGTCCGGCCGGACGCTGTCCGGCCAGGTCACCGAGGCGTTCTGGAACGCGATCAGGCACGCGAAGCCGTTGGCGGTCGGGCTCAACTGCGCCCTTGGCGCGCCGGAGATGAGGCCGTACATCGCCGAGGTGGCGCGGATCGCGGACACCTTTGTCTCCTGCTACCCGAACGCCGGTCTGCCCAACGCCTTCGGCGAGTACGACGAGTCCCCGGAGGCTCAGGCTGGTTACATCGCCGAGTTCGCCGAGGCCGGCCTGGTCAACCTGGTCGGTGGGTGCTGTGGAACTGCGCCACCGCACATCGCCGAGATCGCCAAGGTCGTCGAGGGCGTGAGACCGAGGGAAGTGCCACACATTTCCGTCGCCACCCGGCTCTCGGGCCTGGAGCCGCTCAACATCACCGACGACTCACTGTTCGTGAACATCGGTGAGCGGACCAACATCACCGGCTCCGCCCGGTTCCGCAACCTGATCAAAGCCGAGGACTACGACACCGCGCTGTCGGTGGCACTGCAGCAGGTCGAGGTCGGTGCGCAGGTCATCGACATCAATATGGACGAAGGCATGATCGACGGCGTCGCCGCGATGGACCGGTTCACCAAGCTGATCGCGTCCGAGCCGGACATCAGCCGCGTCCCGGTGATGATCGACTCCTCCAAGTGGGAGGTCATCGAGGCGGGCCTGAAGAACGTGCAGGGCAAGCCGATCGTCAACTCGATCTCCATGAAGGAGGGCGAGGAGAAGTTCATCCGCGAGGCACGGCTGTGCCGCAAGTACGGCGCCGCCGTCGTCGTGATGGCCTTCGATGAGCAGGGTCAGGCCGACAACCTGGAGCGCCGCAAGGAAATCTGCGGGCGGGCCTACCGGATCCTTACCGAAGAGGTCGGCTTCCCGGCCGAGGACATCATCTTCGACCCGAACTGCTTCGCGCTGGCGACCGGTATCGAGGAGCACGCGACATACGGGATCGACTTCATCGAGGCCTGCGCCTGGATCAAGGAGAACCTTCCCGGGGTGCACATCTCCGGCGGTATCTCGAACGTGTCCTTCTCGTTCCGGGGCAACAACCCCGTCCGCGAGGCGATCCACGCGGTGTTCCTGTTCCACGCCATCAAGGCCGGCCTGGACATGGGCATCGTCAACGCCGGCGCGTTGGTGCCGTACGACTCGATCGACCCCGAGCTGCGGGACCGGATCGAGGACGTGGTGCTGAACCGTCGGGAGGACGCGGCCGAACGGCTGCTGGAGATCGCTGAGCGGTTCAACAGCTCGGAGAAGGCCGATGATTCGGTCGCTGCCGAGTGGCGCAGCCTTCCGGTCCGCGAGCGGATCACGCACGCCCTGGTCAAGGGGATCGACGCCAACGTCGATGACGACACCGAGGAACTGCGGGCCGAGATCGCCGCTGCCGGTGGTCGCCCGATCGAGGTGATCGAGGGCCCGCTGATGGACGGCATGAACGTCGTCGGTGACCTCTTCGGCGCAGGCAAGATGTTCCTTCCCCAGGTCGTGAAGTCGGCCCGGGTGATGAAGAAGGCCGTCGCCTACCTGCTGCCGTACATCGAGGCAGAGAAAGATGCCGCTGGCACCGCTGGAGCTTCAGCCAGCAAGGACACCAACGGCACGATCATCATGGCGACAGTCAAGGGCGACGTCCATGACATCGGCAAGAACATCGTCGGGGTCGTCCTGCAGTGCAACAACTACGAAGTGATCGACCTCGGGGTGATGGTGCCCGCCCAGAAGATCCTGGACGCGGCCAAGGAGCACAACGCCGACATCATCGGACTGTCCGGCCTGATCACCCCGTCCCTGGACGAGATGGTCAACTTCGCCGTCGAGATGGAGCGTCAGGGGCTTCAGATCCCGCTGCTGATCGGTGGCGCGACCACCTCGCGCGCCCACACGGCCGTGAAGGTGGCGCCGCGTCGTTCGGGTCCGGTGGTCTGGGTCAAGGACGCGTCCCGCTCGGTGCCGGTCGCCGCGGCGCTGCTCGACGACAAGCAGCGGCCGGCCCTGCTGGAGGCCACCGAGAAGGATTACGCCTCGCTGCGCGAACGGCACGCCCAGAAGAGCGAGCGGCCGATGCTCACGTTGGAGAAGGCGCGCGCGAACCGCACACCGATCGAGTGGGACGGCTATACGCCGCCGCAACCCGCCCAGGGCCTCGGCGTACGGGAGTTTCTCGACTACGACGTCGCCGAGCTCCGCGAGTACATCGACTGGCAGCCGTTCTTCAACGCCTGGGAGATGAAGGGCCGCTTCCCCGACATCCTCAACAACCCGGTCTCGGGCGAGACGGCCCGCAAGTTGTACGACGACGCCCAAGAGATGCTCGACACCCTGATCAAGGAGAAGTGGCTGACGGCCAACGGGGTCATCGGGTTCTTCCCGGCGAACGTGGTTGGTGACGACATCGAGGTCTACACCGACGAGACCCGTACCGAGGTGCTGACCACGTTGCACAACCTGCGTCAGCAGGGTGAGCACCGGGATGGCATCCCGAACCGGTCGCTGGGCGATTTCATCGCGCCCAAAGAAACGGGTCTCCGGGACTACGTCGGCGCCTTCGCCGTCACCGCTGGGCTCGGCAGCGGAGACAAGATCGTGGAGTTCAAGAAGGCCAACGACGACTACAACGCGATCCTGCTGGAGTCGGTCGCCGACCGGCTGGCAGAGGCGTTCGCCGAACGGATGCACCAGCGGGTTCGCAAGGAGTTCTGGGGATATCAGCCTGAGGAGCAGCTGGATAACAATGCGCTCATCGATGAGAAGTACGTGGGAATCCGCCCCGCCCCCGGCTACCCGGCCTGCCCTGAGCACACCGAGAAGGCGACGCTCTGGGAGTTGATGGACGTCAAGGAGCGGACCGGCATCGAGCTGACCGAGTCGATGGCGATGTGGCCCGGTGCTGCCGTCAGCGGCTGGTATTTCTCGCATCCGCAGTCGCAGTACTTCGTGGTCGGCCGGATAGCCCAGGACCAGGTCGCCGACTACGCGAAGCGCAAGGGCTGGACCCTCAAGGAAGCCGAGCGCTGGCTCGGCCCCAACCTCGGCTACAACCCTGAGGACTGACCTCTATCGCCCACCCAGCCCGCGCGGTTGAAGTAAAGCCATCCGCGGAACTGGAGCAGCAGGGCGATGGTTGCTGTCCAGCCGGTCTGGTGACTGGCTCCCAGCCCCCGGCCGGCGTCCCCGTCGAAGTACTCGTGGAACGGGACGAGGTCACGCCAGTGCGGGTCGGTTTGGAAATACTCGTTGTCCCCGAACAC
Organism: uncultured Mycobacterium sp.; assembly: GCA_900078375.1. Lineage (GTDB taxonomy): Bacteria > Actinomycetota > Actinomycetes > Mycobacteriales > Mycobacteriaceae > Mycobacterium. The sequence continues at coordinate 21,493 of FLQS01000064.1, read as the reverse complement.
CGCTCGCCGGCCGGTCTCGTCGCGGACCAACAGGCCGGTGAGTTGCCGGGCCAATCGGTCGCCCACCTCGTGCAGGGACACCTCGTCGGCCGACCCCGCCGGATCAGGAACGCGGTAGGTGTCCCCGAGGAACCGGGCGTAGGAATTGAGCGCTTGGACCAGAAGGAAATTGGTCGGCAGCCAGACCGGCCCGCGCCAGTTGGAGTTTCCGCCGAACATCCGGCTGCGTGATTCGGCGGGCTGATAGTCGACGACATAGTCCGCGCCGTCGGTGTGGTAGGCGTACGGGTGGTCGCGATGGTATCGCGACAGTGAGCGGATTCCGTTGGGGGAGAGGAACTGTTCGGGGTCCAGGAGGCGCCGCAAGATGGCCGTGAGCCGATCCTGGTGAACGACGCCGATCATGAGATGCGTACCGTCACCGCCGCTCATCACCAGCCGGACATCGTCCTCGGTGTGCTCGTAAGTCCGCGCCAGCGCTGCCAGACACTCCTCGATGGTCGTTGTCACCTCGGTCGCGCTGGTGGGAATCGCGATCGCCGCGAACAGCGGAACGATCGCCTGAATGGAGAACACTTCCAGCGATCTGCTTGTGCCGTCCGGCATCTCGATGACGTCGTGATAGAAGTTCGTGTCGTCGTTCCAGAAACTTACCCGATAGGTACCTTTCTCCAACGCGTTGGCGACCAGCCACGCATCCCACACCCAGCGGCTGAACATGTCGGTGTAGCTCGGATCCTCATTCGACAGTTCGATCGCCATCTCCAACAGATGGAAGATCAGCGCCGCCATCCATGCGGTGCCGTCGACCTGCGCGAGTTCACCACCGGTGGGTAGCGGCTCGTCGCGGTCGAACACCCCGATGTTGTCCATGCCGAGGAATCCGCCCCCGAACACACCCCGGTTGGTGTCGTCCTTCTGGTTGAGCCACCACATCGCGTTGAGGGTCGCGGACCGGTATGCGGTGGCCAGGAAATCCCAATCCCCGACGCCGGTGCGAAGCTGGTCGAGTTGGTAGATCTGCCAGGCCGCCCAGGCATGGACGGGTGGGTTGGTATCGCCGAATTTCCATTCGTACGCCGGGATCTGGCCGTGTGGATGCTGAGCGGTGGAATCGTGCAGCACCAGCACCTGCGCCTTGGCGAACTCGGGATCGATCAGCGCCACAGCGAGGCAGTGGAACGCCAGGTCCCAGGCGGCGAACCAGGGGTACTCCCACGCGTCGGGCATCAGCATGACGTCACTGATGGCGAAGTGTTGCCAGCCGTTGTTGCGGCCCGCCCAGCGTTTGCGTGGCGGTGTCGGTTGTTCCGGGTCGCCTTTGAGCCAGCGCCGCACCGCGTAGTTGTAGAACTGTTTGCACCACAGCAGTCCGGCAAATGCCTGACGTTGTACGAGCCGTTCGTCGTCGCTCAGGTCCGGCGCCGCGACATCAAGGTAGAACTCGTCGGCTTCGCGCTTGCGCTCTGCCAGCACCGCATCGGCGCGACCGGGGTGATAGTCCGCATCCGTGGCGGCGAAATACACGGTGGCGATGAAGCTTTCGCCGGGTTGAAGGATCGTCGAAACGTGGGCGGCGACCTTGCTACCCTCGACTGTGCCGACGGCGGCGGTGATCCCGTTGACGACATAGTCGTTGATGCCGTCCTTGGTGGTGCCGGATTCATCAGCCGAGGAGAACAACAGACGATTGTTGGTCTCGTTCTCGCAGAACAGCAATCGCGGGGTGTCGCCGGCCGATGTGGTGACCGTGAACCACCGCTGCCCGAGCGTGGGGTGCCAGGTGCGTGCTGCGCCGTCACCACAGGCGGTGATCCGCGGCCGCTGCTGGCCCGGGTCCCATGACCAGGTGTTGCGATACCAGAGCTGGGGAAGCACGTGGATCGGTGCGGGGTCAGGCCCACGGTTGGTCACCGCGATCCGGCAGTAGACGTCCTCGGGGCCGTCCTTGGCGTAGGCGACATCGACGTCGAAATAGCGTTGTTCCAGCCATGGTTGGCGCAACGCGTCAAACAATTCGTACTCGTCATCGTCGGGTCCGCGTTGCTGATTGGTGTGCAGCAGATCCTCATAGGGGAACGCGGTCTGCGGGTACTTGTAGACCATGGACGCATAGGCGTGGGTGGGCAGGTTGTCGGTGTAGAACCAGTAGTCCTTGACGTCCTCGCCGTGGTTGCCCTCCTCGTTGGCCAGCCCGTAGGGCCGCTCCTTGAGGATGGGGTCGTGCCCGTTCCACAGCGCGACGCCAAGACAGATGGTCTGCTCGTCATCACACCAGCCCGCCAGGCCGTCCTCACTCCACCGGTAAGCCCGGCTGTGGGCGTGATCGAACGGGAAGTACGCCCAGGCATCGCCGTCGGTGCTGTAGTCCTCCCGGACGGTGCCCCAGGCGCGCTCGCTCAGGTAGGTACCCCAGCGCCGCCACGGCGAGGTCCCGGCATTGGCCTCATCGAGGCGTCTCTGCTCGGCTGTGCTCACTTCTGCGCTGGCAGCCAGGGTTGGCGCCAGGCCGGGTATCCGGCGACCACTGCGTCGGCTCCCGGCGGTCCCCACGAACCTGGCTGGTAGATCTCGACCGGCGGCGGAGATTCCAGTAGCGGCTGCACGACCCGCCAGGTCTCCTCGACGCCGTCCTCCCTGATGAACTGGCTGGAGTCGCCGCGCATGGCGTCCCCGAGGAGACGCTCATAGGGTTCGGGTGCATCGGCCATTTCGTCGCTGAACACCAAAGCCAGGTTGACGGCCCGGGAGGCGTCGGCGCCGCTCTCTTTGGCCTGCAACACCAGATCGACGCCGGCTGCGGGGTCGATCCGGAAGATCAGCTGGTTGGGCTCTTTGATCGGGGGCAGAAATGGCAGTGGCGGTGGCCGCTTGAAGATCACCCGAATCTCTGTGGCGCGCACCGGAAGAGCTTTGCCTGCTCTGATGAAGAAGGGCACACCGCACCAGCGCCAGTTGTCGATGTACAACTTCAAGGCCACGAAGGTCTCGGTCTGCGAACCGGGTGCGACACCGTCGACGTCAAGGTAGCCGGCGTATTGGCCGCGCACATAGTGGCTGGGGTCGGCGGGTCGGATGCACTTGAAGAGGTCGACCCGCTTGTCCCGGAACCCGTCTGGTCCGCCGCTGGACGGTTCGGCGGCGACCAGTCCGATCAGTTGCAGGAGATGGTTCTGCACGACGTCGCGCAGCGCTCCGACCGGGTCGTAGAAGTGACCGCGATCGTCGACGCCGAAATTTTCGGCCATCGTGATCTGGACGGCTTCGATCCGGTCGCGATTCCACAGCGGCTCGATGATCGAGTTGGAGAATCGGATGTAGCGGATGTCCATCGCCGGTTCCTTGCCCAGAAAGTGGTCGATGCGATAGATCTGCCACTCCTGCAGGTGGGCGCTCAGCTCATCGTTGAGCGCCTTGGCCGACGAAAGATCATGCCCGAAAGGCTTTTCCACCACGACCCGGGCATTTGCGGTGAGGCCGGCACCGGCAAGGCCGTCCACCACCCGCCCGAACAGGAACGGCGGAATCTCCAGATAGAACACCGGATTCACCCGTCCGCTGATGGCCGCGGCCACCCTGTCGTAGGTCGTTGGGTCGGCGAAATCACCGGACACCATCGACAGCCGGGCCGCGAATCGAGCGAAGACATCGTCGTCCACCGGTTCGCCGGTGGCTTCGATGGCGGCCCTGGCATGCTCCCGCAACGTATCGGCGGACCAATCGTCGATCGCCACGCCGACGATCGGACAGTCGAGAAGTCTGCGCCGCTCGAGACGGTACAACGACCGGAAGGTCATCTTCCTGGCCAAATCGCCGGTGATGCCGAAGATCACCAAAACATCTGCGGCTGATGCATTTTGATCGCCCATCACTTCTTCTCCGCGTGGCCGCCGAACTCGCTGCGCATCGCCGAGCAGATCTGGTCGGTGAACTCGCCGAGCTGACGGGATTGGAAGCGCTCGTAGAGCGCGGTGGTGATGACCGGGGCGGGGATACCTTCGTCCACCGCGGCGAGCACCGTCCACCGTCCTTCGCCGGAATCCGATACCCGCCCGGAGAACTGGTCGAGGTCCGGCGAGGCGGCGAACGCGTCCGCGACGAGGTCCACCAACCAGGATCCCACCACTGATCCGCGACGCCAGACCTCGGCGACCTCGCCGACGTTGATGTCGTACTGGTAGGCCCACGGATCGCGCAGCGGGGTGGTCTCGGCGTCGACCACTCGATCCACCTTGCCGGCGTTGGCGTGCTTGATGATGCTCAGCCCTTCGGCGATGGCCGCCATCATCCCGTACTCGACACCGTTGTGGACCATCTTCACGAAGTGCCCGGCGCCGTTGGGGCCGCAGTGCAGGTAGCCCTCGGGAGCGGTGCCGGTAGCGTCCGCCGGCCGGCTCGGGGTGGGTTCAGCGGTACCGATCCCCGGCGCGATGGTCGTGAAGATCGGATCGAGGCGGGTCACCACGTCGGTCTCCCCACCGATCATCAGACAGTAGCCACGATCCAGCCCCCACACGCCGCCGCTGGTACCGCAATCGACATAGTGCAGGCCATCCTCGGCGAGCTTCTGCGCCCGGGTGATGTCGTCGCGGTAATACGAGTTGCCACCGTCGATCACGGTGTCTCCGGGCGCCAGCAGTGGGACCAGCGCATCGAGGGTCGAGTCGACGATCGCGGCAGGCAGCATCAGCCAGATGGCACGCGGGGCGTCGAGCTTGCCGACGAACGCCTCGAGGGTGACGGCGCCGGTGGCGCCTTCCGCTTCCAATTCGCTGATCGCGGCGGCGTTCACGTCGTAGACGACGCAACTGTGCCCGTCCCGCATCAACCGGCGAACCAGGTTCGCGCCCATTCGCCCCAAGCCGACCATGCCGAGCTGCATTGGTGTCGCACTGGCCACGTTGTCCCCCCTTATGTGATGTGGTCGCCACACTAGTCCAGCAAACTGGCTCTGATTCGAGGTCAGCGCATGTTGCGTGGCACAATCGTGCGGTGCGAGCGGTCTTGTGGGACATGGATGGCACCCTCGTCGACTCCGAAAAGCTGTGGGACGTCGCGATCAACGAGCTGTATGCCCAGCGCGGCCGGGTGCTGTCGCCCGAGGTCCGCGATGCCACGGTGGGTGGTTCGGCCGACGGCGTGATCCGTATCGTGTTCGACGATCTGGGCCTGCCGCCCGACCCTGAACGGATGGCCGAGACTGCCGACTGGATGCACGACTACGTCGGTGACTTGTTCGCGACCGGGCTGCCGTGGTGTCCCGGCGCTCGGGAACTGCTCGACGCGCTGTTGGCCGCCGACGTGCCGATGGCACTGGTCACCAACACCCGCCGGAAGCTGACCGAGAATGCGCTGAATAGTATTGGCAGAGAGTATTTCTCGGTCACCGTGTGCGGCGACGAGGTGCCCGAGGGTAAACCCGCGCCCGACGTCTACCTACGCGCCGCCGAACTGCTCGGCGTCATCGCGGGTGATTGTCTCGCCATCGAAGACTCCGTCACCGGGGCGGCCGCGGCCGAGGGCGCCGGATGCCCGGTGTTGGTGGTGCCCAACGAGGTCGAGGTGCCCGTCACTCGTCGTCGGCACCACGCTTCGTCGCTCGCCGAGCTGAGCATCCCGCAGCTTCGTCAGATCTACGCGGACCTGCACCTCGGGCTCGGCGAGCGCTCGGCTTAAACCGCTGGCTGATATCGCCCTACCGCGGCGCTGACTGTGCAATCGTAGTTGCTACCAGGTTTCACAGTGCTGTGTGAAAGGACTCGTCATGGCCGGCCAGGGCCCCATCGACCAAACACCATCCGCAATCACCGATGAAGACTTCTCCTCGGGCGGTACGGCCATCCGAATCGCCTCGGTAGCCGCGCTAGGCGGTCTGCTCTTCGGCTATGACAGCGCGGTCATAAACGGCGCGGTCGACTCGATCCAGGAAGACTTCGGCATCGGCGATGCCGAACTCGGTTTCGCCGTCGCGTCGGCGTTGCTGGGCGCGGCCGCCGGTGCGATGTCCGCCGGCCGGATCGCTGACCGGATCGGCCGCATCTCGGTGATGAAGATCGCCGCGGTGTTCTTTCTCGTCAGCGCTATCGGCACGGCGCTCGCCCCGAATGTGGTGACGGTCGTTATCTTCAGGGTGGTCGGTGGCATCGGTGTGGGCATCGCGTCGGTGATCGCACCCGCCTATATCGCCGAGACCTCACCGCCGCGCATCCGCGGCCGGTTGGGCTCACTGCAGCAACTCGCGATCGTGTCCGGCATCTTCCTGTCGTTCGCCATCAACTGGATTCTCCAGCGCATCGCCGGCGGCCCGAACAAAGAGCTCTGGCTCGGACTTGACGCGTGGCGCTGGATGTTCCTCGCAATGGCCCTGCCCGCGATCCTTTACGGGGCACTGGCGTTCACCATTCCGGAGTCACCGCGGTATCTCGTTGCCAGCCACAAGATTCCCGAAGCCCGCAAGGTGCTGTCTATGCTGCTGGGCGAGAAGAACCTCGAGATCACGATCAGCCGGATCCGGGAGACGCTGGAGCGCGAGGACAAGCCCTCGTGGCGGGATCTGCGTAAGCCGACCGGCGGCCTGTTCGGCATCGTGTGGGTCGGCCTTGGTTTGTCGATCTTCCAGCAGTTCGTCGGCATCAACGTGATCTTCTACTACTCGAACGTGCTGTGGCAGGCCGTCGGGTTCAGCCCCGACGATTCGGCGAAGTGGACGGTGATCGGCTCGATCGTGAACGTGGCGACGACACTGATCGCCATCGCTTTGATCGACAAGATCGGGCGTAAGCCGCTGCTGCTGATCGGTTCATCCGGAATGGCGGTCACGTTGGTGACCATGTCGATCATCTTCGCCAACGCCACCCTGGTCGACGGCAAGCCCAACCTCCCCGGCGCCTCCGGCGTGATTGCGTTGATCGCGGCGAACCTCTTCATCGTCGCCTTCGGTATGTCGTGGGGCCCGGTGGTGTGGGTGCTGCTCGGCGAGATGTTCCCGAACCGCATCCGGGCGGCGGCGCTCGGCCTGGCCGCGGCCGGCCAGTGGGCGGCGAACTGGTTGATCACGGTGACGTTCCCCGGACTGCGCGAGCACCTCGGTCTCGCCTACGGGTTCTACGGGTTGTGCGCGATCCTGTCAGGACTGTTCGTGTGGAAGTGGGTCATGGAGACCAAGGGTGTCTCGCTGGAAGACATGCATGCCGAACTGCTGCATGAGGACAAGCCATCGGCGCACTCCGGCTAGCCGCACGTCTTGGCCTGATTACCGCGGCAAAGATCGGTCCGTGAGGACATACTGCCTCTGTGGAACCGCGCGATGGCACATCGTTCGGCAAGTACACGATCTCGCGCTTGCTCGGCCGGGGCGGAATGGGCGAGGTGTACGAGGCCTATGACACCGCCAAAGGCCGCGCCGTCGCGCTGAAGATCCTCTCCGACGGGGTTTCCCACGATCCGGCCTTTCGGGCCCGGTTTCAGCGCGAGTCCCAGGCCGCGGCCATTCTGCAAGAACCGCATGTCATTCCGATCCATGACTGGGGTGAGTTCGACGGCAGGCTCTACATCGATATGCGCCTGGTGCAGGGGCAGACGCTGGCGGAGATGATCAAGCAAGGCCCGCTGGCCCCCGCGCGGGCGGTCGGCATTGTCACGCAGATGGCCGCCGCCCTGGATGCCGCACACGCCGCGGGATTGATCCATCGGGATGTCAAGCCGGAGAACATCATCGTCACGCCGGCTGACTTCGCCTACCTGGTGGACTTCGGTATCGCCGAGACGAAGGGCGCCACCCGGCTCACCGAAGCCGGCAGTCAGATCGGCACCCTGAAATACATGGCGCCCGAACGGTTCAACGGCGAGCAGGCCACTCCCGCGGTGGACGTGTACGCGCTGACCTGCGTGATGTACGAGATGCTCACAGGCGAGACCCCGTTCGCAGGTGACAGCCTCGAGAGTCAGGTCGGAGCGCATCTCACTCTGCCGCCGCCGCGGCCGGCGACGGTCAACCCCCGGGTCCCGGCGGCATTCGACGACGTGGTGGCCCGGGGCATGGCCAAGGATCCCGATGACCGGTACGGAACCGCAGGCGGACTCGGTCGGGCCGCCCAGCGCGCCCTGCAGTTCGCGGCGACCGCGCGACACGCGGCCCCGACGGCCACCTCGCCGTCAGCCACCGGGCCGACCGCCATCACCGGGTTTGGAGGCCGCCGTCGTTCCTGGCTGCTGCCGACCGCGATCGCCGTTGCGGCAGCCCTGATCCTCGGTGGCATCGGGGTGATCATCGGACTGCTGGCCCGGGACCACTCTGGCCAGGCGATGGGTCCGGTCGTCAAGACCGCCGAAGTGGTGCCGGGGCCCGACCAGAGCGCGCTGCACCAGTCGTGCGACGACGGCTTCACCTTGCCGAACGCCGACGGCTTCGGTACCCACGCTGGGCGCGGAACCGCCGAAACCACATGCCTTTTCACCAAGAGCGTGCTGACGTCGTACTGGGCCCAGTACGGCAATGCCAGCGGCATCCCGCGGGCGGTGTCCGCGCCGGGGGCGGTCGACTGCCGCAGTGTGCCCGGCGCGCAGTGCAATGGATCGAATTTCGTGGTTCAGTGCCAGCAGTACCCGGGCGACAACTGGATCACGTGTACCGGCGGAAACAACGCCCGCGTCTACCTATGGTGACCCGCAGCTGCCGGCAGGCAGCGCCGCGCGATGCGACACCAGCCAGTCCGCGATCTTCGACAGGTCGGCGATGCCGTCCTCGAACCGTCCTGAATCAGGTTGTGCAGCAAGAGAAATCGCAGTCGCTCCAGTGGGTGTGACGAGCACCCCCAGCTGGCGCACCAGATAGCCACCGGCGGGGGACGGGCCCCAGCCACCCTTGAACCGGGCGCCGTCGATGACCCCGATACCCCACCGCTGGGCGGCATCGACGTGCCCCATCAACGCGAAGACCGGGGCATTCACTGGGTCGCACCAGGCCACCGAGATGAACCGGACCTGGTCGGCCAGCGCCCAATCCGTCTGGCCGAACGCGCTGAACTCCGGTCGTGTTCGTCGTGACTGAACCGATGTCGGGTCGCCGGCCTGCCGCAGGACGGCGTCGACGGCCCGCGCGGCGGTCTCGGGGTCGCCGAGCCCCGCCCAAAGGGATTCCGCTGCGGCATTGTCGGACTCAGTGATCGCGACGGTCATCGCGGGCGTCACGACCGGCGGCTTCTCGGCGCGTAACGCCGCGATGACCAGTGGCACCTTGATCGTGGACCAGGCGGCGCCACTGCGAAGGTCGCCTAGCACCAGCGGTTTCCGCCCGCTGCCGACCGCACTGATCGCGATGCCGGCCGTCGCGTGCAGCGACGATTGCAGCCGGGCGAAATCGGCGCCCAGGGAGTCCTCGGGTCCGCGGCGCGGTACGTGAGTGCCGATTACGATGCCCGCGGCCAGCGCGAGCGCGCTGAACAGCGCGATACCGGCAGCCAGCCACCCGGTATGCGGGCCGCGACCAGCTGTCATCGGTCGACCATCGGGCACCGGTTGTCTGGCTGTCAACGGCTCCGGGAGATCTTTTAAGAATCCTCCATGGCACCCGTCGGATGCTCACCGGCATGATCATCAAGACCACGGCCGCAATCCTGGCGGCAACGACCATCGGCCTCGCTTGGTGCTGCTCGCCATGTCGGCGGGGCTGATGCTGTCCCGGGCCACTGGGTGGTACGCCAAATCCTGCGACACGCTGGCGCGGTTTGCCCGGGTGGCGATCGGCCGGATCGGGGACTGACGGACCGCTTTCATCGATCGATTTCGACGGTGAACTCGTGGCCGCAGATGACGATGCGGTCGCCGTCTGCGAGCGTCGCGCTGGGCCGCAGCCGCTGGCCCTGCACGTGCACACCGTTGGCCGAACGCACATCGGTGATCACCAGACTGTTGCCGGTGTCCACGATCACCGCGTGGTGCCGGCTGACGTCGGGGTCGTTCAGCACGATGTCGTTGTCGGGCAGGCGCCCGATCCGAGTGGCGGCCCGGCGCAGCACATGCCGTTGCCCGGTACCGTCGCGAAGGGCGGCGACCGCGGATTCGTCGGCTCGCGACGTGGTGAGCGTGTGGATCGCGGTCGCTTTGGCGGCCTGGCCAACATCGAGGCGCTCCTGACGCAGGATCCGCGCATTGAGCTCGTTGATCGTCGGCCCGGGGTCGATGCCCAGATCATCGGCCAGCAACCGCTTCAGCCGGCGATGGGCGGCGAGCGCGTCCGACTGACGTTCGTCGACGTAGTACGCGGTGATCAGCTGTACCCACAGCGGTTCTCGATACGGGTGTTCCCCGACCAGCTTCTCCAACTCGCCGATTACGGAAGCGGCTCGGCCACAGGCGATCTCAGCCTCAGCGTGCGCCGTCTGCGTCAGCACCTTGTCTTCGGTGAGCGCCGCGGCGAACGCCTCGGTGAAGGTGAAGTCCCGCAGATCGTCGAGTACCGGTCCGCGCCACTGTGACAGTGCCGAAGACAGCCGGGAGCCGGCCTCCTCGAAGTTCCCCGCCGCGGCGGCCTGCAGTCCAGCGGACTTCTCGGCGAGGAACCGGTCCAGATCGCAAGCACCCTCGGCGACGTTGAGCTGGTACCCCGGCGGTGAGTTCGCCAACATACCCTGGCCGCCGCCCAGCACCCGGCGCAGATTCGACACGTAGGAATGCAGGCTCGCGCGGGCCGCGGCCGCCGGCGATTCCTCCCAGACGGCGTCGATCAGCCCGTCGGCGCTGACCGTGCGGTTGCGGTTGATCAGCAGCACGGCCAGCACCGCGCGTTGCTTCGGAGTGCCCGGCGTGACCGGCGCGCCACCGACGGTCACATGCAACGGGCCCAGGAGACCGAAGCCCAGAGCCATCGTCATGGGCACATTGTGTCGCGATTTGAGAATCCTCCAAGCGCTCCGCTCGAAACTCGTCCCGGTCGGCCTAGAGAACGGAAACCGCCATGATCTCAACTGTCACACCCCGCCCGCACCGGGTACTGGCCGGCGCCGCGGTGATCGCCGCCGCGACCGGCCTGATGGCCTGCTCGGCCGCACCCGGCTCAGCCGAACCGGGCGTCGAAATGACCGCTGCCCAGGTCCCGTGGGATCAGATCGGCGCGGGCTGGATGCTCGCGAGCTGGAATCCGGTCCCTGGCCGGCGGCCCGGCGAGCAGGTGCCCGACGGCGAGCCCCGTGTCGCACCGTCGACGCTGTTCCTGCTCGACCCGAACGGACGGCGCTACGCCGTCGGCAGCCTCCCCGTGGTGGGGGCCGACCCCGCCGATGACAACCCCGGATACCCGGCGGGCCTGGCCGACTGGTCGCGCGACGGCCGGCACGCCCTGCTCCAGGAGGACGGCACCTGCCCGCTGACCAAGGACGCGAAGGGTTGGCATTGCACCGATCCCAGCGCTTCCCGAGTGCACACCACTTTCACCGACATCGACCTGACCACCGGCGTCACCCGCACATTCACGATTCCCGCCGCGGTCGACGGCGACTACACCGGGCCGGCCGATCAGTCCGTTCTGCTCTCGCCCCGCTATCCCGAGAAGTCCACGTGGCGGCGCGTCGATCTCACCGGCGCCGAGCAACTGCGCTATCCCACCGACCTCGGCCCCGCGGGACGGTTCACCGGCGCCTTCCTGCCCTCGCCGGACGGCACACAGCTGGTGGCCAGTGGCGACAAGGGCATGGTGATGGTCGGCGACGACGGAGCTGTGGGTCAGCTACTGCCGATACCGGACACGATCACCAAGTGCCGCCCGGTTCGGTGGTGGACGCCGTCGGTGGTCCTGGCCGATTGCACCGACGTCGCCTCGGAGGGTGACCAACTCTGGACCGTGCCCGCCGACGGTGGCCGGCCGGCCGCTCTCACGGCACCCAACTCCGGTCACGAGGACTCGGGGTTCGGCCGCGACCTGCACGACGCCGATGCCTGGCAGTTGCCCGGTGGCACCTACATCCAGTCGCTGGGTGCCTGCGGCACGGTCTTCGTCTCCCAGTTGACCTCCGATATGCACTCCACGCCGGTGACCATTCCGGGCGTGAGCAGCTCGAGCGTGGCAATCGTCGGCACAGCGGGCGACAAGCTGGTCGTCGAAGGCCACGCCGGGTGCGGTCCCGGGACGTCATTGGTCGCGTTCGATCCGGCGACCAACAGCGCGAAGGTGCTGCTCGGGCCAAAGGTCAACGGCGGCTCCGTCCAACGCGCCATCATTTACCGGAAGTGAGGAGATAGTGATGAACAAGTCGCTGGCAGCGGTGGTGCTGTTCGCCGGGGTAGCCGGGTTCGGCATGGCGCCTGCCGCCGCGGCTCAGTCTGCGTGCGAATCTCTGGGCGGCACGGTCGACGCCGCTGCGATCTGCCACGTCGACAGCGCCGGCGCCGGCTTTCGGTTCGAAGCCAGCTTCCCGGCCGGTTATCCCGATCAGCAGGCGCTCACCGACTACCTGAGCGGGGAACGCGACCGGATGGCTGACTACGCGGCGAAGATCCCGCCCACCGGTCGAGGGAGCGGCTACGAACTGGCGATCACCGGTAAGCCATACCACTCCGGCACGCCCGTGGGGGGCACGCAGAGCGTCGTCTTCGGCGCCCAGAACGATTCAGGCGTGGCAAACGAGGGCAGGCCGGCCACGATCTACACCGCGTTCAACTATGACCTGGGCCGCGGTGCTCCCATCACGTTCGCAACGCTGTTCAAGCCCGGTACGACGCCCGCCGACGTGCAGGCCGCAGCGCCGGACCTGCCGGCTCCGGATGACTTCGGCGTGCACGGCTACCGCAACTTCGCGCTCACCGACGAGGCGGTCGTGGTCTTCATCGATCAGGACTTCCTGCACGCGGGTCCGCGTTCGGTGTCGGTACCCCGCACGGCGCTCGCCGCGCTGCTGGCCTAGGGAACGTCGGTGTACTGCCAGCTCACCCCGGTGTTCGAGAACGTGAAGCCCTTGCCGGTCTGCTCGCTCACACAGGAGATGCCGACGTTCTGCTGACTGTTGCAGTGGAATCCGGCGGCCGCCAGGATCTTGTTGAACGGCAAGGTCTTCGCCGTCCCCGACGGTTGTTTGAACTGCTCGGCCGGCACCGCGGCGAACTGGGGGTCGTCTTGGGTGCGCACCACGATCGAGTTGGGGGCAACGCTCTGCCCGCTCTCATCGGTGACGGTCTGCGGTGCGCCCGCCACGCCGATGCGCCCGGTGCCGGTGCTCGACTGGCAGCCGGCCCAGGTGCGCGGCACGATCACACAGCGCCAACTGCCACTCGGGCTGGTGAAGTAGTAGCCCGAATGGATGTCGTCGGTCCTGGTGTAATAGTCGAACGCATTGACCAGTTTGTCGTTGCTGGGTCGTGCTGAAGTCGTCGCAGGACCGGGTATGGCGGTTTGCTGACCGGTATCACTGGTGGTCACGATCGGGTTCGAGCATGCGGTGAGTGCGAGGACGACGACACCCACGACCATCGTTGCCCGGGATCCTCGCACGAGACGTCAGGGTAGTCCTCGACGGGAAACCGCCGTGACGGCGCGTCGGCGCGCATGGAACAATCGCAGGCCGTGAAGACCTTCGAGGAGTTGTTCGCTGAACTGGGGGAACGTGCCCGCACCCGCCCCGCGGGCAGCGCCACCGTCGCCGCACTGGATGCCGGCGTCCATACCCTCGGCAAGAAGATCCTCGAAGAGGCCGGTGAAGTGTGGCTGGCCGCCGAGCATGAACCCGACGAAGCGCTGGCCGAGGAGATCAGCCAGCTGCTGTATTGGACACAGGTGCTGATGGTCGCTCGCGGCCTGACCCTCGACGACATCTACCGGAAGCTTTAGGTGACTGCCATGTTGCGCGTTGCCGTCCCCAACAAAGGGGCACTGTCCGAATCGGCCGCCGAGATCCTCTCGGAAGCCGGCTACCGACGGCGCACCGACCCCAAGGATCTCACCGTCATCGACCCGGCCAACGGTGTCGAGTTCTTCTTCCTGCGGCCCAAGGACATCGCGATCTACGTCGGCTCCGGTCAGCTCGACTTCGGCATCACCGGCCGGGACCTGGCCGCCGAAGCCGACGCACCGGTGGACGAACGGCTGGCCCTTGGCTTCGGCTCATCCACTTTCCGCTACGCGGCACCGGCCGGCCGGGACTGGACCGTCGCGGATCTGGCCGGCAAGCGCATCGCCACCGCCTATCCGAATCTGGTCCGAAAAGACTTGGCCGGCAGGGGAATCGAGGCGACGGTCATCCGGCTGGACGGCGCCGTCGAGATCTCGATACAGCTGGGTGTGGCCGACGCGATCGCCGACGTGGTGGGGTCAGGACGGACGCTGAGGTTGCACGATCTGGTGGCTTTCGGCGATTCGCTGTGTGATTCGGAGGCGGTGCTGATCGAACGGGCCGGCAACGGCGACGATCCCAACCGCGCCGCGCGCGACCAATTGGCGGCGCGCGTCCAGGGCGTGGTGTTCGGCCAGCAGTATCTGATGCTCGACTACGACTGCCCGCGTTCGGTACTCGAGCGCGCCACCGAGATCACTCCCGGCCTGGAGTCGCCGACCATCGCGCCGCTGGCCGACCCGGACTGGGCGGCGGTGCGTGCACTGGTGCCGCGGCGAGCGGTCAACGCGATCATGGACGAGCTCGCGGCCATCGGGGCCAAAGCGATTCTGGCTTCCGATATCAGGTTCTGCCGCTTCTGAAGTTGGCCCGGCCCGCGGCGCAACTGCGTGTTAGCGTCCCTTTAGTTGCCGCCGGCCCGAAGGACCGCCATGACGCACGTTCTCGTTCTGTTGTTGGCCCTATTGATCGGCGTGATCGCCGGTCTACGCGCCCTCACCGCCCCCGCGGTGGTGGCCTGGGGAGCGTTTCTGGGCTGGATCGATGTCAGCAACAAATGGTCGGAGTGGGTGGCCCACCCGATCACCGTGACCGTGCTGACCGTGCTGTTGTTCGTGGAGCTCGTCACCGACCAGCTGCCCAAGACGCCCAGCCGCAAGACCACTCCGCAGTTCTCCGCCCGACTCCTGACCGGTGCGTTCGCCGGCGCGGTCATCGGCAGTGCCTTCTTTCACACGTTCAGTTCGATCGGAGCCGGGATCATCGGTGCGGTGCTGGGCACGATGGGCGGCTACGAGGCACGCTCGCGGCTGGTGGCCGCCAACGGCGGTCGTGACCTGCCGGTCGCGGTGGCCGAGGACATCATCGCGGTCGGTGGTGGTTTCCTGGTGGTCTACCTGACCAGCCTGCTGTGACGGCAGCGACCCACTACGACGCGATCGTCATCGGAGCCGGGCAGGCAGGCCCGCCGCTGGCCGCCAGGCTGACCGCCGCGGGACAGACCGTCGCGGTGATCGAACGCAAACTCGTCGGCGGAACGTGCGTCAACTCCGGCTGCATTCCCACCAAGACTCTGGTGGCCAGCGCGCACACCGCTCACGCCGCGCGCCGCGGTCCCGACTACGGGGTGACCACCGGTGACGTGTCGGTCGATATGGCAAAGGTCAAGGCGCGCAAGGATGGGATCGTGCTGGGCGACCGCAGCGGCGTCGAGTCATGGATCGAAGGGATGCCCGGCGCCATCTTGATCCGCGGCCATGCCCGCTTCGAGGATCCGCACACCATTCGCGTCGGCGACGAGGTGTTGTCGGCTGACCGAATCTTCCTCAACGTCGGTGGCCGGGCGGTGGTGCCTGACCTGCCAGGGCTGGCCGATATCGACTACCTGACCAATGTCGGCATCCTCGAACTCGACGAGCTGCCGGAGCATTTGGTCATCATCGGCGGCAGTTACATCGGGCTGGAGTTCGCCCAGATGTATCGCCGGTTCGGCGCTCGGGTCACCGTGCTCGAGCGGGGCCCGCGGCTTACGCCACGCGAAGACGAGGACGTCTCGGCCGCGATCGAAGACATCCTGACGGCCGAGGGCATCGCCGTTGTCACCGGGGCCGATGGGCTGCGATTCACCAAGCGGGACAAGGGTTTCGAGGTCATCCCCACCGAGGGTGCGCAACCCATCGCCGGCTCGCACCTGCTGGTGGCGGTGGGTCGTCGGCCCAACACCGACGACCTCGGCCTGGAGCTGGCCGGAGTCGAGGTCGACGGCCGTGGCTACATCGTCGTCGACGACCAGCTGCGTACCAGCGCCGAGCACATCTGGGCGATGGGGGACTGCAACGGCAAGGGCGCCTTCACCCACACGTCCTGGAACGATTACGAGATCGTGGCGGCCAACCTGTTCGACAACGACCCGCGGCGGGTCAGCGACCGGGTGCCCACCTATGCCCTCTACATCGATCCGCCGCTGGGCCGCGCCGGAATGACGGTCGATCAGGTCCGCGCGTCGGGGCGGCGGGCACTGGTCGGCAAACGGCCGATGACCAGGGTCGGCCGGGCGGTGGAAAAGGGTGAGACGCAAGGCTTTATGCAGATCGTCGTCGACGCCGACACCGAACAGATCCTCGGTGCGGCCATCCTCGGTGTCGGTGGTGACGAGGTCATCCATTCGATCCTCGACATCATGTCGGCCAAGAAGCCATATACCGCGATATCACGCACCATGCACATTCACCCGACGGTCAGCGAGCTGGTGCCGACCATGCTGCAGGAGATGACCCCGCTCACCTAGCGGTGCTTGCCGCTGCCAGTCCGGCCAGGAGTTGTCCGGTCACCGTGGCGACACGCCGTCCGAGGTGTTCGCACGTGCCGAGGTCGGCTTTGTGCACAGCCGCGGCGTCGGCGTCGACATCGGTCGAAGCCCCGGCGCCCAGCCAGAACCCGAGCCGGTTGAGTTCGAATTCACTTGCGCCACTGGTATTCCACCCGGCCGTGAGGCCGAGGTTGACCCAGTGCATGTGGTGCTGGGCGGCGAATACCGCCAGTGCACTGAGGGTTTGCAGCTTGTCCCCGGCCTTGGCGCCCGAGTTCGTGAAGCCGGCGCCGATCTTGTCGCGCCAGGTGCCCTCCATGCAGCGCCGGCCGGTGCGCTCGGCGAAGGACTGAAAGCCGGCCGACACGTTGCCCATGTAGGTCGGGCAGCCGAAGACGATGGCGTCGGCGGCATCAAGCGCCATCCATTCCGCGTCGCCGACGGTATCGACGGCGATCAGGTGCACTGCCGCCCCGGTTGATTGGGCACCACGCCCGACGGCTTGCGCCAACGTCGCGGTGTGGCCGAAGCCTGAATGGTAGGCGACCACAACCTGCGGTGTCACCATGTCTGTCCTCCGTACGTACTCTCGGCCACCTCGCGGTAGCGCAACTGCCAGTCGGGAATCGCGGCACCGGAGAGGTGGGCCTCGAGGCGATCCAGGTAGGCGTGAGTTCCTGGCCGAAAACCGTTGGCATTACGCACCCCGAGGCCACGGTGACTGAACCGCAGCAGGGTGCCTGGGGGATCGGAGCCGTCGGGCCGCAGCTCGTAACGCACGACGCCGGGCTCGACGATCCGCTGATTCCACTCGTGCTCGAAGACATGCGGTGGGTCCCAGACCAGAATTCGCCCGGTCATGCGTTTCTGGTCGGCCGGTATCGGCGGTGCGGCGGGCACCATCTCGATGGTCCCGCCTTCGCGGCCGTCGACCGTGGTGTCGCCCATCCACTGGCCGCGTTCGGCCGGATCGGTGATGGCCGCCCAGACCCGCTCGATGGGGTGTGGCAGCCGGCGCTCGAAAGTCAGTACCGCGCGGTCGTCGTTAATACTGATCAGGCCGTCACGGGTCGTCATGAGTCCTCCTGGGAGGTGTCGTTCAGATGCCGCTCGAGAGCATCGAGGTGATGGGTCCAGAACTGGCGGTAGCGCTCGATCCAGCCGTCGATGGCGACCAGGCCGTCCGCGCGCAGCGCGTAGATCCGGCGCTGAGCGTCGGGCCGTACCTCGACGAGCCCGACCTCGCGCAGGATGCGCAGGTGCCGCGACACCGAGGGTTGGGTCAAATCCGGTAGTGCCGCAACGAGTTCACCGGCGGTGCGATCCCCGGTGGCCAACGTGTCCAGCAGCACCCGGCGACTCGGTTCGGCGATCGCCTCAAAGACATCCATGCCGCCAGTATCGCATTAGGTGTATATAGATGCAAGCAAATATTATCGGCGCTGCACCAGTAGGGTCTGGGCGGATGTACCGATAAACCCGTCACGGTCGAAGAGTTCGGCGGTCGTCACTCCGATGCCATCCGGCCCGATCGACCCACGCGCACGGACGGCGAAATCATCGCCTGTCGGCGCCCGGTGCAGGTGCACGGCGGTGTCGGTGTTCATGTAGACGAACTTCTGCGGATCGATCGCTGCGCCAATGCCATTGGCGGAATCGACAACCATTGCCAGGCGCTGCAGGGCGGTCGTCGACTCGTCGTCGACCAGGTTCGCGCCGGGCGACATCCAGTACACCTTGGCCCTGTCGATCCCCGGGTCGCTCCGCTCCTGCCCGCCGGCGCTGGACTTGTTGTATTGCGGCCGCCAGTGCACCGAATCGATGTAGCCCCCGGCGTCCTTCCAGTGCAGTTCCAACGGTGCGGTGGGACCTTCGACTAGCGGCGGGTAGCGGTTGGTGGCCGCGTCGGCGGTGTCCGAGATGGCCAGCGCCCACGCGCTGACCCGGGCCACGGCCCGCGGCGGTCCGTCCGGGCGTTCGGCGGACATCTCGGCCGACAGCAGCGCGATGCGGCTGCCCGGCCGGTCGACCCGGGCCTGCACCCGCACCTCGGTGACCGGGATGGCGCCCAGGATGTCCAGGGTCAGGCGCCCGATCCTCATCCCGTCGCTCAGAATCGCTTCGATGGCCTTCGTCAGCAACGCCAACGGCGGTGAGCCGTGCTGGATTTCGGGCGTCCAGTTGCTGCGGGTGTGATCGGTGGACGCGAATAGCTGGGCGTCGCCGTCGGTGCCCAGCCGATGGTAGTAGAAGCTCATGCGGCCGGCTCGCCCAGCTGTTCGGGCCAGCCCGGGTAGGGAGGTGGGGTGCCGCCATAGGCCGGGCACAGCGCCTGGTAGCTGCACCAGTCGCAGAGCTTCGACGGGTTTGGCCGGAAATCTCCTGTGGCGCCGGCAGATTGGATCGCCCGCCAGATCGCCATCAAAGTCTTCTCGAAGCGCAGCAACTCGTCGAGCTCGGGCGTGTAGTCCAGCACCTGGCCGTCGGCCAGGTAGATCAACCGCAATCTGGTCGCCAGCACGTCGCGGGAGCGGAGCAGCGCGACGGCATAGAACTTCATCTGGAACAGCGCCTTGAACTCGGCCACCGCCCAGGCCGCGGACGGCGCCTTGCCGGTCTTGTAGTCGACGACCCGGAGCTCACCCGTGCCGGCGACGTCGATCCGGTCGACGAAGCCGCGCAGCAATGTGCCGTCGGCGAGTTCGACCTCGATGCGCTGCTCGCAGCTCTGCGGATCGAACCGGGTCGGGTCTTCGAGCCGGTAGTAGCCGGTCAGCAAGGCTCGCGCCTCGGTCAGCAGCTCGATGCGCTGCCCGTCGGTGAAGCCGTCCGCGAGGTCGGGGTGCTCGGATAGCACTCGGTCCCAGGCCGGGTCGACCAGCGAGAGCGCGGTCTGCGGCCCGCGGTCCGCGGCCGGCATGCCGTAGAGCTGCTCGAGGGCTGCGTGCACCACCGAACCCCGAAGCTGTGCCGTCGACGGCGGCTCAGGCAGCCGGTCGACAGCGCGGAAGCGATACAGCAGCGGACACTGCTTGAAATCGGCGGCCCGCGACGGCGACAGCGCGGGACGCGGTCGTTCCGCGGTCCCCGTTTCTGACATAAGCGAAGCCTAGGACGGTGCCCCGACAACCAGACGGCACGTCGCACGGCGAGTCCGCTATGGCAGGCTGAACGGCTGTGACCGACGACCGTCCGATGAGCGCCAGCGAAGAGGACAACCCTGCCGAAGCCACTCCGCGACCGACCGGTCCCTTCGTCGTCGGGGACCGCGTGCAGCTCACCGACCCTAAAGGTCGTCACTACACGATGGTCCTGAACCCGGGCAGCGAGTTCCACACCCACCGCGGCGCGATCGAGCACGACGCCGTGATCGGCCTGCCCGAGGGCAGTGTGGTCAAGTCGACCAACGGCGACGCGTTCCTGGTGCTGCGGCCGCTGCTCATCGACTACGTGCTCTCGATGCCGCGCGGCGCTCAGGTCATCTACCCCAAGGATGCCGCCCAGATCGTCCATGAGGGCGATATCTTCCCCGGCGCCCGGGTCCTGGAGGCCGGCGCCGGTTCGGGCGCGCTCACGTGCTCTCTGCTGCGTGCCGTCGGCCCCGGCGGCCAGGTGATCTCCTATGAGGTGCGCGACGACCACGCCGTGCACGCCCAGCGCAATGTGGCGACGTTTTTCGGGCAGAACCCGGAGAACTGGCGGTTGATCATCGGCGACCTCGTCGACTCCGACCTCGCCGAGGCCTCCGTCGATCGGATCGTGCTGGACATGCTGGCGCCGTGGGACGTGCTCGACACCGTCGCCCGGCTGTTGATCCCCGGCGGCGTTCTCATGGTGTACGTGGCGACGGTGACTCAGCTGTCCAAGACGGTTGAGGCGTTGCGCGAACAGCAGTGCTGGACCGAACCGCGGGCCTGGGAGTCGCTGCAGCGCGGCTGGAACGTCGTCGGCCTCGCGGTGCGTCCGCAGCACAACATGCGTGGCCACACGGCATTCCTGATCTCGGCCCGCAGGCTTGCTCCTGGCACCGTCACGCCGACCCCGTTACGTCGCAAGCGTCAGGTCCCGGCCTGATCGCCGAGCTAGTCGTCGCTGCGATGTAGCCCGCGTCGCGCCGAGAGCAGCTCGATCTCGGGACGCGCGGCCACCAAGCGTTCGGCGGCGTCGAGCACCTCGACGACGTGTGCGCGGTCGCCGGCCACCAGGGAAACGCCGATGCCGGCCCGTCGGTGCAGGTCGGGGGAGCCGGTTTCGGCGGCCGCGACCGTGAATCGTCGGCGCAGTTCGGCAACGATCGGCCGCACCACCGCCCGCTTCTCCTTCAACGAGTGGACGTCACCGAGCAGGACGTCGCATTCCAGCCAGCCGATCCACATTCAGGGTGTCGGGGTTGGACTGGTGGGGCTTGCGGGACTGGCGCCGTCTCGGGCGTTGCCGAAGGCCAGCAGCATGTTCGCCGTCTCCCGGGACAGCTGCCAGGCGCCCTTGTCCTGCCGGAACTCCATCGGGAAGGTGAAGTTGCCGGGCTTGGCCGGATTCGACGTGGTGACGTTGATCGACGCCAGCGCGTCACCCGGCTGACGATCGGACCATCGGATTTCGGTGGCGCTGAACGTCAGCGGGGTGAAGCCGCCATCGCGCAGCGCCGCCGCGAACTTGTCGATGGTCGCGGCATCGTCAGGCGTGGTGGACTCGACGAGCTGGAGCTTGTCGGCGCCCTTGACCGCCGGGTCGGCCAGCCGGTAGAGAACGTCGGTCAGTGCGTCGGGGCTCGGCAGCGCGGCCGCGGTGGGCTCCGGCGGAGCCAGCGCTGTCGACGACTGCTCGAACGGGCTCTGAGCCGGTTTCGACTCGGCGTGCTCAGAAC
>FLQS01000074.1 GCA_900078375.1 uncultured Mycobacterium sp. | reverse complement strand
GCTGATCCTCACACCGACCCTGCACCCACCAATTGTCCCGAAAAGCCCAGCACAACCGGCCCCGCCACGCGGAAATAATTCAGCAGAGTCCTAGAGCCCGGCCAACTGGGGCAACGTGGCGTGGGCGATCAAGAAGTAGATGATCAGCCCGGTGCCGTCGACGATCGTGGCGATCATCGGGCCGGACACCACCGCCGGATCCACCCTGCACTTCTTGAGCAGCGGCGGCAGCACGGACGCCACGATCGATGCCCACAGCACGATCGCGGCGACCGTCAGCGACACCGTGACGGTGACTTGAGGGCCGACGCCGAGGGTCCACGCGCGGATCACGGCGGCGACGGCCATCGTCGCGGCGATGAGGAAGCCCGTCGACACCTCCTTGGCCAGGATTCGGGGCAGGTCACGCAGCCGCACCTGTCCGGTTCCCATGGCGCGCACCAGCGTCGTGGTGATCTGGGTGCCGGTGTTGCCGCCGGTGCCGATCAGCAGCGGGATGAAGAACGCGAGTGCGACGACGGCCTCCAGCTCATCCTCGAATGCTCTCAACACGGTGCCGGTGTAGGCCTCGGCCACGAACAACACGAGTAGCCACACAATTCGCTTGCGCCACAACTTAACTGGTGATGCACGTAAGTAAGGGACCTCGAGCGGCTCCGAACCGCCCTGGCGTTCGGCATCCCTCGTCGCTTCCGTCTCGATGATGTCGGCCGCCGCGTCGGCGGTGAGCACACCGAGCAGCCTGCGCTGCTCGTCGACCACCGGCAGCGCGGCCAGCTCGTAATCGACCAGCGACTGGGCGGCCCGCTCGGCGTCGATCAGGGGACCGACCCAGACCGGGTCCGCACTGCTCAACTCCGCGACAGTCTGGTCGGGTCGGGCCAGCACCAGGTCCTGGAATTCCAGGAAGCCGATCAGCCCCAGATCCGCATCGGTCACGTAGATCAGGGCGCCGTGCCGGGCCCTGCCGCGCACCTGCGTGCTCTGGGTGCGGACCAATGCCTCCGCCTCGGCGGCGGTGATCGAGTCCGGGACGGTGAACACGTCGGGGAGCATGTGGGCGGCGACCGAGGTCGGCGGCCAGCGCAGCACCTCACGGAGAGCCTGTGCCTGCGGAACACCGATCTGGTCCAGCAGCCTGTCGCGTCCCGAATTCGTCAGCCGTCGAAGGATTTCGGCGGCCTCGTCGGTTCCGATGGTCTCCAGCCAACGCGCCGACTGCGCGGAGTCGGCCGACCCGACGATGTGGGTGGCCAGGTCGGGGTCGACCGAGCCGAGCAGTTCGGGACCCGTCGCGGCATCGAGCAGTGCGACGAAGCCGGCCAGCTTCTCGCGGGACATGGCGCCGACCTGGCGGCTTCGCTCGACGGATCCGACCGAGCGCAGCCACGCCTCGACCGCCTCGGCGGAGTCCAATTGAGCGGCCCGGACCGGTAGAACACCGAGCACGCCGACATCGAGACCGGGACCCTTCATCGCACTCCTCAGCGTTGACGTCTCTCGGAGGTATGAGATCGCACTATCGACGCGCCGCGGCCCTCCAGTGGGCGGTGCGCACCGAGAGTTCATCCGCCGTTCACCCCCGCCCGGCGGGACTAGCAGCCGCCTCGATCGCGTTGCGATAGGCATGGCTACGCGAGATTCGGTGGCGATCGTGCATGCGTTCTGGGACGCCGTGTGGAATGCGCACGACCCCTCCGCGGCGGACGGGTTCGTGGTCGAGGATTTTGTCATCGTCACCGGCGGCGAGACGATCGTGGGCCGGGAGAACTTCAAGGCATGGATCGCGGGGTTCCTGTCCGTCATCGACGGGCTGCATCTGGCGGTCACCGAGTCGTTCCAGAACGAGGACGGCAGCCGGGTCGCGTCGCGATGGGTACTGACCGGGAAGAACAACGGCATGTTCGGCACCACACCCAACCAGGAGGACATCGAGATCACCGGCACCGCGGTGTGGGCGGTGCGCGCGGACGGCAAGTTGCTCACCAACTGGGTGGAACGTGCGTCGTGGGAGCAGTACCAGCGGCTCACCGCGCCGTCCGCATAACCCCGTGGGTCCGTCCTGTCACGTACGTCACATCCGCCCAGCTGGCCTGCGGATATCTGCGCTCGGGGTGGCCGGGCGGGGGTGGACCGGGCCGCTGAACAGGACGGGCAATAACGGCCCGCCGGTGGTGGTTCATACTGTCTGCAAGCAGAGCATCACGGGAGAAATGGGCAGGCGGCAAGGATGACGAGGCTGGACACCGTCGAACGGGCGGTCGCCGACATCGCGGCGGGAAAGGCCGTCGTCGTCATCGATGACGAAGATCGTGAGAACGAGGGCGACCTGATCTTCGCCGCCGAGAAGGCGACGCCGGAGCTGGTTGCGTTCATGGTCCGCTACACCTCCGGCTACCTCTGCGTCCCGCTGTCCGGCGAGATCTGCGACACGCTCGGCCTGCTGCCGATGTACGCGGTCAACCAGGACAAGCACGGCACCGCCTACACTGTCACCGTCGACGCCAAACTTGGTGTGGGGACTGGCATTTCGGCAGCCGACCGCGCGACGACCATGCGGCTGCTGGCCGATCCGACCAGCGTTTCGGGCGATTTCACCAAGCCCGGACACGTAGTTCCGTTGCGCGCCAAGGATGGCGGCGTGCTGCGCCGTCCCGGCCATACCGAGGCCGCTGTCGACCTGGCCCGGTTGGCCGGTCTGCAGCCGGCGGGCGCGATCTGCGAGATCGTCAGCCAGAAGGACGACGGCTCGATGGCCCAGACCGACGAGCTGCGGGTGTTCGCCGACGAACACGACCTGGCCCTGATCTCCATCGCCGATCTAATCGAGTGGCGGCGCAAGCACGAGAAGCACATCGAGCGGATCGCCGAAGCGCGGATCCCGACCCGGCACGGCGAGTTCCGGGCGGTCGGCTACTCCAGCATCTACGAAGAGGTGGAGCACGTCGCGCTGGTCAAGGGCGATATCTCCGGGCCGGAGAACGATGGCCACGACGTCCTCGTGCGGGTGCACTCCGAATGCCTGACCGGCGACGTGTTCGGGTCGCGGCGCTGCGACTGCGGTCCGCAGCTGGATGCCGCGCTGGCGATGGTGGCCCGCGAAGGCCGCGGCATCGTGCTCTACATGCGCGGGCATGAAGGCCGCGGCATCGGCCTGATGCACAAACTGCAGGCCTACCAGCTGCAGGACGCCGGCGCCGACACCGTCGACGCGAACCTCGAGCTCGGGCTGCCCGCCGACGCCCGCGACTACGGCATCGGCGCCCAGATCCTGGTGGATCTCGGGGTGCGCTCGATGCGGCTGCTGACCAACAACCCGGCCAAGCGGGTGGGGCTGGACGGCTACGGACTGCACATCATCGAGCGGGTGCCACTGCCGGTGCGGGCCAACGCCGAGAACATCCGCTACCTGATGACCAAGCGCGACCGGATGGGTCACGACCTGACCGGGCTCGACGACTACGACGGTGCCGAGCCGGGCGATCTCGGGGGAGCCCTCTAGATATGAGTGGAGGCGCAGGCGTCCCGGATTTCCCGGAGATGGACGCCTCGGACGTGTCGCTGGCGATCGTGGCCAGCACCTGGCACTCGAAGATCTGCAATGCGCTGCTCGACGGCGCCCGCCGGGTGGCCGAGGACTCCGGGGTGCCCAGCCCGACCGTGGTCCGGGTGCTCGGCGCCATCGAAATCCCGGTCGTCGCACAGGAACTCGCTCGCACCCATGACGCGGTCGTCGCGCTCGGCGTCGTGATCCGTGGCCAGACACCACATTTCGACTATGTCTGCGACGCCGTCACCCAGGGTCTGACCCGGGTCTCACTGGACGAATCGACGCCGGTGGCCAACGGTGTGCTGACCACCAACGACGAGGAGCAGGCACTCGACCGCGCCGGGTTGCCCGATTCGGCCGAGGACAAGGGCGCCCAGGCCGCCGCCGCCGCGCTGTCGACCGCGTTGACGCTGCGCCACCTGCGCGGAGCATGACCACGACGAACAGCGACTGGGATGTGGTGCTGCGGCCCCGCCTGACGCCGTTTGTCGCTTATATCGTGGCTTTCGTCATCGCCACGGCCGGGATCGTGGTCGGGTTCCTGCTGAAGATCCGCTACACCGGGGCCATCATCCAAACCGCCGATCAGGTGTCGATGGCCGTCCTCGGGGTGATCCTGGCCGCGGCGGTCCTGCTGCTGGCGACCCCGCGGGTCCGGGTGGGCCCCGCCGGGATCGGGGTGCGCAACATCCTGACCGAGCGGGTCGTCCCGTGGAGCGATGTGGTCGACGTGTCGTTCCCGCAGGGCGCCCGATGGGCCCGGGTGGACCTGGCCGACTACGAATACGTTCCGGTATTGGCCGTCCAATCCGTCGACGGCGAACGCGCGGTGGCGTCGATGGACACCCTGCGCATGCTGTTGGCCAAGTACCGGCCCGACGTCACCGGATCGTGAGTCTCATCACCACTTCGCCCGCGGTGCCGCCGGTGGGCACTTCGGTGAATCCGAGGCCCTCGTACACCGTGCGCGCCGCGGCGTTGCCGGGGACCATTCGCAGTGTCACGGTGCGCACCCCACGCCTGCGCGCCCAGTCCAGCGCCGCGGCCACCAGACGGCGGCCGAGCCCGCGCCCGCGTGCCGCGGGGTCGAGCCACAGCGAGTACACGTAGGCGGCCTCCGCGCTCTCCTGGTAGACGGCGACCATGCCGACGGGCTGGCCGGCGAGGACCACCACGAACTGGGCGTGATCGCGCAGCCGCCTGCGCCAGTCGGCTGGGGTGAAGCGCGCCTCGCCGAGGTACTGCTTGTCCGCCGTGCCGAACGTGTCGGTGAGTGCGCGGAGCCGAAGTTCGGCGAATTGCTCCCAGTCCGACTCGGTGAGGCGAGTGATCCGCGTCGTGGGCACGCCGTCGACGGTAATGCTTGGTGCCGGCCAGTCGGACGCTCGGACTAACCTGGGAACGTGCCCGATCCCGCCACGTACCGCCCGGCGCCCGGGTCGATTCCCGTCGAGCCGGGTGTCTATCGATTCCGGGATCCGCACGGCCGAGTGATCTACGTCGGCAAGGCGAAGAGCCTGCGCAGCCGGCTGACGTCGTACTTCCAGGACATCTCGGCCCTGCATCCGCGCACCCGCCAGATGGTGACCACCGCGGCCAAGGTCGAGTGGACGGTGGTCAACACCGAGGTCGAGGCGCTGCAGCTGGAATACAACTGGATCAAGGAGTTCGACCCGCGGTTCAACGTCCGCTACCGCGACGACAAGTCCTATCCGGTGCTGGCCGTCACCCTGGGCGACGAGTACCCGCGGCTGTTCGTCTACCGCGGGCCGCGGCGCAAGGGCGTCCGCTACTTCGGCCCGTACTCGCATGCCTGGGCCATCCGCGAAACGCTGGATCTGCTGACCCGGGTGTTTCCCGCCCGCACCTGCTCGGCCGGAGTGTTCAAGCGGCACAGCCAAATCGAGCGTCCCTGCCTGCTTGGCTACATCGACAAATGCTCGGCGCCGTGCGTGGGCCGGGTCAGCGCCGAGGAGCACCGCAAGATAGTCCTCGATTTCTGCGACTTCCTGTCCGGCAAGACCGACCGTTTCGCCCGCGAGCTGGAACATCGGATGAACGCGGCGTCCGCCGAGCTCGACTTCGAGCGGGCTGCCCGGCTGCGTGACGATATCGCCGCGCTCAAGCGCGCGCTGGAGAAGCAGGCCGTCGTACTCGGCGACGGCACCGATGCCGACGTCGTCGCGTTCGCCGATGACGACCTGGAAGCCGCAGTGCAGGTGTTCCACGTCCGTGGCGGGCGGGTGCGCGGTCAGCGCGGTTGGGTGGTCGAAAAGCCCGGTGACCCAGGCGATTCCGCGGAGGCCCAGCTGGTCGAGCAGTTCCTCACCCAGTTCTACGGTGAGCAGGCCGAATTGGGTGGCGCCGCAGACGAATCCACCAACCCGGTGCCGCGCGAGGTGCTGGTGCCGTGCCTGCCGCCGAACGCCGACGAGCTGGCCGACTGGCTCTCGGCGTTACGCGGCTCGCGGGTGGGGCTGCGGGTGCCGCGCCGCGGTGACAAGAAGGCCCTCGCCGACACGGTGCACCGCAACGCCCAGGAGGCGCTGCAGCAGCACAAGCTCAAGCGCGCAGGCGATTTCACCGCCAGATCGGCTGCGCTGCAGAATATTCAGGAATCCCTGGGGCTGGCCGACGCACCGCTGCGCATTGAATGCGTCGACATCAGCCATGTCCAGGGCACTGATGTGGTGGCCTCCCTGGTGGTGTTCGAGGACGGCCTGCCGCGCAAGTCCGACTACCGGCATTTCGCGATTCGGGAGGCCGCCGGCCAGGGCCGCTCCGACGACGTGGCCTCGATCGCGGAAGTGACCCGCCGGCGCTTCACCCGCCACGTCGCCGAACAGCAGCAGCCCATCGAGGAATTTTCAGCCGAAGGCAAGTCCCGCAAGTTCGCCTACCCACCTAATTTGTACGTCGTCGACGGCGGCGCCCCCCAGGTCAATGCGGCCCAGGCGGTGCTCGACGACCTCGGCGTCACCGACGTCGCCGTGATCGGTCTGGCCAAACGACTCGAGGAGGTGTGGGTGCCTGCCGAGCCGGACCCGCTCATCTTCCCCAGGAACAGTGAGGGCCTCTATCTGTTGCAGCGGATCCGAGACGAAGCCCACCGCTTCGCGATCACCTACCACCGCAGCAAGCGGTCCAAGCGGATGACGGCCTCGGCGCTGGACGCGGTGCCCGGGCTCGGGGACATCCGGCGCAAGGCGCTGGTGACGCACTTCGGATCGCTGGCCCGGCTGCGGCAGGCCAGCGTCGACGAGATCACCTCGGTGCCGGGGATCGGGGCCGCGACTGCCGCCGCGGTGCTGGAAGCGCTAGGCGTGATTGTGGATTCGGTGGGATCGGCTGCGCAGGGCGACCCAGTCGGTGAAGATCAGTCTGCTGAACAGGCGACGCGATGACAGAAAACAGCACAGGCGAAGACATGCACACCGGACAGACCGGCGAGGAATCGGGTATCGACGTGGTGTTGGTGACGGGCCTGTCCGGGGCAGGCCGGGGAACCGCGGCGAAGGTGCTCGAAGATCTCGGCTGGTATGTGGCCGACAATCTGCCGCCGGAACTCATCGCCCAGATGGTGGACCTCGGCCTCGCCGCGGGCTCGCGCATCACTCAGCTGGCGGTGGTGATGGACGTGCGGTCCCGGGGTTTCACCGGTGACCTGGACTGGGTCCGCAACGAGCTGGCGACCCGCGACATCCACCCGCGCGTGTTGTTCATGGAGGCCTCTGACGACATCCTGGTGCGCCGATATGAGAACAACCGGCGCAGTCATCCGCTGCAGGGCAACCAGACGCTGGCGGAGGGCATCGCCGCTGAACGGACGATGCTGGCCCCGGTGCGGGCGTCGGCGGATCTGGTCATCGACACCTCGACCCTGTCGGTGCGCGCCCTGCGGGAGAGTATCGAACGGGCCTTCGGTGGGGAGACCGTCGCGCAGACCAGCGTGACCGTCGAGTCGTTCGGCTTCAAGTACGGCCTGCCGATGGACGCCGACATGGTGATGGACGTCCGCTTCCTGCCCAACCCGCACTGGGTGGACGAACTCCGCCCGCACACCGGCCAGCATCCGGCGGTCCGTGACTACGTCCTGGGTCAACCTGGTGCCGAGGAGTTCTTGCAGACCTACCATCAGCTGCTGAGGCTCGTCGTCGACGGCTACAGCCGGGAGGGTAAGCGATACATGACCGTGGCCATCGGCTGCACCGGCGGCAAGCACCGCAGTGTCGCCATGGCCGAAGCGCTCGCGGGACTGCTGGAGCACAACGAGCACCTGGCGGTCCGCGTGCTGCACCGCGATCTGGGTCGCGAATGAGTCGTATCGTCGCCCTCGGTGGTGGGCACGGGTTGTACGCGACGCTGTCGGCGGCGCGGCGCCTGACCCCCCATGTAACCGCGGTGGTGACCGTCGCCGACGATGGCGGATCGTCGGGGCGACTGCGCAGTGAACTCGACATCGTGCCGCCGGGTGATCTGCGAATGGCGTTGGCCGCCTTGGCTTCTGACAGTCCGCACGGCCGGTTGTGGGCGACCATCCTGCAGCACCGGTTCGGTGGCAGTGGTGCGCTGGCCGGGCACCCGATCGGCAATCTGATGCTGGCCGGACTCAACGAGGTGCTGGCCGATCCAGTGGCGGCGCTCGATGAATTGGGCCGCATCCTTGGGGTCAAGGGCAGGGTGCTGCCGATGTGCCCGATCGCGCTGCAGATCGAAGCCGACGTGTCCGGTCTGGACGGCGACCCCCGGATGAGCCGGGTGATCCGCGGTCAGGTGGCGGTGGCGACCACCCCGGGCAAGGTGCGTCGGGTGCGTCTGCTGCCGGGCGACCCGCCCGCCACCCGACAGGCGATCGACGCAATCATGACCGCCGATCTGGTGGTGCTCGGACCGGGCTCCTGGTTCACCAGTGTGATCCCGCACGTGCTGGTGCCGGACCTGGCGGCGGCGCTGAAAGCCACCACCGCAAGCCGCGCTCTGGTGCTCAACCTGGCCGCCGAGCCGGGGGAGACCGCCGGCTTCTCCGCCGAGCGTCATTTGCACGTTCTCACCCAGCATGCGCCGGGATTTGTCGTCGACGAGATCGTCGTAGACGCCGCCCGTGTCCCGTCTGACCGGGAACGTGACCAACTCCGGCGTACCGCAAGTCAGCTGGAAGCGTCAGTTCGGTTTGCTGACGTCTCCAGACCTGGTACACCTTTACATGACCCGGCGAAGCTGGCTGCAGCGCTTGACGGTGTGCTTACTCGGAATACGATTCCCGCGGCATCTTCCCTCCCGTCTGCTGCGTCCATACCGGCCGGGGGGACTCGACAGGGGGATGGGGTGCAGGGACCTGCTGGCAACGGACCGAGAGGTGACGACCCGTGGCGATGACTGCTGAGGTGAAGGACGAACTCAGCCGGTTGGCGGTCAATTCGGTGACTGCCCGCCGTGCGGAGGTGGCCTCCCTGTTGCGCTTCGCCGGCGGCTTGCACATCGTGTCGGGCCGAGTGGTCGTCGAGGCCGAAGTGGACCTGGGCATCATCGCCCGGCGGCTGCGCAAGGACATCTACGACCTCTACGGCTACAACGCGGTGGTGCACGTGCTGTCGGCCAGCGGCATCCGCAAGAGCACCCGATATCTGGTGCGGGTCGCCAAGGACGGTGAGGCACTGGCTCGGCAGACCGGTCTTCTCGACATGCGTGGCCGGCCGGTGCGGGGATTGCCCGCTCAGGTGGTCGGCGGCAGCGTCGGCGACGCCGAGGCGGCATGGCGCGGTGCGTTCCTCGCGCACGGCTCGCTGACCGAGCCGGGGCGGTCGTCGGCGCTCGAAGTCAGTTGTCCCGGACCGGAAGCCGCGCTGGCCCTGGTCGGCGCCGCACGGCGGCTCGGGGTCAGCGCGAAGGCCCGCGAGGTGCGGGGGACCGACCGGGTCGTGGTGCGCGACGGCGAGGCCATCGGCGCGCTGCTGACCCGGATGGGCGCTCAGGACACGCGGCTGACGTGGGAGGAACGGCGGATGCGCCGCGAGGTGCGCGCCACCGCCAACCGGCTGGCCAACTTCGACGACGCGAACCTGCGCCGCTCAGCCCGTGCTGCCGTGGCCGCCGCGGCCCGCGTCGAGCGGGCATTGGAGATCCTCGCCGATACGGTGCCCGACCACCTGGCCAATGCTGGCCGGCTCCGGGTTGAACATCGTCAGGCCTCACTGGAGGAGCTGGGCCGGCTGGCCGACCCGCCGATGACCAAAGATGCTGTGGCTGGACGTATTCGGCGGCTGTTGTCGATGGCCGACCGCAAGGCCAAGCAGGACGGTATCCCCGACACCGAGTCCGCTGTCACCCCTGATCTGCTGGAAGACGCTTAGCCACCCGTTTGGCTACAAAGGCCTTCAGCTCGGCGGACAGCGCGTCGGCGACCAGCAGCTGGGGCAGCAGGCTGGGATCCGACATCTTGGCGCGGTAGACCAAGTTGATCGTCACGTCGTGATCGGGCCGCCGCTCGATATCGATGGTGTCGCCGGCCCGCACGGTTCCCGGTGTGATAACCCGCAGATACGCGCCGGGCTTACCGGCGGCGGTGAACGTCTTGATCCAGCGGTCGATGTCCAGGAACTTCTCGAAGGTGCGGCATGGGGTGCGGGGAGCGGAGACTTCGAGCAGTAGTCCTGCCGTGCCCACCCGCCAACGGTCACCGATGCGCGCTCCCGTGACGTCGATGCCGGCGGTGGTGAAGTTCTCGCCGAACATCCCGTTGGCCAGCGGGCGCGACAACCGGTTCTCCCACTCGTCGAGGTCCTCGCGGGCGTAGGCGTAGACGGCTTGGTCGTCGCCACCGTGCAGCTTCTGGTTGCCGATGGTGTCGCCGACCAGACCGCTCCCCAGACCTTCGCGCATCGGGCCCGGCGCCCGAACCAGCACCGCCTCGGCCGTGCTGACCTTGTCGATTCCCGTCGGCTTCGGCGCCTTCGTGTCCGGGTTGGTCCGGGCGCGCGCCGACAGGTTGACCGACAAAACACGTGCCATCACAACAGGGTAATGGCGGGGCGGCATTCGAGCGGGGCGGCCGCAATGCCGTTCTTCTAACGTCGAACCGTTGACAGATTCACTGACGCCCGCGCTCACCCGCGCATCCGCACGGCTCGCGCGGCCGGGGACCCCGGCTGTCAGCGTGGTCATCCACGTGTTGGTATTCCCGCTGTGGGTTACGTTGTTCCTGCTGGCCTGGTCGGCCGCGGCGGCGTGCTGGCCTGGTCGGTCGGCCTGGCCTACCGGGGCTACGACGCCGCGCTGCAGGTGTTCACCGGGTGGCAGATCCGACGGATCGACCGATGCCACCACCGAAATGCTCTGTGGGAATTACGGTTTCGCTGTCCTGATGGTTGGCGAGGTCAGTGGTCCGGTTCGGGTGGGTTCGACCGCACTGCGGTGGCTGCGGTTACCGCACGGGGGTAAATCGGCGGCCCTCAATGCCGGGCTGCTGCGCACCGACGTCGACGTCATCCTCACCGTGGACGCCGACACCGTGCTGGACCACGGCGCGATCAAGGCTGTGCGCCAGGCCTTTACGCGCGATTCGCAATTGGTCGCCGTCACCGGCGGTTTCGGGTGCTCGGCGACGCGCAGGCCCGCACGGAGGCGCCGGCGTCGGTGTGGGCGGTCCTGCGCCGCTACCACCGCTGGGTGGGCGACTCCAGCCGGGCCAGCCTGCCCGCCGCGGCCGCCGCGCTGGTGATCGAACCGGTGACGTTCAGCCTGCTGCTGCACGCCGGGGCGGTACTGGGCTGGCTGGCGTTCCTCGGCGGACAGACGCAGCGAGGATCCGACGGGCTACCGTTGCGCCATGTCCGGTGGTGAATTGCTGCGCGTCGGTGCCGCTTTTCCGGACCCGCCCTTCAACGACGTGCACAATTCCGGACTCGACATTGACCTGATGACTGCCATCGGCGAGCAGCTGGGCGCCGAGGTGCAGTTCATCCGCTACGAGGGTCGCGACTTCAACGGCATCTTCGACGCGCTGGACTCCGGCGACTTCGACTGCGTCGCCTCGGGAACCACCATCACCGGTTCCCGCGCGCTCAAGGCGGCGTTCTGCGATCCGTACTTGATCTCCGGCCAGGCGCTGGCCGTCGACGCCACCCGGCTGCCTGACGTCGTGTCGATCGACGACCTCGACGGCCTGACGATCGGCGTGCAGGAGGGCAACACCAGCCAGCCGATCGCGAACCGGCTGCTGGCCGACGACTTGGTCGCTCGGGTTCGGGTTTATGCCTACGGCAGCGTCCGCACTGCGATGCGCGATCTCACCACCGGTCGCTGCGATGCGTTCATGAAGCTGGACCCGGTGCTGAGCCGACTGGCCGACGCGGTGCCCGGCGTCACGGTCGTCCAGCGCGGCATCACCACCGAGAAGATCGCGATCGCGGTGCCCACCACCGACACCGCGCTACTGGGCCGGATCAACGTCGCGCAGGCCACGCTGGAACAGGACGGCACGCTGCCCGCGATCCGGGAACGCTGGACCGGCTCGCCCCGCGCGGACCAGAGCGGGCCCTGGATCGGGTGACCTTCCGGGCGGTCGCGCACGCCGGTGAGCACGCTATTAGGCTGGGCGAGGGTACTGAGAAGCTACTAGAGGAGACAACGTGACCATCCGGGTTGGCGTTAATGGTTTCGGCCGTATTGGACGCAATTTTTACCGGGCTTTGGCAACTCAGCAGGCCGAGGGTAGGGCCAGGGACATTGAGATCGTGGCCGTCAACGATCTCACCGATAACGCCACCCTCGCGCATCTGCTCAAGTTCGACTCGATCCTGGGCCGCCTGCCCGACGACGTCAGCCTCGAGGGTGAGGACACGATCGTCATCGGCGCCACGAAGATCAAGGCGTTGGAGGTCAAAGAGGGACCGGCCGCGCTGCCGTGGGGTGATTTGGGGGTGGATGTGGTGGTCGAGTCGACCGGCATCTTCACCAACGCTGCCAAGGCCCAGGGCCACCTGGACGCGGGTGCCAAGAAGGTCATCATCTCCGCGCCGGCCACCGATGAGGACATCACCATCGTGTTGGGCGTCAACGAGGACAAGTACGACGGCAGCCAGAACATCATCTCCAACGCCTCGTGCACNACGAACTGCCTGGGTCCGTTGGCCAAGGTCCTCAACGACGAGTTCGGGATCGTCAAGGGTTTGATGACCACGATCCACGCCTACACCCAGGATCAGAACTTGCAGGACGGCCCGCACAGCGAT
>FLQS01000091.1 GCA_900078375.1 uncultured Mycobacterium sp. | reverse complement strand
CCCCGCCGTATTGAGCGTGGCATCGGTCGTGTGCGGGGGCAAGGCTTTGGTTGAGGTGGCCTTCAGGCCACTGCCCAGGTGGTGCCGGTATGGGTCAGGCCCATCGCGATGAGGCGGCGTAGGTTCAACGCGGCGCTGCGGTGATGAAGCCAGTGATCGTTTTTCGCGACCCCGCGGTAGCGCACTTTGCGGTTCCCGCGGGTCAGCCAGGCGATGGTCCGTTCGACCATCGGGCGGTATCGACGATATTCGTTGAGCCATCGAGGTTTTCGTGACCGTTCGCGGGCGGCACGTTGGAGTGCGTCGTGGGGGCCGATCTTGAGACCTCTGCCGTCGATTCTGGTGGTGCACTGTGCGCGTAGTGCGCAGCCCCGGCACGCGGTCCCGAAAAGGACGTTGCCGTGCGCGCTGATGGTCCGAGTCACCCCGGCCGGGCAGGTCACGCGACGGCCCCGGTGATCAACAGTGAAGTCATCGATGGTGAACCCGCCGGGCACCGCAGCACGCAGGGGCGCAGATTTGACCCGATCACGATGACGCGACGTGCGCAGATGAGCGCGGAAATCCCCGCTGCCGTAGGCCGAATCGGCCAACACGGTCACCGGTGCGGTCTCACCGGCCAGAAGCTGCGGAGCCACCGCCGCGTCGTGGCTGCCCAGACCGCCAGCCTTGGTTAAGGCGCAGTCGGTGATGATGCCGGTATCCGGTTCCACCGCGACATGGGCTTTGAAGCCATCCTGGCGGCGATGCACAGATTTATGGGCGTGGCGGGCCTCAGGATCCACGGTGGAGATCACCCGATCCGGGGCCACCCGCTGCGCGATGCGCCACTGCCCGTCGGTGCCATCAGAGCCCTCGACCGGTTCGACGTCCTGGCCGGCGATCAACGCCAACAACGCCACGGCCTCCGCGGCGCGTGGCCCCAGATCCTGATCGGGCAGATGACCAAGCAGGCGGTGGGCGTCGCTGACCAGCGCGTCCACCAACGCTTCTCGCGCGGCAGCGTCGTCCCAGGCGATCGCCGGTTTACCCGGGTCGTCGTAGTCGTGGGCGCGGCATCGGGCAGCGATCACCTCACCAGCGCCGGGCACCTCTCGCCGGACCCGGCGGATTGCCCCGATCAACTGAGTGACAGTGTCCTGAGTAGCGACCGCGTCATCGAGGATCGTGGAGTCCAATGCCCGCCGGGTGCGCCCCGACAGCGCGCCGGTGGCGGCCACGACAGCCTTGACCGCCTCGAAAATCCGGTTCGGCCGATCCGAGGCCGCCAACCGCCGCCGCCAATAGGTCAACGTCGTCGAGTGGAACGCACCCGCGGTGATCGGCAGCCCACAGGCCGCTTTCCACCGCAGATCGAAGGTCACCGCCTCCACCGTCTCGTTGTCAGACAACCCGTGCAGAGCCTGCAAGGTGATCACACTGGCCATCACCTCAGCCGGCACGCTTGGCCGGCCCCGCCGCGACGGAAACAGATCGGCGAACATCTCCTCGGGAAACAACTCCGATCGATGTGCCGCCAAGAACGCAAACACACTGTCGGACTTCAACAAATGCCCGGCAACCGACTCCGCATCCAACAACTCACGCTGATCCTCACACCGACCCTGCACCCACCAATTGTCCCGAAAAGCCCAGCACAACCGGCCCCGCCACGCGGAAATAATTCAGCAGAGTCCTAG
>FLQS01000044.1 GCA_900078375.1 uncultured Mycobacterium sp. | reverse complement strand
ACAGGTTCCTCGGCCAGTTCGATTCCGGTTGCGAATCGCCTTGGCCTAGCGGATGTTTCGGAACTGACCATCATATCGGCCAGTGATTTATTGAGTGCGTCCACCAGGCATTTCAGATCGTCCAGCTCGCTGCAACCGAAGTCACCGAGGATGCGGTCCGTGTTGCGCAGGTTGACGACCGGGACCATGCCCAACGGGTTGGCGATCTCGTCAACCACCTTGAACGCGGTGGGGGTGACAGTGCCGACCTGCTCGGCGAGTAGCCGCACGATCCGGTCAGGCAGGTAGACAACGGCATGAGTCCTATTGGCGGGCTTCTCCTCCCAGCGCTTGAGTCCCGCAACGATCTGCCGTGTGCCGGGGTCGGTGAGCACCGCGACCTGCTTAGCCGACTCCACCGTGACGTTGGGCCGGCCGAACCGATCCGCCCAGACGATCACGAAACTATCGCCCATCAGCAAGGCCTCGCGGTGCGCGACACCACTGGTCTGGTCAAGGTCGTTGCGCAGCCAGTCGGGCCACAGGCTGGCGTCAGAGAATCCGGTGATGCGCAGTCGCTCGGCCAGGGCGGTGACGGCCAGGCGCGGGATGTTGGACGCCATGACGCCGAACCTGTTGCCCAGTGCGGTCTTTGCCTCGGGTGACAGGAACGCCAAGGGTTGACGGCCGGTGTAGTAGCGGTCCAGCTCGGCATACCGGGTGGACGGCTCGTTGAGACGCTGCAGCAGTTGCAGCAGTAGATTATTCATGCGACGAAGCTCCTTGCCTTATTGCGTTTCTTGTGGGTTGCGCGCCAGGTAGCGCGACTGTGGGCCATGACCAAACAGGCGGCCAGGTCGATCTTGGGGGCTGTACGGGACCGTGACGCCTTGTCCAACCTCATCCCGCGGCTGTCTTCTCGTATCACCGCAGCGGCCACGTGGGCGGCCAAGGTGGCGTTACCGGAGTGGGTGATTCGGCCGTTGACGGCGGCGCTGTAGAGGTCGCCGGTCGCGGCCGTCAGGCGTGACGGCGAGTGGGGGAACTCCACGACGGGCAGCCGTTCGGCTTCCAACACCTGCAACGTGCGGGTCCAGCGGAACGGGTCGGCGATGATCTCGACGACCTGCCAGCGTCGGCACGCCGCGCGGATCTCGTCTTCCACGTCGGCGACGGGCACCCGGTAATCGTCGTCACCGTTGCGGCGCTCCCAGACCGCGATGACATCGAAGTGCGGAGTCGGTGAGACGGTGGCGGCCAGTAGCGCGGTGGTGTCATCAGAGAACGAGCCATCGAGGGCAACGACTACCTCCCGGCCGTTGGGGATGCCCACGCCCGTGCTGAGGCTGTTCCATACCCCGCTGGGCAAAAATGCGCCGTCAGTGTCGCTGGCGAGCTGGCAGAGCCGGGCACGCCGGAACGTCGACTCTCTCGTCTTGGGGGGCAGCAGGGCGGCCAGTGCGTCGCGGTGCAAGAAGTCGTCCAGCGCGGGGTTGGCCAACTCCCAGCAGTGTTCGCAATCGGCCGGGTGGTCCTCGAAACCGGCCGCGGAGAACTCGCGCCACACCAGGCTCTTGTCCTCGGGGTGCTCGGCGGCCGACCGGCGCAGATCGAGCAGCACCTGATCGGCGAGGTTCGGGCCGGGTGTACCGATGCACACCAGCGTCGAACGCTCCCGCTTGCCCTGGGCCAGCGTCAAAACCTCGTACGAATCTCGGTTGGCAACGCCGGCCTCGTCAAGAATTGCGAGCGAAAAATCGAGCCCCTCCAGCCGCTTCGCCTCGGCGGGCAGGCAGTGAAACGTGCTGTCGGTGTTCGGGATCACCAGCTTCTCTTTGAATGTCTGGCAGCGGGCCGAGAGGTCGGCATCAAGCTCGACGATGCGGCGGGCAATGTTAAAAACGATTCCAGCTTGCCTTTCATCTACAGCGACCACGCACACCGTGGCACCCTCACCGCCCTCGAATAATTCGTAGATCCCCCAGGCCGCCATCAGTGAGGACTTGCCCGAACCGCGCGGCAGCATCCATCCGGCCGTACGCGGTTGGGGATCCACATCGAGCACCGAACCCACAAGGCCACGCTGCCAATCGCGCAACCGCAACGGAGTCAGAGCACCGGTACCCTTCGGCACCTTCACGTAGGTCTCACAGAACTTCGCAAACCGCGCCGAACCCGTCGACCGAGGCCGCCACGGCAACAGTGACGGGTCAACCGCAGCCTTCGGACCTGCTTTCACCCGATACCCCCCAGGGGTGTGTAACGCGGACTTCGGCTAGGCGGTGCGACCAGGGCGTTCACGGGGGCCATGTCCCCACCCTTTAGCCTACGAATACTGTTGTGCTGCAACGGATTTGGACGTGCTTGGCCGTTGGCTCGGTTGCAGTCGGCGCAGTAGACGCCGCGGTAGTCCTGCAGCCGTAGCGGTTTACCTTCGGCTCGGCGCTTCCACGTCTGTGGGCCGTGGTCGAGTTGCAGGTTCTCGGTTGCGCCGCACGAGCTGCACCAGGGTTGTAGCCGTCTTGCCCGCTTGGACAACCGTTCGTGCTCGCTGTCATACCCACGGCAGCCGGTGCACCTGGTCAGGGCCGATGGCTGGCCGCAGTCGATGCATGGTCGCAGGGTCACTCGATGTCCCCGGACGCTAGGGCGGCGGCGAGTTGGTCCTCGGTGACCTGTTCGTCGTGCTGGCTGTGGAACGCCAGGAACTCCCGGCTGACGCGCAGGATGATGTTGCGGCGCTCACCGACCGTGACGTAGACCTGGCGCTCCCCGTACTGCAGGGCCATCCCGTGTTTCTCGATGAGGTCATCGAGAGCGTCGATGGTTGAGTCCTGGTCGACGTGTACACCGGAATTCGCGGCGATGCCGTGGCGGATCTTCCACACGACTAGTTCGTTGAGCATGTGGCGCTCGTCGTCGTTGAGCGGGCGGTTGACTGGTGCGCTGTCGTCGTTTGTCACTTGCCCTCCTCGGGGTCGATGCTGTTGATCTCGTCGATGAGCTGCTGGTGGCTGTCGAACTCGTCGGCGGCGCGGTTGAGCGACTCGGCGAGGGTGCGCGCGGCGTCGGGTGTCAGGTTGACGACGTCGCCGGTGTTGTCGGCTCTGCGCCAGACGAGCATCACGTCGTCGTCGGTGTAGCGGACGGTGATCAGAGCGGAGGGGCGTCGGGACTTTGCGGTCATGCTGTCTCCTCTGGTTGGTCGATGGTGGGGGCGATGCGCCACATTGACCGGCGGCCGAGGCCGCTCGACTCGATTGGCGGGTCGGCGTAGACCTGTCGGGCCTTGATGATGGCGGCACGGTTGTGCCCAGCCGATTCACCGGCAGCTAACGCATCGGCGGGTTTGACCCACCCGTCAGAGTCGGCGTTGGCGGCTATCCATTCCGACAGCCAGGCTGCGGCGGTCTGCGGTGGTGAGTCGTGTGACCTGCGGGAATCAAGTTCGGTGATGTTGGACCGTGGTTCACCGGTGAACTCTCGGTTCACCCCACCTGACCTGCTATTTTCTGGGGTGAACTCCGGTTCACCGGTGAACTCGGGGTTGAGCGCATAGTGCATCGCCTTATCGCCCGGAACGGTGACCACCTGGCAAACCTTCTCCAGGTGCGGCAACACCGCGTCGAATGCCTCGCGGTAGTGCTGCTTGCCCATCGCCCGACGCAGCTCGCTACGTGACATCGGACCCGTGGCCAGCAGGCGCAGGATCCGGCTGCGTACCGTCCTCCCGTGCCGTTCGTCGATGATCTCGTCGAAGGTGGCCTTGCCGATCGCGCGGTCGCGGACCTTCGCGCGGGCAGTCTTCCTCGCTTCCTCGAGGATCCATTCCCGTGTGGAATCGGAGACGGCCATGACGGTGTCGGACTGTTGCCAGTCCCATTCGGAGACCACCGAGCGGCCGTGCATGATCGCCAACAGAGCCGCGACCTTGCAGCGGGTCAACATGGCGTGACCATCGAGCGCATCGGCCTCCCCGCGTTGGCGGGCCAGGTGCGCGGCAATGATCGTCTCTGTGATCTGGTCGTGGCCGTAGACAATCTCGACGGTGCCGTCGATGGGCTCCCATGACGGCATCCTGGTGTCCAGCGGGCCGGGGTCGGCCGCTCGGTCGGCAGGCATGTCGGGGTCGATGGTCAGTGCCCACAGGAACCGTTGTGGCGTACCGCCGGTGGTGTCGTTGAAGATCACGCCCGTGTGGCCCGGCTGGGCACCCACAGACAGGCAGCCGCGGTAGGAGTGGGCGGGGACGTTGCGGCTGTTGGCCTTCGAGGCGTTGGTTGAGCCGAGCTGCTCTCCCATTGCGAAGGCCTTCAGCGTGCCCAAGATGGTCGAGCCCTGGCGCGATTCGAGCCCGGTCAGGATGTCGATCTCCGAGCAGTTGAAGATCGCCCGTGTGACCCGTTCGGTGTCTTCGGTTTCCTTGCCGCGCAACATGTACGTCTCGGCGATGCCCTCACCGGAACCGATGGGCAGCTCGACGATTGACTCCGGCCACGCGAGCCGGCCCACCTTGTCGCTGATGCCCTTGCCGCCACCGGATGCGGAGACGAACGCGACCATCAGATTCAGCGATGCGTGCCCGCCGATGACGCCGGGTAGGCGGACGTGCGGGCCGACGCTGGCCGCAACGCGCAGCAGGACCGAGAAGAACACCGCCCACGGAGCGGCATACCGAGCACGTGCCCACTGGTGAATCTTGCGCAACTGCTCTGAGTCGGATTCGAGGAAGAACTCGTTCGTCAGGTCGGTCACGCGGACCTCCGCCGCTCGATGTAGGCCGCACCGCGCGGTCGGCCCACGGTGCGCCAGTTCGCGGCCGCCGACACCGCGCGGCTGGCGTCGGCCATCGCCTCCTGCGCCATCTCGGCGCGCAAGACGTGGTGTTCGCCGTCGACGGCCACCGCCAACAGCTTTCGCGGATCACCGTTGGCCAGCTCGCACCACGCGGGGGTACCGGCGGCCGGGATGGGTCCGCAATTGGCCTGATGCACAAGGGCGGTGATGAACTCGTGGACGGGCCACCAGGCGCGCTGTCGAGACGCGGGAAAGCCCGCCCCGATGGTGGTGTCGGGGCGGGCCTCCGTATGGCTGTCGGTCACTGCAGCCGATCCTGTTCGTCGGCAGCTTGGCTCAAGGCGTCGGCGAGCGTACGGGCGGCGTCGGCAGTCATGGACCCGCCCTCTTTGAGGCCATAGACCGAAATGACCCGGCAGAGCTGGCCCTCCTCGCTTTGCCACCCGTCTATGCAGACCGAGAACTCGCCAGCCTCCCACTCCACCCACGTCAGAAAACGGATCGCATCGCCGTCGTCGTACCTCACACTTGACCAACCGTCGTCGCCAATCACACCGGGAGGCAACGGGATGTGGCTCAGTCGGGCATTGAGAAGAGCCTGCTCCCGCTCGGCGTCGAACTCGCTGCTGTCGGGGATGACTGTCGGGTAACCGCCAGGAGGGCCGTACGGCAGCCGCTGGGTGTTGTCGTTGGTGTCGTCTACAGTGGGCATTGAACTTCTACTTTCATCTGGTTGATGGGTTGGTTCGGACGCCGTCGAGGTTGCAGCCTTGGCGGCGTCGCCGTTTCCGGACCTGAGATCTTCGGTCCGGTCGGCCTCGGGATTGAGGCCGATGTCTTCGGGGTGCGGGTAATCGCGGATCACGCTGCGCCTTCAAGTCGGCTGATGTAGTCCTCGATTTGGCGGTCGGTGCTGAACCGTCGTTTGCCGATCCGCACCGAGGGCAACTCGCCAGACGCCCACAGTCCGAACACCGTGGACCGACCGACGCCGCCTAGCTTGTCTGCCGTCGCCTTCCAATCGTTCAATTCGGGAACCTCCTCTCATGATGCTCTGTAATGCGACACATACACAGTTGCAGGTGTCATAGCAGAGCATACAACGGATGCTCCTGAACGCAAGCGCATCTGTGCAACAATGTCGCAATGCCGAACATTGACGAGAACGCCAAACGATGGCAGACGGAACTGTCCAGGAGAGTCGGGCGGGCGGTCCAGGACGCCCGGAAAAGCCGCGGCTGGACCGCCATCGAACTTTCGAAGCGGTGCAGTGAGTTGAACTATCCGATCAGCCGGGTCGCAATTTCCAAGATCGAAAGCAACTCGCGCGCCGGTAAACTCGACCTCGCCGAACTTGTTGTCCTTGCGGCGGCACTAAATACATCACCAGTCAGCCTGGTTTACCCCGGGCCGTACGATGAAGAGGTTGAGCTTTTCCCTGGGGAGAACCACACGCAATTTATGGCAGCGCAATGGTTTTCGGCAATCCCGGAGGGGCCATACGACGAGCTTCGTCGGTGGGCTGACTCAGTCACCGAACTCAACGCGTGGCGACGACTCAGCGACCTTGAGTCCACGGTGTGGTATGGGGGAGCCGACGCAAAGCTTCAGGCCCAGATCTTGAAAGAGGCTCAGCGTCTACGGCAGCAACTTGGGATTGCCGATGCCTAGGCAGCGCCTCGCCCCGGGCGAGCATGGCAAGATCACCGACACTCGGCGCGGTGAAATCTTCTACGCCACAACGTATGTACGGCTGCACAGCGGGAAACTGCGCGAGCGTGAAGCGTCGTCGCGCAAATCTGAAGAGGATGCCCGCCGTGAGCTGAAGCGCCGGATCGCCGCCGAGCTCCAGGCCGGTGAACCGACCGGAGTGATTAACCGTCGCACAACACTTTCCGAGCTATTCGAGGTGTGGCTACCAGCGAAGATTGTGGAGGATCGGATCGGGGAGCGTACCGCGACCCTGTACCGGGATACGTGGCGGCTGCACGGTGAGCAGCAGCTCGGCTCGTTGCGCATCGGTGAGTTGACGACCAGCCGCGCCGACGCTCACCTGAAAGCGTTGCCATCGTCGGCGGCGATCTACATGCGGATCATCTTGGTGGGTATGTACGGTCTGGCCGCCCGGTTCGACGTCGTGAAGCACAACCCGATGCGAGAGACCAAGACCGCCAAGACGGAGCGCAAGCCTGCACGGGCGCTCACGGCAATGGAATTCGAGCAGTTGCGCCAGGCCGTCAAGATCTTCTGCGAGCACAAAGGCCCGGGACCACGCCGGGGCCGGATGCTGGCCGCGTTCGTCGAACTACTCGCGGCCACCGGAGTGCGTCCCGGTGAGGTGCTGGCGATTCAATGGGCAGATGTCGACCTCCTCGCCGACGTACCTGCCGTCACGGTCAACGGGACGGTCGTAGACAGCGGGAGAGTGACCGGCAAGCCGCTGCACCGCCAGGACGAGCGCAAGGGTGGTGCGCCAGCCCACACAGTCACGCTGCCCGCGTTCGGAGTGAAGGTGCTTACCGAGCTGTACGGGGTGACCGGGCCGGACGGAACGGTGCTGAAGAACCGGGACGGCGGCCTGGTGAGCCTGTCGAACATCCGCTCGTCGCTGCGGGAAGCGCTTGCCGACCACGAGCACCTG
This sequence comes from uncultured Mycobacterium sp., assembly GCA_900078375.1. GTDB lineage: Bacteria > Actinomycetota > Actinomycetes > Mycobacteriales > Mycobacteriaceae > Mycobacterium. Next base: position 39,452 of record FLQS01000044.1, on the reverse strand, counting down.
AAGTGGGTGACCCCGCACAGCTTCCGGCGCACCACTGGAACGGTCGTTAGGGACGGGCTCGGCGTCGAGGCCGCACAGCACCAGCTCGGACACGCCCAGCTCGCGACCACCGAGGGGCACTACGTGCAGCGAGTGACGTCGGGGCCGGATACCCGCGCTGTACTGGACAAATGGGCCAGCAATCGGATTTGAGGATCGAATGTACGGGGAAAGTACGGGATTCTGCAGATGCGGATTTGCTGGCAAATCTTGATCTATGCTCTGACCTGCACCTTTGGAGCCGATGACGGGAATCGAACCCGCGTATTCAGCTTGGGAAGCTGATGTTCTGCCATTGAACTACATCGGCGGTGGCACAGAGGTTAGCACTGCCGACAACGCCTGTGCGAAATGCATGGACAACGTTAGCTACCGGCATAGCATGACCGCATTCGGCTACGTCGAACGGAACCTGATGAAGCACGTCGCGCACGTTGGTTGGCTCGGAGCAGCCGCTGTGGCTATCGGCATCGGTGCGGCACTGCTCGCCAACCCCGCGACCGGCCATGCCGAAACCTCGTCCTCCGATGCCGCTGGTAAATCGTCGTCGTCACGCGTGCACGCAACGGCTTCGAGCGCCCGCGCCACCGGACGGGCCACGTCGACTACGCCGCGAAGCCGTGTCACTCCGGTTCCTCCGGCAAGGCGGGTGCCTATCGTCGATCTGCGCAGTTCCGTGCAAGCGGCGCAACGCAATTGGTACCAACGCACTTTCGAAGCCGCGACCCCGACCTTCCCGCCGCAGACCAGATCGGAAGCACTCGACCCCGGCGAAACCAGTGATCCGTTCCCGCTGGGCGGCGTTGACACCGACGGGCGCCGACTCACCTACGCCGTCCACGGCAATGGCACCAACGGCGGCACCCTGAAGATATCCGGCGCCCAGGCGACCTACACCCCGCCGAGCAGCTGGGACGGCAGCGCTCCCTACACCGATACCTTTCAGGTCACCACCTCGGACTTCTGGAGCGGACCGCACATCCACGGCCTGTCCGGCCTGGTGAACCTGTTGACGTTCGGCTTGCTCGGCTCCAGCGGTCACACCGCGACGGGTACGGTCACCGTCACCGTCGAGCCCTACAGTGCAGGGACGTTCCCGGTCGACTTCGTCAACAACTCGCCGTACAGCAGCGGTCAGCTCTTTGTCACCGTCCTCGGCCAGACCTCCAAAGACCACTGGGCCTGGGTGGACCAGAACGGCGCAACGCATGCGATCAACCACGACGACGCCAACGCCCCGGGCCACCTGGTCAAGGACGGGGTCAACTACGCCAACATGTCGTACACGCTCGGTCAGGCCGGCGATCTACGGATGCCACCGGACCTGCAGGGCGCCAGGATCTACGTCTCGGTCGGCCAGCCGCTGTACATCGCCATCAGCCCGGACAACACCGGCTGGACGGTGCCCGACCCTGTCGGCGTCACTAATCCCAACTTTGGCACCGTCTACGACTGGTTCGAGTTCACCTTCCAGTACGGCGGTGTGCCCTTCGGCGGCAACACCACTCAGGTGGACCAGTTCGGGCTGCCGTTGAGCTTCACCCTCACGCAGGGCGGCTTCTCCGGCACTCGCGGCACCGCTGTCAGCCGGAACCAGGTGTTCACCACCTACCAGAACTCGGTGCCCGCGGAATTCCAGCAGCTCGTCATCAACGACGGCCAGGGCAATCCGCTGCGCATCGCGTCGCCGCGTTCGGTGCAGCCCGGGGGACTGGCGCACTACCTCGACGAACCGGTCGACGACTTCTGGACGAAGTACAAGGCCGAGACGTTCACGTTCACTTCCCCCGGCACTTACACCGTCACCGGCCAGGTCAACGCCAACAACCAATTCGCCTATACCGTGACCGCGCTCAACCCCGCCGGGGTCTCGGGAAACTACGTGATGGACAAGCCGACGACAGCGCAGGTCTTCGCCGGTGACGGACCGTTCGTCGGCACCCACGAGCAGGGAGCCTTTCTCGCTCAGCTCGACGCCGCCTTCAATCGCGGGGTCGCCGCCTCACCGGACCAGTGGGGCAATGTCGCGGCGTATTACCCCGCCGACACGAAATACAACTCATACGCACAGGTCTTCCATCAGCTCGGCCTGGACGGGAAGAACTACGGCTTCCCCTATGACGACGTGAATAGCCAGAGTTCGGTGCTCATCCTCAACAATTCGCTGCCGCCGGACGACGTCATCATCACGATCAACTGATCCGCCAGTACGCTCGTCGCGTGCTGCTCTCCGATCGTGACCTCCGCGCCGCCATCGCCGATGGACGCCTGGGCATCGACCCCTTCGACGACACGCTGGTGCAGCCGTCGAGCGTCGACGTCCGGCTGGACAGCCTGTTCCGGGTCTTCAACAACACCCGCTACACCCACATCGACCCCGCCAAGCAGCAGGACGAGCTGACCAGCCTGGTCCAGCCCGAGGCCGGCGAGCCGTTCGTGTTGCACCCCGGCGAGTTCGTCCTCGGCTCGACACTGGAGTGTTGCACCCTGCCCGACGACCTCGCCGGCCGGCTGGAAGGCAAGTCGTCACTGGGGCGGCTGGGCCTGCTGACGCACTCCACCGCGGGCTTCATCGACCCCGGCTTCTCCGGCCACATCACGCTGGAACTGTCGAATGTCGCCAACCTGCCGATCACGCTGTGGCCGGGCATGAAGATCGGCCAGCTGTGCCTGGTGCGGCTGACCAGCCCCGCCGAAAACCCGTACGGCAGCGCCAGCGTCGGCTCGAAATACCAGGGCCAACGCGGGCCCACTCCGTCGCGTTCGTATCAGAACTTCATCCAGTCCAAGCCCGGCGAGTAACCTCGAAACTCCAGGGTCAGCTGTCAGCCATCAGCTAACCCGTTCGGCTGTAACGGAGCCGCCACCAGCGGCGATGAACTTTCTAGTCGGGCGGCTCTAGCAGGGTGGAGCACAGCAGCGGGTCGGGGGACCCAGCAAACAACCTTGGAGGGGTAGTGGACATCGCACTCGGTGTGTCCATGACACCAACGACGGTCCGTATGGTGCTGGTCGAAGGCGAGAAAGCGGACGGCGTCACCGTCGACACAGACACCTTCGACATCGAGACCGGCGAAGGTGCAGCAACCGCGGCCGAACAAGTCGTCGCGGCGATCCTCGGTACCCGCGAGAGCGCCACCGAAGGCGGCCACCGACTGGTGTCCACCGGTGTCACCTGGACCGACCACGCCGCGGCGGCGCGACTGCGTGACGCGCTCAAGGCGCGCAAGATCGACGACGTCGTCCTGGTGTCTGAACTGCATGCCGCGGGCGCGCTGGCCCAGGCCGTTGGGCAGGCCGTCGACTATGACCGCACGGCACTGATGTTGCTCGATCGCGACACCGCGACCGTGGCGGTCGTCGAGACCGCCACCGGAGCGATCGTCAAAGTGCAGACCGAGAGCCTGCACGCCCAGGACGCGATCGCCGAACTGCAGCGCATGATCGCCGGCCTGGAAGGCCTGGACCAGCCACCGCAGGGCCTGTTCGTCCTCGGCGCCGGCGTCGACGTCTCCGCCGTGAAATCGCAGCTTGCCCTGGGCACCACACTGCCCGTGCACGCTCCCGAGGAAGCCGAACTGGCCCTGGCGCGCGGCGCCGCGCTCGCGTCGGCCGCCGCACCTCGGTATGAAGCCTCGACCGTCGGCTTGGGCTACGCCCAGGATCCCGACGGCACGACCGCCGGTAAGGCCTACCCCGCCGGTGCCGAGACGGAGATGTCGGCAGTCGGCATGTCGGAAGCCGGCACCCAGATGGCCGCCGCCGGCTACATGGCCCCGCTCGGCTACAGCGAAGTGCTCGATGAGCTGGACGGCGACCTCGGCTACGACGCGATCCCCGCCGACCCGGACTTCACTGTGGACGAGCCGGAGCGCAAGCCGTTCCTGCTGGTCGGCAGCGCGCTGGCGTCGATCTTCGTGATCGGCGTCGTGGCCCTGGTGATCTCTCTGGCCGTCAGCATCCGGCCGACCGTCAATCAGCGGCCCAACCCGGCCGAGGCCGTGATCGTGCCGAGCAGTCAGACACCGGCGGCCGTCGCTCCCGAAGCGGCGCAGCCACCGCCGTCGCCGCCGTCAGTGCCCGACACCATCCCGGAGCCTGTCCCGGTCGTGCAGCAGGCACCGCGGACGGTCTACGTGACCCCGGCGCCGCAGGCCCCCGCGCCTGCGCCCGCGGCCCCCGCCCCGGCCCCCGAGGCGCCCGCCCCGGCTCCGGAGGCCCCGGCACCCGCACCTGCCCCGATCGCGCCGATCATTCCGGCCCCGATCATCGCGCCGCCGGTGATCGTCCTGCCGCCGCTGTTACCGCCGTTCCTGCGGCCGCCGCGGGCTCCGCACTACCCGTCGTACCCGTCGTCGCCGAGCTATCCGTCGTCGCCGCCGTCGCAGGAGCCGTCGTACCCCTCCTCGCCGTCGCAGCCGTCGTCTCCGTCGCAGCCGTCGCAGGAGCCCTCGCAGCCGTCCTATCCGTCGTCTCCCTCCTCACCGGTGATCACCGAGGCGCCGAGTGCTCCCAGCGCGGCCGCCGGATCGGGCGGCTATGGCTCGGGTTCCGGCGGTGGTTACGGATCTGGTGGCAGCGGATCGGGCGGGTCGAGCTCGAGTTCAGGGTCTGACGGCAGTTCCCGGTCGGGTGGATCCGGCAGCTCTGGCCGGGGTTCGCAGAGCCCGTTGTGGCCGTTCCCGAGCTTCGGACACTGACCGGGCCCGAGTTCACCGGACGTTAGCCTCGCGCTCAGTGTCGCGATGCGGTGACATCATTGGGGCTGCCTATAGAGGGCAGTATGCGATGCACAGTCTTTGGCACCGGTTATCTAGGAGCAACTCACGCCGCGGGTATGGCCGAACTGGGTCATGACGTCGTCGGGATCGACATCGATCCTGGCAAGATCGCCAAACTGTCATCCGGCGACATCCCGTTTTACGAACCGGGACTGGCAAAGATGTTGCAGGACAATCTCTCTACCGGTCGCCTGCAGTTCACCACGGACTACGACGCGGCGGCCGACTTCGCCGATGTGCATTTCCTCGGCGTGGGAACCCCGCAGAAAAAGGGCGAATACGGCGCAGATATGCGCCATGTCTACGCCGTCATCGACGAGCTGGTGCCCCGGCTGACTCGATCCGCCGTGATCGTCGGCAAGTCAACGGTTCCCGTGGGTACCGCCGCCGAACTGAGCCGGCGCGCGCAGATGCTGGCCCGCGACGGTGTAGATGTCGAAATCGCCTGGAATCCGGAGTTCCTGCGCGAGGGCTTCGCGGTGCAGGACACCCTGCACCCGGACCGCATCGTCGTTGGCGTACAGCCTGATTCGACGCGCGCCGAAGCGGTGCTGCGGGAGATGTACGCGCCGCTTCTCGCCGAGAACGTCCCTTTCCTGCTGACCGACCTACAGACTGCTGAGCTGGTCAAGGTGTCGGCCAACGCCTTTCTGGCCACCAAGATCTCGTTCATCAACGCCATCTCCGAGGTGTGTGAGGCCGCCGGGGCTGACGTTCGTGTGCTGGCCGACGCACTGGGTCACGACCCGCGCATCGGGCGCCGATTCCTCAACGCGGGATTGGGTTTCGGCGGTGGTTGCTTGCCGAAGGACATTCGCGCGTTCATGGCCCGTGCCGGTGAGCTGGGCGCCAACCACGCGCTGACCTTCCTGCGTGAGGTGGACAGCATCAACATGCGCCGTCGCACCCGGATGGTCGAATTGGCCACCACCGCCTGCGGTGGCTCGCTGCTGGGAGCCACCATCGCGGTGCTCGGTGCGGCGTTCAAGCCCGAGTCCGACGATGTGCGGGATTCCCCGGCGCTCAACGTCGCCGGGCTGCTGCAGCTCAACGGCGCCACTGTGAATGTGTACGACCCGAAGGCGATGGAGAATTCGCAGCGTCTGTTCCCGACACTGAACTACTCGACATCGGCGCTTGAGGCGTGCGACCGCGCCGATGCGGTCCTGGTGCTCACCGAATGGCAGGAGTTCGTCGACCTCGACCCGGACGAACTGGCACAGCACGTTCGGGCCAGAGTCATTGTGGACGGCCGCAATTGCCTCGACGCCGAACGCTGGGCGGCCGCGGGTTGGAACGTTTACGCGCTGGGCCGCCCGGTGGTGACGTAGGTTCGGGTGCGTGGACCTTACAACCGCACTGATCGCCGAAAACGCGGCATTCGCTGACCTTCTGCGCGACGCCGATCTGTCGATTCCGGTGCCGACCTGCCCGGAGTGGACGCTTCAGCAGTTGATGCGCCACGTCGGGCGCGGTGACCGGTGGTGCGCCCAGATCGTCGCCGAACAGTCGATGGATTACATCGACCCGCGCACCGTCGCGGGCGGCAAGCCGCCGGAAGGCCGGGACAACGAGATCGAGTGGTTGCTCGAATGTCCGCGGAAGCTCGTCGACGCCGTCGCGCAGACCGGCGCCGAGACGTCGGTGTGGACCTTCCTCGGTCCGCGACCTGCCAAGTGGTGGATCCGGCGGCGCCTGCACGAGGTCGTGGTCCATCGGGCCGACGCCGCCATCGCGTTGGGAGTCGACTTCGAGGTCGACCCTGCCGTGGCCGCGGACGCCATCACCGAATGGCTGGAGCGGGTGGTGATCCAGGCCGACGAGGAAGGCCCGGCCGGCGGTGACCGGCCGCTGGGGGACGGGCAGTCGGTACACCTGCACGCCACCGAGCCCGACCTCGGCGACGCTGGGGAGTGGACCATCCTCGGGCGGCCCGACGGCATCGCCGTCGACCACGAACACGGCAAGGCCACCGCCGCGCTACGCGGACCGGCGCGCAGCCTGCTGCTGGCCGTCGTGCAGCACTACCACGCGTCGGCGCACCGCCGCACAGGAAGGCCTGGAGGTATTCGGCGACCCGGGCGTCTGGGACACCTGGTTGGCGCGCACGCCTTTCTAGACCGGTAGCTTTAGCGCAATGAGCACTTCGGAGATCGCCACCGTTCTGGCCTGGCACGACGCGCTGAGCACCGCGGACCTCGACACCCTGGTCTCGCTGTCCAGCGACGACATCGAGATCGGGGACGCCAGTGGTGCCGCACAGGGCCATGCCGCGCTGCGGGAGTGGGCTCAGCGTTCGCCGGGCACCATCGAGGTGGGCCAGATCTACTACCGCGACGGTGTCGTCGTCGTCGAAGAGAAGCTGACCTCGGCTGCCGACCCGACCGACGTCCGCACCGCGGCATCGGCCTTCCGGGTGGTGCACGACCACGTCACCTCGGCGTTCCGCCACGACGACCTGGCTGCAGCCCTGGCCGCCACCGACATGTCCGACGAAGATTTGCAGGCCTGACCGACATTCGGCGGACCTGGTCACGTCAGGCTATGGCGGTTACCTGCTGAAGCTGCTGGACCAGGGGTAGCCAGTACCGCAGCGATCGCGGTGGTCAGCGGCACCGACAACGCCAGTGCGATACCGCCCACCGCTGAGCGGGCGATCTCGATGGCCACGCTCTCACTGGTCAGCACATCGAACAGCGAGCGGTTGGCGACACTGAACAACAGCAGTAGTGGCAGTGAGCTGCCGGCGTAGGCCAGCACCAGGGTGTACACCGTGCTGGCGATGTGGTCGCTGCCGATGCGCATGGCGCGCACGAAGATCTGTCTACGCGAGTGGTCTGTGTGGGCGAGTTCGAATACCGCCGATGCCTGGGTGATGGTCACGTCGTTGAGCACACCCAGGGAGCCGATGATGAAGCCGGCCAGCAGCAAGCCCTGGATCGACACATGTCCCATGTATGCCGCGACTTCGTTGTTCTGGTCCTCCGATAGTCCAGTCAGATGAGCGAGTTCAATTGCTGCCCAGGATAATCCGGCCGCTAGTAGCATGGCTGTCAACGTGCCCAGCAGGGCTGCGCTGGTGCGCAGGCTGACGCCGTGCGCCAGATAGATCACGGCAAACAGGATGACCGCCGAGGCGACCAGCGCGACGGGAACCGCTGCGGCACCGTCCCGCAACGCCGGCAGCAGAAAGACCACCAGCACCGTGAAGGCCACGACGATCCCGACCAGAGCCCGCAGCCCACGCCAACGTGCCACCGCCACAATGACGATCGCGAACACCGCAGCCAGAGCGATCAGCGGCCAGGTGCGCTCGTAATCGTAGAACCCGTAGCTGGTCGTGCCCTGCTCGTCGACCTGCCGGAAGATGCGAATCGTGTCGCCCGCCAACAGGTTCGGCTGACCCGGGCCGGGGGAGAACTCCAGCATCGTGGACGCGCCCCGGTTCGGTCCGCTGTCGATCGCCACCACCGTCTGCACGCAGGTGCCACTGCCGGATATCCCGGGGGTCGGCGATGCGGTCAGCACCTGGCCAGCCGACGGGCTGCCACAGTCGGCCAGGCTGCTGGACAACACGTGACCGCCCTCGGTGGTGACCGCGCCGCCTTGGCTGTTCTGGAACGGCAGGGGGATGTCGACCTTCGAGCCGCTCGGCCACAGCAGCACCGCGCCGATAACCGTCGCCAGGCCGATCACGACCAGCGCGACCACGACGATCCGGGCAGCCAGTGGACTCAGTGGCACCGGGCCGGTGTGTGAATGCGAATGCGTCACCCGGACAGGGTAGAGCTGCTGGGCTGACCGTTTACTGCCGGTAGCTGGCCAGAAAGTTGCCGAGCCGTTCGATGGCCTTAGTCAGATCGCGCGCCCACGGCAGCGTCACGATCCGCAGGTGATCGGGTGCCGGCCAGTTGAAGCCGGTGCCCTGGGTGACCAGAATCTTTTCTTGCAGAAGCAGATCCAGTACCAACTGCTCGTCGTCGTGGATGTCGTGCACCTCGGGGTCGAGCCGCGGGAAGGCATACAGCGCGCCGGTGGGTTTCACGCAGGACACCCCGGGGATCTCGTTGAGCTTGCTCCAGGCGACGTCGCGTTGTTCGAGCAGTCGACCACCCGGCAGCACCAGATCGTCGATGCTCTGGTGGCCACCCAGCGCGACCTGAATGGCATGCTGCGCAGGCACATTCGGGCACAGGCGCATATTGGCCAGGAGGCTGATGCCCTCGATGAAGCTGCTGGCGTGCTCCTTGGGTCCGGTGATGACCAGCCAGCCCGACCGGTAGCCGGCCACCCGGTAGGCCTTGGACAGCCCGTTGAACGTCAGCGTCAGCAGATCCGGCGCCAGCGTGGCCAGGCTGATGTGCTTGGCGTCGTCGTAAAGGATCTTGTCGTAGATCTCGTCGGCAAGCAGCAGCAGTTGATGCTTGCGCGCCAATTCGACCATTTGCTCGAGGATTTCGCGGCTGTACACCGCGCCGGTGGGGTTGTTCGGGTTGATCACCACGAGCGCTTTAGTGCGGTCGGTGATCTTGGATTCCAGGTCGGCGACGTCGGGGATCCAGCCGTTGATCTCGTCGCACAGGTAGTGCACCGGGGTGCCGCCGGCCAGTGCGGTCGACGCCGTCCACAGGGGGTAGTCCGGCGCGGGGATGAGCACCTGGTCGCCGTTGTCGAGCAGCGCCTGCAGGGTCATCGTGATGAGTTCGGAGACCCCGTTGCCGAGGTAGACGTCGTCGATATCGAAGCGAGGAAAGTTCTCGACCAGTTCGTACCGGGTGAACACCGCGCGGCGGGCGCTGACGATGCCCTTGGAGTCCGAATAACCCTGAGCGTCGGGAAGCGCGGCGATCATGTCGCGCATGATCACGTCGGGCGCCTCGAAGCCGAACGGCGCGGGATTGCCGATGTTGAGCTTGAGGATCCGGTGACCCTCGTTCTCCAGCCGATTGGCGTGCTCGTGGATCGGCCCGCGGATCTCGTAGAGGACGTCCTGCAGCTTGGTCGACTGCGTGAACGTGCGCGGCCGAGGGTGCTGGCTCGTGCCGTGCCACGGTAACTGGTGGGTAGTCACCGGTTGATTCTCCCATTCCGACGCAACTTGGTTTCCCCTCCGACCGATTGTCGCTTTGCTGTGACGTGCGGAAGTCACGATTGAAAGACACCTCGGATACAACTGTGACTCTGCTGTGCGGGCGCGCATATTGCGGGTGAAATGACTGCTAGCTTGGGTCGTCACTACCGGCCCGACGGCACAAAGGGATGAACGTGAAGATCACACGCACATTGACGACTGCTGCTGTGCTGGCGGCGACTGCCGCACTGGGCTTTGCTGCTTCCGCGCCTGCCGATCCGGCAGCGATCAACGGCACCTTTGCCGTCAAGGGCGGGGACGACGGGGCCGTCGTGACTGCGGCGTCCAACTGCTCTCCCGTCGTCAACGGGTGCACCGCCAACCTCACCAGCACCGTGGGTTGGACCAGCGTGGCCACCTTCACCGACGGCCGGTGGAACTTCACTGTCACCAAGCCTGACGGGATCGTCTGCGACAACGGCAGTTACGCGCCGGTGCGGATCGCCTACTCGGTGGATGCCGCCACCATGAACGGGACGATCACGGCGGACTCCAACGGCGATTGCCCGGGCGGGCAGATCACCCAGGTTCCGTTCCAGCTGACGAAGATCGGCTGACGGGCGCTATTGCCACGCTGGTTGCCTGAACTGACTGTCAAATTGTGAGCTTCCTGTGAGATGAGGTACCCGCGTCGCGGATTCGGATATGCGGTTAGGCTGAGCGGATGATTGGACAGTCCACGGTCTTTCAGCGCCCACTGCCCTTTGCCGTCGTCGGCGCGCTGACGGCGACAGCCTTATGTCTCAGCGCCTGCGGTTCATCAAACGATTCGAAACCGGCGGCCTCACCCACGTCGTCTCCTGGTCAAACGTCGGCATCGCCTTCGCCGGGAGCCCCATCGACACCTGCACCGCCCAAGGTTGTGGTACAGGGCGTGGTGGCCTCGATCGCCCAGAGCACCGTTACGGTTACCACGAAAACTGGCCCCACCACGGTGGACATCACGCCGGCGACCAAGGTCTTTCAAGACACGATCGTTCGACTCGATGCCGTCACCGTCGGCAGCTGTGTCACAATCAAGCACGCAGCCGTAGCCCCTGGCGGTCCGCCCGCGCCTGCCGGCAGTGTCACCATCGATACTCCCGCATCTAATGGCGAGTGTGCGCAATTCACTGATGCTAAAACGTCGGCCGGGGCAGTGACCGCGATCAATGGTCAGACGGTGTCGGTGGCCGACACCACCGAGGCGCCGACCGCGATACCGGTGAACGACAAGACCATGTACATCAAGCGAGACAGCGCCAGTGCGCTGGTAATCACACCGGGCTCATGCCTGCGGGCCCAAGGCACCCAGGCCAACGGCGGCGTTCTGCAGGTAGGCGGCGCTATTGTCAGCGGTCCACCGCCAGGTGGGTGCCCGGGCGTTAAGTGACTCCGCGAGCGGGCAGCAGTTCGCGGCATCGTCGATGGCCTTGGGATCGTTGACGTAATCGAGCACGGTTCGGGTTAGACCGCCGGAGGACAAGGGCAGCAACGGGATCCGGTTTACCGCTTGCCCGGCGGCCGTGCGCCTTTCGCGATGCCAAGACCCTTGACTGGCGCGGCGTCAGCCGTGGTTTCCTCGGCTGCTGGCTCGGGTGCGGCCGCAGGCTCGGGAGCCGCAGCCGCAGCTTCGGCCGGAGCAGGTGCCGCAGTGGCGGCCGGGGCCTTCTTGGCACCCGGGCGACGGGCGCCGGCAGCGATGCCGAGACCCTTGACTGACGGTTCCGCGACGGGCTCGGCCTTGGCCGGCGCTTCAGCCGCGGGTGCCTCGCCGGCAGGAGCCTCAGCAGCAGGTGCTGTCGCAGCAGGAGCCACGGCCTTCTTGGCACCAGGGCGCTTTGCGCCACCCGCGATGCCGAGTCCCTTGACGGGCGCGGCGGCCGGTGCCACGGCAGCGGGAGCCTCAGCAGCAGGTGCTGTCGCAGCAGGAGCCGCGGCCTTCTTGGCACCAGGGCGCTTTGCGCCACCCGCGATGCCGAGTCCCTTGACGGGCGCGGCGGCCGGTGCCTCGGCAGCGGGAGCCGCAGCGGCGGGTGCCTCGGCCGCAGGCGCTTCGGGCTCGGCCTTGGGCGCGGGTGGCGCTGCAGCCGGTGCTGCTGCGGCGGCCGCTTGCGCCTCGCGGGCGGCGGTGCCCTTCTCCGGCAGCGTCACTGAGCTGAGGTCCAGCGAGCCCAGCAGAAGCTGCGCGACGTCGAGCACTTCGATCTTCTCGATATCGCGCGCGGCGGCGACGTCGTCGACGCCGTCGGAGATCATCACGCGGCAGAAGGGGCAGCCGGTGGCGACCTTGGAGGCGCCGGTGTCGATGGCTTCCTCGGTGCGTTCGGTGTTGACGCGCTTGCCGATGTGCTCTTCCATCCACATGCGCGCACCGCCGGCGCCGCAGCACAGGCCGCGGTCCGCGTGGCGTGGCATCTCCGTGAGCTTCGCGCCGGACGCGCCGATCAGCTCACGAGGCGCGTCGTAGACCTTGTTGTGCCGACCCAGATAGCACGGGTCGTGGTAGGTGATGTCCTGGCCGACCGGCTTGACCGAGACCAGCTTCTTGTCCCGCACAAGACGATTCAGCAGCTGGGTGTGGTGCAGCACCGTGAAGTTGCCACCCACCTGCGGGTATTCGCGGCCCAGGGTGTTGAAGCAGTGCGGGCAGGTGACCACGATCTTGCGGTCGACCCGCTCGACTCCCTCGAACAGGTCGTTGAGGGTCTCGACGTTCTGCGCGGCCAGCTGCTGGAACAGGAACTCGTTACCCGAGCGCCGGGCTGAGTCGCCGGTGCAGGTCTCGCCGGTGCCCAGAACCAGGAACTTCACGCCCGCGACGCTCAGCAGCTCGGCAACGGCTTTTGTGGTCTTCTTCGCGCGATCCTCGTAGGCGCCGGCGCAGCCGACCCAGAACAGGTATTCGTAACCGGCGAAGCTCTCGACGTCCTGGCCGAACACCGGCACGTCGAACTCGACTTCGTCGATCCAGTTGGTGCGGTCCGAGGCGTTCTGGCCCCACGGGTTGCCCTTGTTCTCCAGGTTCTTGAACAGCACGCCGAGCTCGGACGGAAACTCGGACTCCATCATCACCTGGTAGCGGCGCATGTCGACGATGTGGTCGATGTGCTCGATATCCACCGGGCACTGCTCGACGCAGGCGCCGCAGGTGGTGCAGGACCAGAGCACGTCGGGGTCGATGACGCCGCCCTGCTCGAGGGTGCCGACCAGCGGACGCGTCGCCTGCTCCGGACCGGAGCCCATGATGCGCTCGAAGCCGGATTCCGGGACGGCGTGATGCTCATCGTGCTTGGACTCGATGAAACCGCCCTCGGTGGAGAGGACCTGCTCGGCCTCGTTCTCCCCGTTGGGCATCGGCTTACCGCCGATGATGTAGGGCGCCTTCGCGAACAGGTGATCGCGAAGGTTCATGATGACGAGCTTGGGGGACAACGGCTTTCCGGTGTTCCACGCCGGGCACTGGGACTGGCAGCGACCGCACTCGGTACAGGTGGTGAAGTCGAGGTAGCCCTTCCAGGTGAAGTCCTCGATCTTGCCGCGGCCCAATATGGCGTCCTCGGCGGGATCCTCGAAGTCGATCGGCTCGCCCTTGTACTCGACCGGGAGCAGCGGGCCCAGGGCGTTGGGCAGCCGCTTGAAGGTGACGTTGATCGGCGCGAGGCCGATGTGCAGGTGCTTGGAGTGCAACACGATCAGCAGGAACGCCAGCATGACGCCGATGTGGCCCATCAGCGAGATGGTCTCGATCCACACGTTGGCGGTATGTCCGAGCGGGGCCAGCAGCGCGCCCATGCCGTGCGAGAAGAAGGCGCCCCAGCCGTAGGGGAAGTCCTCGCCGAGAGCGTTGACCGAGGCGCCGCGGAAGAACGCGAAGGTCAGGATGACCAGGAAGATCATGAACAGAATCAGCCAGGCGCCACCGGTGTGCGAGCCGTAGAACCGCGAATCGCGTCCATAATCCTTGGGCTCGGAGCGCAGCCGGATGATGGTGAAGACGATGATGCCGAGCAGCACGGCGACGGCGAAGAAGTCCTGCAGGAAGCCCAGCGCATTCCAGCGGCCGACCAACGGAATGTGGAATTCCGGGTTGAACAGAACGCCATAGGCCTCGAGATACACCGAGCCGAGGATGAAAAAGCCCCACATCGTGAAGAAATGCGCGAGGCCCGGGATGGACCATTTCAGCAGCTTCTTCTGCCCGAAGACTTCGGTGAATTGCGCTTTGATCCGAGCCGGGATGTTGTCTTTGCGGCCGCTCTCGTCGCTGACCGGCTGACCCGACCGAATCAGGTGAGTCAAGAACTGCACGCGGCGTGCGGCGAACACCAACACGATGGCGGTGGCCAGCAAGCCAACTACAAGCCTGCCCCAGTCGAGAGCGCTCACGGACTGCCTCCCTGTCGTAAGTTACCCAATGGTAACTTAGTACAAGTTACCGACCAGTAACTTGGCTCCAATCCAGCTCATAGTTGCATCCCGGCCGTTAGCCCCGCTACAAAGGCTGGCCTAACTTGGGTGCCGAGTGGTCGAGGTCTCAGCTCTCGGTGGTCAAAATCGCCCGCAACATCGACAGCATTTCCGACCGCGATTCCGCACCGAGCCGACGCCGAATGCGTGCGACATGATGCTCGACGGTCTTCGCGGAGATAAACAGCTGCGCGCCGATATCGCGGTAGGGCATCCCCAGCAACAGAAGCTCGGCCACCTCGCGCTCCCGGTCGGACAGCGGCGACGACATCGGGCGGGCGCCTCCCGGCCCGGGCCCGCCGGGCTCGGGTGTGTGGGGCTGCCCGTCGTCGCCCATGCTGTCGCCCACCGACAGTTTCAAATCCCGGGCCACCTGCAGCATCAGCCCGGACACCTTGGGTTCGGAGGTCTGCAGCGCCGCCTGCCCGGCCAGGCGGGTGGCGTCCGCGGTGAGGCCGAACTGGGCCAGCCCGCGTGCGGCGGCGGCGACCTCGTCGGCGTCGACCTGCCCGGCGAGTACCCGCAGCCACGTGCGTCCTGCCCCGGCGAGCGCCTTGGCGAATGGGCTGTGCGCGGCGGCAGCAGTCAGAGCCTGCCCGTGCGGGGCCACCGCGGCGGGATCGTTGGCCAGGATCCCGGCGTGCACACCCGCCCAGCGCAGGGGCACCGACCACGTGAGCGGATTGCCCAGGGATTCGAGCAGCCCGAAGGCCTGCTCTAGCGCGGGCACCAGCCGGTCTTGCTGGCTGATCCGGGCCGACGCGACCCACAGCTCGCCCAGCGGCAGCAGGGAGAACAAATCGACTGAATACTCGACCAGCACCTCCATGGCCGCATACCAATGCTTGTGCAGCGCGCCCGCGTCGCCGCCGCGGCGCGCCAACGCGGTGCGCAGCGCCGCCGACCACAGCGCATCCCGTCGATACGAACCGTCGATACCGGCGATGTCGGATGCAGCGGCCGCCAGCTGACCGTCCTGCATCTTCGTCCAGGCCAACAGCAGCCGGTGCCGGTGCCCGTACAGCGCGTCGTCGCTGTCCCGGTCGGCGCGCACCGCCCTGGCGATGACGCTGCGTGCACGGACCGGATCGCCACCGTGCAGTGCCGCCAACGTGACCAATGCCGCGGGACTGTCCGGCAGTACCTGGGTCGCCGAGTAATCCGCGGCCATGGCCGCACCGAGTTTGACCGCCGCAGTGGAGTAGGGCGCCTGCAGCGTCGACAGCAGGCCCTCGGCCAGGCTGCGGGCGGCGCGAGCCGCCGCGGTCGGCGGACCAGCGCTGTCCACGGCCAGCGCGCGTTCGGCCCCGGCGGCATCGCCGGTCGCCGTCAGCACGATCGCCGCCGCCGCACTCACGGCCGCGTCGGGGTAGGGCCCCAGCCAGCCGAACAGGTCAGCGGACTGCGCCGAGTTGCCGTTGTGCATGGCCACGCTGGCGGCTACCCGCACGGCCGCGGCCCGCTCGGCGGGGTCCTCGGAGGTGAGCAGAGCGTCGGCCTCGCTGGCGGCGTCCGAGCACTCGCCGGCCAGAGCCAGCGAATCAGCCAGTTGCGCACGCAGTTCCACCGCGCCGACGTCGACTGCGGCCCGGTAGATCTGGGCGGCCGAGGCCGGATCAGTGCGGCCGCCACCGGCTTGCCGTCGCAAGACGTCGGCCAGCTGCTCGTCACGCACACCGTGCTCGGCCAGTCGCAGCGCGAGATCGGGTGAGAGCGTGGACATCGCGATCTGCGAGCGCAGCAGCGCGGTCTCGATATCGTGATGGCGGGCGTTGCCGAGGATCTGTGCTGTGGCGCGGTGCACCGAACGCAGGAAGTGCGGGCTATGTGCGGGTTCGACCAGCCCGGTGGCGCGGGCCCGGCCGATCAGCAGCCTGGCTTCGTCAGCCGGAATATCCAGCGCCGCAGCCAGATCGGCGGCACCGAGGTCGCGGCTGAGCGACGCGATCAGCAGCGCGTCGAGCTCGGGTTCGCCGAGGCGGCGCAACCGGTCGATGAGAGCGAACAGCGCGGCCTGCGCGATCGATCCTGCCGAGTAGGGGCGCGACGACGCCAGCGCGGCGTCGACAAGGAACGGGATGCCGGCCGTCGCGACGAGAATGTTGGTCACCAGCTCGGTGCGGGGCGGATGCCCGGACGGATCGGTCAACACCCGGGACAGCTCACCAGGCGGCATCGGCCCCAACGTGATTCGTGGCTGCTCCCGCTCGATCGTGGTGATCAGGGCTTGCAGGTCCTCGTCGTGATCGCGCGGCTCAACCGCCACAACGACCGTCGAGGACGGTTCGCCGGCCAGTTCGGTGAGCCGACGCAGTTCCGCGCCGGTCAGCAGATGGGCGTCGTCGATGACCATGGCCGCAGCTGCGGGATCGCCGGACGTGGGTGGTCGGGTGAGAACGGCAGAGCCCTTGTCCCGCAGGGCTTCACGGGTCGCGGCGAGAAGTGTGCTCTTTCCCGTGCCGACGCCGCCGGTCACCAGCAACTTGACCGGGGCCGACCCCAACGCGCTGACCGCGTCTGTGACAATCGGCGAAAGGCTTTGCACCGGAATCAGATCGGTCACTGTCGGCTAATTCGACGGAGACGCCGTCGCGCCGGTCAGGATCGCCTGCGTGGTCGTCGGTGGGGCGACGGTGGTCGTCGGGGGCGCGACGGTGGTGGTTGGCGGAGCCACCGTCGTCGTGGTCGTCGGCGGCTGCGTGGTGGTCGTCGGCGGTGGCGTCGTCGTCGTGGTGGTCGTCGGGGGTGTGGTGGTCGTGGTGGTTGTCGTCGTGGTGGTGGTTGTGGTCGTCGTCGTTGTCGACGGGGTGGTGGTTGTCGTCGTCGTGCTGGGCGTGGTCGTCGTGGTCGGCACGACGGTGGTGGTCGCCGGAATCGTCGATTCGGTCGCGTTTCCGTCCGAACCGGTGATCGTCACTGTCTGCGGCGGAACGACACTCGTGGCCGGTACGTCGGTGGGATCGCCAGGCTTGGTCACCCGGGTGGTCGTCGTGGTGGGCGTGCTGTCGGCACTGGTCAACGTGATTGCCAGCCCGCCGACCGCCACCGCCGCGAGAGCCGCGGCGATGCCGAACAGCAGCGGCGGGCGCCGGTACCACGGCACCGGCGCGTCGACCAGCTCGGTTTCGGCGTCCTCCTGCTCGAACTCGATCATCGGGCGCTGGCCGGTGGCGCCCTGCGCCTGCTGGGCGTAGTCGAAGGTGTAGTCCTCACCCGAATACGGCACCGGCTCGGAGCCCGGCTCGTCGTCCTGCGACCAGGCCAACGCGCGGAACGTCGCCGACGGCGAGCCATCGGTGGCCGACTCCGTGGCGGCAGCCCCGGCGGTTCCCGCTGCCCACGCCGCCGGGGCCAACCCGGTCGGTGCGTCGGCAGCGGCCACCGCCATGCCGGTCGGCGCGTCCGCGGCGCCGCCGCTCGCGGCGATCACCGCAGAGCCGATGGCCGCGTTCAACCCGGCCAGAGGCGTGGTGATCACCGGAACCCGCAGTTCCTCGGAAAGCCGTTGGGTGAGAAGCGGTATCGCCGCACCACCGCCGACGGTGGCGACCGCGGCCAGATTGACAGCCGGAATCCTGTTGCGTTCCAGGGCGTCTCCGAGCGCATCGAGGAAGCCCGCCAGCGGCTCGGCGATCAGGGCTTCCAATTCCGGGCGGGTGACTCGGATGTCGGAGCGGAAGCCGGGCAGATCGACCGGAACCACGGTTGCAGTCTCCGAGGACAGCCGCTCCTTGGCCTGCCGGCATTCGTCACGCAATCGGGTCAGTGCGCCGACAGCGTTGGTGCTCGCCGGGTCGACGTTCGCGGCATCGCGGATACCGGCGAGTACCTGCGTCAGCAACGCCTGGTCGATCTGGTCGCCGGAGAATTCGGCGAAACGCACCGTCTCGCCGACCTGCTGCAGGTTGGCTCCGGCGTCGGCGAGGGTGATGTTCGCGCCACTGCCGCCGAAATCGCACAGTGCGATCACACCTTGCGTGGGCAATCCCGGGTCGGCCTGCAGAGCGGCCAGCGCGGCCGTCGAATCGGAGATCAACGTCGGCGGAACACCGTTGGGTGACAAGGTGGGCCTGGTGCGCAGCGCACCGCGCAGCGATCCGACCGCTCCCGGACCCCAATACGCCGGGACGGCGACCACCACGGTGGACGGGGGCGTGCCGTCGTCCGCCGCACGGGCCATCGCCTCGAGCGCCTCGGCGATCAGGTCATCGCTGCGATGCGGAGAACCGTCGGCGGCCACCAACGGCACCGGATCGCCCACCCGCTCGACGAACCCGCGGAACACCTGGCCGGCCTCGGTGAGGTTCGGGCTGGTCAACTCGGGATTCTGGGAAGGGACCCCGACCTCGGCGGGCCGATTGGGCCACAAGGTGAGCACCGATCGGCGGGTCACCGGCTGCCGGCCCGGGCGCGCTGCCCCCAGGTTGGTGGCACCGATCGACAACCCCAGCGATTCGCTCAATTCGCACATCCCTTCGCCGCCGCCTCGGCGGGCGGTCTCACCATATCCCCTAATGACGCCGGAACCCCTAAGGTCACACCCCCTAACGCCGCTGCGTATCGGGTGGGTTCGACACCGATCACGGCAGACACCTGGCCCGATAACATTCTGGGCACAAGCTGAAGTTCCTCTGTGACTATCGGCGGTAGGAGGGAAGACGTTCCATGGCAAACTCGTTGCTCGATTTCGTGATGTCGCTCGTGCGGGATCCCGACGCCGCCGCGCGGTATGCCGCCGACCCGGCTGGGGCCATCGCCGACGCGCATCTGCCCGATGTGACCAGCGCCGACGTCAATAACCTGATTCCGATGGTGGCCGACTCGCTGTCCGGCCCGGTGTCGGCGGGCGGCTTCGGCCCCAGCGCCGGTACCGGTGACGGCAACGTGTGGGCGAGCGGTGCCGCGACGGCCGCCTTCGACGCCTTCGATGCCCACCTGCCCGCCGCGACCGTGTCCGACGTCCATTCGGTGATCACCGATGTTGCGCAACACGCCGACCCGGCTTCTGCGTTGATCACCGATCCCGGTGCCGATCCCGGTGCGATCGACGCATCGCTGCCGGATCCTTCGACGCAGGTCACCGATACCGGCTTCGAGCACGAGGGGGGCATCGACGCCGGAGGCGACTGGGCGGACCACACCGCCTGGGACCACACCCACGTCGACGACACCCACGGCAGTGCCGGCTTCGACCTGTTCTGATCCCCTCCACGAAACCCCACATCCCTGCGACGTGGGGTTTCGTGGCGTCTGGGGACTTCCCTAGGGATCCCCTAATCCCCTAGGGAAGCACCCCTAGTGAGCCCTAGTGAGAGGTCGGCGAAGAGGGGTGGCGACCCCGTTTTCGGTTGGCGGCGCCGTCCATAACGTGGTCTGCAGATCGCCGGACAGGCCGGCGAGCACCTTCACCGAAAGGTCTGACCATGCTCTCTCTCCTCGACTGGATCCTCGACCTGTTCCGCAACGAGGACGCCGCACGTGCGTTCGTCGCCGCACCGGACCAGACCATGCGCGACGCCGGGTTCGCCGGTGTGTCGGCCGCTCAGGTCTCGACCGTCGCGGCCACCGCTGTTCCGGGTCTGGTGCTCGGCGGCGGCGACCCGATCGTCGGCCTTCAGCGCGCGGTATCCAACCAGTACGGGTTCGCCCCGGCCTACGAGCCGGCCTTCCAGCCGGTCTATGCGCCGTCGCCGACGTTCGCCCCGCAGACCGACACCTCGCTGCTGAGCCCCGACCAGAACGCCGGCGCCAACGCCCAGCAGGGTGCGTTCAACCTCGGCTTCGGTGACATCACCTTCGGCAACAAGACCACCAACACCGCCGCAGGAGGCGGCGTGGTCGTCGACGGCCACAACCACGGCGACATCGTCAGCGGTGACGGCGCGGTGCTGGGCAACGGCAACGACGTCAACAACGGCGACGTGCTGGCCGGAACCGGATCGAACGTTGCGGTGGGGCACAGCCACATTGACGACAACGGCACGACCGCCACCGGCGGCAGCACCGTGATCAAGGACAACGGCGGCCCCGTCTTCCACGACGTCGACGCCAGCGGTGGCAACGGCGGCGGAGCGTCCGCCGGCGGCAGCCTGATCGGTCTCGGCGGCGGCCACGCTTCGGGTGGCAGTGCCGGTGGTGGCGGTATCACCATCATCGACAGCCAGACGTCGACGAACAGCGGCAACCACGCCAGCTCGCCGGCCTACACCCAGACCGACACCCACACCACGACCACGACTGCGGTCACCGACCACTCCGACAACTCGGTGCACCAGGCCACGGTCAGCGACAGCTCGACGCACGACTCGTCCAGCCACACGTCGCTGGACGCCGGCCATGACACCACGCTGGTCGACAGCCACCTCGACGCCAGCCACGACCTGGCCCTCGCGTCCGGCAATCACCTGCTGGGTTTCTGAGCAATCCGGCGGCGGCGGGGATCTCCTCCGATGTCTGGAGGTCCCCGCCGGTTCGTGCGCATACGGTGTAACCGCGAGTACTGGGAGGGCATGTGACGCAACCGCAGGACCCGCGCCGGGTCACAGTGATCGTCGAACTGATCGATCACACCAGCGCGATCGCCGACCTCAACGACCGTGGCGACCTGGTGGCGCGGCTGGCCGTTGCCAAGGAACGCATCACCGACCCGCAGATCCGGGTGGTGATCGCCGGTCAGCTCAAACAGGGCAAGAGCCAGCTGCTCAACTCGCTGCTCAACATGCCGGTGGCCCGCGTCGGTGACGACGAGACCACCGCGCTGGTCACCGTGATCAGCTATGCCGAGCAGCCGTCCGCCCGATTGATCGTCTCGGTGGGTGACGGTGTGCCCCCACAAGAGATCGACATCCCGATCGACGACATCCGCCACGACCTGCGCCGGGCCCCACAAGCGCAGGGCCGGGAAGTCCTGCGGGTCGAGGTCGGGGCACCCAGCCCGCTGCTCAAGGGCGGCCTGGCCTTCATCGACACCCCCGGCGTGGGCGGGCACGGCCAGCCGCATCTGTCGTCGACCCTCGGGTTGTTGCCCGACGCCGACGCGATGCTGATGATCAGCGACACCAGCCAGGAATTCACCGAACCGGAGATGCGGTTCCTCCGCCAGGCGCACGAGATCTGCCCGGCCGGTGCGATCGTCGCCACCAAGACCGACCTGTACCCGTTCTGGCGCGAGATCGTCGCCGCGAACACCGCGCATCTGCAGCGGGCCGGCCTTGCGCTGCCGCTGATCCCGGCGTCGTCGCTGCTGCGCAGCCACGCGATCGAGCTCAACGACTCCGAACTCAACGAGGAATCGAACTTCCCCGCGATCGTCGCCTTCCTCTCCGAGAAGGTGCTGTCCCGGGAAAACGACCTGGTGCGTGACCATGTGGTGGCCGAAATCCGCGCGGCTGCAGAACATCTCAGTATGTCGGTGAACTCAGAGCTGTCCGCGCTCAACGACCCGGACCAGGTTCGCCGGCTCACCGAGGATCTGGAACGGCGCAAGCTGGAAGCCCAGGACGCGCTGCAGCAGACCGCGCTGTGGCAGCAGGTCCTCAACGACGGCATCGCCGACCTGACCGCCGATGTCGAGCACGACCTGCGGGCCCGGTTCCGGGCGATCAGCCAGCACATCGAGGGTGTCATCGATGACTGCGACCCCACCCAGCACTGGGCCGAGATCGGTGCCGAAGTCGAGGACTCCGTCGCCAACGCCGTCGGCGACAACTTCGTCTGGGCCTATCAGCGGGCCGAGGCGCTGGCCGAGGACGTTGCGCGGACCTTCGTCGAAGCCGGCCTGGACGCCGTCGACATGCCCGAGGTCAACGCGGCCGAGATGGGTGCCGGTGTGGGCCGGCTCAAATCGTTGGCACGCCTGGAGTCCAAACCGATTGGCAAGGGCCACAAGGCGATTACCAGCATGCGTGGCTCCTACGGCGGTGTGCTGATGTTCGGCATGCTCACCTCGGTGGCCGGCTTGGGCATGTTCAACCCGCTGTCACTGGGCGCCGGTCTGCTGCTCGGACGCAAGGCCTACAAGGAGGACATGGAGAACCGCATGCTGCGGGTGCGCAACGAAGCGAAGACCAATTTGCGCCGCTTCGTCGACGACGTGCTGTTCGTGGTGTCCAAGGAATCCCGCGACCGGCTCAAGAACGTCCAGCGCCAGTTGCGCGACCACTACCGCGGGATCGCCAACCAGACCACCCGCTCGCTCAACGAGTCGCTGCAGTCCACCATCGCCGCCGCGCGGATGGAGGAGGCCGAGCGCAACGACCGGATCCGTGAACTCGAGCGGCAGATCAACATTCTCACCCAGGTGATCGCCAACGCCGAAAAGCTCGCTCCCACAGCGCTATCGGCTAGGGCGACGCCCCCCGAGTCTCGTTGATCCGGGGCCCCGGCCGGGTGGTGCGGCCTCCCGGCGGGTTGGTGACGCGGGTCGGGAATGTGCCGGGGAAGGTCGGTGCTGTCCGTTCCGCCGGCGGGATGTCCGACGTGGGCACCGCGCTCGACGATGTGGTGCCGCTGGTCGTGCTCTCGCCGGGCAGCCCGATGTCGGTGGTGGACAGGCGCACGGTGGGGTACGACGTGGTCGTCGAGCCCGAGGTGGTCTTCGCGACATGGGGTGCTTCGGGCACGTACGTGCCGGGCGGCACGACGCTCTCGGGCTCCGAGGTGCTCCACTTGCTCGACATCGTCACCACGGCGTAGACGAGAATCGCGATCACCGCCAGCCCGAGCAGCCCCGCGGCGGAGGTGGCGGCCGCCGAGCGATACCACGGCGTCGTCTGCTGGGGCATGGCGGCTGATCCTAGCTGCGATGCGCCGGGCCCGCCGAACCGTAGACTCGTCGTTCGATGAGCACCAGCGATCAGGTTCGCGCGATCCTGGGCGGCACCCGTCGCGCCTACCAGGGTGAGCCCGCGTACCGCGAGCGGCCGGACGTGTGGGGCGAGCTGGACCGCATCGCCGGACGGCTCAACCAGCCGATTCGCATCGCGCTGGCCGGCACGCTCAAGGCCGGCAAGTCCACTCTGGTCAATGCCCTGGTCGGGGAGAACATCGCGCCCACCGACGCCACC
This sequence comes from uncultured Mycobacterium sp., assembly GCA_900078375.1. Classification (GTDB taxonomy): domain Bacteria; phylum Actinomycetota; class Actinomycetes; order Mycobacteriales; family Mycobacteriaceae; genus Mycobacterium. The sequence goes on along the minus strand of FLQS01000044.1, from coordinate 15,987 downwards.
GAGGCCACCCGCATCGTCACGTGGTTTCGGAACGGTCCGACCCCGAAGGTCACGGCTAACCATGTCGGCGGGCGACGCTCCAACGTGCCCATCGCCCGCGGCTCAGCCGGGTGGGCCGGCCTGACCTTCGACTTCGGTCGCCTCGACGCCAACGACATCATCGACCTCGACGTCGAGTGGCCGGCGGCCGAGCTGATCGACACCACCATCATCGACACGCCCGGGACGTCCTCACTGTCACGGGATGTCTCCGAACGCACGCTACGCCTGCTGGTGCCCGAGGACGGTGTGCCCCGGGTCGACGCGGTGGTGTTCCTGCTGCGCACGCTGAACGCCGCCGACATCGCGCTGCTCAAGCAGATCGGCGAGCTGGTCGGTGGGTCATCAGGGGCACTCGGTGTCATCGGGGTCGCCTCCCGGGCCGACGAGATCGGCGCCGGTCGCCTCGACGCCATGCTGTCCGCCAAGGACGTCGCACAGCGGTTCACCGGCGAGCTGGACCGGACCGGCATCTGTCAGGCGGTGGTTCCGGTTTCGGGACTGCTGGCGCTGACCGCCCGCACGCTGCGGCAAAGCGAGTTCGCCGCACTGGCGAAGCTGGCGGCCGTCGACGCGAGTGAGCTGAACAAGGCGATGCTCAGTGTGGATCGCTTTGTCCGCGAGGACAGTTCACTGCCGGTCGACGCGCCGACCCGGGCGCAGCTGCTGGACCGGTTCGGCATGTTCGGCATCCGGATTTCTATCGCCGTAATCCGTTCGGGGATAAGCGATTCGGTCAGGCTGGCCGATGAACTACTCGAGCGCAGCGGGCTGGTCGCGTTGCGGGACGTGATCGACCAGCAATTCGCGCAGCGATCCGAACAGCTCAAGGCTCATACCGCGCTGGTCTCGCTGCGCCGATTCGTCGAACTGCACCCGATCACCGCGACGCCCCACATCATCGCCGACATCGACCCGCTGCTGGCCGACACCCATGCGTTCGAGGAACTCCGGCTGCTCAGCCAGCTTCGCTCGCGCCCAACGAGTTTGACCGAAGACGAGATGGTTTCCCTGCGCCGCATCATCGGCGGTTCCGGGACCGATCCCGCGAGCCGGCTGGGTCTGGCCCCAGAAGCGCTCGACGATGGGCCGCGCGCCGCCTTCGCTGCGGCGCAACGCTGGCGTCGTCGTTCGGAACACCCGCTCAACGACCCGTTCACCACCAGGGCGTGCCGAGCCGCGGTGCGCAGCGCCGAGGCGCTGGTCGCGATGTACGCCGCTACTGACCGCCGTTAGGGCGCGGGAGCGGGAACGTCGGCATGACCCGCTCCCGCGTGGTCACCGTCTCGGTGACCGTGCTCACTGAGGTGCTGGTGCTGGTGCTGGTGCTCGTGCTGGTCGACGGGGCCTCGGTGGTCGTGGTCGTCGTGACCGGCTCCGTGGTCGTGGTGGTGGTCGGGGCTTCTGATGTCGCCGACGGGGACTGCGTCACCGTCTGCGTGACGCCCGGCGCCGGGGCGACCGATGCCGTGGTCGCCGGGGTGCTGGACGTCGTCGGGGACGTCGTCGTAGTGGCCGGACTGGAGCCGCCGCTGCCGGTGAACTTGACGATCGCATAGACCAGAAGGGCCAGGACGACCGCGGTCAGCACCCCGAGGCCAACCAGCGCGGCCGGCTTCCGGTACCACGGGGTCGGCTCGGGCGGTGGCGGTGGGTAATCCCCGAACCCGGTCGGCGCCGTGTGTCCGGCCTGCGGGTACTCGCTGTAGGCCTCGCCGCCGGTGCCCCCGTAGTTCGCGTACTGCGTCGGGTCGCTGTCGGAGTAGTTCGGGTCGTCTGAACCGTCGCGTGCCACGGGTTCCGATAGTAGCCGTCAGCCTCCGCCGGGCTGGTTGGGGAAGGCCGGGCGGTGGGTCGGACGGACGCTGATCTGCGGGGGCCTGGTCTGGGGCGTGATCACGTTGGGCCGGTCGCCGCCATTGCGCTGAGGATATTGCGGATACCAGGTGCTCTGGGGCTGCTCCGACGGCGGGGTCTCCGGTGGCGGTGGTGGCGGAGGCGGCGGCTCGGGGGATGGCGAGCTGGTCAGGTCGGTGGTGGTCGGCTCGCTGGTCACGGTCGCCGAGGGGGTGTCCTTGGAGCGTCCGGAATCACCGGAATCCAGCGACACCAGCAGGACCGCCGCCACCACGATCGCGACCACCGCCGCGCCGATGGCGCTCATCGCCAGCGTCGCCTGTTTCTTGCGGTACCAGGGCCGTTCCGGGAACCAGAACGCGTCCGGGGCGAACGGGTCGAACCCCTCGTCGAGGGCGACCACCGGCAGGCCCGGATCGGTCGGCGGGTCCTGGACCGACCCGGGATATGGCGCCTCCGGATAGGGGCCGAACGGATCCCCGTAGGCGACGGGCGTTACCGCCTCGTCGGTATCCCCGGCGGGGTCCTGCTTGCGCATGGCTACCAATGCTAATTGGCTTGCCAGGGCGGATGCAGCATTCCGCAATCAGGCCAGCTGGCGGACCACCTCGGTGGCGAACAATTCCACGTGGTCGAGGTCGGACATATCCAGCAGTTGCAGGTACACCCGCTGTACGCCCGCTTCGATGAAAGGTCCTAGCTGGTCAACGATTTCGGCCGGCGTGCCGACCAGCGGCGTGTTGGTGCGCAGCTCGTCAACCTCGCGCGAAATCGCGTGCGCGCGGCGGCTGATCTCGGCGTCGTCGCGCCCGGCGCAGACCACGAATGCCGCCGAGTAGACGAAGGCGTCGGACTCGCGGCCGGCCGCCTGCAGTGCGGCGCGGACCCGGCCGATCTGGGGTTCGACAAAGTCCAGCTTCGGGAACGCAAGGTTGTACTCGGCAGCGAACTGCGCGGCCAGCGTGGGGGTGCGCTTGGCGCCGCTGCCGCCGATGATGATCGGCGGATGGGGATCCTGCACCGGCTTGGGCAGCGCGGGGGAGTCCTTGACGGTGTAGTACGTGCCGTTGTAGTCAAAGGTCTGGCCCGCCGGGGTGGTCCACAGCCCGGTGATGATGTCGAGCTGCTCGTGCAGCCGGTCGAACCGCTCGCCCAGCGGCGGGAACGGGATCGCGTAGGCCAGGTGCTCCTCGTCGAACCAGCCCGCCCCGATCCCGAAGTCGACCCGGCCCGAGCTCATCGCGTCCACCTGCGCCACCGAGATCGCCAGCGGTCCCGGATAGCGGAACGTCGCGGAGGTCACCAGCGTGCCGAGCCGGATCGTGGACGTCTCGCGCGCGATGCCGGCCAGCGTCACCCAGGAGTCGGTGGGGCCGGGCAGCCCGTCACCGCTCATCGCGACATAGTGGTCGGAGCGGAAAAACGCGGAGTAGCCGAGGGATTCGGCGGCCTGAGCCACCGCGAGCTGGTCGGTGTAGCTGGCGCCCTGCTGAGGTTCGACGAAGACACGGAAGTCCATGCCGCCCAGCTTAGAAAACCTTGACGCCTTCGGTACTGATGAACAATCCGTGGCTCGTGCCGTCGTTGGTGAACCGGGTTCCATCGGCGCTGGCATCGATGGTCCAGCCGACCGCGTGATAGATCGCGTAATCGAGCGGGACGGTCGGGATATCGCCGAGGTTGCCGGCGATCCAGCGCACACTGCCACTGGCCGTCACCTCGACACCATTGGCGGGCTCGCCGTTGACGACGGGTGGATTGGTGAAGTCCGATTCGCAGCCGACCGTCCGCGCGTTGAGCTGGCAGCGGGTCTGACCCGACTTGGTTTCGATGTAGACGTAGCCGGTGTCGCTGGGCGGTAGCGTCTGGCCGCCGCCAAACGGCGGCGTCTGGGTGGGCGTCGGGGTGGCCGGCGTCGTCGGAGTGGCGACGGTCGGCTTGCTGGTCGGAAAGCTCGGCTCGCCGCCGGGTCCGCAGCCGGGGCACCTGGCCGCGCCGTCGGTAGTGGTGCTGCATCCGGCGGCCGCGGCGGCGGCCACCAGCCACATCACCGCCACACCGGCCCTCATGCCGTTGGATATCCGCACACCGAACTCCTGCCGTCGAATGTCAGGGTACGCAGTCAGTGACGGAAGGGACTGGAGTGACTCGCGGGGTCGAGGCCGACGGTCATCCCGCGAACCGCCAATCCGGCCGCGGCGATCGCGTTAGATTCGACGCCTCGATGACGGGAAGGCACGCCATGGCGAGCACCAACGGGCTGTTGTTCAATCCGAACACCTATGACCCGCGACAGTTCGATCCCGGAACCCGGCGCCAGCTGCGGGCGTTGATCGACTGGTTCGAGGAGCGCGGCAAGGCGCGGCTGTTGCAAGACGATCTGGACGCGGTGTGGGTATCGGACTTCCTGGATTTCATCAAGCGGGAGCGGATCTTCGCGACGTTCCTCACCCCGTCGGAATTCGGCGTCGGCGACGACAACAAGCGTTGGGACACTTCCCGTAACGCCGCGCTCAGTGAAATCCTCGGCTTTTACGGACTGGCGTACTGGTACGCCGAGCAGGTCACCATCCTCGGGCTCGGCCCGATCTGGCAGAGCGACAACATCAAGGCCAAGCAGCGCGCCGCCGAGCAGCTCGAAGCGGGCGGAGTGATGGCCTTTGCGCTCTCCGAACGTGAGCACGGTGCTGACATCTACAACACCGACATGGTCCTGACACCCGCAGACGGTGACGAAGAAGGCGTTGTCTTCCGCGCGACCGGTCAGAAGTACTACATCGGCAACGGCAACGTGGCGGGCATGGTGTCCGTGTTCTCCCGGCGGGCCGACGTCGACGGCGCGGGAGGTTACGTGTGGTTTGTCGCCGACAGTGCTCATCCCGCCTACCAGCTGATCGGCAACGTCGTGCACGGTCAGATGTTCGTGAGTAACTTTGCGCTGCAGGACTATCCGATTCATGAGGAGGACATCCTCTGCACCGGCCCCGAGGCTTTCTCGGCGGCACTCAACACGGTGAACGTCGGCAAGTTCAACCTGTGCACCGCCTCGATCGGGATGTGCGAGCACGCGTTCTACGAGGCGATCACCCATGCCAACAACCGCATCCTGTACGGCAACCCGGTCACCGACTTCCCGCATGTGCGGGCCAGCTTCGTCGACGCGTACGCCCGGCTGATCGCGATGAAACTGTTCAGCGATCGCGCGATCGACTACTTCCGCAGTGCCAGCCTCGACGACCGTCGCTACCTGCTGTTCAACCCGGTGACCAAGGCTAAAGTGACCTCGGAGGGTGAGACGGTGGTGAGACTGCTGTGGGATGTGCTGGCCGCCAAGGGCTTCGAACGCAACACCTATTTCGCGGAAGTCAAAGATCTGATCGGCGCCCTGCCCCGGCTGGAGGGTACTGTGCACGTCAACGTCGCGCAGATCCTGAAGTTCATGCCCAATTTCCTGTTCAATCCGGGCTCCTACCCGCAGGTCGGCACCCGCGACGACCCGGCCGACGACGTGTTCTTCTGGGGGCAGGGCCCGGCCAAGGGTGCGTCGAAGGTGCAGTTCGCCGATTGGGTTCCGGTCTTCGAGAAGGCCGCGGGCATACCGAATGTCGCCCGCTTCACCGAACAGGTTCGGGCGCTTCAGACATTGTTGTCCACTGCCGCACCCGATGCCGAGCAGCAGCGCGACCTCGACTTCATGCTCGTCGTCGGGCACCTGTTCACCCTGGTGGTCTACGGTCAGCTGATCCTCGAACAGGCCGAATTGCACGACCTCGACCACGACGTGGTCGACCAGATCTTCGACATTGCGGTCAGGGACTTCTCCGGCTACGCGGTGGCTTTGCACGGTAAGGCGAGTTCGACTCCAGCGCAACAGGAATGGGCGCTGTCGGCGGTGCGTAAGCCGGTGACCGACACCGACCGCTTCGATCGAATGTGGCAGCAGGTACGAGCGTACGACGGCGCCTACGCTATGCGTCCCTAGCGGCAATCAACCTGATCATTGCGCGAAGCTCTTGAATCGCTTGAGCCGCCACAGGTAGGGCGCCAGCCTGCGGGCCGGCAACGAGGTCGGCCAGTCATGGGCGCGGAAATACGCGTCGGACCCGCCATCGACGAAAACGACGCTGCCGCAGAGGAAGTCAGACGAATCGGACAGCATGAACACCACCCAGTCGGCCAGGTGGCCGGGGTCGCCGAACCCGCCGATCGGGACCGGGAAGGCGCGGATGATCTTGGCCTCCGCCGGGGTGTCCAGCTGCCTTTCCAGCAGGGGCGTCAGGATCGCACCCGGGGCGATGGCGTTGAGCCGGATGCCCGCACCCGCCCAGTCGCGGGTGACCGCATGGCGGCGCACCCAGCGGCTCACCGCGACCTTCGAGGCGCCGTAGGCCATCGACGGTGCGGCGCGGCCGAGCAGCCGAAGCGTCCGGACCGCCTTGTCACCGTCGCCGGCCAGCAGCGCCCGGATGACGCGCCCGGGTATCGCCGGAATGGTCGTGGTCGAATTGCTGGAAAACACCACAACTTTCGCCCGTTCACCGGCGGCCAGGGCTGGCCGCCACGCTTCCAGTAAGTCGACCACGCCGAAGTAGTTGACCTGGGTGATCAGGCGCGGGATCTCGCGGCCGGGGGTGGGACCGAGTCCGGCGGCCAGCACCGCACCGTCGAGTCGGCCGCCGCAGGCTGCGCGCACTGCGTCGGCGGCCGCCCGCCTGCCTGCCGGGGTCGACAGGTCAGCCTCGATCTGGGCGTCCCTGATGTCGACCCCGATCACGGTGTGGCCGTTGGCCCGCAGCCTGTCCGCGGCGGCCTTTCCCATGCCCGATGCCGAGCCGGTGACGGCGTAAGTACCCATCGAGCGAGTATGGCCTACCGGTGTCCGCGCGAGATGTCAGGCCACCAGAACCGAGGGGATCTGGGGCTCGGTCGCCACGGATGGCGGAGGCAGCGGATGGCCCTGCGCGACGATATCCACACCGGTCATCCAGGCGACCAGCTCGGCGAGCGCGCTGGTCGCCGCGACTCCGACGTTGCCGAGGACCTGAACCACCACCTTGGCCACTGCGGCCAGCTGGCTGATCAGGAAGATGTTGTCATCAGCGATGCCCTGCAGCGTGGCGGTGATGCTGTTGATGCCGCCGTCCAGGAAGTACGGGATGCTGGCGAAGATGGTCCGCACGCTCAGGGCCACGTTGGTGGCGATATCCGGCCAACCGTTGCGCGCGATGGCGTCGAGGAGGGCTTGATCCAGGTCGTCCGGAAGGACGTTGCTCGAGCCCAGCGTGGTCAGGGACACCCCGGGAGAGCCGGTCGGCGGCGGTCCGCCGAACAACGACAGGACGGTGGGTGTGACGTCGACGATCGAATAGGCCAGGTTCATCCGGCCCGGGTCGAAGCCGTCGCCGTTGGCGATGACCCACGTCGAGGTCTCGTCGGGGGACTGGAAGCCGTGCCCGAAGCCCAGCTGCGGCTGGTGGCCGTGGTCGGTGACCACGATGACCGTCCAGTTCTCGCCGGAGGTGTTCACCGCCTCCATGATCGCGCCGATGTTGGTGTCGGTGCGGTTGATGGCCGCCGCGTATTGCGGTGAGGCACCGCCGTATTGGTGCCCGGCCTCGTCGACCTGCACGAGATAGGAGAACAGGAAGTTCGGCGGTTCACCGCTCTCGATGGCTGCCACCGTCTGGGAGGTGACCTCGGCGTCGGTCAGTGACCAGTTGGCGTCACCGGGCACCTGCGGGACGAAGGAGTATGTGTCGACGGGGTACTGGCCGGCCTGGGCGATATCGGTGATCACGTCCCAGTCCGCGATCACCATCGTGTCGATCTCGGAGTTGTAGTACTCGAGCTGGTTGATCACCGTCGGCCACTTCATGTAGGTGTCCGCGGTGAAGATGTTGTTGATGACGCCGGTTTGGTTGTCCCACGCCCCGGTCAGGATCGCGGTCCACGACGGGTTGGAGATGGTGGTGTGGCCGACGATGCTGGCCACGCCGGTGACGCTGTCGCCCATCAGCGCATCGAAGTTCGGGTTGTCGCCGGCGATGACCCGGCGCAGGTTGGTGCCGTCGACACCGATCACCAGCACGTGGACGTCGGTCGGGTTGACCGCGTCGTTGACGACGTTGATGACCGTCACGCCAGCGCTGCGGTAGGAGTTGCCGGTGGTGACGCTGCCGGCCGGGGCCAGCGGCAGCGACGGTGCCGGAAGAGACAGCGCCGCTGCGAGTCTCATCGGCATGATGGTCCGGCGTGCTGTCGGTTTGGCCGCCGACGCGGCGGGCGCCGCTTTGGTGGCCGTGGCGCTGCGGCGGGGGCCCGTGACGACGCCACCGGCCTTCGCCGCCGGCTTGCCCGACCGGGCGGTCGACCCCGACGAACTCGAAGTCTTGGGTGCACCCGATGAATCCGGGGAGCCCGAGTCGGCGGAGGCTACGGCGGTCGCGACCGCCGAGCCGGCGCCGGCGACCACGCCGGCGATCGCAACTCCCAGACATACCTGCTTGATCGTCGTCACGTCGTCGTCCCCGATCCTTTGCCAGTCATTGCACAGCTGTGTCACAGACTAGAGCCAGGATGAGCCCGCGCATGGCGTTTCTGCGTGCCGGTTACCATTCGTTCGGTGGACGTCGACGTCATGACCACCGCTCTTCCGCTGGGACAGATCGGCAGCCTGGCCCAGCGCACGCTGGCCGCCGGATTCTCGGGAATGTTGTTCACCGAGACGGGCCGAACCCCCTACCTCAACGCCGCGGTGGCCGGCCAAGCCGCGCCTGGCCTGGAGCTATCGACCGGTGTCGCCGTTGCGTTTCCGCGCAGCCCGTTCATCACGGCGGCCACCGCGTGGGAACTTCAGGAGGCGACTGACGGACACTTCCGGCTGGGACTGGGCACCCAGGTCCGCACCCACGTCACACGGCGGTATGGCATGCCGTTCGAACGTCCTGGTCCGCGACTGCGTGACTACGTGCTGGCGGTTAAGGCCTGCTTCTCGGCATTTCGTACCGGCACCCTCGACCACCATGGCGAGTTCTACAACCTCGACTTCATCACCCCGCAGTGGAGCGCCGGACCCATCGAGGCGCCCGATCCGAAGGTCGATATCGCCGCGGTGAACCCGTGGATGCTGCGGATGGCCGGCGAGGTGGCCGACGGCGTGCACGTCCACCCGATCGGCGAGCCCGGCTACATCGCGCGCCACGTGGTCCCGAAAGTAGCTGAGGGAGCAGCGAAGTCGGGGCGGTCGCCGGCCGATATCGCGTTGATCGTGCCCGTGATGACGGTAGTCGGGGACTCCGACGAGGAACGCGCGGCCGAACGCGAGCGGGTGCGGTTTTCCATGAGCTTCTACGGCAGCACGCCCAACTACGCGTTCATCTGGGACGAGGCGGGCTTCGAAGGCACCACCGCCCGCATCCGGGAGAAGCACAAGGCCGGCGACATCCCCGGGATGGCCGCCCAGATCACCGACGACCACATCGCCACGTTCGCCACCGAATCGACCTGGGACGGGCTGGCCACCGCGCTCGGGGACAAATACCAGGGCACGGCGAGTCGCATCGTGCTCTACAACGCGCTGGGTGACGACGAGCGTTTCGAACGCTACGGCGAGGTGGCACGCCAGCTGTCCCAGACACCCGCGCGGTAGCGGGGACGGCGCGGTAGCCTGCGGCCATGCCTGCCCGGCGGTGCCCGTGAGCACACACCTCCCCGTTATCGCCACCCTGGCTCTCGCGTTGCTGTTCAGCCCCGAGACACTGGTCCTGGGTCTGGTCGTGGCCAGCGACAAAGTGGTGCCCCGGCAGGCGACATTGGCCTTCGCGGCCGGCGCCATCGCCGGTATTGCATTCGCCACCGGCATCGGTGTGGGGATCGCGGCCCTGACGGGCTACCCCGCCGCGTCCAGTGCCCACCACACGTCCTGGCCGGGCTTCGTCGTGCGGATGCTGATCGCGGCCGCGCTGCTGGCGATCGGGGTCAGGCGGGCGCTCGGCGCCATCCGGCACAAACCGATCGCCGACGTGTCCAAGCCCGAGCGCCGGCCGAGCAAGCTGCGTACCCGGCTCGTCGAGCGCTTCCCCGGGCTGGACCCGAAAGCGGATCTGCCAGCGCGCCAACGAATTACCCGAGCCGGACTGGCCGGCTTCACCGTGTGTGGACTGCACCCGAAGGTCTTCCCGATCGCCATCGCCGCCGGCCATCAGATCCTGGAGATCGGAGATCGTGGCGAACGCACCCTCGGGGCGGTCGTGTTCGCAATGATCGCTGTCATTCCCGCGCTGGCGCCGACGGTCATCGAGATGGTGCGACCGGGGGCGGCCGGGCGTATCAAGGACGGCTACGAGCGCATCATGAAGGTGCACGGACGCTGGATCGTCGCGGTGCTCCTCCTGGCCGCCGCCGCCTTCGTCGCTCACAACGCGTTTGATCACATGCCGGGCCGCTGACACTGATGAGTCTGGAGACCGACGCCAATTCGATCCGTCTGGGCGGGTTGCTCACCGGCGTGCTGCTGACCCAGATCGTCAACAGCGCTGTGCATCTTGCGCAACCGCTGCTGATTGCCGACCTGTCTGGATCGTTGGGCGGTGCCGCGTTCTTCGCCGCGTTCGGCACCGGGGTCCACATGCTCGGTACCTTCCTGGCCGGTTGGCCGACCGATCGGTGGGGCGCCCGGCTCGTCCTGGTGTTCTCGACGCTTCTGCGGGGTGTGGTTCTGGCCGGCATTCCGCTCGCCATGGCCTTCGGGTTCGCGACCCTGCCCGTGGTGATGGGGCTCTACACGCTTGAGGCGCTGGTCCGCGGTTACGTGGACACCGCGGTGCACACCGTTCCTCTCGAAATGGTCGGTCACCGCCGAGATCTGTTGGACCGGATCAACTCTCGCTACGAAGTGGCCTTCGAGGTGGGGGCGGTGGCCGGGCCGTTGATGCTCGGCGGTCTGATGGTGTGGGCAGATGGCATCATTCCGCACATCGTGATCCCGATCGGATTCGTCGTCTCGGCGGCCTGCTATCTGCTGATCCCGAAAATGGTGGCACCCACGGCCGCTGCCGACGCCACACCACACGGAGGATCCTGGGAGGGGCTGAAATTCATTCTCGCCCATCCATATCTGCTGCTCGTCGTCGTCGGGCTGATGGTGTTCCACCTCTACGAATTACGCAAGATTCTCAGTGCGTTCTTCGCCAAGGGCTTGCTTCACCACCCCGCCGAGGTCGGGCACATCGGGTCGGCATTCGCACTGGGCGGTGTCGCTGGTGCGCTGCTGTATACGGTGACGCGGCACAGGAGGACGGGAATCGGGTGGGTGGTCGGCGGGGCGGTGGGAACGCTGGTGCTCGCGGTGGGCTGGATGCCGGTCAACCTGCCCGTGATGGTCGTGGCGGTCTTCTTGTTCGGCGTCAGCAACGTGTGCGCCCGGCTGGTCCTGACCCGCTGGCGTCAGGAACTGACCCCGCTCGAACATGCCGGCGGTGTCACGGCCGCGTCGGAGTTCGGCCGGACTGCGGTATCGGTTGGTATCAATAGTGCTGTGGGCGGCGCATTTTCGTCGGGCGCCACCGTCTACGGCGCGTTCGGAATCGTCGGCGGAGTATTGGGGGTCTTCGCGTTTGCACAATTCGCGCTGGCCAGGATCTACGCCCGCAAGGGTGATCCGAAACTGTAGGTGGTGGGCTACACCGAATTCACCGATACGGTCGAGGGGTCGACGGTCGGCAGCGACAGCTCGATGTTCGAGACGGTGACCTCACCCAACGCTCCGACCGCCCGGTACGAGGCGGACGACGAGAACAACTGCAGTGTCACCTTCTGGCCCGGCTTGAGAGTCTGCGCCACCATCTCCAGCGGAACATTCACGGTGCGCTCAGTACCGTCCAGCGTCACGAGGATCGGGGTGACCTGGTTGCCGAGCACTTGACCGGTGGAGTTGTCGACGAGCTGTGCGTAGAGGTGGTTCCCGCTGCCCGTACCCGAGTAGGCGAAGGAGAGCTGTGGTGCGCCTACGACATAGGTGGTCGTCGTGACGGCCGGCGTGGTGAGGTTCAGTGCATTGATCGCCCGCGACGACCCGATGGGCAGCACTCCGAGCAGCCCGCCAGCCCCCAGGAACGGCACCAGGTGCAGGACCCGGGGGTTGGCGCTGGAAGCAACGACCGGGTCGCTCGGCGTGAGGTCATAGGATGCCGACGAAAGGCGTTGGCCCCGTTGATCGACCCACTCGAACTGCGGACCGGTCGGCACCGAGTCGTCGCCCTTGACGTACCGGTCGAGCCATTCGATGGTGCGCTTCTCGATCAGGGTGCCGCCGGTGTTGAACAGGTCGTTGCTGCACACGCCGTGCCCGCCGCAGAACCAGAGCATCTTGGTGGCGACGCCGTTGTCGAGAAGGATCTGGGCGTTGGCGTCGGCTTCCTGCAGGGTGAACAAGGTGTCGACGGTGCCCTCGACAAACATTGTGGGAGTCGTGATCTGGTCGATCAGGTTGCCGGGGAATCCGGGGCCGCGCTCAGCCAGTAGGTCCTGATCTGCCTGGGTCAGCATCCCGGTGAGGTCCCCGTAGATGGTGGCCGGAAGGATCTTCGGGTTGGTCCGCGCGAGCGTAAGCACCAGTGCGGCAGCGAGAATCGTTCCCCAGCCACTCTTGAATGATTGGGCCTTGTAGAGCGACGTGTTCAGACTGTTCCACGCGATCGTCGGCACGATCGCGTCGACCCGGTGATCGATTGCCGCCGTCACCAACTGGATTCCGCCGCCATAGGAGGCGCCCACCATTCCGATCTTGGGATCGAGGTTGGCGGGATCGCCGTCGAGCGCGACCTCCGGTTGGGTGGCGAGCCAGCTGATGATTGCCTGCATGTCGCGCGCTTCGTAGTCCGGTGAGTCGATCTGCAGCGTGCCACCCGAGCTGTATTCGCCCCGGGGGTCCCACGTCACGACGTTGTAGCCGGCATTGCGCAGGGCCAGGATGCTCGGCATGCCAAGGGCATTGGTGAGCACGCCGTCAAGGAAACTGCCGTAGATGCTCGTCTGGCCGGGCATTCCCAGCCCTGGGCCGTCCAGAATTGTCGGCGCCTGGCCGTCGGATTGCAGTCCGGTGGCGGGCATGAAATGGACGTAGATCTCGGTGCCGTCGAACGAGACCACCTTGACGTCCCGCGGTTGTGCTGCATTGGGCGATGCGCCGGGTTGGACCGGGTAGCCGAGCAGCGGATGCAGAATGTCGCCGAAGATCGGGATCTGATGCACGAACGCCACGATCGGGGTGAACAGGACCGGTCCCAGGACGGGGATGCGCTGCAGGAATGCCAGCGGCGCCGTCTGGGGGATCGCTACGACGTCCGTCGGAGTGGCGGGCTCAGCGGCGGCGGTGACCTGAGTCGCGGCCGCAGCGAGCGTGCGCTCGGTGGTGGACACCGATTCCCGGCGGGATGCCGCGGCGAGCGTCAAGGTCACCGGGTTGTCGGAGGGCGCCCCCGGGCTGTCGTCGACCGGCGTACGCACTTTGGTGACCGCACCCGTCGCGCCGACTCGGATGAGGGCGGTGGGACGAGCGGTTATCGGCTGCGCGACCTTGCTCGCCTTGGCGGAGTCGGCCTTGGCGCTCGGGGCCGACGAGGTGCGCGCCGAGCCGGCGTGATGTGCGGTGGACGAGGATGATGATGAATCCGGCGGCGCGGCCGCTGCCTCTCCGGCTCCGGAGGCGATCGCGATCCCGATCCCCAGCGCGACCGCTAGTCCGCCGACCCGACCCACATACGTCGCTGCACCCATTCGTCTATAGGTAGCGTGACCTGCCCAGTGTGTCTGGCAGTTGGTCCAAGCTGGGAGAAGTCTGACGTTTCCGTCAAAAATTGACACCTGCGTTTCGGGCAGCGATTCCCAGTCAGCGGGCGTTTACTGCTTCTCAGTGGCAGGGCAGCCAGCAACAACAGCTACGCGAGGAGCCAGCAATGCCTACCGTCACCACACCGGACGGCGTCGAGATCTTCTACAAGGACTGGGGTTCCGGTCAGCCGATCGTCTTCAGTCACGGCTGGCCGTTGACGGCCGACGACTGGGACGCCCAGATGACGTTCTTCCTCCACAAGGGCTACCGGGTGATCGCCCACGACCGGCGCGGACACGGTCGCTCCGACCAGGTCGGCACCGGCAACGACATGGCGCACTGGGTGGCTGACCTCGCCGCGCTGACCGCGCATCTCGACCTGCGCAACGCTATTCACATCGGGCACTCCACCGGGGGCGGCGAAGTCGCCCGCTACGTCGCGCGGTACCAGGATCGGGTCGCCAAGGCGGTGCTGGTGGCCTCGCTGACGCCGAACATGGTGCGCAGCGAGACGAACCCCGGGGGTCAACCGCAGGAATTCTTCGACTCGGTTCAGGCGGGTGTGCTGGGTAATCGGTCGGAGTTCTACCGGGCGGTGCCGGAGGGTCCGTTCTACGGCTTCAACCGCCCGGGTGCCGACGCGTCCGAGGCGGTCATTGCGAATTGGTGGCGGCAGGGCATGTCCGGCAGCGCCCAGGCCCACTACGAGACGGTGTTCTCCTGGCTCGAGGACTACAGCGAGGATCTGCGGAAGATCACTGTTCCCGTCCTCGTGATGCACGGCGACGAGGATCAGATCGTTCCGTATGCGAGCTCGGTGCCCCGTGCCGTCGACCTACTCAGGAATGGTGCCTTGAAGACCTACCCCGGCTACCCGCACGGCATGCTGACCACGCACGCCGACGTCCTCAACCCAGATCTGCTGGCGTTCATCGAGTCCTGACCGGGGATGGACGGCCTGGTGACGGGCCACTTCGGCTCTGCTGGAACAGGATTCATCGTCGTACTGTCCTGATCCGTCGGCACGCTTGGCACTCCCGAGGGCCGATCGAGGATCCTTCCCCGGGAAGGATTGGCTTGCCCTGCCGCTGCTTGGGGGTTCGCGAAGCCAGGTCCGGTAAAGGCCGACTACCGCGGGTCGTGCGTGCGGCCTAAAATTCGATGACCAAGTACGTGAGGGAGTGCCGTGGCCGACAACCTGAAAGTCGATGTGGCGGGCCTGATTTGCGGCGGATCTGATATCGGCGAGCAGGCAACTGTCCTGTCGACGTCGCACCTGCAATCGATGATCGGCCTCAGTGATTCTGAATCCGGATGGGTGGGCGCGTCGGCGGATGCGCTGGTACAGATGGCTGAGACGTGGCAGCAGGTCGCTGATCAACACCACACAACCCTCATACAGCAGGCCGCGCATGTTGCGGAAGCCGGCCGAGGGTTCCGGTCCACGGACGAGCGCAATGCCGCCCAACTCGAGCAGGTCGGCGACTAAAGCATCGAGCTCAGTATGAGAACCGGTATGAATACGGCTTCGAAAGCCACAACCCCGAGGCATGCATAGAACGCACCACGGGCGACATGCCAACGGTTCTTGAACGGGAGCACCGCGGCTGCGCCGGCGACTACAGCGGGAAACAGCGGGGCGAACGGCCACAAGAATCCGAGAGTCAGGAGCACCGATGTGAAGCCGAGGAACAGTCCGGTGAGCAACGCGACCGGATGCTGTTCCTCAAGTGCTGAATCGTCGGGTGGAGTAGGCAGTGCACTCATGGTCGTCAGCCTTTCCACACGATCACGTGAGTCACGAGGCCGGGGAGGAAAGCGATGAGCACCGGAGCCAGACCGGTCAACGGGGCGAGGACCAAGCCCATCCCGAAGGCGCGATCGGGCGGGCTGGTGCTCTGGCGGTACACCAATACCCCCGCGACCACTACCACCGCCGCGGTGACGCAAACCCCGGCGACCACAATTGCAGAGGCCTTCGAGACCAAAATCGCCCCGGCGGTCAGCCCCCAGAACACTCCACCAGCGATCGCGCCGATCAAGGTAGCTCTTCTCCAGTCGACGACCGGACGTGCCATGTCAGCGCCTCCGTCGTCGCGCGAGTGAGTGCAATGGTCTTCCCCGCTGATCGGCTGTCGAACTAGCCATTTTCAATTCTCCTCGGTGTCTAGGACTCTGCTGAATTATTTCCGCGTGGCGGGGCCGGTTGTGCTGGGCTTTTCGGGACAATTGGTGGGTGCAGGGTCGGTGTGAGGATCAGC
>FLQS01000043.1 GCA_900078375.1 uncultured Mycobacterium sp. | reverse complement strand
CCGTGATGCACAGCCAAACGATGATCGGCGTCGTCGATCCGCAACAGGACCGATCCACTGGACGCCTCAACCGCCTCCATCCCCAAAACCTCCGGACCGAACGCCAACCACTCCTTCGCATCCGGAGACTCCACACCCACATAACCCAACGCTTTCACCAACATGTGTAAAACCTCCTATGTTGACCCGACGTCGATGCGCATCGCGCCGGTGGCAAGTTCCAGCCCTCCGGACGGCTGGTTGAGGCCCCGCACGCCCAAGCCGCCGTCGCTGTTGATGACGACGCCGGTCACCGCTCGCGAGTTGTCTGCAGACGCGAGTAGCAGATACAGGCCGGCGTGATCGGCGGGCTGCTGCGCGTACTGCAATGGGTTTGTAGTACTCATAATGTCGGCGATGCCGGGCACCGATGACAACACGTCCTGACCCTGGCCGAGGTCCTCGATTCCACGCAGGCCCGTTACCGTGCCGCCTGGAGCGACGCCATTCACCCTGATCTTCGGCGCCAACTCGTAGGCCAGTTCACGCACTACGCCAACGACTGCGTGCTTGGAAGCGGTGTACAGCGGGCCGCCACCGGAGGCATAGAAGCCAGAGTTGGAGACGGTGAAGATCATGCTCGGGCCATCGCTTTTGAGGAGTTCAGGAACGGCGGCCCTGGCACCAAGGAGGTAGCCCTTTACATTGACCGCGAAGATCTCATCGAAGGCGCTGCTGAGGTCGGCTCCGTCGAAACCCACCAAAGGGGCAAAGTAATCGAAGATCCCAGCGTTGCCGACGAAGACGTCGAGCTTTCCGAACGCATCGACCGTTTCGCGCACCGCCATGACGTTGTCTGCATACGACGTCACGTCACCTGTTACCGCGATGAGCCTGCCGTCGGCGTTGCCGATGGTAGCCAGGTCGCCTTCCGAGCGATCCAGGACGCCCACGCATGCGCCCTCGGCCAAGAAACGCTCGACCACGGCCAAACCGATTCCGGCTGCCCCGCCGGTCACCAGGGCGACTTGCCCGGTCAACCAACTCAAAACTATCGTCCCTCCGGTGATGCGCAATGCTCTTGTTGCTCTGCATCTGCCCACCAGCGTCCTCGCCGCTGAATGGGGGGTCTATCCGCGCAGCGCTGTCGAAGCTCCGATTCACGCGGGTCTCGATGCTCGGGCGAGGAGAGTGCGGGGGATGTCTACGCCAATGGTCCGATGGGATCGGAAGCCGCGTCCCAGACCACCCGCGGCAATGGACATAAGCGCGTGCCCGGATGTGCCTATGAGGACCTTTTCTCCGATGGGTGACACGACAAACCATGGGTTTCGAGGCGCCCCAACTCGTGACGCCACGCGATGGTCTCGTTGAAAGCGTTACCGAGATCAGGCAGCTCTGCTGCATCAGCGTCAGGCAAATCAGCCAGAGTGCCACCCGCAGAAGCGATCTGGAGCGACAAACGCGAGATCGTGTCGACGCTGATGGCCTGTAGTACGGCCCGCTCGACGGTTTCCGCAGCACTGGTGAGGCCGTGGGCCCGAAGAACGACCACCGGCCGGTCTGCCATAGCAGCAACCATTTCCTGGGCTAGTTGCCGATTGCGCACCAATACGCCTCGCCGATAGACCGGCACGCCAGCCGCGGCGAGCCGAAAACCGGGTATGTCAAACGCTCCGACAATCGGTCGGACAGCCAGACCGGCGAGATCGGCGGCGACTACCGCCTCGGGGTGCGCATGAACCACAGCATTGACATCGCGGCGGGTGCGGAGCACTTCGGTGTGCAGTGGCAATTCGTTCGGCGGCTGGTACCCATCGTCGAGTTCTCCTTTGCCGCCCGCTGTACCGTCCAACGTGACCATCCGGATGTCCTCTGCGCTGGTGAACGCGAGCCCTCGCTCGCGCGGACCACGACATCGGATCAGCAGTCGATCTCGGTCGACGCGCAGGCTGATGTGGCCGAGGATGCCTGGCGCCAAGTCGCGCGCCGCCAGGACGCGACAGGCCAGCGCGATGGCGTGTCGTTCGGTGTCTAGCCCTGCGCCCGAAGGGGTGGAGCTCATCGCCAGCTCGGGGTTTCGGTGTCGACGCCGTCCTTGACGACGACAGCGAAGTCTGCGGATGCCTTACCCAAACTGCGATGGGCGGTGCTGGCAGCGTAAATGGCCATCCGGTTCGCCTCCTTGTCCGTTCTTATGGAGCTTGGGCTGTTGAGGCCCCGAAGCAGAAGGGTATCGTTAACCACGAGCCATCACTTCCACGCAGTTAGGCGCTGTACCTAATAGCCTTACTGTATAACAGAGATCTACTCTGTAAAACAGAGACTCTGGTTTCGGTGTGGGCCTATTGTCGCCGACAGTCCGCGCAGGCGGCGCAACAACGACATTGAGACACATACCCTTTCGCGAGCGGCGTCTCGGCGGCCCACGGTTCTGCCGGTTGACTGGGCCAGAGGGTGGGCAGACATGCCCTCGTCCCAGGGTCACGGCCGACGACATCTTCCTTCGACCGTGGGGGTTCTCAGTGCAAACGTCGAGTAGGTCTGCGGATAACCCACACACCCGCCGAATCAAATTTCGCGTGCCTCACGTTCGACGCGCTAAACAGTGACTTCGCAGTTCGTCCAGGCGACGGCCATTCCCATCAGGGCGCGGGGAATGGGCTCATAGACGCTGGCCCATGGCGTGTTGCCGCCGACTGCGCCGACAGCACATATCCACGATCTCAGCTCGATGTTGCCAGAGTTGAGCAGGTCTTCGCTGGTCAGTTTGCTCAGCTCGTAGCCGTTTCCGGTAGCAAGGCACTTCAGGGTGCGGCGATCGAATTCGTCGTCGATTGAACCGTGAACGCGCGGCCCATCGTAGGCAGCCCATGGATAGCCGGCAGTGAAGTGTGAGAGCCCACCGGACGCGTAGAGACCTATCCGCTCGCCTGCGGGGCGGCGTGACCGCACGGCGTCGGCAATCGCGCGGCCGAGCGCGAAGCACCGTTTAGGCGACAACGACGGCACGTGAACGGCATTGAGGAATACCAACACCACCGGGATTTGGTGGTCTCCAAGGATATTGGCCACAATCTCGCCATGGGCGTGTGAGTGCAAGGTGGTCTCACGGAAATCGACAACGGTGGCGACGTCGAACCCCGCCTCGACGGTGTGCTCACTCAAGTCCTTACTGAGGTCGGGCGAACTTTTCCAAAACCGCGCGTCTGGCAAGAAGCGGTCAGACACTGTGAACCCCTCTCCGGTGTGGATGGCTATCTGGGGCAGTGCCGAACCGTCGAAGTTCTCGTTCTGGTCATCACCGATGATGATCAGGCAATCCAGTCGGTCTTGTCTGATGCTGTCACGCAGCCTTTGAAGCCCGTTCTCGATGTGCGCGTAACGCGCCGCAGCGTCGTCGAATGGTTCTTCGTCTTTCCTCAGGCGAGGTGGGGTCTTACCGCGTCGCAATGTGTACTTCTGCCTGTTCTTTATGCGGAAGCCTTCCCACCTGGGAGGCGGGATGAAAGTGAAGGCATGCGACGACGCGTAACCGGCTACAATCTCACCCACGATTTCTCCTCATCTGAAGTCACAGCGATACCTGTTGGGAGAGAACGACTTCGCGATCTTCGTAGGCCGACTGCAGGATGGCGAAACATACTTCTAGCGTCGCGCGCCCCCAGCGACCGTCGTGCTGAACAGGGCGGTCCTCAGTGATCGCCCGATGTAGTTCAGCCAACTCTGCGGCCCTGCCCCGCATGGTGCGCGCGACCGGTATTTCCTGTAATCCGTTCTGCCCGTACACCACCAGCCCGTCGGGCGACTGCCTGATCGCGCCGCGTTCGCAGGAAACCACGGTCAGGCCGAAGTAGGGGTGGTGGATGATCTCTCCGGGGGCGGAGTAACCCCACAGCTCCTGTGACTCTTCGGTCGTCGTCGCAGCACCGTAGCGGCCCTGCTCCTTCTGAGCTTCCAGTGCGACTTCAAGGTGGTCAGGGTTCTGACTGAGCGCAGCGAAGTTGCTGGCTACACGCTGGTTGGCTTGGGGACTGCGGCGGCCGCCGTCCTCTGCCACCCACGAGTGCAACTCCGCGACGTCGAAGAAAGCTCGCGCGTCATAGACGAGCGTCGCGGAAACTCCTGATTCGAATCCGAGATGACAGGTGTATCCCCCGACGCATTTCCGGACGTCGTCCCATATTGTCGACGCACGCACTGTTCTGGCCACACCGCCGACTATCTGCCGCACGATATCGACCTGGTGAGGCCCCTGGTTGAGAACTGGCCCGCTGGTCGAGCGCAATTCCGAAGTCGGCCACGGTCGCCGATTGAAGTCATTGAAGTTCCAGGTGTTCACCATGAGCAACTCGCCGAGATCGCCACTGCGTACCAGTTCGGCCATCGCTCGCACCGGCGCGTCGAAGCTGTGTGTGTGGCCGGCCATCAGCTGCACGCCCGCTGCCTGGGCCGCCTCGACCATTGCAGTGCAATCGTCGATCGACATGGCCAACGGCTTTTCGACGATCATGTGTTTTCTGTAATGTGCGGCCATCAGGGCATGCTCCCGATGCAGCTCGGGAGGGGTGGCGATGTAGACGACGTCCACGCTTGGATCGGCACACAGTTGCTCTGCGTCGGTATAGGTGCGGCCTGCGAACTCGGTGGCGAAGCGGGCGAGCGAGTGTGATCGGGTATCCGCAGCCGCCACAACCCGATACGGCAGCGTCGACATGTCCGGGTACTGCTGGAAGATTCTGGCGACTGCCTGACCGATTCCGAGAAATCCCAGGCCTAGTTCGCGTGAAGCGACATCTGTCATGTGTGCGACCTAACTGAGGGCTATTGGACGACTGGGCATTAGAAGAAGATCGAAATCGCTCGTGGCAGAACGCTATGAGCCAGGGTGATGACCCGGGCGGCCAGCAGCAGGCCCGAGTGCTTGTCTCGGCGTAGAACGTCTTGTCGTTTGCCGATAAAGAAGCTCTCGTGGCGTTCATGGCGCACGAGAAACACCATGACGCTGGATCGGACGCAGAGCTCTTGATCGGACACATCGGTGACCAGGATGTCGCTGACAATGCGCTGAGTGATCGTGCGTGGAGTTTCCCCGGGAGCGAGCCCAGTAGCCAGCCGGGCAATTCTCAGCTTCAGCGATTCGTAGTCGTCGTTGAACAACAGAAACGGCGGTAGGCCGTCATCATCGTCGACCGGATGCGTGCTGGACTCTGGGAATGGCATCGTGTATCTGACATCCGGCGCCAATAAGCCCAGCCACTCGTCCAGCCGCCCATCATCGAGAAGCATGGTCTCCCGCGCATAGAATTCGTTTATTCGCAGCCGCAGTTCCACGTCCAACTGGCTGGTCTCCATGGCTAGGCCGGCTCCGTCATAGTTCGGTGCCAGTGCCGATAGAACTCGCGCTGGTAGGCTTCGCTGATCTGCGGCCTGACATTGCCGGGTAACTCCGCAACCAGCGACTCCATTGGTTCGACGTCCTCGCCGAGTGAGTAGTTGAACGGCACATCCCGGGCGACTCCGGTGTCAAGGGCGTCAGACAATCGTTCGAAGTTTTCGTGATCATCGGGCGTCACGAGACCGGCCGCCGATTGCCGCTGACTCAAGACGAAGACCATACGTTCCTTGACAGCACGGGGCGCGGAGCTTTCCACCAAACACCACTCCCAAACCTCGGTCAACCGCGGTCCCCGAGGCTGCCACATGATGAATCCCCGACCGTAAAAAGCCGTGCCCATGCCAATCATGCTGAAGTTTGGGAAGATATTGGCTACGTGAAAGCTGTAGGGCTGCACGGGGGATGTCGCCAACCGCTCGTCTTGCAGGCGCTGCCGCTCGGTTAGCCAGTCGACTGCTTCGGTACCCAGCGTTTCGGCTTGGGCGAGATCGTCCTGATAGAAATTCTTACCGACTGCCAGTTGCAGCAACCCATGGGGCGCGCAGCCGTCGAGAACCACGCTGTAGTGCTGCCCCTCGTCTATCGAAAAGTTGATGCGGGCAGTCTGCCCAGCTTTCGACAGTGCGGAAACCGATCCGTGAGTGGCAGCGAAGTGATACTGGTCGCCGCCGAAGTTCTCGGCCAACAACTTCCAGTTGACGGGCATGAGGTAGCGGTGCAGGCCGGGAACGACCTGCAGGCCGTTGGGGTCACAGTCGAGTAGAAAGTTGTCGAGGTACCACAGCAGGCCCTCCCCCAGATATTCTTCCAGCGGCGGCGCCGACTGATCCCAGCAAGCAAAGATAAGTCCTTTGTAGGTAGCTACCCGGGGGGAGACGAGGCCCATGCTGGCCTTATCAAACTGCGGCCCGTAGGCGCTCTCGGCTAGCGGAACACTGCGCAGCCGTCCGGCAGTGTCGTAACTCCAGCCGTGATAGCTGCAGTGAAAGATGTTCGCGTTGCCCATGTCGAACTGACAGACTTTATTGCCCCGGTGCCGACATTTGTTCAGCAGCACACGAACACGAGATTCCTTGTCCCGGCATACGATCACGGCGTCGTCGGCCATATAGGTTGTGCGGAAGTCACCGGGCTTGGGGATCATGGACTCGTGGCCGACGAATAGCCACGACCGCTTGAAGATGGAGTCGAGTTCCCGCTGGTACACCGCCTCGTCGTAGAAGGCCGAGGAGTCTATCGGCAGCGCCGGGCCGGTTTTGGAACCGATTGTCTCCATCAACGTTGCCCTCGGGACTCGCGATCACCTTGAAGATAGTTGGTGAGGATTTGGTTGAACTCTTCCGGCCGTTCCCACTGCGGCCAGTGGCCACAATCCTCCATCAATGCGAATTCAGCGCCGGGAATTAGCTCGGCTGCCCGCCGTCCGAATTCCACCGTCGCCGAGGGATTGTGACTCGTCCACAGCACGAGCGTGGGCCTGGTCAAGCTGGTCAATCGCTCAGCCGTGAGATTGTCCTCAGCAGTCGCCGCTGAGGGCGGCGCCGTCGCGTTCGTCAGTGCCGACCGCGATTCTTCGCTCTGGTAAAGCGCCCACCGCAGCGCCACCAGTTCATCGGTCAGGTCGCGGTCAGGGTGGTGGAAAAGCCACGCCATCCTCTCCCGCACATTCGCCGGACTCGGGTCAGCCAGGAATTGCCGGGTGACCCGGGCAAGCTCTGCGCGCCCGGCAGCGGTGCGAGCCTCGGCATCGGCGCCGACCTCTAGCGTCAACCGCGCGCCGCACACGTAGATCAACCGGTCGACACGGTCGGGATGTTCCAACGCAGTCCACGCCGCGATCCAACCTCCTAACGACTCGCCGACCAGGTGGGCTCGGTCGATGCCTTCCTGGTCCATGTATCCGAGTAGGTGACTGACATAGTCCTTACGGTTCGGGGCGACCTCACAACCACTGGTGAGACCGTGACCCAACAGGTCCAGCGCATGCACTCGGAAATGACGCGACAGCGCCGTCACATTGCGGGCGAAGGCTTCGGCGTGACCGCCTCCCCCGTGCAGGAGAATGAG
Organism: uncultured Mycobacterium sp.; assembly: GCA_900078375.1. Lineage (GTDB taxonomy): Bacteria > Actinomycetota > Actinomycetes > Mycobacteriales > Mycobacteriaceae > Mycobacterium. Next base: position 39,698 of record FLQS01000043.1, on the reverse strand, counting down.
GTCCGGACCTTCCCCTGCCTGAATCGTCCTGGTACGTATACCGGCTACATCCACGAAGCGTGTTTCCGCTCCAAGCAAGCTCACACAAATTGAAGCGTCTTTATGCAACCTTCGACATCCCCTCAGCCAGTGCAGTACCCAGTTTTTATCATACTTCACGAATATCTGCAAGGTAGAAATTTAGGCTCCTGTGTAAATGGACTCTCGAAGGGGAGACGATGCCCACGTCAAGCGGGCGCAGCGGTGCGGCTGGCGACGCAAACTGTCGACCATCACATCGACACAGTTCTTCGCTGCGGTCGTGCAGCGTCGTATCAATAATTCTTTCTGTGCCGCAATGTCATTCGCACCTCGCGACAAACCCTGAACGCCACGCGGACTGCCACGTTTCACCAAGGTCGGACGCAACCTAGCCGACGAGCGAACGTTCTTCTCGGGAGTACTCACTACCTGAGTGCACCCGATAGACCCCTCAGTTGGAGCCGTGGATGCCAAGCGAGGACCGGTGAGTGGACGTCAGCACCGTAGCGGCGTCGACCGTCCTATACCCGGGGACCGATCAGGAGGTGCGCTGGCCACTCGGGTAGTTCTCCAAACAATCTATTAGTTCGTTCAGTCGTGCAAGCAGCTGCTGCCTGTGTCGCGGGTTGATACCGGCAAAGAGTCTCTGCAGAAAGTCGTAATGACCGGGCAGAAACTCGGTCATGAACTGATCGCCCTTCTTCGATATCGCGACCACAACCGAGCGCCGATCGCGGGGATTCACCTTGCGTGTGACAAAACCTGCCTTGGTCAGCGTGTCCACCACGCTCGTCAGGCTGGCTTGGCGTACAGAAATAGAATCGGCCAGTGCGCCCATCGTCATCGGCCCGTCGGCGCGCTTCAGGACGGTCAGAACGTTGAACTGGCTCATCGAGAGGTCTACCGGCGTCAACTCATCGACGGCGACCCGACCGAAGGCGGTCACAGCACGGTAGAGCGCAAGCGGGAGCGCCAACGAAGAGGGGTCGTGATCGGGTCCGGCTTCGCGGGTCTTGGCCGCGACCTGTTCGGCCATCGTCAACTTCTCGGTACTCATGAAGTCCCTTGCAACGTTGATCAGCGGTTCGGCAGACATCTCCACCCGGGTGCCGATCATACCGGCAAATGGCTGGTGGTCTTTCTTTCTGCTCACCGATATTCGACCCGTTAACAATTCAGTTAGCTATACAGCGTGACGGGGGTCGCACTCAAGACGTAGGGGTTCACTTCGGAGGCATCGACCGGATTCGCTGAAGAAGTTCTGTGCTTTCGGGGTAGGCACGGTCGCGAAACTCCGAGGCCGCAACACTTTGGAAGAAGTCCACGACGGGCTCAAGCGTCCTGCTGCGGATACCGGCGTTCGTCGCCATACTTTCCGCCAGCGCGGAGTCTTTCGTAATGGTGCTAGCGGGGGCGCGGTTCCTAACTGACTCGGTGTCGTGGCGGAAGTACGCCGCCGCCGTAGTGAGACCCGAGTCCCCCCCGCTGCACTCCGCGATCGCGTCGGCTACCTCGCCGGCATTCAATCCCATCGCCTCAGCGATTAAGAGGGCTTCCGCCGAAGCGAGATACCAGCTGTACTTGACGTGCTGGTTGAGAAGCTTGGTGGCATATCCCGCACCTCGATGGCCGCAGTACACCAAGGTGCGCGAGACGGCGGCGAGGACATCGGCATCAGGGCCGAGCACCCCGCTTGGCCCTCCGACCAGAACGGTCATGTTCGGCGCCTTTCGGCTGACGGGGCAATCGACAAAACGCCTCCCAGCCGCGTCGTAGGCCTGACCGATGATCGCTGCAACCTCGGGATTACAGGTCGACATATCCAGCAGGGCGGCCCCGTCGGCAAGGCCGGCCAGGACACCTCGCTCCGACCCGAGCGCCACCTCCAGTACCTGACTCGGCCCCGGGAGGAACGTCAAAACGACATCACATGCGCCGGCCAACTCACGCGCGTCCGCAGCAGCCTCGGCGCCTAGCTCGACAACTGGGCGTAACACGTCGGGCCGAATGTCGAAACAAACCACCGAATGGTCCGTCGCGAGAAGCGACTCTGCCAGCGCGGAACCCATGGCGCCCAAGCCGATCACGCCGACCCGCCTCATGACAGCAGCCGGCCCAACGCCACCTTCTGCGCCGGCTGTCAACACTTTTGGCATACCACGGCGCCGTGTGCGTGCTGAGAAATCAAAATGACGGCTATTGCAATGCCGGATCGGCGAATTCGACCCTGTTTCGCTTCGCGGCCTCGATGAGGGCTCTCACGTCGCCGGGGCCGTTGGACGCGGCATCCACATCGGAGAAGAAATCCAGCGCGCCGCCCGGGGTAGACGAGGTCGTGAGCCATCGGGCGCCGTCAGAGCGAACGCGATAGGAGTGCACGACGCCGGCCGGCACTCGAATCGCATCACCCACCTGCAGGGTCGCTTCTTCGCCGCCGCGGCTTACCCACAGTTCGCCCTCCAGCACGACATAGCTTTCATCCCAGGGATGCTGGTGCGGAGGCGGTCCAGATGATTCAGGTGCGCGCACCTCGAACATCTGGTAGCCGTCGCCGATCAGAAGCGGGCGCATTTCCTCTGTCATCACTTTCAGGGCGGTCACATCGTCGGCACATCGCTGTGGTTCGAGGAACGTAGACATTCCAGAGGCCCCCTTCTTGGTCGTCCGGCGCGAAAGGATATTTAGGGAACGCTATATTCTTAACCCCTGATGGTCAAGGGTCAAAGATTGGGAGGCATTTTCACAGGATGATCGAGAGGTTCTTGGCAAGCAGCACCGCCTGGTCCAGGAGTAGCCGGCGACGACACAGTTGCCAATCGCCAGCCACACTGCGCCGCAATCGGTCCCTGCGGCGGCCGACCAGAAAATCCGTTTCATCGGTGACCCGATTCCGGTACACCAGGAAGCGGCAGCTCACCTCGACTTCCGCGTCTTCTACCGCCTCGATACGCACGTTGGTGACTAGGTGTGACACTCGCGATACTGGTTCTTCCGCCCAGTGCAGTCCCGTCATCAACTGCTCCACCCGCGAAGTGACCGTCTCCTTCCCCTCGTCGAACCAGCAGATGTCGCTACCTTGCTGAGTCTGTTCCAGCTGCGCGAGGTCGTCGTACGCCACGTTCGTCCGCAGGGGAACGGAATACTCGTAGTCCTCGGTGAGCAGACCGAGCCATTCGGAGTAACGTCGTTCGTCGAGCAGGTCGGCTTCCCGATAAAGAAAGTCGGCAATATCGGCCTGAAGCAGCAACTTCTCTACCGCATCCTGCCTCGTGGAAATTTCACCGCCCGTTGCACTCACGACCGTGCGGCTCTCTCGTCGGATTTGGCAAGTTCGGTGAGTTGAGGCCACGAGAGGTTGTCCACGAACTCGGCCCATCGCCGGTAAAAGGCGCGAGCATTCACCTCACCGGCGATGGGCTGGTGAGAATGCACAGCCTGGTCGAGCGCACTGGGAGTTTCCATATCGAGACCCTGCTGATAGTTGTACGGATACCGCCGGGCTATCACGCCCTGGCTAGCCTGCGTCGCGTAATTCCAGTTCTCCATATCGTCTTGCTCCGTCATCCCTCCAGGACCCGAGTAGCGCATGTAATAGCGGCGCAACCAGTCACGCACATCATCGGGTGCACCCTTGTCGACGAGATACCACCGCCACACCTCGGTTTCGGTCGGGCTGATCGGATGTGAGACCAGAATCGTCCGCGGAAAACCGGCCGAAAACGACATATTGGGGAACATCGTCGCCGGGCCACGTCCGCCGAGCAGTCTGCCCTGCGCCTGCAGTCGCTCCTTGCGGACCGCCCACGCCTGGGAGAAGTACTCACTCAAGGCCGGTTCTTCGGCGAACTCAGGATAGGGAATCTCATACGCCAGATTGTCCGACGCGCCATGGCCCATCCGAAACGACGTCTTCACACGGCCCTTCGAAAAACCACCCTGATCCTGTCGTTCACCGTGACGCCGTGAATTTCTGCCACCCGGCCCGATGCCCACCTGTTCAACCGAGGCATGGGTCGTCGCCCCGTGATAGGTATCGCCCAAGAAATTCTCTGAGACGAATTTCCAATTCGATTTGATGCGCCACTTCTGCACCCCACGGAACACCTCGGTACCACCTTCCGTACCATCGAAAGCATCAGCCAGGTTATCCAGCCAATAGTGAAAGTCGCCGACATACTCGTCGAAATCCGGGGCGGCGGGATCCCAGCACGCGAAGATCAAGCCCTTGAAGTTGTGCACCTTGGCAGCCCTGACAAGTCCCCAGGCCGCTTTGTCAAGGCCGTTGCCGTAGGCCATGCCCTGCTGCGGCACACCGTGCAAATCCCCCGGGGTGGACACCAGCGAACCGTCCATCGAGTACGACCAGCCATGATAGGGACAGGTGAACTGGAGCGCGCGACCCTCGTCGTAGCGACACACCGCCATACCCCGATGTCGGCACGAATTGAGCAAGACATTCACACCACCCTGAGCGTCACGGGTCAACAACACCGGATCCGAGCCCATCCTCGACGAGAAGAACTGACCCGGCGCAGACACCTGCGTGGCATGACCCACAAACAACCAGCTCCGCGGAAACAAATACTCCAACTCACGGTTGAAAATCGAAGCATCGGTGAAGATTTCCCGACTGATCTCCCCGCGATCGACATCGACGAGACTACGAGCGGTCGTGTCCGAACCGCCTGAAGTACTCATTTTTAACGTCATCGGTACCTTTCCCTTGCTGTAATGCCCGAATCACCCCGAGACAGCCGTAACTCAAATCACCACAAACCGTCACCGCGTCTGCCGGGCACCGATCTCACGCGTCGAAGTGGAAGTGGAGCCAGATCCTGATTGAGGATGCAATACACGAGAACTCATGTCGGTTGAGACTCAAGGACATTCGACGATCCGACTCGTCTCCACCATGCATCCGACCCCCTGATACTTGCGCCGTTCACGGCCGTCTCACTCAGGCCGTTTCGAGGCGTAGAGCCGAGACGGGGCAACTGCGAATCGCAGTGACAATCCGCGCCTCATCGCTCTCGGCTACCGTGTCATCAAGAATGACAACAGTTCCCGTATCACCGATGTCAAAGACGTCGGCCGCTGCAACGACACAGTTCGCGTAGCCCTGGCAGACCTCCACGTCCGCCTTGATAACACTCATCGGAACCCTCCTTCTCCTACAGAACTCTGATCAGCATTGCTTTTTGCCGTTGAGATGAATGGCGGCAACCCCTTGCGCCGCTTGCCGATCCCCGGCGAAGACACCGAATTGGAGATCTACGACGTCTGCGCCGGCCTGCGCATGCTTGCCGGTCACCGTCCATCGCGCCTGCACCACGTCGCCCGGGTGAACCGAGGCACTCATCTTAAACGGACCCAGCTGCACCAACCTGCCGCGAAGGCCCATCCATCGACGAAGCCCGGTCTCGAAAAGGGCTTCCAGGCCACGAGTATTGAAGATGATGTCGGTAAGCCCCGCGGCATGCGCGGCCGCGGCGCTGTGGTGTATCCCGGAGAACATGCGATCCGCGGCAATGTTCATCACCATGCGCTGGTAAGTCAGGGCCAGAGCCGGCCCGCGCACTTGCGCACCGACCGTAACGTCGTCGAACTCGAGTGGCGTGTTCCAATCGACACCGGTATCGGCATCGTCGACGGGGCGTGGGCTCCGACCTCGGTCGCCTTGCTGTGAGCGCGCGGAAATGCCGGACTCGGGTCGGGGCTCCGAGGCGTCGTCTGGGACGTAGTTGAAGACGGTATTTCGGTTGCGCGCGACCAGTTCTCCCGAAACCTTCAAGTATTCTGACTCGTATTGCAGGAAGATTCCGGTACCTACCCGGGTGCGCTTCTGCTCTACCGAGATGATCGTCGTAGTCCCATGCAACCTGTCCCCGAGGTATAGCGGTGCGTGGTACTGCCACTCGCTGCTGACGTTGACCGATCGGCTGAACGGCAGAGCCAGCGTGTCGGTGATGTTGCCCGTCATCTCCTGCCCGTCGACCAGATAGGGACTGGGCTGTCCGGGTGCCCAATACGGCGGCAGCCCCCACAGCGGGGTCATCGTCACCGGGGCCACAACGCCGAGGTACCCGTTCGCCTTCGCTGCCGCCTCGTCGTCATGCAGCGGACAGGAAAAGGTGAAGACCTCTAGTTTGCGGCGGATGTCGTTCTGCGTCACCGAGTCGGCTCCTCGAAAGTGGATCTTCTCACCGACACGATCGCGCAACTCGTCAGCGGCGGTCATCGCCCCGCACTTCCGCAGCGGAGAGCCGAAATGCCGGCAGCACAACATCATGGGCGACGTGCACATAGACAACCTCGACGGCCGCATCCGCCAACATCGCTGTCCCGTCGGCAACTACGCCCACCATCCGTGCCACCATCCGCACACCCTCATCCATTTCGACGACGGCGCACACGAACGGGACGGCCTGGTCGAACCCGGGATGCAGCGCGCGGTGAACAGCCGTGAAGCTGAATACCACTCCCCTGCCCGACGACCTCTGCCAAGACCAAGCGTCACTGCCGCAGCGCGCGCACGTCAGGCGAGGAACGTGGCGCCAGCGATCGCACCCTGAACACCGCTGAAACGACAGCTCTTCACGTCGGCAATGCTCATAGAACTGGGCCGTGAGACCCTCCAGGGATGGCAACGGCGGTGCTGCGACATCCGGTCCCGTTCGTGTCACATCGGTCCCCTTGTGAACCGGCCAGTCACAACGCTGTCACCGACGCAATATCGCGAGAGCACCTGAACCCCATCCGCCGCCCATACCGGTCACTACCGCCAACTCCGCATTGTGGACCTGCCGCTGCGGTAAACCACCGCGCAGCTGCCGCACCGCCTCGACCAGATTGTTCATGCCTTGCACGTGGGCTTCGGATAACAAACCGCCGTTGAGATTCGTGGGCAACGAACCGTCAGCGGCGATACATCCGTCGAGAACGAAATCCGCTGCTTCGCCTGGCTTACAGAACCCGGCCGATTCGATCTGCCGCAACACGTTGACAGTGAAACTGTCGTAAACCTCGAGCAGATCGATGTCAGACGGGGTGACACCAGCGTCGGCAAATGCGCGCGGCGCCGCCTCGGCAAGCCCAATCTCCAATGGGTCGGCCCTGTTGGCGAACTCATCGACGGGAAATGGGCGACCTTCGGCCACACTCATCACAAACACCGGCCGGTGCGGGCTGTCAGCCGCACGATCGGCCGCTGATACCACCACCGCCGCTGCGCCGTCGGTCTCCAGACTGCAATCGAACAAACGAAACGGCGTACTGATCGGTGGAGCGTCGAGATACTCCTGCATCGTCAGCTCACGGCCGCACATCACCGCATTCGAGTTGAGCTGCGCGTTAGCACGAAACGCGACTGCCACCGCCCCCATCGCTTCAGGCGGCACGTCATACTTGCGGACGTATCGGTCGGCCACGAGCGCATACTGGTGCACGGCCGACACCGCGCCCTGTGGCGCGTAATAGTCCCGGACAACCTTGCCTATCGCCATGTCCGCGCTCGATGCCATCCCGCGGGCACGCGGACCTGAGTACCCACACCAGCCCGCGGGAATGAGGACATGCCGCGCGACGCCCGACCAAACCGCCATCGCCGCAGTTGCCAGGGCCGCCACACTTGCCGCGCCTCCGGTATGGGAAGTCACCGCGTAACGAACATGCGTCAGGCCGAGATTCGCGATAAAATCTTCGGCCGTGCCACCGTTGATCGGGCAGATGAGCCCATCGATCTCGCCAGCCGACAACCCGGCATCCACGATCGCGGCATGGGCCGCTTCGAGTTGCAGGCCAAGGTCCGTTGCCGACTCAGTGCCATCACGACGGTAGGCCGTATGACCAACGCCGACGATGCAGGCCTTGTCGCGCAGCGAACTCAATGCCCGGGAACCTCTCCGTCAACGTCGACCGCCCCGACGACGCCACTCGATACCAGCGCCTCGTACTCCGAGTCGGCCATGCCGAGCCACTCGGTCAGCACCCCTTTGCCGTGGATCCCGAGACCGGGCCCAGTGCTGCGCACGGATCCGGGAAAGTTCGTCAGCCTCGGCACCACCCCGGTGACGCGGACCGGACCCAATTCCTGGTCGGCGACCTCGACCAGGCTCTGGCGAGCCGCGAACGTGGGACTGGAGAACATCTCTGCCGGCGTGAAGATCCGCGCAGCCACGACACCGGAGCTCGCGCAGGCCTTTTCGACGATATCGGAGTTGTTTTCGGCGAACCACTGGCGAACCATCTCGCCGAGCTCCTCGCGGTGCAACATCTGCAGTTCCTGAGTCGCGTACTTCGGATCGTTGCGCAGAGTCGTGCCGCCCAGCAGTTCGAGCAGGCTCTGCACTGACCGAACTGTGCCGGTCGCCACGGTGTACCACACCCCATCGCCACTGAGATACGTGTCTGACACCGGTGACGGGCTGACCTGGAACTGATTGCCCTGACGCTCGGCAACAAAGTTCAACTGGTCATAAAGGATGACCTGCCAGTCGATACCACGGAACAGTGATTCGTAGAGAGCCAGGTCGATACATTCCCCATCGAAGCGATCCCCGATCGCTTCGCGTTTGAACAGTGCTCCGGCAACAGCGAATGCACCCATGATTCCTGTCGTGACATCGCCGAGGGAGAAACCGAAATGCGTCGGTGGCCGGTCAGGATGCCCGGTGATGTGTACCGCTCCGCTCATGGCCTCGCCGACCCGTCCGTATCCCGGCTTTGCGCTCTCCGGGCCGATCTGGCCGTACCCAGAAATCCGCAACATGATCAGCCGCGGGTTCGATGCGTGCAGTTCCTCCCATCCCAGTCCCCAGCGCTCAAGCGTTCCCGGGCGGAAGTTTTCGATCACCACGTCTGCGCGTTCGACCATTTTGCGCACGAGCGCTTGCCCCTCGGGGAGACGCAGATCGATAGCGACGCTTGACTTGTTCCGGGCCGCGGACTTCCACCAGAGGGGCACTCCGTCTTTCCTCGGACCGGACCTACGCAACATGTCGCCTGAGCCGGGGTCTTCGATCTTGATGACCTGTGCTCCGAAGTCGCCGATCAGCGAGGCAGCGAAAGGCGCCGCGATCACGTGCCCCAGCTCGAGGACTGTCAGACCGTCGAACAGACTCTCCATATTCGCGGACACTTAACTCCTTTGGTGGGGCGGCGTGACAATCGACGGCGCGATACCGGTCGTGCTATGCCGATGGGTCGATCAGAATCTTTACGTGTGCATCGCGGTTGACGCGCAGTTCCTCGAGACCCTGACTGACCACGGCATCCAACGGGATTTCGTCGGTGATCAGTTCACCGAGGCTGATCGCCCCCGTAGCTAGTAAGTCAAGAATCGCCGGGACCTGCCTTTGCGCTTCGTAACAAAATGAAAAGCCGATATTGGCTTCGCGCATGACGCTTCGATTGATGTCGATACCGGCCGGGGCCTCCCAAATCGCCACGACCATCAATCGACCGCGGGGGCGCAGAACGCCCAACGCCGCATCAAGCGCGGGTTGTACGCCCGCAGCGTCGAAGGAGATGTCGACGCCGTTTCCGTTCGTCAACGTCCGAACCACCTCAACTGCATCCTCCGCCAGAGGATCGATTACGCGCGTAGCCCCGACCCGGTGGGCGGCAACGCGGCGCGTCGCCGAAACCTCACTGACGATGACCTGAGTCGCACCTTGGGCAAGTGAGAATTGCACCAGGGCGAGGCCGATCGGGCCAGCGCCGGCGATGAAGACGGTCCCACCCGCTGCCAACCCGCTACGGCGGACAGCGTGGTACGCCGACGCGATCGGTTCAACGACGGCAGCCTCGGCGAGACTGATCTCGTCTGGGATGCGAAATAACGCCTTCGTCGGCAACGACGCGTAGTGGGCAAGTGCTCCGTTGACAGCGAAGCCGATGAAACCGACTGTTCCGCAGAGTGCTTCAGCGCCCTGTTTGCAGAAGCCGCATTCACCGCAGCCGAAAACGCCGACGCCGCAGACTCGGTCACCTTCGGTGAACTCGCGCACGCCGGACCCGACGCCGACCACCGTCCCGGAATATTCGTGTCCAATGACGACCCCTGGCGCAGCATGCATCGGACCGGCGATGTACTCATGCAGGTCTGTGCCGCAGATCCCCGCTCGGGCCACCTCGATGACCACTTCGCCCGCACGTGGACTCGGGTCGGGAAGCTCTTCAATCCGCACGTCTTCGCGACCGTGATAAATAGCTGCGCGCACCTACCGGCCTACCTTAAGGACAGACCCAAATTCGCTCGGCCACAACGTTCGTGGGCCGGAGTTTCGGCGGAGGCGCCGCCGTAATGATGTCAAGCTCACCGGCACCTTAGATCCAGAATGACAGGTTGTGCGTGGGCAACGTGGTGTGATCCAGCAGGATCTCGCGCTGGACCAGTTTCAAACCCGTCTCGTCGCGACGAATAATGTCTCGGCGCTCGGCAGCGACTGTCTCCACCTTAGGCTCGTCTGCGCGCGTGCGCACCAGCAACGCATTCGACGTCACACGGTACTCATCGCCGTCCTCACCAGACCTGACCCTGACATTGGTGATGTAGTGCCGGATCCGCGACGGAGGATCCTCAGCCCAATCCGACGACGTTCGGTGCCGCTGAATACGCATCTTCAGACTCGTGTAGTTATCACTCAGGTGCATAGAGCGCTCAGAGAACCCCGGGCCACCTGCTCTGCGAAGCGTCTGACGGACGCGCGCGAAATAGTGCACATCCGGTGCCAGCAATTCCAGCCACTCTTCGAACTCATCGCGATCCAACAGATCGGCCTCGTCGAAAAGGAAGTCTTCGATTTCCTCGCGCACGTCGCGCGAAACCCTCGCAGCCTGAGGTGGATCCTGCGGCACCGTTGTCGTCATACGTTCTCATCCCTTCTCGGTGTGGCCAGATAGTCGAAGTACTGCTTCCAGTACTCGCGCTGATTCTGTTCGGCGTAGCCACTGGCCAACGGTCGTCCCGGGCCCAGCCACGTTGGATCAGGAGCCAGATTGTCCAGTCCCATCTCCAGGTTCAGCTCCACACCACCAGCCAACTCGCCGCGTGTTCCCTTGGTAATAGCCTGGAATATCTCGGCGTCATCCTGCTCGAAGACACCCCCGACCCCGAACGTCCGAACATAAGTCTCAAACGACTGCTGCTTGAACTCTTCGGGCGCGTTGCGCTCCACGAAGAACCACGACCACACCTCCATACGAGCTGCGTCCAAGGGACGCCATTGCCGCAAGGTCAGAATGGGCATCGGCATAGACTGCCCGTCCTTGGCGATGAAGGCGTTCAAGAAGGACAAGTTCGGGAACACATTGCCATGAATGAACATCGTCCGTTTCAGCATCTCGCCATGGACGTCATCGCCGTAACCCTCGCTGAGACCGGAGACGATTTCCTCGGGATAGCCCATGTACGGCGGTGCGGGTATGCCGGGTGGTGCGCCTAGAACGCCCGCCCCGTGCCCGCCCGATAGGCTGACGTGGGCCGGCGAAACGGCCACATTATCGGGCGGTAACAACCCCAGCTCGCACATCGAACGGTGCGTCATGACCGTGTGATAGCCGTCCCCAACAAAGTTATCGGCGCCGGTCTTCCAGTTCGCGTCAATCACCCAACGCTGCGGGGCACCCCACGCCTCAAGGCCGGCCGGGCTCTTCTTCATCATCAAGTCGAGATACCAGCGCATGTCCCCGAGGTACTCATCCAGTCCCGGCGCCTCATCCGACACACACCCGAAGACAAGGCCCGCGTACGAGTCCAGCATCGGCAGAGCGCGCAACCCTAGCCGACTCTTGTCGAACGCAGCACCGTACACTGCCTGCTGCGCAGGTATCGCGATGAGATCACCGTTGTTTCGATAGGTCCAACCGTGGTACGGACACTGGAACGCCGACTCATTCCCAGACTCGGTTCGGCAAAGCAGCGTGCCGCGGTGCCGACACGAGTTCGACATCGCCCGAATCGTCATATCCTGCTGCCGCGCGACAATAATTGAGTTATCAGCGATGTAGCGCACTACATAGTCACCCGCATTGGGGATCTCGTCTTCGTGGCAGAGAAACTGCCAGGTCCTACCAAATACTCGCTTCAATTCAAGCTCGTAAAGCGCTGCATTAGCGATGAGAGACGCAGGGAGGCGACCCTTTAGGATGGAGCCGCGCGCATTTTCTAACAGTCGCATTGTCTTCTCGTCAGGCGCCATCGTTGCCACCGGGCGCACCTTCCTATCATCCGTGCCCGAAGGACCATGGGCGTCTATGTGATGCGGGTTACACTGTCACTGAGCTTACATAGGATGGAAACTGTTTGCAACCTATTATTTAGGCTGCCGACGTATTGTGGTGTGACAACCAGGTCCACTTGTGGAACCCCCGCGTGAGCTCGGCACGCCTGCCACCGTCTCCATAGCTTGGGTCCAGCGGGAGTGGGTACGTTGACGACCCGGTCGAGCAGTGCGGTTGTGCGGTTGGATGAAATTCATCGCAACCGGTGTGCGCGGACGGTGAAGAGCATGTGGACGTGCTCGCCGGTCTTGCGGTTGAGCGTGGTCGGCTGCGCCAGGCGACAGTGCTCGCCATGCGTCGATCGCCTGTCCGAGAAGAGGATCGACGGGTTTGGTGAAGACGATGCCTGTCCTTGTGCACGGGCGCGTCGGGCAGGCAGACAGCCCCTTCGGCGAGCATGTCGAAGTTGGCGCGGGGGTTGGCGTCCATCGGCGCGGCCGCGCTGCGTGGGTACCGCGAAGCGCGCGGGTCGGGTCGGGTCGAAGCGGCGGCAGATCTACTCCCACTCCTGTCCGTCGCGAAAGAAGGTGCGGGTCGCCATCAGGTTGTGGGCCTGGGTGCGAGGGGACGTCGGTGTTCCTGCGCGGGCGTGCATGTGGTCACGGCGCGTGACATAGTCGCCGACCTTCATGCGGTTCACGGCCGCAACCCAGGGGCGCAGGTCTGGCGGGTCCATGGCCCGGGATCCGTGATCCCGCGATGTTAGGCGGCTAACCATCGCCCGGCCTTGACCATGATGGTGCGACAGTGGCGCGGACCCTTGGGGTGAGCTCGAGGTGTCGTGCCAGTGTGACACCCGGCCGGCCCAAGCCGCGGTCGTGCCGTCGATGCCGGGGACTGGTGCGCACCGCGGGTCGCCGTACCAGAGGGCGGCGACGCCGCTGCAGCGCGGCGAACATCTCGCCGTGGTGGTCGCTTGTTGCCGGGTCTGCGTGCAGCCGGTCGAGCGCATTCGAATTTGCCGGTCCGTCGGTACTGCTCGCGGACGTGCGGCTTCTGCCGCCATCAATTCGACTTCTACGATCATCGGCGTCGGCATGAACTACTGGACCAACCTGGAGAAGCTCGGCGTCACCGAGTGTCCGGCGAGTATGGTGGGCTTCCCTAGACCCCGGGTCGCGATCATCGGGCACGGCGATGAGATGGCCAATCCGGCGATCACCGATTAGCTTGATTTCGAGGTTGAGCTCGTCGGAGTCACGGCTGTTCCGGCGAACAAACCCAACAGATGCTGTGCTCGGTTACACCGCGGGCAACGATGTCAGTGCCAGAGATGCAGCGTCGTCTGTCGGTGGATTGGACTTGTTCACCACCAAGGCGCGGCTCACGGGAGCGACTTAGGGGACCGTGGATCACTACCAGGATGAGTTCGGTGGATCGAGTCAGATCGATGTGGAGATTACCTTGCGCGTCAATGGTGAAGAGCATCAACATGATCGGACCAAAAGGTCGTTAGGAACCTCGACGAGTGTTTCGACTACGTCGCCGCGCGAGCCACTTTGAACGCGGGTGACATCGCGTCCACCGGGGCCGCCGACGGTATCGGTATGCAGGGACGGCCGATTCGCCAGGAAGGCGATGTGGTCGAGGCCGAGATCGAAGGAATCAGCGTGGTGCGCGATGTTGTCGGTGCTAAACAGTCGTAACCATCAGCTTGCGGCCTTGCGTCCGGACCCAATCCGACCATTCTTTGGATCCAGCCCAGCCGAACTCCCAAGTGCGAGCAGTAGGTCGCGCAGTTCACGGTAGTCGTTGACAGGCAGGAAGTAATGCGAAAAAGCCATCCTAACAATGAGGTTCACGATCTCATCCGGTGTTGCCAGTCCGAGCTGGACTGCCGGGCTATCGGCGAGGACGGGCTCCACGGCGTCATGAATAGCGGCAGACCACTGGGGTGTCACCTGCTTGATGTAGTCGATCACGAAATCCGGTTCGAGTTGTCCTAGTTGGACAGCTGCCGGGTTCTCCTGCCAGTAGCGCAGCACGATATCCACGACCAAGGGCAGACGATCGGCGGGATTGGGCTGTTCGGCGATCGCCCCCTGTAGGGTCCCGCGCAACCTCATGACGAAATGATTGCCGAGCGACTCGAGGAGGTCTTCCTTGTTTTTGAAGTATCGGTAGAGCGTGCCACCCGACACCCCCGCCTCCGCCGCGATACCGCTCATTGCGAGCTTTTTCGGCCCCTGGCGAGCAAGGGCGCGCAAAGCTCCATCATATATCTTCGCCTCCGTAGTCGCTCTTGTAGCCAAGGGATGGCCTTCCTCTCTGGAGCTCCGCCGCCCGACTGCGCACATGTGTCTATTAGTATCAATAATAAGTTGAACTAAATAATCGAGCGCATGATATTCTATATCTAATACTAATACCAATCGTCCATTAGATTCAATGCTCTCCACATCACAGGTCGCGGAGCGGAAAATCTTGACGCCGCGATGCAGGCGCCTCAACAACGAACAAAGAGGAACAAAGCAACATGGGGGCTGTATTGGCACCTCAGGGCGCGATATGTTTCCCGCCGCTGGCGCCGGCGTTGGGATGCCCGGCCCTGTTGCAGCGCAGTGCTTTCGGGCGCGATTCGAGCGGTGCACTCGGTCCAGCTCGGAGCCTTCGACGGGCAGCGAAAACGTCCACGCCGGGCCCGTCCCGTGCCGTCGACCGCGGTGAGCGTGGCGATGCGCTGCGCATGCACGTAGGTCATCGAACGATTCAGCTTCTCGGCAAAATCGCGGCCCGAGAGGTGAATGAAGGTCAGCGTCGACTCGGTCGATTGGTGGCCTATCCCGTGCAGCTCCCAGCCCATCCGGGCCAGATCGGTCAGACACAGGTGCCAGGTGGTGTAAGTGGAGAACTGCGGAATATCGGCCCCCGGTGAGGGAATCTGACGCCGATAGCCACGGACCTCCAACTGCCGGTTCCCGTACCCCCATCGCACACCTCCGATAATTCGAGGTGTTGCGACGATCAGTTGAATCCGCCCAATACGCATCCATCGCGTTCGCGGAAACTCTTGTGCTGGAAGGGATTGCGGCATCGATCGGCCGTGTCGGTGACGCTTACGACAATGCGTTGGCTGAGACGACGATCGGGTTGTTCAAGACCGAAGCCACCGGTCGGGGCAGTCCGTTCCTCAGTGGCCCGCTGCGCACCCTCGACGAGGTCGAATAAGCCTGGATGGAATAGGTCGACTGGTTCAACAATCGGCGCCTCCACAGCCTCCTCGACTACGTCCCGCCAGAGGAATACGAGACCGCCTATTATGCTCGACTCCGGGCGTCCCAGCCGGCGATATCTCACCTACGAAGCCGGCATCAAACCGGAGACGGTTCAGCCCGTACCCGGCAGTAGTCGAGAGCCTGGAATTCCTCTCCGCCGACGATATTCGACGTCACATACGGAGTAGTGTGCTCGACCTAGGGCCCATCCGCGGGCTGCGCGCCCGGCAGGATCCACGGCGAAGCCACGCGCCTGAGCGTACCCGAGGAACGTGTCGTCGAGTTTCAGATCGACGACGTCCGCGCAGTCGACAATCGCCTTCATGTTGCTAAATTCACCACCGCGAAACCCGCAGAAGAGCGCCGGCGCCGATGCGTACCCGCGGATCACATCGTTAAGCGTCTAATCGATACGCGGAAAGACGAACGTGTGCCGCGCATACCCCGCGGCGAATACCAACCCGTGCACCAACCGCCACGGCCGTCAGCTACGTCGGTGAGCATCCCGAGCTAACCGAAGACGATCTGAATCGCAACGGCTGGTGGATTTGAGAGTAGTTCGTTGAGTGCTTCGACCGAGATTTTCCCGGTTATTGTTTGGCGTGTGTGTTGACTTTGGCTATCGCGTCTCGCAGCGCCTTCAGTTCGTTTTTGTCAAGCGCCGTAAGCGCTTCGGGAGCCGGGTCGTCGATCCC
Source organism: uncultured Mycobacterium sp. (assembly GCA_900078375.1). Lineage (GTDB taxonomy): Bacteria > Actinomycetota > Actinomycetes > Mycobacteriales > Mycobacteriaceae > Mycobacterium. The sequence goes on along the minus strand of FLQS01000043.1, from coordinate 23,485 downwards.
ATCGATGGTAGCCACCATCGCCCAGCCGGCGTCGGTCAGTGATACCACCTTGCAGCGCCGGTTAGTGGGAATCGTCTGCCGCCTCACTAGCCCACGTTCCTCCAGGTCGTTGACGGCCACCGTGGCCGCCGGAGCATCGATGGTCACGGCGTGCGCGACCTCTTTGACAGTCATCGACCCGCGGGCCAGGCGATGCAGGATCCGTATGCGACTGAAAGGCAGACCCGTCTGGTCGACGGTCGCTCGCCTCCAGCTGGCGCGGTTGTCGGTGACCAGTGCGGTCATCGCCCGCCAGACCTCGTCCGCCTCCGGATTACCCGACACCGGCAGACTCCCGTCGCGGGTCAGTTCCTGCGATCAGCGGCGCCAGATGCTCGGCTGAGCGCAGCGCGCGGCCCGACGTCGAGTAGACACCGAGCGTGAGGATCAGCACACCGACTCCGGCGAACACTAGCCACAGCGGCCGGGCGGAGACCGCGAAGTCGACGTTGCTGTCGGCCAATGCCGCACCGGCGACCGAACCACAAAGCGCCACACCGATGCTCACGCCCACCTGTCGGCTGGTGGATGCGAGGGCCGACGCCGCACCGGCACGGTCGGTCGGCATACCGCTGACGGCCGTGTTCGTGATCGGTGCGTTGACCATCGAAGTGCCGATGCCGAAGACCGCGAAGGCTACCAGCAGCCGCCAATGTGGGGTAGCGTCGCTGACCGGCGCGAGCATTAGAGTCGCGGCGGTGATCAATACCCCGGCAATCATCAGCGACGGTCTGGCACCGAATCGCCCCACCAGCCGGCCAGACAAGGGCGAGAAGATGAGTGCGCCACCGGCTACGGGCAGAAACATCAGCCCCGTGTGAACCGCCGAGAACCCCCGCTCCCCTTGCAAGAATAGTGACATCATGAACAGGAACGCGCCCCACACCGCGTATGCGCACACCGCGATGGCTGTCGCCGAAGCGAATGGGATGCTGCGGAAGAATCGCAGGTCGACGAATGGGTCGAGGCGGCGGGACTCGTAGCGCAGGAAACTCGCGAATGCCAGCGCCGCGAGACCGCCGACAACGACGACTCGGGTGTCGGTCCAGCCCATCCCTGGCCCTTCGATGAGCACGAACACTAGTCCGAACAGGAAGGCCATGCCCGTACCCAGTCCGATCAGGTCGACGTCGCGCATCGTGGCCGACTTGGATTCCGGAACGAACATCGCGGTCAAGAATATCGCTAGCGCGCAGATCGGCACATTGATCCAGAAGACTGCGCGCCAGTCGACATACTCGATGAGCACTCCGCCCACGACCGGACCTAATGCCATCGAGATGCCTACGACGCCCCCCCATATGCCGATCACCCGCGCGCGCTCCACTCTGCCGGTGAACACCTGTGTGACGATCGACAACGCGGCGGGGGTCAGCATCGAGCCGCCGATAGCCTGCAGGAAGCGGGCGCCGATCAACATTTCGACGTTGGGGGCCACGCTGCACAGCAGGGAGGCCGACGCGAAGACCGTCAACCCGATCTGGAACGTACGCCGACGACCGAATCGGTCGGCCATCGCACCCGAGAGCAGTAACAGCGAGGCCACCATCAAGGTGTATATGTCAAAGACCCACTGCATTTGCGAAGGCGACGCCGACAGGCCGGCGCGTATGCTCGGGATTGCGACGTTAACGATGGTCGCGTCCATCGACACAATTAGCACGCTCATGCAGCACGACGCCAAGACGACGGCCTTGCGTCGGCGGGCGAGCTGTCGGACGACGGTTTCATTCACACAACTATTTTGAAACTACAACGGATGATATCGCAAGTTTGCATGCCTGAGTCGACTCGGCGGCACGACCCGACGCCGGGGCAGATACCGCCCGCTCGCGGGTAACGGGAGAGGATCAGTGGGTCACAGCCACACATTACATGTCGACATAAGGGCGGTGCCGTGTCCGGATGTCGTTTATCTAATCGGTCGCCTATTTGCCCTATGCGCTGAGCCTATCGTTGTGCTAGGCATCATTGCGCGGTTCCTAGCCGTCGCAGCACCGGCGTAACAGCGACTGACGACCTACGCCGAATTGGCATTTGTCACCAAAGGATTCCGGCTGGATGACAGGCAACCTTCGCAGCCGGCGACTTCAAGCGTTCCTGCAAGCATCCCAGCCGCGTGACAGAGGAGCTGTGGCGTGCTGGTGGGCGCGCACAGTGGTGGAGTCCACCCACAGCAGTTCCAGCACGTCGTGACCACCCCCCTGGCCGAGTCCGACCTGGACCGCGGCGAAGATCTTCGCGTACGTGCCATCGACTGACCACCGCAGGTGCCGTTCGGCGACCGACTGCCAGGCGCCGAACTCCTCGGGCAGATCTCGCCACGGTGATCCGGTGCGGTGCCGCCAGATAATGCCCTCCAAGGTGCGTCGATGGTCATTCCATGGACGGCCCCGCCGACGGCCCGAGGGCATCACCGGCTCAATCAGCACCCATAAATCATCAGAGACAACATTCATCCGAATCACCCGAACAGCATCAGGCACAACACCATTCCCATTAGACAGACATGTCCTAATCCAAGGTGACCGATACTGCTTTGACTTGTGTGTAGGACAGCAGTTCCTCCGTTGACTCTTCGGAGCCAACACCTGATGATTTTCGGCCGCCGAATGGCAACCCCCAGTAGTGGCGTGCGCTGCCATTTATCCAGACGTAGCCGGCATCAAGCCCCGCAGCCATGCGGTGGGCTTGGCGTAAGTCATTGGTCCACACCGCGGCGGTCAGTCCGAACTCGACGCTGTTGGCGACTTCGACAGCCTCGGCTTCGTCACGGACAATTAGCACTGAAAGAACCGGCCCGAAGATTTCGTCGCGGGCGACAGCGGCCTGCGGTGCCACGTCGGCCAATACGGTCGGGGCGACATACCAGCCCTTGTCGCCAACGCCCTCCGCACGTCCTCCACCGATAAGCACGCTGGCACCGGCCGCCCGTCCTGATTCGATGGCCTGCAGCGACTTCGAGTACTGCGCTTGGTCGATGACGGGTCCCATGTCTGTGCCATCAGAGAGGGGGTGGCCTACCTTGATGGCAGCGACCTGATCGACGACCGAATTGATGACCTCGTCAGCGATCGCTTCGTGCAGCAGCAGTCTGCTTGTTGATCCGCATGATTGGCCGGCAGTGGTGGTGAAGTTCATCCCCACGACGGCGCTCCTCGCCGCCGCCCCGAGGTCCGCGTCCGGCATGACGATCATGGGGTTCTTGCCGCCGAGTTCAAGGGTGACGTATTTGACGCCATGCTCGGCAGCCAAGCGCTGGATTTGCCGGCCCGTGGTCGGGGAGCCGATGAAGCCGACTCGCCGCACTAATGGATGAGCGACCAACGCGGCGCCAGCAGTTGCGCCGCGCCCGGTTACCACCCCAAATAGGCCTTCGGGCAAGACTTCCCTAGCCAGCTCTGCGAGCCGGATGGCCGAGAGTGGTGTTTGATCGGGAGCTTTGAGGACCACGGCGTTTCCCGCCATCAGCGGAGCAGCGATCTTCGAGCCTGCAAAAAAGAGGGGGTGATTGAAGGGGACAATTCGAGCGACCACGCCGTAAGGTTGCTGCAGCGTGTAGTGAAGGTTCGCAGAGAGTGGAATAGTACGACCGCCGAGTTCAAGTGCGGCGTCTGCCATCATTTCGAGCACTTCGCCCGCCCAATTGACGTCGTCGCGCATCGCAGGCAGTGGAAAGCCGCCGTCAATTGCGTCAAGCAATGCGAGTTCTTCGGCGTTATCTCGCATGAGTGTCGCCAAAGCCCGCAGCGCGGTGCCGCGCTGCCGAGGCGTCCGGAGTGCCCAATCACGTTGAGCGGCATGCGCAACCGCCACCACCCGGTCGACGTCTTCGGCACTGCAATCCGGCGCCTGCGTCAAGACGCCTCCGGTACACGGGTCGTCCACGCCGTAAACACCACGGGTCTGCAGAGTCCCGCCACCTAGCGGAAGCGTCCACGTCCTCGTGACTGCACTCAGTACGTCATCGACCACCGTCATCTCCTTTGACCACCGATTGCGCGCAGGTTGCAACTCATACCCACTATTTCTTTTCAGCAGATGATACCTCCGCAATGCAGAGAGTCTAGCTCAATTCGGGCCGCGCTACCCAAGAGTCCGTGCCTGACGGTCCGCGCTATCGCCGGACGGTTTCGAAGAAAGCGCGGACATCTTCGACGAAGAGCCCCGGTTGCTCAAATGCGGCAAAATGTCCGCCGCGCGCCATGGTCGTCCAGCGAGTGATGTTGTAGTTCGGCTCGCACCAACTTCGTGGGACGCGCAGGACCTCCTTGGGGAAGGCGGCGATACCAGTCGGCACTTCCACACGACCTGTAGCGTCCAAGGTCTTGAAGCTCTCCCAGTACAACCGGGCCGAGGAAGCGCCACTATTGGTTGCCCAATACATCATGACGTTGTCGAGGAGCTCATCGCGGCTGAGCACGTTCTCAGGGTTGCCGGCACAGTCCATCCATGCTGCGAATTTCTCGACGATCCACGCCATCTGGCCGACCGGCGAATCGGCCAGTCCGTAGCCGAGCGTCTGTGGCCGGGTGGACTGCTGCTCGGAATAGCCTGTCCCCCACTGCTGGTGGGTCGTCAGGGCGGCCAGGGCCTGCTGCTCTTCCTCGGTCTGATCGGCGATGCCAGCCGCAGGAGGGTAAGCGATCGGCATGTTCAGATGGATGGCGGCACAGTGGCCGCGGTTGCGGCCGATTTGTGTGGTGACCGCTGCGCCCCAGTCGCCGCCTTGGGCGCCGTAGCGCTCGTAGCCAAGGCGCAGCATCAGCGTCTCCCAGGCCTGCGCGATGGTGCTGACACCCCACCCGGTGCTCGTGGGCTTGCCGGAGAAACCGTAGCCAGGAAGCGCCGGGCAGACCACGTGGAAGGCGTCTTCGGCCCGTCCCCCGTGGGCAGTCGGATTGGTCAGCGGCTCGATCACTTTGTGAAACTCCACGATCGAGCCGGGCCAGCCGTGGGTGATGAGTAGCGGGAAAGCCTCGTGGTGCGGGGATCGCTGGTGGATGAAATGGATATCCAATCCGTCGATTTCGGTGATGTACTGATCGAATCGGTTGAGTGCGGCTTCACGAGACCGCCAGTCGTATCGGTCAGCCCAGTAGACGGCCAGTTCCCGGGTGTAACCCAACGGGATGCCCTGGTTCCAATCCTCTACGCATTCGGCTTCCGGCCACCGCGTGCGCGACAGACGCGTTCGGAGATCATCGAGAACGTCATCGGCAACGTCGATGCGAAACGGTCTCACCGCGGGCACGGCACTCAAGGTTGCTCCTCGTGCGTTTCTTTCGTTGCCGACTGGCGAGGCACCGCCGCCCAAGTCGGATTGATGCTCATTTCGGCTCGAAACCCGATATCAGCCAGCGGTTTCCGACCTTGTCGAGGGTCACCTGGACGACGGAGTTAGTGTCTGTCGGCGCGTCATTGCCCACTGTGGCGGTTTGGTCGACGAACAGCATGACGACAGCACGATTCTCACTCGCGGAGACGGAGGCGGCGGCTGACACCCTGGCGGTGGTCGCGATTCGTTTCTGCTGCGCCCCGGGGATCACGACATCCTCGGTCAGTGATGTGTATGAATCGCGAAACGGTCCAGTCAGTCGAGTGCGCGCAGCCTTCAGCTTCTCGGCTGCCGTGTCAGGTGTGTAGGACAGCATCGCGACCGTCGCTTCGGTGGCCACCTGAACTGTTTCCACCCGAGCGCGGTCCGCGTCACCGGCGGTCGCTTCCTGGTACTTGAGGTAGGCCGCCCCGAGCGCCAACAGCAGGGTGATAGACGGCAAGACCCAGAATTTGAGCACGCGCACCATCGTGCTGTGATGCTTGCCTGTCGCGGCGCCACCGTCGTGCTCCCCACATTCTTCGGCAACGTCGGCCTCGCATCCCGACGCGCTCGTCGCGGGTTCGTGCAGCGAGGGCTGTTGGTCGTCGGCTCCGGCGGACGGGGCTGCGTCGGCATCATCGGGCTCGACTTTCAGATGTGAATTCGTCATGCTACGAACTCCACGTCGGCGACCTTCGCCTCGCTGCCGACCTTCTGCACCGTGACGCGCATTCGCCATGCTCGGGGCTCCTGTTCTGGCCCATCGCCGACAGAGGTCTTCACGCTGACCGCGACCAGCACCTGGGCGGTGTCGTGGGACTGCGACTCCAAACCGGCCTCGGTAATGGTGCCCACCGATTTCGACTTCACCTTGTTGACCACGTCGATGAACGGTTGTGACCGCTGGGAAAACTCGTCGTAGAACGTGCCGGTGGCCGAGTCGAGAATGCGCTTCACATCTGCGTCGGCGTGCTGCCAGTCGATCGTGGTTAGATTCAGCGCGCCTTGACGTCCGATCTGTACGAACAGCGCGCGCTGTTCGGAGGCCTGGTGCGCTTGGTGGGCCCGGTAGCCCAGCCATCCGGTCAGTGCGGCCATCGTCACGACCGCTACCAACCCCATCATGAGCGCCAGTCGCTGCGGCGGCAATGGGGTTCGCCAGGCGCGCGTGGTGACCCTCTGCTGTTCGTCGGTGAGGCTTTCCGGCGGGTCGTCGCCGTCGGTACCATCAGCTGCACTGTCGGGGGCGACATCGAAGCTGTCATCAGTGGCAGTCGAGGACGGTTTGGGATCGTCGCGGGCGGGTTCTTCAATGTTGCCGGCGGTGTGAGTGGTCACGGTTCACCGTCCTTCGGCGGAAGCAGCATGTCCTGCCAGGTGTGCTGTCCGCCGGCGTTCCGGCCCAAATCCGCTTGCCTGTACTGTTTGCCGTCAGGTCCGATGTAGCTGCCGGTGCTCGGGTCGTATTCGGCGACCGCAATCGGGGCGATTGCCGTTGCGGGGGCTGGCGGCGGCAGCTGCGGAACCGGCTGACCGGACAGCGTCGCGTTCGGATCGCCTTTCCAGTTGGTGCCGTCGTTCAGCGGTACGTAATTTTCGTCGCTTTCGCACATCTTCACGGTCGGCGCGCGCTTTCCCGGCCGTGTTTCACAGGGCAGGTTGCGGGCGCCGCGAACGTTCGTGAGGCCTGAGTCCTGTGGTATTCGGCAGTACAAGTCGCCGGCCGGCATCGGTGGGTAATCCAGCTCAGACGGTGGGCGTTGCTGATTGGCAGGTAGGTATCCGGTTCTGCATGGCGGGGGCACGTTGAGGTTCAGGTTGAAGGACAGGAACAGGCCCTTGTAGGCCTGTTTGGTGTTTCGGTTGGCCAGGGCGGCACCCTGGAGCCCGGCGATCTCGATCGGATACAGGGCGAGGATCTGCTCGAGGTTGGGTTGATAGGTCAGCGCCACTTGTCCGAGGCTGACCAGATTGGTCAGCAGAATGGGCAGGGTCGGCTGTACCCGGTCGAACAGCTGACGTACCTGGTCTGTGGCGGGGGGGCCGTTGACAAGTAAGCCTTGCACCGATTGATCCTGGAGCTGCAGCTGATTGGTGATTTGAGCGAGGTTGGCCGCCCAGCTCTTGATGGAATCCGAGGTGTCGGTCTGGGTGTCCAAGACGGGTTTGGCCTCATCGATGAGGGTGGTCAGTGCAGGCAGGTTTTTGCGCGCATCGATGGCCAACGTGGTGGCCCCCCGTGTCAGACGCGAAAGCTCGGGGCCTAGGCCGCCGAACGCCGTGTAGGACTCGTCGATCACCGTTGTGAGGTTCTCACGCGGGATCGCTTGGACTCCGGTGTTGACAGCCCGTAGTAGTGCGTTGATGTCGGGGGGCACCGAAGTACGGTCAGCCGGTATCACGTCGCCGTTTTTTAGCGGCGCACCGTCGCCGCTTCGCGGCAGGAGTTCGACGAACAACTCCCCGACCGCGGTCTGGCTGTGCACCTGGGCGTCGAGGTTGGCCGGGATCTTGATGTCCGACTGCAGCGACAGTACGGCGTCGACTCCCTTGTCACTCAGGCGGACGTCTGTGACCCGACCGACGGTAGTGCCCCGGTAAGTGACGTTAGCGTTGTCATACAGGCTCGCTGCGTCCGGCAGCTTCATGATGACCTGGTAGCGGCCGATACCGAAGAGCAGGCTCGGAAGCCGGAGGTAGTAGAAGGCCATGCTTCCACCGGCCAAGAGCGTCACCATTCCGAAGGCGGCCAGCTGCAGCCGAACTCGTTTACTCAGGTACATTACGGTCCTTGGTCCAACCGGTAGGGAGCAATGAGCGGGTTGCGCGCGGTGTAGGGGCTGGGCAACTGCCCGATCGTGCGTCCCCACTGCAGTTCCAGTTCGGTGAGATTGCCCTCGAACCGGGTGCCGGTGAACAGCGCTGCGTCGATGCGACTCAATGTCAGGTCCACGATGGTGGTGATGTTGGCGTAGTCACCGCGCCACCATTTGGTCAGGTTGTCCTTGACGAACGGAATCGTGGTGAACAGGTTCAGCGAACGGGTCAGGGCGGGCCCGGCGTTGGCGAGTGATTCCAGTACCGGTCCTAGGTCGTTCAGGATCTGGATCACCGACGCTTGGGACTGTTTGATTGAGTCGGCGGCCAGCGCACTGAATTGGCCGAGCTGGTCTATCGCCGCTATGAGCTGGTCGCGTTCGGCGTTGATGACCGCCAGCGCGTCGGGAATCGTCTCAAGCGCCCTGTCGATGACGGGCTTTTGTGCCGCGAACTGGGCGACTAGATTGTTGAGACTGTCGGTGGCCGCGATGATGTCGCCGATCTGACTGTTGACATTGGCGGTGAAGGTGTCCAGCTGTGTGAGCAGGCTGCGGACGTCCTCTTCGCGGCCTGCGAACGCCGTGGTGAGTGCTGTAGTGATGTCCTGCACTTGCCCCACTCCGCCGCCGTTGAGCAGGAGGGATACCGACGCCAGGGTCTGTTCAGTGGACGGGTAGGCCCCAGCTGAAGTCAGAGGGATCAGCGAACCGGCCCGAAGCTTTCCCACCGGGGGCACATCGGTGGTGGGTGCCAACTCGATGTGCAGCGAGCCCAGCAGGCTGGTTTGCCCCAGCGACACCGTCGAGTTGGCGGGAAGCTTCACATCGCCATTGAGTGTAAGTGTGAGCAGCGCATGCCATCCTCGACGCTCGATCTTCGTGACAGTGCCCACATTGACGTCGCCCACCCGGACACGCGAGTTGGGTTGAAGGTTTTCGACATCGGGCATTTCGGCCTGGATCGTGTAGGAGCCCTGCCCGTGGCCTTGCGTCCCCGGCAGCCGAAAGGAGTTCAGGCCGCGAAAACCGCATCCCGACAGTGCGGCGATCGTCAGCGAGATCACCACCACCGCAACGGCGCGGGCGTAGCGCTCCTTCGTCATGAGCCCCCCCCGGGTGGAACCATCATGCCGGGTAGCCCGGCACCCGGATCGGTCTGCTGGGCCGACGGGCCGGGCACCGGCGCCGGGGCTTCGGCTGGCAGCGCCGCCCCTGCGAGCGACGGCGGCGCATTCGGGTCGGCCACAGTTTTGGCGGGTGGTGACGTCGGCTGCGGCGGAATGTAGTCCGGGCGCATCCAATCCTCGCTGTAGGTGACTTCATTTGGCCGGGCGCTGGCCTGGACGAAGGGGTTGAGACCGAGCGGGGGAAAGTTGTACTGGCGGTTCTTAATGATCGGCGCCAAATACTGCACACATAGTTTCGCTGATTGTTCGTTGTTCAGTCGCGAGGCAGCCTGCACGGCGCCGCAGAGAAAGGTGATCGGATCCGAAAAATTGCCGACGTTGAGAGCTCCGGTCAGCGTGCCCTGGGCGGGCTTGTAGAGGTTTGCGGCGTTGGCCAGCGTCGTCGGCGCGATGTGCAGCAGCTGTTGAATGTCGTCGATGCTGCCCGTCAGCGCCTCAGAGACTGACGTCAATTTGTCCGACGTGGTACCCAGCGATTCGCGGTTCGCGGCGACGAAGGCCGTCAGGTCGCCGACCACGTCATTGAGGTTCTTCACCGCGTCCCCGACCTCGGTGGGGTTGTTGGTCAGCACCCCGGTGACCGACGCGAGGTTCTGGTTCAGCTGACGTATCAACACTGTACTGTCCTGCAGAGCCGAGACGAGTGTCGCCAGGTTTTTGACGCTGTTGAAGATGTCGGGGCTGTGATCGGCGAGTGCGGACACTGACTGGGACAACCGGATGATCGCGTCGCGGATTGCAGGGCCTTGGCCGCGCAAGTTGTTGGCGGCGGTGTTGACCAGGGCACCCAACGTGCTCACCCCGCCGGGCTCGGTGGGCTGCAGCAGTGTCGTCAGCCGCTCGAGTTGTTGACGGAATGCGTCGAACTCGACCGGAACGGCGGTGCGTTCCCTGGGAATGGTGGCGTTGTCCTGCAGCGTTTGGCCTCCGGTGTAGCCGGGGGTCAATTGAATGGCGCGGGCGGTCACCAATGTCGGTGACAGGATCACGGCTTTGGCATTGGCGGGCACCTTGTATCTGGCGTCGAACCAAAAGTCAATCTTGACTTGTGTGGGTTGCGGTTCGATCTTGTCGATCCCGCCTACGCGAACGCCTTTAATGCGGACGTCATCGCCGACGAACACCCCGTTGCTGTTGTCGAAGTACGCCACAACGTGAACGCGGTCGACCTCGTGCCCCGCGTGCGCCACCGCAATCGACCCGCCCACGATGAGGCTCACCAGAATGACTGCCAACCCGAGTTTGGTCCGAGAGTTCATCATGGTCTGCCTTGGGGGTTCGCGGAATCCGCCGCTCCGGGCGCGACTTCGTCGGGAGCCGGCACGAAGACCGGGCTTGGGGTCGGCGGCTGTGAGGCGTGCTGATCAGGTGGCGGCGGTGCCGGCGGGCCTGGCGGAGGCCCACCGGGCGACGAGGCCGGTTCCGGCTGACGGTAGGGGTACCGGGGATCCCCCGGGTTTCCGGTGATCGCATCGGGCAGAGTCAGTTTGGGGTTACCGCCCTGACCGGTCCGCGGGTACGGAATGGGTAGTGCCGGGGTGCCGGGCTGGCCCACTTGGGGGTCGGTGCGCTGGGAGGGTAGGAGCACGTTGGGGTCCAACCCGAGATCGGAGAATGCCGCATCGACGAACGGTTGAATGAACTGTCCGGGTATGAGGTTGGCGAGGTATGCGTTGAAGAAGGGGCCGGCTGCGATGGTCTCGCCGAACTGCATCGCGTAGGCCGCCAGCCCTTTGATGGACTGTTGGATCTGAACCTTTCGGTTGTCGAGGATTGCGAGAACCCCGTTGAGCTTGTCGAGTGCGGGTCGAAGCGTCGTCTTGTTCTCCGCGATGAACCCGGCGATCTGGCGGCTGAGCTGAGAGATGTTCGTCGAGATCTCGTCCAGCGCAGCGCTCTGGGAACGCAATTGCGCCAACAACGCGTTGGTGTCGGAGATCAGGCGCACGATGTCGTTGGTGCGTTCACCCAGGACGGTGGTCGCCTTGCCCGCGTTAGCGAGCAGGTCGCGCAGCTGGGCGTCGCGTTTGTTCAGAGTTTCCGAGAAGCGCGCGACACCGGCGACGGCGAGCCGCAGGTCATCGGGGGTGTTTTGGAGGGTCTGGGACAGCACTGTCAGTGCCGTGGACAGCTGGTCGGTGTTAAGTCCGCTGATGGTGGTCGTGAGATCCCCGATGGCATCCGGCAATTGATATGGTGAGGTAGTTCGCGCGACGGGGATGGTCCCGGAGAGCGTTCCGCTGCCGCGAGTGGTGAGGTCGACGACTTTGTTGCCGAGGACACTGATCGTTTTGATGGATGCCTCGGTGCGGTCGCCCAACCGGATGCCTTCGGCCACCGTGAACTTGACCAACACCCACTGCCCGTCGAGGGTGATGCTCTGCACTTGCCCGGCTGGAGCCCCCGATACCCGTACCGGGGCGCCGGTGGTCAGTCCGCCGGCCTCGTCGAAGTACGCCGAATACGTTTTGCCCGAGGAGACGAACGGCAACTTGTTGTAGTTGAGCGCGCCCACGACGAGGGTGCCGGTGACTGCGACACCGATGGCGCCGATGACGATGACGTTGCGCTCACCGAAGGGCTTCATTGGGGTGTGCACCTGCCACTATCCTGCCCGGCCAGCTTGATGTACACGGGTTGTCCACCCTTTCCGTTTACTTTCAGCAGCAGATCGCACAGGTAGAAGGTGAAGTAGTTGCCGTAGATCCCTTGCCGCAGCAGCACCCGGTACGCGTCGGGCAGTGTATTGAGGAGGTTGTCGAAATAGTCGCGATCTGCGAGCACAGCGGTCGCGGTGCGGTCGGTCTCGCGGATCGCTTTCTGCAGCGGTGGTCGCGCTTGTGCAAGCAGGTCGGCGATCGAGCGGGCAGCCTCGTTGGCGTAAGCTACCCCGTTGCTGATGTCCTGCTTGCGGGCTTGCAGCCCGTGCACGAGCTGCGAGAGCGAGTCGACGGCTTTTCCGAACTGCTCGCTGTGCTCGCCCAGCGACCCGAGCACGGTGTTCAAGTTGACGATTGTCTGCCCGATCAGCTCGTCCCGGTCGGCCAGGGTGTTCGTCAGCGCTGCGGTCTGAGCCAGGACGGAACCGATTGTGGCGCCTTGACCCTGAAATGCTGCGATGAGTTGGCCGGTGAGCGTGTTGACTTGGGCGGGGTCCAGCGCCCGGAACAAGGGCCGGAACCCCCCCATCACGGCGTCCAGATCCAGTGCTGGGGCGGTGCGGTTCAACGGGATGGTGTCGCCGGGCCGCAGTTTTTTGGTTCCACCCGCACCTTCCTCGATCGCCAGGTAGCGGTCCCCGATCAGGTTGTCGTATCTGATGACGGCCCTGCTGCCGTCGGTGAGTACCACCGAGTCGTCGGCCCCGAATTCGACCTGCACGGTGGAATCATCTCGGACGGTGAGGTTTTTGACCTTGCCGACCTCGACACCGGCGATGCGGACGAAGTCTTCGCTCTTCAGTCCGCTGACGTTGGTGAAAACAGCGCTGTAGGTCTGCTCAGGCTCGAAGCGCAGCTGCGCAAAGACGGTGACGAGTGCGAATGCACCGAGCGCGCACACGACGACGAAGATCCCGAGGCGCCACAACACGGCTGACACCTTATTGGTCACGGCGATGCTCCCCTCCAGCGTTAGCGGGCATATGTCGAAGATCTGTATGGCCGTCGATCACGGCGGTGTGGGTCCCGGTGGGGACGGCACCCCGGGATAAAGGGGTGTGCCGTCGGGGCCGTACTGCTGTGCGCCGTAGGGGGGTGCGCCAGGGTAGGGCACGGGACCGGGCGCCGGGCCTCCCGGGTAACGGATGCTCGGCGGTTCGGGGACCGCCCGTGTCACGGGGAAGTAGTCAGCGTACCCGGGGAAACCGATGCCGGGATTAGGCCGCCAATCCAAACCCGTACCGAAGCCGGTGTTGGCGATTAGCTGCCTGACCGGGAAATTCTGCGCGACGTCGGGCAGCGAGCCGCATCCCGGCTTGCCGCCTTCCCCGCCTTTGGCGCCATCGATCGGCAGGTTGTCCGGATATCGGTATGCGTCGTATCCCGGCAACAACTCAGCGTCCATGATGAGCGACTTGCCGTTTCCGCCGAGCATGCCGGCATAGCCGGTGTCGAGGGTGGTCTTGGCGCCGACGAACAAGCAGGTGAGCTCGGGATTGTATTTCATCAGCAAGTTCGCCGTGGGCTCGAGCAGGTTGACTGCCTTCACCAAATTGTCCTTGGTGGGGCCAAGCAGGTCGACACCGCTACGCGCCAGCCCCACGACGTTGAGCAGCAGCGCGTCGAGTTGCTGAGCGTGCGTCGTGACCGTCGCGCTGGTGGCGGCGGCGGCGGCCAGCGTGTCGATGATGTTCTTTGCCACGGCGCTATAGGTGTCGCTGAAGCCTTTGAGTGCGCGGAAGTCCTCCCGCACAGTGTCGGTACGTGGATTTAGCTCCAGCAGAACCTGATTGCTCGCGGTGATCGCCTCTCCGATCCTGTCACCCTGTCCACGCACACCCTCGGCGAGCGCGCTGAGCACGGCGTTGAGCTTGAACGGGTCGATCGCCTTGATCAGCTGCACCACGTTTTGAAACACGGTGTTGACCTCGGTGGCGACGTTCTGCGATTTCAGCACCGCGCCGGCGGACAGCCGCTGTGGGCTGGGGTTGGGCGGATTGACAAGTTCGACATACTTCGCCCCAAACAGTGATATGGACTGGATGCTCGCCTCGACATTGGCCGGGATGTACTGGATCTGTGATGGGTCGATGTCCAACTGGATTCGCGTTGACTCTCCGCTGCTAACTGAGCTGACACGGCCGACCTGCACGCCGCGCATCTTCACCCGGGAGTTGGGCTCAAGGATCAGGCCCGACCGGTCCGCCGTCAATGTCACGGGCACGGTCGAGGTGAATGTCCTGTTGAACATGGCCAGACTCACCGCCACCGCAACGACGATGCCCACGACAAGGATCACCGCCCACCACTCGGAGGGGATCCGACGAGCGCCTATACCGTGTGCCATGCGCGTCAGCCCGCGTAGTTGAAGTTGCCGGTTTGGCCGTACAGAGCCAAGGTGACGAAGAGAATCACCATCTGCGACGCGATCAGTGACGTCCGGGTGGCGCGCCCTACCGCCTCACCCACGCCCGCGGGCCCGCCGGTGGCGTTGAGTCCGTAGTAAGTGTGGATCAGCATGATCACTAGCACTGCGGCGACCGTGACGCCGAAGGAGAAAAACACAGCCCGCGGATCGAAGAAGGTGTCGAAGTAGTGGTCGAATACTCCGGATCCTTCTCCGTAAAACGCCGTAGTGATGACACGCACCGAGAAGAAGGACATCAACAAAGCCACGCAATACAAGGGAACTACCACAATCATCCCGGCAATGACACGGGTGGACGCCAGGTAGGCGACCGGACGGATGCCCATCACCGCGAGCGCGTCGACCTCCTCGTTGATTTTCATTGCGCCCAGCTGTGCGGTGGTACCGGCACCGATCGTCGCGGCGAACGCGAAAGCCGAGCTGGCCGGCGTGACCAACCGAACGTTGACGAAGGCCGAGGTAAAGCCCGCCAACGCTTCCACGCCAACCTGAGACATCTGGTTGTAGGCCTGACTTGCCAAAGCGCCGCTGGTCGACAAGTTGAGGAAGGCGACGACTGCGACGGTGCCGCCGACCACCGCCAAGGATCCCGCGCCTAGGCCGATTGAGGCGATCTGCCGCAGCAATTCGGCCCGGTAGATGCTCACCGCCTGCCCGATCGAGCCGATCGACTGACCGTAGAAACGGGCCTGATCGCCGAGCTCTTTCCAGCTGGCCTTCCACCCGCTCAGAGAGCGAGCGGTACGGGGAAATCTCTGTCGCAACACCATGCTGGCGCTCACTTGGTTACCTGAAACCCAACCGCGGTGACAATTGCATTGACGACGAACAGCAACAGGAACGCGATTACGACGGTTTCGTTGACCGCGTTACCTACGCCGGCAGCGCCTTTTTGCACCCTTAATCCTTGGTAGCAGGCGATCAGGCCGGCCACGAAACCGAACAGCGTGGCCTTGACGATTGAAACCAGGACATCGCTGAGGCCTGTTATCAGCGTCATGCTTGCGACGAACGATCCGGGTGTCACGTGCTGGAAGTAGACCGAGAACAAAAATGCGCCAAGGAGGCCGGTCACGGTCACCACAGATGACAAGAGCACTGCCACCGTGGTCGTCGCCAGCACCCTGGGGACGACAAGAGAGTGGATCGGATCTAGGCCGAGGACCCGCATCGCATCGATTTCCTCGCGAATGGTGCGCGACCCGAGGTCGGCGCACATCGCTGAAGCTCCTGCGCCCGCGACGACGAGGACGGTCACGAAAGGGCCGATCTGGTTGACAGCGCCCAAGGCTGCCCCGGTCCCCGAGAAGTCGGCGGCACCGAATTCGACGAGCAACGTGTTGAAGGTGAATGACGTCAGGACAACGAGGGGAATCGACAACGTCAGCGCGGGGACCATCGAAACGCGTGCTACGAACCACGATTGGAGGAGGAACTCGCGCCATTGGAACGGCGGTTTGCCCATCGCGACGAACATGTCCAGCGTCATCGCATAGAACCCGCCGACCACGCTGAGGGGTTTCAATCCTTTGGCACCAGCCACTAGCGATAATTCGTGTGTCGACCTTCTGCGAAGCGCGATGCGTTTCATTCGAACCCGTCCTGGTCTTGTCGCCGATGGTTCCGCCGCCGAGACCGCCCCCACCCGCCGCGTGCCGCCAGCACAGCAGGAACGCCCACGACGCATGGCCCGCGATCGGCTGAGCACGGCGACACGATCACGGTGCCCACTTCGAACCTGAGGTTCCGGCCACCACACCGTTTACTGGGCTTAGCGTGATGTCGAAGCGAAATCCGGCGTCGTCGCGGACGGCGATCAGAGCTTGCCGCCGCTCGGCGGGCAGGCGGCCAAGCAGGACATCTTTGGCGAGGTGGCAGCCCGGAAGGTAAGCGCGGGTGATCAGCCGACTAGGACCCCCGCGGACAGATATCGACACCGCGATAAACGGCGCCGCTCCGTACTCAAGTGCCCGGGGCGGCACGAATCTGACGTTGTAACGACCCTGTCGGTCGGTGATTGCGTTGTTCCGGTGGGTAGAGGTCGGTTCGTCGCACCGCGGCAGCCCGCCCTCCGTCGCCCTGTGATCGCCGGCGGCGTGCCAGGTCTCGACCAGGGCACCAGAAACTGGCACACCATCCTCATCGGTGACCACACCGTGAAACTGAACGGCCCCGTCCACCCGCTCGCAGCGCGGCCGAAAGCTAGGTGCCACGTCTCAGTCTCCCCAGACGAGTCCGTCGACCTGGCCCACGAGACGAAGTCCGGCGCTGAGCACCGCCATATTCGCCATGGCTACCTTGATCGGGCCAACGAATTTGATCTTGCGCGTCGCGATGGCGCTCGCTACGCCGATCTCGCCTTCTGCGACCCGGTGCCACACGTTCGAGGTGGCCGTCAGGACGAAGTCCGGCTTCCGCCCCTCGATCTGGCTCCCGCCGTAGATGGCCTCACCGTCAGCGATTTCCAACTGCGCGACTTGGTCGTCGGCGTCCTGAACGCGCCATTCGATCAACATGGTCAAGTCTTTGGCACCCTGCCGGATCTCGGCCGAGCCATTCCATAGATGGCGGTAGGCTTGCGCCCACTCGGGCGACATCACCGCAACGTCACTCATGATCAGATCATCTCCTTCATCAACGCGTCATACGGGGTACACGAGATAGCGCGGCGGGGTGTTGTCGAGCACCACGAATCGCTGTTGGAACTTTGCCGTCTCATCGTCGAAGACGACGACGTCTTCGGTGTGGCCACTGGCCAAGATCCCGGACTCGCCGGAGGCGCCGGTGTAGGCGACGAGGACGTTGGCCCGTACCTCCCAGCGGTTCTCGCCGAGTTCCCGCATTGCCGTGCGCTGCTGAATGTGGCGGGTGTCATAGGGTTCGATGGTGCCCGCCCAGACTTCCTGAATCATCTTCACGCGGTCGACCAGCCGTTCCCGGCAGTCGTCCAGCATGTACGCCAGCGGCAAACCCTCGCGGACGTTCTCCATCGCGCGCACCTCGTAGGCACACTCGGGCGCGAACAAGGCAAGCCACGCGGCGAAGTCGCGCTCGTCGACTGCGCGAGCGTATGCCCCCAGCAACTCGTCCACCAGGTATACGGCGCGTGCCCGGCGATCGTCGATACTCGATATCAACAAAACTCCATCACCTCCCGGTAGTGGGCCCACCATCCGGTGTTGGCGGCCTCGTCGTTCTGTGACGATTCCGAGAGCGGTCGGCCGACGCCGGCGACGAACCGCTGGTAGCCGCCATCACACGCGGTCGCCTGCACGCGGTTGTAGACGGCGGCGTCCTCGATGCTGATGAAGCCGCTCGGGCCCAGCAGGTTCGACGACTGGCGCACGCGGTGGCGCGCGTAGTCCTCGCTGTCGCTGGCATGACCGAAGAACGTGTAGCGCACTTCGGTGCGATCAACCCCGAGCGGGCGAGCGTAACGTACGTTGATCGTGTCGACGTGACGCACGATGCCGGTGACCGGCCGTAACGCGATCACGCGGGCCCGGCTGTCGTCCCCCATCCGGGTGACCACACTCGGGTCAGCCAGGAAGCCGTTGTCTACGTAGGGCTGCGAATCGTACAGAATCGACATGTGCCCGTAGGGCTCGCTGACCAAGATGTTGCCGTTGCCGCCCTGCCAGTTGAGCAGTTTGAACGCGCTGTGCAGCAACGGAGCATGGTAGGGATCGTTGTCGATGTAGGTTTTCCAGTTACTCTGAAACACCACCGTCTGGTAGCCCAGCAGCGTCAGGTCACCGTCATCGACCATGCAGTCGCGCAGCGGTCCGGCGCTATCGCCGAGGAAATCGGCGAACGGTGGCGGCTGGTCGGCCATGCTGACAAAGATCAATCCCCACGCCTCGACGACGTGTAACTCCCGTAGGCCATAGTCTTGCTCGCGGAAGTCCGGCCGGAACTGCATGCGGCGAGGCGCCCCAGCGAAGCGGCCGTCGTTGGTGAAGAGCCACCGGTGATACGGGCACTCGAATCGCTCCGCCACCCCGCATCGGCGCTGTTCCAGAAGCGTTCCCCGGTGGGCGCAGGAATTGACGAACACGCGGATGCGGTCATCGCCGTCCCGCACCATCAATAGTGGCACATCAGCCAACCATCTCGTCCGAAAGGCATTGCGCTCGGCGAGCTCGGCCCGATGCGCGATCGGATGCCAATAGGGACCATAGAAGATCCGAGTGAGTTCTTCCCTGTAGACGTCCGGGTCGCTAAACACCTCCTTGGGGATGTCCGCGGCCGACGTAAACCGCTTTCGGATCGCAGCCTGGACATGGTCGAATTCCAGGGTCGGGCCGCCGTTCACAACTCCATTCCTTTCTGTAGGGCCGCAATGTGGGTGACCGCGCCCAGGCCGTCAGCGAGGCGCGTCCAGGTGTTGCCCTCGTCGTCCGACACGTGAAGCGAACCCGCCGTGGTGCCGTAGTACAGCCGAAACCCACGGTGTTCAGTGAGCTCGCCTTCCAGCGCCCAGACCATGTCGAACAGGCCAGGCTCGCCGTTGGTATTCAGCCGTACCCAGGAAGCGCCAGCGTCGTCGCTGCGAAAGAACGCCACGTCGGCGCCGCGGCGTCGGCGCAGCTTGGACGGCGACAGGAAATAGACGTTGCCGTTGAGCACGCCCATTACCAGGCGGCGCACTGCGGCCCACTTTGGTGGGATGCCGTCGGCTGCGGCGAGGAATACCACCTCGGGTTTGGCTGGGTGGACCACGATCGCGTCTTCGGTGTAGTTGCGCTCTCCGAGTCCGTCATTTGACTGCATCCAGCTCGATCCGCGGTCGGTGCTGCGGTACAGGCCCTTGCCGCCGCGGTATGGCTTGGTGTCCTGGCCTGTTGTGACGATGATCCGGTCGGGAGCCCCGGGGTGCAGGACCACGCGGTGGATGTCGTGACCGAGGCCGGTGACCTCCTCCCATGTCTGTCCCCGGTCCCCGGTGACTAGAAGGGATCCGACTTCAATGCCGGCGTAGACAACGTCAGCTTCCAATGGGTGCACGGCGATGGTGCGCACGTGCGCGATTCCGGGGCGGATGGGGAAGCTCCACCTTCTCGCTTCGGGCACGCCGAGCAGGTTCCCGCATTCGGCCCAGGTCCCGTCTTCCCACCGCAGCAGGTGCGCTGGTTCTGTGCCGGCGTAGAGCGCGTGGGGTGCGTGCGGGTCGAACGCCAGCGCGCGCACATCGCGGTGTACGAGCCCATCGTCAAGCCCAGTCCAGCAGTTAGCACCCGCGGTACCCAGAAATACGCCCTGGTTGTGGACGGCGACGGCGACGCGATCGCCGCGCGCGGCCATGGCCATTACCTGCCCCGGCAAAGCGGGCCAGGCCTGGACCTTCCCCTCACCGGACACAGTGAATACGCCCCGACTTGCCGCTACGACGGGCATCAGGACCCCTCCTCATCTGAACTCGAGCCGCCGCCCTCGCCAGGGTGCTCCACTTTGGAACGGACGGGGTCGCAGATCACCAACACGGCACCAAGATTGTGGGCCCGCCAACCGCCAAAGAGTCGCACTCCGGCATCGACACCGCCATCACTCGACCTACAACCCCACTCATGGCCTCACCAGCACTTTGATCAGACCCTCTCGCGCCTCCAACAGCCCGTTCAACCCCTCCTCCACCGCACTGTCCAGTGGGATTCGGGTGGTGATCTGCGGCGTGAGCGCGATTTTTCCGTCGGCCATCAGCGCTAGGACGGCGGGGAAGTCGTCGAACATGTCGTACCCGAAAACCATCCGGAGCTGCGTCTCTTTGAGAAGATGGCGGTTGACATCGAGCGAGGCCGGCCCGGCCCATGACGACATCTCCATGAAGCGGCCCTGTTTGCGTAGGCAGTCCAGGCCCTGTGTGAACGCCTCCACGCTGCCTGCCACGTGGAACACGACATCCACCCCAACGCCTCGTGTCTCCTCCAGAATTCGCGCGGTGGTCCCGGGCTCGTGTGGATCGAGCACCAACGTGGCGCCGAGGTCGCGGGCCAAGTTGCCGCGCACGCGGCTCGGTTCCGTGACGTAGATCCGCGCGGCTCCTGCTGCGCGTGCGCACTGGATCACGGTGAGCCCGAGCGCCCCGGCGCCGAGGACCAGCACCGTTTCGCCGAGGAGCAGCTCCGCTCGCCGCACCGCGTGGAACGCCACTGCCGTCGGCTCGGTCAGGGCCGCCTCCTGGAGGTCCACCGCGTCGGGCACTCGGACCGCGAGGCGCGACGGCACTGCGACGTGGCTAGCCAGGCCGCCGTTCCGGGTCAAGCCGATCCATCCTGGGCGCTGACACAAGTGGTAGAGCGACCGGTGGCAGTAGTGGCAGCTGCCGCAGAAGTCCATTGGAATCACCGCGGCGCCCTCCCCGATACGGCATCGGTCGATGCCCGCACCGACCTCCACGATCCGGCCCGATACCTCGTGGCCGAGCACTACCGGTGGCTGCGAAAAGGTGGGTCCCGCCACATACTCGTGCAGGTCGGTCCCACACAGCCCTGTCGCCGCCACTTCGATAATCACCTCACCAGGCTGCGGCGCGGGGTCCGGGACCGATGTCAGGCCGACGTCGTTGGTGCCTTTGAGTACGATCGCGTCCATCTCAGCTCCCGGCCTCGTCGTGAGTCCGGCAAAGATGCCAGCGCTTGGGAATCATGCTCATCCCGCCTCGAACGCCCGGAAAGTCACGCCGGCGGTCATGCCTCCGTCGACCGGCAGGACGGCACCGGTGATGTAAGACGCCTCGGGCGAGGCAAGAAACACAGCCGGCGCAGCGATCTCGTCCGGCCAACCGAAACGCTGCATCGCGCAAAGATCGACCATCATCGAGGAGTGTTCGGGGTGCTCGGTAAGGAACCGTTCGATCCTCGGCGTGCGGGTCCCTCCGGGAGCGATTGCGTTGACGCGGATGTTGTCACGAGCGAAGTCGAGGGCCATGTTCTTCGTGAGTAGCACGACCCCACCTTTGCTCGCGCTGTACGCGGAGCACCTGTTCTCGGCTAGTAACCCCGCCGTCGACGCAACGTTGACAATCGATCCGCCGCCACCCTGGCGAAGCAGGGGAATGGCGGGTTTGGACATCTGAAAGACGCTGCCGAGGTTCATGTCGAGCTGAGTGCGCCACTGCTCCTCGCTGATCTCCTCGACGTTGCGGGCCAGGCTCCCGCCGACGACGTTGAAAAGGGCGTCGAGCTGCCCGAACTCGGTCAGCGCCCGTTCGGCGACGCCGTCAGCGACATCACGGCGGCACACGTCGCCTACGACGCCGCATACCGCGGCGCCGGACTCGGCCAGTTCGGCAACTGCTGCGTCGAGGCGCCCGGCGTCGGTGTCGGCCATGACACAGCTCCCGCCGTCACGACACCACCGAGCGGCGATGGCTCTACCGATCCCTGCCGCGGCGGCAGTGACTATTGCCACTCGGCGGTCTCCCGCCTCCGCATCACTCACCTGCGGTCGATCGTTGGACCGGCGTACATCGTGACAGCAGCCTGGGCAGAATCGTCATCGAGCACCGCCGCGGAACTGGGCAGGTTGGCTCATGTAGTCCAGCCATCGCCCCCAGAACCGTCGCTGGTTCTGCTCGGCGTACCCACTCGGGAGGGCTTCGCCCGGTCCTGGCCAGTCATTAAGTGGAGTCAGGTCCATGCCCATCTCGTAGTTCAGGAGTCCTTCACCGGCGAACGGACCCTGGACAGATTCCGTGATGGCCTTCCATGCCTCCGCGTCGTCCTGTTCGAAAACACCGGCCGGACCGAAGTTGTTGACATAGGAGGCCTGCGACGCCTCGCGTAGCCACTCCGGAGCATCGCGTTCGACCAGGAACCAGGAAAGGACCTCCATCCGGTCATGAGATAGCGGCTGCCACAACCGGAACGTGATAAACGGGGTGGGGGGCGACATGTGGTCAGGCGCGATGGTCACATTGATGAAGGACAAATTTGGGAACACCGTGCCGTGAATGAAGGCTGAGCGTCGCATCATGTCCTTGTGCGCCAAAGACGGGTAGGACGCCGCCATCTGGTCGACGACTTCGTCGGGGTATCCCTCGTATTCTGGGAAATCGGCGAGCGTGGGCGGAAACCCGAGCACACCTACGCCGTGACCGTTCTGCAGCGAGATCTCCGCGGGTGCGCTCGCGAAGTTCGGGTCACCCGGAGCCATGCCCAGCTCCACCATAGAGCGGTGAGCGAAAAGGGTGTGGTAGGAGTCGCCGACAAAATTGTCGGCGGCCGTCTTCCAGTTCGCAGACATAGTCCACCGATGCGGCGCCCCTATCACCTCCAGACCGCCCGCTGTCTTCTTCGCAATGAGGTCGAGGTAAAACGTCGTGTCGCCGAGATAGTCGGTCAGGCTCGGCGCCTTCGGATCGACGCTACCGAAGATGAATCCGGCATACGAGTCGACATGGGGGATGTGGCGCAATCCCCACTGCGTCTTATCGAAACCGCCGGGATAGGCCTCACTCATCGCCGGCACACCGACGAGATCCCCGGTATTGCTGTACACCCAGCCGTGGTACGGGCACTGGAAGTGGGCGGTGTTTCCCGTCTCCGCACGGCACACGAGAGCGCCACGGTGGCGACAAGAATTGGACAGCGCCTGGATGCGGCCGGAGGCGTCCCGGCAGACGATCACCGAATCGGCCCCGATATAACGCACCACAAAGTCGCCGGACTTGGCCAACTCCGACTCGTGCGCGAGGAACACCCAGGCGCGCCCGAAGATCCGCTCCATCTCAATCGTATGGAGCGTCGGATCGCTGACGACGCGTGCGGGTAGTCGCCCGACCTTGAGCCCGTCCGCTACGTCGCGCAACGCGCGCCGCAGGTAGCGATCACTCGTGCCAGCGGTTCCGGTGGTCTCGGTTGTTTCGGTGGTCATGTGATCGGACCCTTTCTGGACAGGCAGTGCTTTCAAGGACGACGACGGCGAGAGAGCGTGGCTTACAGGACTACCGACAGGTTGTCGATAGGCAGCGTCGAATGGTCGAGCAAGACCTCACGCCGAGCGAGCCGCAGCGACCCGTCGCTCCGGCGCAG
>FLQS01000069.1 GCA_900078375.1 uncultured Mycobacterium sp. | reverse complement strand
AATGCCGCGGTGCGCAAGGCCATGACCCGCAAGGCCAACCGCGCCTACCTCGCCCAGGCCGCACCCATCGCCCCGGCCACCCGGCCACCGGCTGGCATCCTCAACCAGGCCATCACCGATGGCGGTGCACTTGGCACCGACCTCGACGGCCTGGTCGATGCCATCGCCGCCATCGAGGATGCTGGCGGCACGGCCACCAACATCCTGGCCAATCCCGCGGCATGGGCCGCAGTGTCCAAGCTGAAGACCGCGACCGGCTCCGCCCAGTCACTGGTCGGTGCTGGAACCGATGCACCTGAGCGCCAACTGCTCTCGGTGCCGGTGACCGTCGACCGGGATGTCACCGCCGGATCGCTAGTGGTGCTGGACAATTCGGCGGTGCTGAGCGCGTACGGCAACCTGCTGATTGCCAGAAGCGAGGACTACTACTTCAACAGCGACAGCGTGGCCATTCGCGCTACCTGGCGCTTCGGAGCCGTCGTAGCCGACCCGGCCCGCGTCGTGACCATCGACGTCACACCGTAAGTCGTGGCGACGGCAGGCGCTCAAGCGGCCGCTCCTCCGCTCGATGCTGCCGCCGTCGCTGCCTAGCCCGGTCGCTGGCAACCCAGACCGGACGGCATACCTCCCGTCCTGAGTCAGCGACCGGGCACCACCCCAAACCTATTGAAAGGCAATGACCATGAGAGAGATCCGCGTAAGCCCTGACGGCGACACCGTAGCCATCCGTGCCGACGCACCCGAGGACGCCTCGAACGCATGGGGCTGTTTCAGCGCCGTCAACGGCGGCCACTGGTCGGCCACCAAAGAAGTCGCCGACTGGACACCGCCGCAGCGAGAGACCGAATAGCAGACCCGAAAACATGGCCAGAGGCGTTGCACCACAACAGATACGAGGCGACTGATGACGTGGGACAGTAACCGGCCAGGCATCAAGGTGCCCGAACCTGTGCGCCGTGCCGTCCGTCGCCGGGATGGGGACCGCTGCCAGCTGGGGTACGAGGGGTGCACCGGGCGCTACGAGGAGCTCGACCACACCGTCGGCATCGCGGCCCGTGGTCTGCAACGCCGGGAGACCGTCGACGACCCCAACGAGCTGCAGTGCGTCTGCAAGGCCTGTCACAAGCAAAAGACCGCATGGCAAGCCAAGATTGGGCGCGGACTGGGTGCACGAGAACCCGAGCGTTCACTCTGGCTTGGTCCGGTGACACTGCCTGCTGGCTTCCGCTACGCCCCCCGAGCCACCAAGGGTGATCGGCAGCCACTGACCTGCGAAGACACCCCAGGGGAGGGATCCCTTGCCACCCCACACGGCCAGCCGGTTGGCATTGGCGCTCTCATTCCGCCCGACTCTGGGGATTTTCAAGGAGCCGCCCGATGACCGCACTCGATGACGCCGTCGAGGAGCTGCAGGTCGTTGTCCAGCATCTCCAGGACATCGCCGCGACTGACGTCGACAACCTGTGGCGCATCCTCAGCGCCCAGCTCACCGGCTGGGATCCCGCCGACCGGCAAGCGCTGATCGCCGCGCTTGTCGAGCACCTACCTGGCGTGGTGGCTGGCCACGCCGCCGCCGTAGCCGACTACACCACCGTCTGGTACGACCAGCTGGCACCCGACGAACCCTTCACCGCCGCGGTGCCGCCCGGCGACCTGGTGCCCGCCGAGCGCATCCGGCAATCCATCAGCTGGGCCGTCAACACCGCGACGTCGACGCAGACCGCACTGGCCCAACTGCAGGGCACGGTCCAGCGCGGCGTTCTCGATGCCCAGCGCGCGACCGTCGCCCACAACGCCGCCGCCGAGGGCATTCGCTACCGGCGGCACACCAACTATGCTGGGGCCTGCAACTGGTGCCTGGTCATGGCGAGCAGGGGCGCGGTCTACAAGACCGCAGCTGCCGCCGTGAAGGGCCACGACAACTGCAAGTGCATCGCGGTGCCCGAACGCAAGGGCACCAGCTACACGATGCCGGCTCTGGTCCGCGATGCCGAGAAGCGTTACGTCGCAGCGCGAAAGGAGCTTGAGACTGAAGGTGTATCGAGCACGCTGGACGACATCATTCGGCGGATGGATGCGAGACTAGCTTGATCCGCCCTCGCCGGTCTCACTCAACCGGATAGCGAGTGCTCCCACGACGTGCACGACCATCCATGCGTCGCTCATGTCCGTGCCTGGATCGGCGCGGTGTGCTTCGCCTTGATTGCGCTGAGCGGCAACCCAATTAACGGTCTTTAAGATGGATTCTGTTAGTGGTGTGTCGGCTCCCGCGAGGAGACCCTTCTTCTTCGCGGATGTAAGCAGATCACCAAGTGCTCCACCCTCGCATCCGAGGGCTGTCAGTATCTCCTGCAAGGCGGTCGCTGCGTCGGTGATCGCATCACCGGGGTCGCGGTTACGCAACTCCTTCAGGGCGTTCTGATATGCCGTCTCGGCGCTGGCGAACCGCGGTTGGCTGTGCAGGAGGTACAGCGTCGGTTCGACGACTGCACTATGCATCTCATGCGAGTCGATGGGGAAGAGGCGACTGTTGTGGTGCAGCTGCAAACCGATGAGGTGCGCCTGGAAGGCTTGATTGACGTCGCGCCGGAAGTCGCCCGCGCGGTCTCCATAGTCGGCGACTAGTCCACCCCGCAGCATCACCTGTAATTCAATCTGCGGGACAAGCGCGACCAACGCTTCGTGCTGCGCCTCGATCACCGAGAGCAGGTATTCATTCGCCGGGACATCGCTGGCACGCCTCAGCGCTTCGGGCATCACCTTGTATCCGACCGATCGGAGCATGCGGCCCGCGATGAATTCGTCCAGGAAATCCGTCAGCTCGTAGTGCAGGCCCAAGATCGCGTCTTCCCACGCCAAAGCAACTCTGATGCGGACCCGCTGGTTGAGCTGCTGAGTCCATTGCGTGGCCCCGGTCGCCAGTGCTTCGGCCTGTGCCTTTAGCCGCAGCCTTTCCGCGTACAGCTCGTGCTGATACTCCACAGGCAGGCGCTAGGAGTTGCTGTCGGACTTGATGACCCGGGCCACCTCGGTGCCCAGGGGGACCTCGATGTACTTCGTCTCACCCTCACTCGGAACCAAGGTCAAGGTCATCGTGTTGACCAACTCACCCTGCGGGTCCCGCTTCGACTCGAACCCGCGGCTGTCGACCGTGAAACTCTGAGGGCCGCCGCCGAGGTCGAAAACCAGCGTGTCCCCGTTCTCGACACTCTGTACAAGGATCCGTTCGATCTCATATCCGGTGTCGCCCAGCGGAGTGTTCGTCATGGGTGCACCTGGCATGGTGTATTCACAAGTCAATAATCGCACATGTGTGCGAACCTGAAAAGGGCAACACGTACATGAGCGTTCACTCCTAGCGAATATCTGTTCGTCGCCGCGTTGTCGTGTCACACCCGATCCCTAGACTCGTGAGTGTCGGACTGTTGGCGGGGACCGTTCAGAGGAGAGCGCATTGTTATACGGATTCGTGTACTTAAACAAGCCGACGCTCGCCGGATATGCCGCACAGGTCGACGGCGGCCTGATCGCCGAGACGAAAACCCGCCAGATGAAAAAGAAGTCGGCTGGCGGCACTGCCGGATGGAAACTGTTGGGACTCAAGGGCGAGCGTGGGGGAGAGAACGAGCGGACGGACACGTTTTCTGACGCGCCAGAGGCCCAATTCCAGAGGCTCCTTGCAGCGGCGAACTCTGATCCCGACGCCATCGGCTGGACCGAGGTGCTAGATCCAGGCTCCGACTTCGAGTCAGCCAATGTCGGCGAGCTGATTTCTTGGGAGTGCGACCTCGGTATCCCCAACATCCTTCGCCTTATGACGCCTGGAGGAGCGGCCAGCAAGCTCATGAACATGATGGGCACAGCGGTCTCAGGCGTCGATGCTGGCTTCAAAGTGGGTGGTATCGATGGCTCGAATCTGGACGCCGACCAGCGGGCGCAACTCGACAAAGCAAAGGGTGGCATCGACGCCATCAAGCAGCTGCTTGAAGGCGCGAACATCAGTCGGGCGGTCGTCGGAACGGACTCGGATACGAATTGGACGGTCTATGGCACCGTCGTCGACGAACACCTACTTGCCGCCGACATCGATGCTGAACGCCTGCTGATCGTCGGCAAAATCAAGCGCAAGCTCGCACCCGGCCAGAAGCGACGGATTGTTGACATTCCGCACATGTCCGAGCTCAAACGGGGTCTCCGCAAGACGAACGAACCCGAGCTGACAAAAGAGGACGACCCGCCCATGGCAGAAGGACAATTCGTTACCGGCCCGGCGCTTGAACTAGACATCCTGGCGATCTACCGCTAGCCAAAGACCGGCTGCGGTGCCCCTGGATCGTCACCGGCTGCGCGTGCTGACTGAGTGGCATCGGCGCGGCCTGAAAAGTGCGGCGGAGTTGCCAGGCGGCTGAACTGCCAAAACGGGATAGCTGACAGATAGCTACAGACGCGGTTGCAATGCGGAAAAAGGTATCTGACCAGCAGGAACTTGAGTGCCCCCGGCAGGATTCGAACCTGCGACACCGGCTTTAGGAGAGCCGTGCTCTATCCCCTGAGCTACGGGGGCGCACCGGCTGGCAGTTTACCGCGCACCACCGCAAACCCCGTCTTCGCAGGTCTAACGCGCTATCGGCGCAGGTGCGGTAGTCGCGCCGGGGTTCGCAAACTCCCGATCCTCAGCGCAGCTCGGCGATGACCTTGGCGAAGTATTCCGCGTGGTAGTCCTGCACGGTGAAGTAGGTGATCCCGTAATTGTCCCGGCGCGCCCGCAGGGTGTCGGCGATATCGCGCGGGGTACCGGTCAGCACAGTGGGCAGCGCCAGCAGCTGTTCCTCGGTGGCGTCGGGGGCGTAGCCGCGGGTCAGCGCGAGATCCGGGATGCCCGAAGAATCCGTGGGCACTCCGGTGATCGCGATGTTGAGCTCGAGGTCGCCGAACCGGTCGCCGGCAGCCGCCCGGACGAAGTCGATGCGCTCGGCGAGCGGATCGTGACCCGGATACTCGGGCACCCCGCCGCCGGTGAGGCCGATGATGTCGGCGTACTGGGCCGCGATCCGCAACACCCGATCGCCGTTGCCCGCGATCAGGATTGGAATCGACGGCGCGGTCTCCTTGAGGTATTTGGTGGTGTGCCGCAGGTGGTCGACCCGCTCCCCGGCGCTCGGGTAGGGCATCTCGGCGGCTTCGAACTCCTCGCGCACGTACCCGGTGCCCAGCCCGAGATCGAGCCGGCCCTCACTGAGGACGTCGACGGCGATGGCGTCGCGGGCCAGGATCGCGGGCTGGTAGAACGCCGCATTGATGACGAACGTGCCCACCCGCATCGTCTTCGAATACTCCGCGGCGGCCACCATGGTGGGAAACGGCGCGGGGACCCCGAAGCGGCCGAGATGGTCCGGGACATGCAGAACGTCGAAGCCCAAGTCCTCGAACCGGCGCACCGTGTCACGCAGCTTTTGCGCCGACTTGACCGATCGCACGCCGATGCCGAAGCGAAAGTCTTTGCCCATCCCCGCATGCTAGGACCGAGCCCGGCCGGATCGACAGCGCCGGTCTCGGTACGTGGCACAGCGCACGTTGTCGGCCGGCTAGCCGTCGTGCCGCACGAACCCCTTGGTGCGCATCAGGAAGTCGGCCAGGAATCCGTCGTGCGGCAGGCCGGTCGCCGTGTAGTAGGTCGGCACCGGGCCGCGGTACACGTTCGCGATCGTTGGCTCGTCGAGCAAATCATCGACCAGGGTGTCATCCTCTGTGATCACGCTGACCACCAGCGAATTCCGTAGTGGCCCAATCCCGTCCGTGCGCCGCCAGGAGGCGATCCACACGCACGGAAACGGCAGCTCGGTGTTGAGCTTCTCGGTGTCCAGGTCGGTCAGCAGATGCACGGCCGGACGCAGGGCGGCACGGCCGTCGCCCAGGTCGGCGACAATCTGATCGGCGCCCAGAAATGCCACGGTGCCGGCGGCACGCGCGGCGACAAAAGCGGCCATGGCCCGTGCGGATTCTATTGCCTGTGTGGGCAGGATCGCGCGCTCGTCGTCGGGCGGCAGCGCCTCGATGGCGCTGAGCCGCTGGGTGATCGCCGAAGCCAGCGGCGCCGCATCGCCCTCGACGAGCACGGCGGTGGTGTTGACGCAGGCCATCCCGCCCAGTCGGGCGATCGAATCGACGATCACGTCGAGATGATCGCGCCAGTCCTGCTCGGCAGTGAGCAGAATCTTGGTGCGCCCCGGACCGTTGACGAACACCGTTGGATCGCCGCCGTACTTGGCCACGACATCGGTGCCGCCGTACACCAGAGCCAGGTCGGCCGACGCGATGATCTCGTCCGCCCCGGCATGGTCGGTGGGCAGGTAGGTCACGTCATCCTCGCGGAATCCGGCTTCCCGCAACGCGGCCACCAGCCGGTGGGCGGTGAACGGTTCGCGCCGCGACGGCCGCACCGCCACGCGGTACCCCATGGCCAGCGCCTGCGGCCACAGTCCGTGCACGCCGGGCGCATTGCCGGAAGCGTGCACCCCGAACAGCTCACCGCGCCGCGACCAGATCGCGCATCCGCGCCCGGGTTGCACCGTCTGCCAATCCGGCACCGCGCCAACCGGACGGGCCGGTTGAATCGCGTCGAACGCGGTGACGACGGCCTCGCTCACCTCCCGGGCCTGGACCCGGGTGACGGCGATCGGCAATCCCGAAACCCGGCTCGCCACTTGAACATACGACTCGAAGTCCAACCCGGCCGCCGTCGAGGTGGCGAACACCGCACCGGCCTTGTGCAGGGCGGCCAGACGCTGATCGGCGGGCAGTGGCTTGGCTTTGCGCTGCGCGGCCATGGCCCGCGCGATGTAGAGCGGCGGGGCGATGCT
This sequence comes from uncultured Mycobacterium sp., assembly GCA_900078375.1. Classification (GTDB taxonomy): domain Bacteria; phylum Actinomycetota; class Actinomycetes; order Mycobacteriales; family Mycobacteriaceae; genus Mycobacterium. Next base: position 11,127 of record FLQS01000069.1, on the reverse strand, counting down.
CAGCTCGGCCAATGGCGTACCCGCGGTATCGGTGACGATTTCGCGCTTGCGGGAACGGTATTCACCGCTGGGACCCAGACCGGGCAGGTCGATCACGATCAGTACACGCCCTCGATCACCGGCTCGCCGTCGAGGACAGCAACCGGAGCGACCTCGGCGACCGAGTCGCCGATCTGACCGTCGGGACCGGGCAGCCGGATCGCACTGTCGCGCTCGAGGTTGTTGGGAATGAACATTCCCTTGCTGATGTGGTTCATCACCACCTGGCCGCGTTCGCCATAGCCGACCTGCTCGCCGGTGTCTGGGTCGACCACCCAGAAGAAGACGTAGGGGCTGCGCGGATCGAACACGAATATCTCACCGTCGGTTCTGGTTTGGGCCTGCGACAGGATCATCGTGCTGCCGAACACCATCGCGATGTTCGCGGCCGGAAAGACGTCGCGCAGCACGTCGAGGGTGTCGGGGTCGACATGCGCACCGCTGAGCAGAATGAAGCGGACCTTGTCGTCGACCAACTGCGCGAGCGTGTCGTTGCGCGCGATCGCGTCCAGCAGCGGGGGAGTGGTGTGCAGGTTGGCGATGTCCTGGCTGCGCAGAACGTATTCGGCTTGTTCCAGGATGTGGTTCAGATAGGCCGACATCTCTTTCGCGGCGCCGCGCGCGACGAGCTTCTTGACCCACCGGGGATCGAGGTCGACCAGATGACAGATCGACCCAAGCCGGGCTGACACCACCCGGGAGAAGTGGCCGACACCGTGCGGGCCGCTGGGCATCAGGCACAGGAAACCGCGCCCGCCGACGAATCCGGCCCGGCGGAAGTCGTCGGTCTGCCAGTCGGCGACCTGGGTCACCCAGTCCGGCAGCTGCGCCGTCCGCTTGGGCGCACCCGTGGTGCCACCGGACTCGAAGATCAGGGGGATCGGCGGTGCTGACCCGTAGCCGCGCGGGATCAGGTCCTCGGCCGGGGAGTCGCGTAATTGGTTGACCAGATTGGGGAATCGGCGAAGGTCGGCGAACGTCCTCACCTCGGTCAGCGGATCGAAGTCGAGCTCCTTTGCCGTGCGCAGCCAGTACGGCGAGCCGGTATCGACGCCGAAGTGCCATGCCATCGCCGCACGCAGATACCCCTGCGGGTCGGGTGGCGTCTTGCGCGGCAGATCCAGCAGGGAGAAGTCGACGTCGGCCACAACCTGAAATCCTGTAGCAGCTTGCTGGGAAGCGACACCAGAGGCGACTGCCGTTAACCCACTCGTATGCAGGAGTTTGCATCCGGTATCCATGCTGATGTGATGACGCAACCTCGCCGGGTGGCGGCCATGGCTGCCGTGCTCATCCTGGGCACTGCCGGGTGCAGCCCGGTCACCGGGGTGGCTGTCACGACGAGCCCGCTGGACGTCGGGCCGTACCCGACGACCGCCGTCGCGGCGACTGAGCAGCCGGGCATCGGCACCGTTCTCGAAGGCCAGCGCTTGGCCGCCAGTGTGGTTCTGCCCACCGAGGTCGATGCAACCCTTCGCCGGCTGGAAAGCACCAACACCGGCCCGGTTACGGACGCTCAGGGATTGCGGGCCGACATCCGGGCGCGGCGCGCCGGGATCGCCGAGGTGCACCGATTCATCGCCGGCTTCTCCTCCTCGCGGAGTACCGAGGGTGAGCCGACGCCCACCACCTCGGTCGTCAACCTGGTGATGCGCTTCCCCGATGCCGACGTTGCAGCGGCAGCCGCCAGGGATATGGCCGCCGCCGAACCTGCGCGGCCCACGGCGATCGCACATCATCGCGAGACGCTGGCGCTGGTCGTCGTGATGCCCCGCGGAGTCATCGTGGAGAGCTTCACGCCGCGCGGGCCGTACGTCCTGTATCAGTGGGTGCAGACCCGCAACACCCTGGAGGCGGCGACTGGTCTGGTGGCCGGGATCCTGGACCTTCAGGGGCCCCGCATCGATGCGTTCATCCCGACCGACCCGGGGCTGCCGGTCGACCAGACGCTCCTGCTGGCGCACACGTTGCCACCGGCGATCGGGGTGTACTCCGCACCCGGTGCGCTGCACTTCGAGCGTGACCCGGTCCGGGCCGCGGACGCGTTCGCCGCAGCCGAGGTGAGCGCGGTGGCGCTGGCCCGCACGACGGTCTACCGGTCTGAAAGTTCCACGGGCGCAGCACTGTTGATCGACGGACTCACCTCCGACGAGTTATCGGATGGGGCGACGGCCACCGACGGCGTCACCGGGATTCCGGACGCGACATGTGTCGACCGGGGTGGCGGCCAGGCGTCGCCAACGCGGTACGGGTGCGCGGGTGTCAGCGGCCGGTATGCGTTCACGACGACGTCTGCGCACTCCCAGGATGCCCGTCAACAGGCCGCGGCCCAGTACCTGTTGCTCGGCGGGATCTGACCCGGTCACGCCCAGGAATTGGCCGCCGCGGCCAGACCCTGCACCAGTGCGGCGGTGGCGGGTGAGAGCCCATCGGCATTCGGCGGCTGGCTACGGGGGCTGATACCGCGCACCCGCGTCGGCAATTCCAGCTGCGCTCCGCCGCCGCACACGCGGTTGACCGGGTTGTCGGCGTGTAGGCCGCGCAGTTCGGCGGGAATGGCATTGAGATCGGTAACCACTTGGTAGCCGGGCAGATTGATGGTCGCGGCGAGGTGGCGGGCCAACGTCCGGTTGCCGCCGCCGGCCAGCAGTTCGGTGCTGCGCCCGATGCGCCCGTAGCCGTGCACCGACACCGCCACCTCGACATGGTCCAGAAAGGCGGCCAGCCGGTCGGATTCGGCCGCGAGATAGCGCGCCGACGGCAGGTGGTGCGGATAATGCTCGGGGTGGCGCAGCAGATACAGCGACGCGCCCGCGGCGTCGGCAGCGCGTTCGGCGATGACGTCGGTCATCTGCTCGAGGCCGCCGCCGTGAATGGCGAGAAACCCGAACCGCGACCGCAGCTGACTCACCTCGACGATCGAAGGGTCGGCGAGAAGTTCGGAAAGTGATTGCGGCCCAGATCCGTTCGACGCCAGCGGCCGTGGCCAGTGGGCCGGGTCCCAGCGCCGCAGGAAGTCGACCCAACGCTGGGGCAGGCCGTGGTGCTGCGCGCCGTCGATGATGCGTTCCAGATAGCCGGGCCGCGGTGGTCCTGGTTCGGTGCGGTGGTCGATGTAGACCCAGGCCGGGGCGGGTCCGTCGGCGGTGTGCACCGTGAGCCGATCACGGCGATAGCGCACCGGCACGCCTTCGGCACTGTCCAGGACGGCCAGGTCGTGGTCGGTCAGCCACCACAACACGCCGTGCACGGTGCTGCCTACGAAGGGTTCGACGGTGGCCACGCCGCGGGAGTTGATCAGCCAGTCATGGTCAGCAAGCGTCGCGGGCCGCGGGTCCGCGGCCTCGGGACAACGCCGGGCCATCTGCTGCACGCAAAGGTTGGACCCGTAGGCGAAATACGGGTGCCTCATCGGAGCCGCGGGGCCGGCGACATCGGGCCGCGTCAGCGTGCGAGCGTCAGGTAGATCAACACCACATTCAGCAGCGTAATGACCGCGGCCACCGTCCAGCCAAGGACCGTGGTCAGCCGGCTGTTGGTGTCCGCCCCCATCAGCGAGCGATTGCTGGTCAGCCGCACCAGGGGGATCAGTGCGAACGGGATGCCGAACGACAACACCACCTGGGAGATGACGAGTGCCCGGCTGGGATCGATGCCGATGGCCAGCACCACGAGCGCGGGAATCAGCGTGACCAGCCGGCGCAGCAACAGCGGAAAGGTCTTGTGCAGCAACCCCTGCATGATCATCGCCCCGGCATAGGCCCCGACCGATGTCGAGGCCAGCCCGGAGGCCAGCAGACCGATCGCGAAGAGCAGGGCCACTGTGGGCCCCAGAGTGTCGCGGACGGCGGCATGTGCGCCTTCGATCGAGTCGGTGTCGCTGCGGCCCTGCAGGTTGGTCGCCGCGATGAGCAGCATGGACAGGTTCACCGCGCCGGCCACCAGCATGGCGATGCCGACGTCCCACCGGGTGATGCGCAGCAGCCGGTCGCGCGGCGCACCCGCCTCGGGGTGCCCGTGCCGGTCGCGGGCGAGTCCAGAGTGCAGGTAGACGGCGTGCGGCATCACGGTCGCACCGAGCATGGCGGTTGCCAGCAACACGCTCTCCGGGCCGTCGAACCGTGGGACCAGGCCGGCCACCACCTCCGCGGCCGGCGGTGTCTGGACGAACAGGCTGGACAGAAAACCGACCGCGATGACCAGCAGCAGTCCGGTGATCACCCGCTCGAACACCCGCTGACCGCGCCGATCCTGCACGACGAGCAGCAGCAGCGACACCACGCCGGTGATCACGCCGCCGAGCAGCAGCGGCAGGCCGAACAACAGCCGCAACGCGATCGCACCGCCCACCACCTCGGCAAGGTCGGTGGCGATCGCGACCAACTCGGCCTGAAGCCAGTACCCGATGCGGCTGGGGGTGCGGGTGTGATCGCGGACGGCTTCGGGCAAGGTGCGGCCGGTGACCAGCCCCAGCTTGGCCGACAGGTACTGCACCAGCCCGGCCATCGCGTTGGCCATCACGATGACCCACACCAGCAGGAAGCCGAACTGTGCGCCGGCGCTGATGTTGGCCGCGACGTTCCCGGGGTCGACGTAGGCGATGGCCGCCACGAAGGCGGGGCCGAGCAGATACCAACCCGCACTGCGGGCGCGGGTCACCTGTGCCAATCGACGAGCCTTCTATCCGGACACTCAAATAAGAAAGTGAGGGTATCCGAAATCAGTCGGCACGCGTCACAACCCGATGAAGACTCCACCGAGGCCGATGCCGAAGCCGCCGTAGCCCCAGCCAGCCAGCGGGTTTTGCAAAGCCGGGTTGGGCGACGTGACGATCGCCGCGTGCCCGGGGGTTTCGCAGATCGTGGTGCTGGGTCCGGTGTCAGTGCATTGCGCCGGCCGTGCTGTCGCCGGGGCGGCCAGTACGACGGCCGCAACCGCGATCAGTAGCGGAGTCCCAAGAACAATCTTGGTAACCATGTTGGCCTCCTTTGCGGCCGCGATCTCGAACTCAGCGGCCCCCGCCGCCGTGGGCACCGCCACCGCCGCCTGCGGCGGGACCGGGACCTCCGAAAATCAGTGCGGGACCGTAGAACTCGTCGCCCCAGGGATAGGCAAAATCCTCGGGGACTTCTGGTGTTGCGTTGAGCTGCACATTGCCGGGGGTGGCGCATTGGGTGGTCTGGCCACCCAGGACCGAGCTGCCCCCGGTGTCGACGCAGCTGGGAACTGTCGGGGCGATCAACGTCGTGTCCGCACTTGCGGCAGGTGCAAACGCAGCCGCAGCAGCGCCGCCGGCGATGACGATCGGAAACACATAGCGGAGCCTGCGCCGCATGGGCATTCCTTTCCTGGCAGTTCCCCTATCCAGCAGCGTACAGGCCTTTGCCAGTGGCGAGTGGTAAGTCGATCGTCGTGCAGATGCCCGCGGGTGCGGCCACCACCGACGGGATGGCGTTCACGAGGCGCATCGCGGTGGCCACCAATCCGGCATGGTTGTGGTCGCCATTCGGCGAGCTCAGGCACAGATCCATGGCATAAGACGGTTCGCCGGTGATCTCGATGCGGTAGTTGCCGCCTTCCTGGACGGGCTGCGGCCACTCCGGGTACAGATCCTCGCGCAGTCGGGTGACGTGTTCGAGGACGATGACCGGGGCGCCGCCGACCAGTCCGATGACCTCGAACCGCAGACCCGCGGCGGTGCCTTTGGCGATGGTGCCGGCGGCGATCTCGATGTCTTCGGGCGCCGGCTCGCGCACGTACATGTCTTCGATGCCGTCGAGTTCGAGATCGAGCCCGACCGCGATCTGACGGATGACCGAGCCCCAGGCCAGGCTCAGCACACCGGGCTGCAACAGCATCGGGATCTCGTCGAGCGGCTTGCCGAAGCCCATCACGTCGAACATCACCGTGGCGCTGTCGTAGGTGGCGTAGTCGAGGATCTCCATGCACCGGATCTGCTGAATGCTCTGACAGGTGCCCGCCAGCGCGAGCGGCAGCAGGTCGTTGGCGAAGCCGGGATCGATACCGTTGACGAAGAGACTTGAATTGCCTTGCTGGGCAGCATCTTCCAACGGCTTGATCATCTCGTCGGGAATCACCTGCCACGGCCACTGCAGGAACACCGGACCACTGCCGACGACGTTGACGCCGGCAGCCAGGATGCGCCGATAGTCCTCCAGCGCCTCAGGCAGCCGGTTGTCGGCCAGGGCGTTGTAGACGACGCAATCCGGCTTGGCCGCCAGCACCTCGTCGAGGTCGGTGGTGGCCGTGACACCGGTGGCGCCGGAGAGCCCAGCCAGTTCGGCAGCGTCCTTGCCGGCCTTGGAATCCGACGAGACCCAAACTCCGGTGAGCTCGAACGCGGGGTTGGTGATCAACCCCTTCAACGCGTGGACACCGACATTGCCGGTGCCGACTTGTGCGACGCGGATGGCCATGGCGCTCCTTACAGATCGGGGATGGGGAGGTCGAGGTTCGGCACGATGAGGCCACCGTCGACCTCGATCACCTTGCCGGTGAGATAGCTGGCGGCCGGTGAGGCGAGATAGACGGCGGCCGCGGCGATGTCGAGCGGATCGCCGAGTCGCTTCATCGGCGTCGCCTTCTCCATCGGGTCGCGCAGGGCATCGTTGGAGGCCACGATCTCCAGCGCCGAGGTCAGGATGGAGCCCGGTGCGATCGCGTTCACCCGGATCTTCGGGGACAGATCCAGCGAGGTCAGCCGGGTGTAGTGCGCCAGCGCGGCCTTGGCGGTGCTGTAGGCGGCGAATCCGCGCCCGGCCAGTCGGCCCATGGTCGAGGTGATGTTGATGATGTTGCCGCCGCCGGAGTGCTCGAGCATCAGCGGAACCGCCGCCAGCGTCAGCGCGTGCGCGGTCAGCACGTTGAAGGTGAACGCGTCCTTCATGTCCTTGACGCTGGTGTTCAGCAGCGCGTTGGGCATGGTGCCGCCGACGTTGTTGACGACGATGTCCAGCTTGCCGAACACCTCGACCGCCGTGCCGGCGAGCGCGCCCGTCGTCTCCGGGTGCGCGAGGTCGCCGACGACGATATGAGCGCGCCGTCCCACCGCCTCGATCTGCTTGGCGACCGACTCCAACTCGGACTGGGTGCGCGAGCCGATGACGACGTCGGCACCGACTTCAGCGAAGGCGACGGCGATCGCCGCACCCAGGCCACGCCCGGCGCCGGTGACTACTGCAACTTGACCGTCAAGTCTGAACTTGTCGAGGATCACGTGTCTCTCTTCCCTTGTCGGCGAACACCGTAACAAGATCGCTGCGGTTGATGACGCTGAATTTGGAACGTAACTGAAACACGTTCTATTTTGGTGCCGAGTTCAAAGATTGGGTGAAACTCACCCGAAGTTCACGCCTTCTTGGCGGGCGCTTTCTTCGCTGGTGCCTTCTTGGCCGCAGCCTTCTTCGCGGGTGCCTTCTTCGCAGGTGCCTCGCCGTCTGAGCCGCCTGCCTCGCCACGGCGGCGTTTGACGCTGGCCTCGAGCTTGGCCAGCAGATCCGAGACATCCTCGGTCTCGTCCAGCTCGGCCGGCTGCTCCTCGGTGGTGAACGCCTCGCCGCCTTCCAGCTTCGCCTGGACGAGTTCGAGGAGCTGCTCTTGATAGGTGTCGCGGAACTGCTCGGGGTGGAAGTCGTCGGCCATCGACTCGACGACCTGGCTGGCCATCTTCAGCTCGGCGGGTTTGATCTCCACCTCTTTGTCGAGGACTGGGAAGTCGGGGTCGCGGATCTCGTCGGGCCACAGCAGGGTGTGCACGATCATCACGTCACGCTTGGAGAAGTCCTTGACGCGAAGCGCGGCCAGCCGGGTCTTGTTGCGCAACGCGAAATGCACGATCGCCACCCGATCGGTGTCGGCGAGCGTTTTGGCCAGCAGCACATAGGACTTCGACGACTTGCCGTCCGGCTCGAGGAAGTAACTGCGGTCGTACATCAGCGGGTCGATTTCGCTGGCGGGAACGAACTGGACCACCTCGATCTCGTGGCTGCGTTCCTCGGGCAGGGTGGCGATGTCGTCGTCGGTGATCACCACGGTCTGGCCGTCGTCGGACTCGTAAGCCTTGGCGATATCGCGGTATTCGACCACCTCACCGCATACTTCGCAGACGCGCTTGTAGCGGATGCGACCGTTGTCCTTGGAGTGCACCTGATGGAACTTCAGGTCGTGGTCCTCGGTGGCGCTGTACACCTTCACAGGGACGTTCACCAGACCGAATGCGATCGAGCCTTTCCAGATGGAACGCATATGACCAGTATGCAGGCCTGATCGGTGTTGCTGGGTCAGATGGCGGGCTGGACGCCCGGATTCAGTCCGGTGGGCAGATCAGGATTGGCGCCGGGCGCTATGCCGTCACTGGTTTCCTGATTCGGAGCGGGTCGGCAGTTGCTGTCCATTGGGTTCTGCCCGGCCGAGCAGTATGGGACGTGGTCTTCCGGGTCGGCGCCGGCCTGCGGAACGCCGATCAACGCGGGCAGCGCCAGTAGCACGGCCGCCAGCATTCTGGTCATAGTCCACGGTAGCAGCGGGTAATACCCTCGGGATGGTGAATGACGTCTGGCCGCCGGGGGCGACGAAGGGACCGCGCGTCATGCTGACCAACGCCGACAAGGTCCTGTACCCGGCCACCGGCACCACCAAGGCGGACGTATTCGAGTACTACACCGCCATTGCCGAGGTGATGCTGCCGCACATCGCCGGCCGACCGGTCACCCGGAAACGCTGGCCCAACGGCGTGGAGGAGTCGGCATTCTTCGAAAAGCAGCTCGCCAGTTCGGCACCGGATTGGCTCGACCGGGCGACCATCGTTCATCGCTCGGGCAGCACCACGTACCCGATCATCGAAAGCTCGACGGGCCTGGCCTGGATCGCTCAGCAGGCCGCGCTGGAAGTCCATGTGCCGCAATGGCGTTTCACCGCAAGCGGAAAGCCAGGTCCGGCAACACGATTGGTGTTCGACCTCGACCCGGGTGAGGGCGTAACCATGGCGCAGCTGGGCGAGGTGGCCAATGCCGTGCGTGAGTTGATGGACGATATCGGCCTGACGGTGTATCCGCTCACCAGTGGAAGTAAGGGGCTGCATCTGTATGCCCCGTTGGCCGAACCGGTCAGCAGTAACGGGGCGGTGGTGCTGGCCCGCCGGGTGGCCCAGCAGCTGGAGCAGAGCATGCCCAAGCTCGTTACCGCGACGATGACCAAGAGTGTGCGGGCAGGCAAGGTCTTTCTGGACTGGAGCCAGAACAACGGGTCGAAGACGACAATCGCACCGTATTCGTTGCGCGGCCGGGATCATCCGACGGTCGCGGCGCCGCGCACGTGGGAGGAGATCGGCGATCCGAAGTTGCGGCACCTGGAGTACCACGAGGTCCTGGCGAGGGTCGCCGAGCACAGGGACCTGCTGGCTGGCATGGACGCCGACGTGCCGCGGGAAGACCGGCTGACCACCTATCGGAGCATGCGGGACTCGACCAAGACGCCCGAACCGGTGCCGCGATCGCAACCCGCTTCGATCGATGTCGCCGGCCCAGCGGCTCCAGCCGGCAACAACAGCACCTTCGTCATCCAGGAGCACCACGCCCGCCGATTGCACTACGACTTCCGGCTGGAGCGCGACGGTGTGCTGGTGTCGTGGGCGGTGCCGAAGAACCTGCCGGACACTCCGGCGGTCAACCACCTCGCCGTGCACACGGAGGACCATCCGCTGGAGTACGCGACGTTCGAGGGGGACATCCCGAAGGGGGAGTACGGCGGCGGCAAGGTGGTCGTCTGGGATTCCGGGACGTATGAGGCGGAGAAGTTCCGGGACAACGCGCCCGACGGTCCGGCCAAGGGCGGCGAGGTGATCGTCACCCTGCACGGCCAGCGGATCTCCGGGCGCTATGCGCTGATTCAGACCAACGGAAGCCAGTGGCTGGCGCACCGGATGAAGGAGCAGCCCACGCCCCACTTGCCGGACTACTCGCCGATGCTCACGACTCTGGGGTCGGTCGAGAAGCTGACCAGCGCGCAGTACGGTTTCGAGGGTAAGTTCGACGGCTATCGGCTGCTGATGGAGATCGATCACGGCCGGCTGCGACTGCAGTCCCGCAGCGGCCGGGACCTCACCGCTGACTACCCGCAATTGCAGTCGCTGGCAGCTGATCTCGCCGACCACGATGTCATCCTTGACGGCGAGGTGGTGGCGCTGGACGCCGACGGTGTGCCGAACTTCGGCGAGATGCAGAATCGGGTGCGCGCCACCCGGATCGAGTTCTGGGCGTTCGACATCTTGCGGCTCGACGGGCGGTCGCTGCTGAAGGCGAAGTATCGCGACCGGCGGAAGGTACTGGAAACCTTCGCCGAGGGAACGGATTTGATCGTGCCACCGCTGATCGACGGCGACGGGCCGGATGCAATCGAGTTCTCCCGCAAGAAGAAGTGGGAAGGTGTCGTCGCGAAGAAGTGGGATTCGACCTATCAGCCGGGGCGACGGTCGGCTGCGTGGATCAAGGACAAGAACTGGAATACCCAGGAGGCCGTAATCGGCGGCTGGCGCGAGGGAAACGGTGGGCGCTCCAGTGGGATTGGTGCGCTGTTGCTCGGCATCCCCGACGACGGCGGCCTGCGGTTCATCGGCCGGGTGGGCACGGGATTCTCCGAGAAGGAGCTGACCCGGCTCAAGGAGATCCTCGCGCCGTTGCATACCGACGAATCACCCTTTGGCGCACCGCTTCCCAGGCTGGACGCCAAGGGTGTCACCTACGTGCGCCCAGAGTTGGTGGGAGAGGTGCGCTATGGCGAGTGGACGTCCGACGGCCGGCTACGCCACCCGAGTTGGCGCGGCCTGCGGCCTGACAAGGTGCCTGCCGATGTGGTGGTCGAAGAGTCGGCTTAGGCCGCGCCTGAATCCTGCGATGGTGGGTCGCTGTCGTTTTGCAGCAGCCGTTCGGGGTGGTGGAAGTCATTGGTGCCGCCGCGCAGCATCGGGAGTCCTGGCGGTGGGATCCATTGGGTTTGGCCGTTGGGCAGTATGCGGGTGTCCCAGCCGCCGGTTTCGACGAGTTGGTTGTCGGGGTCACACGCCAGGGTGAG
>FLQS01000042.1 GCA_900078375.1 uncultured Mycobacterium sp. | reverse complement strand
AATTGTCGACCTCCGGGTCTGACTTAACCCCACGCGCCACAGAGCGCTTTGAGGCACCCCGCCCCACAAGCCACTAATTCAGCAGAGTCCTAGATGCAGATCAGTAGTAGTGGCGACGGCCGCCGATGGCGCGTCCGGTGGAGCCCACGATCGCCAAGATGGCGCCGATGACCAGGAGGATGATCCCGATGGTCCACAGCAAGGAGATCTTGAGCAGGAATCCCGCGATCAGCAGGATGATGCCGAGAATGATCATGATTCGAACCTTCCGTTGGGTGTCGGTCGTCATTCGAGTCGACCACCCTTAGGGGGGTGGCGGTACACCCCTAGGGAGGTAATGTCAGCGTCGTGCCCGAGCCCCCTCGCACACCGATCACGGTGGCTCTCGTCGACGACTACGACGTCGTCGTGCAGGGCGTCGCCAACATGCTCAACCCGTACCGGGACCGCGTCGTCGTCGCCGAGCTCGACTCGACGATGCCGGTTAAGGACCCCGTCGACGTCGTGCTGTATGACAGCTTCGCCCAACCGGAGTCAGATCACGAAGAGATCGGCGTTCTCGTCGCAAATCCGTGTGCGCGACGAGTTGTTGTGTACACGTGGAACTTTCACCCTGACCTGATCGCCAGCGCACGGGAACGCGGCGCCCACGGGTATCTGTCCAAGACGCTGCCCGCACGCGACCTCGTCGCCGCGCTGGAGGCGGTGCACCGCGGGGAGGTCATCATCACCGACTCGGCGCCGCGGGCACGCAGTGCACCGGGGACCGACTGGCCCGGCCGCGGTGAAGGACTCAGCGATCGCGAGGCGGAGATCCTGGCGCTCATCACGCAGGGGAAGAGCAACGCCGACGTCGCGCGCCTGACGTACTTAAGCCCCAACACCGTGAAGTCCTACATCCGTACGTTGTACCGCAAGCTGGGCGTCGGCAGCCGGACCCAGGCGGTGCTGTGGGGGATGAACCACGGCTTCACTCCCGACCATCGCCGCATCGAACACTGGCGCGGCGGCCCTTAGCCATCGTGCGAAAAGTCCTGTCCTGAAAGCAGTCTCAACGACGGACGGGCTTGATGAGCCAGAGCGCCAGCACTATCGCCACGACCGGACCCACCGCCATGATCAGGCTCAGCGTGCGAATGGTGTCGACCCCCGGGAAGGGCTCGTTAGTCGACTTCACCGATGCGAAGTTCAATGTCACCGGAAAATACAGCATTGTTAGTTTTGCGGAGGCGACGTTCGCCACCTCGGATCGCTGCGCCATCGTGTTCACTCACAAGACCGGACACCAAACAAAATGTCCGGTCTCAGTGAAGTTGTCATCCGCGAGCTGCAAAAATGCCACGTTGATTGTTTTCGGCCGACGTTCAGTGTGCGGGCCCATAACTCGGCTCCAGTTATGCCGACGTGGCGTCATTGGCAATTAGCCCCAGCTCGCGATAGATGTCGGGGCGCACCACGGCTGCCTGGGAGTAGGTGTCGCCTAGTGGCCAGTCGTGGACCAGTCCGGTGCCGACGACCACTGAGATCAGCGAATCATCCTGTACCGCCTTCTGATACAGCAGGAGCGAATCGGGGTAAGTGACTTCATTCGTGCCCATGTAGACGGTGGTCGGTGGAAGCGCTGCCAGGATGTCGCAGTCGTAGAACAAGGGGCTGAGAATCGAATGCTGAACATCGTCGATACCGTCGGTCCAATGCCCGAAGTTGTCCCACGCGCTCATGTTGTGAATGTCGAAGATCGGATCGTCGACCTTGGCATCATCGGGATTCGACGAGGAAAAGTCGGGAGCTAGTCCCCCGTCTGGCATTTGAAGCATCGCACCTTGCGGGTAGGGGGGTCGGTTTCGGCGCTGGCTCGGTGGCTCGGTGGCTCGGTGGCTCGGTGGCTGTTCGTATCGCGGCGATGATGTCTTGCAGCCCTGGTTGATTGCCGACTGGAAAGGCGGCGATGTTTCCTGCCGCGCCACGGCGTTGTATCTGTGAGTCAGGCGCGCGCAGCAGGAGTTCGGCGGGGTCTATGCGTGGCCGGTCGATTGCTGCGACCCAATCCCGCGGAAAATGTGCCGGGTAGATCCACTCGAGGTGTGAGCCTTCGCCTCACCGGAGGTCGCGAACGCGTGGGCGGCGGTCCGCCACCAGGAAATTTCGGCAGGCATACCGATCTACGCGGCGGTCGATCATATTCACGATTACGTGGTCCAAGCGAAGGGGGCGTTCGAACCAAACCGTGCTCGGGGTGCTCCGACTTAAGGATCGCCCGGCATTGATGTGCTCGGGGCGGCAGGGGTCAGCGCTTCGATCTACAACCTGCCGCTGTGCGTGCTTGACCCCAGCATCCGACCATTCGCAGTTCAGTCGATCTCAGATTGGAAAAACACCTACGTGGCGGAATGCGACGGCTGCTCGGCCCGCCGCGATTGCGCGGGCTTCTTCGCCACAGGGCAACCACAGTTCAGTCGCGGGATAGCCGCGATCTAGTTTCGTCACCACCGGCAGGGCAGAAGAGCCCCTCAGAGCTGTTGCGGCACACATTGTTTGCCGTTCCCTCACAGGTACATCAATGTCATGTGCCGATGATGAGCGACCCGTACTGTTGAAATGTGGTACCCGACTCATCCGAGCATATCGACCGTGCATTTCGAGTGCTACTGAATCGCGCCCTGACGCGCGGACAGCCACCCGCTGACGGGTCGACGCTAGGTGCGGCGACTCAGGCAGCGATCACCGAGGGGGCGCAGCAGCATCCAGAAGCCACCGTCGAACACATCATCGCTGCCTAAGACGCACACACCCTCGAGCAGCGGCCAAGCATGCGGGCATCTGATCCGCTACAACAAATGCCCGATAATCACAGTGCGCACGCGATCGACTACGCGGCGACCGACGCGCTGATTACGCAGCTGACGATCACCTATCCGGGGATACCTCGCGACACCATCGCAGCCATCGTCGAAGAACTCCGAATCACACTGGCGGATCAGCGTTTACGCGGACTCGCCCTCGGGCGCCTCGAGTACGAGGCCCATCAACGGCTCGCTTGAGCTCAGCGGGTGGCAACGTGCGCGCCGCCGTGACGAAAAGTACCAGCTCAAGGGACCATCCTCGTTCGGCCGAGATCGGTAGCCAATCCGGCGGCCGATCAATTACGGAGTGCCCTGCTGGCATGGGCCCAGAACGGTAGTCCGGCGGCAATGGTGGCTCCGCCAGCGGCGACGATGACGGCGGCGTCGACGCTCTTGCGGCCATCGCGCGCCCAGTAGACGTCTTTGAGATCGATCAGCAGTGCTAGCTCGTCGACGATCAGCGCTACCGCCGACCCGTATGCCGCCGCTGTCACAGGGTGGTGCCGATGCTGTTCGCGACCACGTAATGCGACCACACCAACTGCCGCCAAACCCGCGATCCCGATGTTGTAATGGTGAAAGTGATGCCCGCCCACCGACATCCCGCCCCCAGAGGGACCGTGGCCAGCGTGGATCCAGTGCGTCAACGCACGAACTCCGGCGAAGGTAGTAGTGAATGACGACCAGGCGATCAACACCGACCGTTCACCGGGCTGCAGCCGCCGACCCCATTCGCCCTTCAGCCGCTGCCAACGATCAGACTGCATTGGCTCAGGTGCGCCAGCGGCATGGCCATCGGCAGGGCGCTGCGTATCACCGGCGTTCTGCGACCGGGTATTTGATTCCACCATCGTTGGATCCCCCTCGGGAGTCGAGTCACTTCTCCCCGCCCGCCGGACTTTAGATCGAATCTTGCGCTCGCAGGCCACAACGGGCTGCAGATCTGCTGTCAACTCTTGAGACGCGCCACGCCTGACAACGTGCGTCCCAGGTTAGGTCGGCACGGCCACCGTCATAGTGCGCCGCTTTTACAGCGTTGAGGTAGACGTCGAGGTGACCCTAGGCGTCCTTCGGGGCGCACCCGGGCTGTTGCTCGCACTGGGTCACTCAGTGCGCCTGCCTAGCCGAACCGCTAATGAGAAGAACAGCTCGAACCGGTAAAGTGACAAGTTGAGTGAGAGGATCGCGACCCTACTCGTCTCAGTGAAGTTGTCATGTCCGTAATGGTGCGGTGCGTGGTTCGCGAGGCTGCGATTGACCCGATGGCGGATGACTTCGGGGCAGAGATCGGGACTTGTCCGCTTCCAACTTGACAGCAACGGTCCCAGTCGCGTTACTGGCGAGCGGGGATGGGAGGGCGACGAGCGACAGTCTGTTCTACATCGCCAGGTACCTAGCGCTGAGGACGGCGGATGTCGTGGCGGACCACCCGAAGAACGTCTTCTGCAGCCAGGGATAGGCCTCGCGTCACCTCGGGAACCCAACCACGAGGCGCGACAACCTGTAACACGTGAGTAGACATCCCTGGGGGATTGTCTAAGACATCCCGCAGCCTTTACAGCGCTGGGCCGTTCAGACCGGTTGTACCCCAGGGCGCGAAAGCCTGACGCATCGCCGCCAGTTGATCGGCGCGGAATTGCCGCACGATCGAAGTCCGCGATCCGACGACGTCGAATCCATGGAAGCCACCGGGCACGATCCTGAGCTGTGTCGGCACTCCTGCTGCGCGAAGCCGGTTGGCGTAATCGACACATTCATCGTAAAAAAGATCTGCGGTCCCGACGCCAATCCAAGTGGGCGGCAGACCAGAAAGGTCGGCGCGCCGGGCCGGTGCTGCGTAGGCACTCACATGCCCCTCGCCGGGGTCGCGGCCGAGGTAGGAGCGCCAGCCAAACGAATTGTCTTGCGGTGTCCATCCTCTCGCACCAATCGCAGTTGACCGCTGAACTGTTCGATCGTCAAGCATCGGATAGATCAGCACCTGTCCCGCAAGTTCGACTAGCCCCGCGTCCAGGCAGCGCAGTGCCAGCGCCGCCGCCAGCCCCCCGCCGGCTGACTTACCGGCGATCAGAATCCGCCGTCGGTCGATATCGTCACGAGCGGCCAGCCACTGCAAGGCGGCGTAGCAATCGTCGAGTGCTGCTGGATACGGGTGCTCTGGGGCGAGTCGATATTCGACGCTGGCCGCCAGCGCGCCAAGATTCGCGGCCATCTTCCGCACCGCGCGGTCATTCATCGCCGCCGATCCGGTCACGTAACCTCCGCCGTGGATCCACAACAGAGCGGGCGGCCTCTCGCTCAGCCCACTCAGCCGATGAATCCGCACGCTGGCAGTGGCCGACACCGGGACGACCTCCGCGTCGCGGAGCGCAGCTAGCCGACCCCCGACTGCCATTCCGGCTCGCATAAGACGCAAGTGCCGCACAAACAGCCCTCTCCGGTAGGGCAAGAAATGCGGTCCGAACGGAAGCCAACGACTGGTTGCCATCAGCCACGCCGGCCGGCCATCCGAATAATGTCCATGATTCCGACGATAGCGCGATGATCGCGGCGTGCGTGCTCCGTCCCCAGCGACACTAATCCCGCGGTGACCCGTCGTCGTCGACGAAATTCGACGGCGCCATGAGATCAAAGTGGTGTCACCCGAGGTTGATTCGTTCTACAGCGGGCTGTGACGCACACGCGACAACAACCAGCAAAACAACACCAGGACAAAAGTAGTAGCGACCCATTAAGGCGCGGTATGGCCGACGGGACCTAACGTAATCATTGTTATCGCCAGCGAACCATGACGCGTCGCATGCCTAGGTCGCGATCAATTCGTCACGATGACGAATTGGATTGTGGCACTGAGTTATTGAAGCGCTCCGCGTTCGGGCGCACGCGTGGCATTTGTCGAGTCGTATCTTCGAGTTCACCAATGAGTATCCGTACCCCTGACGATCTGTTGATCTTGATTAGTCTCTTGCGGATCCAATTTCGCGATCAAAGCCATGATGGAGCCCTACTTGGTGTTGGTGACGACGACGACCTGACGGATGAAGGTGTTTTCTACTGCGGAGCGGAGGAGGAAGTCGGCGACGTTAACGCGAGAGGTTGAGGGCAGGATCGGTAATCTCGTCACGTCCTCGAGCGCGATCGCGGTGTAGGCGCCGCCGGCCCGGTCGTTTAAGGCGCCGGGGTATGCGAGGGTCCATTTCAAGTCGCTGGCTTTCAAGAGCACTTCGGACGCGGCTTTGTCCTCGTATTTTTTGCGCAGCGCCGTGCGAAATATGAGGCCGGCGAGGAACGATGCCTTCGCCAGGGAGTCGCCGACGCCGAACGCGGACACGATCACGAACCGGTCGACACCCGATGTCTTTGCGGACGCGATGACGGCGCGGACTGTGTCCGTAATCAGCGCCGGCGTTTGGCGGACGCTTGTCACTCCGAGCGTGCTGATGACCGCATCGTGCCCTCGGGCCGCCGTGGCGATCGCTGCGGCGTCGGTGACATCGCCGCTGACGATGTGAGCGCGCGGGTCAACGGTAGCGTCCGGCCGCCGAACGAGAGCGGTGACCTGGTGGCCCTGGTCGAGTGCGTTTTTGACGAAGTGGACACCGGTACGGCCGGTTGCTCCGAGGACAAGAAACTTCACAATATTTGCTTTCTATAGAGCGGATGAATGGGACAAGCAGTCGGCCGCAACGGATGAGACAGGTCGAGGTCGGCTGGCAACTCTTGTGCGGTCTAGACGTATCGCCGTGGGCCGCCGCCGCGGAGTCTGGTGGCCTCGCGGCGGTGTTGGCGTACTCCGATGAGTCGATAGGCGAGTCGCGCGGGTGCGGGGATGGCGGCGAGGAAGTCGGCTCGTTCCCGCGGGGTGGTGTCTTCGAGGAGGTAGCCGAGCATGATGAGTCGGCGTGTCAGGGGTATCGCTACCAGTCCCCGTTGTCCGACCTCCTGATATTCGGCGGCGGTGATCACGCGTTCGACGATCGGCAGAATCTTTGCTTCTTCCTCGTCGAAGTGTTCGTCGAGGCCATGCGAAATCTGCTCCAGCAACGCGGTCAGTGGCGCGCCGGTGTGCGCGGCGGGCGTGTGCCGCCACTGGGGCAGCGCGGTCGCGACGTGCTCGAGCAGCACCGCAAGAGCGTGATGCTGGCTGTCCATCCGCGCGAGGAGATCGGCGTGGAATCGGGTCCGGGTCGACAGTCTCGGCCACAGCAGCTCGTCCTCGCCCAGGTGGTGGTGATGGAGCATGTCGAGGATCTCGCGAACGTGCTCGGCGACGTGGTGGGCCCGGGCGCGGTCACCGACGGGTACCGCAGCGACGAGTTGTGGCAGCAGGGCGCATTCGCGGCGGAACATGCGGTGCACGATCACCATGTCACTGGTGTCGCACAGCTTTGGCGCGGCGGTGCAGACGTTCGTGTTGGCCCAGGCAGTCGCCTCGATGGGCTGCTCAGGATTCCTCTCGTGGAGCTTGGCGAGGATGCGCTCGCGCGACAACTCGGTGTTCTCGTGCTCGCGGGCGTGTGCCTGCACGTTGCTCACCAGCTCCTCTTCGGTCTCCCCGGTGATGACGGCGCCGGACGGACCGCAAATCAGGCTCAGGCTCATGGGCGATCTCCTTCTCTTGGGTGTTGCAAATTCGTGCGCAGTGGTCCGCGCCGCGCCGGACGCCTCACGACCTCCACGTGGAGGAGGGACGTGCGGCGGCAACGGGTGAGGTTCGTCGCGGAACCGTGGATGTCGCCTCCACTCGCCCTCAGCGAGCTTGTGTCGGCTCCGCTGACCATATAGTCAATGTTATTGACTATATCAAGGCTGGCAGTGAACTCCACCGATGACCGCGGTGCGGTTAGCGAATCTGGCCAGCGGTATTTGAGGAATGACGCCCGACGCCGCTAGGGTTGGTGGGCGTAGGGATCGGTGATCTCGCGGAGTTGATCCAGGATCTGTTGCAACAGTGTGAAGTTGCGGGTACCGAGATAGGTCTTCCACTCCGCCAGAATCTTGGAGGCTGTCGCCTTCGCCACCTCGGCCGCTCGCTGGCCACGGTCCTCGAACACGATCAACCTGGCCCGCCCGTCGGCTGGGTCGGAGACCCGGCGGACGTAGCCAAAGCGTTCCAGTTGGTCGACCAGAACCCCGGCGCTCTGCTTACTCAATTGCGCCTGTTTAGCTAGGTCGGTTAGACGCGAACCGTCCGGGGCGATGCGTTGAAACACCCGAGCCTGCGCCAGGGTCCAGTCGTTGAAGCCGGCATCCTCTAGAGCCCGGAAGATTCGGTCCTCCATGTGGCGATACGGGATGAACAACGCAACCCCCAAATCAACCGGGTGCTCGTTATCCATACCGTTCTCGGCTCCATCGTCCACCCGCTCGCACGGGAATTGCACCTTACGTCAGCACTACCGAGTCAGATCGATGCCGACGCCCGCCGACGCCGCGCCCATTGCTGCGCTTGCCGGGTTCAGCGCGTGTCATCCATGCGCTTCGGCGACTTTGTGCCCATGGGCATCAGCCCCACTCCACGACTTCCGGTAGTCATGATACCTGACTAGTACGGACATTCACGGCGGTGATATGAAGACCCGGAGCGATGCCCCGAAGCGACTATCGAAAGTACGACACCCAAAAGGTCGTTGATCGGCGACGGCTCCCGGCCGGCAGTTCCCCGCCGACTTCCTGCAAGGCGTAGCCCGCCGGAGTTCCAACCTCAAGCAACTTCTCCCCACGCGGGACGGCGGAGGCCCACAACGACGCAGTCTCCTCCACGGGAACCCGCACCTGTCAAGCACGCACTGTTACCAGCACGCTGGCGACTTTGCGTCGACCATTCAATGGTCCCAGGGCACTGTCAATACTCGACAGAATCGGTCACCGGCCACAACTTCCCGGGCGTACATAGGTCGCTTTTGACGCAGTGGCACCCTCGCGTCAAGCGGATAGTTCGACGATGTCATCACCGAACTCGGCGACGATGCGTAGCTGTCCGCCGAGGGCAGCGACGTATGCCTGAAGGGTGCCTAGCTCGGTGTGGGACAGGTCGCCGCTCTCCAGCTTGGAAACGCGGGCCTGAGAGACCCCCATGAGCGCCGCAACATCGGCTTGGCGGGAGTGCCCCAGCGCCTTGCGAATCTCGGCCAGACGGTGCGCCTGGACGGCCTCGCGCATGTCCTCGCGCGCGGCGGCGGCGCGCTCGGTGTCCAATGCGCCCTGCGCGATCGCGTCCGCGCGGATGTCCCGCCAGTTGCGCGCCATGGTCATTGCCCTCCGTGCTCGGTCGCCAGCCAGCTCTCGAAGCGTGCGTCCGCGATCGGAATGTTCCTGTCGTACCAGCGCTTCCAGTCGCCTGCCTTATCGCCGCCCAGGAGCAGGATCGCCTGCCGGGCCGGGTCGAAGATGAACAGGACGCGGATGCTGGTGCCAGCGGGACGCAGCTCCTTCATGCTGTGAAACTTCGAGCCGTTCACCTTGTCGACGATCGGCCGGCCCAGTGTCGGCCCTTCCAGCTCCAGCAGGTCGATGGCGCCGGTGACCGCCGCCATCGCGTCCCTGTTGAGCGTGAAGAACCACCGTTCGACCTCGTCGAGCAGGATCACGTCCCAATGCTTCGACACCAGTATAACCCCTACGTTATATCGTGCGGCGGCAGATTCGCCGGCGCATCGTCACCGTCAATCCAGCTATCACCGAGCAGGAACGAGGCCGCTTGCTCAGCCGCTTCGCTGTCGTCGTTGTCGAGCACGTGGGCATAGGTCTCCAGGAAGAAGCCGATGTTCGCGTGGCCGATGCGCTCGCTGACGATCTTCGGGCTCACCCCGGCCCGCAACGCGCCAGTGGCGTAGGTGTGGCGCAGATCGTGAAAGGTGATGCGGGACAACCCAGCTTTGGCCGTCAACCGTTCGAAGCGCTGTCGGATCGAGTCTGGGTGTGGAGGACGGCCGTCGGGGTAGGTGAACACGAAGTCGCCCGGGTGGTAGGCGTCGCCGAAGAACTCACGCTCGCTGTCCTGCTGGGCGCGCCAACGACGCAGCGCGCCGACCGTCGTCTTGTCGATGGAGATGGTCTGGTCGGCGTTGCGGGTCTTGCCGCCCGCCTTGTCGAGGACCTGGCCGCCGACGACCACCCGGTTGTCGTGCACGGTGACCTTCCCCGCGTCCAGATCGACCGCCGACCATTTGAGTCCGCAGATCTGGCCACGCCGGATCCCGGTGGTCAACTCCAGGAGGAACAGTGCGGCAAAGCGGTCCTCGCGGGCCGAGGCCAGGAAGGTCCGGATCTCCTCGGGTTTCCACACGTGCCGGCGGGTGCGGGGATTGCGCGGGGGCTTGACGTTGCTTGCCGGGTTTTCGGAGATGTACTTCCAGGCGACGGCATCGGCCAGTGCCCGGTGCAGGAACGAATGAATGTTGCGCACTGTCTTGGGAGCCAGCCCCTGCGTGAGAGTCCTGGGCGTCAGGCCAGCCTTGTAGCGCCGGACCGCGTCACGCGCGGCGTGGATCGACGTGCCGCACGCCGTCGACAGCTCGCGCGGCGTGGGGGGCGGCTTGCCGCTGGCGATCAGTTTCGCCCAGTGCGTGTACATCACCGCATCGTTGTTCGGCTTCACCCGGCCCTTGGCCAGCAGCATTGCGTAAAACCTCAGTAGCACTGGCTCATTGAGCGCCTGGAGCCGTTCGCCGCCGATGTGGGGGATTACGTACCACCGGGCATAGTCGCTCCAGCTGCGCCATGTCGAGGCGTCAAGTGCCGGCTTGACCGCCGTCAGCCAGTCGGTGACGAACTCGCCGACCGTCTGTTGGGACGGTCGCACGATCCGGCCGCTGTCGGCGTCACGCATCGCCTCTCGGCAGGCCTGCCACGCGTCGCGCTCGGTGTCGTAACCGCCCTTGGTGACCCAGGGGAAGGTGCCCGTCGAGGGATCACGCTCGGGCATACGGAACTTGTAGTACCACTTCGCGCCCCGCTGATACACCGAACCCTTCATCAGGCCACCACGTCACGCAGGCCCGCGGTTACCACGTAGATCCGTCCGCCGAGCCGACGAACCGGCAGCTCGCCAGAGGCGACGAGCCGATAGGCCGCAGCACGACTGATTCCCAGAAGCTTCGCCGCGTGCGGTACCGCGAGGAGGAGGGGTAGATCGTTGAACACGTTATCTTCCAATGTAATTCACCGCCTCTCCTCGTGTCGATCGATTGACCAGGAACGTCGTGCGCTGGGGACAGGATGTGAAGTGGGGATCGATCTCGGCCGACCCGGTCGCGCGGCTCGGCACCGCGCAAGCGACCGCGACCTGCGTGGCGTGAGATGGACGTCCAGTCGCCGGCATAACAGATAGCTAACTGCGGTCAGCGCCGGTATGCGACGGTCAAATGAGATCAATGTTGCGCCGCAATTCGGCTGAGACGCAGTGGAACTGCGAGGTATGCGTCTGCGGGTGATCCCCGGGTCGATCGCTAAACAGATTCGACCGCCACCCCGGCCGCAAGTATGTGGTCGACGCGGTCAAGGCCAGGGTCGCATTGCGCTGACCCACGGCTTGACAGCAAATTGACAGGAGCGAACGGCGCGCAGACAGCCAGCGGCCGTGGTACTAAGCATCCGTGCCGATCCCACAGGATGTGCTGGAACGAATCGTCGGCCTCACCGACGCGCGTGACGGAGTGCAGCAAGCGGTGCAACGTGTACTGAACGCGCAGCAAGCAGACGCCGACCCGATGACCAAGATTGAGGCCCTTTCCCTTCTCGAAGAAGCCACCTACAGGTGGCTGTCACAGTCGCAGCAGGTCGAGTCGGAGCTACTGGAACTGGCCCGCACCGACCAACCCGAACCGAACGCCGACGTCAGCACCGCCGCCGATGCCGTTGAACGACTATGGGGAATCTCGCTCATCCATCTGGCGGTAACTGCCGACCTGGCCAAGCTCGGCCCGATCGACTTCCTCGACAACGACGACGCTCCCGTCAGCGCGGCCGGTTCACCACCGGCGGCTGCACAGCCCTCGGCGATCGCGGCGATTACCGAGGACGGGCATATTGGCCGGGCACTTGCCATGTCGGCACAGCAGGCAGACAAGGCCGACGACGACGCTCCCGACGCGCCGCCGCTGGAGTCGCGTGCAAGTGAGGTCCTCGCCGAACTCGTCGATCGCGCCAGCGAGTGCACCTGCAAGGTACTTGTGGGCACCGTTCCCATTCCGTCCCCCCACGTCATTTTCGACAACGTCACACCGCTGCTCAAAGAGGCCCTCGGCGCTGCACCAGACGCGATCTCCACGGCGGTACAAAAGATCGTCAAAACCGTTGCTCGGCTGGCCATGATGGTTCTGCGCCGCGTGCGAGACGTGATGGACGCGGTGCAGCCCGGCGCCTTCGACTTCGTCAAAGAGCAGCTCGTCGATGAAGCGCAAGACGAAGGCGGCG
Source organism: uncultured Mycobacterium sp. (assembly GCA_900078375.1). Lineage (GTDB taxonomy): Bacteria > Actinomycetota > Actinomycetes > Mycobacteriales > Mycobacteriaceae > Mycobacterium. The sequence continues at coordinate 35,181 of FLQS01000042.1, read as the reverse complement.
AGCACATTCTGAGCCCCGTCGTGCGCCCCATCGTCGCCAAAGTCCTCCACGAGCAGACCAGCGTCACCTACATCCGCCAGAAACGGCTGAACCGAAAAGGAGCACCTGAGCCTGACAATAAGGCCGCGCTTCGCAAAATCCTCAAACACAATAAGCGCTGGGTAGCCCGACCGGTACCTATCGCCGCCAGCACCGTGCTGCGTCCGCTGTGGCATCTGTCATGGTCGGGCATCCCCGCCGCCCCAATCGCCGCCTGCCTGCTATTGGCGTGGACAATCTTGCTCACCGGCGACGAACTCGACATCTCGGGGTGGCCATTCCCTAACTTCTACCGCCCCGGACTGTTAGCGATCGCCTGAGCCACAAGCGGGCGGGCTCACGGCTGAACCAGATCCCGTGGACGCCACAACAACCCCGCGCAGCGTTGACCCGCTTTGGTGCTGGCCCGGCGATGGTGTCGCTTAGCGCTTTGTCGAGCGCTGCGTTGTCAGCGACCAATGTGTAGGTCGCCGAGGCCGACCCTTCGGTATCAGCGTTCAGATCGCAGTTGACCTTGGCCACAGCGTCTTTCGGCGCGCCGTGGCGCTGCCTCTGCAGTGAGTTGGGGCGATCCCCGCGGGCGGGACGGCCAGCGGCGGCGCGCACGTTGGCAGAGTTGCGGGGATCTGCGGAATCGGGGCGGGCTACGGACCGACCACCGCACCCCCCGGTCGCAGTGCGGCGGCGTTCAGGGTCTCTTGCTCCTGGTATGTCGCTGTGTTGGCGCGCAACACCGACGCTGCCGTGGCGGTGATGTGTGTGCTGCGCGTCCAGGGGTGCTCACTGATCATTTGCAGCCGGACCGACATCATGGGGGCCACCGTGGTCGCAACGTCATCAGCGGCCGCCGGTGTCACCACCCCGACGAGAGTGATGGGGGCAGTGACCGACTGCGCCATACGCATCCCGGCTCCCTGCGCCTGATCCGGGTCGACCCGCAGACCCACAAGCACCCCTTGACGCATGGCGATCCCGCCCAGTATTCCCTCAGCGGCGGTCAATCCGTGTCACGAACTCCGACAGAGCAGCCCCGCGATACCGATGACGTCCGGTCGACAACAGGTAACGGTTCCCTCATCGGGGGCGCCGAGACGATAGCGACAGCGCACCCGCAAGGAGACCAGCCGAGCGGGGATATGCGGTCCGAAAGGCGGCTGTCAAAGCGCGGCAGCCGCGCCACTCCGACTCGTCTCTGCAACGGCACGAGGTACCACAGCCATCCGTCCAGCGCTACACCAGTCTAGAATTACTTCTCACGTCTCATTGGTCCCCGACAGTGACATCCGCTGTCCTCCAGAGCAATTCATCAAAACTGCTCTCCAATGACCATGGCACATTTGCACAAGGGTGTGCGAGATTGGCGGTAGCGAACGTTGCGTTCGCCGCCCGGCGGCATTGAGCCCCGGGCGATCTCGGGCCCAGGCGGTGATCGGCATGCTGACGATTGCCAAGCTGTCGGCGTGGTCGATCAACTACTACAACGACACCGCCCGCGCCGCTCTCGACGCTCAAAAGGCTGGTGGCGGATTGGGCGAGTACTACTCCGAACACGACACCCGCACACCCGTTTGGTTGTGCGCCGGTGACGCTAGCCGCGCGGCTGAATTGGTCGGATTATCGGGCCTCGACCGAGCTGGTGGAGAAGCCGAAACCGACACCGTGGAGCGGTGGTTGGTGGGCGGTGAATCACCCAACGGCGCGACGGGCCGCGGGTTCCGCGACGGAAGTGTGCATGGCTTCGATCTGACGTTTTGCGCACCGAAATCGGTGTCGTTGATCCGCGCGATCCGCGCCGACGATGTGGCAGATAAGGCGATCGCGGACGCCCATGCGACTGCGATCTCTGAGGCGATGGAATACCTTGCGGCTCATGCCGGATATACCCGCGTGCACAACCCGGTCACGGGGGAGAAGGACCTCGTTCGGCTCCCGGGTTTGGTGGCGATTGCCTATCAGCACGAGACGTCCCGGGCGGGTGATCCGCACCTGCATACCCACGTCATCGTGCCGAACCGGCAAGCCCGTGGCGACGGTGTGTTGGTGTCGATCGATGGCACGTCGCTGTACCACGAAGCCAAGGCCGCCGGAGTCATCTATCAGGCGACGTTGCGCCGCGAGCTGCACCAATCGTTGGGTTACGAATGGCTGCCCGTCGACCTGTCAACGGGCATGGCCGAGGTCGCCAGCATCGCCCCGAACAGCATCACTGCCTGGTCGCAACGCTCGTCCCAACTGCGCGAGTGGGCGGCCGGAAATCTCGACGTGAATCGAAGCGATGAACCGACGGCTGCACAGCTCGCGACAGCTCAAAAGGCCACCCGCCCAAGCAAGCCAGAACAACTCGGCTGGACCGAATTACGCGCCGGATGGCGCACTGACGAGCGTGGCCTGGCCATCGATTCCGCGGCACATCGCCGAGCACGCCGCGACCGGCTCGCAGCGAGCGGCCCCCGGTTTAATCGGCACCGGATCGCCGACGCTGCTGCCACGATCGAGAAGGCCGCCTTCACCCGAGCCGACCTTGTCGAGGTCATCGGTGCCCAACTTCCGGTCGACACCGCGCGCTCGCCGCGCGAGCTGGTCGAGGAGGCCGTCGATGGGATCGCGGTGCGGCTGACCGCGCCACGGGAGGCACATCAGCGTGAGGGTCACGAGCGGTTCACCCTCGACTTGATCCTGGCTGAGGAAGCTGCCGTGCTCGATCTCGTCGACGCCCGCGACCCTCGATCGGTGTTGTGGGTCAAACCCGGCGACACTGACGGCTTGTCGCCGGATCAACAACGCGCGGTGAAAAACATCGCCGTCTCACCATGGTTGGTCCAACCGCTGAGCGCCCCGGCCGGGGCCGGCAAGACCACCTCCATGCGCGCATTGGCGGCGATGGCCCGTCGCCGCCAAGATAGCCGGGTCATCGTGTTGGCGCCGACGGGCAACGCGGTCGATGTCGCGGTCCGCGAAGGCGCCGGAGACACCGGCTACACCATTGCCAAAGCACTCCGCGATATCGACAACCACAGCCTGACCCTCAGCCACACCGACCTCGTCGTCGTCGACGAGGCAGGCATGGTCGGCACCGACGACCTACGCCGCCTGCTCACCGCCACCACGACCGCTTGCGCGAAGACCGTCCTTATCGGCGATCAGCACCAGCTCGCCCCGGTCAAAGCGCGCGGCGGCATGTTCGCCCAACTGTGCACTGATTTGCCGTGGACGCAAAAGTTGTCCGAAGTATGGCGCATGCGCGACCCCGACGAGCGCAGCGCCTCCCTCGCGTTACGTGACGGCGGCCCAGCCCCCGTGCGCCGCGCCATCAAGTGGTATCGCAAGAACGATCGGCTGCATGCGGGCGATGAAATCGCCATGGCCACTGCCGCTTTGGCCGCCTATCGACGCGACATCGCAGCCGGGAACGACAGTCTGCTTGTCTGCGATACGAAGGAGATGGCCGACGCGCTCAACCAACGGATCCACCACGAGATTATCGACTCGGAGGCGCTTACCCTGACCGCCGCTCGCGGACATCGCATCGCGGTCGGCGACCTGATCATCAGCCGCCGCAACGATCCCACGATCAGCGTCTTGCACGCTACGGAAAAGGCCCAACATGCAGACCCGGTGCGTAACGGAAACCGCTGGCACGTCTACGCCGTCGACCCCGACAACCAGCGCATCGCCGCCCGGCGCCTCACCGACGGCGCCCGGACTGTCTTCACCGGCGAATACCTACGCGAGCACGTCACCCACGGCTACGCCGTTACCGTCCATTCCGCCCAAGGCGCGACCGCTGACACCACCCACGCCGTGCTGCGCGATACCACCGGCCGCGAATTGTTCTACGTGGCGATGAGCCGTGGGCGCCAGATCAACACGGCCTACCTCACTCTGCAGCTGGGCCGCGACGATCACGGCGGCCAGGGCCTGGTGGCCCTCGATGGCGAGTCTGGTCGCACGAGTCGACACGCCGCCGAACTCGCTCGCTCGATTATCGCCAACGACACGGATCGACCCCGCACCGCTCACGATATCGGCCACGACGCAGGCAACTCTTCGGCGATCGCCGAACGTGTTTCGGCGCTTCAAGGTCGACAGCAGCGGCAAACCGCCGAACGACGCGCTGCATACTCGCAATGGCGCCACGCCCACCCAGAAGCCGCGTCCCAAGGCGAACACGACGTGAGCCAAGCTCTGCGTCCCGAGCGCAGCCACGAAATCGATCTCTAGAGCCCGCATTTCCGGGCGTAAACCCTGCTCGCGGGCGCCCGCGCAACAGATCGTCTGAGCGGCGCCCGTCCGCTACGCTCCCGTCCGCCGCTCTGAAATGTTGGCGACGACAGCCGAACGGCGCCTCACAACCGGCGAAGTGTGAGAACTTTCTTTGCTGCCATCGAGGTGTGGTGGGGTACGACGGTTTGGCTAACGTGAGTCTGCCGCGGCGTCGGCGACCTTGCGCCAGCGTTCACAAAAGGGACAGTTTTCTCGGCCGCGGGTTGAATCGCGACGGACTGTGCCGAGGTCACCGCGGTAGGTGAGTTGACGTTGCGACGGTCGTAGTCCAGTGAGCAAGCACATCACTTCGGTCGTGGCAAGGGAGGCAACGACCCCGTTGACGGTGACGACGGACGGACCCGATCCGCCCAGTTCATTGCGGCTGATGCCGTATTGGCGGTCGTGGAGCTGTCGTAGGTCCGGTGTCATCTGTTCGCGGGCGAGTTCACGTTGATCGATCAGGTTCAGACAGTCGAGGCAACCGGTTCCGTCGTGGGATATGACGACACGCCCTCCGAAGACGAGATCGTCGGCGGCCGTGGAGATGACTTCGGTGGCGAGGTCGACATAGGCTCTGCCGGCTTGAGAGCACAGATCGACAGCCGCCAGCCGGGGCAGCTCTTTATCGAAGGCTCCGATGACTAGGTCTGCGGCGTCTATCGCGGCAGTGATCGCATGATGGGGTAGGTCGAACTCAAGAGGTGTGACATTCGCACCGGGTTGGATGCTCTCTATGAGGCGTGCCGCGAGGTGCACCTTGGGTGTGCCGACGTCATGAGGGAACGCCCCGACAAGCCGGTTGAGGTTGGAGTCGTCGGCCGTGTCGCTGTCGGCCAGGGTCCAGTGACGGATGCCGAGGTAGGCGAGTTGTTGGACCACGTGCATCCCGAGACCACCCACACCGAGTAAAACCATTCGGCTATCGGCGAGTCGGTCGTGTCCGGCCTGACCGAAGAGTGCGATTTGGCGGGCGTACCTGGTGTTGCTCATATTGCTTCACGCGACAGGCGTTCTGCACTGCGACCGGTGGGACGTAGTCGTCGATCACCAAGCCCGATGGTGTCGGGCACGATTGGTGGGGTGTTTCGCGCTGTCCAGACCAGTGCGTCGACGTCCTGATCGTGGAGCACGATCGCTGTGTAGGGACGCCGCGGTAGCCGCCACAGCATTTGGGGAGCGACCTCGCGGAGCCCTACAAGATCAGTGCGGCTGAATGCGGCGGGCCAGGCGGTACTGCCGTGCGAATGGACTTCGATCAGCGCTGCTCCGGCCTTCGTGGCGGCCTGCAGGATTTTGGGACGGACGTGGTCAGCCAGTTCCATGCCTTCGTCGTCTTGATAGGCGTAATCGGCTTCGTCGGACAGGTACAGGATGTCGCGTGCCGTCCATGAGGTGGTGTTGTTGTCGTCTGGTTCGCTGCTGACCTGGCTGAGCAGGAAGGCCATGCGTTCTATCGGAGCGGCGAGATACTCGTGCAAGGGCTCGGCGAGGTCAGCTCCAATCCTTACGGAGTACATGTCACGCCCCCTCCGCGAACCGCTGGGCGAATGACTGCGCAAACGAGCGCATGTTCGCCCCGTCGGCGGGTTCTTCTGCCCACGGCCAGCCGTCCGGCGCCCAGGAGAACAGCCCCCAGTTGCCAGGAAACGGCACCCCAGGTGCTGGTGAGCTGAAATTGGTGGGCGGCTGGGCTGCGCAGGTAATGGGTCCGTCGAGATAAAACCCGTACGGCGGATTTCCAGCGGGGCCGGCAGGAATTTGAAACGCGATCGACACAGTGCGTCGCGACCAAGGCTGCGGTAGTGAGTAGTCGGTGATGAGCACCCACTGCCCCACCGGCTCGTAAGTCAAGTCGGGCCACTGCTTGCGTATCAACATCAGCTCGGCCTCCGTGCGGTCCAGTAAGCCCCGCTTGAACAGGAACTTGCGACCAAAGCTCTTGCCGGGCACCAACTCGACGACGGTGTCTTCGGCCAGCGGACTTTCTTCGTTGGTGTATTGGTCCACCAGGACGATCTGTTGATCATCGGGCCACCCGGCAAGCTCTCGGACTTGCGCGGTGGTGATCGTGCCGTGCGGCCAGGGTCGTTCGTCGCCCTCAAGGTCAATGTAAAAGTGGTGGTGAGAGGCCGACGCCGACACGGTGTCGGGGGTCTGCGCTGTCATAGACGTCTCCTTGCGAGTGCAGTTATGTCGCCATCAAGCTCGATCAGCGACAGCCAGAGGGCTTCTCAGACCAACCTACTGTATCACCAAAGAAGCAAAGCAACGATTTAATAGCTTGACTGATTCCACGTGTTGCATCTCTTGTGCGCCGAAGACACGCCTAAGATGGTCGGATGCCAGGAACAGCCCGCCGCCGGTATTCGCGTGAACATCAATCATTCTGAGATCTCCACCAGCCATTTCCCCGCGACCAATGAACAATCCGGTGAGGTAGAACGCCTCGACATGTCGGGTCTTAGCGCGATGTTGCGTGCTCGGCGAGGAAAGCTCTCGTTACGTCAAGCCGCTTCGGATGCTGGCGTCAGCTTCAGTACCTTCTCGCGAGTCGAGGCGGGTGCGCACCCTGATCTCACATCGTTCATGCTGCTGTGCGCGTGGCTCGGTGTTGCTCCGAGTCAGTTCTTCGCGCCGGTCGTTTCTAGGGAGCGTGGACCTCTAGAGGAAGCAATTACCCATTTACGTAGTGATCCCAGACTTGAGCCGGAAGCTGCCAAACAGATCACTGGTGTATTGCGCGACATGTACGCCGTGTTAGCGAAAACTGAAGTAGCACAACCGGTTGTCGCTTGCCATCTCCGAGCCGCGTCCGTTCTGCGCCCTGGAGTTCCCGAGCGATTGAACACGCTACTGACTGAGATGCACGACAGATTGGCCGAGCGGATCGATGCGGGTGAGCTGTGACTCTGCGCCGCGGGTTCAAAGCTCATGCCGAGCGAGAAGCTGCACGTATTCGAGCCGATCTGGGCCTGGCCAACAATGATCGTCTCGACCCGCGGAAGTTGGCGGCACAGCTCAAGATCGCCGTGGTCGATGCAGCAGACCTAGTTGGACGAGAGCGGCTCGAGGAACTGGAACGGCTCCAGAGATACGCGTTCTCGGCAGCTACTTTTGAGATCGGGCAGCGCAAAGTGATCGTGTTGAGCCCCTTGAGAGATGAAGGACGCCAGAACAGTGATCTAGCTCATGAGCTATCGCACGTGCTCCTCAAGCACCAGCTGTCTGAACTCAGGCAGCTAAACGGCATAGCGTTTCGAACCTGCACACCTGATCAAGAAGAGGAAGCAACGAGCTTCGGGGGGACTCTGTTGCTACCCCGTCCCCTGCTCCTCTCGGCAGCTCGACGCGGCGCGGATATCGACGACATCGCGACCCAATACGGAGTCACCACTGACATGGCGAGATTCAGGTACAACACGACCGGCGTCAACAAGCAGACCGCTCGGAGCGGTCGTTGAGCTCAAGCGCCTCCAATGGACCCGCTGACCTGACCTGATACGCAACGTAAAGACTTGCAGGCCGTCGTACTACAGCCATCGACTCCTCAGAGCCAACGATTCATCTGATTGAACCCGTGTCGCTAGAACGGCCGAATCGATTCGTGCGAAAGACCGGTTCCTCACCACCCACCTCGCCGAACGGTTGGCCCGTGCCCGCCTCACCGAGGGACACGCTGCGATCGGATTGCGCTACGGCTCTAGGCATGGCAGCGACTGGGACTGCTGGACGTCTGGCTACGCAACGACGTGGAAACCAACATCCACGTGGACAGCGCCGAGATCGTACAAGCCCCGGAATTCAACCCGGTGCTCGCCAAAGTGCTTGATATATACAATCTTTCAGCTCAACGACGTTCCAATCATCAATGATAGGACTAGACAAGTAGCCTGGCCTTTCTCCGTCCCGAAAACCTTCGTTATCGGGATAAGCGCAAGAAGCTGCGGGCTCTTGCTGCCGGATGAAGTCTCGCGTTGGACGGTCGCCTTTGCCGGGCCCTCTGCAGGGCTGCGGCACTCTTTGGATGGCCGGCTGATTTCACGAACTGGCAGCGTGTATGACATGTCTCGGTGAGAAGCTATGTGCGGATCGGCGTCTTTGCTGACATGGGAGTCCTGCCGTGATGCTGGTTGCTACTCGGGTTCCTGAGGAGCGTCCGCGGCAGACGCTAGTCGTCCCTTCAGCCTCATCAGCCACTATGGCACCATGCGTCGGTCCCGGTAGTGCAGAGTGACGCCCTGGACACATTCTCAAGCGACACGCCGATTCAGCTTCGATCTGTCGGTTCCCTAACACCGTCACCCACACATCGATGTCTCCGCTATCACGCCAGGTCAGGCCGCTCGCCTCTGCCTACGGATCAGAAGGTGAGGGTTTGAATCCATTCGGGCGCACCATCTTTCAGTGGAAACACACCGTGGGCACGGGCGACACGCCAGGGAATTGATACGTTGCTGATACTTTCACCGGCCGTAACGTCCCTTGACCGCGGGCAAGCATTACTTCGTTCCGTAGTTTTGAAGGAGCCATCGCCAGTTTGAGCAGTCGAGCAGGGTGCGCGCGCTTCCGGGTGCTAGTCCTCGTAGGGAAGCGAGCGGGATCCAGAGTGTTTGGAACTTCCCACTCTCGATCCGAGCCCAATGGATCGGGACGGACTGACCGCCAGCGGCTAATCTTCCCTCTTGGAAGCACGAAATTTCCATGAAGCCTGCATCCGACGCTTCGGGGAGGATTGTCTGCGTGACGGTGCCGTCGCGAGGGTCCGTCGTCAACGGAATGCCGCCCTCGGGCGCCGGCTGCAATTGTGTCATCGCGCTGCCGTCGTAATAGAACTCTGTGTTCCCAGGCGCCGAGTAGGCGCGGACAGTTGCCGCCCCCGAAAGGAGTACACCTAGGACTGCCGCGGCCGTAAACGTCCGTCGTCTCCCTCGCCAGAAAAACGCGCCGGCGACGCCGCAGATGATGAAGGCGAGGGGGCTACTCCACCGCGCGAAATTAATGTCCTTGACTAGGCCCAGTAACGCGGCGATCAGTGTGCCTACGCCGAGAGTCGCCACACCGCGGCTACCCGTGAACCAATCGAGCAGGCGCCCCAGCCACGCAGTACCGCCTGGCGAAGGCGACGTCGGCTCAGGCGGAGAGGCGGACTCTCCCTCTTCGGGTGTCGAGTGTCGCCCCAATCCATTCGCCTCCGGTGAGGGTTTCCGAGACACAAACGTATGGCCAGGAGGACGCCCGGGGGCGTCTATCCTCCTGACTCGGCGGTTCTGTGATCAAGTTATCGGTACCGGGACCGGTTTGGGGACGAGTCGGGGACCGCACGGCATGCGCGATGACTAACGACCTGCGCGTCTGTCGCACGTTATACGCGGACACAACAGGCCAGCTACCGCAGGTGACATGGGGAAATGCGATACCGCTATCTACTGGGGCTCAAGTACTCCGACGACGATCGGCGACCGCCAAAACCGTTGCCGCAACATAGGAGCATGCTATCAAGGCTCGTGCGGGTGAGGGAGCGCCTGCTTTTGGGCAGCGCAATCTGGCAGCAAAGATTCAGGCGTGTTTGCCGGCGCCGCGCCGCCGCGCGGCCCCTCGCCAGCTAACACGCAAACGCAAAGACTTCCGATTTGGGAACAAATTTGGGAACAAAACCCTCCGAAACAGCTCGAAATCGACAAGATGCCCTGAAATGGTACGGAATGTCAATAGCCATTTACCTGCATAAATGAGACTTAACGGACCTAGCAAACTATTGAGACGACAGCTCATAACCCAGAGGTCGCTGGTTCGAATCCTGTTCCCGCTACCGTTTTCATGCCGGTTGAGAACACTGTTGGGCGGCGTAACTTCGCCCGCCACGGTGAGGCTTGCGCAGTAGGTCGCTCAGCCGTGCGGCGCCTCTGAAATCTTCGTGTCCTCCTTGCCGAGAGTCTTGCAATAGAGCGTGACCGAGGTCTTGGTCGCGGTGATCTCCAGATTCGTCGGATCCTTACCGCTGCTGTCTTTCAGCATCTTGCTGACTTCGTCGTTTTGCTTTTTCTCGTCCTGGGTGACGAAGTCCTTGCATTTCGTGTCGCCGCCGGTGTTGACGATCTCGGATGCCGAGCAGCCGCTTATGACAGCTGTCGCCGCCGAAGCCGCCAAGACGGAGTAGACGATTCGCTTCACTGAGGACCTCTCTCGCGTGGGCAATAGCACGGAGGTAATTCACAGAAATCACGGAATCGAAACCCAGAAGCGCATGCCCGTTGAGTGACGGCGGTGCCGAGCCGCTTACTGTCTGTAGGCTTCGTTCGCCGAGACACTCTCGGCGAACGATATTGCGGGCGGGCCGGTGGTGCATCGTGAGTGCACGGTTCGAGGAACTCGACTGGTCCGAAACCCCCATGGGAACCATCAGCCTGCGCAGACGCATCGAGCCGTCCCTGAACGTCGACGTCTTCGAGGTCAAGCTCGGCGACGAGTTCCTGATGTCGAGCCTATTCACCGCGGCCGAGGTAGCGCTCGCACGCCTCGGCCTGGCCCAGGCGGTCGATGGCGACCTCGATGTCGTCGTCGGGGGATTGGGACTCGGCTATACCGCACAGACAGCCCTTGACGATCCCCGCGTTCGTTCACTGGTCGTGGTGGAAGCACTCGGAGAGGTCATCGGCTGGCATCAGCGTCGGTTGCTTCCCGACACCGCCGAACTGGCCTCGGATCCGCGGGTGCGCCTGCAACGGGGCGACTTCTTCGCCATGTCCGACAGCGACGCTGGTTTCGATCCGGAGACACCGGGCCGGCGCTTTCACGCCATCCTTCTCGATATCGACCACACGCCGCGACACGTCCTGCAGCCGAGCCACTCTGCGTTCTACACGCCGGAGGGATTGGGAAAGCTCGTCGGCCACCTGCATCCTGGCGGAGTCTTCGCGCTGTGGTCCGATGATCCACCCGACCCGGAGTTCGAGGCCGTCCTCGCCGCAGTCTTCGGCCAGTCCGAGGCATCCGTCATCCGGTTCCCCAACCCGCTGACCGGCGGGTACTCGACCAATACGGTCTACGTCGCGAGTTGAGCTGAAAATTGCTGTGCGACAGTGATTTCGACCCTGGTTGCATCGCGCTGTTCGTCGTCATCGAGCGGGACGGCATGATGGTCCCATGAACGCACGATCAACGAGCCGACCGCTTCGAGCTGTCGGCGCGGTCCTTGGCCTGCTGGCGGCGCTCCTCATGTGCGGACCAAGCGGCGTCGCGCAGGCGGCCGTGGCCGCACCGGCTGGTGATGCGCTGTCGATAGGCGACCCCGACGCGCTGGGGCAGATCGATCTCTACGTGGATCCGCTGTGCCCGTTCAGCGGCAAGTTCGTGCGGGCTCAGGGCGACAAGATAGGTAGACGCGTAGAGACCGGCGCGCTGCGCGTCAACCTGCGCTTCGTGGACTTCCTCGACAAGTACTCCGCCAGTGGCACGTACGACAGCCGAGCGATCTATGCGGCCTACGTGGTGGCCGACCAATCGCGATCGAGTGACGTGACGTGGCGCTTCATCGAGGCGATCTATTCCTCAGACCTTCAGCCCAAGGAGGGTGGGCCCACGGACCTGAGCAACGACCAGCTGGCCGACGTGGCCAATCAGGTTGGCGCGCCTCAACTGGCCCAGGATCTCATTCGGATCGGCCTGCCGATCGGCTTCGACCCGCATGTGGTTGCGGCCAACAATCTTGTTGTCCTACACCAATTTCCTGAGCCAGGAGTCCCACTCGTGGTGATCAACGACCAGCCGGTCGACGAAGATTCGGACTGGCTGGCTCAGCTCCCCGGCTGAGACTGGTAGCGGTGCGGTGAGCACGCTCTGAACGTTTAGCCTGGTGAGCGGCGGGGTACTCCGCGACGGCAGGTTCAGATTCGAGCCGGTGATTACTTGCGGCGAATCATAGGGAGCTTGCTGATGCCTGCCTTGAGTGCCAATTCAGATTATTCGGAAGTGACGCAGATGTTCTGGCGCCTCAAGCAACTTGACGCGGGGTCGCCGGCATTTCGCCGTCTCCGGCAAGCCATCATCGAGCGCAGTCTGCCGCTCGCCGACCACATCGCGCGGCGCTATCGCGGGCGTGGCGAGCCATTCGACGATCTTGTGCAGGCCGCACGAGTCGGCTTGGTCAACTCCGTCAACCGCTTCGACGTCGACACCGGTGCAGCGTTTCTGTCCTTCGCCGTCCCGACAATGATGGGCGAGGTCCGGCGTCACTTCCGTGACTACGGGTGGGCCGTCAAGGTGCCTCGTGGTATCAAAGAGCTTCAGCCGCATATGGTTAGGGCACGTGCCGACCTGTCGCAGCGACTCAATCGAGCACCGACCGCCACCGAAATTGCGCACTACCTCGGTATCGACCGAGAGCTGGTTGTGCAAGCGACGATCGGTGGTGGCAACTACGCCACAGTGTCGACCGATGCACCTGTGGGATCAGACGACGGTCCCAGAGCCTTGAGCGACACTTTTGGCGAGATGGACCCGAATCTGGAGAAGGTGCTCAACGTCGAAACGGTCCGTCCCTTGATTGCCGCACTGCCCGAGCGGCAGCGTATCGTCCTGACCCTCAGGTTTTTCGATAACCTCACCCAGACTCAGATCGCCGAGCGCGTCGGCTGCTCGCAAATGCACGTCTCTCGGCTGCTCGCAAAGGCGCTCGACACCCTGCGTTCCCATGCGGGGGAGCCCGAATTAGCGGCGACGGCGTGAGTTGCTCGACATGACTCAAACCGTTCGATGCGCGTGGCCATCGATGGCCGCAGACGCAACTCCAGGTCGACGAGTCGGGGTTATGAGCTTGGTTTGGGCACGTTGCAGTCAGTGACCCTGGGATTGAAGCCGAAGTAGTTCAGCGGGCCCGCGATCACCGTGACCGCGGTAGTCCCCGCACTCGCGCAGTTCTGGGCCGCATTGGTGAAGTACCCGCGCTGCCAGGAAGCAACTGCGCCGATGACCAACCAGACGACCACCACGAGTGTGACGATGCGCATCATGTGCTTTTCCTTAGTCTCGCTTGGCACGGATTATGTTGTGCGAGTTAGTAGTAGTGACGGCGACCGCCGACGGGCCGGCCCATTGATCCCAGGACCCACAGCACAGCACCGATGACGACGAGGATGATTCCGATGGTCCACAGGATCGAGATCTTGAGGACGAATCCGGCGATGAGGAGGATGATTCCGAGCACGATCATGGTTGTTGCCTGATTTCTGTTAGATGGTTGTGGCGGGCGGTATCAGGACTTGAAGACGTCTTTGGCTTTGTCGGCGGCCTGTTTGGCGTTCCCCTTCGCCTGATCGATGCGACCCTCCCTGTGCAGCCGGCTGTTACCGGTCGCGAAACCGAAGTACTTCTTGACCGAACCCTTCGCTGTTTCTGCTTTGTGGGCGAACTTCTTGGCGATGCTCATTGCAGTCCTTCGTTTGGAGGTGATGGCTGACTACCGAACGTGATCGGTGCTACCGGGTTGCGCCACAGAATTGGTGGCGACGGGACGCCGATGGCGAGACCAGCGGTCCCGGAGCCAGGAGTCCGGCGAACGCCGGGTGTCTTGTGTGGCGCCCTGGGTTTCCAGGAGCGCTTCGCGGTCCCGGCTCAAGTAAGCCGTCTCCCGTTGGGACTGTCGGAGATCGCGACGCGCATCGCGCCCGCGGCGGGCACTGCGACTCGCGCCGGCCAATAGCGCGCTCATTCCGAGCATGGCGACCGCTCCGACCACGATCCCGAAAAGGAACAGCGTTCCCGTCGACCCGGTGACGTGATAGCCGAATACCGAAAAGTTCTCCGTCAACGGGTGGGCGTTACCGGCATTGCCGAGGACACCGACCATCCCCGCTACCAGGGCGACGAAGAAAACGACCAATCCAATGATGATGATCACGGCGATGCCTCTGATTCCGGTAGATGTCCAAGTAGACGCCCCCCGACGCTGTATGTCAACAGTGTGGACAGACATAGCAGACGTACAGTGTTGTCCACACTGCAAGCGACGAAGGGAGGTGTTCCGAGGATGCAACTCCCGACCAACCCACCCCCCGAGCGCGAGGAACCATCCGCACCGGCCGGGTCACCTGGCGGCCAGGTCAGCCGAGCGCTGATCCTGAGCGCCGCACTGGGGATCATCGACCGCGACGGCATCGATGCACTGTCCATGCGTCGGCTCAGCGAAGCGGTGGAACGCGACACGACGGTGCTCTACCGTCATGTCCCCAACAAGGCCGCAGTGCTCGATGGTGTTGCCGAAATCGTATTGAGCCAGCTCTCGGTCGACACCACTGATCCCGATTGGGCACGCCAGTTACGAGTAGTTGCCCACCACTTCCGTCAACTGGCTCTTACCCACCCGAATGTCGTGCCGCTACTGGTAACTCGACCGCTATCCACTCCGCTCGGTCAGCGGCCGCCGGGCACCCTGCGACCTCTCGAAGATGTTCTTACTCTGCTCACCTCGGCCGGGTTCACCGGAGACGATGCACTGCACATCTATCGAGTGCTGTTCGCCTACTTGAACGGCCACGTTCTCGACGAATTGCAGGAAGTCATCGAGCGGCCCGAGGAGACCGATCACGTCTTACAGCTCGGCCTGCACCGGTTGCCCATCACTGAGTTCCCCCAATTGCGAGCCGTCGCACCGGCTCTCGTCTCTTACGACGGAGCCGCCGAACTCGACCGAGGCCTTGACCTGTTGCTGACCGGTCTCATTGCCACCCTCACCAATCCTGATGGATTGCCACGTTGACGGGATTGGCGAGTCAGGTCGGTCATTGCACGCCGGCCGCGGTGCGGAGTTGGTCAAGGAGTCGGTGGTGGCGGTTTGTCGCGGCGAGGTGTTAATGTGCATACATCGTACGTACAGCGGGCGGTTGACCTTCCGCAGAGCTGTATGTACATTGGACGTACCGAATGAGTGAGGCAATCATGAGCAACCTCGACGCCACCACGACGAAGACTACCCGTGACCAGCGTCTGAACTTCCGTGCAAGCTTCCAGCAGCAGCAGCTGATACGCCAAGCCGCCGAAGCCACTGACAGCACTGTCACTGACTTCATCTTGGGCAGCGTTCTGGAGAGCGCTGAGCGGGTTCTCGCCGATCGCAAGTGGTTCGTTGCCACCGAAGAGCAGTGGGTTGAATTCCAAGCCCTACTTGACGCTCCATTGGAGTCGATGCCCAAGCTCGATCGACTTCTGCGGCGTGAGAGTCCGTTTGCCGAAGACGATTGACAGCGAGCAATGACGGCACAGGATTCAGCAAAGCCCAGCAAGCCCGAAAAGCTCTCCAAAGCTCACGACCGTACTGGTTTCGAGTCCGGTGCCACCGAGCTTGATGAGTGGCTCCAGAAGTACAGCTGGCAGAACCAGCGAGCCAACAACGCGACCACCTACGTAACAACGTTTGATGGTCGCGTTGTTGGCTATTACGCGATTACCGTCGCTGGATACGAACGCAGCGCGGCGCCCGAAGCAATTGCCAAACGAGCCCCCGAGTCGGTCCCATGCTTCCTGCTGGCACGGCTCGCAGTAGACGTCGAATGGCAGGGCCGAGGCTTGGGGTGGGGCTTGCTGGAGAACGGAATCCGCCGCGCCCTGACGTTGACGCAATCCGTGGCCGCACCTGCGTTGCTCGTCCACGCGCGCGACGACACCGCTCGAGACTTTTATCTACATCACGCAGAATTTCAGCCGTCGCCGGTTGACCCACTGCATCTCTTCTTGCCCATGAAGGCGATCGCGGCAAGATATCAATCGCTCACCGATGGATGACAGTCAGCACCGCCGCGGACCAATCGGCCAGCGACGACGCCTCAGAAAGTACCGGTTCCTCATCGAGCAATGTGGCTGGCGACCACAACCAGTAGCGTCCGGTGTCCGCACTCGCCTTGAGTTCCGTTAGGACGGCGACTGCATCGGTTGCTCGGCCTTGCCGAATTGCACAAATAGCGACGCTCGCAGCGACCAAGCCTTGACGGACTCCTCGACGAGACCGAAGGGCGAGAAGTCGCTTTTCTGACTCGCTGCAGTGGTCGGGAATCTGGAGGAATGCCAAGGTTTGTT
The DNA here is from genome assembly GCA_900078375.1 of uncultured Mycobacterium sp. Lineage (GTDB taxonomy): Bacteria > Actinomycetota > Actinomycetes > Mycobacteriales > Mycobacteriaceae > Mycobacterium. Next base: position 18,810 of record FLQS01000042.1, on the reverse strand, counting down.
CGAACTCGAGATCCCCGGGAGCAACCTCGACTGCTTTGCCAATGAGTTCCAGAGCAGCTGAACGTTCATCGCGGAGCACCAAGGCAATCACATTTTCCATGATTTCAACATGGGTCATGCCACCGAACACTTCGTCGTTGAATGCGGGTTCTCTGGTGCGGCGCGAGATTGCCCTGACGACCATCGATTCTGAGACAGGTCGCTCTGAAATGACGTTTGCGGATACCCCGACAGTTCTTGCCGTTGCCAACGGTTCCGACAAGTACGCCAGCTCCCAATCCAGCGAGGCACGGTGCCAGTCGTCCAGCCGAGTTCTGGTAAACCGGTCTACAAGCCAGCGCGTCGCATCAAATCCTCCATCAACCACTCGATCTTCGGGTGCGACCTGGATCATCTCGGCGTTTCGCCGCCAGGCAATCAAGTGAACGAGTGCCCCATGCTGTATCCAGGATTCGATCTGGGTCGAGAGTGAGCCAGTTAAGCAGTCGTACAGAAGTTCATCTGACGTCTCACGATGCGGGACCAACTCTAGCCAATCGCGCAACGCACGCGGAATCTGTAGAAGTCGCACCTTGCCTCTGGCGATGGCGCGGTGTGCGCCCACGACTTCGAAAATTATCTGACGTCGGATACGCGGACCAAAGTATGTGCGGACCACTGCGTCGGCTGGAATGCCACGTTCTCCGAGCCTGGCCAGCGCCGACGTAAGCCAGACGGTTCTTTGGTGAGCGAACAGCGACCACGCTGGCTCGTCGAACAACGTCTTGACGACAACACGAAACAGGGCGGCGGTTGACCATGTATGAGAAGGCGGTTCAGAGGTTGGTGGAAATGTGAGAGACGCAAGGTCATATCGGCGCGCGCGAGCGTCGAAATCTGCCCGATCGATCTCGCCGGCCAAGGTGCGTTCACACGCCCCCGGCAACGTACAGAAGGAGTGATCGGCTTCGCGGCAATCCTGGGCAAATCGCTTTAAGGCTTCTAGGACAATCGCCGCCGATTCGATGGCGTTTGGCTCCACTACAGACACATTTCTCGGGGTCTCCCAGCAGTCGACACGGTGGAACGTTAGCCACGGGAAAGCTGTGTGGCAATGGCAACAAGCCTTGTCCGGAGTGGCGAGTAGCCGATGTAGTTCGCTAACGTTTGCTGAGCGTGTCAGTTCTGTATTCCATCCCGCATTCGACGCGGCAAGCGAATGGCATCAGTAACGAATCCGATGAATCGGATGGCGGCAATGTCGAAACACACGGTGATAGTGGCGGACGATTAACTTTGCCGTCCAACGGCTCGACTGGGCGGCGCTTTCACATACATGCCGCTGACGGCTAGCCCACCAACCCCAGCAGCGGGGGAACGAGGTACCGGCGAGCGAACGACCGGGCGGCGTCGTCATCGCCGAGGGCGACGTTCTGTGAGGGTGTCAGCACGAACGACACGATGACCCGGACGGTCACCTCGGCGACCTCGAGCAGCTCGATCTGGGTGCGGCGGTCATTGGGGAGGGCAACGGCCAGTTGGTGGGCGAGGAACGACGACGCTGTCTGGATGACGCTGTCTCCCTCGACCGTCAGGAACGGCAGCACGGTCTCGGGTTCGGTGGCGAGCAACCGCTGCAGCAATGCGTGCTCCCGCATCGTGGTCAGCGTGAACACAAACCCTTCGACCAGTTTGTCTTCGGCTTCGGCGTAGCCGCCGGCCTCCGCGGCGAGCTCGGAGAGGAACCGCTCGAGTTCCCGCAGCAGCACCGCCTCGACGATGGCGTCCTTGTTCGCGAAGTTCCGGTACAACGTGACGCGCGCCAGCCCGGATCGGCGGGTGATGTCCTCCACGGTGGACCGGCGGATCCCGAACAGTTCGAACTGCTTCAACGCCGCGTCCAGGATCCGTTGCGGGTTGCCCTCCGCCGTCGGCGACCCGAACCGCTGCACCGCCTTGGCGAGCAGGCCGCTGTGCTTCATCGGTGCAGTGTAAAGCTTGCGATGAACTATTGATACAAACAGACGGCGAATGTATCTTCAGTCCACAGCGCTCAGGACACTCGCGACTAGCAGGAGGCTTTCCATGGCTGCAGTGGTTTCGAAGGCTCCTTCGACCAGGACGGCGACGTCACCCAGCCGGGAGGAGTTCTCCGATCGGCTGCTCAAAGGGTCCGCCAAAAAGTCGTATGCGCCCGTCGTCGACATCGACTGGGAATCACCGGTCGTGCCCGACAAGTTCTTCCTGCCACCGCGGGTGGTGTCGCTGTACGGCACCCCGATGTGGGGGGACATGACCCGCGACCAGCAGATCGAGCTGTCCCGCCAGGAATTCATCAACCTGTTGTCGGCCGGAGTGTGGTTCGAGAACATCCTCAATCAGGCGCTGCTTCGCGGTCTCATGCATGCCGACGTCACCTCGGCCTCGACCCACTACTCGCTCACCGAACTCGGTGACGAAACCCGCCACATGGTGATGTTCGGCCGCACCATCAAGGCTGTCGATGGAAAACCGTTCCAGCCCAGTCGCATTCAGCGAATGATCATTAACACGCTGCCGTTGATGTTCCAGAAGTCGGTGCTGTGGATCGCCGCACTCGTCGGGGAGGAGATCTTCGACGCGCTGCAACGGCTGATCCTCGACGATCCCGAGTTGCAGCCGATCGTGCGCCGCGTCATGCGAATCCATGTCACCGAGGAGGCGCGCCACATCCAGTTCGCCCGCGACGGTGCGCGCCGGGACGTCCCGATGATGCGGCGGCGCAACCGGATCCTGCTCGCCACGATTCACGGTGCCGGCGGGCCGTTCTACCGCTACCTGTTCACCAACCGCGCGGTGTACCGACGGGCCGGGCTCGACGGCCGGGAGGCCCGCCGGCAGGCTCGCAGCAATCCGAACTTTCACCAGACGACGCGCACCGGATTCGCGCCGCTGGCGGCATTCCTCGAAGAGATCGGGCTGATGAACCGAATCAGCCGGCGCCTGTGGAAGCGGACCAATTTCCTGTGACCACGGTCGACGAGAACGGTGTCTTCGACGGCACAGCCGAACTGGACGTGGCGAGCGTGCGCTACCAAATCCGGGTCCGCCTCGCCGGTCACCTCAGTCCGATCGACGGGCAATACCACTGGCAGGGCCTCGCCTATGGGGCGCCCGAGGACCTAGAGGCGGGCGCGAAGGCTCAGCTGCGGATCGGAGACCGCAGCGCCGCAGTGCGGCTCGTCGAGAAAATCCCCTCCGGCCAACTGATGGTCAGCGGCGTCGGTCCGCCACCGTACGACCTGCTGCCAGCATGAGTCAGCCGTGTATTCGTCGAGCGTGCGTGTCCGCGCCGACACGCCGACGCCGGTGTACGTAACCCGCACGCTCGCCGCGCGGGCAACCTCAACGTAGGCTCGCGCCCGATCCCCTAAACGGTTCGCGCCAACCGTTCTGCCAGCAGCCCCGCGAACTTCGCCGGATCTTCCAGAGTGCCGCCCTCGGCCAGAAGTGCTGTGCCGTAGAGCAATTCGGCAGTCTCGGCCAGCGCATCGTCGCCGCCACGGCTGGTGAACGCCTCGCGCAGCCCGGCGATCAGCGGATGATCCGGATTGAGTTCGAGGATGCGTTTCTCGGTGGGGACGGCTTGCCCGGAGGCCTGCAACATGCGCGCGAGCGCGGGTGTGAGGCCGAAACTATCGGTGATCAGGCAGGCCGGCGACGCGGTCAGCCGGGAGGACAACCGCGCCTCCTTGACGTGCTCGGACAGGGTTTCCTGAAGCCAGCCGAGCAGATCGGCAAACTCCTTCTGCTGCTCCGAGCGGTCATCCGAAGCGGCAGCCTTGTCCTCCTCGGAGTCGAGGTCGACCTCACCCTTGGCGACGGACTGCAGCCGCTTACCGTCGAACTCCGACACCATGTCCACCCAGACCTCGTCGACCGGGTCGGTGAGCAGCAGCACCTCAAAGCCCTTGGCCTTGAACGCCTCCAAGTGCGGTGAGCTCAGCAGCTGCTGACGCGATGCACCCGTGGCGTAGAAGATCTGCTCCTGACCGTCCTTCATCCGGGCGACGTAGTCGGCCAGCGTGGTGGACTCATCTTCGCGGTGCGTCGAGGCGAACGACGACACCGCCAGCAAGGTGTCCTTGTTATCGGCGTCGGAGAGCAGTCCCTCCTTGAGGACGCGGCCGAACTGCACCCAGAAGGTGCGGTAGTCCGCAGGCCGCTCGGCCTGCATCTCCTTGATGGTCGAGAGCACCCTCTTGGTGAGACGGCGGCGGATCGCCTTGATCTGACGATCCTGCTGCAGGATCTCGCGAGAGACGTTGAGCGACATGTCCGCCGCGTCGACAACGCCCTTGACGAACCGCAGGTACGGCGGCAGCAGCTCCTCACAGTCAGCCATGATGAACACCCGCCGGACATACAGCTGCACGCCCACCCGCGTGTCGGAGTTGAACAGGTCGAATGGGGCGTGCGTCGGGATGAACAGCAGCGCCTGGTATTCGAAGGTGCCTTCGGCCTTCATCGGGATGACTTCCAGCGGGTTGTCCCAGGCGTGCGCAATGTGCTTGTAGAACTCCGCGTATTCCTCGTCGGAAACGTCGTCTTTGGAACGGGACCACAACGCCTTCATCGAGTTGACGGTCTCGGCTTCGACGGTGACCACCTCGTCTCCACCGTCTTCGATCGCCGGGCTGCGTCGCTCGACCTGCATTCGGATGGGCCAGGCGATGAAGTCCGAGTACTGCTTGACCAGCGCCCGGATCTTCCATTCGGCGGTGTAGTCGTGCAGCTCGTCCTCGGAGTCCTCGGGCTTGAGGTGCAAGGTGACCGACGTGCCCTGCGGCGCGTCGTCGACGGCGGCCACCGTGTAGGTGCCCTCGCCGCTCGATTCCCACCGGGTTGCCGAGCTCTCACCGGCCTTGCGGGTGAGCAGTTCCACCTTGTCGGCCACCATGAAGGACGAGTAGAAGCCGATCCCGAACTGGCCGATCAGCTCCTCGGAGGCGGCCGCATTCTGGGCCTCCTTGAGTTGCTGACGCAGTTCGGCAGTGCCGGATTTGGCCAGCGTGCCGATCAGGCCGACCACCTCGTCGCGGGTCATCCCGATTCCGTTGTCGCGGATCGCCAGCGTGCGGGCGGCTTTGTCGACGTCGATCTCGATGTGCAGATCGGAGGTGTCGACATCGAGGTCCTTGTCCCGGAACGCTTCGAGGCGAAGCTTGTCCAGCGCGTCGGAGGCGTTCGAAATCAACTCCCGCAGAAATGAATCCTTGTTGGAGTACACGGAGTGGACCATCAGATCGAGCAACTGGCGGGCCTCGGCCTGAAACTCCAGCTGTTCTACGTGTTCAGTCATGGTTAATCCGATCGGGATGGACGACGATTGGTGCCGGCAGGATGATAGCGACCTTCCGCAGGGCTCCGACACACCGGTCAGCAGCCCTCAGTGTCCGTTGTTGGCCATCCAACTCCGGTGCTTGATCGCCGCCTTGCGCGCCTGCTTGGCCAGTGCTCGGTCGGGCAGGTACCGGCCCAAAACGTCGAGCACCGCCACCGTCTCGGGGGCCGGATGCCGCCAGAAGAGGTCGATGAGGCCCTCGGGGTTATGGCCGCTGAGGAACTGTGCACACAGCGCATCCGGGTGGTCAAGAAGCAACGACAAGATATCGATAACCACCGCCGGGGTGATGAATGCCCCGACGGTGTCGCCGTCGGCCAGGCCATGGTCGATCAGCCACATGGCCGCGTGCCCGGCCGCCGCGGTATCCAGCAGTTGCCGCATATGCGGTTCAGCTGCTTCGGGATCGAACATGCCGAGCAGGCGCATCCCGACGAGCCGAGTTCCCGCGTCGTCGGCCTCGGCGACCACGTCGGCCACCAGCGCGGCGCGTTCGAACGCCGGCAGCGACGGCTGCCAAGCGGCCAGTATGGCCGAATGCTGTTCCGCGAGCTGAGAATCCAAAGCAGAAATCAGCTCAGTCACGCTCGCCTCGGTGAGGTCGGGCACGGTGCGCAGCGTGATCCCCGCGTCCGGTAAATAGTTCGGCAGAATGTGACGGCCGAAGGCCGTCATGGTGATGGCGCCGCCCGTCCAGTACACCCGGCCCCACCGGGAGATCGACTCCCCCCGGTCTGTCCACGCGATCGCGCCGGTAGCGTCCAGCATGTCCAGGATGCGGCTGAGATCCTCGGCCAGGTGCTGCTCCGATAGGTAGTAGCTGACCTCTTCGCTGCTGAACTGGCTGCGCACGATACGTTCGTTCAGATCGGCGATGTCATCGAACCCCGTGCTTGCGCCCGGCGCCAGCAGCCCGGCCAGCCACAGCACAACGCCCTCGTCGAGCAGACCGTGTAGGTCGTCATAGAACGTCATCCGTGGCCCCATCATGGACAACACGCCGAACTCGATCACTGTCTGGAATAAGCTGGTGGCCTTGGCAACCGGGGATTTCCGCGACCACGCCTTGACCGGGACGAGCCGGTTGCCGGCGTGCCGCACGGCACCCGATTCCTGAAAGAGCACAAGTAGGTACATCAGCTGACGCAGGTGAGTCGTCGACTGCGTCTTGAAGGTCTTCTCACCGATCGTCGTCTCGAAGTCGTCGCCGGTGTCCAGTAGGTCGACCAGCGCGCGCCCGTCTGCCAGTTTGAGGTTGCCCTTCGGTGTGAGCGCCATGCCCTTCTCGCCGAGATAGTCGTGTAATGCCCGCACTTTGGCGGGCATTGCCGCCCCGGCCGCTACGGCCATCACGTCTGCTTCGGGCGGCGGGACGTGCAGGAAGGGCAGCTCCACGGTGCTCGGCGCCCGGTCGAAGACGTGGTCGGTCAGCGCCTTCCGCTGTTCGAAAGGTAGTGCGTTGTGTTCGTCGACACGCCGTTGCATAGCGGCGAGCAGTTCCTGTTCGGTCATGTCCTCGGCACCGTCGATGCCGGCGAAGAGGGACTTGGCCATGCCGTAGTTGGCCGGGTCGGCCATCTTTGTCTGCATCGCATCGGCGAGACTGACGGCCAGCGTGGCGAGCTTCCGGCCGGGCTCAGGGCCGCCGCGCAGGCGTCCCATCTCACCCAGATAGCGGAGGAATTCCCCGACGGCGTCGCACACCTCCCTTGACTGCTCGGCTGGCATGCTCAGGTGCCGTGGGCACCATTCGAGCAGGAACGCGCGGATGTCGCCCTCTCCGATGGTCTGGACCTGTGCATCCCCGCGCCACTCCAGGAACGACTGGGCGTGGCTGGCGAAGGCGCTGACATCGGGTGCCAGACCTTCGGCCAACCAGTGTTCGAACCCCTTGATCAGCTCGCTCGTCATCTCGACAGTGTCACCGTCCCTCCCGACAATCAGCCACCGTCAAATCACGTGCGGCGCGACCAGCATCGTCGTACCCAGTACCACGAACCCGATCAGGAATGCGACGATCGTAAAGCCCATCACCTGACGGACATTGAGCTTCGCGATCGCCAGCAGGGGTAGCAGCCAGAACGGCTGGATCATGTTCGCCACCCCCTCGCCGACGGCGACCGCCATGGAGATCAGCCCGAGATAGCCCGGCGAGTGCTGACCGAGCGCCAGCGCCGAGTCGACCGCGATCGGGCCCTGCACGGCCCAGTGCCCACCACCGGAGGGCACGAACAAGCTGATGATCACCGAGCCGACAAACGTGAAGAACGGCAGCGTGTACTCCGACGCGCCGTGCACCAGCGCCTCGGCCAGCAGCGTCTGCAGCGGCTTGATGTCCTTGGTGGCTTGGTAACCCAGCAGGCCGATCAGCCCGCCGTACAACGGATACTGCAGCAGCAGCGGACCCGACACCTTCGCCGCGCCGGTGAACGCCCGAATGAACCGGATCGGGGTGCGGTGCAGCAACGCACTGGTGATCGTCAACAACATGATCATCGAGGCGATGTTCAGCGCGAACCCACTGACCCAGAAGTAGGCAATGCCCGCAACGAAGATGAGGACGTTGAGGATCCACAGGTTTTCCAGCCATTCGGCGAACGACTTCTTGCCCTCAGGTTCAATCGGCGGCTGCTCGTCTTCCTCGAAGATCGCGGGGTCGGGAGCAAGGCTCTGCGTCGGCGCCATCCGCCAGATCGCCAGCGCCAGCACCGCCAGCACGACGATCACCGACAGCCAGCTGTACGGCTGGAAGATGGTGTCCGACAGGGGCACCGTCATGCCAGTTATCTTGTGGATCACGTTGATTGGGCTGCTGCCGTCGGTGTTCGCCAGCGCGATCGACGACGAAAGGCCCTGTGTCCACACCACGAAGCCCATGAACGACGCGGCGATGAGGTAGCCGAAGTGCACGTCGGTCAGCCGCTTGGCGATCTGCCGCGCGACCAAGGCACCGGCGACCAGCCCGAGCCCCCAGTTCAGCAGGTGCAGGGCAGCGCTCACCCCGAAACAGAGCAGGGCCGCCTGGACTTGATTGTTCGGCTTGCTGGCGATGGTGACGATCGCGCGTTTGATGACCGGCGCCTCGGCCAGCGTGTAGCCCGTCACCAGGATCAGCACCATCTGGAACGCGAACGTGAAGATGTTCTGCGATCCCCACACCCCGCTGTACCACGCCTTGAGCATGCCGCTGGGCGTGGCGTCCTTCACCAGAAACGCGACCAGCGCGGCGACGATGATGGTGAGGATGACCGCGAACAGATACGGATCGGGCATCAGGCGTTCGACATACCGGACCGACACGTCGGTGAGGACCTGCATGACACCCCGGCGTCTGGTCCTGGGTTGTTCGCTCGTCGTCATGACCTACCCTCCCCGTCGACCGCCACAAGGGCGGGTTCGGCACGGACTCTAGCGCCTGAATCCGCAGATCCGAGCTCGAAACGGCCAAAGGTGACTGGCGTCGTCGTCGCCTTTGCTGGTATCCATGAATCACCAGGTCTGAGGGGGTTGAGATGTCGCTTCGGGTCAATATCGAAGATCTGGCCGCGTCGGGAGTCGCGGTCACCAATCACGGCGAGGACGTGGCCGCCCAGCATGCGGCTGCGGCGAGCCGCATCGATGCCGCCCAGGCCGGCTGGCAGGGGGCATCCGCTCTGGCGATGACCGCACTGTCGGAGCAGTGGCTGGCCACCACCGCCGGCCTGGTGACCCGGTTGAGTGATCACGCCCAGGGGCTGCACACCAGCGCCCAGGGCTTCGCCGAGATGGAGCAGCGCAACAGCCAAGCACTGCAACAACCGGCGCGGGCGGCGAACGCGATCGCCAGCCAGACCGATCTTTGAGCCGTCGTGGCCTTGACCGTCGCCGACATTGAGCGCTGGAATGCCGGCGATGTCCGTGAGGTCTTTCATGCCGCCACCAGTCGTGCGCAGGCGGCTTTCGATGCCGCTGACGGTTTGGCGACGCTGCCGGCGCTGACCAGTTGGGGTGGGGAGTCCGCTGAAGCCGCGAAGGAGGCTATCGGGCAGACCCGTAAGGATTTGGACTCGCACGGCAACGAAGCGATCGCGGTGGCGAACGCGGCCCGCGGCGCCGCGGACAACATCGAAAAGATCAAGTCGGAGCTGGCCAGTGTGAAGGCCGACGCTGAAGCGTTGGGGATGGAGATCGATCCGGTGTCGGGCACGGTGGTGCCCGGCCCGAAGATTCGCAATCCGATGGAGGCTGAACTCAAACAGGCGCAGCTCCAGCCGCGGCTGAACAAGATTGTGGCCGAAGCCAATCTCGTCGACATGGCTCTGGCCAACGCTATCAACATGGCTGGCGGCAAGACGCCCATCCCGCCGTCGCTGCACGCCAACGACCCCGAGCTTCAGCGGGCGCTCAGTCAGTCACTTCCCGAGGACCCCAAGCAGTTTCGTGACCTGTGGGACAAGTTGTCCCAGGAGGACAAGGACTTTCTCTACAGCCGCGACCACAGCATCGGCAATCACCCGGGCATGCCGTTCGTCGACCGGGACAGGTACAACCAGCAGCACCTCGGTGAGCTGATCAAGACCACCCAGAACAACATCGACCAGATGCAACGCCGCTACGATGATCTGGCCCGCCAGGTGTACATGGGGGACAAGACCAACGAGACCGGCAACGAACTCACCAGGCTGGGGTCGCAACTCCTCGCGGCACGCCACAGTATGGACGGCTATAAGGCCGTGCAGAATTCACTGCATCCGTCGACCGACCCGAACAACAACGATCCGCTCGGCAAGGTCCCGCGGATGCTCGGCTTCATCGACGACCAGGGGCACGCTGCGGTGTCGGTCGGCAACCCAGATATCGCCAGCCGCAACGCGATTCTGGTTCCCGGCACCGGCCAGGACATGGCCGCCTTCCAAGGCAGCAACGGCAAGTCGGAGGCGATGTTCCGGTCGACCCTATTGGCCGACCCGAGCTTGTCCGCCAACGATGTCTCCGTCACGACGTGGATGGGATACGACCGGCCGATGGATCTCACCGAAGCGGCGTTCCAGGACCGGGCAGTCACCGGTGGCGCGGCGCTCGACACCTACCTCAACGGCATGCACGCTTCCCACAACGGTCCGGCTGCGATTGACACGGTGATCGGGCACAGCTACGGCTCGACGCTGGTGGGTGGTGCGGCCAGCGGCGGCAATCACCTTGCCGCCGACAACGTCATCGGCGTCGGCAGTCCTGGCATGCTGGTGAAGCATGCGGGCGATCTCCATCTCGACGCGGGCGCCCAGGTGTATTCCATGACGGCCAGCAACGACATCATCACCCTCGCGACCGATACGAGCCTGGGCCCCGATCCCTTCGGTCGGGACTTCGGTGCGACCCGACTGTTCGCCAACCCCGGCCCGAGCTGGGATCCGACCGGCATCATCGGCGACGTCGCCGCCCACAGCGCCTACTGGGACAGCCCGACCAATCCCGCGCTACAGAACATGGGTGCCATCATCGCCGGTCTGCCGCCGGTCCAGATCGTCACACCAGACGGGGTGATGCCGGGATCATGAGGTACGTGAATACTCGCCGAGCGAGCGCGCTGCTTGGGGCACTGGCCCTGAGCGTCATGCTTTCCGGCTGTGGTGGCGGCAAACTCGAGATGCCCACTCCATCCGGCGCGACTGACATTGGAGGACCAACGATGACGTCTTCACCACCGACACCGCCGGGATGGAATCCCAAAGATGTTGTGCCACAGAGTCAGCAGCAGGCACAGGAAACGCTGCTGGACTATCTGCGGCGCACAGTAAAGGGTTTGTCATCCGGAATCACGTTCGACGCCAGCAGGTTCGGCGGTGTCGGCAGCGGCAACGTCGGCTGTGACGATGATGCCACTGCCGCTGACGGCCCAACGCGTTTCAATGTCGCCTTTGATATCAAGGTGCCGCCGGGCACCGATAATGCGACCCTCATCCAGGCCTTCGGTGACGTGTGGCGCAGCTGGGGTTGGTACGTCTATGAACGCGACGGGTTCCGTAAGCCGAACCTGTTCGGATTCAGCCCGGACGGCTACGTCCTGCGGGTTGTCGCCGCGGCCCGCGACGGGTTCCCGCCCGGTCTTGAGGGGTCAACGCCGTGCTTCCCAGGCAAGCTGGCGCGCAACGACATTGCGTTCCCGACGGTGGTTACGCCGTAATCGCCGCGATCGCCGACGCGGTGTCGAGATCGCCGTAGGCGTTGGCATAGCGCTGCGCCAGCGCGACGGCAACCTCGGGGCGTTGCCACAGCCCGCCGCCACTACTCGCGGTGGCCAGCCACAGCGCCAGCCCGTGCGCGACCGACGCGCGGTACCGCAGCCAGATCTCGGCCATGGTCGGCAGCTCGTCGGCAGGCAGCCCGAGCGCGTCGCGATACTCCTCCAACAGCGCTCGCTCGTGCTGGCGCCGGTCCTCGACGGTCAGTGCGCCCTGTAGGAAGTAGCCGACATCCAGTGAGAAGTTGCCCCGGCGGGCAACCTGCCAATCCAGGAAGCCGACCTCGCCGTCCGGCGTCACATAGGTGTTGCCGATGTGCGCGTCGCCGTGCAGCAGCGTCTGCGGCGACGTGGTCAACGTCCTGATGTACGGCTTCCACACTCCCTCGACCAGCTGCTCGATCGACATCGACAACACCCCAGTCGGAGTGCTCTCGTCGAGTTGTTCCAGCGCGCTCGGCAGCGGCGCGTACTGCAGCCCGTCGAACGGCTCGAAGGGGTCCAGCCAGCTCAACGCCGGCTCCTGGATGACGCGCGATCCCCAATACCGGCCGTGCATACGCCCGAGCCCGCGCATCCCGGAGCGTGCCTCGTCGATTGTCAGGGGCCGCAACGAGTCCCGCGGATCGGCACCGCGGGCGGTGAGGTCCTCCATCACCAGGCAGAAGTCGTAGGCGTCTTCGTCGATGAGCGCGGTGTACACGAGCGGATGCTCCAAGGGGAGCTCGACCCCGGAGCTGAACAGGCGGGGCTCGTGGAACATTCCGCTGGTCATCCGGATGAGTTCCTTGTGATCCGGGTCGGCGGCCTTGACGAACACCGTCGCCGGACCTTCGCCCGCGGAGTACGACAGCCGCAGGCGCGCGCGGCGATTGGTGCCGTCGTCGCGGAGGTCGATGGCGACGGCGCTGACGGTGGCGCCGGGATGGTGAGCGGCCAAGGCGTGTGTCATCCAGCTTGGCGAGACATCGGCAAAGTCGGTGGGCACCGTCAGTTCGGGTGTGCTCATGTCGGGCGCGCTCCTGGTGTCGGGCTCGTCTGTCATTACGACACGATGTGTGTCGTAATGACGGTAACCTAACGCACCACGAACCGGATCGGCATTGAATCGACGAAGTTAGGCTCGCGTGATGTCGCAACCGCCCGGCCGGCCCAGGGACGCCTCGCTACACGCCGCGATCCTCGGCGCCGTGCGCGAGCTGCTCGTCGTGTCCAGCTACGCCGAGCTGTCAATGGACGCCGTCGCGGCGCGCGCGCAGGTTGGGAAGAAGACGCTCTACCGGCGCTGGGCGTCGAAGGCACCCCTGGTGGTCGAGGCGGTCCTGGATGCCTACGGACGTGGCGGCACGTTCGCGGCGCCCGACACCGGCGACCTGCGCGCCGACCTACGCCGGTGGTTGATCGAGCACGGGGAGTTCATCGCCGAACCCGCCAACGCGAAACTCATCCGCGCCCTCGTCGCCGCGGCCGCCGCGGGTTCCGGTGACAGCGAAGCGCTGTACGAACAGCTCAGCGTCCCGCAGCGTAGCGGGCTCGTCGATCGGGTGCGCATCGCGGTCGACAAGGAAGCCCTGCGTGCCGATATCGATCCCGACGTGGTCGCTAACGCGTTGATGGGCACGCTGCTGCTCCAAGTCATGAGCGGTCCGGTTGGGGGGGATCACGCTGTCGGGCAATACGTTGCGCTGGTGGACGCGTTACTGGACGGCATGGTCTAGAACATGCATCGTGAAGAACTCCAATGGTTCGTGGTGCTGGCCGAGACCGAACATGTCACCGAGGCCGCGGCCGAATTGGGGGTGAGCCAACCCACCCTGTCGCGGGCCCTGTCCCGGATCGAACAACAGGCGGGCGCCGCACTATTCGATCGCGTCGGCCGTCGTCTTCGCCTCAATGAATACGGCCGCATCATGCTTGAGCATGCCCGCCGCAGCATTGCCGAAGTGCAGGCTGCGCTTGATCGCATCGCTGCGCTGCGCGACCCCGACACCGGTCGCGTTCGGCTGGCGTTCCTGCACTCGTTGGCCAACTGGTATGTGCCCGAACAGCTTCGGCGGTTTCGGGAAGCCGCGCCGAGGATTGCTTTCGATCTGTTTCAGGGTCCGGCGCACGAGGTTGCGCAACGGGTTCTCGACGGCGGGGTGGATCTCGCCATCACCTCACCGCGTCCCGATCCGACGGCCTTCGAGTGGCATCGCCTTTACGTCGAGCGGTTGTGCCTGGCGGTGCCGCCGGGGCACCGGCTTGCGGCGCGTACTCGGGTGAGCCTGTCCGCGGCGGCCGACGAGCCGTTCGTCGCACTCGAGAAGCCACTCGGGTTGCGGCTGCTGACCGACGACCTGTGGGCCGAGGCGGGTATCGACCCAGAGATCGTCTTCGAAGCCTCCGAGATCCCGACGATGGAAGGCTTGGTGGCAGCGGGATTCGGGGTCGCGGTCGTGCCCGTCCCACGGGAGGGCACCGATACCCGCGTGGTCCATGTGCCGTTGTCGAACAGCCGTGCCAAGCGAGAGGTCGGCCTGGCGTGGGGATGTGACCGTCCACTGGCTCCGCCGTCGGAGCGTTTCCTGCACTTTCTTATCGGCACCTGACAGGGGCTATTCGCGCGCTTCAGCTGCGATCATGCGCATAATGCATGAGTACTGACCTATTCATGCATTGGACACATCAATAGCCGATTCTTACCGTCGACTGGGTGACCATTGACCAGTCCCTGGAACCTGCCTGGACCGGGCACGCCCGGGGATCGGCGGCCTACGCGCGATTGCTGGCGGCGTTGTTCTGCGCAGGCGTGGCGACGTTCGCGCAGTTGTACTCACCGCAGGCCGTGCTCCCGCTGATCTCCTCGGACCTGGGTATCGGCGCGGCCAATGCGGCACTGGTGGTTTCGGTGTCCACGGCGGGCCTGGCGATCGGTGTCATTCCGTGGTCGGCGCTGGCCGACCGCATGGGCCGGGTGAAGGCGATCACAATCTCCGTCACGGGCGCGACGGTGGTCGGGATGTTGGTGCCGTTCGCGCCGACGTTCGGTCTGCTGATGGCCGGCCGGTTCGTCGAGGGTCTGCTGGTCGGTGGCGTGCCCGCGATCGCGGTGGCGTATCTGACCGAAGAGGTCGATCCGGTGCACGCCGCCAGGGCGGCCGGCACTTTCGTGGCGGGCACGACGATCGGTGGACTGCTCGGCCGGCTGGTGTCCAGTCCGGTCGCCGAGATCGCGGGATGGCGTATCGGTGTCTTCACCGTCGCGGTGATCTGCGGATTGGCGGCCATGGCCTTCGTCAAGCTGGCGCCCGAGCCGCGAGGCTTCACCCCGGCGTCGGGTAGCGGCACCAATCCGGAGGGCAACCTCGGTCATCGGCTGGCCGCCAACCTGCGCACACCGCGCCAGCTGGTGCTCTTCGCGCAGGGCTTTCTGTTGATGGGCGGCTTCGTGGCGCTCTACAACTTCCTCGGCTTCCGCTTGACTGCCGCGCCGTTCCATCTTCCCCCGTCGTTGGTGAGCCTGGTGTTTCTGGCGTACTTGGCCGGGACGTGGGCGTCGTCGCGGGCCGGTGCCGAGGCCGCGCGCCTCGGGCGCAGGCGGGTCTTGCTGGTTTCCGTGGTCGTGATGATGGTCGGTATTGCAATCACCCTGAGCGACAACGTGTTCGCTGTCCTCGTAGGTTTGGTGGTCGCGACGGCCGGTTTCTTTGGCGCGCATTCCACGGCGGCCGGGTGGACCGGCCAGGCCGCACCGGTCGGCAAGGCCCAAGCCTCGTCGCTGTACAACCTCTTCTACTACGCCGGGTCCAGCGCCATCGGCTGGTTCGGTGGAGTGGCGTTCGACGCGCGCGGTTGGACCGCCGTCGCCGTCACGATCCTGGTGCTGGCCGCGATCGCCGCAGCACTGGCGGCACTCGTACTCCGAGACGCGACTAGGGGTGCGCGACCAGATAGGTTTCGTTGCGCAGATCCGCGGTGAGTTCATCGACGTTGAAGGGCCGGTCGAGTCTTGCGTGCAAGTGTTTCGGATCGATGAGCAAGGCGATCTCTGCGGTCTGCCGGGCGAAAAGCCGTCCGATATAAGGGTAGATGCGCCGCATGACGGCTCGCTCGGTCGAGGTGCAGCGTGAGGCGCAATACCCGACGTGCCCGATTTCGTCGGTGAGGATCTCGCTGTACAGCAGTTCGATGCGCTCGCAGACATCTGGTTCGTCGGCGAACAACGCGATACCTGCGCGTCGTAGTTCGTCAAACATGATGCAGCCGGCCATTTCTGCGGCTCCGACGAACAGGAAGCCGAGTCGTGCGGGAATGAACACACCCGTCTTGACGAATTGCCGCATCACAAAGGGTGGCGGCACCACCTGAAAGGTGAGGTCGAACACGTCGAGCGCATAGGCGAGAAGCCTTGTGTGATAGTGCTCTTCGAGCTCCAGGTAGACGTTCTCCGGAGGCAGGTTCTCGTCGCTGTTGCGGCCATAGGTCTCACCGAGCCCGACACCGAATCGCTCGGCTTGGTTGAGTTTTGCCGTGGCGAGCAGGAACAGCATCTTCTTGTCCAGATTGGGTTCTGGACGACGGCGGCGAAGGTTGCGCAGGAATAGCGCGCGGTCCGCGGGGTGCGCAGATCGGACGGGGTTGGCTTCCAATTCTTTGAAGAACTGTTCTCGGTTGGCCAGCCGCCGGTTCAGGAGGTCAGCTTCCCCGTCACGTCGGGCCAGGTAATCGCGATAGCCCTCGATACCGGTGTTCATCGTGTCTCCATTCCTTTGACCAGTGTGGTGACGTAGCGCTCGAGGACCTCGGGTGTGTCCGCGCCGGTCGACAGCAGCGCGAAGAGTCCGGTCAGGAAGAACGTCGCAAGCTCTGCGGCGTTGGCATCCTTGGCCACTTGGCGTGAGTTCTTCGCCTGCTCGATTGCGGACGACAGGAACCCCGCGAGTGGATGCTCCGGCAGTGCGTCCTCGACCGGCCGCGTGGAGGAGAAGTGCAGGCCCAGCATGTCCCGGAAGACGACGGTTCCCAATCGATGCTGGGCCGCAAGGACGCCGTGCACCAGTTGCGTGAGCATGGCAGTCAGATCGCCGTTGGCCCTGTCCAGTTCAGCGACGATCTTGGTCTCTTCATTGCGCTCCAACTCGACGAGAACGTGCTCTTTCGTGGGGAAGTGAAAGTAGAACGTCCCTCGCACCACGCCGGCCGCCGCGGCGATGGCACTGACGTCGGCCGCCGCCAGCCCGCGCTGCGCAATCTCGGCCAGCGCGGTCTCGAATATTCGCGCTCGGGTCTCCAATCGGCGCACCTCGCGTACCCCGATGGTGCGGGGCTCGGGGGAGTTGCCCGGTGGCGATAGGCGCATAGATGCAACGTAGGTGAACTCGCTGGCGACTGTCAATGACGGTCGTCAACCAGATGGGTGTATGCCGCTGAAATGCCACTACGTCGCGGTCAGTGGATGGATAATCGTGGCATTGCGTACGAGTCAGGGGGCGGTTCCAATGAGCGATTCACTACGGCATGCATTGCGAGTCGCTGGACTCGCGGCCGCCCTGGGCCTGACCACGTTGGCCGGCCCGGCGGTCGCGGGAGCCGATGACGGCACCAAGTCGCCCACACCGGGCGATTCAAAAGTGTCGAAAACGCCGTACGACGCAACCGGTGGGGCGCCGGCGATGCCGGCGACCAGTTCGCTCAGTCAGATCTCGTCCGGGATGGGTGACATTTCTGGGGCCTCGCCGTATGGGGCGAGCCAACAACAGGCGGAGGCAGAGGAAGCCGAAGCGATGGCGGAAATGCTCAGCGCACAGCAGGACAATGAGACCGAATTCGAGACCGAGATGCAGGACTTCGCGGCCCAAGTGAATGCCCTAATGGGATCCATTGTGGAAAACGCACCGACTCAACGGCCAACGACGCGGGGCTAGGGGAGTAGATCCACCGACGTCGTCGAGGCGGCGTGTGCCACGTTGCGCGCAACATATTGCATGCGGTCTGGCCAGAGCGTCCTTACGGTGGCCTGGCCGATCGGCTACTGTCGAGGCAACAGTAAATATCTTAGTTTTACTGGCCTGACCGAGAGAAGGTTGCCGTGAAGAAAGACGACATGATTCTGATCAGCGTCGACGATCACATCGTCGAGCCGCCGAACATGTTCAAGAATCACCTTCCGAAGAAGTACATCGACGAGGCGCCCCGGTTGATCCACAACCCGGATGGCTCCGATACCTGGCAGTTCCGCGACATCGTCATCCCCAACGTTGCCCTCAACGCGGTGGCCGGCCGGCCGAAGGAGGAGTACGGCCTGGAACCGCAGGGTCTCGATGAGATCCGGCCGGGCTGCTACGACGTCGACGAGCGGGTCAAGGACATGAACGCCGGCGGCATCCTCGGTTCGATGTGCTTCCCGTCGTTTCCGGGCTTCGCGGGGCGCCTGTTCGCCACCGACGACCATGACTTCTCGGTGGCGCTGGTGCAGGCCTACAACGACTGGCATGTCGAGGAGTGGTGCGGTGCCTACCCGGCGCGCTTCATTCCGATGACGCTGCCGGTGATCTGGGATCCGGTGGCCTGTGCGGCCGAGATCCGGCGTAATGCCGCCCGCGGGGTGCATTCGTTGACGTTCAGCGAGAACCCTTCGGCGATGGGCTATCCGAGTTTCCATGACTTCGACTACTGGAAGCCGATGTGGGATGCGCTGGTGGACACCGACACCGTGCTCAACGTGCACATTGGCTCGTCGGGCAAGCTGGCGATCACGGCGCCGGATGCACCGTTGGACGTGATGATCACGTTGCAGCCGATGAACATCGTGCAAGCCGCGGCGGACCTCTTGTGGTCGCGGCCGATCAAGGAGTATCCCGATCTGAAGATCGCCTTGAGTGAGGGTGGCACCGGCTGGATTCCGTATTTCCTGGAGCGCGCCGATCGCACCTACGAGATGCACTCGACGTGGACGGGCCAGGACTTCGGCAAGCAGAAGCCGTCGGAGGTGTTCCGGGATCACTTCCTGACGTGCTTCATCGCCGATCCGGTCGGGGTCAAACTGCGCAACGACATCGGTGTGGACAACATCTGCTGGGAAGCCGACTACCCGCACAGCGACTCGATGTGGCCCGGCGCACCGGAGCAGCTCGACCAAGTGCTCAAAGAGAACAACGTGCCCGACGACGAGATCAACAAGATGACCTACGAGAACGCGATGCGCTGGTACCACTGGGACCCGTTCACGCATATCTCCAAGGAGCAG
>FLQS01000013.1 GCA_900078375.1 uncultured Mycobacterium sp. | reverse complement strand
CGGGGGGCCGGCGTAGCCGGGCGGCGGGTAGCTCGGCGGCGGGTATCCGTAGCCCGTCGGTGGCGGATAGGGCGACGGATACACCGGCGGCGGCAACTGCGGATAGTGGGCCGGATAGTCGACCGGGGTGTACGGGTCGGTGGGCTGCGGGGTGCCATCGGGCAGTGGGGGATTGGTCATCGAGTCAGCTCCACGCGAAGCCCCACCAGATCACGTTGAAGACCAGTGTCGCGGCGCCCACCACGATCCCGGCAACGGCCAGGCCGTGGCCACTCTGAGGAGTCTGCTTGATCTGATTGATGGCAATGATGCCGAGCACGATTCCGACGATCGCGCCGATACCGCATAACAGGCCGACGACCGAGGCCACCAGAGACGAGATCGCCATCGTGTTGGTTCCCGTTGCCGGAGCAGGGTATCCGTAGCCGCCAGGATAGGGCGTACCGCCGTATTGCGGCGCCGGCGGCGGAGGCGGATACGCCCCTCCGCCTTGCGGGGCCGGGTAGTACGGCGTCGGCTCGGGATAGCCCGGCGCACCGTAACCACCGGGGGCCGGCGGCGGGTACCCCGGCTGCGGGGCGTAGCCCGACGGTGGCGGGTATGCGCTCGGGGCTTCGTAGGCCGGCGGGGACGGCTCGTACCCCGACGGGGCGGCCTCATAGCCCGGCAGCGGTGCGCTCTGCTCGATCGGCGGCGCTTCGAAAGTCCCTTCTGAGGGGCCCTGATCACCCGCATTCTGCGGCTTTTCGCCGGAGTCACCGCCAGAAGCTGTCATGCTGATCAACCTAGCGTATGTGCAGGTGGCCCGAGAATGACTCGTCCTGGGGCACCATCGCCTGCTGTAGCACGTTGAGCAGGCATTGGACCGCCTCCCGCGGGTAGGCGCACGACGCGACAAACGGCGCGCACGACAGGAGAATGTGCAGATATGACCAGTCCCTTCCCACCCGGTCAGAACCCCGGCGGAGCGTCCACCGCGTCCCGTCGCGGGCCCGTGAGCCTGCCGACCCCTCCGAAGGGCTGGCCGATCGGTTCCTATCCCACCTACGCCGAGGCTCAAAAGGCTGTCGACTATCTGTCCGACGAGCAGTTCCCCGTGCAGCAGGTGACCATCGTCGGCGTGGATTTGATGCAGGTCGAGCGGGTGACAGGCCGGCTGTCCTGGCCCAAAGTGCTCGGCGGTGGGGTGATCACCGGCGCCTGGCTGGGCATCTTCATCGGCCTGGTGTTGGGATTCTTCAGCCCTAACCCGTGGGCATCGCTGATCACCGGCGTGGTGGCAGGCGTGATCTTCGGCCTGATCACATCGGCTGTCCCGTACGCGATGGCCCGTGGCACAAGGGATTTCAGTTCGACCATGCAGTTGGTGGCGGGCCGATACGACGTGTTGTGTGATCCGCAGAGTGCCGAGAAGGCGCGGGACATGCTGGCGCGCTTGACGATTTAGACCCGCCAATCGCGGCTCTAGGGGTCACGATTTCGCGGCACACGGCGTGGAAGTGTTGCGTATCACGCCGCAGGGGTTCTACGGTTTGGCCGCGGGGTAATGCCTCGCCGCGATACAGCCTGCCCCGAAACGAGGGTAGTTGCGCCGCGAGTCGAGAAGACGGGAGGCGGTTGCGGATGGCTTGCCCAGGCGCACGCGCTCGGCGGGTGGGCGCGGCCGCGATTGCTGCTCTCACATGCGCATCGATGGTGTCGGCATGCGGCTCCGGTGACGGCGGCGTCGTCGTCAGCTTCTACACACCGGCCAGCGAGACTGCGACTTTCACCGCGGTCGCCAGACGGTGCAACGACGAACTCGGCGGCCGGTTTCGTATCGAGCAGCGCAGCCTGCCCAAGGCTGCCGACGACCAGCGGCTGCAACTGGCACGCAGGCTGACCGGAAACGACCGCACGCTCGATCTGATGGCACTGGATGTGGTGTGGACCGCGGAGTTCGCCGAGGCCGGCTGGGCGTTGCCGTTGTCCGACGATCCCGCCGGACAGGCCGAGGCCGACGCGACGGACAACACCCTGCCCGGCCCGCTGGAAACTGCCAAGTGGCAGGACAAGCTCTTCGCCGCACCGGTCACGACCAATACCCAATTGCTTTGGTACCGAGCAGATTTAGTTGCCGCACCGCCGGACACCTGGGACGGCATGGTGGCGCAGGCCTCCCGCCTGCACGCCGAGGGCAAGCCCAGCTGGATCGCGGTGCAGGCCAAGCAGTACGAAGGTCTGGTCGTGTGGTTCAACACTTTGCTGGAAAGTGCTGGGGGACAGGTGCTTTCCGAGGACGGCAAACACGTCACGTTGACCGACACCCCTGAACATCGAGCCGCAACCGTCAAGGCGTTGCAGATCATCAAAGCGGTGGCTACCGCGCCGGGTGCCGATCCGTCGGTCACGCAGACCGATGAGGGCACCGCCCGACTGGCCCTCGAGCAGGGCAAGGCAGCGCTGGAGGTCAACTGGCCGTTCGTGTTCGCCTCGATGCTGGAGAACGCCGTCAAGGGCGGTGTGCCGTTCCTGCCGCTCAACGACAAGCCGGAACTGGCGGGCAGCATCAACGAGGCCGGCACCTTCTCGCCGACCGACGACCAGTTCACCGTCGCCTTCGACGCATCCAAGGAGGTGTTCGGGTTCGCGCCGTACCCGGGGGTGATACCAGGTCAGCCCACCCGGGTCACTCTGGGCGGGCTGAATATCGCGGTGGCCAAGACCACCCGTCATCCGGCTGAGGCATTCGAAGCCGTCCGGTGCATCCGGAATCTGGAGAACCAGAAGTACACCTCGATCGAGGGCGGCCTGCCCGCGGTGCGGACCTCGCTGTACTCCGACCCGGAGTTCCAGAAGAAATATCCGCAGTACGCGATCATCCGCGATCAGCTGACCACGGCGGCGGTGCGCCCGGCGACACCGAACTATCAGGCGGTGTCGACCCGCATCTCGGCCACGCTGGCCCCGATCACCCAGATCGACCCGGAGAAGACCGCCGATGAGCTCACTGTGCAGGTGCAGAAGGCGATCGACGGGAAAGGGCTGATCCCATGACCGCCGCGACGCCCCGCAGCGACGATCGCCGGTCCCAGCGCAGGCTGGCTTATCTGCTGATCACTCCGGCCGTCGTACTGATGCTCGCCGTGACCGCCTACCCGATCGTGTACGCCCTGTGGCTGAGCCTGCAGCGCTACAACCTCGCCAGCCCGGCCGACACGAAGTTCATCTGGTTCGAGAACTACGCGACCATCTTGAGCGACAAGTACTGGTGGACGGCGTTCGTCGTCACCGCAGTCATCACGGTGATCTCGGTGGCCATCGAGTTCGTGCTCGGCATGGCGCTGGCACTTGTCATGCACCGCACCATCTTCGGCAAAGGGTTGGTGCGCACGGCGATCCTCATCCCGTACGGCATCGTCACCGTCGCCGCCTCCTACAGCTGGTATTACGCCTGGACACCGGGCACCGGTTACCTTGCCAATCTGCTGCCCGACGGCAGTGCGCCACTGACGCAACAGATTCCGTCGCTGGCCATTATCATCCTCGCCGAAGTCTGGAAGACCACACCGTTCATGGCGCTGCTGTTGCTGGCCGGATTGGCGCTGGTCCCCGAGGACCTGCTCAAGGCGGCCCAGGTGGACGGGGCAGGCCCGTGGACCCGGCTGATCAAGGTGACGCTGCCGTTGATCAAGCCGGCGATCCTGGTGGCGCTGGTGTTCCGCACGCTCGACGCGTTCCGCATTTTCGACAACATCTATGTGCTCACCGGCGGCGCCAACGACACCGCATCGGTGTCGATCCTGGGCTACGACAATCTGTTCAAGGCCTTCAACATCGGGCTGGGATCGGCGATCAGCGTCCTGGTGTTCCTGACGGTGGCCGTCATCGCGTTCATCTACATCAAGCTGTTCGGCGCGTCTGCGCCGGGCACGGATAACGAGGTGCGCTGACTATGATCGAGCGGATTGGCGCCAGGCGGGCGGCGAGCTGGGTCGTCATCGATGCCCTTGTGGTGATCTACGCGCTCTTCCCGGTGCTGTGGATTCTGAGCCTGTCACTCAAGCCCACATCAACCGTCAAGGACGGCAAGCTGATTCCGTCGCAGATCACGTTCGACAACTACAAGGGCATTTTCAACGGCGATGCGTTCAGCTCCGCGCTGATCAACTCGATCGGTATCGGGCTCATCACCACGGTGATCGCGGTCGTTATCGGCGGGATGGCGGCCTACGCCGTGGCCCGGCTGGAGTTCAGAGGCAAGAAGGCCCTCATCGGCGCCGCGCTGCTGATCGCGATGTTCCCCCAGATCTCACTGGTGACACCGCTGTTCAACATCGAGCGCAGGCTTGGATTGTTCGATACCTGGCCGGGATTGATCATTCCTTACATCACGTTCGCGCTACCGTTGGCGATCTACACACTGTCGGCGTTCTTCCGGGAGATCCCCTGGGATCTGGAGAAGGCCGCCAAGATGGACGGTGCGACACCGGCTCAGGCGTTTCGCCGGGTGATAGCGCCACTGGCTGCGCCCGGCATCGTGACGGCCGCCATCCTGGTGTTCATCTTCGCCTGGAACGACCTGTTGCTGGCGCTGTCGCTGACGGCCACCAACGCCGCGATCACCGCGCCGGTGGCCATCGCGAACTTCACCGGCAGTTCGCAATTCGAGGAGCCGACCGGCTCGATCGCCGCGGGCGCGATGGTGATCACGGTGCCGATCATCGTGTTCGTTCTCATCTTCCAACGACGGATCGTGGCCGGACTGACCTCCGGCGCGGTGAAGGGGTAGCGAGGATTCGATGGCCGAGATAGTTCTGGACCATGTCACCAAGAGTTACCCGGACGGCGCAGTCGCCGTGAACGACCTCAGCCTGACGATCGCCGACGGTGAGTTCGTCATCCTGGTCGGGCCGTCCGGCTGCGGTAAGTCGACCACTCTCAACATGATCGCCGGGCTCGAGGACATCAGCTCCGGGGAACTACGTATCGGCGGCAGCCGGGTCAACGAGAAGGCGCCCCGCGACCGCGACATCGCGATGGTCTTCCAGTCCTACGCGCTCTACCCGCACATGACGGTTCGCCAGAATATCGCCTTCCCACTGACGCTGGCCAAGCTGAACAAGGCCGAGATCGCCCAGAAGGTCGAAGACACAGCGAAAATCCTTGATCTGTCCGAACTTCTGGACCGCAAGCCCTCGCAGCTGTCCGGCGGTCAGCGGCAGCGGGTGGCGATGGGCCGAGCGATCGTGCGCCAGCCCAAGGCGTTCCTGATGGACGAGCCCTTGAGCAATCTCGACGCCAAACTACGCGTCCAGATGCGCGGTGAGATCGCCCGGCTGCAGAACCGGCTGGGCACGACCACCGTCTACGTCACGCATGACCAGACCGAGGCGATGACTCTCGGCGATCGGGTCGTGGTGCTACGCGCTGGTGAGGGACAGCAGATCGGCACCCCTGAGGACCTCTACGAGCGGCCGGCCAACCTGTTTGTCGCCGGGTTCATCGGCTCGCCCGCGATGAACTTCTTCCCGGCATCGCTCACCGACATGGGGCTACAACTGCCGTTCGGCGAGGTGACGCTGAGCCAGGAGATCCAGGACGTCGTCGGCCGGCATCCCAAGCCTGCCAACGTGATCGTCGGGGTGCGCCCCGAGCACTTCGAGGACGCTGCGCTGCTCGACGCCTACGAGCGCATCCGCGCGCTGACCTTCGAGGTGAAGGTCGATCTGGTCGAGTCGCTGGGTGCCGACAAGTACGTGTATTTCGCGACCTCGGGCGACGGAGCCAAGTCGGCACAGCTGGCGGAGCTGGCCGCGGAGTCCGGTGCCGGTGAGAACGAGTTCGTGGCAAGGCTTTCCGCGGAATCCAAGGTGTCCATCGGGCAGACCGTCGAGTTGGCGTTCGATACCACCAAGCTGCACATCTTCGACGCCGACAGCGGCGTCAACCTGACGATCCCGCCGCCGGTCTAGGTGAGCCAGCCCCTGGATCCGGTCCGCGCTCATGTGCGCGGCCACTTCGCCGAAGCCGGGATCGATGACGAGCCGGATTCGGCGAGTGTGACGTTCCTGGGACTCGAACGTCTCGAAGTGTTGCGGTTCGGGCCCGACCCGCAGGGTGTGGCTCATTATGTGACGCTTGGGTGTTCGCGTCACCCGATGACAGAGCCGACCTCCGGTGTCGCCGACCCGCTGCTCGGCCCGCGGGCCGAGGTCGTACTCACGCTACGCGCCACCACACCCACCACGGGGCTGGCCCGCAGCCTTGCCGTGGTGGCGGCGACGCCGGCGGTGGAAGGCGTCGTGCTGGTCGCCGACGCCTTGATCGATTTGTCCGCGCCGTTATGGGATGGTGCCGCGTTCACCGCTGTGCTGCTTGGTGATTCGGCCATCGCCGACCTGCCATTGGAGGCACCGCGAGACCCGGTGCACTTTCTGACAGCGGTACCCGTCACCCAGACCGAGGCCGCGTGGGTGCGGCTCAAGGGTGCCAGCGCGATGCGCCAGGCGTGGGTCGACGACGGTGTCGACGTGCTTGATCCGAACCGGCGCGCCGCCCAGCCGGGCTAGACGCTGACACCGCTTTAGTTCGTTCTACAGCCAGTGGTTGCGGCGGAAGTTGAAATACAGGAACCCACAGACCGTCGCCATCAGCGCCAGCACTGCCGGATAGCCGTAGGTCCAGGACAGTTCGGGCATGTGCTCGAAGTTCATGCCGTAGATGCCGGCGATCATCGTCGGCACCGCCGCGATCGCGACCCACGCCGAGATCTTGCGCATGTCGAGGTTTTGTTGCAGGCCGACTTTGGCGAGCTCGGCCTGCACCAGGGAGCTGAGCAACTCGTCATAGCTCGAGATCTGGTCGCCGGCCTGGCTCTGCAAGCTGAGCGCGTCGCGCATATAGCGCAGAACTTCTTTGGTCATGAGGTCTTTGTGGTCGCTGGTGATCTTCTGCAGCGCGGCGGTCAGCGGACCCACCGCTCGGCGCATCTCGACGACTTCGCGCTTGAGCATGTAGATCTGTGCGATATCAGTCTTGAGATCGGGGGAGAAGGCCTCTTCCTCGATGGTGTCGATATCGCATTCCATCAGGCGCGCGACATCGAGATAACTCTCGACGACGTGCTCGGCGATAGCGTGCATCACGGCGTACGGGCCCAGCGCGAGTTGGGTTTGCTCGGCTTCCAGGTGATGACGAAGCCCGGCCAGGCCGGTGTGATCGCCGTGCCGGACGGTCACCACGTAGTCGGCCCCGACGAACACCATGATCTCGCCGGTCTCGACAATCTGGCGGGCCTGCGCAACGGACTCGTGCGGCACGTACTTCACCGTCTTGACGATCAGGAACAGCGCGTCGTCATAGCGCTCCACCTTGGGCCGCTGGTGGGCGTGCACGGCGTCCTCGACGGCGATCGGATGCAGGTTGAAGGTGTGCGCCACCGACTCCATCTGATGCTCGTCGGGCTCGTGCAATCCCAGCCACACGAACGCCTTCTGTCCCTCGGCCCGCAGCTCGTGAACCTTGGCCAGTGCCGCCGCATGGGTGTACTTGCCCGGCAGTCGTGCCCCGTCGACATAGATCGCGCAGTCGACCATCGCGCGGGCGACGGGCACATGGATACGTCGGGCGTCGACCTCGGTGGGAGCGGTGGTGGATCGGCCGGGACCGACGAGCGACGGTGGCAATGGACGGAACGACGGCATGATGCGACCTCCCCTCACACGGCGGGTGAGGCCCCGGTGGGCCCGAGGAAATGCTACGCGTCAGTAGCTTTCTTGGCGTACTTCACTGCGGGGGAACCCTGCTCGGTGAGGTTTCGGGGGCGAGTACCCTGACGCCGTGTCCGAAATGGTGAGTACCCCCCGCGTCGTTATCGACGACGAAGAGATCTTCGCCGCTCACGTGGGCGGGAAGCTGTCTGTCGCGCTGAAGGCGCCGCTGGACAGCCAGCGAGCGCTGTCGATCGCCTACACCCCGGGCGTAGCCCAGGTGAGCCGCGCGATCGCCTCCGACCACACCCTGGCCAAGAAGTACACCTGGGCCGATCGCCTGGTCGCGGTGATCAGCGACGGTACTGCGGTCCTCGGCCTCGGCGACATCGGTCCGGCCGCGTCGCTTCCGGTGATGGAGGGCAAGTCCGCGTTGTTCAAGACCTTCGGCGGCTTGGACTCGATCCCCATCGTGCTCGACACGAAGGATCCTGACGAGATCGTCGAGACGATCATCCGATTGCGCCCGACGTTCGGTGCCGTCAACCTCGAGGACATCTCCGCGCCCCGATGCTTCGAGATCGAGCGGCGCCTGATCGAGGCGCTGGACTGCCCGGTCATGCACGACGACCAGCACGGCACCGCGATCGTCGTGCTCGCCGCGCTGCTGGGCGCCACCAAGGTTCTCGATCGTGACATGCACGCGCTGAAGGTGGTCATGTCGGGTGCGGGTGCCGCGGGCGTCGCGTGCACAAACATCCTGCTGGCTGCGGGCATTACCGACATCACGGTGCTGGACAGTCAGGGCGTCTTGCACACCGGCCGCGACGATATGAACTCGGTCAAAGCCGAGCTGGCTACGCGGACCAATCCTCGGGGGCTCACTGGTGGGATCGCCGAGGCGCTCAATGGCGCCGACGTATTCCTGGGGGTCTCGGCCGGACTCGTTCCCGAGGAGTTGATCGCCACGATGACACCCGGGGGCATCGTGTTCGCGATGTCCAACCCGGATCCCGAGATTCACCCGGACGCGGCGCGCAAGCACGCCGCCATCGTCGCGACCGGGCGAAGCGACTTCCCCAACCAGATCAACAATGTTCTGGCATTCCCGGGGGTGTTCCGCGGTGCGCTCGACGCCGGCGCGCGGCGCATCACCGAGAAGATGAAAGTCGCAGCGGCAGAGGCGATCTTCTCCGTCGTCGGCGACGATCTGGCCGCTGACCACATTGTTCCGAGCCCGCTGGACCCCCGGGTCGGTCCTGCGGTGGCCGCGGCGGTGGCCGCGGCATCGGGATCTTAGAGCGAAACCTCTTGAGGCCGACGATGTTTCGCCGGCTGGTGCTGGGACTGGTGGCGCTGGTGGTCGTGGCGTGCGGATCGCCGCCACCTGGTCCGTCGTTGGCCGTCGGCGCGACGGCCGACCCGGAGATGACTTTGCTTGCCCACCTGTATGCCGCGGCACTGCGCTCTTACGGCAGCGCCGCGCACGTGCAGATCATCGACGATCCCCTGGCGGCACTGGATTCCGGCACGGTCAGTGTGGTGCCGGGATTCACCGGTCGGCTGCTGCAGAAATTCGCCCCGGGCACGGCGGTGCGGTCGGATGAGCAGGTGTATCGCGCGATGGTCGGGGTGCTGCCCGAAGGGGTTGCCGCCGGCGACTACACCACCTCAGCCGAGGACAAACCCGCGCTGGCTGTCACCGATGCGACCGCCACGGCGTGGGGTAGCCGCGACCTCGCCGCGCTGGTGAGTCACTGTGCCGGGCTGCGGGTGGGGGCTGTCTCGCCCGCCCGCGGGCTGCCCACCGCGGTGGGCGCCTGTACGTGGGCGCCGGTGCGCGAATTCCCGGACCAGAAAACGATGTTCGAGGCACTGCGGGCCGGGGAAATCACGGCCGGCTGGACGGGCACCGCCGATACCGGCATACCGAGCGAGCTCGTCGTGCTCGCCGACCGCAAGCCTGCGCTGGTGATGGCCGAGAACATCGTGCCGCTGTATCGGCGCAATGAACTCGACGAACAGCAGGTCCGTGCGATCAACGAACTCGCCGGCGTGCTGGACACCGGCTCCCTTGTCGACATGCGCCACCACGTCGCCGAGGGCCGCGATCCGCGGTCAGTCGCCGAGGACTGGTTGTCGGCACACCCGTTGGGCCGCTAGAGAATTCAGCGCATCGGTGGGGCGAGTTTGGGCAGCACCGTGGAAAACAGCTGCTGGTAGCCCGAGCCGGTGATCCGCACGATCACGTCAAGGATCTTGGCGTCGGCACCGACCAGCACCCGAGCCTTGTTTTTGCGGACGGCGTCGAGGATGATCTGAGCCGCTCGCTCGGGCGTTGTTCTGGCCAGCTTCTTGTCGAACGCCTGCGCCATCGCGGCCTGGTCGAGCCCTTCGGCGACGGTGGAATTGCGGGCGATGGCGGTCTTTATCCCGCCCGGGTGCACGGTGGTCACCTTGACCGGGTGTTTGGCCAGGATCATCTCCTGGCGCAACGCCTCGGTGAACCCGCGAACGGCGAACTTGGCCGAGTTGTAGGCGGCCTGGCCGGGCACCGAGAAGATCCCGAACAGGCTGGAGACGTTGACGACGTGGCCGTCACCGGACTCGATCAGGTAGGGCAGAAACACCTTGGTGCCGTTGACGACGCCCCAGAAGTCGACGTCCATCACCCGCTCGATGTCCTTGTACTGGCTGATCTCGACATCACCGGAGAACGCGATGCCGGCGTTGTTGTAGATCTGGTTGACCTTGCCGAAGTGCGCCTTGACCCCGTCGGCGTAGGCCTGGAAGGCCTCCCGCTCGGTGACGTTCAGGCGGTCTGCCTTGACGTCGACGCCGATCGACTTGAGCCGCTCCTCGGTTACCGCGAGCCCCTCGGTGTCGATATCGCTGATGGCGACCTTCGCGCCGGAGCGACCCAGCTCGATCGCCAATGCCTGGCCGATGCCCGACCCGGCCCCGGTCACCACCGCTACCTTCCCGGCAAACCCGTGCATGAACGCTCCTCCGAGTTGTTGGACGTGTGTTTAGTTGGGACCAAGGGTATCGGGCTGCCACCCGCGGGTAACAGGGGGATACCCGTCCGCGATGCTTAGGGCATGATGTTTCGCCGGATTTCCAGCGCCGCAGCCGTCGCCGGCTTGATCGCCGGCGCGATGGCGCTCGCAGCGCCTGCCCAGGCCGACACCACCACCGACGATTTCCTGAACGCGCTGACCAGTTCCGGCATCACCGGGATTGATCCGGGACAAGCTGTCGAGCTGGGCCAGTCGATCTGCCCGCTGCTCGCCGACCGCAGCCAGAACACCGCCGATATCGCATCCACGGTGGCCGACCGCCTGGGCCGCCCGCTGGGCGCGGCCACCATGTTCACCGGGCTCGCGGTCTCGTTCTTCTGCCCGCGCGCCGTGCAGGACTTGGCCAACGGGCAGACGCCGATCCCGCTGCCATTCCTGGGCAACCTCGGTTTTTAGCTGCGCGCTGGTCTGCGGAGGATCTAGCGTCCCTTCATGGCGATTGAGCTAGCCTGCGAGGCCGATGTTGGCTGCGCGGCTCAGCGGGTATTCGACGTCATCACCGACCTGCGCGGCCAGGGCAGCTGGTTGTCGCAATCGTCGGCGTTCAAGGGCACCGAGGACATCTCGGCCGGGCCGGTGGGCAAGGGCACGACCTATCGCGAGCCGGGACCGCTCGGCGTGCGCGACGGGGTGATCACCGAATTCGAGCCGCCCACCACCGTCACCTTCCACCAACCGATGACACTGAAACTGCACGCCGGCGTCCTCGACATCACGCTGCGCTACACGCTGACACCGCTCGACCCTAACTCGACGCACGTCCGGCGGGTCTGCTCGCTCACGCTGCCCGCCCACCTCAAGGTGTTAGCGCCGGTCTTCGTCCGTGCCTTCCGCGCCGAGAGCGCGCGCACGCTGGAGTCGCTGAAGGCGCACGCCGACGCCCTCGGCTAGGGGCTAGCCGAAGGCTTCGTCGACGATGTCCTGCTGTTCGACGGCATGCACCTTCGACGAGCCCGACGACGGTGCCGACATCGCCCGCCGCGAGATCCGCTTGATCCCGGTCAGCTTCTCCGGCAACAACTCTGGCAGGGTGAGCCCGAACGTCGGCCAGGCACCCTGGTTGGCCGGCTCCTCCTGCACCCAGAAGAACTCTCCTGCATTCGGGTAGGTGTCCAGCGTGTTGCTCAGTCGCCGCTTGGGCAGCGGGGCCAGCTGCTCGATGCGCACGATCGCGACGTCGTCACGCTTGTCCTTATCCTTGCGCGCGACCAATTCGTAGTAGATCTTGCCGCTGGTCAACAGGATTCGGGTGACCTTGTTGCGGTCGCCTTCGCCATCGGTGTAAGCCGGTTCCTCCATGATTGACCGGAACTTCTGTTCGGTGAAGTCCCGGATATCGCTGACGGCAGCCTTGTTGCGCAGCATCGACTTCGGCGTGAACACGATCAGCGGACGGTGTACCCCGTCCAGACCGTGCCGGCGCAGCAGGTGGAAGTAGTTCGCCGGGGTGGACGGCAGCGCGATCGTCATCGAGCCCTCGGCCCACAGCTGCAGGAACCGCTCGATGCGGCCCGAGGTGTGGTCGGGCCCTTGGCCTTCGTGACCGTGCGGCAGCAGCAGCACCACGTCGGAGAGCTGGCCCCACTTGGCCTCACCGGAACTGATGAACTCGTCGATGATCGACTGCGCGCCGTTGACGAAATCGCCGAACTGCGCTTCCCAGATGATCAGCGTGTTGGGCTTGGCCACCGAATAGCCGTATTCGAAGCCCACCGCCGCGTACTCCGACAATGCCGAGTCGTACACCTCCAGCTTGCCGCCGGTCGGCGTGCCGTCGGGATTGATGGTCAACAGGTCCAGCGGGGTGAATTCCGCGCCGGTCTTGCGGTCGATGATCACCGAGTGCCGCTGGGTGAACGTGCCGCGACGGGTGTCCTGTCCGGAGAACCGGATGAACTTGCCCTCGGCCAAAAACGTTCCCAGCGCCAGTAACTCGGCAAATGCCCAGTCGACCTTGCCCTCGTAGGCCATCTCGCGGCGCTTCTCCAGCACCGGCTTGACGCGCGGGTGCACGTTGAAGCCCTCGGGGAACGCCAGGTGCGCGTCGCCGATGCGGGCCAGCAGCGCCTTGTCCACCGCGGTGGTCATGCCGCGCGGGATCATCTGGTCTTGCTCGACCGACTCGCTGGGTTCGATGTCGTGTTTCTCGAGCTCGCGAACCTCGTTGAACACCCGCTCCAGCTGGCCCTGGTAGTCGCGCAGGGCGTCCTCGGCCTCTTTCATCGAGATGTCGCCGCGGCCGATCAGGCTTTCGGTGTAGGTCTTGCGGACGCCGCGCTTGGTGTCGATCACGTCGTACATGTAGGGCTGGGTCATCGACGGGTCGTCACCTTCGTTGTGCCCGCGACGGCGGTAGCACAGCATGTCGATGATGACGTCCTTCTTGAACTTCTGCCGGAAGTCCACCGCCAGCCGCGCCACCCAGACGCAGGCCTCCGGATCGTCGCCGTTGACGTGGAAGATGGGGGCTCCCACCATCTTTGCGACGTCGGTGCAGTACTCCGAGCTGCGCGAGTCCTGCGGCGAGGTGGTGAAGCCGATCTGGTTGTTGATGACGATGTGCAGCGTGCCGCCCGTACCGTAGCCGCGCGTCTGCGCCAGGTTCAGGGCTTCCACGACCACGCCCTGCCCGGCGAAGGCCGCGTCACCGTGCAGCATCAGCGGCATCACGGTGAAGCCGTCGTCGCCGGTGCCCTTGTCGAGCAGGTCCTGTTTGGCCCGAACGATGCCCTCCATTACCGGGTCAACGGCCTCCAGGTGGGACGGGTTGGCGGTCAGCGACACCTGAATGTCGTTGTCGCCGAACATCTGGATGTAGTTGCCGGTAGCACCGAGGTGGTACTTGACGTCACCGGAGCCGTGCGCCTGCGACGGGTTCAAGTTGCCCTCGAACTCGCTGAAGATCTGCGAGTACGGCTTGCCGACAATGTTGGCCAGCACGTTGAGGCGGCCGCGGTGCGGCATGCCGATCACGACCTCATCCTGGGCATGCTCGGCGGCCTGGTCGATCGCCGCGTCCATCATCGGGATGACGGTTTCCGCGCCTTCAAGCGAGAAACGCTTCTGGCCAACATATTTGGTCTGCAGGAAGGTCTCGAAGGCCTCGGCGGCGTTCAGCTTGGACAGCACGTACTTCTGCTGTGCGACCGTCGGCCCTTCGTGCTTGACCTCGATGCGCTCCTGCAGCCACTTCTGCTGCTCGGGTTCGAGGATGTGCGTGTACTCGACGCCGATGTGACGGCAGTAGGCATCGCGGAGCAGCCCGAGCACGTCGCGCAGCTTCTTGTATTCCTTGCCGGCGAATCCGTCGACCTTGAAAACCCGGTCGAGATCCCACAGCGTCAGGCCGTGGGTGTTGACGTCCAGATCGGGGTGGCTGCGGAAACGGGTCTTATCCAACCGCAGCGGATCGATGTCGGCCATCAGGTGCCCGCGGTTGCGGTAGGCCGCGATCAGTTCCATGACGCGGGCGTTCTTGTCGACGATCGAGTCGGGGTTGTCGGTGCGCCAGCGCACCGGCTCATAGGGGATGCCCAGCTCGAAGAAGATCTCGTCGAAGAAATCGTCGGAGAGCAGCATCCCGTGGATCGTGCGCAGGAAATCGCCGGACTCCGCACCCTGGATGATGCGGTGGTCGTAGGTCGACGTCAGCGTGATCACCTTGCCGATGCCGAGCTCGGCGATGCGCTCCTCGCTGGCGCCCTGGAACTCCGCCGGATACTCCATCGCGCCGGCACCGACGATCGCACCCTGACCGGCCATCAGCCGGGGCACCGAATGCACGGTGCCGATAGTGCCCGGGTTCGTCAGTGAGATCGTCACACCGGCGAAGTCCTCGGCGGTCAGCTTGCCGTCGCGGGCACGTCGCACGATGTCCTCGTAGGCGGCGATGAATTGGCCGAACCGCATGGTGTCGCAGTTCTTGATCGCGGCCACCACCAGCGAGCGTTTACCGTCCTTGCCCTGCAGGTCGATCGCCAGGCCCAGATTGGTGTGCTCCGGGGTGACCGCGTTGGGCTTGCCGTCGATTTCGGCGTAGTGGCGATTCATGTTGGGGAACGACTTGACCGCCTGCACGATCGCATATCCCAGCAGGTGGGTGAAGGAAACCTTGCCGCCGCGGGTGCGCTTGAGGTGGTTGTTGATGACGATCCGGTTGTCGATCATCAGCTTCGCCGGGATGGCCCGCACGCTGGTCGCGGTCGGGATCTCCAGCGAGGTGTTCATATTCTTGACGACGGCTGCCGCCGCGCCCCGCAACACCTGCGTCTCTTCGCCGTTGGCCGCCGCAGCGGGTGCGGCCTTCGGGGCCGGAGCTGGGGCCGGAGCCGGCGCTTTGGCCGGGGCAGCCGGCGCGGCGGCGCCGTTGCCCGCAGGCGCGGTCTTGGCCGGGGCGGGGGCCGGCGCGGGTTCCGGCGGAGCGACCGGCGCCGCGGCCGGTCGGCCGTTGCCGGTGGCGACCGCGTCGGTCGTCGGTTCGGGGTTGTAGTCGACCAGGAACTCGTGCCAACTCTCGTCGACCGAGGAGGGGTCGTCGCGGAACTTGCGGTACATCTCCTCGACAAGCCATTCATTCTGGCCGAATGGTGAACTCGTACTGCTCACGGCAGTTGCTCGCCTCGATTCCTTCGTCCGGGCAAGCCGCACTTGGACGGTTTGCCCCCACTTTGTTGCCCCGACACATGGCCGCCGACTAAAAGGCTAACTCTTCTTCGATCTTCCCGAAGCACGTCAGCACCATGCCAGGAACTGCTGCGACAACCGGTCGATCCAGGTCGGCGAACGGCTATCGTCCTGGCTCGATCGCAGGCAGCAGATGCAGGCTGACCGGCCACCGGGCCGGCGCGGGCCCAAAGGCTGAGCGGGCATTGTTCACTATCTTTTTGCCCATCATTCGGTTGCCACCGCCACCCACCGCGGCGCCGATGCCGACGGGCAGCATTTTGCCGAACGCCATCACCGAGCGCTTGAGCGTGTACCGCTTGACGAAGTACCGCATCAGGCGCGTGTTGAGCTGTGACAACGCCGGCAGCGGCAGCAGGTCGGCGCTTTCGGCCAGCCACGCGCCGCTGGTGCGACTCGGGCCGATCAGGTCGGCGATGGCCCCCTTGCTTTCATCGCCCACGAGAACGGCCAGCACCAGCGCCCGGCGGCGCTCGCGCTGCTCGAGCGGGATGCCGTGTACCTCGGCGATGGCCAGCACGAACACCGCGGTGGCTTCCAGGAACACCAACGTCTCGCCGGCCACCGCCGACAAAGCGGCCAGTGTGCCGATACCGGGAACTGCGGCAGCCGAACCGACGGCGGCACCGCTGGCCATCACCGCGGCCAGATAGCGCTTCTCGAGCTTGGTGACGATCTCGGCGGGGGTGGCCTCGGGGTTGGACCGGCGTAGCCGGGCGACGTATGCCTTGACCGCCGGCGCCTGCACGCGCGTGCTGCGCTCGATGATCTGGGAGAGCACCCGCGCCGGCATTGTGGCGTCGTCATCGACCCGTGCTGGCAACTGCTCTCGACGGACCTTCATGGGTGTGCCTTCCTGGTAGGCGTAGCACAATGTCGCCGGCCGAGCGGCTCCGTAGCACAAGGCTAACGAACGACCTCTGTTCAAAGGTGCCCCGCGGTGATCCCGGTCACCACGAGCCGGATAGCCCCAGGAGGAACAAATATTCTCCTGCGCGCGCTGTGGGTGTGCATGGCAACATCCCGGACTGTGACTGCCACCCAAAACCCGACGCCCGAGGCCGGGACGGTGGCAGCTCCCAGCCAGCTGCGGATGATCGTCGTACTTGGCGCGATGGTGGCATTGGGGCCGCTGACCATCGATATGTATCTGCCCGCGTTGCCGCGGATCGCAGACGAGCTCGGAGTGTCCTCCTCGGTGGCGCAGTTGACGCTGACCGGCACATTGGCGGGTCTGGCGCTGGGCCAGCTCATCGTCGGCCCGCTGTCGGACTCGCTGGGCCGGCGCCGCCCGTTGATGGCGGGCATCGTCCTGCACATGCTGGCTTCGGTGCTGTGCCTGTTCGCGCCGAACATCGAGGTGCTCAGCGTGGCGCGCGGGCTGCAGGGGATGGGCGCCGCGGCCGCGATGGTGGTGGCCGTCGCCGTCGTCGGTGACCTGTTCGACGACAGCGAGGCGGCCACGGTGATGTCGCGGCTGATGCTGGTTCTCGGGGTGGCGCCGATCGTCGCGCCGTCCCTGGGTGCGGCGGTGCTGCTCAAGGCGTCCTGGCACTGGGTGTTCGCCGGTCTGATCGTGTTGGCCGGTGCGCTCCTCGTGGTCGCCGCACTGGCGCTGCCGGAAACCCTTCCGCGTGCTCACCGGCGCCCGCTGAACGTCGCGTCGATCGCGTCGACCTACCTCGGACTGCTGCGCGACCTGCGCTTCGTCACCCTGGTCCTGGTGGGTGCGCTCGGGATGGCAGGGCTGTTCGCCTACATCGCCGGCGCTGCCTTCGTCCTGCAAGGCCGGCACGGTCTCGATCAGCAGACCTTCGCGCTGGTGTTCGGCGCGGGCGCCATCGCTTTCGTCGCGGCCACCCAGCTCAATGTCGTGCTGCTGCGCCGGTTCTCGCCCCAACGCATCCTGGTGGGGGCACTGGCCGCGGCCACCGTCATCGGCGTGGTGTTCGTCGCCCTTTCGGTCACCCACACCGGCGGTATATACGGGTTCCTGGTCCCGGTCTGGGCCGTCCTGGCGATGATGGGCTTCGTCATCCCCAACGCCCCGGCGGTCGCGCTCTCGCGCCACCACGAAGCATCCGGGACCGCGGCCGCCCTGCTGGGAGCCGCGCAATTCAGCGTGGGAGCGGTGATCGCACCGATGGTCGGCCTGATGGGCAACGACGAGATTGCGCTATCGGTGGTGATGACCGCCGGTGTGGCGATCGCGCTGCTGGCGTTGTTGGCCGTCGGCACCGACGAGACCGGCGAAGCCGGCTAGCCTGCCGAGCTGTTCTCCGCGTACCGCAGCACCGCGCCGATCCCGTCGGCCGGGCTCAACCGCTCGTCGGTGCGCACCAGCGCGGCGCCGGTGGCCACCGCCAGCAGCGGTAAGGCTTCGTCGGCGCGCAGCGTGCGTTCGGGCGCCGCGCCGAGGTCCGAGAGGGTGTCGGCGTCGGGAGCGACCGTCGCCAAATCCGTGTCCGCGACGACGGTGGCGTCCCCGAGGTCACCGATGATCAGCGTGTCCACCGCACCGTCACGCAGCGCGGCCGTCACGTCGGCCAGGCCCTCGACGGCCAGGCCGGTGCCACGCCCGGCAGCGAACCGCTGGGCGGCGTCGTCGATGGTGGCCAACCGGCGTTTGAGAAACTCCTGACCGATCTCGTGGTGTACCTCGGCCTGATCGGTTCCGGCGGTGCGCCCGCCGCCCTGCAGCGCAACGGCCTTCTCGGCGACCCGCTCGGGCAGCGCCGACACCAGTTCGGTGCGTGCGCTGACCTCGCCCTCGATGAACACCAGCGCCGCCCCGGATTCGTCGACCAGCTGGGTGACGCGGTCGGCGACCTCGCGGATGTTCTTTCGAATGGCCTCGTCGACCCGCGGTTGCGCTCCGCCGAATTCGTGCTCGGCCGACTTGGCCTTGTGCACGGGGTAGCCCTCGCCCTCGACGGTTTGGGTGCTGACCCGCCCGGCGCGGTGCAGGGTGATGTCGGCGCCGGTGTGGTCGACGGCGACCAGCAGATAGACGGTGTGCAGCAGGCCGTGCTCGACGATCGGAATCAGGTATGGCAGTTCGGAGACTCGGACGACCGTGGTCGTCGGCGGCCTGATGAGGTGCTCGTCGACGACGACGGTGTCGCCCGAGGCGATCACTGCCCGGCCGCTGCGGCCCACCGGCGGATGGGTGCCCCGCACCGCGCCGTCGATGGCCTCGATCACCGCCGGCTCAACGGATTGCTCCTCGAGGTGTTTGCGCACATCCCGCAATCGTGCGCCGAGCTGCGCCGCGGCGTCCTGGGTGTCATGGGAGTCGTCGAAGTAGATCGAGACGAACGGACCCTTTGCTTCTACCAACGGCCGAAAGCGGTCGGACTGCATGGCTTCTCCTTCGCTGGAAATCGGCCCGCGGATCGGGACAGTTGTCTGCCTCAACGTACGCCTGAGTCGTCACTTCTTAGCCGGGCCCACGACCAGGTGCCCGCTCGGCAGGCCGATAGGCTCCATCCGGCGGCGTGACGGCAGCCGGAAGTGCAACCCTATCCGGCAGCGTTACGCACATGGTGTTGCTGCCAATCGATAAGGCGCGGGGGCCCGAAAGCGGTTCGACAGCGCGCGCCGACATTCTTGCGGCAAGCCGAAGTGAGGTATCGATATGACCAGGCACATGGCCGGCCCCGTGCCGGACGTGGACTTGGACCCCGATCAGACCGGGGCGGGGCAGGTGCCCGCGAATCCGTGGCACGCGCTGTGGGCCATGCTCGTCGGCTTCTTCATGATCCTGGTCGATTCGACGATCGTCGCGGTCGCCAACCCCAGCATCATGGACGGGCTGGAGATCACCGACTACGACACCGTCATCTGGGTGACCAGCGCCTACCTGTTGGCCTATGCGGTACCGCTGCTGCTGGCCGGGCGCCTCGGTGACCGCTTCGGCCCGAAGAATCTCTACATCATCGGCCTGGCCATCTTCACCGTGTCCTCGGTGTGGTGCGGGCTGGCCGGCTCCATCGACATGTTGATCGCCGCCCGCGTCGCGCAGGGACTCGGCGCCGCCCTGCTGACTCCGCAGACCCTGTCGACGATCACCCGGATCTTTCCGCCCGAGCGCCGCGGCGTCGCGATGAGCATGTGGGGCGCGACCGCGGGAGTGGCCACCCTCGTCGGCCCGCTGGCCGGCGGGGTGCTGGTCGGCAGCCTGGGCTGGGAATGGATCTTCTTCGTCAACGTGCCGGTCGGCGTGATCGGCCTGGCGTTGGCGGTCTGGCTGATCCCGACGATGCCAACCAGCAAGCATCGGTTCGACGTGCCCGGTGTGGTGCTCTCCGGCGTCGGCATGTTCCTGGTGGTGTTCGGTCTGCAGGAAGGTCAGAGCCACCACTGGCAAGCCTGGATCTGGGCGGTCATCGTCGCGGGGATCGGGTTCTTCACCGCGTTCGTGTACTGGCAGTCGATCAACCGCAGCGAGCCGTTGATACCGCTGCAGATGTTCGCCGACCGGGATTTCACCATCTCCAACATCGGTGTGGCCGTGATCGGCTTCGTCGTCACCGCCATGATGCTGCCGGTCATGTTCTACGCCCAGGTGGTGTGTGGACTGTCGCCGACGCGCTCGGCACTGCTGATCGCGCCGATGGCGATCGCCAGCGGTGTGCTGGCCCCGTTCGTGGGCCAACTGGTGGATCGGGCCCACCCCCGCCCGATCCTCGGGTTCGGCTTCTCGGTGGTCGCGATCGCCCTGACGTGGCTGTCGATCGACATGACGCCGACGACGCCGATCTGGCGCCTGGTGCTGCCGTTGACCGCGATGGGCGTCGGCATGGCCTTCATCTGGGCGCCGCTGGCCACCACCGCCACCCGCAACCTGCCGTCGCACCTGGCGGGTGCCGGTGCTGGGGTCTACAACGCGACCCGACAGGTCGGTTCGGTGCTCGGCAGTGCCGGGATCGCCGCGTTCATGGCGTCCCGGATCAGCGACGAGATGCCGGCTGCGCCGTCCGACGCATCGGCGAGTGAGTTGGCGGTGCTGAAGCTTCCGTCGTTCTTGCACGAGTCGTTCTCGGCTGCGCTGTCACAGTCGATGCTGCTGCCGGCGTTCGTTGCGCTGTTCGGCATCGTCGCGGCGCTGTTCGTGCTTGGTGGCCTGGGGTCTGCTCGTCCGGCGACGGACGACGACGACATCACCGATGAGATCCCGGTCTACGACGACGGCTACGACGACGATGACTACGTCGAGTATCTGGTGGAGCCGACCTACCGGCCTGCGCCTGCGCCCCAACCGGTCGACGACGAGACCGAAGTGATCGTGTGGCAGCGTCCTGAGCCGATCGGATTCGCGCACAACGGGTTCCGTGTCGACAGTGACTCGCACTTCCGGTCCATGGAGAGCGCGACATCCGAGCCTGCACCGCGTTCGCGGCATCGCCTCACCGAACAGGGCGAGCCGCAGCCCGCCCGCCACTACCGCGACGACGTCGAGACCTACGGTCGGCACTCGCGGCCGGGCGACTGAGAAAGCGTGTTCGTTCTCGGCCCCGCGGCACCGATTTGCCGCTAGCCTGACCGCAGTATTTGGGATCGGTAGCGCCAAGAACTGTCTTCACTGCTGTCATGACCGCTGCACTCAGCAGCGACCTAGAGCAACGGACACGCAATGAGAACGATAAAACCGGCCTTGATTGTCGCGGCGGTGGGTGTGGCGACCCTTGCATGGTCGCCGACCGTGCACGCGGACGACAATCCGCCGCCATGCGCATCGGCTCAACTCGTGGTGACGGCCTTGCCGATGGTTGCCGCGGTATCCCATCGCGGAGTGCCGCTCGTGTTCACCCTGGCGCCCGGTGCGGTCCCCTGCACCCTGACCGGTTACCCGGGAGTGGACTCGGGTGCCGGCGGCCCATTGCTTCACGCCAGGCGCACGCTGCGCGGATACCTCGGTGGCCTGCCGGGCGGCGTGGACATCCCGCCCACCGTCAGCGTGAGCCCGGGGCACCCGGCACAGGCCATGGTGGAGGGCATCGCCGTCGACGCCGACACCAGCCAGTGCCCGACATACACCGACTTGCTCGTCACGCCGCCAGACACCACCGGAACGGTGACTCTCCCGGCCACCATCGACACCTGCCAACTGCAGGTGCATCCGGTCACGAGCGCCTGACGACGCTTACGATTTTCGCCGGGTGTGTGGCCAGAACGAAGGGCCGTTCCAAGCGATGGTGCCGCGTAGCGACCTCACCCCGTTTCTGAACTGAGGGACGCCGACCCCGGCAGCCGTTCTTCCTGTCGGAGTACTATGCTCGCTGAAAAAGAGAATGCAGTTTTCAGCGAGGAGAATGATGGCCGAGAAGCATTCGCTCACGGACCGCACCCTGGTCGTCTCGGGTGGCAGCCGGGGTATCGGCCTGGCCATCGCGCTCGGTGCCGCCCGGCGCGGCGCCAACGTCGTGCTTCTGGCCAAGACTGCTGAGCCACATCCGAAGCTGCCCGGCACGGTCTACACCGCCGCCGCCGAGATCGAGGCCGCCGGCGGTAAGGCCGTCGCGGTGGTCGGCGACGTCCGCAGTGAGGAAGATGTCGCCAGGGCCGTGGACGCCGCGGTGCAGAATTTCGGCGGCGTCGACATCTGCATCAACAACGCCAGCGCGATCTCCACGGATCCCACCGAGTCGTTGTCGGCCAAGAAATTCGATCTCATGCAGCAGATCAACATTCGCGGCACGTTCCTGCTGACCAAGGCCTGCCTGCCGCATCTGCGCACGTCACCCAACGGCCATGTGGTCACCATCGCGCCGCCCCTGAACCTCAATCCGTACTGGCTGGGCGCCCATCCGGCGTACACCCTGTCGAAGTACGGGATGACACTGCTGTCGATGGGGTGGGCGGCCGAATACGCCGACACCGGAATCGGTTTCAGCTGCCTGTGGCCCGAGACCTATATCGCGACCTCGGCGGTGGCCAACTCCCCGGACTTCGAGGAGGCCATGGCGTCCTCGCGCAGCCCGGAGATCATGGCCGATGCGGCGGTCGAGGTTCTCACCTCGGCGGGCTCGCAGGTCAACGGCTCCTGCCTGATCGACTCCGACGTGTTGCGGGCGGCCGGTATCGAGGACCTGTCGCGCTACGGCGGCGGCGACAACCCGATCATCGATATCTTCGTCGACAAGTAGCAGCGAGCGTCAGCCGACCGGCAGCAGGTCGGGGTAATCGGTCCCGATGGACTGGCCGTAGCTGCGGAACACCTCGAAGGCGGTGGGGGCCGCGTCCAGCCCTGCGGCGAA
The DNA here is from genome assembly GCA_900078375.1 of uncultured Mycobacterium sp. Lineage (GTDB taxonomy): Bacteria > Actinomycetota > Actinomycetes > Mycobacteriales > Mycobacteriaceae > Mycobacterium. The sequence goes on along the minus strand of FLQS01000013.1, from coordinate 90,722 downwards.
CGCCGCCTGGGCCTTGAAAACACGTGCGGCTGCGCTCAATTCGTGACGGACCTCGTCGCCTGGACGTCCCATGCTGGGTACCCAGACGTCACCCCACATGGTGACCTCGTTGCGCGCAGAGCGCACCGACGCGGCCAGCGCGTCGCACACCCGATCGTCGGTGCTGCACACCGTGCCGGCCACCGCCAGTGCGGTCGGGGCGTTCGCGCCGACGCCGACTACCGCGTCGAGCCCGACCGTGTGGACGCCGAGGATCTGCAGCGCGGCCAGACCGCCCGGATTGACGACCGCGACCCGGACGTCCCAGCCCGCCATCACCCGGTCGAACAGCCAGCCACCCGCCGAGCCCACGACGTCGGCGACATGGGCACCGACGACGTCGAGCTGATAGCGGGCGTGCCGGGGCGTCCGCTGACGCGACCTGGCAGCCTCGCGCTGCCGGTCTCGTTCGTGGATATCATGCACGTTCACCAGCGTGACAGTTTGACGCCAATCTGTAAAGCTCAAGATTGGCCGAAGAAGTGCCGGAGGGCCTGCGCCTGCATGGTCAGCAGTGCCTTGCTGACCTCCCACTCGGGACACAGCGAGTCGAATCCGTGGCAGGTGCCACCGAAGATGTGCAGGTCGGTGCGAACGCCGGCCCGCAACAACTGCCGGGCGTACTCCAGCGCCTCGTCGCGCAGCGGGTCCAGTTCCGAGCAGGTGATGAGGGTACTTGCGGCGCCGATCATTTGGTGGCTACGGCCGGGTACTGCAGCAGCACTCGGGGATGCCGGGCCAAGATAGTGCCGCCACATCAATTCGGCGGCGACGCCGTCGAAGCCCGGGGTGGCTCCGAACTCGGCCTTCGAGGCGGTGGGGCGGTCGTCGAGCACCGGTTGGTGCAGCAGGAGGCCGACGATCGGCGGCGACGCCTCGGCTGCCGCCCGCTGGGCCAGCCCGGCGGCCAGCGCGCCTCCGGCGCTGTTACCTGCGAGTGCCAGCCGATCGCGGTCCAGTCCCAGTTCCTGAGCTTCCGTCCAAGCCCACGCCAGCACTGCGGCGACGTCCTCGAGCCCGGCGGGGTAGGGGTGTTCGGGGGCCAGCCGGTAGTCGACGGAAATGACGGTGCAGCCGCCTTGGCGGGCCAGTTCGATACATTGCCGGTGGTCGGTGTCGAGGTTGCCCAACACGAATGCGCCTGCATGGCAATAGATAACCGCGGGTGTAGGGGACGGGGCGCCGCGATAGATCCGCACCGGAACCGTTGCCGCGTCGTCACGCGGAACGTCGGCGTCGGTGACCTCGACTCCGGTGGCGTCGATCTGATCGATCGCATCGCGCCGCCGCTGATTGAGCGAATCCCGAACAGCGGCAAGACCACCCAGCGACAGATCGCTGCGCGCCGCAGCGAACCCGTGCAGAGCGGGGTCGAGTCGCCGGAGGATGTCGGCGTCGGGCTCCATACCGACTACCCGTCCGGCGTGAACGTGTAATCGCGCGGACGGAATCGGCGCGTCATCGACCAGAACGCACGAGCACTGCGCGGCCACTGTGTGACCACCCGGCCGTTGGGCGCGCGGAAGTAGTTGCTGCACCGCGTCGTCCACACGGTGCCCGCCATCCACCGGTCGATATCGGCCAGGAAGTCCGCCATCGCCTGGGCGCGGACCGCGACATAGCGTCCGCGCGTGCGCCTCAGGTGCTTCAACGCCCGCACGATGTAGTGGGCCTGAGCTTCGAGCACGAAGATCACGCTGTTGGAGCCGACATTGGTGTTGGGCCCGTACAGCATGAAGAAGTTCGGGAAGCCCGGAACCGTCATCCCCAGATACGCGAAGGCGCCGTCGCGCCAGATGTCGTGCAGCGATCGGCCGTCTTCGCCGACGACCTCGATCTGGCCCAGATAGTCGGTGGCGGCATAGCCGGTGGCGCAGAGCACCACGTCCACGTCGAGTTCGGAACCATCTTCGGTGATCAGCGAGCGCGCCCGCAGCGAGCGGGCCGGGCTGGATACCACCTCGACATGCGGTTGGGTCAAGGTGGACAGGTAGTCGGAGGCGAACACCAGCCGCTTGCACCCCAGCGGGTGGTCCGGCGTGAGTTTGGCGCGCAGGTCGGGGTCGGGCACTGCTGCTTCCAGGAAGCGCAGCGAGATGTCCTTGAACTCTTGGGTTTTGTCGCTGCCGTTCTCGATCACCGAGATGTTGCGTTCACTGCGTAGCCACAACCGCGTCCGGTAGAACTTCTTGGCGAATGGAATGCGCTTGAAGATCCAACGCTCGCGCTCGGAGTATGGCCGGTCCGGCTTGGGCAGGATCCAGGTGGGGGAGCGCTGCACCGAGTACACCTTGTCGGCCACCTTGGCGACCTCGGGCAACAGTTGAGATGCGGTGGACCCGGTACCCAGCACCGCAACGCGTGCTCCGCGCAGGTCCACCGAATGGTCCCACCGTGCGGTGTGCATGAGCGTCCCGGAGAACGGTTCCTGCTCGCACAGATCGGGCAGCAGCGGCCTGGTGAACATCCCGACCGCGGAGACCACGATGTCGAAGGTATGGTCCTGTCCGGTCGAGTCGGTCAATGTCCAGGTGTTGGCGTCGGAATTCCACTGTGCCGTAGTGATTTCGGTGTTCAATCGCAGGTGCGTACGCAGGCCATGACGGTCAGTGGAGCGTTCGAAGTACTCCAGCAGTTCCGGCTGACCCGGCCACATCCTGCTCCAGTCCGAGTTCAGGTCGAATGAATAGGAGTACAGATGCGACTTCACATCGCAGGCCAACCCCGGATAGGTGTTGATCCGCCAGGTTCCGCCGACCCCGTCCTCTCGGTCGAAGATCGTGAAGTCACGAAAGCCGGCCTTTGCCAGGAAGATACCCAGTGCCAACCCGCCCGGTCCGGCACCGATGATGCCGATCGACAGCGGGCTCATCCGATCCGCAGGCATTGCCCACCGTCGACCACGAGCTCTGCTCCGGTGATGAACGACGCGTGCTCGGACACCAAGAAGGCCACCGCGTCGGCGACTTCCATCGGCTGGCCGAGCCGGCCGCCGTACGACCGTTCGATCAACCGCTGCCGGGCCGTGTCGTCCAGCATGGGGGTGTCGATCGGCCCGGGGAACACCGCGTTGACGCGGATGCCGTCGCCGGCCAATTCCGCCGCGGCGATCTGGGTCAGGCCGCGTAAGGCCCATTTCGACGAGCCGTACGCCGCGTGGAACGGAAACGGCCGGATCGCCCCGGTGCTGCACGTGTTGACGATCGCCGCTCCTTCGGCGCGGCGCAGGTGCTCCAGAGAAGCCCTGATGCCAAGGAATGGTCCCAAAGTGTTGAATCGCCAACTGCTTTCGAAGCCTTGCGGGGTCTCTTCGGACAGCGGCGCTCGGTGCAGCACGCCCGCGTTGTTCACCAGCACGCTCAATCCGCCGAATCGCTCGACCACCTCGGCCACCGCGGCCGACCACAGCTGCTCGGAGGTGACGTCGAGCTCGACCGCGATCACACCGGGGTCGTCGAGTTCGCTGACCTGGGCGCGCAGTTCATCGATCCGCAGGTCGGCGGCGGCGACCTGGAAGCCGTCTGCTCGCAACCGTTTCACCAGTGCCGCGCCCTGACCCCGCGCTGCGCCGGTGACCAGTGCGACTTTGGTCGCGCTCATTGACGGCCCTCGGCTTCCGCGAGATGGGCGGTCGCACCCCGTCGCAGGGCACCCGATTCCGGAGCGAGGGTGATCAGTTGAAAGCCCAACTCGGCCAAATCCTTTCCTGTCACACCGTCGCCGGCATGGATACCCGCCACGATGCCTGCCGCCGCCGCGGCCTGCTGCACGCGCACGACCGCGTCGCGAACGCCTCTGTTGCTGGTCGCTTTGACGATTCCGACCCCAAGGGAGATCGCCAGATCCGCCGGGCCGACGTAGACGCCGGCCAGCCCCGGCACCGCGCAGATGTCGGCGACTGCGTCCAGCCCGGCCGCCGTCTCGATCATCGCGAACACGCTGACCCTGTCCGCCAGTGCGGCCGGGTCGTGGCCGAGGCTGGCTCGCAAGGGGCCGAAACTGCGGATGCCGTCGGGCGCGAACCGGGTCGCGGCCACCGCCTCGGCGGCCTGCTCGGGCCGGTCGACCATCGCGACGATGATCGCGTCGGCCCCGGCGTCTAGTACCCGGCCGATCGGCGCGGACGCCGGCGACGGGACCCGGACCGCGGTGGCGATCGGCACGTGCTCGATGCGGCGCAGGATCTGCGCCACGTCGGCGTCGTCGAGATAGCCATGCTGGATGTCGAATCCGACGTAGTCGTAACCGGCCCTGGCAAATTCGTCGGGCCCGGCGAATGTCGGCCCGGTGATCCAGCCACCCCATACCTGAGGTTTGTCGGCCAGCGCCTGCTGCAACCTGCTGGCGGTCATGACGCCGCGATCGATATTTTGACCCGCCCTGGGGTCGGACGGCACGCGAACTCGAAAGCCTCCTGCACGTCGGTGACCCCGAAGGTGTGGGTGACGTACATGCTCAGCAGGTCCGGATGCTCACGGGCGAACGCGTCGGCGGCGTCGAGCACGCGCCGGCGCTCCAGTGTCACACCGGATTTCAGCGTGAGGTTGTTGCGCAGCATGGTGCGCATGCTGATCGGATAGCTGTCGTCGTCGGGCACACCGAAGTAGAACACCGTACCGCCGAATCCCGTCGCTTCGACGGCGTTGTTGAGGGTGGCCACCTGGTGACCGACCGCTTCGATGACCACGTCGGGCTTGTCGTGCGGCGCGAGGTGAGCCACCCAGCGATCGCTGGTGGCCCGCACCACGGTGTCGACCCCGAACTTCGCGCCGATGTCATCGCGGTAGATCGGGTCGACCCCGGTGACATGCTGGGCGCCTGCGGCTTTGGCCACGTACGAGAACAGCAGCCCGATCGAGCCCTGGCCGATCACGGCGACCCGCTTGCCGGCCAAGGGCGGAAGCTGTTCGACTGCATACAGAATGCAGGCGAGCGGCTGCAGCCCGACGGCGTGAGCGGGTGTCAGCGATGCGTCGTAGGGGGCCAGCCCGTTGCCGTCGGAGACCACGAACTCCATCAGGCCGTCGAAGCCGGAGGCCCAGCCGACGACACGGTCACCGGGGCGATGGTCGGGGTGGGCGCTGGCCAGGACCTCGCCGACGATCTCGTGGACGGGGAAGCCCGCCATCTCGGCGGCCAGTGCACCGGTGTCACCGGGCAGCCGCCCCTGCACGCCCTTGAAGCCGGGGATGTCACTGCCGCAGATTCCCGCGGCGAGGAACTTCAGCAGCACCTGGCCGTCGGGTAGCCGATCGGACGGCGGTTCGGGCACCGTGACCCGCTCGAATGTATACGGCGCGACGAGCCGATAACACCACACTGGCTAGGCCTCCGATAACGCGTGGGTCGTTGACAGTGCCACCCACGGAGCGTGACACTTGTGCGATGTTTTGTAAAGTCGCGTTATGACGGTAATCGGTTCTCTGTCGCGCACCGCGCTGGCCGATGGCTTCTGCTTCGGGGAGGGGCCGCGCTGGTTCGAAGGCCTGCTCTGGCTGTCGGACATGCTTGGCGAGGCGGTGCACACCGTCACGTTGGACGGCTCGGTGACCACCTTGAACCTGCCCGGCCACGCACCCGCTGGCCTGGGTTTCCGTCCCGACGGCACGCTGCTGATCGTATCGACCGAGCGGCGGGTGGTGCTGCGCTATGACGGCGACGCGGTCACCGAGGGCGCTGACCTGTCCCGGATCGCGCCGGCGGATCTCGGTGACATGGTGGTAGACGCCGCCGGCCGGGCCTATATCGGCTCGCAGGCACGCGAGGGCGGCATCATCGCCCGGCTCGACCCCGACGACTCGGTCACTGTGGTGGCCGAGGACCTCGACTTCCCCAACGGCATGGCGATCACACCGGATGGCCGCACCCTGATCGTCGCCGAGTCGGTCGGGCGGCGATTGACCGCGTACGACATCGACGGTGGCGGTGGGTTGTCCGGGCGGCGGGTCTTCGCCGACGGGCTCGACGGTCCGCCGGACGGCATCGCATTGGACGCGGCGGGTGGGGTGTGGACGTCGATGACGCTGGCCCACCAATTCGAACGCGTCGAGGCGGGCGGCGCGGTCACCGACCGCATCGACATCGGCGACCGTGCGGCCATCGCCTGCATGCTCGGTGGGCCGGACCGGCAGACGCTGTTCCTGGTCACCACTCCCGATGCGTATCCCCAGCGGCTCGTCGGTACCAAGGGGTCGTGCGTCGAAACGGTCAGGGCCGAGATCCCCGGCGCGGGCTTTCCGTCAATCGAAAGGTGAGCATGACCGACAGCTACTACGAACTCGTCGACCCGGTTGATCCGCGCGGAGAGAAATTCCGGGCCACCGACTTGGTTCGCAGCACGTGGACGTCGCACATCCAGCACGCCGGTCCGGTATCGGCGCTGTTGGTCCGCGCGCTGGAACGCTGTCAGCACCGCGAGGACACCCGGTTGAGCCGGGTGGTCGTCGACCTACTGGGTCCGGTGCCGGCCGAGGGCGACCTGTGGGTCACCGCGACGGTCGATCGGGGCGGCAAGCAGATCGAGCTGGTCTCCGCGACGATGCTCGGTCAGGGTCCCGACGGGCAGCCCCGTCCGGTGGCCCGGGCCAGCGGCTGGCGGATGCTGACGCTGGACACCGAGTCGTTGCTGTCGGCGCCGGTCGAGCCCTTGCGCCCGCGTGCGGACGGCGTGAACCGCAATCTCGCCGACAACTTCGACCGCAACTACGTGCACAGCCTCGAGTGGCTGTGGTTGACCAAGCCGCTGGCGCCCGGTCCGGGGGAGTCGTGGCTGCGTCCGCTCGTCGACCTGGTGCAGGGTGAGCAGTTGACGCCGCTGGAGCGGTTGTTCGCCGTCGCCGATGACGCCAACGGTATCGGCTCCAAGATCGACATCACCAAGTACACGTTCCTGAATACCGACCTGGCGGTGCACGTCCACCGAGTTCCCAAGGGAGAGTGGGTCGGTGTGCGCGCCGAGACGATGTATGGGCCCGACGGCGTGGCAACGACGGTGGGCACCCTGTTCGACGACGACGGTGCCGTCGGCGTCATCCAGCAGTCGGTGTTGGTGCGGCCGCGCCCGCCGCGAGCGTAACGTCAGGGCGCTCGATCACGAGTTTTCCCGCCGTGGCGTTACTTTCGGCGCTGAGGCGTAGCTGCCGTGCCACATCAGCCCCCATGTGTACCTGCCGGTGGGTATATGTATGGTGCCCACCTCCGAGCGACAACTATTAGCGCCGAACCGTTGTCGCTCAGAGGCGGGCACAGAACATACGTGTACCTGGGCAGCGGCGGGTGGGCCGGCTGAGGCTCAGTCGAACAGCACCGCGGGGTTGAGATAGCCCGTCGGGTCGAAGGCGGCCTTGATGGTGCGCATTGCGGCGATGTCCGCGTCCGAACGGGCCATCGGAAGATAGGCACGCTTGCGGCTGCCGACTCCATGCTCGGAGCTGACGTTACCACCATGGGCGGCAATGAGTTTCATCATCGCCGCATACAGGTGGGCTTCCTGCTCGGCACCGCAGCGCAACACGTTCAGGTGCAGATTGCCCTCGCCGATGTGGCCGAACAGCACCGGGATGGCGTCGGGGGCGTGCTCGGTGACCAGCGCGGCGGAGTCGGCGGCGAACGCCGGGATTATCGACAGGGGCAGGGAGACATCGAATTTCAGCGGCGGACCGAACAGCCCGACCACTTCGGCGGTGGATTCGCGGACTTGCCAGAGTCGCTGCTGGGCAGCATTATCGATACCCACCGCAGGCTCGCCGCACAGCTCGGCGTCTTCCAGCGCGTCGGCCAGCCGCTCGGTGAGGTCGGTCTCGCCGGCCAGTTCGATCAGCAGCAACCAGTCGCCGGCCGTCGGCACCGGCACATCGAAACGCTCCGCGGCCAGTGCCGCCGACCGTCCGTCGATGAGCTCCAGGGCGGCAATGGATTCGGTGTCGCGCAACGCTCTGCCCGTCGCCACCAGCGCCGCAAGGTCGGCGAATCCGCACACTGCTGTCACCCGGTGCGCGGGCACCGGATGCAGGCGCAGATCCAACCCGGTGATCACCCCTAACGTGCCTTCGGCGCCGATGAACAACGACGCCAGGTCATAGCCGGTGTTGTCGGCGCGTACCTGGCTGTGCCGGTGCACCACCGAGCCGTCGGGCAGCGCGACGTCAAGCCCGACCACCTGCTCACCCATGTTGCCGTAGCGCACGGTGCGCAGCCCGCCGGCGTTGGTGGACGCCATCCCACCGACGGTGGCTGAATCGCGAGCGGCGAGGTCGACCCCGAACAGCAGGCCGGCCGCGGCCGCGGCCCGCTGCACGGCCGCCGCCGTCACCCCCGCCCCGACCCGGACGCGCCGCTCGACGACGTCGACATCGCCGATCTCGGTCAGTCGCTCGGTAGAGAGCAGCACGTCGTCGTGCTCGGGCACCGTTCCGGCCACCAGCGAGGTCCGCCCGCCCTGCACCGTCACCGAGACTCCGGCCGCACGGCATTCCCGCAGCACCGCGGCAACCTCGTCGGCTGAGCCGGGACGAACCAGCGCACTGGCCTTTCCGCGGTAACGCCCGGTGTGATCGACGCTGCGGCCGTCCAGGACGTCGGCGTCGGTGACGACATGCGCGGCACCCACGATGGCCTGGAGTCGTTCGGACAGCGAAGAACTCATGCCGTGGGTTTACCACACATGGCCAAGAAAGCCCCCAACTCCACCAGCCCCGCCGGTGTCGACGGCAGGTAGTCGGTCAGCATCGTCGAACGCACAATCACCGCAGCATACTTCGCCCGGCTCACTGCGACGTTGAGCCGATTGCGGTTGAGCAGGAACGAGATTCCGCGCGGCACCTCGGCGATCGAGGAGGCCACCAGCGAGATGAACACCACGGGAGCCTGTCGGCCCTGGAACTTGTCCACCGTCCCGGCCTGCACCTCCGGCAAGCCCGCCGCATCCAACAGGCGCCGCAACAACACCACCTGGGCGTTGTAGGGGGTCACGATCAACACGTCGGCGGCGGTCAACGGGCGGGTGCCGTCCTCGTCGGTCCAGGCCGATCCGAGCAGGCGGGTGATCTCGGCCAAGATCGCCTCGGCCTCCTCGCGGCTTTCCGTCGAGTTGCCGTCATGCTCGATGGCCAGCACGTGCACCCCTGGCTCGAATCCGGCGAGGTGGCGGGCGGCGGTGCGCTCTTCCACCGAGTGCAGCCGATTGTCATAGGAGAGCCGGGACACCGCGGCGCACACCGTCGGATGCATGCGATACGAGCGGTCCAGGAAATAGCCGAGATCCTCGGGCAATGTGTGCTGCCCGTCGACCAGCCAGCCCAGCGCCGAGGCGTCCACCGGCTCGGGATGGGTGCCCTGACTGACCTGGGGTAGCTGCTGCGGGTCGCCGAGCAGCAGCAGGTTGGTGGCCGCCTGCGCGACGGCGATGGTGTTCGCCAGGCAGAACTGGCCGGCCTCCTCGATGACCAACAGGTCAAGACAGCCCGGGGGAACCCGCGTCTGGTTGGCGAAATCCCATGCCGTACCGCCGATCACGCAGCCGTCGTTGCCGGCGATGAACACGGGGTAGGCCTTCTCGTCGATATCGGTCCACGGGCCGGCGCCGCTGGGCTTCTTGGCCACCAGGGCAGGATCCACCCCGGCGTTGACGATGTCGCGAAACAGGTTCTCCACCACCGCATGTGACTGCGCGACGACGCCGACGCGCCAATGGTGCTCGTTGACCAGGCCGGCGATCACCCGGGCGGCGGTGTGTGTCTTGCCGGTGCCGGGCGGGCCGTGCACCGCCACGTACGACGAGTCCAGCGCCAGCAGTGCCGCAGTGATGTCGGCGGCGCTGTCCCCGGTACGTGGCAGCGGCGCACCGGTGCGCGGCGGCCGGCGTAGCAGGATGTCGACGACGGCCGACGACGGCAGGTCGGGCAGGCCGGCCGCGATCTGGGTCGCCGCAGTTTCGATCGACTCGCGTAGGGCCTTGGTCGCAAACGGCGGGCCAGGGGTGAGCGCGAAGGGGACTTCGTCGAACGGCTCGCCGCTCTTCGGTTCTCGCTCCATGACCAGCACTTGAGTGGGTGCGGCCGGGTCGTCGCACTCCAATACCTTCACCAAGGCGTAGGCCCGTCGCTCGGGGTCGTCGGACAGGCCGGCCGGTGACGGCGGGTTATACAGCGCATACATGTCGTTGTTGAGTTCACCGGCGGCGATCGTGCCGGTCAGCAGCAAGCGGCGCTGTTGCTTACGGGCTCGCGGCGGAACATGCCATTCGGTATCCACCACAGCCCGGTCGGCGAGGAAAACACCTGGGGTGTCCGACCATTCGTCGACCGGGCTGTTGAGCCGGTCGAAGTGGCCCCACCAGAACGGCTTGTCCTCGCGGCGGTGATACCCACGGGCGGCCGCGATCATCGCGACCGCTCGTTGCTCGGGACTGCGGGCGGTGATGTCGTCCCCGGCGAAAGTGCCTAGCGTGCGAGCCAGGTCGTCGTCGACGTCGAGTTGCCCGCTGTCCTGCACCGGTTGCATGCCCAGCGGTGGCACACCGGCTTCAAAGGCGCGGTGCAACAACCAGTCCCGCAATTTTCGGGTGGACCGGCAGTCGTAGTGGTTGTAGTCCTCGATCTCCTTGAGGACGGTCGCGGCCTCGTCGTTGTTGCCGTCTGCGAGCAGCTCGCAGTAGCGGGCATACATCGTGATCGAGTCGGTGGCGGTGGTGACATCCCCGGTCCGGAGTTCGGCGTCCATATACAACGGCTCGAGCGACTTGAGGCTGTAGTTCTGGGTGCCAATCCGAATACTTTTGCGCACAAAGGGATACAGATCTACCAGTATGCCGTTGCGGAGCAGGTCGTCGACCTCGTTCTCACCCTCGCCGTAGCGGCCGGCCAGCCGCAGCAGGGCTGTCTTCTCGTAGGCCGCGTAGTGGTAGATGTGCATTTTCGGATACCGCTTGCGCCGCTTGCGGACCATATCCAGAAAGCCCTTGAGCGCCTTGCGCTCCTGGCGGCGGTCATGCGCCCACAGCGGCCGGAACTCCCCGCCCGTGCCGAGCACACCGAACATGTACTCCAGGCCCCAGTCGGTGCCGTCGGCCGTCCACAGCGGGTCACCCTCGAAATCGAAGAACAGATCACCCTTGTCGTGATCGGGAAGCAGCATCAGCGGCTGTGGGTCGATGACCTCGAAGGGCGGCTTGCCGTCCACCCGCGGAGCGATCTGCAGCCGGGCCTGCCCACTCAGCGCGGCGACGGCACGGGCCGGTATCTCCGGGACGGGGCCGTCGTGCGCGGCCAGCTCGGTCACGGTGGTGATGCCGGCATCGATCAGACGGGCCCGCTGGCTGATTCGCATGCCGGCTACCAGCAGCAGATCGTCGTGCTCGCGAACCTGTACCTCGCACTCCGGGCAGCGCATACAGGCGCGCACACTCTCGTCGGCCCAGCGGACCGCGACGTCGCCGGCGAGGTGCCGGTCCAGCAGATCCTGCAGCTCGGTGCGCCGGGACCGGTAGACCGGTAACAACTCGTCGACCTGGTAGGCCCGCGTTGTTCCGTTGCCCAGCACCAATTCCACTTCGTCATGGCACGCGACGCCGGCCACACTCAGCGTTTCGGCGTAGGCGGCGAGCTGCAGCAGCGCCTCCACCTTCACCGAGCGGGCGAGCTTGGTGTCGCGCAGGCGGTAGCGGCCGGCGTCGAACAACAGGAAGTCCGCGAATCCGACGAAGCGGCCGTCGAACATCGCGGCCTGGTAGATGACGGGTGCGTGCTGCTCGACGGCGCGCAGGGTGGCGTCCGCGGCGGCTGTCAGTCCGGCGACGGTGTAGGCGGGCCTGCCGATGACGGTGACGTCGGCCGCCGAGCGCAGCTCGTCGAGGTGGCGCTCCTCATGCTGGCCGCCGAGCTCGGCGGTGCGAGCCAGCAACTCGTCTTCGACCGACACCGAAGGGCCCCGGCCCAGCTTGGCATCGAACGCGCGCAGCAGCGCGTACTCGCAGCGTGCGGCGGCGGCGAGATCGGATGCGCTGTAGATGACGCGGTCGTCGGCGACGAACACAGCCCTACTGTAGGCGGGCGCACCGACTTCTCAGCCGTTGCCGATCAGCTCGACGCCGTTGCCGTTCCAGCGGAACTTCACGACACTCTGCATGCCGAGGCCGTTGGTGTAGGCCAGCGCGACGGTGTCGCCGGTGCTCTGCGTGGTGTCGACACCGGTGAAGCCGTAGGTGTCGGGCACTCCGGTCGGGATGTACTTGCCGAGGTGGAACATCACCGCTCGAGTGTTGGGGTTATCGGCGTTCGTGTTGGCCTTGATGATGATCGCCGACAGCTGTGCGCACTCGTTGTAGTTGCCGGCCACCGGTTCGGGGTTCCAGGCCTGCCCGCTGCGCGGGTCGCGCGGAAGTTCGGAGACGGTCTGCGCGATGGTCGGTGCGGCCAGATTCACCGCGCAGGGGTCCGGGGGCGGCGGTGTGGTGGTCGAGGGAGGCGGTGGCGGCGGGGGAGCCTCGGTGGTGGTGATCGCGCTGGACGTTGGCTGCGGAGTCTTGGCCACCGTCGAGTCGCCCGAACTGCAGCCCGCGGCGAGCGCGGCTGCCGCCGCTGCGACCCCAAGCCTTAGCCACACACGGGCGACGGTACCGGCCGTTGCGGGCGGAGCGGGGTTACGGCACGCTGCGGCAGTAGACTGCAGATCCGATGACCTCCTCCGAAGACGTCCCCCAAACCTTCGCCGACCTGCAGATCCACCCCGCGGTGCTGCAGGCCGTGGCCGATGTCGGCTACGAAACGCCGTCAGCGATCCAGGCGGCCACCATTCCGGCGCTGCTGGCCGGCTCCGACGTCGTCGGGTTGGCCCAGACCGGCACGGGTAAGACCGCGGCGTTCGCGATTCCCATCCTGTCCAAGATCGACCCGACCAGCCGCGTCACCCAGGCGCTGGTGCTGGCCCCGACGCGTGAGCTGGCCCTGCAGGTCGCCGAGGCGTTCAGCCGCTACGGCGCGCACCGAAACATCAACGTGCTGCCGATCTACGGCGGCACCTCCTACGTCCCGCAGCTGGCCGGCCTCAAGCGCGGCGCGCAGGTCGTCGTCGGGACGCCGGGGCGCGTCATCGACCACCTCGAGAAGGGCAGCCTGGACCTCTCGCACCTGGACTATCTGGTGCTCGATGAGGCCGACGAGATGCTGCAGATGGGCTTCGCCGAGGACGTCGAGCGGATCCTGGCCGATACCCCGGAGTACAAGCAGATCGCGTTGTTCTCGGCGACCATGCCCGCGGCGATCCGCAAAATCACCTCGAAGTACCTGCACGACGCCGTCGAGGTGGCGGTCAAGTCGAAGACCGCCACCGCCGAGAACATCACCCAGCGCTATATCCAGGTCGCGGGGCCGCGCAAGATGGATGCGCTGACCCGTCTGCTGGAGACCGAACCGTTCGAGGCGATGATCGTGTTCGTCCGGACCAAGCAGGCCACCGAGGAGGTCGCCGAGAAGCTGCGGGCTCGCGGGTTCGCCGCCTCGGCGATCAACGGCGATATCCCGCAGGCGCTTCGCGAGCGGACCATCGCGGCACTCAAGAGCGGGGCCATCGACATCCTGGTCGCGACCGACGTCGCGGCGCGCGGCCTGGACGTCGAGCGCATCTCCCACGTGCTGAACTACGACATCCCGCACGACCCGGAGTCCTATGTGCACCGGATCGGGCGCACCGGCCGCGCCGGGCGATCCGGGACCGCGCTGTTGTTCGTCTCGCCGCGGGAACGCCATCTGCTGAAGTCGATCGAGAAGGTCACCCGCCAGCCGGTCACCGAAGACCAGCTGCCTAGTGTCGAAGACGTCAACGCCCAGCGGGTGGCCAAGTTTCAGGATTCGATCACCGAGGCGCTCAACGCACCTGGCTTCGACATGTTCCGTCGCCTGATCGAGGATTACGAGAAAGACAACGACGTGCCGATGGCCGATATCGCCGCGGCGCTGGCGCTACAGAGTCGCGACGGTGCGGAATTCCTGATGACCGAGCCGCCGCCGGAGAAGCGCCGAGAGCGTCCCGACCGCGACGAGCGGGAACGTGCCCCGCGCAAGACGCGTGACGACCTGGCGACGTACCGCATCGCGGTCGGGAAGCGGCACAAGGTGGGTCCCGGCTCGATCGTCGGGGCGCTGGCCAACGAAGGTGGCTTGCACCGCAGCGATTTCGGGCACATCACCATCAAGAGCGATTTCTCGCTGGTCGAGCTGCCCGCCACTCTGTCCAAGCAGACGCTGAAAGCGCTTGAGAAGACCCGGATTTCCGGTATTTTGATCGACCTGAAGCCCGACCGTGGCAGCCCACGATACGACACGCGTCCCGACTCGCGTCCCTCCGGCGGGAAGCCCCGGCGCACGAGCCGATGACCGCTTCCAGTCAGGTCGACCAAGGCGGACTGGAAGCCGTTTCGGGTGTCGACCGGGTCGCCTCGCTGACCGGTATCCGCGCGGTCGCGGCCCTGCTGGTGCTGGGCACTCATGCGGCCTACACCACCGGCAAGTACACGCACGGCTTTGTGGGCCTGGTGTATTCGCGCCTGGAGATCGGTGTGCCGATCTTCTTCGTGCTGTCGGGATATCTGTTGTTCGGGCCGTGGGTGCGCGCTGCGGCCGGTGGGGAGACGGCTCCGTCGGTGCGCCGCTATGCGTGGCACCGGGTGCGGCGGATCATGCCGGCCTACGTCGTCACCGTGCTGGCCGCCTACCTGATCTACCACTTCCGCGACGGCGGGCCCAATCCCGGCCACACCTGGATCGGTCTGCTGCGCAACCTGACGCTGACCCAGATCTACACCGACAACTACATGTTCAATGGCTATCTGCACCAAGGGCTTACGCAGATGTGGAGCCTGGCCGTCGAGGTGGCGTTCTACGTCGCGCTGCCGGTGCTGGCCTGGCTGCTGCTGATCGTGATCAGCCGGCGTCGGTGGCGGCCTTGGCTGTTGCTGAGCAGTCTGGTGGTGCTGGCGCTCATCAGCCCGGCGTGGATGGTGCTGGTGCACATGACCGATTTCCTGCCCAGCGGCGCCAGACTGTGGCTGCCCGGCTACCTGTCCTGGTTCATCGGCGGCATGCTGCTGACGGTATTGCAGGCCATGGGCGTTCGGGTATTCGGGTTCATCGCGCTGCCGCTGGCGATCATCAGCTTCGCGATCGTGTCCACCCCGATCGCCGGGGAGCCCACCACGTCACCGACGGGGCTCACCGAGGCGTTGGTCAAGACCGGGTTCTACGCCGCGATCGCGACGCTCATGGTCGCCCCACTGGCGCTGGGTAACCGGGGGTGGTACGCGCGGGCGCTGGGTAGCCGGCCGATGGTGTGGCTCGGCGAAATCTCCTACGAGGTCTTCCTGGTTCACCTCGTGGTGATGGAGATCGCCATGGTCGAGGTGCTGGGCTGGCCGGTCTACACAGGGTCGGCGCCTGCGCTGTTCGTCGTCACGCTGGTGATGACGATCCCGGTGGCCTGGGTGCTGCACCGGTTCACCCGGGTGCGCACCCGGCCGGCTGGCGGCGGCGGTCGCGCAGCCGGCTGACGAGGCCTTGCACCACGCGGATCACCACCGGGATCATCAGTACTGTCGGGATGGCCAGCACCAGGGCGGGGCCGGCGACGTGGGTCCCGATCACGATGACAACTGCCCATAGCGTGGCGGCGGCGGTGGAGCGGATCACGAACTGGCCGAAGGGGTGTCGTACGGTGCCCAGCAGAGCAGGTACCAAGCCTCTGGTAGGTGGCACCCAGCGCTGCATCACGAGCGCGCCCAGCACTCCTCGACGCCGCACATGGCGCTGCGCGCCGTGCACATGTTTACGCGAACGGCGGACGAACCTACTCTCCGACAGTTTTGGACCGAGCACCCAGCCAAGTGCGTAGCCGAGCACATCACCCAGCACCGCTCCGCCGACCGTCACCGCCAGCAGTGCCGAGATCGACGGGTGCCCGTCCCCGGCGAGTATGACCACGGCCATCAGGAATGGTTCGGCCGCAATCACCAAGGCGACGACCGGAATCGAGGAGCCGATGACGATGGCCGCCAAAATCAGGTAGAGCAGTGCCCCGTTCGGCAACTGGGGGAGATGGTCTAGCGGAAACATCCGACGCTCACTCGCAGCAATCGAACGGCATGGGGTGCCAGCGATTTCGCTTCTAGTGTGCCCGTGGTCATTTCGCTGGTATGGGCCCACAGATCGCGTGCGGCGTAACACTGCGCGGATGGCAGGCCGGCCTCGCCGGCTGTCGTCGACAGGTCGGCGGTGGCATTCGAGGTGTTGAACAATGCGACGGTCACTGAACCATCGGCCATTGGTTTGGCCCAGATTCGTCGGTCGCCGCCGATCGCGTGAGCTCGGCTGAACAGCGGATCCTGGTCGACGGCGATGACCTCACGGTTGGTCAGGATCGACGTCGTGGTCGCCGACATCGAGCGCAGATCGTTCCCGGCGATCAACGGCGCGGCCAGCATCGCCCACAGAGAAAAATGACTGCGTTGCTCATCGTCGGTCAGGCTGGGCTGGGCAGTGGCGATCCACTCCATCGTCTGCTCGGGTAGTGCGAGTGCCGGTTCGAACTGGACGAGTTGGTCGGGGGTCAGCGACCCGGACCGAACAGCCTGGCGCAGCAAATCCAAATGGTTGAGGTAAAACTCGCGCCACGTCACTCCGACGACCAACATGTCCGGATCGCCGCGGTAGTCGGGTCGGGCAGGAATCGTTGCTGCGCTGGCGAATTGGTCGGGCACACCCTTGAAGAGGCCGCTGACGAACGGGTCGCCGGGACCTTGTGCCGGTAGCACACTGAGCCACACCGGCACCAGATCCCCCGATGTGCGTACCACGTCGGCGACGCCCGACCAATCGAACCGGCCGCCGGCGGCGGGATCGTTCGAGCTATTGGGGTTGATGCTGTAGACGATGCGTCTCCCGCTGTTCCGCAGGGCCTCACCCATTGCGCCGAACACTCGAACCTGCTCGTCGTGGTCGGCGTCCTCGCGGCACCAGTCGTACTTGAGGTAGTCGATACCCCAGTCGGCGAGGGTTGCTGCGTCACGTTTTTCGTGACCGAGGCTGCCGATACGCGGATCTTGCCCACAGGTCTGGTTGAACGGACTGTTGTACAGGCCGAACTGCAATCCTCGCTCGTGTGCGTAGTCCGCCAGTGGCTTGACACCATGCGGAAAGCGGTCTGGATCGGCGATGAGTTCACCGCTCGAAGTTCGAAACGGGGCAGCCCAGCCTGCATCGAGGTTGACGTATCGGTAGCCCGCATCACGCATGCCCGAGGACACCATGGCGTCGATGGTGTGCCGTACCGTGCTCTCGTTGAGTTCCATGCCGGAGTTCCACGAGTTCCACCCCATCGGCGGAGGTAACGGCGGCGCGACACGAATGACGGTGGTGGTAGGCGAGCACGCCGAAAGGATGGCGGCCGCGGCACTGATCACGCAGAGCAGGTAGCGCACGCTTCGATCTCCTGATTTCGATGACGAGAACTTGGTGAGGGTTCCGGCGGTGTCGCCGGTCGCCAGACGGTTCCCGACAGCGCTGTCAGAGAAGGTCTCCGAGGAACGGATGTGGTGGCCGGGTATTACTGCTGTTCCGGTGGAATCCGTTCTGTCGCCGGGCGCGCGGCGTGACGCCACGCCAACGGATTCAGCCCCCGGTAGGGGTCATCCGACCGGATCTTCAGCAGATCGGAAAGTATGGTCTCCAACGATGTCTGCGTCGTCTGCTTGACCGTCGCAACCCATTCGTCGTCTGACACGCCGGCCGGCTTGGTGGTGCTGACAGGGACACCGAAGCGCAAGTACATCCGTTGGGGGCGCGGGATCAGGGTGGGCCCGATGCCGCGCATCAGCGGCATCGGCGTGTCCTGACGGCCGGTGATCATCTCGGTGGTCGCCAAGCTCAGCCGACCCCATCTGCTGTCGCGGGAGATGAGGCTGTGGTACATCTCGTCGCTGCCCACCAGGCCCACGGGCACGATGGGATAGCCGCCGGCGACGGCCACCCGGGCGAAGCCGGTGCGGCCCCGCCAGTTGAAGGTGTTCTCCTCGCCTTTGAACTTGGCGATCTCACGCCCGCCGCCGGGGAACACCAGGATGGTCTGGTCCTGCCGCATCAACTCCAGCGCGTTCTCGGGCGAGCCGACCACGGCGCCGTAGGCGGCGGCCACGTCACCGACCGGTCCGCGCATCTCACCTATTCCGCGTTCGGCCAGTGGTCGCACTTGAGTTCCGATTGTGCGCCGGACGAAGTGCGATATCAAAAGCACCTCCATTCCACCCTGGGTGTGATTGCCCACCAGCAGACAACGACCGTCGCGCGGGAGGTGTTCGGTGCCCTCAACGTAGGGGGGCTTCAGGAGATCGACGGCGGGGCTCACGGTATCGCTGAGAGACCCGAGAGCACGCCGCAGCGCACGCACGCGTGGGGGATGTTCGGTGACTTGTGTGAGTTTCGCAGGGATGGTCATGATTCACGCCCCGCCGAAACAACCGGTGCTGCAAGGGAAGTCCGTCCGGTAGGGCGTGAGTAGACGACGCCGAGCGGTGGGGGAATCAAGCGCGCGCTCCGCGGCGGTGGAAGGAACTCGGTGTGCATATCCGGATCGGCGGTCTCGCCGAGCTCGACGAACGCGGAACGGGAGTACGCGCGCAGTCCACTGATGAAGCCGTCGTGCATGACCGGCCACACTGAGGAACGCGGCATGAACGCCAGGGCCGTCGGGGCCATCACCAGGGGCGCGAAGATCATCTGCAACGGTGAGCCGCGTTCCAAGTCGATCACCAGAAAGCGGGTCGCGACGCGGGTGGCTTCGACAATCGCCCGCCGGGCCGTGTCGGGCGGCAGGTGGTGGAAGGCGAGCGCGAACACCACCAGGTCGTACGAGCCGTCGTCGGCATCGATGGCGGTGGCGTCGATGACCTGGGTTTGGGCCCGTGGATGGGATCCGAGAGGGCTGGCAGCGATGTTGCTCACCGACTTGGGGTCGACATCGCTGACGGTGACGGTCGCGGTGGGGTGAAGCTCCAGGATCTGTTCGGAGAGCCGACCGTGGCCTGCGCCGATCTCAAGAATACGTGGGTTGGGGGTAGCGCCGACGACGTCCAGAGCCAGCCGTGCATGGTGCTCGTGCTGACCACTGCGGGCCCCTATCGCGTCCAGCCCCCTGATGACCCGCTGTTTGAGCTCATCCGGAACGTCGTTGCGGTCGGTGTACTCCAGGGTGTCGGTCTGCAGCCGTCGATCAAGCCAGCCGGCGTCGGGGCCGCCCCGCGGCATCGGCGCCACCCCGGAAGGGACTCTGTCCGTGTCGGTCATGAACGCTCCTGATCTCCAATGAACTTCGTCTTCCAATCTAACGAACGAATCAGTTCGTTTGTTTATGATTTCCCTATGAGAACTGCAACAGAGCTGCGCGGTGAAATCCTGGCGGCCGCCCGAGCCGAGTTCGCGACGTACGGTCTGGCCGGCGCCCGGATCGATCGCGTCGCCAATGCCGCAAACGCGAGTAAGGAACGTCTCTACGCGCACTTCGGCGACAAGGAGACGTTGTTCCGCCTGGTGGTGGCCACCGATGGGGCCGCGTTCTTCAACGCCGTGACATTACGGTCGGACGCAGTACCGGAGTTTGTCGGCGACATCTTCGACCTCGCCCACGAGCATCCCGAGCATCTGCGCATGATCACCTGGGCTCGGTTAGAAGGCATTTGGCTCGACGAGCCCAGTTCCACCGGTTTCGACATCCCGGGTCGTGAAGTCACGGCAATCGAGGATGCCCAGGCCGACGGGCACGTCGATCCGCGGTGGGAGCCGATGGAACTGCTGGTCATGCTCTTCGGCATCGCCATGGCGTGGGCACACTGGCCGGTGCAGGGCGAAGATCCAGACGACGTAGTCGTCGCGGCGCGCCGTGCAGCGGCCGTCGAGGCCGCCGCCAGAATCATCGCACCTGGAGGCCCTGCGTCGATGTAGCAGCTGCCGGGAAATGCTGTTGGACAGCCGATTCCGTGACATTCACAGTGGCCACCGACGGCGCAGAGCCCACGCATAGGTTCATTCGGCAAGGTGGATCTGCGGCCCAAGCTTCTTTGCCGAATTGGATCGATGAAAGGTGGCACCATGCCAGACAAGACCGGCGGTACAACGAGCTCCCTCGAGAAGGGCGGCCGGATCGAGCGGCTCGAGCGCCGGATACTCGAACTCGCCCGACAATGGGAACATGTCCGTCCGATCTACAAACCCTACGTGGACGGGCTGGAGAGCCTGCCCGCTGACGGACGATTCCTGTTGGTAGGCAACCACACTGCCACCGCGTCGACGGAAATCCTGCTGGTTCCCTACGAAGTGCACCGACAGATCGGCAAGAAGGTGCGTGCACTGACCGATCGGCATTTCGGACGGATGAAGGGCTTGCAGGCCGATGTACTCGAAGCAGCCGGCGCGATCATCGGGACGCCGGACGGCACTCGTGAGCTCATGCGTGCCAACGAGCCAATCCTGGTATTCCCGGGCGGTGCACGCGAAATCGGCAAGGGTAAGGACGAGTTGTACACCTTGTTGTGGGGTGACCGCGCGGGCTTTGCCCGGCTCGCCGTGGAGAACAATTACCCGATCGTCACGGCCGCCGTGGTCGGCGGTGACGACGTCTACCAGATCCTCACCACCAGGCACGGATGGTGGGGGCGGCTGAACAAGGCGGTCGCCAGCCGCACCGGTGCACGCCAGGACATGACCATCCAGTTGATGCGCGGGATCGGGCCGACGCTGCTGCCGCGGCCGCAGCGCCTCTACGCGCGGTTCTCCGAACCCATCGATACGACGAAGCCTGACGGGGTGTCAGCAGAGGATTGGGTGGCCAAGGTTCGGGACATGGCCAAGTCGTCCCTGGAGGCCGACCTGGCCGACCTCCAGAGGATTCGCAGCACCGACCCGTTCCGGCATCTGGCCCCATGGGCCTGGCGGTCGGCGGTCATGCCCCCAGCCGGGTAACCGAGCTACGGAGCTAACAACTCACGTTGAGACCGCACTGAGAGCGACGATCCGCGCAAAACCTCGCTCTGAGCGCGGTCTCAACGCGGGTCGAATTCGGTCTCGCTCGGGCACAACAGCGGAACGACGAATTCCTCGAGCATCGCGCGTTCGTCTTCGGCGTCGCGGCCGGGGAAGATCAGCAGTGAGGTCAGTACCCGGACCAGCCAGCGGGCCCGACGGTGGACGACCTCGGGGTCGTCGGGCCGCAGCGACAGCAGGAAGCCCGACGTGAGGGCCTGGACGACTTCGGACTGCTCGGCCATCTCAGCGCCGATGGGGGAGTCGGCGGTGGCGAACCACGACGACAACGCCGGGCTGTCGCGCACCAGCTCCATCGACATGGTGAGCCCGGCCAGCAACCGCTCGCGCGGGTCGGAGATGCCGCTGATGAGTTCGGTCATCTGCTCGTGCAGCCGATACGCCTCCCGGTGCACATACGCGGTGTGCAGCACTTCGCGGTTCTCGAAGTAGCGGTACAGCGTGGCCCTGGAACACCCTGCGGCACGGGCGATGTCGTTCATCCCGACGCCTCCGACGTCGTGGATGGCGAACAGCTCGCCTGCAGCGTCGAGGATACGGTCGGCGGCCACCTCGGCACGGCGCGAACTCAGCCAGTCCTTGCCCGTCATTTAGCCACCCACCCGAAACGGTACGGACAGCGGGCGACGCACGTAGCCGCCGCCAGCCCAGACGATGCCCGCCTCGTCGACTTCGAAATCGGGGCAGCGCGACAGCAATTCGGTCAGGGCCACCCGAGCCTGCATGCGCGCGGCGGCCGCGCCGAGGCAGTGGTGGGCGCCGTGGCTGAACGTGAGGATATTGCGCGGGCGGCGGGTGACGTCGAGTTCGCCTGCATCCGGGCCGTATTGGCGCTCGTCGCGGTTGGCCGAGCCGTACAGCAGCAGCACCTTCCGTCCGGCCGGGATGGTCTTGCCGTGCAGCTCCACATCGCGAGTTGTGGTGCGGGCCAGTCCCTGCACCGGGGAGGTCAGTCGCAGAAATTCGTCGACGGCGTCGGAAATCAGCTCCGGTTGGTCGACGAGCAGCTGGCGTTGGTCGGGACGCTGGGCCAGCAGCGGCACCGATCCGCCGAGCATGCCGGTGGTCGTGTCGTTGCCGCCGGTGACCATCGTGAACGTGAAGGCCAGCACCGACAGCGTGCCGGCGATATCGCCGTCCGCGCCGACCCCGGCGGCCACCAGGTGTGACACCGTGTCGTCTTCGGGCTCCCGCCGCCGCCGTTCGATCAGTTCGGTGAAGTAACCCATCATGCCGCCGAGCGCCTCGGTGAGGCCGCTCAGCGCTCCGCCGATTCCCTCCGCAGAGGTGTTGGCCGCCACGATCGCTTCGGTCCAGCCGTCGAACTGGTCGCGGTCCTGCTCGGGCACGCCGAGGTAGTGCGCGACCACCATCGACGGCAGCGGTTTGAACAGCTCGGTGACGATGTCACCGCCGCCTCCTGCGCGCAGCCGCTCGATACGCTCGACGACGAACTCCCGCACCTTGGGCTCGACCGCTTCGACCTGTCGTGGGGTGAACCCACGGGACACCAGCTTGCGAAACTCCGTGTGCACCGGCGGGTCCTGCATGACCATCGGTGGGTTGTCCTGCAGCCCAATCAGTTCCAGCTCGTTGTAGGTGACGGTCAGGCCCTGGGCGGAGGAGAACGTCTCGTGGTCGCGCGCGGCGGTGAAGATGTCGGCGTGCCGGGACAGCACCCAGTAGTCGTGGTCGGGGTTATCCGGCACGACGTGGTGTACCGGATCCAGGTCACGCAGAGCCCGGTACATCGGCCAGCGGTTGCCCCAGGTCTCGGCGGTGGCAAGCTCGAAGCGGGCCTCCGCCTCGTGAGACACAACAGCTGTCATGTCTTATGGATACGACACACGACCGATCTTGTCAAGGCCGTCCATTTCATCCGCACGGGGTTAGGCGTTGCTTGTCGGCTCACGATGTGACGGGCTGTGGTCGTGTCGGTGAACGCGCCTTTTCCACGGCACGAGAGCAGGTCATGCGTGGTAGCGTCGCCGCACACAGGCCCATTTTGGGCGGGTGGGAAGACCCCTGATGATGTGCTGTCGCTGTCGCGGACTCCTCGTTCTCCCGAGGGGAAAGCGACGGCCCGGCTGAGTGGGTGGCGCGATGACGACGACTCTCGACATGGCGGCGCTCCTCGATGGTCGGACGCGGGACCGCGTGGGCCTTCTCGACATCTTGTGGGACATCCAGCGGGGGGCGGGCCACATCTCCGCCGATACGGCCGGCCGGGTGGCCGAGTGGCTTGGGCTCTCGGTCGAGGACGTTTTGGAAACCGCGACGTTCTATCACTTCTTCCATACCGAACCGTCGGGTCGTTACCGAATCTATCTGAGTGACAACGTCATCGCGAAGACACGCGGCTATGACCGAGTGCGTGCGGCACTGGAACGGGAGACCGGCGCTCGATTCGGCGGACCCGGCTCGGCGGACTTCGGATTGTTCGAGACGGCGTGCGTCGGTCTGAGCGACCATGAACCGTCCATGCTGATCGACGGCATCGTGTTCGCCGACCTGACGGCCGCGTCGGTCGCCGAGATCGTGGGGGGCCTCAAGAGCGGCCGATCGCCGGTACAGATCGCCAATCCGGCCGGCCTACCCGACGATGGCCTGGCCTATGTCGAGCACCTGACAGGGACGGCGGTGCACACCTCCGGGCCGGTGTTCTTCGGCGGTGACGACGACAGCGGTGGGCTGGTCAAGAGCTGCCTGGCGATGGCGCCCGAGGAGGTTATCGCCACGATCACCCAGTCGGGCCTGCGCGGCCGCGGCGGCGCGGGCTTCCCCACCGGCAACAAGTGGAAGTTCTGCCGGGCGGCGACCGGGGACGACAAGTACATCATCTGCAACGCCGACGAAGGGGAGCCGGGGACCTTCAAGGACCGGGCGCTGCTGACCCACTCGCCGCGAGAGGTGTTCGCAGGCATGGCGATCGCCGCCCACGCCGTCGGCGCGCGTGAGGGCATCCTCTACCTGCGGGCGGAATACGCGTATCTGCAACACTACCTCGAACGCCAACTCACGCAGATGCGCGTCGCCGGTGCCCTGGGGGACGGGTTCGACATCCGGATCCAGCTGGGTGCCGGCGCCTACATCTGCGGTGACGAATCGGCCCTCATCGAGTCCTGTGAGGGCAAGCGAGGGACACCGCGCCTCAAGCCACCCTTTCCGGTCGAGCATGGCTTCCTCGGAAAGCCCACGGTGGTCAACAACGTCGAAACCTTCGCCGCGGCCAGTCGCATCATGGCCGACGGCGCTGCCTGGTTCGCGGCCATGGGTGTACCGGGATCGACCGGCACTCGGCTGCTCAGCGTCGCCGGCGACTGCGCGGCACCCGGGATCTACGAGGTCGAGTGGGGCATCACGCTGGCGCAGGTGCTGGACATGATCGGCGCCGACAATCCGCGAGCCGTGCAGATCAGTGGCCCCTCAGGCGAAATGCTGTCGGTGGCCGCCGACGCCGGCCGCCGGCTGGCTTATGACGATCTCTCCTGCAATGGCTCGTTCATGGTTTTCAACCACGACCGGGACCTGCTCGACATCGTCGGGGACTTCATGCAGTTCTTCGTCGACGAGTCCTGCGGCATCTGTGTGCCGTGTCGGGCGGGCAACGTGGCGCTGCGCCAGAAGGTCGGTTTGGTGGCTGCCGGGCGGGCCGGGAGGTCCGATCTCGACGACATGGTCACGTGGGGCGGGATCGTCGCCAACACCAGCAGATGTGGGCTGGGCGCCACCTCCCCGAATCCGATCCTGACCACGCTGAACAAGTTCCCCGAGATCTACCAGGCCGGGCTGCGCAAGCCCTCCGGCGCGCTGCTGCCGTCGTTCGATCCGGCGGCCGAGCTGACCGCCCATGCGCTGGCGGTCACCGAACTCGCTCCACGGGAGGCGTTGTGACGATCGAGATCGAGATCGACGGCACCACCGTCAGGGCCGAGGAGGGTGCGACGCTCGTCGACGTCGCCGCGCAGGCCGGTGTCTACATCCCGACATTGTGTTACCTGCCGCAGCATCCGGCCTTGGGCACGTGTCGAGCTTGTTCGGTCAAGGTCAACGGTTCGATGACCACCGCGTGCACGGTCAGGGTCAGCGCCGGAATGCGGGTCGAGGTCGACGTTCCCGACGCCGTAGACGCGCGCAAGGCGCTGGTCGAAATACTGTTCTCCGAGGGCAACCACAACTGTCCGAGCTGTGAGAAGTCCGGCCGGTGCACGTTGCAGGCCGTCGCCTACGAGGTGGATATGACGGTGTCGCGCTTCCCGTACCAGTTCCCGAAACGAGTGGCTGACCATGCGTCGGAAACCATTTGGCTCGACCGGGACCGCTGCATCTTCTGCCAGCGCTGTGTCGAGTTCGTCCGGGATCGCGAGACCGGCAAGAAGATCTTCAGCATCAGCGGGCGCGGCACCCATGCCCGTATCGAGATCGACGCCGAGCTGGCTGACAAGATGCCGCCGGAACAGGTCGACGAGGCGGTCGGCATCTGCCCCGTCGGGACGATTCTGAAGAAGGGGGTTGGTTACGACGACCCCATCGGCGAGCGCCGCTTCGAGATCGAATCGGTGCGCGACCGAGCGCTCGAACCATCACGGGGGCAGGTCCAGTGACGAAGCATGACGCCAACGAGATTGCCTCGCATGAACTTCCGGCGACGCCCCTCGATCCGGAGCTGGCCGCGCTGCGCGCCGGGAAGATCAAGGTCTCGATGATCAGCCTGTGTGGTTGCTGGGGGTGCAGCTTGTCCTTGCTCGACATCGACGAGCGGATGATCGGGCTGCTGGACAAGATCACCATCCTGCGGTCGTCGTTCACCGATATCAAACGCATTCCTGAACGGTGTGCGATCGGGTTCATCGAGGGTGGGGTGGCCAACGACGAGAACATCGAGACGCTGCGCCATTTTCGGGACAACTGCGACGTTCTCATCTCGGTCGGCGCCTGTGCTATCTGGGGCGGCGTCCCGGCGCTACGAAATCTGGTCGGGCTCAACGATTGTCTGGCCGAGGCATACGTCGATTCGGCGACTGCGGTGCCGGGTGCGGAACCGGTCGTGCCCTACGGCAAACACCTCCCAATCTTGACCAACAACGTGTATCCGTGCCACGAAGTCGTCCATATGGACTACTTCATCCCGGGCTGCCCGCCGAGCGCCGACGCGATCCTCGACGTCCTCGAGGATCTGATCGAGGGGCGACCAGTGGCTCTGCCGACGTCGCTCCATCACTTCGACTAGGGAATTCCTCACCATGGCAACGACACTCGTCATCGATCCGGTCACCCGCATCGAGGGACATGGAAAGGTCGTCATCGAAATCGACGACAACCACAACGTGACCGACGCCAGGCTGCACGTGGTGGAGTTCCGGGGCTACGAGCGATTCCTCCAGGGCCATCCGTATTGGGAGGCGCCGGTCCTGATGCAGCGGATCTGCGGGATCTGCTTCGTCAGCCACCACCTGGCCGGGGCGAAGGTCCTCGACGACATGATCGGGGCGGGAACCGCGCTCACCCCGACCGCGGTGAAAATGCGGCGGCTGGGCCATTACGCGCAGATGCTGCAGTCGCATGTCACGGCCTACTTCTATCTCGTGGTGCCGGAGATGCTGTTTGGAATCGACGCCGCTCCGGAGAAACGCAACTTCATCGGGTTGATCGAGGCCAATCCTGATCTCGTCAAACGCGTTGTCCGGCTGCGTAAGTGGGGGCAAGAGGTCATCGAGGCGGTCTTCGGAAAACGTATGCACGGAATCTCGTCGGTCCCTGGCGGCGTGAACAAGAGCCTCACCCCCGCCGATGTGGACCGGTTCCTGCGCGGTGGGGACGGATTGCCCTCGGTCGACCAGGTCATCGAGGACGCCCAGCTCGGGTTGCAGATGTTCTACGACTTCCACGAGCAGCATCGCGGTGAGGTCGACGCTTTCGCTAAAGTGCCTGCGCTGAACATGTCCCTGGTCGACGACGACGGCAACGTCGACTACTACGACGGCCGACTCAGGGTTGTCGATGACGGCAAGAATGTCGTGCGGGAGTTCGATTACCGAGACTATCTGGACCACTTCTCCGAAGGCGTCGAGAAGTGGACCTACATGAAGTTCCCGTTCCTCACCGACCTGGGCCGCGAAGCGGGTTCGGTCCGGGTTGGGCCGCTGGCCCGGCTCAATGTCACGAAGACCCTCCCGACCCCGATCGCTGCCGAAGCGCTCGAGAGGTTCCATGCCTACACCGGTGGCAGCGCCAATACCATGACGCTGCACACCAATTGGGCGCGGACAATCGAGATCATTCATGCCGCCGAGGTGGTCAAGAATCTGCTCGGCGACCCCGACATCTGCAAGGACGATCTTGTGGTGTCACCGGGCGAGCACGCGTGGGTCGGTGAGGGGGTCGGTGTGGTGGAAGCCCCGCGGGGTTCGCTGCTGCACCACTACCGTGCCGATCGGGAGGGGAACATCACCTTTGCCAACTTGATCGTCGCCACCACCCAGAACAACCAGGTGCTCAACCGGACGGTGCGCAGCGTCGCCGAGGACTATCTCGGCGGCAAGACGGAGATCACCGAGGGCATGATGAATGCCATCGAGGTGGGTATCCGTGCCTACGACCCGTGCCTGAGCTGTGCCACCCATGCGTTGGGGGAGATGCCGCTGATCGTCACCTTGGTGGATGCGCGCGGGCGGGTGATCAATGAACAGACTCGGTGAGGCCCTGGACCGCCCAGACTGCCTGATCTACGGCATCGGCAACGCCGGCCGTGAAGACGACGGACTGGGCTGGGCGTTCATCGACCGGCTCGAGGGGTGGCCGCACAAACCGCGTGCTTGTCTGCGCCGCACCTACCAACTCAATCTCGAAGATGCCGATCTGATAAGCCGATACGCCCAGGTGTTGTTCGTCGACGCGACCAAAGACCCGGCGGTGGAATCGTTCGCCGTGAGCCGTCCCGAACCGGAGCTCGACTTCAGTTTCACCTCGCATGCGATGTCGGTGCCGACGATCCTGGCGACCGCCCGGCAGTGCTTCGAGCGGCTGCCGGATGCGTATCTGCTCGCTATTCGCGGCTATCAATGGGAACTGCGGCAAGGCCTGACCCGAGCCGCCGAACGCAACCTCGACAGCGCATTGAGCGTGCTGGCGCTGCGAGCCGCTAGATCACCGCACCCGGATTGAGGATCCCGTCCGGGTCGAGCGCGGCCTTGATCTTGCGGTTGAGCTCCATCGCTTCGGGGCCTAGCTGGCCCGCCAACCAGGGCTTTTTGAGCCGGCCGACGCCGTGCTCGCCGGTGATGGTCCCGCCAAGCGACACCGCCAGATCCATGATTTCGCCGAACGCCTTTCCGGCGCGTTCGGTCATCGCCGCGTCGGCGGGGTCGTAGACGATCAGCGGGTGCGTGTTGCCGTCCCCGGCATGCGCGATCACCGAGATCGTCAGGTCGCGGTCGGCGGCGATCTTGGCCACCCCACCGACCAGCTCCGCCAGCGCGGGCAGCGGCACGCCGACGTCCTCGAGCATCAGTGCACCCTTGGCCTCCACCGCCGGGATGGCGAACCGCCGTGCCGCCACGAACGCCTCACCCTCGTCCGGATCGGCGGTCGAAAAGCACTCGGTGGCACCGGCTTCGGTGAACACCCGGGCCATGTACTCGGCATCCTGCGCACCGGTCGGCCCGCGGTCGTCGGAGGCGGCGACCATCATCGCCGCCGCCGAACGGTCCAGTCCCATTCGCAACTTGTCCTCGACGGCGTTGATCGCCACCGCGTCCATGAACTCCAGCATCGATGGCCGAATGTGGCTGGTGATCGTCAGCACGGCTGTTGCGGCCGCCTCCACCGAATCGAACGTGGCCACCACCGTGCACGCCGACGGCTGCGGTGGCAGCAGTCGCAGCGTCACCTCGGTGATCACCCCCAGGGTGCCCTCGCTGCCGACGAACAGCTTGGTCAGCGAGAGCCCGGCAACATCCTTGAGTCGCGGCCCACCCAGGCGCACCGCGGTCCCGTCGGCCAGCACCACCTGCAGTCCGAGCACGTAATCGGTTGTGACGCCGTACTTTACGCAGCACAGTCCACCGGCGTTCGTGGCGATATTGCCACCGATGCTGCAGATCTCGTAGGACGACGGATCGGGTGGGTACCA
Source organism: uncultured Mycobacterium sp. (assembly GCA_900078375.1). GTDB lineage: Bacteria > Actinomycetota > Actinomycetes > Mycobacteriales > Mycobacteriaceae > Mycobacterium. The sequence goes on along the minus strand of FLQS01000013.1, from coordinate 61,475 downwards.
GAGCCCGTACTCCGCGACCGCCTTCTTCACCTCGGCATTGAGCAGGCCGGGCTGCGCGACGGCGGTGCGGGTCACCGGGTCGACGGTGATATCGCGCATCTTTTCCGTCGACAGCACGAGCCCGCCGTTGACTGCCGTCGCGCCGCCGGACAGGCCGGTGCCCGCCCCGCGCGGCACCACCGCGATCCGATTCTCCGAAGCCCAGCGCAACACCGTCTGCACCTCTTCGGTGCGGGTGGGCCGGACCACGGCCAACGGCGTGCCGGCCGCGGGATCGGCGGCCCGGTCCTGGCGGTAGGAGGCCAGGATGTCGGGGTCGGTGACGACGACCCCGTCGGGCAGTTCGGCCGCCAGGCCGGCCAGAGCGCTCACGGCCATGGCGCCATCCTAAGCGTGGGCCTGCTGCGCTTCGGGTTCGTCGTCGAGTTCGCGCAGCGCCGGCAGCCAGGGACACAGCACGCCGATCACCAGGATCGGCACCGCCAGCACCAGGAACGTGACCTTGAGGCCGAACGTGTCGACCAGCGGACCGGCCAGCATGAACCCGACGGGACCCGCCGCGTAGGTCATCGACGTCATCACCCCGACCACCCGGCCGCGCAGCTGCTCAGGGGTGCGGTTCTGCATGATCGAGTTGTAGATGGGCCCGATCGGCCCGTAGACCAGGCCGACCACCGTGGCGAACGACAGGATCACCGGCAGCGGCGGCAGGAACCCGATGACGGCGACGGCGATGCCGAACGTCAGCACCGCGGTCAGCACGGTCCTGCGTTTGCTGGAGAACCTCGACAGCACCGTCCAGCTCAGCGCCCCGATCAACCCGCCGATCGACAGCGCCATCAACACCCAGCCGAGCTGGGCCGGCTCGTTGCGGTCGGTGAAGTACTTGGGGAACAGCACGCTTTCCATCGGCAGGTACAGGCCGGTGACCGCGAGGTCGATGAGTCCGAGGGTGCGGAGAACCCGGTTGTGCCAGACGAACTTCAACCCCTCCACGACGCCGGAAACCACGCTCTCGGGCAGCTTTTCGCGGGCCGGACGTCCGGTGCCCTCGAGTCGGAGCACCGCCATGGTCAGGATCGCCAGCCCGAACAGCGCGGCGGTGACCCACATCGTGTTGATTCCGCCGAGCGTCGCGATGAGCAGACCGCCGACGCCGGGCCCGGTGATGTAGGCCAGGTTGAACACCGCTTCGTAGACGCTGTTGGTGTGATCGCGGGTCCACCCCGCCCGGGCGGCCGCCTCGGGCAGCATCGACTGCCGCGCGGTCATGCCGGCCGGATCGAAGAAGTTGCCCAAGGCGGCCAGGCCGGCCAGCACGAGTGTGTTCAGTACATCGGTGCCGAAGGCGATCGCCAGTACCGGGATCGCCGCGACGGCGGCCGCCGACAGGGCATCGGAAAGCATCGCCACCCGGCGCCGGCCGATGAAGTCGACGGCGGCGCCGGCGATGAGCGTGGCGAACAGGAGTGGCAGGGTTGCCGCGCCCGCGACGATCGAGGCGTCCACCGCGTTTCCGGTGCGTTGGAGCACCAGCCACGGGAACGCGACCATCGAGATTCCGTTGGCACCTGCGGCCAGGAACGTCGACGACAGGATCAGCACCGCGGGAAGGCGCGTGTTGGCCACCCGCAGAGCGTAGTTTTCGCGCGGAGCGCCGCGCGCGCGGGCACAGTGGAGCGGTGACCGTCCATCCCCATCCGCGCACCGGGGTGCTGTTCGAGTCGCCGGTCCCGCCGGGGACGGGCTGGCCGGGCGATCCGGCGACGCACGACACCCCGGTGGCGGCCGATGCCGGGCAGGTGGCCACGCTGGCCGCGACGGCAGGCGATCTGGCGAACCTCGACGCCCTGGTCAGTGTGTGCCGGGCGTGCCCACGGCTGGTCGCGTGGCGCGACGAGGTGGCGATCGCCAAGCGGCGCTCGTTCGCGGGTGAGCCGTACTGGGGCAGACCGATCACCGGATGGGGCGCGGCGCGGCCGACGATTCTGGTGCTGGGACTGGCCCCGGCCGCGCACGGCGGCAACCGCACGGGCCGGGTGTTCACCGGCGACCGCTCGGGGGATCAACTGTTCGCCGCGCTGTACCGCGCCGGGCTGGTGAACTCACCGATCAGTGTCGACGCCGCGGATGGCTTGAGCACCAATGAGATCCGCATCGCCGCGGCAGTCCGGTGCGCTCCACCGGCCAACAAACCGACGCCTGGCGAGCGGTCGACGTGCGAGCCGTGGCTGACCGCCGAGTGGAACATGATCGCCCCGTCGGTCCGGGTGATCGTCACCCTGGGCGGGTTCGGCTGGGAGGCCGCCTTGCGACTGCTCGCCGACGACCTACCGGGTTCGGGGAAACCGAAGTTCGGCCATGGGGTGGTCGTGGAGCTGCGGTCGGGCCGGCAACTGTTGGGCTGCTATCACCCGAGCCAGCAGAACATGTTCACCGGGCGGCTCACTCCGGCGATGCTCGACGACATCTTCACCGACGCCGCGAAGCGAGCCGGCCTGCGCGGGTGAGCGGGAAGTATGGGCGCGGTCGTATCGTTGAGGCTGCTATGCGGCTTTCTGTCCTCGACCTCGTTCCGGTGCGCACCGACCAGACCACCGGAGATGCGCTGGCGGCCACGGTGCGGCTGGCGCAGACCGCCGACCAGCTGGGATTCACCCGGTATTGGGTGGCCGAGCACCACAACATGCCTGCCGTCGCGGCCACCAGCCCGCCGGTCATCCTCGCCTACCTGGCCGCCCAGACCACGCAGCTGCGGCTCGGTTCGGGTGGGGTGATGCTGCCCAACCACGCGCCGCTGGCGGTCGCCGAGCAGTTCGCGCTGTTGGAAGCCGCCGCCCCAGGCCGCATCGATCTGGGTATCGGCCGGGCGCCGGGCTCGGATCCGGTGACGTCGATCATGCTGCGCGGCACCCGCGACGATTCCGATATCGAGAACTTCCCCCAGTACCTCGACGATGTCGCGGCGCTGATGAGCGCGCACGGGGTCCGGATCCCGATTCGCAATCAGGACTACATCCTCAAGGCCACCCCGGCGGCGGTCGACGAGCCCCGGCTGTGGCTGCTGGGTTCGTCGATGTATTCCGCGCATCTGGCTGCCGCCAAGGGGTTGCCGTACGTGTTCGCCCATCACTTCGCTGGGCAGGGCACCGTCGAGGCGCTGGCCACCTACCGGTCGGAGTTCCGGCCCAGCGATGTGGCCGCCGAGCCGGTGACGTTCATGACCGTCAATGCGGTGGTCGCGCCCACGCGAGTCGAGGCCGAGGCGCTGCTGCTGCCGAATCTGCAGATGATGGCGCGGCTGCGCACGGGTCAGCCCCTCGGCCCGCTCGACCTCGTCGAAGACGCCGCGGCGCTGACGATGCACCCGCAGGCCGAAGCCGTCATCGCGTCGGGTCGGGCCAAGGCCGTCGTCGGGTCACCGGAGGAGGCGGCCGAGCAGGTCCGCGCGGTGGCGTCCGAGTTCGACGTCGACGAGGTGATGGTCAACCCCGTCGCCTCCGCGTACCGCGGTACCGACCCGCGCACCGCGCCCGCGCGTGAGGCCACGTTGGAGCTGCTGGCCAAAGAGCTGTTCTAGGGCAGGTGTTTTCGCGGCCCTCAGGGCGTCACCCAGGTATAGGTTGTGTGCCCGCCTTCGAGCGACAACCTCGTTGGTCGCCGAAATCGACGCTGGCGTGAGGCCTACTCGAACTTTCGCGCGCTACCGTGAATCTCGATTCCACCCGTTCGCGGATAACGAGAGTTGTCGCTGCGAGGCGGGCATTGAACCTATCCCCCTGGAGAGCTCGCGGCCCTCAGGGCGTCAGGCGCACAACCGGGATGGGCCGTTTCGTTCCTTGCTGATACGCGCTGTACCGGCCGCCGTTAGCCGAGTCGCAGAGCTTCCACAACCGCGCGTAGTCCGGATCATCCGGCAGCAGGATGTGCGCGGTGACCGCCAAACGCCTTCTGCCGAGGTTGATGTCGATCTTCGGCTGCGCGCGCAGGTTGTGATACCAGGCCGGGTTGCGGTCCGCGCCGCCATTGGACGCGACCACCAGGTAATCGTTGCCATCGCGGTAGTAGGCCAGCAACATGGACCGCGGCTGACCGGTTTTCGCCCCAATGGTGTGCAACATCAACGAGGACGGCATGCCGGGCATCCGATGCCCGATCCACCCGTTGCTACGCCGGTACACCGCATCGTGCACTTTGACGAATCTCATCAACGCCTTGTGGTTCAGCGACGTCATGCCACCACTCTCATCTAGTCGTGTCCAGTGCTGTCAGAGCATCGCGCACAATCCGGCCGGTGGTCTCACGGTCGGGATCACGGCGCAGCAGCATCCCTTTGGCGAACGACAGCTTGTCGCCGTCGCGCCGCGGAATCACATGCAGGTGAATGTGGAACACCGTCTGCATCGCCGATTTGCCGTCGTTGATGGCGATGTTGTTCCCGGTCGCGCCAAGTTCCGATGCCCGGGTGGCCTGCGCGACTCGCTGTCCGACGGCCAGCATCCCGGCCAGGGTCTCGGCCGGCGTATCGGTCAGGTCGACGGTGTGCCGCTTGGGCACGACCAGCGTGTGGCCACGGGTGAACGGTCGGATGTCGAGAATGCCCAGGAAGTCGTCGTCCTCGTAGACGCGGATGGCCGGCGCCGTACCGGCGACGATCTCGCAGAACACGCATGCCATCTCGCCACCGTAGCGCCCAGCACTACGGTGGGGCAGATGGACTCCACCGACATTGCCTTCGCCGGTGCCGCCGAGCAGGCGCGCATGCTCGTCAACGGGACAATCACCGCCCCGGCGCTGTTGGAGCTCTATCTCGACCGGATTGCCCGGGTGGACCGGGAGTTGCGCTCCTTTCGAGTCGTATTCACCGAGAACGCGCGGCGGGAAGCCGCGGCCGCACAGGAGCTGCTCGATGCCGGTGAACGCCAGCCCCTGCTGGGGGTGCCGATCGCGATCAAGGACGACGTCGACGTCGCCGACGAATTCACCTGCTATGGCAGCAGCGCCTACGGATTGGCGCCGACGGCCGACGCCGAGGTGGTGCGCCGGCTGCGCGAGGCCGGCGCGGTGATCTTGGGCAAGACGGCGGTTCCCGAGATGATGCTGTGGCCCTTCACCGAGACGGTGGCCTTCGGTGCCACGCACAACCCGTGGGATCTGGCCCGCACACCCGGCGGCAGTAGCGGTGGCAGCGGCGCAGCCGTGGCCGCGGGCCTGGCGCCGATGGCGCTGGGTTCCGATGGCGCCGGGTCCATTCGCATCCCGTCCACCTGGTGCGGGCTCTTCGGTCTCAAGCCGCAGCGTGACCGGGTGCCGATCTCCCCGCACGACGACGCCTGGTGCGGGCTGTCCGTCAACGGCCCGTTGACCCGTACGGTCGAGGACGCCGCGTTGTTCCTCGATGCGACGACGACGCAACCCGGCCCGTCCGGCGGGTTCGTCGCAGCCGCCAACCGAGGCCCGGGCAGGCTGCGAATTGCGTTGAGCACCAAGCTGCCACCGACAGTGGTCGGCCGCGTCGGCGCGGCCCAACAGAAAGCGATGGACGGAGCCGAGACGCTGCTGCGCGAGCTCGGCCACCACGTGATCTGGCGCGATCCCGACTATCCGGCGTGGGCCGTCTACGGTCACCTGTTGCCGCGGATGTGGCGCGGCGCCTACCAGGACGTCGCCGCGCTGCCACACCGCGAGCGGCTCGAGCCCAGGACGAAAGCCATTGCCCGCCTTGGCCGGTTGATCTCCGATGCCCAGATCGCCCGGGTGCGGGCCGCCGAACCTGCGCTGAACGCTCGGGTCCAGTCAATTTTCGACGATGTCGACGTGGTGATCACTCCCGGAACCGCCCTGGGGCCGTCCAGGATTGGTCGATACCAGCACCGCGGCGGGGTGTCGACGCTGGCCATGGTGGCCTCCCGGGTTCCGTTCCTGGGCATGTTCAATGCGACCGGTCAGCCCGCCGCCGTCGTGCCGTGGGGGCTGGACAACGACGGGGTTCCGTTGTCGATACAACTGGTCGGCCGGCCCTCCGACGAGGCGACGCTGCTGTCGTTGAGCCACCAGATCGAGGCTGCCCGTCCGTGGGCGCACCGCAGGCCGCCGGTGTCCTAGTCCATCGCGTCGGCCCGCGCCATATGTCCGTGATAGTCAAGAGTATTCGCCATAGTTCGATACTGATCGCGGAGCTCACCGTAGCCATCTTCGTCGCCGTCCGATCGCGCCAGTAGCGCGCGCAGCCGCAGCAGGGGTAGCGCGAACAGTACGAATCCGGGATCGGTCGGTACCGCGGCGAGCCGGTCGACGACGGCATGTGCTTCGTGCACGTCGTCTTCGGTGCCGCGCTGCAGGAGTGCTTCCACGAGCGCCACGGCGGCCGGGCCGCGCAGGATCATCTCGCCGCATGCGAAGGTGTCCTCGACCAATGCCTTCGCCATCCTTATCGCGCCATCGACATTGCCGAACTTCGCTCGATGGGTTGCCAGGGCGACACCAGACGGAAGTGCCCCCAACGCGTTCTCCTGTTGCGTGCCCATATCCAGGCTCTCCTCCAGGAGCTGGGCACCTATGGCGGGGTCGGCGCCGTTGTGAGCCATCGTCGCAACGCCATAGGCGAACGCGGCCATGCCCAGGGTGAAGTCGTCGCCTGATTGCTCAGCGGTATGAAATGCGTTCTCGGCCAGCGTCAGGAGCGTCTCATCCGCGACGAAAGCGCCATTGAGAAGCAGCATTCCCAAGGGGTAGGCGACGACGATAACTCGGGTAACCGGATCTGAACCCGCTGCCATGGTGCGGGCATCGTCGAGGTCGTGACGCCAGCCTGGTTGACCCAGTAGGCATCGAGCGACACCACGCAGCATCGTCGCCTGTGCCAGCGGCGAGCCGATCAGCAGCTCGCCCATCGCGACATCCCCTCCAGCCGCGTCGATCACTAATTGTGCGGTCCGCACGGCTGCCAGCGCTTCACCGGCGTGCAGTCTTGCCGTGATCACGCCGTGGAGCAGACCCACGGTCAGGACGGGCTCGCCGATCGACGCGACGAGTTGCTCCTGTTCGGCGGCCAGCTCGGAGGCGTCGTGGTGCCGATTGAGCAGGGTCATCGTGACGGGCAGCCCCGCCATCGCAATGGCGAGGGAGCGTTTGTCGCCGGCCTTCTCGCAGAGGTCCCGGAGCTCGTCGAATCCGGTGTCGTCGATCCGTCCGCCGCCACGATAGGCGCTGGCGCACAGCAGGGTTCGCGGCCCGATTCGCAACGCCAGGTGATCGGGTGTCTCAGCGGGCAATCGGTCGGCAACCTGACGGGCTCGCTGCCAGCTCGCCCGTGCTGCGGCAATGTCGCGGTTGGTCAGCCACTGGCCGGCTCGCATGTGCCAGTCGAATGCGGTGCGCAGGTCCCCGGCCGCCTCGAAATGCTCGGCGACCTCAGCAGCTTTGTCGTCACCACAGCTGCGTCCTTGGATGACCCCGGCCACTCGTCGGTGCAGCTCAGTGCGATCGGACTTGAGCTGTGATTCGTACGCCACGGTTCGGATCAGGGGATGCTTGAACGCATAGTCCTGGCGCGCGGTGAACTGCACACGAGTCACGAGCTCGGCGTCGACAAGCTCACCGAAAGTCGGTGTGACGCCCAGACCTTCGAGCAGGTCCGCGTTGAAGCGGGAGCCGATCACCGATGCCGCCGACAGCGTTCGTTTGGCGGCGGCCCCGAGGCGGTCGATGCGGGCGGCGATCGCAGCCTGCAACGTCGCAGGCACCCGGATGTCGGTGATGTCGACAGTACAGCTGTACTTGGCCCGAACTCCCTCCAGCACGCCGCGTTCGGCGAGATCGCGGACGATTTCCTCGGCAAAGAACGGATTGCCTGCGGCGCGTTCGGCGATGTGGTCGACGAGCTCGCGCACGGAGGCATCCTGGCCCAGGAGCTCACTGGTCAGCGCCGAGGTTTGGGCGTTGCTTAGCGGCCGCAGCGTAATCATCTGGGCCCCTTGTACATTGGCGAGCGCACCGCGGTAGTCGGGCCGGTAGGTGATCAGGACGACGGACGGGGTCTGCGGTGCGACCTCGAGAAAGCTGGTGAGCAGGGCCTCGCTTGGCTCGTCGATCCAGTGCGCGTCCTCGATTGTGAACAGCGTCGGCCGTTGCCGAGCCATCAGTGCCGCGTCGAGTAGTCCGGTCAGCCGGCGTCGCCGTGCATCGGCCTCGATGGCCGGCACCTCGGCGCCGGGTTCGGCGATTCCCAGCAGGTCGTCTACCAGCAACAGGTCGTCGGCGTCGGCATCGAGGACGCGACTGCGCACCTGTGCTCGGGCGGCGGCCTTATCCATACCGGAGATGTCCAGCGCGGCGGTGAGCAGCGCGGCGGCCGCATGGAAGGGCAGGTCGCTGGTGTGGGATTCGCAGACGGCGGTAATCACGTCGACCTCGCGCCGGGCGGCCCGGGTGGTGATCTCGCGGACGATCCGACTCTTGCCGATCCCGGCCGGCCCGACCAGACTGACGACGCAGCCGGACCCGTCGACAGCCTCGTCGAGCATGCCGGTGATGCTGGCCAGTTCCCAGGTGCGGCCCACGAGTGCTGTCTCGGCCGTCCGCCGTCGTCGCAGCCCGCCCGACGCACCTAGCAGGCGGCGGGCAGTCCTGGGCTCATCAGCGCCCTTGACGTGAACCAGCTCTGCCTCGGCCATCTCGACCGTGCCTTCGACGAGGTTGGCGGTGGATTCGCTGAGCATCACCCCGCCGGGCGGGGCGACGGACTCCATCCGCTGAGCCAGCCCCACCTGTTCGCCCACCGCGGTGTAACTCGTTGGGCTCGAAGTGATGTCGCCGGTGATCACCTGACCCGAATTCAAGCCGACCCGAAGCTTGAACTGCACGCCGTCCTGCTTCTCGATCTCCGCTGCCAGTTGTTCGGCTTCCTTCTGCAAGTCCAGCGCGGCCAGGCAGGCGCGGAATGCATGGTCTTCGAGGGCCGCCGGGGCGCCGAAGATTGCCATGATGCCGTCACCGGTGAACTTGTCGACGGTGCCGCCATAGCGGGTGACCACCGCGCTGGCCCGGTTGACCAGGCCGGTCATGATCTCCCGTAACCGTTCCGCCCCCAGAGCGGCGGCGATGTCCATGGACCGCACCACATCGGCGAAGAACACCGTGACCTGTTTGTATTCGGCCGGCATCTCGCTGTCGGCGAGCGGGGCGCCGCAGGAGTCGCAAAACCGCGCGCCCTGGCGCGGTTGGGCGCCACACACTCGGCACGTCGTGCTTTCGACCGCCACCCGATGAGAATAAGCGGCCTTGGCCTGCGGCGAAGGCTTATCGAGCGCGGGACAACCCTGCGCGCCAGGTCGCCAGTTTGTCGGCGTAACGCATGGTCTGCGCCGGGCTGGTCGACGGCAGCCGAATGGTGGCAGGCAGCTCGAGTTTGACCAGCCTGGTGAAGTTGGCTTCGGCGGCGGCGCCGTTGAAGCACACCCGTTCGACTCCTCTGTGGGCTGCGAAGAAGCTTCCGAAATCGTTGGCCACCATGCTGTCCGGCTCGATCGCCGAGTCCAGGCTGCCGCTGCGCCTGCAGTGCTTGAGCACATCCCAGACGGCGATGTCGTTGCGGTCGAGCATCGAGGTCCGTTGCTCATACGGCGCGTCGGCTGCGCACCCGAACAACTCGCCGACGATGCGCCAGAACGCATTTCGTGGGTTTCCGTAATACTGCCCCGATGTCAGCGACAGGACGCTGGGCATATTACCGAGGATCACCAGCCGCGCATCGGGGGAACCGATCGGCGGCAACCCTTCCAAGAGCGGGGAGCGTGCCATCAGGAGGAACGGTATACGTTGGGACAGTGACCGATGCCGTCGACCCGGAGACCGCCGGGCTGCTCGACGGGTTGACGGGCGATGCCCGAGCCCAGCGGGCCGAGTTGATTCCGTGGCTGCTGGAGCAGGGCATCACCGTCGAGGAGATCCAGGCGTCGTTCGCACCCATGCTGCTGCCGTCGCGACGCACACTGGGTGATGACGGCACCCGGCTGTCGGCCCGGCAGATCAGTGAGTCGACCGGTCTGGAGATCGGTCAGCTGAGGCGGTTCCAGCGCGCCAGCGGACTGGCGACGGTCGAGGATCCGGACGCAGCGGTATACCTGCGACCCGACGCCGAGACAGCCGTACACATCAAGCGGTTTCTCGACCTGGGTATCGATCCGAATCAATTGCTCAGCGTGGTTCGGATACTGGCAGAAGGGCTTTCGCATGCGGCGGAGGCGATGCGGTACGCGGGTGTGGCCTCCACGATGCAACACGCAGGTACGACCGAACTCGAGATGGCCAAGGGCGTGCAGGCGTTGGTCAACGTCGCCGCACCCCTGCTGGGGCCGATGATCCAGGATATGCTCATGCTGCAGCTGCGGCACACCATGGAGACCGAAGCGGTCAACGCCAACGAACGGGCGGCCGGTGCGCCCTTGCCCGGCGCCCGGCTGGGCGAACTGGTACCGCCCGAGCAACTCGAGCGCCTCGCCAATCGCCTGGCTGACGCGGCCCGCGATGTGGCGGTGCCCCCGGTGCGGTTCATCAAGGCGATCGGCGACGCGGTGATGCTGGTGTCGACGAACCCGGTGGCGCTGCTCGATGCGATGCTGACCCTCGTCGAGGCGACCGAGGCCGATGAGGCGCTGCCACAGTTGCGGGTGGGCATGTCCTATGGGCCAGCCGTGAGCCGCGCTGGCGACTGGTTCGGCAGCCCGGTCAACCTGGCCAGCCGGGTCACCTCGGTGTCCCGGCCCGGATCGGTCCTCGTTTCGGAGGCAGCCTGGGAGAAGATTGGCGACGACGGTTCCTTCGATTGGTCGTTCGCCAGGGCACGTCGTCTCAAAGGCATCCAGGACGACGTCAAGCTGTTCCGCGCGCGGCGCGCCGAAAAGCCCTGAGCGGACAGTCGTTTCAGCGCTTGCGCGTGCGCACCATCGACCAGCCGCTGAAGAGGACGGCCGCGAGCAGCAGCAGCACCGCCGTGCCGGGCCCGAGAAGCCACCACACCAATGCGACGGCGGCCACCGTCGGGACCCCAGCACCACCGCCACCAACGCGGGGTGCATGCGCGCCAGGGGCGTTCGCTCTCAGAGAATGCCTGGTGATCGTCTTGTAACGATGTAATCATGTAATTCATGAAGCATCAGCACACACACCGTCGGCCCGGTCGGCCCGGCGGGTGGCAACAGGCCGACCAACCCGACGCCACTGATGCCGGCGAGTGGTTCGCCGGTCGGCTCCCGGAGGAATGGTTCGCCGGCGACCCCACAGTGATCGTCGATCGCGAGGAGATCACCGTCATCGGACGGCTGCCCGAGGCGGGCGACAGACCGGACAGCGAAGCACGCGCATCCGGGCGGGCATCACGGTTCCGCGAAGACACCCGTTCTGAGCGCATCCGGATCGCCGAGGAGGCCCAGGACAAGTACGGCCGCAAGGTGTCCTGGGGCATAGAAGTCGGAGCGCTGGGTTCCGATGGCTTCGAGCGAATCCTGTTCACTCACATCGCCGTTCCGGTGATGACCCGTCTCAAGCAACCTGAACGTCAGGTGCTTGACACCTTGGTCGACGCGGGCGTGGCCCGGTCGCGATCGGACGCACTCGCGTGGAGTGTGCGACTGGTCGGTGAGCATGCCGAGGAGTGGCTGGCCAAGCTGCGTTCGGCGATGGCCGAGGTGGACGACCTGCGTGCCGAGGGGCCGGGGCTGTAGCACCCGTTCGCGACGAAGGGCTTTGCCCTTTCGCTGCGAGTCCAGCAAAACCTATTTTGACCGGCTCGTTAATAGATCGGTAACCGTAACTGACAAGTGTTCGCTTGCATTGCTGAGTAGGAGCGAAACTGCTTGCTGCACATAGACGCTCAAGAAAACTCTCAGGAAATTCTTAGTATACAAGTGTTCACTCTGCGCCTCCCTACGCGCTAGCTTGTCGAAGAGCTGCTTCGGGGGAGGGGCTGACATGGTCAGTATTCGCAACCGCGCAAACCGCGCGCGCAGGACGACTTCGGCAGTGTTCGCCGCTTTCGTTGCGGCCGCGCTCGGAGTGACGGGCCTAGTGGCCGTGCCACCGTCGCGGGCGGCGACAGCGATCGTCATCGGAACGACATTCATACCCGACTCGGCCCAACCGAAGTACATCCACGGCGCCATGGAGTTCTTCGTCAAGCCGACGACGCTGTGCGGGTTGAGGCCATGCACCGTTGTACCCGTCACGACCCCAGAACAATTCTGGCCGCTGTCCGGCTGGCGCGACATGACGATCAATCAGTCGATCTCGGAGGGCCTGAACATTGTCGATGACGCGCTGCTGCGCGAACTCGCCGATGGGTCCGATCCCATCGTGGCCTTCGGTGACTCGCAGAGCTCGACCATCTTGACGTTGGAGAAGGACCGCCTGTCGGGTCTGCTGGACGTACAGAAGAAGCGGCTGGTCTTCGTCCTTGTCGCAAATCCGAACCGGCCCAATGGCGGATTGTTGGAACGGATTGCGCCCTTCACCATTCCGTTCATTGAACTCACCGGCAGTGGTGCCACACCGACAGATACCGGCATCAAAACGATCGACATCGCCTGCCAATACGACGGGATCGCCGACTTCCCGCGTTATCCGTTGAACGTCTTCGCGGTCCTGAATCTTATTGCCGGTGCGGCCATTCACAGCAGCTATATCACCGGACCGATCGAGTACACCGAACAAGAATTAGATGATGCCAGTGAGTCTCTGGGCAATCAGCAGACTTACGGCGACACCGTCTACATCACGCTTCCCGCCAAACAACTTCCGTTGGTGGTACCGCTTCGCGCGTTCGGTAGATGGAGCGGCCTGGGTATGGTCACGACGCCGCTGGCCGACCTCGCTGAGCCAACACTGCGCGTTCTCGTCGAACTCGGCTACGACCGGAGCATCCCGTATGGTGCGCCGGCCAAGTTCGGGCTCTTCCCTGACGTCGATCCGGCCGCATTGGCTTTCGATCTTTCCTCGGCGGTTCAGAGCGGAATCGGCACCGCGCTCAGCGATATCGGCGTCAAGACACCACCCGCGGCGCCGCCCGCCACACCGGTCAGATCCGCGCAGCGTGCCGCGGTTCGCGCGCGCCCGACTTCGGTTGCGCCGCGGCCGATCCGGAAGGCCGAGCCCGCCACCTCTGCGGTGAATGCTGCGACCGTATCCCGGCCGGCGCGGGTGACGAACGAGGACCGGAAACAGTTGCGGTCCAATGCCGGCGGGCAGACGGGACGCGGGTCACAGAGGCCGACGCGGGGCTAGGGGGAGGCCCCGCGTCGGCCTCTGTCAGTCCCGGGCTGGGCGGTTGGACCCGGCGCCGTGCTTGGCAGCGGGCTTGGGGCTCTTGGCCGACTCGGTTCCGCCGTCAGTCGCCGACTTTCGCGACGTCGCTTTCGACCTGACCGGCGCCGACTTCACCGAGTCTTGCGCCGCGGCGGTCTGCGACTTCCGCACAGCGCTGACTGACACCACCGGAGGCGCGGGCGGGATGTGGATGTTGATCGGGATGACGCCGCCCACCGTCGCCTGTCCGACCTTCACGGTGCCGCCGATATTGCCCGTTATCGCCAGCGAGCCGGCCTTCAGTTCGATCTTCAGCGAATCGGGGAAGTCGTAGCTGATGACGTCGGTGCTGTTGATCGCGATGAGGGTGCCGCCGAGCATGGCCGACAACGAGACCTGTGCAATCACACCGCCGCACGAGGCTGCGGCCGAGCCCAGGCACAGCTGGCTGTCGAACTTCAACTGCCCGCTGGGTAGTGTCGTACCGATCTTCGTCGTGCCCAGCTGAATTGACGCGCCACCGCCCCCTGAATAGGGCGAGAAGCTGAGAGCAGCTTTCAGTCCGGAGAAGGGAATCACCGACAACTGGGCCTTGTATTCGCCGATGATGGCGCTGCCGCCGATCATTGTCGCTGGCGAGGTGGCACCGCCCTGCAGGCCAGCCTCGAGCAGTGTGCCATTGACGCCGAAGCCGTATCCGTCGGGGCCGCCCCGATATTGGATGAGGTGAGTCTTCGACTTGAGTTCGGGGGCGAGGTCGATGGTCGGACCGGCCGCACCGAGCGGCGAGACCATGACCGCACTCTTCCAGTCCGGTTCGAACCCGAGATCCACGATCGGAGCCGTGGTCGCCAAGGTGATGGGCAGAAGGAGGCTGTTCTTCACCTCACCGGTGGGGCCGATCGGAGCGGTCCACGCGGTGTCCGCCTGACCCTCCAGGCCTGCCAGCAGGTTGGGTGGAATGTTGAATCCCGCGGTGAGCTTTCGCGTGACCGTCAGCGGACCGAGCTTTCCAGTGAAATCGATGAGCGGGATCGTGGAAGCGGTCAACTCGATACTCGGCGCTGTCGGAACGCTCGGCTCTCGAGCCACATCAGAGTTTGCGGTAATCACTCCTGCCGCCAGCACACTTGTTGCCATCCCCGCCACGCAGGCTTGCAGCATTGGCATTTCTAAATGCCTTTCGCGTCATATACACAGGTCGCGATGTCGCAACCATCTGGAGGGGAGCGTATCGCACGTTTGCTGAAACTGCTGACTTATGCGAAATTCTGCGCGTGGGGCGCTAGGCTTGCGTCATCGCGTAGTAGGCGCCGCGGCGCGCGAGCAGCTCGGCGTGACTGCCCGACTCGACGATCCGGCCGGCCTGGATCACCAGGATGTTGTCCGCGTCGCGGATGGTCGACAGCCGATGGGCGATGATGAAACTGGTTCGCTCCCGCCGCAATTCGGTCATGGCGTGCTGGATCAGTAGTTCGGTGCGGGTGTCCACCGAACTGGTGGCCTCGTCGAGGATCAGGAGCTGTGGACGGGCCAGGAACGCCCGGGCGATGGTGATCAGCTGCTTCTCGCCGGCGCTGATATTGCCGCCGTCGTCGCTGACCCGGGTCTGGTAGCCGTAAGGCAGCGTGTGCACGAACCGGTCCACGTAAGCCGCCCGCGCGGCGTCGATCACCTCGTCCTCGCTGGCGCCGGGCTTGCCGTAGGCGATGTTCTCGGCGATGGTGCCGCCGAACAGCCAGGTGTCCTGCAGCACCATGCCGATCCGGGAGCGCAGCGAATCCCGGCTGACGTGTGTGATGTCGGTGCCGTCGAGCAGGATCCGTCCGGCGTCGACGTCGTAGAACCGCATCAGCAGATTGACCAGGGTGGTCTTGCCCGCGCCGGTCGGTCCGACGATGGCCACCGTGCTGCCCGGTTCGGCAACCAGCGACAGGTCCTCGATAACCGGAGTCCCGGGCACATAACTGAACGACACATTCTGGAACTCGACCCGCCCGCGTGCGGTGCTCGGCAGCGCGGCGGGTGCATCGGGCGATTCCTCGGGTTCGTCGAGGAAGTCGAAAACCCGCTCGGCGCTGGCCACACCAGACTGCAAGGTGTTGTACATCCCGGCGACCTGGGTCAGTGGCTGGTTGAACTGGCGGACATATTGGATGAAGGCCTGGATGCTGCCCAGCGTGATCTGGCCGGTCGCGACCTGATAGCCGCCGACCACCGCCACCGCCACATAGCTGAGGTTCCCGATGAACGTCGTCGCCGGTGACACCAGGCCGGAGAAGAACTGCGCGCCGAAACTCGCGTGGTAGACGTCGTCGTTGAAGTCGCTGAACTTCTCCTGGGCGGCGGCACGGTGGCCAAATGTCTTGACGACGGTGAATCCGCTATAGGTCTCTTCGATGTGTGCGTTGAGGCGGCCGGTATTGGTCCACTGGGCGATGAACATCCGCTGCGAACGGCGCGCGATCACCCGGGTCACCCACAGCGACAACGGAACCGTCACGACGGTGATCAACGCCAGCAGCGGCGAGATGCTCAGCATCATCGCCAGCACCGCGACGACCGTCAGCACCGAGGTCAGCAGCTGACTGATCGTCAACGACACCGAGGACTGGATGTTGTCGACATCGTTGGTGACCCGGCTCAATAACTCCCCGCGCTGCCGGGAGTCGAAGTAGGACAGCGGCAGTCGGTGGACCTTGTCCTCGACATCGGCGCGCAGCGCCGTGATCGTACGCTGCACAATCACGTTGAGCAGCCGAGCCTGCGCCCAGATCAGCAGCGCGGCAACAATATACAGTCCCAATGCCAGCAACAGCGTATGGCCCACAGCGGTGAAGTCGACACCGCGGCCGGGCACCACGTTGGTTCCGGACAGCAAGTCGGCGAAGGTGTTGTCGCCGCGGGCCCGGGCCGCCGCGACGGCCTGGTCCTTGGTGATGCCGGCAGGCAGCTGCCGGCCGATGATGCCGTTGAACAGCAGATCGGTGGCGTGCCCGAGGATGCGAGGGCCGATGACACCGATCGTGATTCCGCCGATCGACAACGCGATCACCGCAGCAGTCGGCCACCGCTGCGGGATCAGTCGCCGAACCAGCCGCAGCGCCGACCCCTTGAAGTCACGCGAGCGGGCCTGCCGAGGATCCTGGGTCATCGCGCGCATCCCGCCGCCGCGGAATGTCGGCCCGGTCATTGCCCGCCCCCGACCCCGGCACCCACCGACTGGGAATCGGCGAACTCCGCATACGTCGCGCACTCGGCCAGCAGCGTGTCATGGGTGCCCGCGCCGACTACCCGGCCCCCGTCGATGACGACGATGTTGTCGGCGTGGGCGACGGTCGAGATACGTTGGGAGACAATGATCACCGTGGCATCCGCGGACACCTCGCGAAGCGCCGCGCGCACGCGGGCGTCGGTGTGGACGTCCAGGGCCGAGAACGCGTCGTCGAACAGATAGATCGCGGGCTGCCGGATCACCGCACGCGCGATCGCCAGTCGCTGACGCTGACCGCCGGAGAAATTGATGCCGCCCTGGGCCACCCGCATGTCGAGTGCGTCGGGATGGGCGCGTACGAAGTCCTCGGCGGCCGCCACCCGCAGCGCCGACCACATCTCGTCCTCGGTCGCGTCCGCCTTGCCGTAGCGCAGGTTGTCGGCGACGGTGCCGGAGAACAGATAGCCCCGCTGCGGTACCAAACCGAGTGTCGACCAGAGGGTTTCGGTGTCATAGTCACGCACGTCGATGCCGTCGACGCGGACGGCGCCGTCGGTGACGTCGTAGAGCCGGCAGATCAGCGCCACCAGCGTCGACTTGCCGGAGCCGGTGCTGCCGACGATCGCCGTCGTCGTGCCCGGCCGTGCGGTGAGCGAAATATCCTCCAGGACAGGGCGCTCCGCGCCGGGGTACCGGAACGTCGCGTTCTCGAGGGCGACCGCGCCCCGGATGGCGCCGTCGGGGCGTCGCGGCGAGGCCGGGCTGCTGATCGCGGTTTGGGTGCCCAGCACCTCGGTGATCCGTTCGGCACACACCGAGGCGCGGGGCAGCATCACCAGGATCAGGGTGGCCATCAACACGGCCATCAGGATCTGCATGAAGTAGGACAGGAAGGCGATCAGCGAGCCGACCTGCATATGCCCGGTGTCGATGCGCAGGCCGCCGAACCAGATCAGGGCGACGCTGGAGATGTTGATGGTCAACGTGGTGACCGGCAGCATCAGCGCCTGCCAGCGGCCGGCGGCCAATGCGGTGTTGGAGACCGCCGCATTGGCGACGGCGAACCGGTCCTGTTCGAAGGGCTCCCTGGCGAAGGCACGGATCACCCGGATGCCGGAGAGCTGTTCGCGCATCACCCGATTGATGCCGTCGATGAGCCGTTGCATGCTCCGGAAGATCGGCAGCATGCGCGAGACGATCCAATAATTGGACAATGCCAGCACCGGAACACTGACCAACAGAAGCCAGGACAACCCGGCGTCCTGGTGGATCGCCATGATGATGCCGCCGACGCACATGATCGGCGCCGTCACCAGGATGGTGGTCGTCATCTGGATCAGCACCTGGATCTGCTGGACGTCGTTGGTGGTCCGGGTCAGCAACGACGGCGCCCCAAACCGGGCAGTCTCCTGCTCGGAGAACGTGGTGACGTGATGGAACATCGCCGAGCGCAGATCGCGCCCGAAACCCATACCGGTTCGCGAGCCGAAGTAGACCGCGCCGACCGCGCACACCACCTGAAGGCCGGTCACCGCCAGCATCACCAGGCCCAGCTCGGCGATCAACCCCGTGTCGCCCTTGGCCACGCCGTCATCGATGATCGCGGCGTTGACCGTGGGCAGATAGAGAGACGCCAGCGTGCTGATGGTCTGCAGCGCCATGACCGCTGCGACCAGCCACCGGTACGGCCGGACGTACTGTCTCAGCAGCGCCAGGAGCATTTCGCTACTGTCGCACACGCCTCAACCACGGTTGCCTGGGTCGTGCAGGGCCCTGTCCACTTCCGGCGCGTGAAATCTCAGCAAAACGGCAGGTCAAGCGGCATGTCGGTGGTTGTGGTAGGGGGTGGCCGCTACAGTGCATGCTGTGACACGCAGCAGGTGCGCATGACAGCGACGCGCAAACTCGCGAAGGCCGCGGGGGCAGTAGCCATCGCCGCCGCTATCCCGGTGCTCGGCGCATGCTCGGACTCGGGCAGTGGCCCGAGCCAAACCCAGGCCTCGCAGGCTCCCGGGCCGCAGCCGGGCAACGCCAAACACGGCCCGATGTTTCCCGAGTGTGGCGGCATCAGCGACCAGACGATGGCCGAGCAGACCCGGGTGACCGGCCTGGTGACTACGGCGAAGAACTCCATCGGCTGCCAGTGGCTGGCCGGCGGCGGCATTCTGGGACCGCACTTCTCCTTCACCTGGTACCGGGGTAGCCCAATCGGGCGGGAACGCAAGACCGAGGAGCTGTCGCGCACCAGCGTCGAGGACATCAATATCGAGGGCCACAGCGGATTCATTGCGGTCGGCACCGATCCGACTCTGGGAGACAACCTGTGCGAGGTCGGAATCCAGTTCAACGACGACTTCATCGAATGGTCGGTCAGCTTCGCCGAGAAACCGTTCCCGCCGGCCTGCGACGTGGCCAAGGAATTGACCCGGCAATCGATCGTGAATTCCAAATGAGCCCGCGCCGGATCCTCGCCGTTGCGGTAGCGGTGCTCACCGCGCTGGTTCTGGTCAGTGGCTGCGCCAAGACCGTGGCCGGAACCGCGGCGAAGTCGGGTTCGGGCACCACGCCGCGCAATGACAACTCCGCGCAGCAGTACCCGAACCTGCTCAAGGAGTGCGACGTCCTCACGACCGACATCCTGGCCAAGACGGTAGGTGCTGATCCGCTCGACATCCAAAGCACGTTCGTCGGCGCGGTCTGCCGCTGGCAGGCGGCCAACCCGGCCGGCCTGGTGGATATCACCCGGTTCTGGTACGAGCAGGGCAGCCTCGACAACGAACGGGCCGTCGGCCAGTTCCTCAAGTACCAGCTCGAGAACCGGTCGATCGCCGGTGTGCCGTCGATCGTGATGCGGACGGCCGACCCGAACGGGGCGTGCGGCGTGGCCAGCGACGCCGGCGGTGTGGTCGGGTGGTGGATCAACCCACAGGCACCCGGGATCGACGCGTGCGGTCAGGCCATCAAGTTGATGGAGCTGACACTGGCGACGAACTCCTAGGTCCGACGAGTCAGAACTGAGAGCGACGATTCCTCCCACAACCTCGCGCTCACGTCTGAATGGATGCGTCCTAGCGAGGCACGTGGAATGCGGTCAGCTCGGCGCCGCTGAGCTGTAGGCCGGCCCAGCTGCCCGGCACCCGCAACACCGCGATGGCCGACGTCGGATACTTCACCGCGATGCGTTCGGCAGCGTCAGTGTCCGAGTGGTCCGGATCGGCCAGGCCGAGGGCCACGTGACTCATCGTGGGTTCGTGGCCGACGACCAGCAGGTTGGCGACATCGTCGCCAACCTGGTTGATCTCGTCGATCATCCCTCCCGGGGTGGCGCCGTAAAGCCGCTCGGAGTACGTCACCGGCGCGGTGACTTCGGTGCGGTCCAGGGTCTGGCGGGTTCTGGTCGCCGAGGAGCACAGCACCAGGTCGATCGCCGGCACGTTGGCCCTCAACCAATCGCCGGCCAGAGCGGCTTCCCGGATGCCGCGAGCCGCCAGTGGCCGGTCGTGGTCGCCCACCCCGGTGGGGTAATCCGACTTGGCGTGGCGCATCAGGATCAGGGTGCGTTGCGGCGCGGTCACGGACGTAAGGCTAAACGCTTCGGGTACATGCCGGTCGAGGTCCGCTGACTTGTCGGCGCTGAGCCATACACTCGCCGCAACACTCACCGATGAGACAGGAAAGGCGCCGAGGAAATGCGCTTCGTGCACACCGCCGACTGGCAGCTCGGCATGACGCGGCACTTCCTGGAAGGCGAAGCCCAGCCCCGATACTCGGCGGCCCGGCGCGACGCGGTGGTGGGCCTCGGGGCGCTCGCCGAGCAGGCGTCGGCGGAGTTCGTCGTGGTGGCCGGCGACGTCTTCGAACACAACCAGCTCGCCCCGAAGGTGATCAGCCAGTCGCTGGAAGCCATGCGCGCCATCGGCGTTCCGGTGTACCTGCTGCCGGGCAACCACGACCCGCTGGATGCGTCGTCGGTGTACACCAGCGCCTTGTTCAAGGCCGAATGCCCGGGCAACGTGATCGTGCTGGACCGCGACGGAGTATGGGATGTGCGCCCCGGTGTGCAACTCGTCGTCGCCCCGTGGCGCTCCAAGGCACCGACCGCCGACCTGGCGGCCGCGGTGCTGGCCGATCTGCCCACCGACGGCACCACCCGCATCCTCGTCGCCCATGGCGGCGTCGACGTGCTCGACCCGGACCCCGGCAAGCCGTCGCTGATCCGGATGGCCGCGCTGTCCGACGCCATCGACCGCGGTGCGGTCCACTATGTGGCCTTGGGGGACAAGCACTCTCGCACGCGCGTCGGCGACACCGGACGGGTCTGGTACTCGGGTTCGCCCGAGGTCACCAATTTCGACGATGTCGAGGCCGACCCGGGGCACGTCCTGGTGGTCGACGTCGACGAGGCCGACTCGTCCCACCCGGTGACCGTCGAGTCCCACCACGTGGGGCGGTGGCGGTTCGTCACACTGCACCGCCAGGTCGACGACACCCGCGACATCGCCGATCTCGACCTCAATCTCGATCTGCTGACGGATAAGGAGCGCACGGTCGTGCGGCTCGGGCTGACCGGTTCGCTCACCGTCACGAACCGCGCCGCCCTGGACGCCTGCCTGGACAAATACTCCCGGCTGTTCGCGTGGCTGGGCACCTGGGAGCGGCACACCAGCATCGCGGTGATGCCCGCCGACGGCGAGTTCGACGACCTCGGAATCGGTGGATTCGCTGCGGCCGCGGTCGACGAACTGGTTGCCACGGCCCGCGCCGGCGACGGCGAAGCCGCCCAGGACGCTCAGAGCGCGCTGGGGCTGTTGCTGCGGCTGGCCGGGGGGAGCGCGGCATGAAACTGCATCGGCTGGTCCTGACCAACTACCGCGGAATCGAGCACCGCGACATCGAATTTCCCGATCACGGGGTGGTCGTCGTGTGCGGCGCCAACGAAATCGGCAAGACGTCGATGATCGAGGCGCTGGATCTGCTGCTGGAGTCCAAGGATCGTTCGACGAAGAAGGAAGTCAAGCAGGTCAAGCCGACACACGCCGATGTCGGTTCCGAGGTCACCGCCGAGATCAGCACGGGCCCATACCGATTCGTGTATCGCAAGCGTTTCCACAAGAAGTGCGAAACCGAACTGACCATCCTGGCGCCGCGCCGCGAGCAGCTGACCGGGGATGAGGCACACGACCGGGTGCTGGCCATGCTCGGTGAGACCGTCGACACCGGGCTGTGGCATGCGCAGCGGGTGCTACAGACCGGCTCGACCTCGGCGGTGGACCTGTCCGAATGCGACGCGCTGTCACGCGCCCTTGACCTGGCGGCGGGTGATGACGCGGCGCTGTCGGGTACCGAACCGCTTCTGATCGACCGGATCGACGCCGAATTCGGCCGGTACTTCACTGCAACGGGCCGGCCGACGGGCGAGTGGGCAGCGGCGATCACCCAACTGAGGGCCGCCGATGAGGATGTGGCTCGGAGTGCCGCCGCGGTTGCCGAAGTCGACGACCGGGTGCGCAGGCACGCCGAATTGGCGCAGCGGCAGGCCAGGTTGGCCGATCGCCGGCAGGGCATCGCCCCACGCTTGGCCGCCGCCGAGGCGGCGGCCGGCGCGCTGGCCGAGCTTGCCGGCGAGCTGCGGCAGGCCGAGCTCGTCGCGGCAGCGGCGCAGGGAACCTGCGCCGCGTCGAGCGCCGCGCAGGCCGAACGCGTGCGACTGCGCGACGATGTGGCCGCGCGAACTGTGGCCGTCACCGAGGTGCGAACACAGCTGGCGGCCGCCATCGAGGCCGAACACACCGCGCGCGAAGTCGTCGAAATGGCTTGGGCGGCTGCGGCGGAATCGGCCACCGCCCTGAACTCCGCCCAGGAGGCGGTCGATGAGACCCGGCGGGTGGTCGACGCGCTGGCCGGAAATGAGCAGGCGCAGCGGCTCACCGCGCGCCTGGACCGCATCGGGGCGGCCGAGCAACAGCTGGCCGAGCTCAACCGCGAGCTCTCCGAGATCACGCTGACCGGTGACGTGATGGCCGACATCGAGTCGGCCGCGGCGCTGGTTGAACGCATCGAGGCGCAACTCGCGCTGACCGCCGCCACGGTCGAGTTCACCGCCGCCGCTGACCTCGAACTGACGGTGGGTGAGCAGACCATCACGCTGTCCGCAGGCGAGCACTGGATGCCGGTGAGCTCGTCGCCCACCACCGTGGAGCTGCCGGGGGTGGTCAGTGTGCGCATCGACCCGGGTGTCACCACATCAGGTGCGCAGGCCAAACTCGAAGCAGCGCAGCGAATCCTGGCTGAATCGCTGCGGCAGGGCGGGGCCGCTGACCTGGATGGCGCGCGGGGGATCGAGCAGCGTCGCCGCCTGCTGACCAGCAGTCGCGATCAGTTGGCCGCGACCTTGGCCGGGCTGTGCGAAGACGAAGGGGTCGCCGAGATGCGCGCGCGGCTGGCATCGCTGCGCGAGGCGATATCGCCCACACTGCTCGCCGCGGGCGTCGACGGTGGTGCCGCGCGTGCTGCGTTCGTCGGGGCGATCGAGGCGCGCGAGACCGCGCGTGCGCAAGCCGATCTGCACCAGCGGGCCGTGGCGGGCGCCAATGTGCAGCTGACTGAGAAGAGCACGGCGGCAACGGTTCTGCGTTCGAAGCTGACCGATGCCAGTGTTGAGCTCGACGCCGCGACTGGGCGCCTCACGGCCCAGCGGGCGCTAACCGGCGACGAGCAGGTTGCCGAGCAGGCCGCTGCCGACATCGAGGCGCAGCGGCAGGCCGCCACCGTGGTCGCCGAGCTGGCGCTGCGGTATGCGGCGGCCGATCCCGCTGCGGTGCAAGCGGAATTGGCCGCGGCCAAGAGTGCGGCCACTGATCTGGACCGTGAGCAGGCCGAGGTTGGTCAGGCACTCAACGACATCACCGTCGAACTGGGGGTGATGGGCAACGAGGGGCGCAAGGGCGGCCTCGACGCCGCCCAGATCGCCCGGGAGCACGCCTTCGCCGAGCATTCGCGAGTGTCCCGACGCGCCAGGGCCGCCGAGCTGTTGCGGTCGGTCATGGCCCGGCACCGCGACACCACCAGAGCGCGCTACGTCGCGCCGTTCCGCACCGAGATCGAACGGCTGGGCCGCCCGGTGTTCGGGCCTACCTTCGAAGTCGAGATCGACAGCGACTTGCGAATCTGCAACCGTACGTTGGACGGTCGCACTGTTCCCTATGACTCGCTGTCGGGTGGTGCGAAGGAACAACTCGGCATTCTGGC
The DNA here is from genome assembly GCA_900078375.1 of uncultured Mycobacterium sp. Taxonomy (GTDB): domain Bacteria; phylum Actinomycetota; class Actinomycetes; order Mycobacteriales; family Mycobacteriaceae; genus Mycobacterium. The sequence continues at coordinate 37,714 of FLQS01000013.1, read as the reverse complement.
TCGGCTGGCCGGTGCGGCGCTGGTCGCGTCCGAGGACGCCGTTCCGGTGGTGATCGACGACGCCTTGGGATTCACCGATCCCGAACGGCTGACCAAGATGGGCGCCGTATTCGACACCGTGGGCGACCACGGGCAGGTCATCGTGCTCACCTGCACGCCGACCCGCTACCTGGGTGTGCAGGACGCCCACGTCATCGAACTGACCGCCTGAGACGCGTCAGTCGGCAAGCGCCAGCACTTCGTCGAAACTCTCCACCAGGCAGTCGTAGAACTCCTCGAAGTCCGGGATCGCACCGGTATCGACATCGACACCAAGTGCGCAGGTGTCCATATAGGTCAACAGCGTTACGTTGACCGCCGCGCCGATAGTCGGACCGAAGGCGTACTGCATGCGCACCCTTGCGCCACCGAGATACACCTGCACCGGAACACCCGGCACGTCACTGCACAGGAAGTCGACATGACGCAGGATCGAACCGATATACCAACGCGGCATCACGTTGAGCACGCCGGCGATCGCCTGCGTGTAGGGCAACGATTCTTCCTTGCGCACCCGGTTGGTGCGTTCGTGGATGCTGTTGATCCGCTGTGTCGGATCAGTGATCCCGGCCGGCACGTCGAAGCGCATGAGGGTGATCCGGTTCCCACCCATTCCGTCGTCGTCAGTGCGCAGGCTGATCGGCATCGTCAGGTGCAGGTCGAAGACCCCGACCCCGTGCCTGTCGTGGTAACGGCGCAGACCGCCCGCTACCCCCGCGACGAATGCGTCGTTGAGCGCAGCACCACTGCGGTGCGCGGCTTCGCGGAGGCGCGGCATCGGCACGTCGAGCACGCCTAGTCGGCGCACCAGTGTCCGATCCTTCATCAGCGGCGAGCCGGTGCTGTTCACCGGGCGAATCGTGCGGTATACCGACGCAGCCAGTGCACCGGCCGCCGCTGCGGTCTGCAGCGGCTGCCGAATTGTGTTGAACAACAGCTTCGGAGCGTTCTTTATCGACTCTGTGACAGCTTTGCCAGCCCAGCCCAGTTCGTAGCGTAGGGAGTCGCGGTAACCCGCGAACAGCCTGGGCGCGGGTGTGGTTAATTCGGCGGGGACCGGCTCGGTGTCCCGAGGCTCTTCGGTCAGGTCGAACAGCATCATCGCGATCTGGACTCCGCCGACACCGTCGGTCAGGGCGTGGTGGAACTTGCACAGCACGGCCGCGCCGCCGTCGTCGAGACCCTCGACAAGGGTGACTTCCCACATCGGCCGGGCCCGATCGAAGTCGGCCATGGCCGCGAGCCGCGCCATCTCGAGCACGCCGGCGAGGTCGCCGGGGTACGGAGCCGATACCCGGCGCACGTGGTAGTCCAGATCGAAATCGGGAGCGCGCTCCCAGCGAGGCGGCGCCGGCGGGGGCGAGTTCATCACCCGCTGACGGAACATCGGCAGCTCACTGCTGACCATCTTGAGCCGGTTACGCACCAGGTCCCAGTCGGGGGACCGGTCGAGAAGGATCAGCGTCACCACTGTGGATCTCAGCCGGGGGTCGGCTTCCATCGACCAGGTGAACGCGTCTGTGTTGCGCAGGAATTCGGTCATGATCTACTCCGATACCAACGTATGGCGGAGGCGACGCCGTGTAGAACATCCCGTGGTCAGTTGAGGACTTTGTTCCCTAAGAGTGAGGTCTCATGCCGGATGAAGGCAGACTGGGGCGTTGGGCGAGATCAGAAGTACGCGTTGGCCGGAATCGGCGTGCCGTGCAACAGGTTTTGGCCGACGACCCTGGCCTTGTAGGCCACCGGGTTGTGGAGCGTGATGGTGCGAATATTGCGCCAGTGTCGGTCCAGGTTGCGCTGGCGGCTGGCCGCGCTGGCTCCGCCGAGTTCGAGCAGTCGGGTAGCCGCCTCCGGCGCGACGTCGTCGAGGTGGACCTTCACCTTGGCGACCCTGAGCTGGGCCTCGGCAGCCAGGTCGGCGTCGGGCACACCATCGCGCACCGAGTCGGTCGCCGCCTCGATAACCGATGCCGCGTCGAGGACCGCGGCCCGCGCGATGGCGGCGGTGCTGGCCAGCTCACCGAGCTGACGCTGATAGAGCGGATCGTCGACCGGGCTCTCGGTCAGCGCGTGGCTGAAACTGCGGGTGCGGGAGCGCAGCAGCTCGACGCCGTCGTCCACGATGGTGTGTAGTACACCGGCGACGACAGCGTGGATGTAGAGCTGCAGCGCCGCGTACTGGACCGTCGGAACCTGGTCGGCGTCGTATGGCGTGTCGGTCAATACCTCGTCGGGCGCCACGTCGACGCTGGTGAACGCCGTGGTACCGGTGCCGGTCCGGCGCTGGCCGAAGCCGTCCCAGTCGTCGACCAGCCGCACCCCGTCGCGGTCGGCGGGCACGATCACCGTGGCCACCGAGTCGTGGTCGGTCGTGGCCGTGACCGTCAGGTAGTCGGCGAACAGCGTGCCGGTGCTGTAATACTTCTCCCCAGTGAGCCGGAAACCGCCGGGGACGGGCAGCAACCGGGTGTTGAACACCAGGCTGCCCACGGCGTTCGAGCCTTTCTCGCTGAAGGCGTTGCCCACGATTCTGCCCTCGGCGACCTTGGCCAGCCACTGGCGTGACCGTGACTCAGAGAAGGTTCGCAGACGCTCCTCGACGAACCAGCAATGTGTGCGGAAGATATGCGCGACGATGGGATCAGCTGACGCGACGTCGATGACCGCCGAAAACAATTGACGGACAGTCAAATTCGGTCCACCCAGCTCGGCGGGTAGACGAAGCGTACCGAAGCCGGCTTGTTTGAGGGCATTGACTTGGTCAAAGGGGTTCTCGTCGTTGAGGTCTCGGTCTTTTGCACCAGATGTGATCTGGGCCAGGAGCTCGGTGAACTCGAGGGTGCCGGGCAGGATGCGGTTGACAGGCTCCACTGTGGCCATGGCCCCGTTCTACCGACGGCCGCCATGCCGGGCACTGCTTTGGCTCACCTGGAACCTAAGAGCGGTACAGAAGGTCGCATTCCATTCCCGCCGCTGGCGGGGCACAATCAAGCCATGGTGGACCAGCGGCGATGACCTTGAACGAGAAGCGGCGCCGCGCCCACGACAAACTCGCGGCCCTGCCCGGCGTGCGTCCGGTCCGACGCCCGGTCACGCCTGGTGGACCTGACGAATTCGACCTCTACTACGTACGCACCGGTCGCAAGACCAAGCATCCGCTGGTCGTCATCCCGGGCGGCCCGGGGGCCGCCTCGATAGCCCTTTACCGGGGCCTTCGCCGCCACGCCGCGGCCGAGGGGCTCGACGTGATCATGATCGAGCACCGGGGGATCGGAATGTCGCGGCACGACGACTCCGGTGCTGACCTGCCACCCGAGGCGCTGACCATCGAGCAGGTCGTCGACGACGTAGCCGCGGTGCTCGACGACGCCCAGGTGGACAGCGCCATCATCTACGGCACGTCATACGGCACCTACATCGCCGCCGGTGTGGGGGTGCGCCACCCGGCCAGGGTGTACGCGATGATCCTGGATTCCCCATTGCTCGATCATCACGACATCGAGGTGGTGCGGCGGAACATCCGCAGTGTGCTGTGGCACGGCGAGCAGGACACCGAGGAGGTGGCCGACAAAGTCCGCCGCCTGGTCGACGAGGGGGTGATGACCCCGGCCGCCGCTCAGCTCGCCGCGACCGTCTACGGATTCGGTGGAGCCGGGTTGCTGGACCGTCAGCTCGAACTGCTGCTGAGCGGACGTCCCCTGGTATGGCGGGCGATGGGCCGCCTCGGCGAGTTGATGGTGGGCCGAAAGGCGCCGTACCGCAATGAGGCCGACTTGGTCGAGCGGATCGCGTTCCGTGAGCTCAACTATGCGGCCGACCCGGACGGGCTGCCGCTGGACCCGGCGGTCGCCATGCGCGATCTCGCAGCCGGGGAGGCGCCGAAGTTCGAGGCCGAACCGTTCGATCTGGTCGCCGAGATGCCGAAATTCAGCTGGCCCACCGTGGTGATCTCGGGCGGTCGGGACCTGATCACGCCGCCTGCCGTCGCGGAGCGCGTCGCCAGACTCATCCCCGGATCGGTGCTGGTGCGGCTGCCGACCAGCGGTCACAGCGTGCTCGACACCAAGGAGCGGGCGGCATTGCACATCGCCGAGGCGGCCGCCATCGGCCGGATCGACACCTTGGTGCCGCAGGAGGCGGCTCTGGACGCCATGCCAAGTAGCCCCGCGGTGCGGCTGATGGTGTCGGCGATGTCGGTGGCAGCGCGCTTCGAGGGCGCGTTGCCCGCGGTGCTCCCGCGCGTGGTCGCGCGGACACTGCCGGATTTCTCGAAGCCGGCTACTTCATGAATCCGATTGCGCTGTAATTCAAGTCGCCCAGGCCAGCCGGTCCGTAGTTGGCCAGATTACTGCGCACCGCGACGTTGCCGGCCGACTGGAACAGCGGCAGGCTGAACACCTCGCCAAAGATGAGCTTGTCCACTTCGTTGGCCAGGTCGCGGGCCTTGTCCGGGTCGAGTTCGTTGAGCACCTGCTCGACCTTGGCGTCGATCTCGGGGCTGCTGATCTTGCCGAAGTTGCTCTCGGCTCCGGTGGTGTAGATCTGGTTGAGGCAGCACAACGCGAAAGCATCACCTACCCAAGAGAATTGGGCGATGTCGAAGTCACCCGGGATGATGTAGTTGGTGAAGAACCCGTTACCGGGTTTGGCATCGATCTGCAGGTTCACCCCGATCTGCGCCAAACTGTTCTGCGCCACCAGTGCGACCTGCCGGGTGGTCTGCGCGTCGTAGAGGACGTCACGGATGACGAGCTGTTTGCCGTCCTTCTCCCGGAACTGTCCGTTGAGTTTCCAGCCCAGGGCGTCGAGTTCCTGCTTGGCCTTCTCGGGGTCGTAGGCCACGACCTCGCTGTTGTCCTGGTACCCCTTCTGGCCCGCCACGTAGACGTGGTTGTTCAACGGGACGGGCTTGTCGACCAAACCGCGTTGTGTCACATCGGCAATCGCCTGGCGATCGATGCCTTTGGCGACCGCCAGCCGCAGCGCTTTGTCCGAGAGGATCGCACCGGGGGCGCCGTTGATGGTGAAGTGATACCAGCTAAGGCCGGGGGTCCGCCGGATCGAGACACCCTGCGTCCGGCGGGCGATGGTGAGTTCGTCCAACGAGCCAAGGCCGGTGGCGTCGATCGTGTTGTTCTGCAGCGCAGGGATTCTCGCCGCATCGTCGAGCACGAGGAAGGTGAACGAGTCCAGCAGCGGTGGCGTGCCCCACCACTTCGGGTTCCGGGTCAGCACGATGCGCTGGGCGGTGCGGTCCAGCGACGAGACCAGGAATGGGCCGGCGGACGGTCCGGGTCCGTTGAGCTGACCCTTGTTGAACACGTCGGCGTTGCTGGTCATGCTCTTGGGCAACAGCATTGTGTTGCCCGCGAACATGCCGCGCCATTCGGCGTAATGCTTGGCAAAGGTGATGACGGCCTGGCGGTCGTCGACACCACGGGTCACGGATGCGACGCGGTCACTGCCGTTGGGCGAGGCGATGGCGTAGGCCTTGTCCTTGCCGCTGGTCGCGTTGATCTGGGAGGCGATGTCCTCCCACGTGATCGGGGTGCCGTCGGACCAGACGGCCTTGGGGTTGATGGTGTAGGTAACGACCTGGGGGTCGGTGCTGGTCAGTTCGACGCTGGTGAAGTAGTCGGTGTTGACCTTCATCGAACCGTCGGCGGCGATCACGAACGCGCGCGGCATGGTCGGCCGCAGCATCGCGCCGGTGTCTGCCTCGTTTCCGTCGATGTTCAGTGTGTTCCAGTTCGACGGGAACGCCGTCAGCGCCAACCGCAGGTTGCCGCCGTTGCGCAGCGTGGCCGGGTCTTGCGGATTGATGTCGCTGGTCGCGCCGAGTTCGGCGTTGCCGCCGGCGGAAGGGACCTCCCGCTTGCCGCTCGAACAGCCGGCCACCACCAAACTCGCGACGACTGCCAGCACTGCGATTCGGCCGGCGTGCCGGCGGATCAATCGGGTCACGCACTGATGCTAGCGGCGAGTGGGATCCGGTTGCGGGATAGCGGCCAGCAACTTCTGGGTGTACTCGTGCTGTGGGTTGGCGAAAATGTCGTCGGCGTCGCCGTACTCGACCATCGCCCCCCGGTACATCACGACGACGCGGTGGGCGAGGTGCTTGACCACCGACAGGTCGTGCGAGACGAACAGATAGGACAGGTCGAATTCACGCTGTAGGTCCAGCAGCAGGTTGATGATGCCTGCCTGGATGGACACGTCGAGCGCCGACACCGGTTCGTCGAGAGCGAGGATCTTGGGCTGCAACGCCAATGCGCGAGCGATGCCGATGCGCTGTTTCTGCCCGCCGGAGAACTCTTGCGGGTAGCGGCTGGCATCGGCGCGCCGAAGGCCGACGGTCTCCAGTAGCTCGGCGACCCGGGTGTCGATGCTTGTCTTGCTGAAGCCGTTGGCCTGCAACGGTTCAGCCAGCAAGTCGAAGACGGGTAGCCGGGGGTCCAGTGAGGCCACCGGATCCTGGAACACCACCTGCAGATCCCGGCGCAGTTCGCGCCGGCGGGTCGGGGTGAGGGTGGCCACGTCATTGCTCAGCACTTCGATGGAGCCGGACTGCGGCGCGGACAGCTCGAGGACCTCGTGCAGGGTGGTCGACTTCCCGGACCCGGATTCACCGACGATGCCCAGCGTCTCGCCCCGCGGCAGTTCGAAGCTGAGGCCGTCGACGGCCCGGATCTCTCCGATCTGGCGGCGGAACACCACACCCTTGGTCAGGCGGTAGGTCCGGACCAGGTCGTGAACCCTGATCACCACATCGGGTTCGGCGGTGTCCTCGACGGCCGCGGGCTGAGTGGACACGCCGTAGATCTCCGCCGCGGTGCGGCCCTTCACCTGGTCGGTGCGGATACAGGCCGCCGAATGCTCGTGGCCGACGTCCAGCAGGGCCGGCTCGTCGGTTCGGCACTCGTCGATGACCAGCGGGCAGCGTGGCGCGAACGGGCACCCCGGTTCAAGGTCCACCAGCGTGGGTGGTGCGCCCGGAATGGGAACCAGCCGGGTGCCCTGCGGTGCATCGAGGCGGGGTACTGAGCCCAATAGCCCTGCGGTGTAAGGCATTCGGCGGTCGCGGTACAGGTCGGCGACTCCAGCGATTTCGACCGCGCGCCCGGCGTACATCACCAGTGCGCGGTCGGCGAACTCGGCGACCACACCAAGGTCGTGGGTGATGATCAGCACGCCCGCGCCGGTGACGTCGCGCGCGGTCTTGAGCACGTCGAGTATCTGGGCCTGAACGGTCACATCGAGTGCGGTCGTCGGCTCGTCGCAGATCAACAGGTCGGGATCGTTGGCGATGGCGATGGCGATCACCACCCGCTGACGCTCACCGCCGGACAGTTCGTGCGGGAAGGCCCGCGCCCGCTGGTCGGGCTGGGCGATGCCGACGAGCTCGAGCAGCTCGACGGCGCGTTTACGGGCCGCCTGCTTGCCGATGGCGCGGTCATGCACGGTGATGGCCTCGGCGATCTGGTCGCCGACCGTGTAGACCGGCGTCAGCGCGGACATCGGGTCTTGGAACACCGTGCCGATGCGCAGGCCGCGGATCTTCGACATGTCGGCGTCGGACAGGCCGAGCAGCTCCCGGCCGGCCAGCCGTACTGAGCCGGACACCGTGGCGTACTCGGGCAAGAGGCCGATGACCGCCATGGCCGCCGCCGACTTTCCTGACCCGGATTCGCCGACCATCGCGACGACCTCGCGGGGCCGGATCTGATAGGTCAAGCCGCGCACCGCGGTGAGATCGTCGCCGGTGGTGGGGAAGCTGACGGCGAGGTCGGTGACCTCCAGCAGGGTGTCGCTCATGACTTCGGTTTCTTCCTGCGGCCCCGGCGCAAGTTGGCGCTGCCGGGGTCGAGGGCGTCGCGAAGCCCGTCGCCGGTGAGGTTGGCGCACATCAGGATCAGCACGAGCACCCCGGCCGGGAACAGGAACACCCAGGGGAACGTGGTCGCCGACTTGGTGCCGTCGGCGATCAGGGTGCCCAGCGAGACGTCCGGTGGCTGAATGCCGAAACCGAGGAAGCTCAAGCCGGTTTCGGCCAGGATCGCGACGGCGACGTTCAGCGCGGCGTCGATGATCAGGATCGAGGCCACGTTGGGGATGATGTGGCGGGTGATGATCCGTGAGCTCGACACGCCCATATACCGTGCCGCCTTGACGAATTCGCGCTCCCGCAGGCTCATCGTCAGACCGCGCACCATGCGGGAGCTGACCATCCAGCTGAAGCCGGCCAGCAGCACGATGAGCAGTGCCACGTTGGCGGAGTTCTTGGTGAGCGGCGTGAGGATTGCGATCAGGATGAAGCTCGGCACCACGAGAAGCAGGTCCACCGCCCACATCAGCGTCCGATCGCGCCAGCCGCCGAAGTAGCCGGCGATCGAGCCGACGGTGGCCGCGATGCCGGTCGAGATCACCGCTACGCACACACCGATGAGCATCGATTTCTGCATTCCGCGCAGAATCTGCGCCAGCAGGTCCTGGCCTAATGCGTTGGTGCCGAACCAATGATCGGTACTGGGCGGATCTTGCAGCGCGTAGAAGTCGAGCTCGGTGTACGACCACGGCAACAGCGGCGGCAGGGCGTAGCAGCCGATGAAGAGCAGAGCCAGCACGATCAGGGAGGCCATCGCCGCCCGGTTCCGCGCGAACCGGCGCAGCACCAATGTGCGTCGCGACGCGAACTCCTCGAGCTTGACGCCACTTCGGGCGGAGGTGTCGGTTTCCGTCACGTCACCCTCACTCGTGGATCCAGGATCGCGTAGATGACGTCGGAGAGTAGCCCGGCCAGCAAGACCACAGCGCCGGAGAACACCGTGATCGCCGCGACGATATTGGTGTCCTGGGTGGCAATACCCTGCACTACCCATTCGCCCATACCGTGCCAGCCGAAGATCTTCTCGACGAACACCGCACCGGTAACCAAACCGGCGACACCGTAGGCAAATAGCGTCGCCATCGGGATCAGGGCGGTGCGCAGCCCGTGCTTGAACAAGGCCTGCCGCCGGGTCAGTCCCTTGGCCCGTGCGGTGCGAATGAAGTCCTGACCCAGGACGTCGAGCATCGCATTCCGTTGGTAGCGGCTGTAACCCGCGATCGCGCCGAGCGCGAGGGTGACGCTGGGCAGGATCAAGTGCTGCAGCCGGTCGACGAACTGGTTCCACGGGCCACCTATTGCGTCCGGTGACGTCTCACCGGTGTATTCGAAAATCTGCAGTCCCAGAACCGAATTGACCTTCAACGCGGCCAGGATCATCAGGTTGGCGATCACGAACGTCGGCGTACTGATCACCAGCAGCGACAGCAGGGTTATCACCCGATCGGACAACCGGTATTGGCGGATCGCGCCCCAGGCGCCGACCACCACGCCGATCACGGTGCCCAGCACCGAGCCGATGATCAGCAGCCGCAGGCTGACCCCGATGCGGCGCCACAGTTCGTCGGCGACGGGTTGGCCGGTGACCGTCGTGCCGAAATCCCCGCGCACCGCACCGGCCACCCAGTGCCCATACCGCAGCGGTATCGGCTTGTCGAGATCGAGCTCGGCGGCCTTGGCGTCGATCACGGCTTGCGGCGGTCGTGGATTGCGTTGCAGCAGGCTGTTCAACGGAGTGAACGTCAGCGACGTGAGCGTGAACGTCAGGAATGACGCCAACGCCAACAGCACCAGGTAGTTGAGCAGCCGACGCACCAGGAATCGCGTCATCGGACGCTGTCCGCCGCAGGGTGCATGCAGCACAGGGTAGGAGATCGCGGCACAAAACGACGGGAACACTCAGGGCAACGCGCCGCCCGTCAAAGAAAGCGTCAGCTGCCTGCGGATATGCATTTCCGGCGCGGGCGCGAGGTTTCGGTGCCACAGGTCACGGTTAACCAATTGTCAGCGGATTGGCAGGCAGGCCGGTCTGTGGAACACCGACCGAGACCGATTGGAAGTGTCGAGATGCAGAACATCAGAACGCTGTCCGCCGTGGTCGGCGGCAGTGCGATTGTGGCCATGGGTGCGGTAGCCATGGCAGTAACCGAGCAGGGCGGCGACATGATCATGTCGGACCCCGGCACGTTCACCTCGCCGGTGACTTCGGAGATGACCACCGGGGTGACGACGAAGTCGACGGCCGCTGAGGCCACCGTTGTGCCTGCGTCGTTCACGCCGCCGGTGACGGCGGAACCGCCAGAAGCGCCCTAGTTACGCCGAAGCTGTAGTTGTCGAGCAGATGTGTGAGCGACGTCGGCGAGAGGCATCCGCGCGCGAAACTCACTGTCGATCAGGTTCGGGCGATCCGCCAGCTGCTAGCCCAGGGGTGGACACTTCCCCGGCTCGCTTCGCGGTTCGGCGTCAGCGATCACTCCGTGCGCGCAATCCGTGCCGGCCACACGCGGAAACACGTGGTCTGAGGGAGCGTCAGAGATTGGTAATTCGTTCGGGGGAACCAACTTTGACTGAACTGATGTCGCTGGCAGGTTCTCTGCAGCCGCTCACTTGCTGCGGCGACGACAAGGGTTGGTCATGGCCGATCTGACGGCCACCGCGTGGTCAGCACTGCTGGAGTCCACTGCGGCCAGCTGGGGGAGCCGACGATGAACCCACCCGCCATTTGCGTGACGATGCGCGGGCCCCGAATACCGCTGTTGTCGTAGAAGGTTGCCGATTCCGCGCGGGCGGCGGCCGTGGCGACAAGTGTCCACAGTCGTTGGTAGCGTTCCCGAATCTTGGCTTCGGGCACGGAATGTCCGCCGGCGGCGACTCGGTGTCGCACCCGCAGGACGGCCAGTTCCTCGGGGACAAGGACCGCGTGCACCACCACGGTGTAGCCGTTGGCGTGTGCGGTGTCGAGGAGTTCGAGCTTGGAGGGATGGGAGAACACCGTCTCGGCGATGAATGACTGGCCGTGCTCGATCAACTGGGCCCGGGTCTGAGCTGCGAGTCGCGCGGCGTCGTACGCATGCCCGGCGGGGTCATCGGGCCACTGCTGCTTGGCGATCTCATCAGCGTTGACAAAGACACTTCGGGGCAGCAGGGGAGCCAGGGTCAGCTCGATGAAGGTGGACTTGCCGGCGCCGTTGGGTCCGATCACCAGGTCGAGCCGCTTCACGGCGTGCGCTCAGAGTCGAACCGCACGACGCCTTTCACCAATCGTGCAGCACGGATGAGGTGCCGTCGGGACGATATTGGACGAGCTCACCCTCCTCGTTGAGGGCGACCGTGGTGATGCCGCGGGCTGCCAAGGTGTGGCCGTAGTCGGTGCGCGGCAGGCTTTCCTCGATGGCGGCGGCGATCTCGGCGTTGAACACCACACCTTCCTCGAGGCTCAGATCACTCAGCGGCGTGGCACCGGTGAGCGCCGACTCGATCCGGTGCCGGGCGGCGCTCTGTTGACTCGACACAGCCCGACCGACCCGGGCCCAGTGATCGAGCTGCTGCTTGGCGGAGCGACTCTGCTTGGCGCCTTCGGCCGCGGCGCTGTCCATCAGGTCCGCGGCAAAGCGCGTCACCCGATCTGCCGTCTCAGTCATCAAACCACCCCTTGCGTAGCAATATGCTACAACTGTAGCAGATTGCTACGGAGGGCGATGGTTGTATCTCTCTTTGCCAGCTGTATCCGGTAGCTGAAGTGGTTGTCAGTGATGACCCGTTCGATGCATGAAATGCCCTGCGCTGCAAAGTGGAACAGTCCGTTCGTCACCAAACGCGAGTCGCTGCGCGGCTTGGTCTTCGATGTGGCGACCGGAAAACTCACCGAGGTCGTCGTCTAATGCCGGCGCAATTAGCCGCCTGACCTGCGATCTCGTCTCCTGCGTTCAACTCTTGACTTCGTCGACCGTGCTCGCTAGATTCCTGGTTAGCTTTGTAATTCTGGTCATTCCTACCAACTTTACGAGGAAACAATGGCAAGTCCGGTGGTCGAACGCCCCAAGCCGGGGCAATACGAGCTGAGCCACTTACGGTCGCTTGAGGCCGAGGCAATTCACATCATCCGCGAGGTCGCCGCCGAGTTCGAACGGCCGGTGCTGTTGTTCTCCGGTGGCAAGGACTCGATCGTCATGCTGCACCTGGCGATCAAGGCCTTCGCCCCCGGGCGGCTGCCGTTCCCGGTGATGCATGTCGACACCGGCCACAACTTCGACGAGGTGATCTCCACCCGGGACGAGCTCGTCGAGCGGTACGGGCTGCGACTGGTGGTCGCCAGCGTGGAGGAGGACATCGAGGCGGGCCGGGTGGTGGACAACGGCCCGTCGCGCAACCCGCTGCAGACCGTGACGTTGTTGCGCGGGATCCGGGAGAACAAGTTCGACGCCGCCTTCGGCGGTGCCCGCCGCGACGAGGAGAAAGCCCGCGCCAAAGAGCGAGTCTTCAGTTTCCGTGACGAGTTCGGCCAGTGGGACCCCAAGGTTCAGCGGCCCGAGCTGTGGAATCTCTACAACGGACGCCATCGCAAGGGCGAGCACATCCGCGTCTTCCCGCTGTCGAACTGGACCGAATACGACATCTGGGCCTACATCGGCGCCGAAGGGATCACCCTGCCGGCGATCTACTACTCCCACACCCGCCCGGTGTTCCAGCGGGACGGAATGCTGTTGGCCGTCCACGAATTCATGCAGCCGGCCGCCGACGAGCCGGTGTTCGAGGCGGCGGTGCGATTCCGCACTGTCGGCGACGTGACGTGCACCGGCTGCGTGGAGTCGACGGCCGTCACCGTCGACCAGGTGATCGCCGAGACCGCGCTGTCGCGACTGACCGAACGTGGCGCCACCCGCGCCGACGACCGAATCTCCGAAGCTGGCATGGAAGATCGCAAGCGGGAGGGCTACTTCTGATGAGCACGCTATTGAGGATTGCCACCGCCGGATCCGTCGACGACGGTAAGTCGACCCTGATCGGCCGGTTGCTCTACGACTCCAAAGCCGTGATGGAAGATCAGCTGGCCGCTGTCGAGCGGACATCGCGTGAGCGCGGCAACGACTACACCGACCTCGCGCTGGTGACCGATGGGCTGCGTTCCGAGCGCGAGCAGGGCATCACCATCGATGTCGCCTATCGCTATTTCGCCACGGCCAAGCGGAAATTCATCATCGCCGACACCCCGGGGCACATCCAGTACACCCGCAACATGGTCACCGGGGCGTCGACAGCTCAATTGGTGGTCGTGCTCGTCGATGCGCGCCACGGCCTGCTTGAGCAGTCCCGCCGGCACGCGTTCCTGGCCTCACTGCTGGGTGTACAGCACATCGTGCTGGCGGTCAACAAGATGGACCTCATCGATTGGGACCGTGAGCGTTTCGAGTGGATCCGGGAGGAGTTCCACGCGTTCGCCGCCCGGCTGGACATCCACGACGTGACCACCATCCCGATGTCCGCGCTCAACGGCGACAACGTTGTGACCAAGTCGGACAAGGCGCCCTGGTATGACGGCCCGCCGTTGCTGAGCCACCTCGAGGACGTGTACATCGCCGGCGACCGCAACCTGGTCGACGTGCGATTCCCGGTGCAGTACGTCATCCGGCCGCAGACCGTCGAACACGCCGACCATCGCAGCTATGCCGGCACTGTCGCCAGCGGCGTGATGCGCCCGGGTGACGAGGTCGTCGTTCTGCCCAGCGGGAAGACCAGTCGGATCACCACGATCGATGGTCCCACCGGCCCGATCGAGGAAGCATTCCCGCCGATGGCGGTATCGATCAGCCTGGCTGACGATATCGACGTCTCTCGCGGTGACCTGTTGGCCCGCCCGCAGAACCAGCCAGTGCCGACAAAAGAATTCGACGCCATGGTGTGTTGGATGGCCGACGACAACTCGCTGGAACCCGGCCGCGACTACATCATCAAGCACACCACCCGCACCACGCGGGCACGGGTCGGCGCTCTGGACTATCGCCTTGACGTCAACACCCTGCACCGGGACAAGAGCGCGACGGCGTTGAAACTCAACGAACTCGGTCGGGTGACGCTGCGCACCCAGGCGCCGCTGCTGCTCGACGAATACTCCCGTAACGCGGCCACCGGATCGTTCATCCTGATCGATCCCGATACCAACGTGACCGTCGCCGCGGGCATGGTCCGGGATACGGCGCCGACCGCAAGTCGCGCCGCGTCGCCGAACACGGTGCGCCACCAGTCGCTGGTGACCTCCGGTGATCGGCTGACCAAGGGGCGCACACTGTGGTTCACCGGCCTGTCCGGCTCCGGCAAGTCATCGGTGGCGGTGCTGGTGGAGCAGAAGCTGCTCGAACATGGTTCTCCCGCCTACATTCTCGACGGTGACAACCTGCGCCACGGACTCAATGCCGACCTCGGATTCTCGATGGCTGATCGCGCCGAGAACCTGCGCCGGCTGGCCCACATCGCCACGCTGATGGCTGACGCCGGTCTCACGGTCCTGGTACCGGTGATCAGTCCACTGGAGGAGCACCGGGACCTGGCCCGCAAGGTCCACGCCGACCAGGATGTGGAGTTCTTCGAGATCTTCGTCGACACCCCACTGGAAGACTGCGAACGCCGCGACCCGAAGGGGCTCTACGCCAAGGCCCGCGCGGGGGAGATCACCCACTTCACCGGGATCGACAGCCCCTACCAACGGCCGAAGAACCCCGACCTGCGGCTCACCCCGGAGCACGCTTGCGACGAGTTGGCTCAGCAGGTCGTGGATCTGTTGGAAGGCGAGCAGTGAGCGACCACGAACTGGCTGCCACGCTGGCCACCCAGGCCGGCAAGCTCCTGCTCGACATCCGCGCCGAGCTGGCCGATGCGTCGGGTGCGGAGCGAAAGGCCGCCGGCGACAAGCGCTCTCACGATTACCTGATGGAGGCGTTGGCCCAGGCCCGGCCCGATGACGCCGTGCTCTCCGAGGAGGGCGCCGACGATCCGATTCGACTGCGCAGCAGGCGGGTATGGATCGTGGATCCGCTCGACGGCACCCGCGAGTTCTCCGAGCTCGACCGCGAAGACTGGGCCGTGCACGTGGCGTTGTGGGAGGACGGCGAACTGATCGCCGGCGCGGTCGCGCTGCCTGCCCAGAACGTCACCCTGGCCACTCCGGTGGTCCAGGCACCGCCACCCGCACCGGCCGCTCCGCGCATCGTGGTGTCCCGGACGCGGCCCCCCGCAGTCGCGCTGCAGGTGCGCGATGCCCTGGGCGGCGTACTCGTCGAAATGGGTTCTGCTGGAGCGAAAGTCGCGGCAGTGGTGCAGGGCCTCGCGGATGTCTACGTGCACGCCGGCGGGCAGTACGAATGGGACTCGGCCGCTCCGGTGGCCGTCGCTCGAGCCGCTGGGCTGCACACCTCACGCATTGACGGATCGCCGCTTCAGTACAACCGGCCCGACCCACTGCTTCCTGACGTCGTGGTGTGCCGGCCCGAATACGCCGAGGCGGTGCTGGCCGTCACGCAGTAGCGTTTCGGCATGACTGAACTCACCACTCTGCGCGCGCTGGCGGGCCTTCCCCTGCAGCCGCCGAGCCTGGTCGCCTCGACTCTCGTCCTGATCGACTGCCAGAACACCTACACGCACGGCGTGATGGAGCTCGAGGGCGTGCAGGCCGCGCTGGACGAGGCCGCTGCGCTATTGGACCGGGCCCGGTCGGCCGGCATCCCGGTGATCCACATTCAGCATGACGACGGTCCAGGTTCGCTGTACGACATCACCGGCGAGAGCGGGGCCATCGTGCCCCGGGTCGCGCCCCGCGATGGCGAGCCCGTCGTAGTGAAGAACTACCCGAACTCGTTCGTGCAGACGGCCTTGGACGAGCAGCTCAAATCGGTCAGTGCGACGAACTTGATCATCGCGGGCTTCATGACCCACATGTGCGTGAACTCGACGGCCAGGGGAGCGTTCAATCTCGGATACGCGCCTACGGTGGTTGCCGGGGCGACCGCGACACGTTCGCTGCCAGGCGTCGACGGTAGCGACATCCCCGCGGCAATGCTGCAGGCGGCGAGCCTCGCGGCGCTGACCGATCTGTTCGCCGTCGTGGTCGCGGATTCAGCCGCTTTCCCAGACTGACGTCGTTAATTTGGGCGAAACCTGAGAAAAAGCCGCTCGAAACCTGAGAAAAGCTGGTCGCTGCCGACGGGTGGCAACGCGCCGAATCGGCAAATATGGTCCCGATAGCGACGGTATGATAATTTGCCAACTATCAGAGATATCAGGGTTTATCGATGTCAAAGTCACAACTGAGTTCACTGTGTGTTCGCTTAGAGAAATTTTGACGAGGTCGAAAAAAAGAATTTCAGGCAAAAACGTCAATAACTCGTTTCGCTCAGGTTCCTCTCAGGTATCGTCAGCTTTGTCAGTGTTGACCCCAGCCCGGGAGGGATTGAAATGCAAATCTCCATACGCTCACAGCTCATTGCGGGAACCGCCGCGATCGTCGGCGCCAGTGCCATTGCAATGACGCCAGTAACGCAGGCCAATCTCGCCTTGCCACATCTGCAGTTGCCCTCCGCCGCTCAGGTCTCCCTGGCGGGTTTCGATAGCCCGCTGTCGGAACTCCTCGGCACGCTCAACTCCTTCAATCAGTGGCTGGCGAGCGCTGATAACACGACTGCTGGCTACACCGACCTCGGCGGGCTGGTCACCGCTGGCGGCGTCGCGATCGTCAAGGGCGGCTTCGGATTCAACTCGGTCGGTCTGCTGCCGCAGGTGATCAACGACCACATGCCGATCCTGACCCAGTTTGGGTTGAACGGGGTGGCGTCCCTGGAGAGCATGCTGAACGCCGGCACGACTATCGGGTTGATTGCCAGCGAAGCGGTGTGGAATCTGCCCGGGGCTTTCGTCACGGCTACCGAGCAGGCACTGTCCGGGGATATCCCCGGCGCCATCGCCACGTTGCAGGCCGCGATCGTGACCCCGTTCGTCAATGCCGCCTCGGTCGCGCTGGCCAGCGGCAGCTACATGCTCGACAACGCGGTCGTTAGGGGTACCGCTCTCCTCGATGCGGTTCCCACGCTGGTCAACCTAGTTATTCAAAGCTCTGTTGGGCAAGCAACGGTGCTCGGTACCGCGTTCAGCACCGTCGTGCAGAACGTGATCACCGGCATCACGAACGGTAATGTCGAGGAAGCCTGGAACGCTGCGGTCGACGGATTCCTGGGGCCGCGAGGTATCCCGGGCACGATGCTCAACCTGACTATCGGCGCCGGTGTGCAAATCGATGCCACCACTGTTGTGCCGAGCATCCGCGGTGAGATTCAGGCCGCGGTGCGCGGTATCGCCGACGCACTGTCGCAGACCGGATCGGCTCCGCCGGTTCCGCCGCCGGCCGCCGCAGCGGCGACCCCGTCGGCATCGGCGCTGCGCGCCGCGGCCGTGCAGGAGTCGTCGGCCGCTGACGCGGGTGGGGCCAGCACCAGCAACGGAAACTCCGGCGGTGGCAACGGCGCCTCCGCGAATGAGAATTCAGGCGGCACTCACGCCAAGAGTGAGTCGACCAAGTCGGGCGCCAAGCATGGTGTCGCCGGTTCCAAGAGGGCAGCTGCCAAGGCTTCGGCCAGCAAGTCCGCTGAGTAATCCGCTGAACTGAACAAGCACTGAACAAGGTGCCCTTTCTTTGCGAAAAGAAAGGGCACCTTGTCTTTCGTACGCGTCAAATTCGTGCAATTAAAGTTTCCAAAATTGGGTCTCCTCTCTTAGCTTCCTCTCAGGTATTCTTAAGCCGGCAATAGGCCTGGAATTGCCAGGAGGTGGGCACACCGTGCGGCGGGGTATTGGGGCGATTTTCACCACGGGGGTGGCGCTCGTCGGCGCCGCCGTCGTGGTTGCCAACCCCGTTTCGGCACCCCCGTCGGATGTTCGCGTTCCCCCGGTGAGGCTCTCGGCCGACAGCACCACGTCCAACGCCGCCCTCGACCGGGCCCTGCTCGAGGTGATCGCGCGGAATCCCGGCCAGTCGGGTCCGGCGAGCCTGTTCAAGAAATCGGTCGCCGGGGTCGTCACCAACGTCACCCTGCTCGGTGGGCGAGCGGTCGAGGAAGTATCCCCGGTCCGGCCCGTCGTGAATGGAACGCCGGCGCCTGCTGCGCCGCCTCCGCCGTCCGTGCCGCCCAAGGCAGTCGCCGACCTGCTCGCCGGCAAGCCGACGGATGTCTCTGCGGCCAACGTTCCCGCCACAGCCATCGACGACCCCGCCCTGCGGCACGCCGTGACGTCGGTCGCCGACTACGTGGGCTATGTGAGTGTCAAAGCGGTCGAGGCCACCGACGAGGCCGGAGCGATTGCCGCGGCCTCACCCAAGCGCATCGTGGACACCCTGGCGACGTTGAGCCGCGGCGTCGACAGCACCATCACGGCAGCGCTGCGGGCAGTCGCGGCGCCGCTCGGGCCGCCGTCGGCGGTGGTCAAGGCCATCCGCTCCGAGGTCCGTAATCAGCTGACCGAGCTGACCGACCGCCTCCGGCGGTCCGT
Source organism: uncultured Mycobacterium sp. (assembly GCA_900078375.1). Classification (GTDB taxonomy): domain Bacteria; phylum Actinomycetota; class Actinomycetes; order Mycobacteriales; family Mycobacteriaceae; genus Mycobacterium. Next base: position 19,257 of record FLQS01000013.1, on the reverse strand, counting down.
GCCGGCCCCGCCGCGGGTCGTGCCGGTCACGCGGCCGGCACCCGCCGAGCGCACGCCATCGCTGCGAGCCACGTTGGGTCACCGCCGCGGATCCACGGTCATCACCAAGCTGGCAGCCGCCACCGACCGGACCGACCAGGCTGACCCGGACCCGACGAAGCCGACGACAGTCAACGGTGCCACCGATCTGAGCGACGGCAATAAGGCCGTCCCGCGCAAGAAGGCCCCGCAATCCCAGTTGCGGCAGCGCGTCGAGACATCGCTGAACCACGCGCGCTACTCGCTGGAGCGCTTCGGCGATGCGTTGCGTAAGGCCGTGCCGCCGCCCCCGAAACTGCCCAAGCCACCCCGGCTCCATCGGCCGCATCGGACCTAGCTGAGGCGGCTGCCGAGTGGGGCAGTGGCAGAATTCGCAGCATGCGGATGTCAGCGAAGGCCGAGTACGCCGTCCGCGCCATGACCCAGCTCGCATCGGTCGACACTGGTGCGCTGGTCAAGACCGAGGAGCTGGCCAAGGCCCAGGGCATCCCGGCACAGTTCCTGGTCGACATCCTGTCCGACCTGCGCACCGACCGGCTGGTACGCAGTCACCGCGGCCGCGACGGCGGCTACGAGCTGGGCCGTCCGGCCGCGGAGATCAGCATTGCCGACGTGTTGCGGTGCATCGATGGGCCGTTGGCGAGTGTGCGTGACATCGGTCTTGGCGACTTGCCCTACAGCGGGCCGACAGCCGCCCTGACCGATGTGTGGCGGGCGCTGCGAGCCAGCATGCGGTCGGTACTCGAGGAAACCAGCCTGGCCGACGTGGCCAGCGGCCAACTACCCGACCACGTCGCCCGGTTTGCTCACGACTACCTGGGCCAGGAAGACCGGCGCGGCCACAGCGGCTGAGACGTTCCTCAGCCGGCCCCCGAGCCATACGGCTTGGTGATGATCTCCAGGAAGTGGCCGCCCGGATCGCGGAAGTAGACGCCGCGGCCACCGTCGTTCCTGTTGATCTCACCGGGCCGGGCGGCCCGCGGGTCGGCCCAGTGCGGAACCTTGCGGTCGGTGATCTTTGAGTAGATGGCGTCGAAGTCGTCCTCGGAGACCAGGAAGGCGTAGTGCTGCGGGTGAATCGGTTCGTCGGCTGCCACGTCCGCGTAATCGAGGCTGAGCCCGCCGGAGAGGGTGACCGCGAGAAAAGGGCCTGCGGGTACGGCATCCGGCAGCCCGAACAGCTCCGTCAAGAACCGGGCGGACTCGTGTTTATCGTGTGCCGCAACAATGGTGTGGTTCAGTGAGATTCCCATTATCCTTACCACTCAAGCACTTTCGACTACGCCCTGCAATCAGCGCCGGCATCCCCAATTGCGGTCGGCGTATGCCGTACCGTCTCTGGCTTATGGCAACACCGCATAGCCGGGTCGAGATGCTCGGCAATATCGGACCCAACTGGTTCGCGTCGGTCATGGGTACCGGAATTGTGGCGACCGCCGGTGCGACGTTGCCGATCCACCTGTGGGGATTGCGCGGCTTTGCCGAGGTGGTTTGGGTGATCGCCGCGGTGCTGCTTTTCGTGCTGATCGCGCTGGTGGGTGTGCACTGGTTGCGCCACCCGACGGTCGCGCGCACCCACGCCAGGAATCCGCAGATGGCGCACTTCTACGGTGCGGCGCCGATGGCGCTGCTGACCGTCGGCGGGGGCGCCGTGCTGATCGGTCGCGACCTCATCGGCGAACGCCTCGCCGTCGACCTGGACTGGGTGTTGTGGACCGCAGGCACCATCGGAGGCCTGTTCACCGCGGTGAGTATTCCGTTCCTGATGTTCACCCAGCACAACGTCGAGCCCGATGCCGCGTTCGGCGGCTGGCTGATGCCGATCGTCCCGCCGATGGTTTCGGCGGCCAATGGCGCGTTGCTCATCTCGCACATGGCGCCGGGCACCGGGCGTACCACCATGCTCTACGGCTGCTATGCGATGTTCGGGCTGTCGTTGGTGGCCGCGATGATCATCATCACGCTGATCTGGAGCAGGCTTGCGCTCTTCGGAACATCGGGCACCGCCAGGGTGCCCACGCTGTGGATCGTACTCGGTCCCGTCGGCCAATCCATCACCGCCGCAGGACTTCTCGGCCTCAACGCGGCGCGGGCCGTCCCACCGGAACTGGCCGAGGACATGAACGCCTTCGCGATCATCTTCGGGGTGCCGATGTGGGGCTTTGCCGTGCTGTGGATCGCGCTGGCCACCTCGCTGACGGTCCGCACCCTGCGCCGCGGTATGCCGTTCGCGCTGACGTGGTGGAGCCTGACGTTCCCGGTCGGCACCTTCGTCACGGGCACCGCGCAGCTGGCCGTACACACCCAGCTGCCCGCGTTCAAGGTCGCCGCCGTGATCGCCTACGTCGGTCTGCTGAGCACCTGGCTGCTGGTCGCGGTGCGCACCGCCCGGGGTAGCCTGCGCGGAAATCTACTGAACCCGCCGCCCGCTGCCGGGCCGATCAAGGCCCACAAGGATCCCGCGCCCTGATCTGCTACTTGCGGGCGGTCAGCTCCAGGGCGATGTTGTCGGGATCCCGGAATTCCAGGATGTAGGCCACCCCGATGTCCTTGATCGGCTCGTGGCCGATGCCGAGCTCGTCGAGGTGCGCCGCTGCCTGCTCGAGGTCGCCCAGGCTGGGCAGTCGGAAGGCCAGGTGGTCGAGCCCAACCCGATCCTCGTCGAAGGTTCCGGTGCCGGTTGGCCGCAGCCCGATCAGCGCGTTGCCGATGTCGTAGATGACGCCGCCGAAGAGAAACGAGAACCGCTCGCGGGTCGTGGCGTCGGCGTCCTCGGGCAGGGCGGCGAAGACGGGCCAGCCGAACACGCTGTCGTAGAACCGGCGCGAGGTTTTGATGTCGGTGACTGTCAGCCGCAGGTGGGCGACGGCGGTGGTGGCAATCGGCATGTGGCTCATTCTCTCAGTAGATGAGATCGGCGGGGACGGCCGGACCAGCCATGCCAGAATCGCGGTCGTGCAGATTGGGATGACCCTGCCGGTGATGGAACCGGACGTCGACGCGAAGATCCTCAAGCAGTGGGCCCAGACGATCGACGAGGGACCGTTCTCGTCGCTGTGCTGGGGTGAGCGGATCGCCTTCGCCAACCCGGATTCCCTGACGCTGTTGGGTGCGCTGTCCGGCTGGACCGAGCGGGTACCGCTGGTGGCTACCGTGATCGTTCCCCAGTTGCACAATCCGGTGATGCTAGCCAAGGCGCTGGCGACCGGCGACCTACTCAGTGGCGGCCGGCTGACCGTCGGCATCGGCGTGGGCGGTCGGCACGAGGACTACCGCTCAGCCGGCGCCGACCCGAAGACCCAGACCATGCGGGAGATGGCCGAACGGGTGGCGGTCATGAAGCGGGTCTGGGCGGGGGAGAAGGTCACCGAATCGGTGCTGCCGGTCGGGCCCCGGCCGGCCCGCGACGGCGGCCCACGGCTGCTGGTCGGTACCACCGGGCCCAAGACCCTGCGTAGTGCAGCGCAGTGGGCCGACGGCATCACCGGGATCTCGATGGACCTCGACCTCGACAAGCAGAGCGCGCTGTTCGACGTCGCCCGTGACGCGTGGGCTGCCGCGGACAAGCCCAAACCCCATCTCGCGACCTCATTTTGGTTCGCCATAGGCGACGGTGACGGGCCGCGCGCGCAAGTCGTCCAGCACCTGCTGCACTACATGAACTGGATTCCCCGGGAGTACGTCGAGGCGATGGCGCCGACCACCGGCTGGGCCGGCACCGACGAGGAACTCGTCGCGGTGCTACGCGGGTTCGCCGAGATCGGCACCAGCGAGCTGCACCTGATCCCGACGAGTACGGACATCGGTCAGCTGCGCCGCGTCGCGGATCTTGTTGGTGAGATCTCCGCCCAAACCGACATTTCGGCGTAGAAAGTCGAGTAGAAGTCGCCAATACGTCGATCTCGCGACGGAAGGACGAGTCATGACCCAGCCGTACGGGAATTACCAGCTCGAGATCTATTTTCAGGGCCTCACCGGCGTACTGCCCAGCCTGCCGATGTCGTTCGCGGACCTGGAAGCCCGGGCTGCGCAAGCTCTTTCACCGTCGATCTGGTCATATGTCGCCGGTGGCGCCGGCGATGAGCGCACGCAGCGCGCCAACGTCACCGCCTTCGAGCAGTGGGGTCTGATACCGCGGATGCTGGTCGGTGCCACTGAGCGAGACCTGTCTGTCGAATTGTGGGGACGACGTTGGCCGGCGCCGGTGTTCATGGCGCCGATCGGGGTGATCGGGTTGTGCACCATCGACCGGCGCGGCGACCTCGCTGCCGCGCGTGCCGCGGCAGCCACTGGGGTGCCGATGTGCGTCTCGACGCTGACGATGGATCCGCTGGAGGATGTCGCAGCCCAATTCGGCGACACCCCAGGCCTTTTCCAGCTGTACACCCCGGTTGATCGCGAGATGGCCGAAAGCTTCGTCCACCGCGCTGAGGCCGCGGGGTACGCCGGAATCGTGGTGACGCTGGACACCTGGGTGCCCGGCTGGCGGCCGCGCGACCTGTCGACCTCGAACTTCCCGCAGCTGCGCGGAATGTGCCTGTCCAACTACATCAGCGACCCGGTGTTCCGCGCCAAGGCCGACGGCGATATCGACGCCGACCCGCGCAATGCCGTGCTGCCCTGGGTCAGTAATTTCGGAAACTCGTTGACCTGGAACGACTTACCGTGGCTGCGGTCGCTGACAAAACTACCGTTGATCCTCAAGGGTATCTGCCATCCCGACGATGCCCGTCGCGCGATCGACGCCGGCGTCGACGGCATCTACTGCTCCAACCACGGTGGGCGCCAAGCCAACGGCGGGCTTCCCGCGCTTGACTGCCTGCCCGACGTGGTGGCCGCCGCCGGTGACGTGCCGGTGCTGTTCGACTCCGGTGTCCGCTCCGGCGCCGACATTGTCAAGGCACTGGCGATGGGCGCCTCGGCGGTGGGCATCGGCCGGCCCTACGCGTACGGTGCCGCCCTGGCCGGCACCGACGGAATCGTGCACGTGCTGCGCTCGATGCTGGCTGAGGCAGACCTGATCATGGCCATCGACGGCTACCCGACCCGCAGCGATCTGACCCCCGGCTCGCTGCGGCCCGTGCGACAGTAGGGCCATGTCGCAACCATCCACGACGGTCAGCCGTCTGCCGGAGAAGCAGAACACCTCGCGCGCCCGGCTCGACGAGCTGCTCGACGCGACGCCGCTGGCGACCATCGCGTTGATCCGCGACGGGCACCCGGTGATCTTTCCGATCGGCTTCGCCCGCATCGACGACGAACTGGTCATCCACGGCTCGACAGGTTCACCGTGGATGCGTCAGCTCGCCCGTGGTGCTGCCGCTGCGGTCTCCGTCACCGCTCTCGATGGAGTTCTGGTGGCGCGCAGTGGATTCGAATCCTCCTTCCAGTTCCGCAGCGCGGTACTGTTCGGAACCTTCGAGCCGATCCCGGAAGCCGACAAGGTGTCCTACCTCGAGACGCTGACCGACACGTTCATCCCCGGCCGGGTGGCCGAACTTCGCGCGAGCTCCCGCAAGGAGCTCGCCGCGACCATGGCGCTGCGGATGCCGATCGCGGCCGACAACTGGTCGCTCAAGATCGGTGACGGGTGGCCCGAGGACGATGAGGACGACGTCGCCGCCGGGGCGTGGGCGGGGGTGGTTCCGTTGACCACGGTCTACGGCGAGCCGCAGCGCGCACCGGACTGCGATCCCGGCACCCCGGTGCCGCCGTCGGTCAGTGCGATGGTTGGGGAGCTGTCGAACCACCGGGGGAGATACCTTGCGTAGCAAGGGGTTTGGGCCGTCAGCGGTGCCGGCGGTTGCGGTCGTCGACGAGTGCGGTCACCGCGACGGTGCCGTCATCGGTGCGTACGGTGACCTCGGCGACGGCCCGTTCGGGATCGCTGGTCCGCGGCACTGTCACGGTCGTGTTCCCCGGGCCGTCCGCGCGCACCAGGTACGGCCCGGCACCCGGTAGTTCGAGGGTGACGTCGCCGTCCCTCGTCGACGCCTCGATCGTGCGAGGCGCAGCGTCCTTGAAGTCCACGGTGACGTCACCGTCGACGGTTTCGGCGGTGAACGACTCGGCGACCGAGATCGGCTCGCGGGTCACGATGTCGCCATCCTCGTTGTGCACCTCGACGCGGCGTGCGCTGCCGCTGAGCACCACGAGGCCGTCCGTCCCGTGGGTGATCAGTTCGTCGAGGTCGGCTTGGGCGAGCAGGACACCGGTTTCCTGGTGCACCGTGACCGCCATGTTCCTGGCGAGTACGGGCGGCAACGTCACGGTGATCTCGCCGGTCCGCGACCACGGCGTGAACCCGAACGCGTCATCGCGAACGGTGACCGTGGCGCGGTTGGCGCCGCGGTCCACGGCGAGCGTCTGGTCGCCGGACCGCGACGAATTGAGCAGCCGCATCGAGACCCGCGGTTCGGTGGCGTCGCGGTCGGTCACGAGCCTGATGGCCGCGGGCACGTCGGCCGTGTCGATCACGAGGTCGCGGATATCGCCGGGCAGTGTCAACTCGTCGGCGACGACGCGAAACCTGCTGAGCCTGAAGGACGCCACGCCGAGCGCGATCACCGTTGCCGACACCAGCAGTATCGCGACGACGACGAACATCACCCGCAGTCCGCGGCGGCCGCCGGGCGTCAGCGGCGGCGGCGGTGTGGCCGTGGCGGGCGGGGCCGGAGCGATGGTGGTCATGGTCGGGTCCTCTCGGGGGGTTCTATCGAATTCGGTTCGGCTGATTCAGGATTCGAGGTAGCGCAGCACCGCGAGCACGCGGCGGTTCTCACTCTCGTCCGGCGCGAGGTCGAACTTCGTGAAGATCGACGCGATGTGCTTCTCGGCCGAACCCACCGAGACGTGCAGTGTGGCCGCGATCGCGGAGTTCGCCTTCCCCTCGGCCATCAGCTGCAGCACCTCCTGTTCGCGGGGCGTGAGATGGTCGAGCACCGCCCTGCGCCGGGACCGGATCAGGATCTGCGAGACGACCTCCGGGTCGAGCGCCGTGCCGCCGGCACCTACCACCTCGACGGCGTCGAGGAAGGCGGGGACGTCGGCGACGCGGTCCTTGAGCAGGTATCCGAAACCCCTGGTGTCCGAGGCGATCAGGTCGGCGGCGTAGCGTTCCTCGACGTAATGCGACAGCACCAGGACCGGTGATTCCGGATTCTGGCTTCGCAGCAGCGCGGCCGCCCGGATGCCCTCGTCGGTGAACGTCGGCGGCATCCGCACGTCGAGGATGGCGAGATCGGGCCGTGTCTCGTTGACTAGGCGCAGCAGGTCGGTGGCGTCGGAGACGCCCGCGACCACGTCATGGCCGGCGTCGGTGAGGATCCGCTCGATGCCCGCGCGCAGCAGGGCCGAGTCCTCGGCGATCACGATGCGCACGGCAGCACCGCCGTCACGATCGTCGGTCCGGTGGCCGGGCTCGACACCGTGAAGGTGCCGCGCGCGGCTCGGACCCGTTCCTCGAGGCCGCGAAGACCGGTCGCGTCTTGAGCTCTGGTCTCGGTGGTGACCGCGGCGCCTCCCACACCGTCGTCGAACACCGAGACGTACAGCGTTGCCGAGCCCTCGTCGAACCGAACTGTGACGACCGCCTGCGTGGCGTTCGCGTGTTTGGCCACATTGGTCAGCGACTCGGCGACGACGAAGTACGCCACCGACTCGACTTCGTCCGGAAGCCGACGGGGCAGCGCAATGTTGAGCGTGGTCGGTACCCCGGAGGTCTCAGTGCGCTGTACCACCGATGAGAGCGCCGCATCCAACCCTCGGTCGGACAGGATCGTGGGGGCGATACCCCGCACTACGTTTCGCAGTTCGAGCAGTGCGCTCTTCGCGTCGTCATGCGCCTCGGCGATGAGCTTCTTTGCCTGCGGTAGATCGGTGTCGAGCTTCGTCTGAGCCAGCCCGATCGTCATCGCGAGCGACACCAGACGCGGCTGGACGCTGTCGTGCAGGTCGCGTTCGATGCGATGGCGCTCGGTCTGTGCCGAGGACACCGCGCCCTGCCGGGCGTCGGTCAATGCGCTGACCTCGTCTTGCAGTGCTGCGGTCGGTGACGCCGACAGCAGCCACCGGTCGATCGGGGAGTCGACTGCGGGCGCGAACACGATGATCGCGATTGCCGCGGCCACCGCGACGACGGCCAGCACGAATGCGAGGGTGGGCGAGATGAACCGGAGACCGGCCTCGGCGTCGCTGTTGTCGAGAGCGATCGCGGCGGCCGGGCCGATGAACGCGAAGACCAGCAGCGCAAACGCGATTCCCGTTGCGAGCATGTCGTAGCTCATGCGGAGGTAGTGGTGTGCGCACGCCTTCCAGAACCGTGCGCTGCTGACGTCGAGCCATAGTTGGTGCGCCCATCGCTGGAAGCCTTGGTAGTGCGACATCCGACGGGGTGGCACCGCGATGCCAAAGCCGAAGACGGCCTCGCTGCGTACCCGCTCGACCCGATCGACGCCGCGCATCAGGTAGACGAAGGCGACGCCCGCGACGAGGAAACCGATGACCGAGGGGATCGACGAGATCGCGACGACCAGGAGCGCAAGCGGGATCCAGAACCACACCAGGCTGATCACGGCCCCGGTGATCATTGACGCGCTCGGCACCAGCCCGATCGGGCGACTGCGGATCGGGGCGTCGTTCTCGATCACGGGGTCCAGTGCCGGGGGAGGTGGGGGGATGACGACGTCGGGAGCAACCATGTGTCTCAACCTAGGCACTACGCAGCGCCACCGGTACGACGTTTCCCCGCCTATCAACCGGGGGATAACCCCCGCCCGCGATGAGTCTCGCGCCGTCGGTCAGTGCGATGGTGGCGGAGCTGTCGAAGCGCCGGGGGAGATCGCTTCCTTCGTAAGTGGTTTCGGCCGCAATACGAAGCTGAATCCCAGCGCGATGACGCCGATGGCGACACAGGTCCAAAAGGCCTGCTGGAACGACGTGTCGGTGCCGGAGCCGACGATCGGGCCGGCCCAGGCGAATCCCAGGGAGAAGCCCATGCCATAGCTGGCGTTGGCGATGCCGGGCAGTGCGCCGGGCTCCTCGTCGGATGCCTGTAGTACACCCAGTGAACTCAGCGGCGTGAGAACCACTGCGGTGCAGGTGAATCCGAAGACAACCATCAGTGCCGCCACCGCATACTTGTGGTCGGCGAAAACCGCCATCAGTGCGACCACCACGATGGTCGCAGCGATGCCTGCGCGCATCACCGTGACGAATCCGATGCGGACCGCGAGCCGCCCGACGAACGGCGCGGTGAGGACCTGTACGACCGCTGCCGGGGTGAGGAACAGCAGCGCCGTCATCGTCGCGTTCAGGCCGAAGCCGGAATCCGGGTCTTCGGCCATGCTCGGGATGATGAAGCCGAGCACCACCATGAACGACCCCATGACCAGGATGGTGACGACGAGCAGCGGCCAGGCCTCCCGTGTCCGGATGTGTTTGAGCCCTACGAGGGGGTGCGCCACCCGCTTGTCCGCAACAACCAGGGCGAGGAAGGCGACGACGGCCACGGCCAGCCAGACCAGCGTGGGGGTCGACATCCACCCGGCGTGCCCGCCGTTGGACAAGAACAGCGTGATACCGCCGACGGTCAATGCGATGCAGACGGCACCGATCCAGTCCATCCTGCCCTCGCTGCGCGCACCCTGCTGCTCGGCGGGAACCCACTTCCACACGAAAACGAGGGCGATCAGGCCGACCACCAGGATCAGCGCGAAGATCGAGCGGTAGCCGAAGGCGTCGGTCATGATGCCGGCGAGAAACGCGTCTCCGCCGGCCACCCCGCCGTTGATGGACGCCATAACCCCGCAGCACACGCCGAACGTGGCACCGGACAGGCGGTTCCGCAGGATCAGGAAGGCCAGGCCATAGGTGATGTTCGAGGCGCCCTGCAGGAACCGGCCCACCACCACGATCGGCAGCGATGTGCTCAGGCACAGCGCCGTCCCGATGCACATCACGATCACGATCCCGATCAGGACGCGCTTGCGCCCGATGTAGTCGCTCCACCGGATCAGCACCACGTTGGCGATCGCGCCGGCCAGATAGAACGGCGTCGACATGGCCACGAACGCCCCCGGGCCGAGTGTCTCGTTGATATCGCGGACGGCCGGCGCGAGCATGGTGGCGTTCAGCGAGAACGACATCAGCGAGAAGACCAGGGCCGTCACGAGCAGGACGATCTGTCGGCGGGACAGCGAATCGGTCTCTGGGGCAGGTGGCTGACTCAGAAGAACACTCCTCAGGCGAGTAGCGCGGCGAGAGCATCGTATGTGACGACACCGGGCGACGCGTGCTGTCAGGGACGGCCCCACGGTCCGAGCAATGTGCGCCAGAATTTTCGGAACGATTCCGGGAAGACGACGTCCTCTGTGTTGCGCTGCGGTGGCTGGTTTTCCGTCGGCTCGTCGGGGCGGTCTTGGTCTGCGGCGTCGTCGCGCTCAGCCACGGCTTTCTCCCTCGACTAACGCCGGCCCGGCCCGATGGGGCCAGGACCTACCGGACCAGGACCTACCGGACCGGGGCCGACCGGACCGGGGCCCAGCGGGCCGACCCCGGCGGGGCCGACATAACAGCACGGGTTGATGTACACGTTCACGTCGTCGTAGTACTCGCACTGATTGGTTTCCCAGTTGAAATACATCCCGGCACCACAACCGTCGTCGGCTGAACTTGTTGGCGCCCAGGATATTCCGGCGAACGGGAGCGTTGCTACCGCCAAAGTGCAGGCGACCGAACGCCTGATTGGATTCCGCATGTGGCCCCCACTTTCGCCCGACCGGTGGTGTCTCACCGTATCGAACAACGAAGGTAGCGTCAGGAAAACCCGCGGCGTGCTAGGCCTGTAGCACCCGGTCGGCTTCGCGCTGACCGCTCAGGTAGGCGCCGTGGACGGTGCCGAACCACTCGGGATTGGTGGCTTCGCCCGCGAACAGGAGGCGCTCGCCGACTGGCTCGCCGAGTGCGTGCATATCGTCGGGGCTCGATCCGACGGCGATGAAACTGTACGAGCCGCGGGCGTATTGATCTGTGCCCCAATGCGTCACGATCGAGCCGACGGGCGTGGGCGCATCGATGGCGGCGATCAATTCGGCCACCGCCTCCGGATCGGACAGCGATTCGCGCGACCACGCGGCCTGACCGCCGCGGAGCCCCACCAGCAGCGGTCTCCCGGCGAAGACCAGGCCGTTGACCAGATCGGTGACGGGCTGATTGTTGCCGACCAGTCCGATCATCGGTGTGGACTCCGGCCAGAACGGCTTGTCGAAGGCGACGACCACCTTGTTGAGCAGTCCGAACCCGAGCTTCTCGATGGCGTGGCGCTTGGCCTCGGGAAGTCGGGGGTCGAACGCGATGGTTCCTGCCTTGAGGACTCCCAGTGGGACGGTGACGATCACCCGGTCGGCGGTAACGGTCCCCTGCGAGGTGTCCAGGCGCACCTGCCGGCCACCATGCGAGACCCGGGTGACCTCGGTGCGTGTGCGGATGTCCAGACCTTGGGCGAGGTGCTGTGACAGCTGGGTGTACCCCCCGGGGAGGATGACGTCGGGGCCTTTGAACTGTCCTTCGCTGCCCAGCCAGCGCAGCGAGAGCTGGTCGGGGTCGGCCGCGTAATCACCGGAGGTGCGGGAGGTCACATTCCACGCGACCAGCGGGTCGTCGAGATCGGCAATCCCGACCAGGCCGTCGGCGACCGACTCGGTCGCCGGTGCGTCGCCGCTCAGATCGTCGAGCTTCTCGACGATCCGGTGCCAGCCGGGGACCAACGCCCCGGCGGCTTTCGGATCGACCTTCTCGTGGTTCTCGATCAGGACGAAGTCCTCGAAATCGGTTGGCACAGTTTTGGCCCCGACGTCTTGGGCCAGCTTGGTGAGCGGATTGTTCTCGGTGCCGTGGATCCATGAGGCGCCGATATCGATCGGCACACCCAGGGAGGTGTCGGTCTGGGTGCGGCCGCCGATTCGATCCCTGGCTTCCAGCACGGTGACCCGCACGCCGGCATCGGCCAGCCGCCGAGCCGCCGCCAATCCCGAGAAGCCGGCACCCACGACGACGACGTGAGCGCCCACCTTGTCGTCCGCGCCGCCACAGCCCGGCAGTAAGGGCGTCGCCGCGAGCGCGCCAAAGCCCAGCATGAACCCGCGCCGCCCGACCGAACGCATGGCGGTGACGCTATCCCGTGGCAGCCCCGATCAGGCCGAAATCGGGGATGTCACCGTGGGCGTTCACCGGGTGAAAAGCGTCGACCTTTGCTATGCACTAACCGTGCAACCCACGTCGCGAGACTCGGCGGCCGAACCGCCAACGCCCAAGGCTGTGCCTGCCGTCGTCGAGCGCTGCCGGCACCTGATCGTCAATCCGGTGTTCGAGGCCGCCATCGTGATCGTCATTGTGATCAACGCCACAATGCTCGGCCTGGAGACTTTTGATTCGGTCGCTTCCGGTTACCACGGCGTCTTCGATGTGCTCTACAACGTCATCCTCGCGGTCTATGTCATCGAGTTGCTGATCCGGTTCACCGCGGCCGAATGGGATGTCCGCGAGTTCGCGAAGAGCCACTGGAACCTCTTCGATTTTTTCGTCATCGCCGCCTCCTTCTTGCCGGGCTTGCGGTCGACAGCGATGCTGCTGCGCCTCGTGCGGTTGGCGCGGATCGTGCGCATCATCCGGTTCCTGCCCGATCTCCGCGTCGTCATCGGTGCGATCGCCAGAAGCATCCCCGGGGTGGCATCCCTCGCCGCGGCGACGGCGCTGCTCATCTACATCTACGGGATGCTCGGCTGGGTGCTGTTCGCCAATCACGACCCCGAGCACTACGGGAACGTCGGGCGGGCGATGCTGACGATGTACATCATGCTGACGTTGGAGAACCTGCCCGACAACGTCGAAATGGGACTGCAGATCTCACCCTGGTCGGTGGTGTTCTTCATCAGCTATACCGTCATCCTGAGCTTTCTGGTCTTCAACCTGTTCATCGGCATCGTGCTGAACTCGATGGAGGAGGCGCGTGCGGTCGATCGGGCCAAGCACGAGACCGACGACCTCCTGCACCGATTGCGGGCGGCGCGCGAAGCGCTCGAGGACGCCGAACGGGAACTGCAGCGCTCACACCGTGACGGCTCGGGGTCAGCTACAGACCGAACGGCCGGCCCCGGATAGCAGGGGGTTGCATCACGGCGCCACGATGCGTACAACGGTCCGCGAAAGCTCTCAGGCTGACGACGGTAACCGCACAGGTGAGCGCCGAGTGGCGGCAGGAACCTGAGCATTGCATATATAAGGAATACGTTTCGGCCACGGTGTGACAGCGCCGTGCTTAACTAGCCCTCGGTACGGCAACTCGCGGTTCTGGCAAACGAAAGGGCACCCGCCCATGAAATCACCACGGTGCTTACGAACTGTCGTCATGATGAGCGGTTTGGCGGCGGCGATTTCGGTGTCGTTGGCGATCCCCGCTTCGGCAGACCCGGTCACGGAGGCGCTGGCTAACACGTCCTGCAGCTACGCGCAGGTGACGGCCGCCCTGAATGCGGAGGCTCCGGCCCTGGCCGGACAGCTCAACGCGCGGCCGGATATGCAAGCCAATATTCAGCAGTTCCTGGCGATGCCGGTGGCCCAACGCCAGCAGCAGCTGGCACAGCAGCAAGCAGTCAACCCACAGTTGCAAGCGATGATCTATGCCCAGATCGGTCCGCAGATAACGCAGGTCGCGAACACCTGCATGAATTACTGATTCCGCGTTTGGCCGGATTTCGGGCCGATAGGTACGGCGCGATCCGCGGAGGCAACCGCACACCGTAAACGCCGTTATGGTATTTGTTCCGACCTTTGGCTGGACCAGTGGTGCGTGCCCGTTACGGCGAAATCGCCCGGCACCGGATTTGCTGCATCCGCGGCAGCGGCTTCTCGGGAAGTGACCGAAAAACGATCGCCCGAGTGTCATTTCGGCAACGGCCGTGACACGTGTCAGCGTACGATCCTCACAGAGTTACTGCCGGGTAGGCCGCCGGGGGCATGAACGTGTTCTAAAACCAGGATTTGTCGCGCGCGTAAAGCTAGAGTCCTCCCTCATGCAGGCCACCTTGGCTAACTCTCATCCGACGAATGGCGCCTCTGTAGCGCTGTTTGATCGACCCGACGCCGGTGAGGCGCTGGCAGCAATCCGCAGGCCGGTTGCCGTCGTGAACTCGGCCCAGGGGCCCCGTGCCGTGCTCCTCGACGGCGTCGGGCAACTTACGCCCGAGATCCTGAGCCAGGACCTGCTTGCCGTCCTGCCCGCGGTTTATCCCGAATGGCTCGGCGAGCGCAGTTTCACCGCAACCCATGGCGTGCGTTTCCCCTACGTCGTCGGCGAGATGGCCCGCGGGATCGCGACGCCGCGGATGACCGTCGAGGGCGTGCGCGCCGGGGCGATGGCGTTCTACGGCAGCGCCGGGCTGGACCTCGCCACCGTCGAGGGCGGAGTACTGGAGATTCAGGCTGCCCTCGGACGGGACTCCAACGGCTGGGGCGCCAACCTGATCCACAACGTCCAGAGTGACGGCATCGAATTGGCGACGGTCGACCTGTTCCATCGCCTCGGTGTCCGCTACGTGTCCGCCTCGGCGTTCATGCGCCTCACGCCCGCGATCGTCCTTTACGCCGCGAAAGGTCTGCGTCGTGACGCGCACGGAGGCGTCGTGCGGGCCGGGCACATTTTCGCGAAGGTCTCTCGCGACGAGGTCGCCCGCCACTTCCTCTCGCCTGCACCGGAAGCGATGCTGAGCGCGCTGGTCGCCGAGGGGCGCATCACTGCCGAGGAAGCCGCACTCGCCAGCCAAATTCCGATCGCGGAAGACATCACCGCCGAAGCGGATTCGGGCGGTCATACCGATAACCGCGCGTTGACCGTGCTGCTCCCGCGGCTGATCAGCCTGCGCGACGAGATCGCCGCTACCTATGGCTACCGGGTCATGCCCCGGGTCGGCGCGGCCGGCGGACTGGGTACCCCCGCCGCTGTCGCCGCCGCGTTCGCCGCCGGCGCCGCTTACGTGCTGACCGGGTCGGTCAACCAGTCGGCGGTGGAGAGCGGCTTGTCACCCGATGCCCGAACGCTGCTGGGGCTGGCCGAATCCACCGACGTGGCGATGGCACCCGCCGCGGACATGTTCGAGATGGGCGTGACCGTACAGGTTCTCAAGCGCGGGACGATGTTCGCCCAACGCGGGCACCGCCTGGCTGACTTCTATCGCCGCTACTCCTCGCTCGAAGAGGCCCCATCGGAGGAGCTGGCGAACCTCGAAAAGACAGTCCTCGGACGTAGTGTCGCCGACATCTGGGCGGACACCGAGGCGTTCTTCGTCAAGAGCGACCCACACCAGGTGGAACGCGCGGCGGCGGACCCGAGACATCGCATGGCCCTGGTATTCCGCTGGTACCTGTTCACGGGTTCGCAGTGGGCGCGTGACGGCAACACTGAACGCCGCGCTGACTACCAGATCTGGTGTGGCCCGGCGATGGGGGCCTTCAACCAATGGGTGCGGGGAAGTTTCCTCGAGCCGGTGGAGGCACGCACGGTTCGTCAGATCGCGCTCAATCTCCTTGAGGGCGCTGCAACCGTGACACGAGCCGGGCAGCTTCGCGCTTCGGGCGTCGCGATGCCGCCTTCCGCCTTTGATTTCCGTCCACGTCCACTCGGATAAGGGTTACCTTGACTGACAACACGCACCAGCCCTCTGCCACTCCGATCGCGGTGGTCGCCATGTCGGCGATCTACCCGGGCGAGTCGGGGCTCGCTGGCTTCTGGCGCACCATCACCGCTGGCCGTGACGCCATCAGCGAGGTACCGCCCTCGCACTGGCTGATCTCGGACTACTACGACGCCGACCCCAAGGCGCCGGACAAGACCTACTGCAAGCGGGGCGGGTTCATCGACCCGGTGAACTTCGATCCGGTGAAATTCGGGCTGCCGCCCAACGCATTACCGTCGACCGACACCGGACAGATCCTCGCGCTGATCGCGGCCAGGCAGCTCCTTGACGAAGTGCAGCGCGACGGTAAGGAAGTCGACCTGGACCGTGTGGACGTGGTGATCGGGGTTGCCTCGACGACTGAACTCGTTGTGCAGATGGGTTCGCGGATGCAACGGCCGATCTGGCGTAAAGCGATGCTGGAGAACGGGCTATCCGAAGGCGAAGCAGACGAGATCTGTCAGGACATCGCCGATCACTATGTGCCATGGCAGGAAAGCACATTTCCCGGTCTCCTCGGTAACGTCATCGCCGGTCGCGTCGCCAACCGCCTCAACCTCGGCGGGGCCAACTTCGTCACCGACGCCGCCTGCGGCAGTTCACTTGCCGCGCTGCAGTCCGCATTGCACAGGCTGTATCTGCGCGAGTCGGATGTGGTGCTGACCGGCGGCGTCGATGCACTGAACGACGTGATGATGTTCATGTGCTTCTCGAAGACGCCGGCATTCTCGCCGACCGGTGACTGCCGGCCGTTCTCGGATGGCGCTGACGGCACGATCATCGGTGAGGGCGTCGGCATGGTGGCCCTCAAGCGCCTCGCCGACGCCGAGCGTGATGGCGACCAGATCCATGCGGTCATCCGCGGCCTGGGCTCCTCTTCGGACGGACGTGCATCCAGCGTCTATGCGCCGCGTTCCGAAGGGCAGGCCAAGGCACTGCGCCGCGCGTACGAAAACGCCGGCTACGACCCGTCGACGGTCGAACTCATCGAGGCGCACGGCACCGCGACCAAAGCGGGCGACGTTGCCGAATTCGCCGGGCTGAAGTCGGTTTTCACCGATAGCTCGGCGCGAATCGCACTCGGATCGGTGAAGTCTCAGATCGGCCATACCAAGGCGGCGGCAGGTGCTGCCGGACTCATCAAAGCCGTTCTTGCACTGCAGCATTCAACGCTGCCCGGCACCCTCAAGGTCGATCGCCCGAACCCCGCGATGGGGATGGAGGAATCGCCGTTCTACGTCAACACGCAGACCCGGCCCTGGGTGCGGAAAGACGATCAGCCCCGACGTGCATCCGTTAGCTCATTTGGCTTTGGCGGCAGCAACTTCCATGTGACGCTGGAGGAATACCAAGGCGAGCACCGCGCCAAGCGGCTGCGGACACTGCCCAGCGAACTCGTGGTGCTCAGCGCGCCCTCCGAGGCCGATCTGCAGAAGCGGGCCGCGGACATCGTCGCCGTGGCGCGTTCCGGTGAGAGCCTCGCCCGCATCGCTTTCGAGGCCGCCGAAGAGTTCGACGCCTCGCAGCCCGCTCGCGCGGGTCTGGTGGCCACGGATGCCGAATCGCTTGGCGCAGTTGCGGAACGGCTGCGTAGAGCGTTGGCCGACGGCAAGGCAGCTGAGCTCAAGGACGCCAATATCACTGTCGGGTTCGGGCCGGCGCGTGAAGGCAAGACGGCATTCCTGTTCCCCGGCCAGGGCAGCCAGTACGTCGGGATGGGTGGCGATCTCGCACTCAGCTTCCCCGAAGCGCTCGCGGTGTGGGACGGGCTCGAGGGGGATCTGACCGATCTGCCCCGCGTTGTGTTCCCGGAGCCGGTCTTCGACGCGTCCGCGGTGGACGCGCAGAAGAAAGAGCTCACCGCGATGGCCAACGCCCAGCCGGCCATCGCCGCAACCAGCCTCGCTCAGCTTGCGCTGCTCGACGTCCTCGGCGTGAGCGCAACGGCGGCTGCAGGTCACAGCTTCGGTGAGGTCACTGCGCTGGCGGCCGCAGGCGTGCTGCCGACCGAGCGTCTCGTCGAGACGGCCCGCACCCGCGGCACGTTGATGAACGAAGCGGGCCAAGGCAAGGATGGCGCGATGCTGGCGGTCTCGGCGACCGCCGAAGACGTTCGGGCGCTGCTGGATACCGATGAGGCGGGATCGCTGGTCATCGCCAACGACAATGCCCCGACCCAGGTTGTCCTGGCTGGATACGACTCCGATATCACGTGGGCACAGGCCGCGGCGAAGGCCAAGGGCTGGACGGCGGTCCGCCTTCCGGTGGCCTCGGCATTCCACTCGGAGATCGTCGCCGCGAGCAGCGCTCCGTTGACGGCGTATCTGAAGACACTGAAGATCGGGCAGCCCAACTTCCCCGTCTACGCGAATGCCACCGCGCAGCAGTATGGCGAGAACGTCGCCGAGCAACTCGGCGATCAGGTTCAGCAGGTGGTGCGGTTCCGCGAAATGATCGAGGCGATGGCCCGCGACGGCGTGACCCGTTTCATCGAAGTTGGTCCCGGCCGGGTCCTGACCGGACTCGTCGGAAAGATCCTGGGCACGTCAGCACACATCGCGGTGGCACTCGATGATCCGAAGGCCGATGGGCTCCGCGGGTGGCATCGCGGACTGGCCGCCTTGGCGGCCGACGGTGTGGCGCTGGATCTCGTCGCTCTCTTCGATCACTACGAAGAGCCGGAGAAGTTCGTTCTAGCACCAAAGCACGTGGTCAAGGTCGGGGGAGCCAACCTCGGCAAGCCCTACCCGCCCGCGGACGGCAAGACGTCGATCACGCCGAAGCGCACCCGGGTGAGCGTGCAGAGTGCGCCGTCGGCCGTGGTAGCAGTGCCCGTGCCGGCTCCATCGGTTCAGCGGATGGAAGCGCCCGCTGCTGCGGCGCCGGCCCCGCAGGTGCAGGCGCCGATCGAGCAGCCGACGCCGGTGGTCCAGCAGCAGGCGCCGATGGTTTACCAGCAGGCTGCAATGCATGCCGAGGTCGCCGAAGTTGTTGCGGCGCCGCTGTCCGGCGATGTCTGGAGCATCATCGACAGCATCCAGAAGGAGACGGCCGAGCAGCACCAGCGCTACATGGACGTGGTGACGCAAAGCCACCAGGCGTTCCTGGATATGTCCTCGCAGATGATGGCGCAGATCGTGGGTGATCCGGCGACCGTTGTGCAGGCACCAAGGGCGCTGCCGAGTGCTGCGCCACAGCAGGTTTTGGCCCCGGTCGCCGCGGCGCCGGTCATCGCACCGCCGGTCATCGCACCGCCGGTCGCTGTCGCCCCTGTTGCGCCCGCGCCGGTTGCCCCGCCAGTGGTGGTTGCCGCGCCGGTTGCCGTCGCCCCAGCACCGGTCGCTGCTCCCGCTCCTGCTCCTGCGGCGGCTGCGCCTGCGGCTGGTCCGTCGGTGTCGGCGGGTGATGTTGTGTTGTCGATTGTTTCGGAGAAGACGGGTTATCCGGTTGACATGCTCGGGTTGGGCATGGAGATGGAGGCCGAGCTGGG
>FLQS01000057.1 GCA_900078375.1 uncultured Mycobacterium sp. | reverse complement strand
GCCCAGAACAAATGGACAGTCGAAGGCGGATGACCAGGACGCATCAAGCAACTCCTCAGCTAGGAGCTGTTGCACTAGACCCTTGAACCCAAGGGGGGATAAACATGGGACAGCACATCGGTCGGGTCGGGGCGTTGGCACTGGCCCTCGGGGTGGGCGGGGTCATCCTCGCGCTACCGGCAGTAGCAGCCGCAGATACCGGGAACTCGGGGAAGACAACGTCTTCGGCGGATTCGTCGGCGAAGGCAGGGCCGAAGGCGCGCAGCACAGTCTCGGGGAAGAAACTGCGCGCGGCCGCTGTCGTCGACGCGCCCGTGATCACGGTGTCGACCGGTCACTCGCTGAGAGCGGCACATCGCGTCACGCTGGACTCGGTGGGCGGCGGCAGCGATCCCCTTGCCCCGGTGGCGACTCCGCTGGAGTTGGCGGGCTTGGCCTTGCGCCGTGATTTGTCGAACGTCAACGCCACGGTGGTACCGGCGGCGGTCGTGACCACCGGAGAGCCGGCCGCGGCGGTGCCGGCCGCGGGCACCACCATGGCGGACTGGACCGCCAACGTTGCGCCCGCCCTCACCAACTTCATCAAGACCGGAATCGGCTTCGCCGGGTTGAGCGCCGAGAAGCAAGCGTTCGTCAACGCGGTGCTGCCCACCGTCGTCGAGTTGATGGGTAACGCCTACACCAAGACCTCACTCAACGGAGCCCTCACCAGCCTGGCCAACAACCAGGCGCTCCTGAATTTCGTCACCGATCAGGTCCAGACCCTGGCCGTCGCCAACGGACTCACCCCCGGAGCCGCCCACGTCGCCGGCCAGGCGATGGGTTACTTCGCCCAGACCCTATTGGGCAACACGGCTGTCCAGAACGCGGTCAGCACTTTGGCGCACACGTTGACGGTGGTTCCCAACGGGGATATCGACGCCCTGCTCACTAATTTGGCCTCGCCGACCTACACCCTGAACGACCTTATCCAACAGGACGTTCAGCAGAGTGCGCCGGCCTTCGTGACGGGCGTGCCGGTGCTGCTCGCCGACCAGGCTCTGCGTGCCGCGGTGTTCAGCGCGATCAAGGGCTCAACTCATGTGCTCGTCGGGCTGAGCGGTTGGCAGGAAGATCCGTCGTCCGCCTTCGTGAACTTCATCGGTGATCAAGTCGAACTGGCTGTGGCCGACGGCTCGAACAGCACTCCGGTGAGCGCGGTTGTCGCGCTCGCGGGACGTGCTGCGGTAGAACACATTCTGAGCTCCGCCGTGATTGTCGACGGCGCGGTGGGCACGGTCGAGACGGCGGCGTCGACGTTCCTGGATTATGCGGGCGTCTCCGCGGCTCTGACGACCGCTGCCAACACGGTCGCGCAGGCATTGGCCACGGGGACCGAGGCACAAGTGCAGGCGGCGTTGGATGCCGCGACGCTGGCGTTGCAGACCAACCCCAATATTCAGCTGGCCCTTGGTCAAGCGCTCAAGGGCGCGGTGAAGTCCGTCATCGGTGATACCGGCATCGTCAACGAGATCAGCACAACGGTGCAAACGTTCATCGCCGACGTGTCGTCCGACCCAACGATCCACGCCGCACTCGTCGACAGCCTCGGTGCGACGTACGGCGACGAGATCGTGGACGTGTTGAACAATCCGGCCGCTATGGACAAGTTGATCGGCTCGATCACGACGGCCCTGCCGAAGTTCTTGGCAGCGAGGGGAGTTGCGGACGCGCTGAGCGAAGCCGCCAACCAGGCCGTGCTCGCCGTGTTCAACAGCGCCGATCCGAACGCCGCGCTGCAGGGCATCTTGACTGAGCTGCAGGCGAATCCGGCGATCAAGGCGGCGTTGAAGTCCACCGTCGCCGAAGCGGTGCGTGGCGTCCTGAGTGTGCACGCACTGGAAGACGCCTCCGCCAGAATCGTGGGGTCCGCGGTCCAGGACTTCTTCGACTCGGCGGGGATCAACAACCCGACTTTGGAGCGGCTGGCGTCCAACGCGCTGAAGTCCGTTGTGAATTCGCTGCTTGGCGACGGGTCAGTGCGAACCTTGATCGGCAGCCTGGCCGGAGATCTCGCGATTGGACGGCCGGCCGGAGATGTGGTGAAGGCTCTCGTGACCAACGTCCTTGGCAGCCCCGGACTGCAGATCGCCGTCGGCCAGGCCGTGGGTGCAGCGATCGGCTCGGTATTCGGAGGCGGGCCGATCGGCTACCTGGTGGGCCAGTTCGTGGGGATACCGACCGGGCTCTTCATCGCAGTGAACGCGCTTCCTGCGCTGCTGGTGGTCCGTTCCGGCTTGCTGGACTCGCTGTTCGCGCAACTCAATTCACTGTCGGCGGTGGGCGTAGCCTGACGGCCCAGTTGTCGATGGCGCACAACGTCATTCATTGAGCAATGACGCTGGGGAAACGTCGCTCAATCGCTGCGTCAACGCTCAGTCAACGCGTCGGGGTCTCACACCGAAAGGATGTGTCCCTCGTTGGCGGGCACGGCCCCGTCCAACAGCGCGGTATAGCTCTGCTCGACCGCATCTCGACCCCGTCCTGAAACCACTGTCAGCCAGGGCTTCTCGGCATTGGTGACGGGCTCCATGAACGCCGTCCAGGCGGCGGCCATCCGTTCCTGGAATCCGGCCGGGCCCCACTCGGCGATCCGCTTGCCGGCCTGGTCGGGTGCGAAGAACAACACCGGCGCCGGACCAGGCAGCGCGTCGCCGCCGCCGAGCGCATCCCAATGCGTGGCACCGACCAAACAGCTATAGGCCAGCTGATCGCCGAGCCGGCGATGCACCGCGCCGCGCACGGAGGGGTCGCCGCTGAAGTCGACGTAAACCGATGCCACCTCGGGTAGCGTCGTCACGATGTCGTCGTAGAGCAGGACGTCGTCGTAACAGCCCAGCCCACGGGTGAATTCGGCATTCGCCGGAGACGTGAGCCCGACGACGTTGACGGCGTCAGCTGTGCCGCGGCGCTGCGCCAGGCAGAACGCTGTGCCGTAGGCGGTCTTGCTCGACGCACTGGACAGGACCACCGTCGTCGCGCCGAAGTACGCGTTGTCCGCGAGGAAGTCGTCGATCAGGAATGCCGTGGCGAACAGGGGACGAAGCAACGCCTGTTGCGCCTCGCGGTCGGCCACGTAGCCGGGGTCGGCGCTGCACCGCACGTACTGGTTGTAGATCGGATGCAGGGCCCGCCGGTGTTCGGCGCCATCAGTGAAACCACCGGGATGCACCCCCTCGGGTTGCAGCACGATGTCGTCGCCGATCGGCCAGTAGCCGTAGAAGCGCTCACCGACGTCGAGTCCGGGGCAGCGCGATTCGACGACGGAAGCGAAGCCCCACACCGGAACATGTCCGGTTCCGGGATCGCCAGTGGGGAAGAACTGCCAATAGTTCATCGCGTCGCCAAGGGCCGCGTAGGTGATGTTGTTCGACGTCAGCGCGAAGGCATCGATGCGCAGCCGCACCGCACCCTCGTCCAGGGGTGTCATGGGAGATTCAGCCCAGCGGAACGTGCGCAGGTCGTTGCGTTGCACGACTAACCGTGTGGTCATCGATTCTTCCTTTCTCGACATCGTGCGAAGCGTGTCGAGGTTTGCTCCATCGAGCTACAGGGTAGTCGCGTACGACAGGTTCAGATTCGGGCCGCGTAGTCCTTTACCGCGATGCGCACGACGAAGGAACCTGCTGATGCCCAAGTCGACTGTGGACTACTCCGAGTTGAATGCGATGTTCCGTCACCTCAAGTCGCTAGGCGAGGGGTCGGC
Organism: uncultured Mycobacterium sp.; assembly: GCA_900078375.1. Lineage (GTDB taxonomy): Bacteria > Actinomycetota > Actinomycetes > Mycobacteriales > Mycobacteriaceae > Mycobacterium. The sequence continues at coordinate 33,566 of FLQS01000057.1, read as the reverse complement.
GGCGTTTCAGCGCCAACGCGACGAAATCTTCGAACGCTGCCTGCCGCTCGCCGATCAGGTCGCGCGCCGGTACCGTGGCCGGGGCGAACCGTTCGACGATCTTGTGCAGGCCGCCCGGGCCGGCTTGGTCAGCGCCGTCAACCGCTTTGATGTCGACAATGGGGCGGACTTCTTGTCGTTCGCCGTACCGACCATGCTGGGCGAGGTCCGCCGCCACTTTCGGGACCACACGTGGGCGATCAAGGTGCCCCGCAGGATCAAAGAGCTTCAACCGCAACTGGTTAGGGCGCACGCAGAGTTATCCCAACGGCTCGGGCGAGTGCCAACAATCTTAGAGATCGCCGACTATCTCGGTATGGCCAGAGAGCTCGTCGTCGATGCGACGGTCGGTGGCGCTCACTACTCGACAATATCCACCGATATGCCGGCCGGGAGCGACGACGACAGACGTGTCGGCCACGCGATCGGCGACGTTGACCGCAACCTGGACAAGGTTCTCGATATCCAGACGGTACGACCTCTGATCGCCGCGTTACCCGAGCGGCAACGAGCCGTTCTCAACCTTCGATTCTTTGAGAACATGAGCCAAGCTCAAATCGCCGAACGTATCGGCTGCTCACAGATGCACGTCTCGCGCATCCTTGCCAAGGCCCTCGAATCGGTGCGCACCCAGGCCAGTGACCCCAAGCTGGCGGCTGCCGGATAAGGCCCAAGCCGTAGCGATCACGGAAGGTTTCTTTCGTGTTCTGTAACGAGCCAGCGGGCCACGTCGACAAGCTTGATATTCGTGTCCGCCGAAGCGCAAGTGAGCATTGCGAAGGCTTGTTCACCCGTCAGGTTGTTGCGCTCCATCAAAATGCCTTTGGCTTGGCCGATAATGTCGCGGCTGGCGAGCGCGGACTTGAACTGGGTTACCGCGGCGGCGCCGAACATTGCCACCGCCGCGTGCTGGGCGACAACCGCGCCGACTTCGACAGATTCTTCGGTAAAGCAGTTGGCCTGCGCACCATAGAGATTCATTGCGCCAAGGTTCTCGGATTCGACGAACAATTGAAATGACAGCATGCTATGAGCACCCAATGCCATTGCCTGCCGAGAGAATTCAGGCCAGCGAGTCTCAGTCGACATGTCCGCTATATGCACGGTGTGGTGCTCTCGCAAAGCTGTCAGGCAGGGGCCGTCGCCAAGGTCGTTCTGCAGCTCGTCGAGTTTGGCGGCGATGGGATGGGTGGGAGCCTTGGCTAAAACCTTGCGGCCCTGGATCAGCGAGATGCCTACCCAGCGTGCTCCGGGAATGATGTCTGCGGCCGCCTCGACGATGATGTGCAGGGTCTCGCCGGGGCCCTTCTGGGCTTGCATCCTCACGGCGAGGTCGCCCAGCGTCCGGGCCAACTCCCGGCTGCTTTGGGCGGGCATAGGAAGAGGGTACTCGCGGCTGGACAAAGTCATACGAGAAACGACCCCACCGGCCACGAGGTTGGACCGGCGGGATCTAAGCAGGTCGAGTGGGCGCCCACAGCACGTGCCTAGCTTCAGGTGTGCCCGTTCACCCCGAACCTAAACGCGGTGTTCGCTCGCAGTCTCGAGAGGATCCGCAGATTGTCCCGTCAACCGGGCACACCTAACGCCAGCACCGCGGTGTCGTCCTCGACACCATCCCCGAAACCGCTGAGCAGTTCCCGGATTTCGTCGATCAGCACATCCGGTGTGACCGGAGCGAGGGCGGTGGCGAACCTGCGGAGCGCCCCGTCGTCGTCGAATCGTCGCGTCCCGTCGCCGATACGTGCCTCGGTCAAGCCGTCGCTGTAGAGCAGCATGGTGTCGCCTGGGGCCAGCCACAACGAGGTGTCGACGAACGTCGGCTGGTCGGTCAGGCCGACGGCCATGCCGCCAACGATGTCCAGATAGCGCGCCTCCCCAGAGTGCTCGAGCAGCAGCGGGGGCGGGTGCCCGCCACTGGCCAACCGCACAAAGAACCCGCCGTCGGTGTGGGTGATCGTGCCGAACACGACGGTGCAGAACGGTGGCGCGTCGTCGCGGGGTTCCTGACCCAGCACGGAGTTCAGCCGGCGCAGCACGGTGATCGGGTCGGGATCGACGACGGCCGCGGTGCGCATCGTGTACCGCATCAACGACGTGATCGATGCCGCTTCCGGGCCCTTGCCGCAGACATCGCCCAAGAAGAATCCGGACATGGTGCGCGACAACGGGAACAGGTCATAGAAGTCGCCGCCGATGTCCTGCACGGAGGGCTGAGAGTGGCTGGCCGCGATGAGTCCCTCGGGCACGGATAGTGATGGGGGTAGCAGGGACCGCCGCAACGTGTTCGCCAACGACTGTGCTCGGGCCCGCTCGGATTCGGCGCGTTGGCGCTCGTCGAGCAGAGCGCGTTCGTAGGAACGTCGGTCGCGGGCATCCTGGATCGCGACGCGGAGCAACACCGGGCGTCCGTCGTCACCGGTCTTGACGTTGGCGCTCAGGAAGACCGGTCGTCGCGATCCGTCCGCGGTCAGCAACTCGACGCTGATTTCGTCGAGTCGTCCGCTCATCGTGAGCATCGGCGCGAAGTGGGTTTCGAAGTGGATCCGTCCGCCGACCGTGAACAGATCGACGATCTGTCTGCCGCACAACGCCTTTGGGGCAACACCCAGCCAGGAGGCCAGGGTGGCGTTGGCCATGACAATCTGCCCGTCCGGTGTGGCCGCCAGCTGGCCGTTAGGCCCGTTGTCCCACAGCTCTTCGGCGTCGGTCATCGGCCGGCGAATGCGGCAACGACCTCGGCGGTGGCGTCAGGTGCGCTGACGTGCGGGCAGTGGCCGGTGGCGTCCAGTGTGATCAATTGGGCACCCGGGATGTGATCACGCACGTAGGCGCCCACCTCGGGCGGCGCGATGGCGTCCTGCCGGCAGTCCACGACCAATGTCGGAACCGAGACCCTCGCCAGGTCGGCCCGATTGTCGGACAGGAACGTTGCGCGGGCGAAGGCCTTGGCTGCCGCGGGATCGGTGCGGCAGAACGTCGCCGTGAGGTCCTCCCCGAGCTCCGGGCGCTCCGGGTTGCCCATGATGGTCGGGGCCATCGCCTGCGACCAGCCCAGGTAGTTGCTTTCCAGCGACTCGAGCAACTCGTCGACGTCCGCGCGGGTGAACCCGCCGCGGTACCCGTCGTCGTCGATGTAGCAGGGGGACGGCGTGACCATCACGAGCTTGGCGAAGCGTTCCGGCGCGGTGGACACGGCGAGCGCCCCGATCATCGCGGCCACCGAATGCCCGACGAACACCACGTCCCGCAGGTCGAGCGCATCGACGAGTTCGACGACGTCGTCGGCATAGCCGTTCAGCGACGCGTACTTGTCCGGATCCCAAGCCGCGGGTTCGGCGTTTCCGGACCCGACGTGGTCGAACAGGACGAGGTCGAAGCGATCCCGCAGCCGCGCGGCCACCGGGTGCCACAGTTGCTGGTCGCAGCCGAAGCCATGGGCCAGGACCAGCGTCGGCCCGCTGGGGTCGCCCACGCGGGTGACGCTGTTGCGGGTTGCCACATCCATTGGTTTATTGTCGCCTATGCAGGCTCGAAGCCGGTAGTTGACCGCTCCTGTGGGCCCACTGTCGCCAACACGGTTGTATGGCAGGCATTCTCACACGCGGTGTGATTCGGCCATCGCCTTGACGAAGCTCAGCACCGCGAGCCCCACCGGCCCCATACTTGAACCGACTATTCCCACCACAAGAAAGGGCCCCCGATGCGTCTTGAATATCTGCGACTCGGTCGCCGTGCGGTCTTCATCGGCACAGGCGCCGGCCTGATTGGCCTTGTCGTTGCGGCTTGTTCGACAGCGAAGAAAGAGACGGCTGCGAGCTCTACTGCCGAAGCATCGACGCCGATCGCGCCTGCCGAGCCAAAGGTCATCGCCAAAACCGCGCAGGTGCCCCTCGGTTCGGGAGTGATCATCGACGACATCGTGCTCACACAACCCACACAGGGCGCGTTCAACGGATTCTCGGCGATCTGCACCCATCAGGGGTGCAAGCTGGACAAGGTCGCGGACGGGACGATCGACTGCCCGTGCCATGGCAGCAAGTTCAACCTCGACGGCACGGTCGCCAACGGTCCGGCGAAGCTTCCGTTGCCGACGAAGTCGATTTCGGTGCAAGGCGATTCGATCGTCCTCAACTGAACGAGCGCACGGCGAAGCGCGATTTGGGCCGTCACTGGCATTCTGCTCCGGCCCGCCATACAGGCTCGTACTCTGAGCGAGTCACCGCCTTCGCCGCTCTCGGCGAGCGCGCCAGTGGAAGGCGGAACATCATCGTGGGGACTTACCCAACAAAATCGAGGGCGCTACCGATCGTGATCGGGGGCGTGGTCGTCGCCGCGATGGTTGGCGCGTGCGGTTCGAATTCGACGCCGTCGGCCGGCTCGTCCAGCGCCGCCTCGTCGGCAACGGCGACAACCAGCGCGGCGGCGAGCGGCCCATCGCAGATCATCGTCCCGCTGGGCAACGAGCCGTCCGGAACCGTGACACTGACCTGGGACCCGCAGACCAAGTACGTCACCGCGAAGATCGCGATGGTCGGTTTCACCCCGGGCAGCACGCACGCCATGCATATCCATCAGGGCACCTGCGACAAACAGGGCGATGTCTTGGTCCCGTTCCTCGACGTGACCGCCGACGACACCGGGAAAATCAATGACTCGATGCTGAGTGCACAGCCCTCGAATACCGGTTTGGTCGCGGGCACGCTTTTGAACATCCATCTTGCGCCGGCCAACGAGATGGGTGCTCCGGGATCTCAGACGTACATGCCGATCTCGTGTGCCAATATCGACCCCGCGGCCGGGGCGACTCTTCAAATGGCGCCGCTGCCACAGTTCGGCGATCACCCGCAGAGTCAGGCAATTCTGAACTACGACCCGACGGCCAAGACGCTCACCGTGTCGGCCCGTGCCACTGGCCTCGTCGCCGGCAGTACCCACGCGGTGCACATTCACGCCGGCTCATGCGACTCACAGGGCAAGGTGGTCTACCCCCTCAACGATCTGGTCGCCAAGGCAGACGGCGTTGCCGAGACAACCACTGTCATCAACAATGTCGATCAGGCCCCGCCGGCGTCAGGCTGGTACGTCAACGTTCACCTCGGCGAACACGACCAGGTCGAGAAGGACGGTAAGCCCACCCTGCTTTTCGCGCCGATCCTGTGCGGCAACATCACCAAGTAACGCCGCGGCGATGCCTGCTCCTCGTAGTCGTCGCCACGGTGATCGTCAGCGCTGCCGGCCTGTTGAGTCCGTCCAGACCGGCGCGCGCTGACGTCGGTGCACCGGACTCGTTTGTCGACCCGCTCGCTGAGGCCGCCGATACGCCAAGTCTGAGCTGGGCTCCCTGCGATGACGGATTCTTTTGTGCGACAGCTGGAGTCCCGATGGACTACAACCTGCCACACGGCGAACAGATCGACTTGGCGTTGATCAAGTTGCCGGCAACCGATCCGAACAAGCGAATCGGCACCTTGTTCATCAACTTCGGTGGTCCCGGCAATTCCGGGGTGGATCGGCTGCGCCAGCGGGCGAGGTGGCCGTGGCTGTTCTCCGATGAGCTGCGATCGCGCTTCGATCTCGTCTCCTGGGACCAACGCGGGGTAGCCCGCAGCGCGGCCGTGCGCTGCTTTCCCGACAACGCAGAACAGTGGCAATACCTCGTACCCAGCCCGGGGCTGCCCGCCGACGCCGCGGCGGAAGACCAGCTCTTCGTATGGGCGCAGGGCTTCGCCGACCGCTGCCGGGAGCGTGCGGGGTCGATCGTGGATCACGTCTCGTCCACCAACTCCGCACGCGATCTCGAGTTGCTGCGCCGCGCAGTCGGCGATCCGGCGCTGACCTATCACGGCATCTCGTACGGCACTCAGCTCGGCGCGATCTACGCCAACCTCTTCCCGGGCCGGGTGCGGGCGATGGTCTTCGACGGGTCGATCGATTTCGAAGGAAACATCTCCGGCCGCGGCTCCGACGGGACCACCGTTCCGCTGAACACCCGGCAGGGCGTTCCGGTCGGCACCGCATCGGCGTTCGACCAATTCCTCAGGGACTGTTCGGCGGCCGGTCGGCGTTGCGCGTTCGCCGGCGGCGACCCTTGGACCAAGTGGGCGGCTCTGACCGACCGTTTCCGCCATTCGCCCGTTCTGGTCTATGGCCATCCGGGGACGCTGCCCGAGATCGCAGCCTCCACGCTGGCGGTACCAGACAGCTACCCTGAGCTCGCCGAGCTGCTTCAACAATTCTTCGACACCGGCACTGCCGCACCAGAACTCGTCGTCGACGTCGTCGGCACCAGCCCACCGCCGGCGGATGTCGAGCAGTCGTATCTGGGCAACCGCGAAGAGGCCTACAACGCCATCCAATGCTCCGACAGCATCGTGCCGACCGACCCCGCGGACTACCGTCGCGCATCGGCAGCCGCAGCCACGTCATCACCGGACTTCGGGCGCATCTCGGTGTTCGACACGATCCCGTGCGCGTTCTGGCAGGGCCACGACGCCGACCGCTACACCGGCCCCTGGAACCGGCGCACCACCGCGCCAATCCTGGTGCTCAACACCAGAAATGACCCCGCCACTCCGTTGGACGGCGCATACGCGGGCGCCGCCGAGTTGCATCAAGCCCGCGTGGTCGTGACCGAGGGTGCGGGCCACACCAGCATGTACGTCGCAAGCACCTGCACCGAGCGCGTCAAACGCAACTATCTGTTCACTGCAGTACTGCCACCCGTCGGTACTTCGTGCAGCCGGGACCGGTCACCGTTCGGTTAGTCCCCAACGCAGAGAAGCGAATCCGGCGATCAGCGTGGTCACCTCATCGGCCAGATCGATCTGTGGGAAGTGGTCAGACCCGGGCAGTGTCGCGACGGCAGCCTGCGGCACGTGGGCGCGAGCCGCGCGTCGACCTGAGCGCGCCAGTCCGTCCCGTCACACGCCCAGCCATGCACGAAGACCAGCGGCGGGGCGCCGACACCGGTCGTGATCATGCGCATGCTCGGAGCTCCTCCCACGCCGGCGTCGGCCGGGGTCAGCGAACAGTTTGTCGACCGTTAGTCTGCCCGTACACGTTCGCGTCACCGGCGCAGTGTGCTATACCCCTAGCAAATTACTTTGCACGTCAACGTCGGGGTAGGTGCCATGGTGCAGCAGGGTCGCTACAACATCGGTCGGGTCGGGGCTTTGGCCATCGCTCTGGGAATCGGCGGGGTGATCGTCGCCCTGCCGGCTGTGGCCGATGCGGACACCGGTGCGGGGAATTCGGGGAAGACCACCTCGTCGGCGGGCAAGCCTGCCCCCCGGAATGCGACGAAGCCTGCGAGCCGCGTCGCGGCCAAGCCTTCCGGTTCGCTCAAGGCCGCCAGCCGGGTGCCGCTGGACCGGCTGGGCACTGGCAACGATCCGCTCGCTCCGGTGACCGAGCCGCTGTCCTGGGCGGCGCTGGCGGTGTCCCGCCGCGAAAAGATCGCCGGCTCGGCACGTTTGATCGACGTGCCCGGCCGTGCAATAAGTACCACTGCTTTAGTTCCCAGCGCCAGCGCCACCGGAGACGCACCGCTGCCGGTTTCCGCCACGGCCGGCACTGCCCTCAACACCGCGGTGCGGAACTTCATCGACACCCATCTGCCCGGCTGGAAGCCCATTGCCGACGAGTTGGCGCCGATCGTCGCCGATGGCATCCAGGACCTGCTGAGCAACGGCGCGGTTGGTGCCGAAGTTGCCAGGCTGGCCGCGAATGACACGATCCTGCAATTCGTCTCGACGAAGGTCTCCGACGCACTGGGCTCCTACTTCGGGGTGCCCGAGACGGTGGGCACTGTCATCGGCGATGCCGCGGCCAACTTGATCCGCAACACGTTGGGCAATACCGGCGTGCAGGGCGCTCTCGACGTGCTCGCGAACGCGGTGCGGCCGACGGAGTACCAGTACGTCGCGATCACGACGGGTCTGGAAGCCAACAACGTTGCGCCCCTTGGTGATTACCTCAAGTCTTTGGTTGCCAACTCGTCGGGTGAGATCGCCACCTTCCTGAGCGACGCGACGGTTCGGGCCGCGCTGGCCTCTGCCACGTCCCAGGCCGTCATCGACCTCACCACCGGTTCGGCCGTGCCCACCTGGCTCGGGAACCTCGCCGGCGGCTGGGTGTGGGAGGCGTTGGGCGGGGGCTCTGCCGGCACCGCAGTGGGTGACGCGGTGAGCAGCGCGGTAGAGGGCCTGCTGAGCAATACCAAGGCGATGCAGGGGCTGGCCACGGTGGCCGGCGCGGCAGTCACGAACCTGTTGGGCACACCGGGCGTCGCCGCCGCGGTGGCCGATGCCATCACCGTGTTCGGCACCAGCTACCTGGGTGGGACGAACTGGATCGACGCGCTGGACGTCGCGTGGCAAGGGCTGGTGGCGGATTCCGCGTTCCGATCGGCTCTGGGGCCGGCCGCGGGCAGTGCGGTGTACTCGCTGGCCACCAATTCCGACGTGGTGGCGGCGCTGGCGTCGACGGTCACGGGCCTGGTCAACGATGTCGCCGGTAACGCGGCGGTGCAAGCGTTTCTGGGCGAGTTGCTCGGACCCACGTATGGCCCGACGGTGGTGAGCACCCTGGCCGATCCGACGTCCGCGGCCCAATTGGCTGCGACGGCCGGCGCGGTGATCACGAGCTTCCTCGGCCAGGCCGGGGTGGCGGCGGCGCTGTCCACCACCGCCGACCAGATCGTCACCGACCTGCTGGCCGGAGCGTCCTTAGCCGACGCCCTGCAATACGGCCTGCAGGCGCTGGTGGCCGATCCGACCGTGGTGGCCGCGTTCAATGCCACTGTTCCGGATGCCCTGCAGGGTGTGCTGAAGGCGCCCGCCGTGCAACACGTGGTCAGCGACTTGGCGCAGGGTGTTGTCGCGGGCCTGCTGGACAAGACACCGCTGAACACACTGGCGGTCGGCCAGCTGACCAAAGCGGCGGTGGACGCCTTCGTGGCGAACCCGGCCGCCCAGAACCTGATCGGCGACCTGGCCGGCGACATCCTCAACGGAACGTCGGCGACCGAGCTGGTGAACACCGTGATTGCGCAGATCGTGAAGAGCCAGGCGCTGCAAATTGCGCTCGGTCAGGCAGTCGGCCAAGGGATCGGCGCACTGCTCGGCGACAACCCGGTCGCGTTCGCCGTGGGCCAGTTGGCCGGCGTGGCGGCGGCGCTGTTCTTCGGGTTCGCGGCAGGGGCCGCGCAGCTGTTCGGTGTAACGGCCGGGGCGGCGGCAGCCAGCATCCCGACCGGCAACTCCTTCCTGCTCATCCCGGTGCCGGCTGTTTGACCGCCAATGCGGCGTCAAACCGGCGCCAATCAGCCATACTGACGGCTGCGACATAGCAAATTCATCAAGAGCGATCTTGGTTGATCAGGGGAGCATCATGTATTCATCCGCAAAGTCCCGTCGCGCGGTTGCGGGACTTCTCGCTGCCGGCGCCACCGCGACCGGCCTACTCGCCGGCGCCGCCCTGGGCTCGGCCCCCACCGCGAACGCCAGCTGCGCGTCCTTCTTCGGTCTGGGCAACAGCGCCGACTGCAGCAGCACGCCATTGAGCATCGCCATCGCGATCGGCAGCGGCGCGACCGCTCACGCAAGCGGGTTGCTGGGTGCGGCCTTCGCGGTCGGTACCAACTCGGCCGCCACGACGGGTGACGCGTTCACCGTCGCGACGGCCCTCGGTGACGGATCGGTCGCCACGGCCAACGGTCTGTTCGGCATCGCGACGCAGCTTGGCCCGAACGGCTCAGCCACCACCGCAGGCTCGGGTCTTCTCGGCAACCCGGGGTTCAACATCGCCCTGAATGTCACGACACCCAATGCGGGGGCGACCAGCAGCTCTGTGACTGCCGGCGGTACCGGCGGCGGCGGGAACATCGCCCTCAATCTTTTCGGCACCGGCACTGCCGGAGATCCGAACAGCATGCGCGTCGTCGCGAACGGCCTGTTGGACATCGCCTCGAACTGGGGCGGCCGCAACAACATCGTCGAGTCGGGCTCGTCGTCCTCGAGCTCGATAATCAACTTGGCCACCAACATCTTTGGCAACAACAACTCCGTCACCGCGCAAGGTGGCATCTTCAACTGGGCTACCAACCTGCTCGGCGACACCAACACCGTCGCAACGAACGGAAGCCTCGTGAACACCGCGAGCAACCTCTTCGGCAGCAATAACACCGTCACGACGACGGGTGGCTATGCGAACTGGGCCCGCAACATTCTCGGCAATGGCAACACCGTCACGATCACGGGTGGTTATGCGAACGCGGTGCGAAACCTGTTCGGCAGCGGCAACACCGTGTCGTCATCGGGTGGCGGCTACGGAAACACGGCGCAGAACTGGTTCGGCACGGGTAACGCTGTGACGATCACAGCCGGCATCTACAACAACGCCACTAATCTCCTGGGCGGCAACAACAATCAACTCACCTCACAGGGCGGCTACCAGAATTCGGTATTCAACTTCATCGGCAGCAACAACGTGCTGACCGTCGGTGGCGCCGGCAGTAACTGGAATTGGGCGCTCAACGCGCTGAGCGGCGGCAACAATGTGAGCGCGGGCGGTGCAGGCGGCAATCTTACCGCCGGGTTTAACCTCCTCGGCGGCACCAACACGGTGAAAGCCGGACCGGGACCGCTAGCCCTGGCGGGAACCATCTTCACCAACGGTCAAACCGTCACCAAGACGGGAACCGGCATCGCGATCAACAACTTCCGCATCGGTGGGGCGCAGGCGACCGGCGGGCAGAGCAGCAAGGCTCCGGCCACGAAGGCCAAGACCGGCGATAGCGGCAAGAACACCGGAACCGCGGGAAGCAAACGGGCGAAGAAGAACTAGTGGCTTCGGCTGGGGCCTGTGCTCGGCTGCGTCTCTTGTGCCCCGGCAGGTTCACGCGTCGCTGACAGCGGACCTATAGTCGAGGCGGGCATTGACCATGTCAGGCCACCGGGCCCCGCGGATGGACAGCAGGACTAGGGCGGCTCAGCCCATCGGCCCCATGTCTTCGGGCATCGGTGCATCGCAGCGCGCCCGGAAGTCGGCGGCCGGTTGCCTGACGGCCTTGATCTGATCTCGGACATCAGGATTGGCCTGCAAGTAGTTGGCGACCTCGGTGCGCATGTCCTCCCGGGACTTGCCTTTGAGGCCGGTGAAGAAGGCGTTCACGTCGGGGTGGGTGAACAGATACACCGACATTCCGGCGTTGACGCCGGACAGGACCTGGGTGAGATCGCCTGCCGTGCAATTCGGTTCATCGGCGACGGCAGTTGCCGCACTACCGAAAAGCGCTGTGCTGGCGATGATGCCGGCGCCGATTAGGTTTCGGAACGACATTGGACTGCTCCTAACGAAGAGGGATGGATGGGGCAAGCTCAACGTGGGCCGACGCCAGGCCTGCCGGGGCGGATGGGAGGACGGACCGGTGGCCGGGGATTGAGGTCGATGTCCACACCCCAGGCGTCGTCGCAGTACCAAGGATCAGCGCAGTAGCCCGGATAGACCGGTCCGGCTTGCGGTGGGGTGGGTCCGCCACCGCGTACTTCACCCTGTGCACACACGGTGGCATAGCCGGCACTGTCGCAGTCCGCCGAGGCGGGCGTCGCCAAGATGAGGGCGCCTGGCCCCATGACGAAGACCAGTCCTAAAGCTAGGTAGCAGGGTATCTTTCGCACGGCCGCTGCCCCTATCTCCAAGGGGGAGGCCTTCGCAAACACCCCGCAGCGCAAGCCCCCCGACCTAATGTTTGCGCAGCCTACACCTGTCTATGACGAGGTGTCAGCACATATTCGTACCGACGGAGGTCAGTCGTTGGTCGGTGACACCAGCACGGCATGGTAATTACCACTGCCGTCCGGGTTCGGGCTGTCGAAGTAGACGTCCTTGAGGATGAAGGTGGTATCGCCCACCTCGACGGTGAAGTCGCCGTACACCCGCAAGACCGGTGCGGTGCCGATCACTTGAACGGTCTCCCCGGGTTGGATCTCGACATCGAGTTCCTGGGTGAAGGTGTGGGTCGAGGTCCACGTGTGGCCGTATGCGGCGGTGATCTCGGCGTTGATGATGTCGCTGATCTTCCAGCCGACTTTGGTGGTGATCGTGACGCTATCGCTTTGCGAGATCGAGTCCTGGACGTAGATCTTCGTCGTCAGCGGCGACGTCGTGTCGTTGCTGACTGAGTTGCCGACCGGATGCGGGTCACTGGTCGCGTCGATCTGGCGGGTGGGTGTGAACGCGCAACTCATTGCGGGCCCGTCACTTTCACCGCAGAAGGCGTTGAGGATGTCGGCCTGCTGCTGGGCGTTGGAGGCCGGGATCGCCACCGCGCTGCCCGACGGGTTGAGAACGTAGAGCGCCATGTCCCACGGTGCGAAGCCGAGGGGCGGAGTGCCTGTCACCAGGCAATTGCCGACCTTGCATGAGACGGTGGGCAGCACTTTGAGACCCGAGTACGGCGGCAGGGTGGCCCGGATCGAGACCAGGTGCTGAGCGGTGGCGTCCTGCGAGATCAGGGTGTAACCGACGTCGATGTAGGTATTGCCAAAGCCGGTGTAGTCGTCCCCGACATATCCCAGGACCGTCACCGAGCCGCCGACCGGGATGGTGGTTCCGAGTGACGGTCCGCCGAGATGCAGGCCGCCGTTGTCGGAAGCGTCTTGGATGTGGGACACGATCACCGGTTGGTCGGTGAGGTTGTACAGCTGGACGCTGAGCAGGGTGACGGTGCTCTGGGCGTCGAGCACCGCGGGCATCTGGTCGCCCGGGGTCAGCGCCAGGTAGGTGACCGACCCGCCGACCAGGTTCGGTACATAGAGCGCGGTGTCGTCGGCGTTGATCGCCAACGCGCCACCGAGGTCGTCGACCGCGACGGAGTCGAGCACCTTGTTGGTCCGGGTGTCGATGATCGCCAACGTCGATGCGTCGGCGGAGCCGGCGTAGAGACGAGTGCCGTCACCGCTGAGGACGAGTGCGTCCGGGCTGCTGACTGTCGGAATGACGCTGGTGGCAGCACCTGTCTGGGCGTCGAGCGCCCATACTGCGCCGAGGGTGGCTACGTAGATCCGGTGGCCGTCGGGGGTGACGACGAGTGCCTCCGGTGTCCCGCCGATCGCGTAGGTGGCTGTCACCGTGTTGGTGTGTGTGTCGAGAACCGCGATGGCTCCGTCGTTGTTGTTGGGCCCGTTCACGGCGACATAGACCCGGCCGCCGTCAGGAGCGACAGTCAGCGCCGTGGGCGCCGAACCGACATCGACGGTCCCGATCACCGCGGCCGCGGCGACATCGATGATCGACACCGAGCCGTCGGCGCCGTTGGCCACGTACAAGCGAGTGCTGTTGGCGTTCAAGGCAAGCGCGGTCGGATCGGCGCCGACGTCGATCGTCTTCACCACGGTGTTGGTGGCCCGGTCGATCACCGACACGCTGCCACCAAGCGCGTTGCTGACGTACACCGACGAGTCGGTGACCGCGAGTGCGGACGGCAGATCGCCGACCTCGATCGTGGAGATCACCGACTTGGTGGCGACGTCGTAGACAGTCACGGTGCTGTCCTCGCTGCTGGTGACGAATACCTGGCGGCCGTCACGGCTGGCGGCAACGGCCTGCGGCGCCCGGCCGACGTCTACCGTGCCGTAGCCGCCGGGTTGGACCGTCACCGTCACCGGCGTGATGATGTCGCCGGTCCCCCCGGCCAGATGGAAGTGCACAGTGGTGTTGTCGCTGATGGCCACTGCGAAGACGTCGGTTCCGCCCGTGGCGCCGAAATCTGCATTGGGGACGTAGCGGTACGTGCCATCGGCGTTGACGACGACGGTCCCGTGCTCGGGTTGCGTCACCACCGTGTAGGCGAGTCGGTCGCCGTTGGGATTGACGACGTTGAGTGTGCCGATGACGCCGGATGGCCCTTGCACCAATTGGATTGGCGCGGCCTTCGGTGTCCCGTTGAGGAAGGTGCTTTCGACCGTGTCGCCGATCTCGCGACGCACGTAAGCCGCGAGCGCCCAGAAGCTCGGTGGGTAGGTTTGTTTCGGACCAGTCAGTGCTTGTAGGTAGCCGGTGACGCCGGTCAGCACCACGTTCGCGATCCGAGCAGCCACCAGTGGTATCCCGACCACGACGGCCTCGATCACCTCGGCCGGCGGCGGTGGGGACGGCAATGCGGTGAGTGCTGGCGGACCGGCAGTAGTGAGCTGCTGGATCGGCTTGGTCGGTACCGAGATACGCCCCGCTTCGGTGGGGCGGCGTCGGGACGTTGCGCGTTCGGCGGTCTGCGTGCTGTTGCTGGGGCCGGCGTCAGCACCGTCGTGAGTCTTGACGCTGTTGCGCGAGCGCGGTGTTTGTCCGGTTCGCGGCGACTTGGCCGACGCGGAATTGGATGTACTTGACGCCTGCGACGTTTGGCTCGGCTCCGCCGACGCGACACCGTGACTGGTGAAGGCCGCGAGACCCAACCCGGCGATCGCTGCCATGCCCCGGGTCCAGCACGTATTTGGCTTGCTGCTCATAGCCGTAGGCCTCTCGCCCGGAGACATATATTGACGTTCTCGGTATATCCTCTCCGTGGCTATGGCGCAGGGCGAGTGGAGTTCATTCACTCAGGTTTTCGGTCTGCGTAACTTTCGTTCGCCCGCCGTATTGCTGGGCGACCGTCGCGGATCAGAACGCGCCGGGCTCACCCGGTTCGGTTTCCAGCACCTCACGGTTGAACACCAGCATCCTGGCGAAGTAGAGCCCGCCGACCAGGATCAGGCCCAGGACGATCAGGCCGGGAATCCTTGCGTCACTGGGGGATACCAGCACGAAAATAGAGAAGGCTACCCACACCAGGGCGGCGTAGGCCACGGGTAATTCGAAACGCCCGAGGCTGAAGCCGCCTTCCTTGGCTTCCAATCGTTTGCGGACACAGAGGTAGAGCACGACGATCCCGCCGTACAGCAGCGCGGGCAGGATCGTCGACGCGACGATCAGTTGCAGCAGGGCTTCACCGGGCAATGCGACC
The DNA here is from genome assembly GCA_900078375.1 of uncultured Mycobacterium sp. Classification (GTDB taxonomy): domain Bacteria; phylum Actinomycetota; class Actinomycetes; order Mycobacteriales; family Mycobacteriaceae; genus Mycobacterium. Next base: position 18,523 of record FLQS01000057.1, on the reverse strand, counting down.
ATCAGGACCACCCCGATCACCAGGATCAGGATGGTGGCGGGCACGGGTGTCTGGGTGCGCGGGCTGACCCGGCGGAACAGCGCGTGGCCGGGGAAGCGGGAATCGCGAGCCATGGCGAACGCCTGCCGTGAGCAGGCGGCGATCATCACCATCCCCGCGCCGAACATCGCGAACACGATGCCCGTCAACAGAACTCGCTCCATCACCGGGCCAAGCTGATCGCGGATGATGGTGGCCACCGGTGAGCCACTGGTCGTCACCCGGGTGATGTCCTTGATCGCCAAGGTGAGGATGATGACGAACAACAGGCCCAGCACCGCGGAGGCCACCACCGACGAGACGATCGCGCGCGGGACGGTCCGGAACGGATCCTTGGCCTCCTCAGCGAGATTCGCCGCGGAGTCGAAGCCCACCAGCGTCACCAGACCCATGATCATCCCGGCCATCAGCGGCCCGCCGATCGCGAAGTAGTTCGGAGCGTCGGCGGCGACACCGCGCGACACGAGGTTGTCGACGGTACCGGTACCAGCGAACACCATGACGGCACCGAGGCCGACCACCAACACCGCCAGAATCACCAGCTCCAGCCCCACCGCCCCGGACGTGACGATCCCGAGTAGTCGGGTGGATGCGATGACGAGCACCGCCTGAGTCAGCAACAGTGCCAACGTGATCCACCGGGCGACATCCTCGTCGGGCGCCATCCCGAACAGCGGCATGAGGGCCTGGCTTGCCAGGGCGTTGTCCATCGCCGCCACCGCGATGGCCAAGAACCAGAACGTCAACCAGCCGAACAGCCAGCCTACCTTCGGGTTCGCCAGTCGCGACGCCCACTGATAGGACGAGCCGCTCAACGCGATCCGGGCGGCGAACTGCGCCACCACCAACGCCACCAGCGTTTGGCCCACGGCGGCGAGGATCCACAACCAGATTCCCACCGGGCCTGAGTAATTGAGCACCGTGCCGTAGGTCGCGAAAATGCCGACGACCACCGAGATGAACGCGAACGAGATGGCGAATACCTGGAACCCGCCAAGGGTTCGCTTCAGCTCCGGCTGATAGCCGGAATGGCGGAGTTCCTCGTCGGTGGATTCAACGGTCATCCGGGCACCGGGCCTTCCTCACAGTTGACGCAACGATAAGCAGGAGTTGCCGGCGGGGTGGCCGGCTTGAGCAGGATCCAGACCGTCAGGGCTGACGCTAGCAGCAGGGCCGAGCCGATTCCTGCGGCGACGGCCAGTCCGCTGGCGAACGCACTGTGGGTAGCGCCCAGTCCGCGGTGCACTCCCCAGATCACGCTGCCGAGCAGCGCGATCCCGAGCGCGGTGCCCAGCTCATAGGCGGTCTCCGAGATCCCCGCCGCGGCACCGGCGTTCTGCGGCGGAACACTGGCGATGACGACGTCGTTGGCGACGGCAAACGCCACGCCGAGCCCGGCGCCGATGCCGAACAGGGCGATCCCGATCTGCGGGTAGGTGGTGGACGGGCTCAGCGTCGTCAGCGATCCCATCGCGACGCCGATCACCACCAGCGGGGTGGCGAGGACCGCGCGCTGCGACCAGTACCGCGCGGCGACGCCGGCCAGCACACCGAACGCCATCGCCGCCACCGCGGCGGGCAGTTCGGCGAGTCCGGCCTGCAGTGGGCTGTACCCCTCCACGAGCTGTAGGTACTGGGACAGGAAGTAGAGCAGGGCCGAAGGGCCCAGCACGGTAAGTGTATTGGTGACGACTACGCCCGAGAACCGGCGATTGCTGAACAACCGCACGTCGATCAGCGGGTGCGGTGTCTTCAACTGGCGCCGCACGAACAGGGTCAGCGCCGCGGCGCCGGCCAGCCCGGCCACCACGATGTCGGCGTGCATGCCGTGTGCGACGCCCTGCTTGGCGGCGTAGACCAGACCCAGGATGCCGGCAAGGGACAGGCCGACGCCGAGCAGATCCCACGGTCCCGGTATCGGGTTGCGCAGTTCGGGAAGCAGCACGGCGCCGCCCACCACCAGCACCACGATCACCGGCACATTGATCAGGAAGACCGAGCCCCACCAGAAGTGCTCCAACAGCGCCCCGCCGACGACCGGGCCCAACGCGGTTCCGGCGGCGAACACCGACGCCCAAATGCCCACGGCCACAGACCGTTCCCGCGCGCTCGCAAACAGGCCCCGGATCAAGGCGAGGGTCGACGGGGCCAGGCTGGCGCCCGCAACGCCGAGAAGTGCGCGCGCAGCGATCAAGCCCTCCGCGGTCGGCGCGTAGGACGTGGCCACTGAGGCGAGCGCGAAAGCGGTTGCACTGCCGAGCAATAGCTTCTTGTGCCCGATGCGGTCGCCGAGGCTGCCCATCGTGATCAGCAGACCCGCGAGCACGAACGAGTAGATGTCGCCGATCCAGAGGATCTGAGTGGGTGTGGCCCCGAGATCCTTGGAGATCATCGGTGTCGCCACGGCCAGAACGGTGCCGTCGACTCCGATGAGCAGCACGCCCAGGCTGAGCACACCCAGCGCGAGCCAGCGGTGTCTCATGACTTAGGCGTGGCAGAACACGTGGACGTAGGCGGTTTCGAAGGCGTCGCGACTCTGGCCGCCGTGATGCTCGTGGCGTTCCTGATGCACCGAGATCACCGAGCACTTGTCCAGGGGAGTGGCGTCGTCCTTGTCGACGACGACGTGCATGCCCTGGTCGCGCAGATGGCCGACGGTGTCGGGTGCGGAGGTCGTGCCGCCGGTGGAGTCGGGGGTCTCAGCGGCAGCGTGTCCGGCCAGCCCGACCGCGAGGGTGGCGAGGACCGGGGCGGCGAGGGTGACCAGTGCGAGCTTGGCGGTGTTGATCATGTTCACGAATTTATGGCGCGCAGGCACCCCCGAACATCGGGAGAAATGTGCGTTTGTGCAGGCAGGCTATGGTGCAAATGATGTAGACGCGGCCGGCCGCACCTTGTTTTCGTGGGCCCAGGCCGCCGCGGCGGTGCGTGAGGAGACGCCGAGCTTGACGTAGATATTGGCCAGGTGCCGCCCGACCGTCTTTTCGCTGATGAACAACTGCTTGCCGAGGTCGCGGTTGGAGGCGCCGGCGGCAATGCCGGCCAACACCTCGAGCTCCCGTTTGGTCAGGCCGCCGGGGGCTGCCTCGGTCGGCGCCGCGTGGCTGGGTACGGCGCCGAGCTGCTGGTAGATCGCCTCGGCATTGGCGGTGTCGGTGGCCGCGGCGGCGGTGTCCCCGGCGCCCTGGCGGGCCAGTGACATCCACTCGTAGACCTGGGCCATCTCGTAGCGGCACTGGGTGCTGCGGTAGCGGCGCAGCGCGTCCTGCAGGACGGGCAGGGCGTCGGCGTAGCGGCCCTGTTTGACGAGGACGGCGCCACGGGCGTGGCGGGCCCAGGCGCGGAAGCCGGGGGAGTCGAATTTCTCTGCGCCGGTTTCTAATTCGGTGCAGTAGTGGTCGGCCTCGTCGACTTTGTTTCGGACCAGCGCGATCTCGACGGCGGCGGGCAACAGCCGGGTCCGGTTGATGTCGTCCTGCTCGGCGTCCATCCGCATCCGCAGATCGGTTGCGGCGGCGGCGTCCTCGCCGAGGTGGCAGCGCAGCAGGGCTTCGCCGGGTTGGGGGTCTTTGTTGTGGTCGCGTGCGGTGGCGAAGGCGGCGCGGGCGCCGTCGATGTCGCCCTTGCGGCGACGGATCTCGCCGAGTTCGTAGTAGCCCTTGCCCGCGGTGCCGGGGAAGTCGCCGAGCGCGCCGATGGCGTCGAGCAGGCGTTGCTCCACCTGGTGGTAGTCCTTGGTGGCGCTGTGCAGGTCCATCTTGTGGACCTCGCAGGTGGTGCCGTACCAGGAGGCCGAGACCTGGGGGCCTTTGCGCCAGACCTCCATGGCGTCGAACCAGGTCTTCATGCGATTGAGGTCCGCCAGGCGATGGCATTCGTAGATGACGGCGCAGTAGATGTCGCCGGCCCAGTCGACGGGGACCTGGTCGGCCAGGACCGGCATCATCGCCTCGTCGAGCTGGGCGAAGGCTTCGGTGGTGCGGGCGAACGGGAGCATGGTCACGCCGCTGGCGGTGGAGCACAGGGCGTTGAAGCCGGGGGAGTCGAGCCGTTCGGTGACTTCTTGAAGCTCCTGGGCGAGCTGGGCGGCGACGTCGTTGCGGCCTTCGTCGATGGCGACGAGGGAGTCCAGGTAGAGCAGGTAGGCCAGGACCTGATCGTCGGGTTGCTTGTCGTGCAGGCGCCGGGCGCGGTTGATCCAGACCCTGGTGATGGTCAGGTCGCCGCCGTTGAACCACTGCAGGGCGACCTCGACGGCTTTCATCGCCGCGCCCTGGGTGTCGTTGGCGGCGTTGAGGCGGTTGAAGGCCTGCTCAGAGAGCTGCATGGAGTGCCGGCCGTGGCCCAGGCGCCAGGCGGCCAGTCCGAAGGAGGACAGGTCGTCGGTGGTCAGTTCGGTCGTGTTTTGGGCTTCGGTGAAGCGGTCGTAGGCGGCGCGCCAATCGCCTTGCGAATACGCGTCGCGGGCGGCGAGGATTTCGTCGTCAGCAGCCATGGTGATCGGGGCTAACGGTAGCCCAGGTGGCGGCGATAAACGTGCTGAACAGGTCGGGTCGCAGACGGTTTGCGTGGGTGGCGGCGAGTGCTCAAGCTGCCGCTTCGTAAATTATCTGCATACTGTTGATTGCCGTCGACTGTTGGTGAAGGGGTTGTTCATGCGCGTGGGCCGTGTCGCTGCAGTGGGGGCGATGGTGTGCGGGGTTGTGCTGGCCGCCGCGCCCGTGGCGTCGGCGTCTGAGGATCTGCTCAGCGGGACCTTCACGGTGAAGGGCCCGAACGAGGTGATCGACACCTGGAGCATCTCGAACCTGTGCAATGTGATCGAGACGGGCTGTCTGGCCAACGTGACCTCACCGTTGATCGAGGGGAAAGCGGTCTATCAAGGTATGCACACCTGGATGATGCGGATCACGGGTCAGGTGCCGGTGTGCCCCGATAGGTCTAAGACCAAGGGCGCGATGGTCTTCACCTGGAATTCGCAGACCTTGCAGGGTCAGGTGATGGAGATTCAGCAAGGGAACTGCCAGATGACCCGGCCGGGGCAGACGCAGATTCCGATTACGTTGGTGCCGGCGTAGGGGTTGGCCGGCACCTCGTTCTAATCACCTTGTAGTGCCCTTTGGATGGCCGCGAGGATTGCGGCCTCGTGCTCGTGCTCCCAGAACCTGAGCACCGTCCAGCCTTCAGATTGCAGCGCAGCTGTCTGTGCCTTGTCCCGCTCCGCATTACCTACGAGCTTCGGAGACCAGTACTCACCATTCACGGTGGGCTTCCGGCCGTGCTCCGGACAGCTATGCCAGAAGCAGCCGTCGACAAAGACGGCAACACGCCGTTTGGTGAAGGCTATGTCCGGCCGCATCAGCTTGCGGTCGACCCGGATGGCGAAGTCCTTTCGGAAGCGGTAGCCAGCGCGGTGGAGTGCCGACCGCAGCGCAACTTCAGGTTTGGTGTTTGTCCGCCGGATCGCCGCCATGTTCCGTGAGCGCCCTGGTGTCGTGACGTAGGTCTCCGCCTCATGTCCTACCGGCGTGGTGGACCGGTTCGAATTGGTCACACGACTACGTTATCTCCAGCGGCTTGACTGCTGGCTCCGAGCGTTGATAGATTCGGGTATCGAACATGTGTTCGAAATGGAGGAGCTGTGCCGACTAGTGGACTGACCTGCTTGGAGATCTGCGCCGGTGCCGGCGGACAGTCGCTGGGTCTGCATCTTGCGGGTTTCGACCACAAGTTGGCGGTCGAGATTGATTCTGACGCGTGCCAGACGCTTCGCCTCAATATGCCGAAGTGGAACATTCACGAAGGTGATGTCCGCGAGATCGACGGTCGCGAGTATCACCGCAAGATCGATCTCCTTGCTGGCGGGGTACCTTGCCCGCCCTTCTCCATCGCGGGAAAGCAATTGGGCGAAGACGATGAGCGCGACCTGTTTCCCGAGGCTCTGCGACTTGTTGAGGAAGTGCAGCCGAAGGCCGTGATGTTGGAAAACGTCCGGGGGTTGTCAACAGCCAAATTCCAGGCGTACCGAAGGTCCATCCGTGATCGCTTGGAAGCCTTGGGTTATCAGTCGGATTGGCAGGTGTTGAACGCAAGCGAATTTGGTGTACCGCAGCTTCGACCTCGCTTCATTCTGGTTGCGGCCAAGCCGCAGTACTTCGATCGCTTCAAGTGGCCAGCGGCAATCGGCACGCCGCCCACCGTCGGTGATGTCCTGTTTCCCCTTATGGCGCGCGACGGATGGTCTGGCGCTGAGGACTGGGCCGAGCGGGCCCAGGGAATTGGTCCGACAATCGTTGGCGGGTCGCGTAAGCACGGCGGTCCAGATCTGGGACCGACGCGTGCTCGTGCGGGATGGCTCGAATTGGGAGTCGACGGCAAGGGTTTGGCCAACTGCGGTCCCGACGAGTTCACACCGATTGGACACACTCCACGGTTGACACTGGAGATGGCAGCCGCGATTCAAGGATTTCCCGATTATTGGCATTTCTCTGGCCGGAAGACGGCCGCTTATCGGCAGATTGGCAACGCGTTTCCGCCGCCTGTGGCTGAGGCTGTGGGTCTACAGATCCGGTCAGCCATTACTGGCAAGGCGGTCCGCCGGGGGCGCAGCCGTAGCCAGATCCGGGTAATGGCGAGCGCATAAGGAACTCTAGGATTCGCCTTTGAATCCTAATCAAGACTTGACTTTTCGCCCCGGCGGGCAGCCTCTGCCCGGATAGCAGCGATGATGTTGTCGGGCCACGGCGCTGACTTTGTCAGACGGTAGTAGGTCCGAACGCGTCCGCTTTCGGTCCTACGCTTGTACGTGTAGTTCCAGCCGAGGAACCGCAAGTCGCGCATGCGACGGTGCCAATCTTCTTGGTACTCCTTAGCATTGGCGGCGATGGCAATCACGTCAGACCGCACCCAATTCTCGGTGCCGAACGCAAGAAGCAGCTCCCCGATTCGGCGCTGGGGTTCGTCATGTGTTGCGGCCAGCCGGATTTGCTCAGCGAACGAGTCGTAGGTGCGGAAGTGGTCTTTCTTGCCGCTGTTGCATTCCTCGCAGAGTGGTTGCAGGTTTTCGATGTCGTTGGTGCCGCCCCATTCCTTCGGGATCTTGTGGTCGACAACGAGCCTGACTTCATCTTTGAGGGGCGATTTCCCACACATCGCGCAACGTTGGGGTTGGAGGACTTGTGCGCGGGTTTTCCGGTCGATTGGCGTGTCGTCGATCGGAGGTTTCCGGGAAACGAGGACGTAGCGGGGGCGCCGCTCTGAAGTCCTGTCTATGCGGAAATGTGGGTAGAGATCGCGCAGCCGTCGGTCCCGCTGTGAATGTGTTTCGCCCGTTATCTCGGCGAGGTGGTCGAGCACCTCAACCTTTGTTGGCGGGTGATCGCGACGCTCATACAGGAAGCGATAAATGCGACGATGCTCGGCTGTCGGCAAAATCGATAAGAGATCGGGGCTGTCGGGCGGAGGAAGCGCCAGATCTATATCGGTCATAGCGGGCAAGGGTATCTTCGCGCACCCGTGCACATCTGGTGTTGGCGAGTTGCTGTATCACGGCAGCTTCCGGCGGTACCCTCGCGCGAGCCGATCGACCTTGATTTGGGGGTGGTGTGACCGACATTGCGTGGGTTCCGGGGCATGACCTTCAGCTGGACGCGGTCAGGCCTACATATGGGCACGCTCGTAGAGATCAACCTGCATCGCGAGTTCCATTTCGATGACGGTGACACGACCGACTACCGCATCGTGCGCCTAGCCAGGTAGTTGCAAGTACTCGATGAAACCCTACGGTTGGATGCTGCCGCCTGAAGTCATCGGTGAGTGTGCCTTGCTTGTGACGGCCAACGATGAGGAATCGACATGGCAGTCTGGGCTGTGGTGGGTGATGCCGGACGATATTCGCGGCACGCAGAACCGTGACGCGAAGACGTCGCTATCGGTGGCTGGCCGACAAGCTGTTCGATGGCTGCGGCTCGGCCATCGTGGCCTCGCGCAGAACCTCTGCCAGCAGGTCGATGACGGAACGCTGGATGCGATTTCGGCGCCAAGGTGCGGCGCGGTAATCAGCCCGCGCAGGCGCGTCAACGAGCCAGTCCGCTGAGTGCACAGTCGGATTGTTCGCCGTGTCGAACTGGCAACGGTTGCTCAGCAAGATGACCTCATGAAGCGGGCTCGCGGGAATGACGTTGCTAGGACCGCTTTAAGGGCAGAGGCATCCTCGTGCTCGGTCATCAGGAGAGCGATCCCCTAGTTGCCAGAGACCCGGGATTGCCGGTACCGCGGAAAGGCGAGTTAGTAGCTGCGCGCGTGGTGCCTGACCGCCTCGATCGCTCCGACCCAGTAGCGGTGATCGACGGCCAGCGCTGGATGGTGGCGCGGCCGGAGGACCCGATCGTGCCCGCAACGGTGGTAGGCCGGGGGAACGCTTAGGGACCGGGTCCAGGCACCTGCTTCGACCCAGGACTGAAAGTGTCCGCTCTTGTCGGTCGGCTGGGCTAACGTCTGCAACATTCTGAGTCGATTGTGCATTGGGGGGTGGGTGGTGGAGGCGGTCCTACGGCTGCCAGAGATGTATGCGAGGTGGCAGAGTCGGCTCTGCCGGGAGTTCTTCAATGACCGGCAGGGGCAGCCGGTGGTCATGTTCGTCGACCGTGGTGTCCTGCAGGACCTTGCTGACCCAGGCGAGGACGGTCCTCGATCGCTCGCCTCCGCTGTGTTCCAGTTCGTGGACGTTCGCGCCGGTCGGCATATGTTTGCGCATGCCGCAGCGGCGGAAGCTGCCTGGCGGCGAAGCTCGCGCGACCAAGCGCCACCCACTCTGCCAATCTTGGCGCTCAGTGTGCTCGCCGCCTCAGAGATGTTTCGCGATGGCGCCATCGCAAGCAACAACTACTACATCCCACTCGCCAAGGCCTTCCTACCCGATGGATCAGCGAGCGAAGTTCTTGCGCTCCGTGATGTGCTCCGCGGAGGCGCTTTCACTGGCGTCGCCGAGATGTGGAGTCAGTTGCACCGCTGGCTTGCCGAGACCGATGGACGATTCGGAATCTCGACCATTCGTGAGGATCCAGAACTGACGCGCATTGGCTATCCGCTGTCGCAGACGCTTGTACGGCGAAGCGATCGAGCGGCCCTCACTCGCTTCTTCGCGCGACTCAATATGTTTGGCGAAGGTGTGCCGGGACCGAGATCACTGTTCTCCATGCTGCGAGTCTGGACCAGCCATAGGTCACAGGGGCTCAGTGAGCGGTTTATAGCTTCACTCACCGAGGCCACCGTTGAGGACTACATGCGGACGTTGGTACACCAACTGGCGGTCGCGTGGGATGGCAAGATCATCACAGCTGACGGGCTGCGCCGGCTCGAACTGCGACTTGTCATTGACCTCGATCGAGACAGTGCCTGGTGGGCTATCCCATCGGTGCCAGACGTCACTGAAGACGTACTGTCAGGATTATCCGAGTCCGAGGCCTTCAGTGCGCTACTTACGGTCGATCCATACAGCTCTCTGTATCACGTTGAAGGCCTACCACCTGTCACTACCTCGGCCCTGGCGGCTGGTCTGGTGGCAAGAGGCACGAGCAGCGTGGCAGAGTTCCAGCCGTCGAAACTCATTGTGCTGGCTGACAATGCCGATGCCGGCGGATGGATGTCGGTCGACGCCTTGCAGCCATACGAAGAACACGCGTTTCTGGTCGCGCAAGAATCCGTCACCGTTGTCGAGCGCGTCCTCGCGGCTGCAGCTGATGGCGGGTGGCGACGAATGTCGCAATCAATCGTTGATCGGCAGTTCCGTGGTTACGCGATCTATTACGGCATCACCTTCAGCGATCAAGGGGCACTTGAAGCTGCGCTTGCCGGGCTACCCATCAACTTTGTAGCGAATCTACGGACGGGCGTCAACGTCCGGCCGCGACTTTTGAACGGACTTCCGATTCTCCGGAATGTAGCTAGAAACATTTATCTTTCGGGTGGCGAACCAGACCTTGCGCTGCCAGTTGGCGCGGAACCGCGCAAGGCTGCCGTCACAATCGATGGTGTCACCGACTCGGTTCTTGCGTCGATCTTCCCCTTGCCGATCAGCCGAATCGACAAGTGGGAGAATGGCACTCACATTGTTCAAGCTGATGGTGAGGAACTGCGATTCGTCGTTGCGGCAAGTACTGGCGACGATAGGCCTTCAGCTGGTATCGGCAGTATTGGTTGGGAAAGCGGCGAGCTGAGAACATGCCCGCCCGACGCGTCGGTCTGCGGAGCAGTCGTTGTCGATGCATGTGCGGAGCGTCCTGTCCTCGCCCGGCGTGGCGCCACAGAGTGCTGGCTGATACAGCCGGACGGCAAGCTGTCCGAGTTCATTGAGCCGGATCAGCCCGCAGATTTCGAGCACATCAGCTTCCCGTTGTTTGAGATCGATCACCCGAAGGCAGTATGGCTTGCGCAGAAGCGACGGGATCGATGGACGATCAGCCGGATTCGCCTCCATGAGCCTAACTTTCGAGCACTCTCATCGAGAGATCGTGCGCTTTGGTCTGAACTCGTGCCATCTGTCGCTTCTGTTGACCCTATCTGGAAAATGTACGTGAAAGCTTGGAAGACGTTCAATGCGCGCTGACTTGATGCTTGCGTGGATGAGCGAAACCGCATCCGGTGACGTCCGTGACCTGCGCCAGCGGATCGCGTGGGTGGCGCGGAACGCTGACCTGAATCCACATCCATCTGAAACGGGCCGCTGGCTACGTGACGTATCGGCGCTGGCGCATGCCGAGATCGATTGGGCTGGTGGACGTTGGGCTATAGCGCCGGCAGCCGCCGTATTGCTGCCCTCTTGCGGGGGTACAGCGGTCGTTGCCGGAAGTCGGCCACTCGACTTGGTCGAGCGACTTGAGTCGCAATTATCAGTACAAGTGATAGTGCGAGCAGACGATCGATCGAGGCTACCAACGCCGAACTCGGTTTTCGTGCAGGCTGATTCGATAGAAGAACTGGAGCGTGGATTGGCCGACTGCGGCGTTCGTTACGTAGGAAACGCTGCCGGGCATATTTCCTGTCGATTGCCGCCCCTCGTATTGGGCTCCCGTGCCGCGCCGCCAGGTTGGGGAACACCAGTGGAGAAATTGGAAATGGGCAGCGGGCTGCGCTTCGTGAAGACACGGCTCGATAGCCGAATCGGTCTCTGGCGCCTTGTGGTTCAGGGCCGACCCTCATATCTGTATCGCACCGGTAGTGAGTGGTTTCATACTGATCACGCAACTGGCATTTTGTGGACTCTTGCCGAGAACAACATTTCTGTCTTCCGTTGGCGCCACGAGCGAACGGAAGGCGACGAGGAGATTGGCACGGCTTTCATGGATCAGGGGGCTCCGTTGCCACCCTTGCATGCACGTGCGCTTGTGCTGTGTAGCGGGCAGCCGACTGGCTTCGGTGACTTGGCCAAGACGGCAATCTTTCGGAACGTACCGAAGACCGTAGCCGAACGGGTTGCCCATTCCGTCCGCCAACAATTTGCGGTTATCAACTAGGGCCAAGGAGACACTGTGCTGTCAGCTACCTTCCGTGAGCGTGGTCTGGACGTCATGGGCACGTTTGAGCGATTGCGCGAAGCGTACTTTCGCTACTACGAGACGCCGTTCGGGCTGGCTGATGAGAGGCTGCAGCGGGAGAGGCGGGAACTGTTCGATCACGATAACGGGGCATATCGTTACCCCCTGATCGAGCTGAGACCGGAGTATGTCAACGTCCCACGGACGCTCGATGAATCGGTAACAGTTTGTGGCGCACCTGCGGAACTTGCGGCCTTCGCGGCGGCAGGCCTGATACCGGCAGGAATTCGCCTGTACACCCACCAGGAGCGCGCGTTACAGGCTGGCCTGACACGCGGTCGCAATATGGTAATCACCGCAGGCACTGGATCAGGTAAGACAGAATCGTTCATGCTGCCGGTGATTGCGTCACTGCTGGACGAGTCACGGGCATGGCAGGGATCGCCCGCAAGTCTTCGGGCGTGGTGGCGTACGTCCGGTGCGCCATTCGAATCCCAGCGTGCCGACGAGCGCCAACGTCCACAGGCCGTACGGACGTTGATCTTGTACCCGATGAATGCACTTGTCGATGATCAGCTAATGCGTATGCGGCGCGCGCTCGACAGTGACGCCGCAAGGCAATGGCTCGACGCCAACCGTCGGGGACACCGTTTCTACTTTGGTCGGTACACCGGTGCGACTCCTGTCACGGGAAGTCGTGAAACCCCGCTCGCCGTGAGCCGCCTCCGAGCGGTTCTGACTGAGACCGACGTGCGCTCGGCACGGGCCGCCCAGGTGGCTAGCCAACGCAGTGACCCAGATATTCAATTCTTCGTACCGAGACTCGACGGTGGTGAGATGCGATCCCGCTGGGACATGATCGATGCACCTCCGGATGTGCTCGTCACCAACTATTCGATGCTCAACGTCATGCTTCTCCGGGATCGTGATCAGAGCTTTTTTGACTCGACGCGGCGGTGGTTGGATGCCAGCCCAGATAACCGCTTCACCCTGGTGGTGGATGAGCTGCACACGTATCGGGGCACTGCTGGGACTGAAGTCGGTTACCTACTGCGGAAACTCAAGCACCGGCTCGGACTGGATCAGCGGCCGGACCAACTCCGTATTTTGGCTGCGTCGGCTTCGCTTGACGCACAACGTGATCAGCAATATCTCGAAGAGTTCTTCGGTGTGGACGCAAGTTCATTCGACTTCGTCGAAGGTGAACTCGACATGCCAGAACAAGCACCAGTGGGATCGCCCGATGACGTGTCGGCGATTTTGGCTGCGGGCCCTGAAGGATCAGCCCAGCTCGCCCGAGACCGGCGATTGACCGACACTATGCGCTGGGCATTTCTCGATCACGCGAAGAGTGAGCGCGTGTCGACCATAGCGAAGACGCTCGATACTGTTGCTGCAGAGATGTTTCCCGACGCTTTGCCTGATGCGCGGGACGCGGCTCTCAATACCTTATTGAAGGGTCTCACGGTTGCGCCAGTTGCAGAGGACCCGAAATTTCGGGCTCATTACTTCTTTCGCAATATCCCTGGCCTGTGGGCCTGCACTGACCCTGCTTGCCCCGATGCGCCGGTACAAGGAGGTCCGCCGAGGACTGTGGGCCGCCTGCACGCCGAGCCGACTACGCGTTGTACGTGTGGTGCGCGGGTACTTGAGCTGCTGTACTGCCAGAACTGCGGTGACGTTCTGCTCGGCGGATTTACGCCTGAAGGGGCGACGCAGCAAAACCGCGTCGACACACTACTTTTGGCGGACATCCCCGAGCTGGGCAAGCTACCTGATCAGGTCCGACTGGACCGGACTGCCGCCAATTACCTTGTGTACTGGCCGAACCCGACGAATGCACTGACCGCGCCTGATCAAACGACTTGGAGACGCGACAACGGGCGCGTGCGATACGACTTCCGTCGGTCCGCGCTCGTGCCAGCATCGGGTGCTATTCGTGTGACAGGTGCGGGCGGTGGACACACAGGCTGGACCTTTCATGCGGTCGTTCCTGCCGCCGCACGTCAGCACCGCGACCCCGCCACCATCAGCCCGCTTCCGACCGTATGTCCGTCCTGCGGTGACGATTGGGAGATCCGACGCGGGCCGAACGGGCCAATTCCTCATACTGACTCCGCTGCTCAGCGGTCGCCGATCCGTACGATGCGTACGGGCTTCGAAAAGATCAACCAGGTTCTCACGACGGAACTAGCGACCGACCTGTCGGCCAGCGACCGGAAGTTGATTCTCTTCACTGACAGCCGCCAGGACGCGGCAAAGCTGTCGTCGGGCCTTGGTCTCCGGCATTATCAAGACCTCTTGCGACTTCTGTTGCATCGGCAGCTTGACGGCGCCGGCGATCCCGCAGCGGACATTCAATTGGCGCGAGCGAACGTCGTTGACCGGGTTCGGACTGACGAGACGTGGGCCGCGTATAGCCGACTCGAACAGCGAGACGCGACGACGTTTGCGCAGATTCGAGATGTCTGGGAAGGGCGCCCTGGCACGAAGCCTGCAGACGAGGCACCCCTTGCGGCCCGGCTGGGACGAGGGCCCACAATCGAGGCTTCCAGTGGTGCCATCGCTGGTCAGCTACTCGATATGGGCGTAAATCCCGGCGGCCCGCATGCGAGCATGGAGGAGACCGGGGGGAATGGGAGTCGGCGATGGCCCACCCTTTACGACTGGAACGCCGCACCGCCTGCCCCCAGAGGCAACCTTTCCGCGGACCAACAACGGCTCCTCGCCACGATCAATCAGTCGCTGCTAAGTGAAATGCTTGAGGGCCTCTTCTCTGGTGTCGGGCGCGATTTCGAATCGCTCGGACTCGGATGGCTAGCACTTGCGGACGACTCCATGCCACTCAACATCGCGCCAACTAACGACCGCGCCTATGCACGGTCGGGCCTGCGCGTGCTCGCGGACACACGCCGATTCTATGGGTTGCGTGATCCGCGCAGCGATCCACCGCGACAACTCCGGAACTACTGGAAGGCCATCGAACAGGCAGGTGGACCGACTGAAGGCGAGCTCAGGGCGAAGTTTGATACCCAATGCGGCGCGGTGGTCCGCGATTTCCTTATCGATCCCAACGCCGTTGTACTGCGCCAAGGTGACGGCGTCGGCTGGGTGTGTGGCAATTGTCGGCGGTTGCATCTGGTCCGTGGCTGTGGCTACTGCACCCGATGCCATCAACCACTACCGGCACAGGGCACACCAGTGTCTCCGGGCGACGACTACTACGGGTGGAAGGCAACCACCGATTCTGGTCACTTTCGCCTTAACTGCGAGGAACTGACTGGCCAAACTGATCGGATTGACGCTCAGGCTCGCCAGTCGCGGTTCCAAGATGTGTTCCTCGACAACGAGGTCGCACGTGCTGACGGCGTTGATCTGTTGAGCGTTACAACAACGATGGAAGCCGGAGTCGACATCGGTTCGTTGTCGGCGGTGGTATTAGGCAACATGCCGCCAACACGTTTCAATTATCAGCAGCGTGTCGGCCGCGCGGGCAGGCGCGGGGCACCTGTCGCGATCGCGCTAACCGTATGCCGTGGACGTAGTCACGATGAGTACTACTTCGACCAGCCGAATCGGATCACGAATGATCCCACGCCTAAGCCATACCTGGCGGTCAACCGGCGTGAGATCTTCATGCGATCGCTACACGCTGAGGTGCTACGGCAAGCGATGCCCGATGTCGGACGCAGCATTCTGGCTAGCGGTGGATCATTCACGCCGACGCTCAACGTGCACGGGGCATTCGGCACCGTGGCAGATTGGTATGATGCCGCTCCAGTTCTCACCGCGTGGCTCACAACGAACCGCGTTGCTATTCGGGAGATTACGAGAGCAGTTTCTGACCGCACGCCACTCGCTGCGGACAGCGACAGCTTGGCCGATGACGTGATTACGGAACTGCCAACGCTGATTTCCGGCGCGGTCTCAGGAGTCGGACACGAAGAGCTGAGCCAGCGGCTCGCGGAACGCGGTGTGCTCCCGATGTTCGGATTCCCAACCAGCGTGCGCTATCTGTATCTCAGGCGCCCACACAGGTCGTATCCTTGGCCCCCTTCGCGCGTGATCGATCGCGATCTGGCGATGGCAGTGAGCCAATTTGCGCCAATGAGTGAGGTCGTCCGAGATGGACGTGTGTATACCTCCGTCGGTGTTGTTGATTTTGAACCTATTGGGCAGCGTCCCCAGCATCCTGCAGACGACGTGCTCGGTGCCGAGCGGTCGATGCATCTCTGCCGCTCCTGTTCTTACTTGACTGACGATGACATCGGTAATGTCGCGACATGCCCGCGATGCGGTAATGGGCCAGAGGGTTTCGAAGCATTTCCGCTACGTGAGCCACGGGGATTCCGATCGTCGCGCGCGCGTGATTTCGATGGCAACTTCGCATGGACACCGCGGGCGATGGCGGCGAGGGCGCATGCCGACTTCGCCCAACTGCAGCAGACAGATTTTGGATCCGCAGTTGCATACTTCGGTCCCGGTGACCGCTACGTAATCAACGATAACGGCGGAAGGCTCTTCCGCTTCAGGGAAGCCGCACCCGGTGCGCAGGATTGGGGCGGCTACGTCTCAGTCGACGCGATTGAGAAGGAACTACTGAGCCAGAACGATGCGACAGGTCCCCAGTTCGAGGTTGCGCTCGGGGCAGTGCAGCCCACTGACTTTCTGTTTGTCGGCCCACAGCATGGCACAATCGCCGAACAGTGTCTGCGCCTGAATTTCGGCGGCGGCGTGCAGCCATACGGAATGCCCGATCTCAAAGAAGGTCGACGTGCGGCGTGGTACTCACTTGCGTTCCTTATCAGGAAAGTGGCAGCCGCTAAGCTCGACATTGAGCCGCTCGAACTTGTCGCCGGGATCTTCACCGGACTTGCCAACGGTGAAGCAGTTCCCTACGCCTTCATAGCCGACACTCTCGAGAATGGTGCAGGGTTCTCCACACATCTTGGGCAACAACCGATCTTGCAAGAGCTGGTTCAACAACTGCATGAGTATCTTGACCGGCTGGCTGAACGTGACCACGCCGATTCGTGCAGCGCATCGTGCTATCGATGTCTCCGCGATTACGGCAACATGTCGTACCACGCGCTTCTGGACTGGCGCCTCGCGCGCGATTTACTGGAAGTGCTCGAACAAGGCAGACTCACGGTCGACACGGATGTTGAGGCCACGGCACTACGCGCGTGGTCCCACGGATACGATGCGTCTGCTCTGGCGAATATTCCAGGTGCAGTGCGCTTTACGCATCCTCGGCTTGGCGACCATGTGCTAATCGCAAGACATCCACTCGAAGCGTCGGAGACTGGATTCATAGGGGACCGGCTGGCGGAAACCATGGCTGCAGCCGAGATCGAGGTTCCGGGCCTTCGAGGAGTTGTGTTTGCCGACACCTTCACACTTGATCGCGATCCAGGGAAGATATTCGAACTGTGCGAAGCGATTTCACCGCCGCCGTGACCAAATGTGGTGATCGCGAGTGGTTGTCGCCGACGCGCGCATGGCGGCTGACAGAGTGCGCCGCATCGGTCGGTCCGGTTGTAAACAGCTCGATTGCGAAGACAAGCGACGCTCCAAATGCCGGCACTGTTGCTCACCGCGCAGTTCAGTTATGGATTGAGGCCGACTGGTACCGTGACGATGACCCTCGAAGCCGGCTCACCGAAGCCATCGCTACCGCGCTCAGGGAGTTCAACGGCGAACCAATCGGCGAATGGACCTCGACGCGTGCTCGTCTGCTGACTCGTGCGTCACAGCTGGCCGAGCGTCTTCGCATGGGCGACCGCGTGATATCGGAAGAAGAGTTGCAAGACCCTGATCGCGCGCTCCGCGGTACGCCAGACATCGTCGTGGTCGGCCAGAACCAGGCCGTCGTCATCGATCTGAAGACACCCACAACCGGCGACGATTTGCTACCACCGTGGATCATTTTCCAGCTCACCATATATGCGTATCTCGTGCAGCGGGCGTACGGAGTCCTCCCACACGAAGCCGCGGTGTTTCGCCTCAATCGTGGTTTCATACCAGTGACTGTCAGTCAAAGCTCGGTGGCGCTCGCGCTCGATGTCGTTGAGCAGGCACGGGAAGCGGACAGGTCGGTGGCCACTCCGGGCCTTGAGACATGTCGATATTGCCTACGCAGATTCGACTGCCAAGCCCATTGGGATGCGGCGGCGTGCTGGTCGAATAGTGATTGCGTCGAGGGCACGGTCGAACATGTCGAACGATCGGCGAACGGCGTTACTGCGCTTCGTTTGCAGTCGGCGGACGGGTCTCGATGGATCAGTGGCATTCCAACTGAGCTGGCGGCTGTTCGTGCGGGCGAGGGTATTCGCCTGGTGCGTCTACAGCGATCGCAGACAGCTGACAATCGTGTCGAATTCAAGTGGTCGCGTCACAGCGCTCTTTCAGTGCAGCGTGCTACCTCCACGGACATTTAGAAATTCGTGAACGACGTTTAGCTTGTCAGTCCAGACCGCGTGCATTCGTGCTGTCACATGGCGTGACGATGAGGGCGTGGTGAGTCCACGATAGTGAGTCCATCCAGTTCTCAAGTCGGAGCTGGTTCGATTCGTTCCCAGTTGATGCTGGGCCACCCGGGGGGTGGGTGCACACGCAGGCTGCAGCGTACTAGGCCCGCGTGTGGTAGCCCAGGGCCGAGTGGCGGTGTCTTAGATCGTGCTCGTGCGTGACGTCGCCGATGACCACACGAGCCTCCAGCAGGGCGCTCCAGTAGTTGCGGGTTGAGGCACGACTTGCGCAGGCGGTTGTTGAGCGATTCGATGTATCCAACACCGCCAGGGCCTGGTCGCGAACTGACCAAGGTGTTCGCCGCGCAACGAAAAGAACACACCGCATGCGACTGTTCATCACCGGAGTCGACGCTGATGGCAAGTCCTGCGTCGTCAGCAACGACGAGGTCGAAATCAATTCAGTCGCACCCGGTTTCG
>FLQS01000039.1 GCA_900078375.1 uncultured Mycobacterium sp. | reverse complement strand
CGATCATGGCGACCTCGCCCTTAAACGTCCACTATGAGCACGACTGCCAAAAGACCAGGTCCTGATCGTCGGCGGCAGCACGACCGGTATCACGGTCGCGGCCCGCATGCTGCGTACGGGCTATACCGATGTCGCGGTGATTGACCCTTCGGACAAGCAGCTATTATCAGCCGCACTCAGCCGAGCCCACGCCGAACCCTGTGAAAATACACCTGTGAGGATGCGTTTCGTCTTAGGTCTTCGGCACCTTGGTATGCAAGGAATCGATAGCGGCCTGCAGTTTGGCTGTCACCTCGTCGGCGACGGCGCGTAGTGCCGGTTCTCCGGTCACTTCCACGAGCAGCTGGGGGTTCATCGCTTCGACGATCACCGTCGCCGCATCGTCGGGGTCGGCCCGTACGACAACGTTGCAGGGCAACAGCAGCCCGATCTGACGGTCGAGGGTGACGGCCCGATGCGCCAGCGGCGGGTTGCAGGCGCCCAGGATCACGTAATCCTCCATATCCTCGCCGAGCTTGGCTTTCAGAGTCGCTTTCATGTCGATCTCGGTGAGCACACCAAATCCATTCTTCGCCAATGCGTCCCGGGTACGTGCTAACGCATCGGCGAATGTTGTCTGCATGCTGGTTGGCAGTGCAATGTCCATCTCAGATCCTCCCGGTAGTCGTGCGATGCCCGTATGGGTAGCCTCTGCCGCTTGTTGTGGTCAACCAAGTGGCGCTGTCGTTCTTTATCGAATCTTCACGAAACGATTAGTGGAGCCATACCGGGCTCCGGAAGTCTGGGTGACGGCGCAACGGGCTGCCACGCGGATCCCGTCGCCACGCAATCAAGGAAAGGAATTGTGGTGAACGGAAGAAAGACTCTGATGGTGGGGGTGGCTGCGGTCGCCGTTGCCATCACGGGAACGGCGACGGCATGTAGCAATTCCAGCACACAGCAGGCGTCATCGTCGTCAGCCTCGGCGCCTTCGAGCTCGGCAGCGGCCGAGGCCCACAATCAGGCCGATGCCATGTTTACGCAGCGCATGATTCCGCACCATCAGCAGGCCATTGAGATGAGCGACATGGTGCTGGCCAAACAGGGCATCGACTCACGCGTGACCGACCTGGCCAAGCAGATCAAAGCGGCGCAGGGTCCCGAAATCCAGCAGATGCAGGGTTGGTTGAGTCAGTGGGGCATGCCCACGATGCCGATGACGCCGGGCATGGGGATGCCGGGGATGGACATGCCCGGTATGGGCGGCAGCGGGGAGCCCGCCCCGAGTGAGAGCCAGGCGCCGAGTCGCAGTGATATGCCCAGCACCAGCGTCATGCCGAGCCAGTCCATGATGCCCAGCCAGTCCATGATGCCGAGCCAGTCGATGATGCCCAGCGGGTCGATGATGCCCAGCGGGTCGATGATGCCGGGGACGAATGGAATGCCCGCGATGAACGGCATGATGTCACCGGCGGATATGGACGCGTTGAAGAATGCGCAGGGTGTGGCGGCAAGCAAGCTGTTCTTGACGCAGATGATTCAGCATCACCAAGGTGCAATCACTATGGCACAGAGCGAGATCAAGAACGGACAGTTCCCTGCGACGGTCACGCTGGCGAAGTCGATTGCGACCAGTCAGCAGAAGGAAATCGACACAATGAACCAGATCCTGGCCTCGCTGGGGTCTTAACCGGGAGGGCTTCGCTGGCGATCACCGCGGTTCGCGATGCGTTGACGAATGCGGGTTACGGGCTGGCTGGTTCTGACGTGACTTCCTGGGGGGCCACGCCGTCTCCGGGTGTTGGACGGATCGGCACGGCGACGGTGAAGGTGCTGCCGGTGCCAGGTCCACGGCTGGTCGCGCTAATGCGGCCACCGTGGGCCTCGGTTAGTGCTTTCGCAATCGCTAGCCCGATTCCCGCGCCGCCGTGATCGCGGTCGCGCGCAGCGTCGGCCCGGTAGAAGCGCTCGAACAGCTGGGGCAGATGGGCGGGGTCGATTCCGTCCCCGTTGTCGCTGACGGTGATGGTGATCTCATCGCGGTCGGCAGTGGCCGCCACATGGACGCTGCCCCGGGATGGGGTGTGCCGCAGCGCATTGTCGAGGAGGTTGCCCAGGACCTGGGCGAGTCGGTGCGGGTCTGCCCAGACGAGCGGAAGCGCGGCCACGTCGGTGGTCAGGGCGACCCCCTTGGTGGTGTACCGGTCGATGGCGGCTGCGGTTGTGCTGGGGATCAGCGCGGCGGGGTCGATCCACTGCGGGGCGATCGCCGCGCCTTCTTCGGCTTGGGCGAGGGCGGCGAAGTCCTCGGAGAACCTCACCAGCCGTCGGGTTTGATTGCGCATCATGGTGATGGTGTCGGTATCCAGGGTTTTCACCCCGTCCTCGACGGCCTCCATGTAAGCCTCGAGCACCGAGATGGGGGTGCGGATCTCGTGGGCGAGGTCGCCGAAGAGTTGCCGACGGGTGGTCTCGACCGACTGGAGGCGCTGGGCCATCTGGTTGAAGGCTCGTGAGAGGTTGGCGAAGTCCTCGCCGAGTTGTAGTGGCGAGACGCGGATGTCGTAGCGGCCGTCCGCGACAGCGGTCGCTGCCGCGGATACCTCGGTAACCGATCGCTGCAGGCGTCTGCTGAAGTAGGCGGTCACCACCAGTGCGGTCAGCGCGGCGACGCCGACCGCGACTGCGATGGAGGTTGCGGTGGCGTAGCTGTAGGCCTGCTCGGCGTGGAACTGTTCGTCGGAGTGGTGAGGCACCCCCGCCCGGTGTAGGTGTTCTCGAAACAACGGTGGACCGACGATGGCGGCGACGACAGCGGTCGTGACACCCCCGGCGATGAGCACCATGGCTTGCGCGAGGAGTAGGCGCGCGCCGATGCCGAAACGCTGCCGCGGCGTGTTCTGTCGCTGATGGTCGGGGATCTCATGTGTCGTCATTGCCGCCCGCCGCCCGCCATCCGGTATCCCACCCCGCGCACGGTGAACATGAACCGCGGGGCGTTCGGGTCGTCGTGGAGCTTCCGGCGCAGATGACCGACGTGGACGTCGACCAGGTGGTCGTTGCCGACCCATGGCTCGCCCCACACGGCCTCCAGCAGTTGGCGGCGGCTGAAAGCCACCCCCGGCCTCGCTGACAGCGCGGCCAGGATGTCGAATTCGGTCCGTGTCAGGGCCACACGCGCTCCGTCGAGGAACACTTCCCGGCCCGCGACGTCGATCGACAGTGGTCCGAACACCCGTGGCGGTGGTGCGGGCGTGTGCCCGTCGTGAGCAGGGCCGGGCTGTGTAGCGACGGTGCGTGGCCGGCGCAGCATCGCACGGATGCGGGCCACCAGCTCGCGCGGGCTGAACGGTTTGGTGACGTAGTCGTCGGCACCGACGGACAGCCCGACAACGGTGTCCACTTCGGTGTCGCGCGCTGTCAGCATCACCACGTAGGCGTCGGAGAAGGTGCGCAATTGCCGGCACACTTCGATTCCGTCGATGCCGGGCAACGCCAGGTCCAACACCACCACGTCTGGGTCGACCTCGCGCGCCAGAGCCACGGCCTCCGTCCCGGTGTGGCAGATGGTCACGTCGAACTGCTCGCGTTCCAGATAGCTGGCCACAACTTTGGCCAGCGGCACTTCGTCGTCAACGATGAGCGCCCGATAGCCGCTGGCGACATCGTGAGCAGGCGCGGGGGGTTCCATGTGCTCATCGTGCCGTTCCTTGGCCCGGACGCGTTCATCCGGGCGCGTCTTTAGCGAATCTTGACAAAACCATCATCGATTTCACCGGTTGTCAGGCTCATGGTGAGAGCAGGAAAGAAAGGACAACCGTGGCGCTCTGGTCATGCTGTGATGGCGGTTCGTTGTGGGGACCCTGCCTGCTGGCAGGTGTGGGATTGCTCGTGTTCTGGGGCGCTGTCGTCGTGGGTGTGTTCGTGCTGTTCGATACCAGCCATCCGAACAGCCAAGAATCCACACCGCCAGCCATGGTGAATGCATCGGCGGCACCGATGGGGGCCCGCGATGAATGAGCAACGCTCTAGTGGAATCCGGTTGAGCCGCAGAGGTTTCCTGGCCGCCACACTGGTCAGTGGGGTTGCGGTGGCCGCGTGCGGACGCCCGAACACCACCGGGGTGGATAGCGACAGTTCACATCCGATCGCCGCGGCCGAGGCCGCTCGACCGCACACCGGAAATACCGTGTCGGCGAATCTGACGGCTGCTCCGGCCGATATCGATCTGGGTGGCCCGGTGGCCCGGACGCTGGCCTACAACAACCAGGTTCCCGGGCCTCTGATCCGTGCCGGGGTAGGTGATGAGCTCTCGGTGAGATTCATCAACCGACTCGATCATGCATCCTCGGTGCACTGGCACGGGATCGCGTTGCGCAACGACATGGACGGTGCAGCGCCGGCGACTCCGGACATCAGTCCTGGCGGCGGGTTCACGTATCGTTTCATCTCCCCGTATGCGGGCACATACTGGGCGCATCCCCACACCGGGCTGGACGCCGACTTCGGGCTCTACCTGCCGGTGATCATCGATGACCCACGCGAACCCGGCCGCTATGACGCCGAGTGGATCGTCGTCCTCGACGACTGGACCGCCGGAGTGGGCAGCAGCCCACAACAGCTCTTCGACGGATTACGCGCCATGGCCACCCCGGGACAAAGCTCATCGATGCCCGGCATGCCGGGCATGGGGACGCCGGGCACTGGAGGGATACCGGCGGTTCCCGGGGTCGGCGGTGTCGGAACCAGCCAGCTGTTGGAAGGGGACGCCGGCGACGTCAGCTACCCGTGCTACTTGATCAACGGGCGGATCCCGGCCGCACCGACCACATTCTCGGCCAAGCCCGGCCAGCGAATCCGCATCCGCATCATCAATGCCGGCTCGGACACCGCCTTCCGCGTTGCTCTGGCCGGGCACCGGATGACAGTCACCCACACCGACGGCTTCCCGGTCGTGCCGACCGAGGTCGACGCGGTGCTTCTTGGAATGGGTGAGCGCTACGACGTAGTCGTCACTGCAGGCGACGGCGTGTTTCCCCTCGTGGCCTCCGCCGAGGGCAAGAACGCGATCGCCCGCGCGCTGCTGAGCACCGGTGCGGGAAGCGCACCCGACCCTGCGTTCCGGCCACCCGAACTGCAGGGCCGAGTGGGCACCGTGGACATGTTCACCGCTGCTCCCCAGGTGGTACTCGACTCGACCAGAACCGACACCGCGCTCACGGCGCGACTGTCGGGCACCATGATGCAGTACGACTGGATGATCAACGGCCGCCCCTACAGTGACGCCACCCCTTTGACGATTCGACAGGGCCAGAACGCGACGTTGACCTTCGCCAACAACACGATGATGTGGCACCCGATGCACCTGCACGGACATACCTTTCAGGTGATCAAACCCGACGGCACCCTGGGTCCGCGCAAGGACACCGTCATCGTTCTGCCGATGAAATCGGTGACTGTCAGACTCATCGCCGATAACCCCGGCATATGGATGTTGCACTGCCACAACACCTATCACCAAGACGCTGGCATGATGACCAGCCTCAACTACGTGAGTTGACATGCAAAACCAGCCGACACGTCAATGGTCCGCCTACGAGGAGACCGATCCGGCAACGTGTCGAAAGGCCCTAGACGACAGTGCGTTCAGCCCTGCCCGGTGCGCTTGTCGGCAACATCACTTGAATCCGAAACAGAGGAGGAGGAATCATGATGTTTTGGCATGACTACAACATGGGCTGGTGGGGCTACGCCGGCATGGGCATCGGTATGGTGCTGTTCTGGGCGCTGATCATCGTCGGCATCGTCGCCTTGATCCGATTCGGCAACGGCTCGGCCAACACCACGGCCACCCCGCCGCGGATGCGTCAAGCGATCTCACCGGAGCAGGTGCTGGCCGACCGTTTCGCGCGCGCTGAGATCGACGCAACCGAGTATCAGCGACGCATCGAAGTCCTGCGCAACCACGCCCGGCAGTAGACCCGTACGGGTGCGCTGCGATCAGGGCAGCTTCGCGACGGTGAGAAGGATTGCCGAATCCACCAAGGCGACCAGCGAATGGCGCGTATCGGGAATCGTGAGCAGATCACCGGTTCGCGCCTCCCAATGCTGATCGCCTGCCACCAGCCGGACTGAGCCCTTGAGTACGTAGACGCTGGCCTCACCCGGATTCTCATGCTCGCCGAGTTCCGAACCGCCCAGCATGCCGATGACCGTCTGGCGCAGCACGCGTTCATGGCCGCCGACGACAGTGTCGGCGGCGTTGCGGCCGTAGGTGGCTGCGTGTGCCAGTTGCTGGCGCGCCAGTGCTTCGATCGATACTTTCTGCATGATTGTTATTTCATGCCGATGACGGCAGCGCCGTCAATCTGCTGACCTAAGAACCGCGTGTGGAAGAAGTTCTGGCGGCGTTTCTTCGCGACCACGCTCGGTCAAAGCTTCGCCGATGTTTGGTGGTTGCACAGATGACATCTTCGAAAGTCAAGTACGAGTGTTGTCCACTTGTGGCAGGGCGGGCAGCCCGCTTCGGCCGGGATCACCTGCGGCGTGTCGGCCTCGAGCACGGTTGGTCTATGTTATGACGCGTCGGCATCTGCAGAAAGCGCGCAATATTCTCGCTAATCCCGAAGTATCACTGACTATTCCACCGCCTAGTCTGCTCCGGTAGTTCGCTTCTATCTGGCGGGTTCGGCGGATGGAGGCGGGCAGTGCAACCGTCAAGCAGACTGGAGTGATCCGCCGATTTGACGCCGTCCCGGCGCCCCCTGAACCGGGGCAACTCGTCGACCGACAAGCCTCGCCCTGAAATTGTCATGGTGGGATTTCCCTTCTCCATGCATTTCAGGTGCTGCTGGGTTGTAGCCGCCAAAGCCAGGCTAATCCGCCAGGGTTATCGAGTTGACCGAATGCAGGTTTAGGCCGCCGGAGGAATTACATATTTGTAGTTTGTGACGGGTGTTACCAATGGGTCAAAAGTGATGTACTGTCCCTCTCGAATGTACGGCCCTACTGCGTACTACGTAGATACGTAACGCTGGAGGAGTCGACCGATCGCATCTGGAGCACACGCGTACGGGTGCGTACCGAGTTGTAGGGAGACAGCCGAGTGGGAACGACTACTCCTCGCGCCACCTGGTGTAGATCTGCCCTCATAGTGACGCTCAGTGTCGCGATGGCACTCAGTGTTCCGGGACTGGCGCAGGCCGAGCCGGAACCTGCGCCGAACGGCTTGGCCGCGCTGATCGCCGAGGTCGCTGAAGCGAACCAGCAGCTTCAGGAGGTCGGCGCTCGCGTTCAGGCGCAACAGGAGAGCGTCAACAAGGCGATCGTCGAGGTGCAGGACGCACGGGACGCCGCCGCGGCCGGGCAGCAGCAGGTCGACGCCAGCGAGCAGGCAGTCAAGGACGCCAACGCCGCGATCGCCGCGGCGCAGAACCGCTTCGACACCTTCGCGGTCGCCACGTACATGAACGGGCCCTCCGCCTCGCTGCTGGTCGCCCGCACACCCGAGGACGTCATGTCGACCGCTGCGGCCGGCCAGATGCTGGCTTTGAGCTCCCAGCAGGTGATGGTAGGCCTGCAGCAGGCCCGCACCGAGGTGGTCAACAAGGATGCGGGGGCCCGAGTCGCCAAGCAGAAGGCCGACCAGGCGGTCCAGCAGGCTCAGGCCAGTCAGGACGCCGCAGTTGCTGCGCTCACTGAAGCGCAGAAGAACTTCCGCGAGCAGCAGGCGGAGATCGATCGGCTCGCCGCCGAGCGCAAGGCCGCGCAGCAGAAACTCGACGCCGCGCGGGTCTGGTCTGCCCCGGTACCGGCTGCGGCCGGCGCCCCCGGCCCGACCCGACCGGCTGCGGCGCCCGCCGACCCGTCGAGCGGTGACCGTTGGGATCCGGCCGCGGCCGCATCGGGTCGGGCCGCCGCCAACGGCAAGGTGCCCTACGGCGACCCCTCGGAGTGGGATCTGACCTTGCCGACGATCCCGAGCGCGTTCCTATCCGGCGACCCGGTCCAGATCATCAACGCCGTGCTGCAGATCGCGATGAACTCGATGCAGGTCACCCAGCAGCTCGGCAAGCAGTTCCTGACCCGGATGGGCATCCTCAAGCCCACCGACACCGGCATCAATAACGGCACCATCCCGATGGTGTACGGCAACCAGGCCATCGAGTACGTGATCAAACGCGCTCAGTCCCAGATCGGCGTGCCGTACTCGTGGGGCGGCGGCAATGCCAACGGCCCCAGCCGCGGTATCGATGACGGCGCCAATACGGTGGGCTTTGACTGCTCAGGTCTGGTGCTATACGCCTTCGCCGGGGCTGGCATCAAGCTGCCGCACTACTCGGGGTCGCAGTACACCGCCGGCCGTCAGGTCCCGTCCTCACAGATGCGTCGTGGCGACGTGATCTTCTACGGACCCAACGGCAGCCAGCACGAAGCGCTTTACCTCGGCGGTGGGCAGATGCTCGAAGCGCCCTACACCGGCTCGGATGTGCATATCTCCCCGGTCCGCACCAGCGGGATGACGCCCTACGTCGCCAGATTCATCGAGTACTGAACCGGAGATGTGATGCAGATAGTTCGCCGCGGCCGCCCACATGTCGGCGGGTTGAGCGGGGGACTGTTTGAAGTGCTTGCGCTCCTGATCGCCATGGCGGTGCCTGCCGCGGCCGAACCCGCCGAGTGACCATGGGACCTCACTTTGCCGAAAGTACTCAGCGCCCGAGCGCCCGGCGACCCTGTCGCCATCACGAATGCGTCGCTGCAACCCACCCGGCTTGCCACCCAGACCACCATGGAACTGGGCCGCTAGTTCCTGGCTGAGGGGTCTGACGGTGGCGGCGGGAAATGCGGTGAGACGGGAACGTCTGCGGTGGGCAGGTCGCCCGATGGCGCGTCGACGATCGCCGGGGGATTGCCCGGGTCGGGTTCAGCCACCGCCGACGGTGTCATGACCGCAGCGCGCGGCGACCACTCCAACCAGACATAGCCCGGCCGTCACCACCATGTGGATCCGCTGCCACCACCAGGAAACGAGGACCGCAGTTACCGCCTGCAATTTCATCCGGCCTCCAAAACATTTCTTGCAGCTACGGTGGCAGGCGGCTTTACATCCCCCTGAATTGTGCGGTTCGATACCGCCTGCACCGCAAGACCGCTATGCCACGACCGGAATGCGCTCAGTTCTCTGATCAATCGGTGGTCCGCCCGCCACGCAGCACATTCTGTCCGGAATGCTACTAAGTAGCTTAGTAGATAGTTCACTTCACCATCGGTGCACATGCCGCCGCGCATTCGGCGCATGTCGCGGCTCCGTTGCCCGGGAATGCACTGTCATACTATCTCCGTACGGAGATAGTAGATGGAGGTCGTCATGGGGGGTGTGCATTGCGCCAGCGCGCGGCTGAGTCAGCGAAATCTTGACATCCGCGGCCGTGGCGCCGATCACCGACAAGGCCATCCGGAGCGGATGCGAGGGGAAATCATTACCCGCCTGCAAGGTCCCCAGCGCGTTCCTGTCGTCGACCCGCGCATCGACGGACCCGCATCTGAGGAGTCGTGGCGATGACCACGGAAATCGGCACCACCGGCACTCCCGGGGCCGGCAGAATCCGTGCCTTGATCATCGACCACGATGGCTTCCTCGCCGGAATGGTCGCCGGCTACCTGAAGCAGCAGCACTTCGTTGTGGAGGTGGTCTCGGGGGAAAAAGATGCGCTCAACGCTGCGCGCGACAACGACCCCGATGTCGTCGTGCTTGATTTCGTACGGCCTCGAGCCGATGGACCTGAGATATGCCGCAAGCTTCGTAGCTTCTCGAATGCCCACGTGGTGATAGTGGCTGCCGGCGGTATCGCAGTCGGTGATGCCATCGGCTTATCGGTCGATGCCGACGACTACATCACCGAGCCGTTTAGCCCGCGGGAGTTGGTTGCCCGTATCCGTACGATTCTGCGGCGATCTCCACGCCAA
The DNA here is from genome assembly GCA_900078375.1 of uncultured Mycobacterium sp. GTDB lineage: Bacteria > Actinomycetota > Actinomycetes > Mycobacteriales > Mycobacteriaceae > Mycobacterium. The sequence goes on along the minus strand of FLQS01000039.1, from coordinate 48,703 downwards.
CGAGGGGAGAAGAGTTGTCAGCACCGGGACTGCCGGGGCCGTACTGAGCCGCCCCGGATATTCGGAGCGCTGAACATCGACATCGCAGCACGCCAAGCCGTTCTCGATAGTGAGCCAATCAACTTGACGCGCATTGAATTTGAGATGTTGGCGATGTTGTCTTCACGGCCGGGTGTCGTGTTCACACACCGCCAACTTCTGGAAGGCGTGTGGGGAGAATCCTGGAGCGGCTGCAACGACGTCGTTGGCGTCCATATCCGTCACCTGCGCCGCAAACTCGGCGAGGACCCCCGGCGGCCCCGCTATGTGACGACCGCCCGCGGCATCGGATACCGGTTAGGGTTCTCATCTTGACTGGACCCTCGTACCTCGTTCAGCGAGCGTCGGTAGGGCAGCGCACCATCGCCACATTTTGGCTCCAACGTCCGCGCACGCGGCGCGGTTCGGGAAACGGTTTGACGTAATAGCGGTCAAATGAGGAGGTGGCGGACGATTCGAAGCGCGGCGTTGACGTGGTCGGCGAGCGGGGGAAGGCCCTGGACACCATCGGCATGCCGGTTGTGCCGCTGTGCCATCTCGTTGTCCATGCGAAGTGGCTTGTGAGCAGCGCAGTTTCACTGCCCTCGACGACGGCCGAAAGACGCCACAGTCCTGCGCTAATCATGGCCGCCCCGATACTTGGTCGTGACTTGCCATCACCGTCCACTTCAGCGGTCTGCAGGTCGGCTCCGCAACAACTCGACGAATCTACTAAGTCACTTAGTACTTAGTACTTAGCACTTAGGTAGAAAGTCCCTTGGATACCTGGCGACCCGCTGGCAGTGTTGTCAGAACCGCAGGTGATCGGCAAGGCGATGCAAGGGGGGATTAGGTGAGAGTGTGGCAACCCACGGGTCAGCGTGCGCCGCGGAAAGGGTCGGGCGAGGAACGCCGGGCACTAGGCATGCACCGGGACGCGTCGACCGCGCGGGGGCACGAACGTTTGCGCACACACCGACACTTCAGATCCGGTATTCCTTCGCCGCCAATCTGTTGACCTCACACGTGTGGCGCCAGGACCATAACGGGTTCTCCCATCAGGACCCCGGCTTCATCGACCACCTGGTCAACAAGAAGGCGGCGGCTGGACCTGGCCCTATCAGGCCAGGCCCGACCGTCGGCAACGGGTCGCAGCACGGCTGCCGACACCCGATCCCAACCCAACCCAACCACCAAAGGAGTCACCAATGGATAGCCCCCGCGATCAATCGTTCGACGATCCGACCACTCAGGCCAGCGCCAGCGCCGACTACCGGGTGATAGCCAGCTACCGCGACTACACCGAGGCGCAACGCACCGTCGACTATCTCTCCGATGCGGAATTCCCCGTGGAGAATCTGCGCATCGTGGGCCACGGAGTGAGCACCGTGGAGGCCATCACGGGCCGTATGACCAACGGACGCGCGGCGCTGACTGGTGCGGCCAGCGGCGCGTGGTGGGGCTTGTTCATCGGGCTGCTGTTGGGGATGTTCGCCGCCGGAGCTGCGTGGTTGTCGGTCCTGGCCGCCGGTCTGCTGATCGGTGCGGTGTGGGGCGCGGTCTTTGGGTTCGTCGGGCATTGGGCCACCCACGGCCGCCACGACTTCACGTCGGTCTCCACCCTGGCAGCTGAGCGCTACGACATCGCGTGCACTCCGGCGTTGGCCGCGAACGCGGCGAATCTCCTTACCACTAGGCCCTAGCTGACGGTCAGCGAATATGTCATCGGGGCCGGGGGAATCATCACCTCGCATCTGGGCGACGAAATCTCTCCGTACGCCGCCCGCATCGCCGAGATGTCTACCGGACGACTGCGCTGGCGGCGACCGGGGGGAGCCCCAGTGACTGACCGGGAGGAACCACCCACGCCGGACCTACGGCTGCGGTGTTATGACGCGGTTGTCTTCGACATGGACGGCGTGGTCACCGACACCGCGACGGTGCACGCCGCAGCCTGGAAAACGCTCTTCGACGAGGTGCTTGACGAGCTGGCGGCGACACCGGTGCCCAGTTTCGACGTCGAGGCCGACTACCTGCGCTACGTCGATGGACGGCCCCGTGAAGACGGCGTGCGAACCTTCCTGGCGTCGCGCGGAATCACCCTTGCAGAGGGTTCGCCCGACGACCCCCCGCAACGTCTTACGGTGCAGGGTCTCGCCGCGCGCAAACAGCAGCTGTTCAACGAGCACCTGGCCCGCGACGGCGTCGCCGCCTTTCCCAGCACCGTCGCGTTGTTGCGACGGCTGCGGGCCGAAGCCATATCGACCGCGCTGGTCACCTCCAGCCGCAACAGCGTGGCGGTGCTGCAGGCCGCGGGTGTGATCGACCTGTTCGACGCGCGGGTCGACGGCAGCGACGCACTGCGGCTCTCGCTGCCCGGGAAGCCCGACCCCGCCACGTTCCTGGAGGCGGCGCGCCGGCTACGGGTCGACCCGACCCGAGCGGTGGTCGTCGAGGACGCCGAGGCAGGGGTGCGGGCCGGCACCGCCGGCGGCTTCGGACTGGTCGTGGGCGTCGACCGGGTCGGCAACCGCGCCGCCCTGCTCGCCGCCGGGGCGCACATCGTGGTGGAGGACCTGGCCGCGCTCGACGTGGACGTTCCGATCGCCGACCTTGGCGAACACTGGTGTGGCGGCGCGTCGTGCGCCGAAGGCCCCTGGCTGCTGACCTATCACGGCTTCGACCCGGCGCTGGAAGGCACCCGCGAGGCGCTGTGCACCCTGGGCAACGGCTACCGGGGCACCCGCGGGTCGGCACCGGGCAGCACCGCCGACAACGTCCACTACCCGGGCACCTACCTGGCCGGAGTCTTCAACCGGCTGCGCAGCAACCTGGGAGGACGGGTTGTCGAATACGAGCACCTCGTCAACTGCCCGGACTGGACCGCACTGACGGTCAGCCCGCCGGGTGAAGCGCCGTACCGGCACGGCTCAGCTCAGATGCTGAGTTCCTGGCAGCAACTCGACCTGCGCCGTGGCCTGCTCACCCGCGTGTTTCGCTACCGTGACACCGCGGGGCGCACCACCCGAGTGACCCATCGCTCCTTTGTGCACCTGATGCAGACGAACCTTGGGGTGCTCGAGACCACCGTCGAGGCCGAGGACTGGTCCGGCCGGATCATCGTTCGTTCGGGCATCGACGGGCGCATCGCAAACCGCAACGTCGCCGAGTACCGCCTGCTCGCCCATGAGCACCTGCTGCCAGTCGCCGCGCGGGAGATCGATCCCGAGTCAGTGCTCTTAGACGCGGTCACCAGCCAGTCAGGGGTGCACATCGCGATGGCGGCGCGCACCCGGGTGATGGACGCCGCCCAGAACAGCGACACCGACGCCAAGCGGCAGGTGATCGACCAACCGGGGTACATCGGTCACGAGCTTGTGCTGGCGGTACGGGCCGGGCAGCCGGTGACAGTGGAGAAGGTCGTCGCGGTCGCCACGTCGCGGGATCGCGCCGTGTCGACCGCGGCGTTGTCGGCCGCCGCGCGCGTCCGGCGGGCCCCGTCGGCCCAGGAACTGCTGAGCACCCATGAGGCGTCCTGGTCACAGACGTGGGACAGGTTCGGCATCGAACTGCGGGCCGGGCAGCGCCAGTCACTGGCGCTGAACCTCAACACATTCCACGTGCTGCAAGCGATTGCCGCGGCAGGCCTGGACCTGGACACCGGCGTTCCGGCGCGCGGCCTGCACGGTGAGGGATACCGCGGGCACGTGTTCTGGGACGAAATGTTCGTCTATCCCATGCTGACGATGCGCCGCCCAGAAATGACCCGGTCGCTGCTGTACTACCGTCACCGCCGCCTGGACGAAGCGCGCGCCGCCGCGCGGGCCGCCGGACTGGACGGGGCGATGTTTCCCTGGCAGAGCGGCAGCGACGGCCGCGAAGAAACGCCGAATGAGCTCTACAACCCGCGCACCGGCACCTGGATGCCCGATAACTCCCATCGGCAGCGCCACGTGGGACTCGCCGTCGCCTACAGCGTCTGGCAGTACTTCCAGGCCACCACCGACCTGGCTTTCCTCATTGACGCCGGGGCCGAGTTGATGGTGGAGGTGACCCGGCTCTTCGCCAGCATGGCCACCTGCGACGCTGCCGATGACCGTTTCGACATCACTGGGGTGATGGGACCTGATGAGTTCCACGACGGTCACCCCGACGCGCCCGGTCAAGGGCTGCGTAACAACGCCTACACGAATGTGATGGTGGCGTGGCTAATCACCCGGACGCTGGAGGCGCTGGATCAGATCGCCGGAAAGGACTGCGGCCCGATCTGGGACCGCCTGGCGCTGCGGTCCGGGGAACGCGACCATTGGGAGCGGATACGGCACCGGCTCAGGGTTCCGTTTCACGCCGACGGTGTGATCAGCCAGTTCGAGGGCTATGAACAGCTCGCCGAATTCGATTGGCAGGCATACCGATCGCGATACGGCGACCTCGGACGCCTGGATCTGATCCTGGCAGCCGAAGGCGACAGCCCTAACCGCTACCGGCTGTGCAAGCAGGCTGACGTACTGATGTTGCTCTACTTGTTGTCCGCCGAGGAGCTGCGCGCCGTGCTCGGCGAACTCGGCTACCCCTTCCCGGCGGAGGCCGTGTTGCGCACTGTCGAGTTCTACCTCGCCCGAACGACCCACGGCTCCACCTTGAGCCGACTCGTGCACAGCTGGGTGATGGCGCGCAGCAACCGCCCCCAGTCGTGGTCTCTGTTCACCCGCGCGTTGGACAGCGACCTCGCCGACATCCAGGGAGGTACGACCCGCGAAGGTGTCCACGTCGGTGCCATGGCCGGCACCGTCGATATGGTGTTGCGCTGCTACGCGGGACTGGAAACCCGCAACGGGATGCTTTGGCTGCACCCCGTCTTGCCGATTGAACTGCCCCGGGCAGGATTCACCATCGTCTACCACGGACAGCCGATCAGCGTCGAAGTCACCCGCGAACAGGTCACTTTGCGCCTGCACGACCACGTCGGCGAACCCACCACGGTCTGTGTTGAAGGCCAGGTGGTCACCCTTTCGCCGGGCGATGTCCATGTGGTGGCGCTTGCGGTGACGTCGCCGGGCGTTCACCCGTCCACCGGGTCCCACCGGCATCGCCCTGGGTCGGAAGTCTCTAACGCCGCGGGGGTCCGACGTGCGACTCCGTGAACCGCGAGCATCAGCCCGCCCTGAGCCGACCCCATCGGTGCCGTCTATGAACGAGCCAACGCGTACAGATTCAGACAGCATCGACTCGGTGGCCAGTACCGTCTCGTCGTGGGAAGTCCCGGTGAGTGAGCTGGATTTGATTGTGGACGTACTGAGTGCCAAGTTCCCCGGACACACCAGAGCCCATGTGCGCGACGTGGTGTATGAAACCCATCGCCGGCTTTACGCAGCGGCACGTGTCCGTGCGCACCTCATCCCGCTGACGCTCAACCTCGCCCGATCAGAACTGGACAGTCGTTCGCCCGGTCCTGTGTCGAGCCGGCCGTAAGGACGGGCCGCGATGGGCACGGCGATCCTGCTCGCCACGATCGGCATGGCCGTGGTGTTCGACATCACCAATGGTTTCCACGACTCGGCGAACTCCGTGGCCGCACTGGTGGCAACCCGCGCCGCGACACCCGTGCAGGCGCTTGCGGTCGCGGCGGCAGGCAACTTCGCCGGCCCACTGCTGATGGGAACCGCCGTCGCCGACACCGTGGGCGGTGTCGTCATCGTCGCCCCGCACGAAACCCTGCCGGCCGTCGGTGCCGCGCTCAGCGCCGCCGTCGGATGGAACCTGCCAGGCTGCCGAGCGGGTCGACTGGTTTGGACCACCGCCGCCGCTACCAATAGTGCGGTCACATCCGGCCCGTCGAGATGGAGACCGCTTACGACGCTCAACACCGAGTCCGGCTCGCCGGCTGAGCACTCACGCCAGTCTTCGGACTCACCGGGGCGGTTCATGACCACGTTAGGCTGTGATTATGGGAGAAACACCAGCATTGTTGGAGCGCAGGTCCAGAGCTCGCTCCCAAGATCCCGTCAGCGTTCCCAAGCCTGTCGACCACGAGCCGGATTTGGTGACAGTGGATACTACGTGGGGGGAACTGCAGCCACTGCAATGCGCGGCTGGTGTCGTCGCCGTCGGCGAGCTTGAGCTGATCGAACACGTCCGCGCCGGCGCCGCCCTCATCGACACCCGAGTGCCCGATTCAAGGAACAGTGTCACCATCCCCGGCGCTGTGAACATTGCGCACGACGAGATAACAGATCGCCGCACAGAACTCGATGAGTCGCGGGTGAGTGTCTTGTTCTGTAACGGCCCGCAGTGCCCACAGTCACCCGCCGCCATCCGCGCACTGTTGGAAATCGGTTATCCTGCCTGCTACCTCGTCTACTACCGTGGGGGGCTGCACGACTGGGTGACGCTGGCGATGCCGATCGAGGCAGTTGGATGACTGCGGTTAGGTGTCACTGCCCAACCGCGGAAGACGTTGTCCACCATGCTGGTTAAGGATCGGTACGCGTCAATCCGGTTCACCGAAAGAGCTCGCCGCATCCGTTTTCGGTCAGTGAAATCCGATCGACACTTCCTTCCTCCGACCGTACCCCTGCGGGGTATGTTGGAATGAAATGTTGTGCAGTACCTGGTGTTACTCCGAAGGCGCGCACTAAGCGCGATTTTCTGGGTGGCTGATGCAAACACGGTATTGGTGACGAAGGGCGGCTTGCGAGGTGGCGCATACCGATCAGCTTGCTTCCGGCTGGAATTCCTCACCTGTGCATGCCTTGCGGGCGATACCCGGCGCCTGTTCGCTGGCCGATCTTGACACTGCCGGCACTCCCGGATTCGTCGGAAGCAAATCCGACGCCCTGCGTCTCCTGCAAGCGAGGGGCAAGCACCTGCACACCTTGCAGGAGAAGCTGTACGCCAACGCGGTGTCGGGGAATGGTCGTTCGGTTCTCCTGGTCTTGCAGGGCATGGACGCTGCTGGAAAGGGGGGCATCATTCGACATGTACTCGGCATGGTCAACCCCGAAGGCATCGACCATGCCCCCTTCGGCGTGCCCTCCAGCGAGGAACGCCTGCACCACTTCCTCTGGCGTGTCCACAAGGCATTGCCGCGGCTCGGCCACATCGGGGTATTCGACCGCTCGCACTACGAGGACGTCCTTGTTGCTCGAGTCCGCAAACTTGTCCCCGAGGCGGTCTGGCAGGGCCGCTACCACGAGATCAACGAATTCGAACGCCAACTGGCCGGTCAGGGCATGGTCATCGTGAAAGTCGCGATGTTCATTTCCCTGCAGGAGCAAAAGCAAAGGCTTCTGCAGCGACTACGAGACCCGCACAAAAACTGGAAGTACAGCCCCCGCGACGTCGACGACCGGTTGCAGTGGCCACATTACCGGGATGCTTACCAGGCGCTGCTGGACAGAACATCAACTGAGGTCGCCCCTTGGTACGTCATCCCCTGCGATCACAAATGGTATAGCCGCATCGCCGTCGCCGAGTTGCTGATCGCGGCGCTCGAAACGATGGATCTGACCTGGCCGCCGGCGCAATATGACCTCCAGAAGGAGATCACCCGATTGCAGCGCAGTTGAGATCAGCCTCGGCGTGGCTGGTCCAACCTTCAATGGACGACGCCGCGACGGCAATTACGATGGCCGCCAAACCGATCCGCGCAGTCGGACCATAGAGAAACTGGCGCTGAGCGCCCAGACGGCTTCCGGGCGGCGCAACTTCGCCGACCCCAGCCGCGACTACGACGCCGATCTCGAGAAGAGTCTGATCACCGACGGTAGCAGCGTCTCCCCAGCTCTGAGTGAGGTTCCACTGCTGCAGTGTCGGTGACCCGCTGCCATGATGGCAACCTCGACCAGCCCCGGAACGCAACGAACACGGCGATCACGATGGCCAGCAGTACGGTGTCCGGACATGCGATTGCGGTCAAGTGGAACCAGCAACCGGTTTGTCGGCAGCCCCAAACAGCACGCTCTCAGCTGTACGTCGGCACCTTTCTTGAATCAACTGCATAGCTGTTCCCGCTGGGGTCGGACGTTCGGATTGCTTTCTAGCGGCGATGTTTTCGTGGGGGGCGCCCGGTCCACAGCAGGTAGGCGCCCAGTGCGCCGACAGCACCCTGGCCAGCTCGCAGCAGCGGGTTGCTACAGGTTTGTCGGCGGTCCGAGCGCGCCGCCGCCAGCTCGCCGATCGTCCGGACGGCGGCCGCGGTCACGATGGCGACGACCAGACGTTGTCCCGTCGCTTCGAGCCGGTCCACCACAGGGTCCAGTTCGGCTGCCTTCAGATGGAGCTCGGGGCCCCCGCTATCGAGCACGCTTTGCAGGCGCCGAAGTTGGTCGGGCAGTTCCTCGACAGCGTCGAGCGCGTCAGCGCCTGCCTGCGTGAGCCGATGGGCCACCGCCGCGGGTGTATAGCGTTGTGAAATGAGCCGCTTGGCGTAAGGGGTGATGACCTGCGCGAGCCGGAACTGCGGGTCCAGTTGCACACCTAGTCCCTCAGTCATCGCAAGCATCTTCACTAGCAGCGCCAATTGGCGCGGCAGCTGAAGGTGGTAGTGACGGATGACGGTAAGGGTGTCTTGGATCAGTGTGCCGACGGGGATCTCACCGAGCGCCTCTTTCTCGTAGGGTTCGATGATTGGGGTCAGGTCCGTGGTTAGCGCCGACAGGTCGATGGCGCCGCGAACTGAACTCACATCGGCCAGCGTGGAGGCGACCCGGCGCGGATTCTGTCGTGCGAGCGCGATGAGCAGGGTTCCGAGTTTCTCACGCAGTTGCTGATCAATTTCGCCGACCATGCCGAAATCGATCAGTCCGATCCGGCCATCCAGTTCGATGAAGAGGTTGCCCGGGTGCGGATCGGCATGGAAGAACCCGTCCTCGAAGATCATCTTCGCGACCGCACGTGCGGCGCGCACCGCCAGAGCTGGCCGGTCGATGCCGGCGGCATCTAGCGCCTGCAGGTCGCTGACCTTGATACCTCTGATCCGTTCGAGGGTCAGGACCCGTGAGGTGGTGGTGTCCCAGTAGATGCGCGGAATGTGGACGTTCTCGTCGCCGGCGAAGTTGGTGGCGAAGCGCTCCGCACTGCGGCCCTCGTGCAGATAGTCGAGTTCAGCACGCAGCGTGTTGGCGAACTCTTCGGCGATACCGATGACGTCGTAGTCGGCGGCAGCCTCCCAACGGTGGCTGGCCCGGGTCGCCATGTTCCGCAGTATTTCCAGGTCCTGCTCGACTTGTTCGACCACGTCTGGGCGGCGCACCTTGACGACGACTTCGGTGCCGTCGGCCAGAACGGCGGCGTGGGCCTGACCCAGCGAGGCACTGGCCAGCGGCTGGAGCCCGAACGAGGTGAAGATCGCCGAGGGCGGTGCTCCGAGTTCGCGTTCGACGATGTCGGTGATGACTGGACCGGGGACGGCGGGGGCGGCGTCCTGCAATCTGGCCAGTTCCCGCCGGTAGGGTTCGGGCAGCAGGTCTGCGCGGGTGGACAGAACCTGGCCTAGTTTGACGAATGTCGGGCCGAGTTGTTCGAGTGCCAGACGGAGGTGTTCGGGATTCGAATACGGCTCCTCCCGACGTTCGTGCCCCATCAGTCCATGGTGAAAAGGCAACCAGCGCTGCAGGCCTGCAGCGCCGACCAAAAAACCCAGTCCGTGTCGGGTCAGGGTCTCGGCAATCTGCCGATAGCGCTCGGCATGATTTCCCGGCATCGGTTCAGTCTTGCACCACCAAAGGTATATGGCGCCAATTGCATTACGTCAGTTTGATGACTTGAACTGGTCATCATGTTGCGTTCATTTCGGCGGCGGTCAAAACCGGCCGCACACTGGCGCTTTCGAATGCTCACCGACGTCGCTGACCCGTATCCAGCTGGCCTGCCCATACGTCGTTGAAGCTATGGGCCGCGATGATGCTGGGTGATCCGATCGCTACCGGGGGCCCGGTGCGGGATGAACGCGGGTGTGCGAGCGGCGTAGTTGTCCCACTCGACACCGAAGACCGCGGCGACCTCGGCTTCCTCCCGGCGTGCCAGACGCGCGTACACCCACAAGAGGATCGGGAACATGATCAGGGTGGGGATGGTCGGCCACTGCAACAGAAACCCGATCATCACGAGGACGAACCCGTCGTACTGGGGGTGCCGCACCCACGCGTACGGCCCGGTGGTGGCCAGCCGGCCGGTGCGTGCCGCCTCGTGCAGCGGCCGCCATGCCGCGGCGATCAACCAGAACCCGCCACCGATGGCGACATAGCTGGCCAGATGGAACGGACTCAGATGTGGATCCCAGCGCCAACCGATCAGGTCGTTCCACAGATGCCCGCCCGAGTGAGTACTGCGCAGCAGCGGAAACCGTGAACCCAGCCAGCTGCCCAGCAGATAGATCGTCAACGGTGTGCCGTACATCTCGGTGAACAGCGCCACCAGGAATGCGGTATAGCCACCCATCACCCGCCAGTCCCGCTTGCTGCGCGGGTGAAAGAAACTTGCCGCGAACACGACGAACAACGCCGTGTTCAGAATCACCAACGGCCACAAACCGTAGGCGGCGTCATCCATGGTCGCCTCCTCCCTCAGCAGCTGGTTTCCCGCTGCATGTGAGCTGACCCCGTGGACCGAACAACTGCCGCCCATCCAAAGCTACTATCTACGTAGCAGCATCGTAGAACAAATGGGCGACGCGAGCAGCGGCGCACGGATGCGATTCTTGCGGTCATTCCGGCAGCGACATCGTCGCTGTCAACTGTGAGTTCTGGTCGACGCTGGCGTCACCCACCGCCGGGACAGCCCCGGAGTAGCGATTGTCGATGGCATGTACTACGACCTCGAACGCATGCCCGTGCCCTGTCCACGCCGCCACGCCAGTCAGGCGTCATTTCGGCCCGTCGGACTGGTTTATCGGTTCGGGTCGTCCCCGAACTCACCGAGCACCCGGGCGCCGAGGATGACGCCAAGTCCTGGCAGGGAGCGGTAGATGTCGGCGTCCGGGCGTGTCTCAAAATGTGTCGCCAGTTCGCCCTCGAGGTCGCTGATCTGGCGGTTCAGGTCGGCGATGACGTGGACCGCCGCGTTGGTGGTGGCGCCGAACGCGGCGGTCACTGCAGCGGGTACGGCCAGGTGTTGGGTGCGTAGTGCGGCCTGAATGTCGCGGGCACGGGTGTCGATGTTGCGTTGGCGCCCAGCGCCTTTGAGTGGAGCGCTGATCTTCGACAGGCTCAGCCGTGCACCCTGCTCGGGGGTGGGGGGCGCGGCCCAAGATCGCCAACGCGCCACGACCGGTGAGCGAGTCGAAGGCTTCCAGCGCCGCTGGGTAGTACTCCCGCAGCGCGCTTCGCAAAATGTTCCCGTGTCGGATGCGTGCCCAGATCAGGCTCTGATGGGTGCGGGCCAACACCTTGATCGCCTCGGCATCGGGGGTGTCCCCGGCGATGAACCGGTGATTGTGCCGATCGGTACGAACCAGATCGGCCAGCACCTTGGCATCCCCGGCATCAGATTCGGCTCCCGAGACGTGGTGACGATCGCGGTAGCGGGCTGCGGCTATCGGATTGATCGCCCACACCTGAAAACCAGCCCCACTCAGTGCTGACACCCACAATCCGCGGTCGGTCTCGATGCCGATTGCCACCTGCTCGGATTCCTCAGCGTGCGCGGCGATCAGCTCGTGCAAGCCCCGGATTCCGGCTATGCCTTCGGGTGTCCCTCTGGACGGGCGCTATCGCCCGGGTCCGCTGCTCGATGTGGTCGTCGGATGTGCTGAAGATCAGCGCCAGGGTGGTAGGCGACCGCGGCGAACTGCGTGCGCTCAATCCCATCATGCCCAGTTCCTATACCGAGTCGGTCCGATCAGCCAACAGCAAACGCTTGGAGCGTTTTACGCGCCGCGCGTCCTACGCCTATCAACTCGACGCTTTCGCCGCAGCCGTGGTGCGCGGCGAAACAGTGAAAACGAGGCCGGAAGACGCGGTCGAGAACATGACCGCTATCGATGCGATGTATCGCGCTGCCGGTCTCTTACTCCGTGAGCCGAGCTGACCGCTCGGAACAGGTCGTCGGCGACGAAATTGGCCGCCGGACAGTTCGCAGCGATCCTGCATCCCGACCGCTTAGAGGTGTGTTCCGCACCTGCCTTACCGCCGCGTTGAGGCGGCGCTGAGCCTACGGTGGGCGCTGGAAGCGTCGGAGCCCGCCGGAAGCATCCCCCGGGTCTGGTCTCAGTGGTGGCACAGTAACCCGGCGATAAATGGGGTGGCGATGGTCAGCGCGATGGCGGTCACCAGGATCAGCCGTTCGCAACACTGATCGACGGGCCCGGCAGGGCTCACCAGCCGGGATGCCCGCGCCAAGACGGCGACATCGGCTGCGCCCAGGGCGCCGGCCGGTTGAGATGGACCGGCTACCAGAGTGACCATGCCGCACAACAATGGATGGGAGCCATGCCTGCGGACGGCGGCGTCGTCAGCACACATTTCTAGCAGCCTGGCGACAGCGCTGGCGCTGGCGCCGAACAGCGGCAGACGTGGTATGCCCCTCGCCAGCGAACGAAGGATCATCAGGATCTGGTGATGGTGGCCGGTCAGGTGGGCGCGTTCGTGGGTCAGCACGGCATCCAGCTGCGGCCTCTCGAGGCGTTGCAACGCGGCGGTGGTGACAATGATGGTCTGCGGCCGTCCCGCCACGCAGTAGGCGGCGGGTTGACTGGAGTCAACGATGACAACGTCGGGCTGGTCGGTAGATACGCCAACCACCCGGGCGGCCCGTGCGTGCTCGTGACTGTGGTGTCGAAGCCGCCGGATTCCGCTCCATACTCGCCGGATTGCGATGGCCGTCACCAGTACTCCGGCACAAGCAAGCACCGTCGTGGCGATCGAACCAACCTGGCGTGTCATGTCGACGCCGCCAGTAAAGCCCACCGCGTCCAGGCAGAACGTCAGCGGCGATTCGTCAGCCAGGTTGGCGATCACGTGGTCGATCATGAGGCCCAGCGCGGCGATCCACCCACTGAGCGCCCCGATGATCGTTGTCAGCCAGACGGTGACACCCAGCCGGGGGCTGCCGCCACTGCCGGTGATGCGGCCCAGAACCGGGGGGCCTAACCATGTCAGTGTTGCGGCGTAGAGCAGCATCCAGGCGGCGACGTTCATCGTCGCTTCCCGTCAATAATGATGCGGCGCAGTGCGTCCTGAACGCGCGTGGACTCTTCGGCGGTCATTTGCTCCAAGAAGTAGGTCAGTACCAGGTCGGTATCACCGCCGGAGTCGAAGGCTGCCCGCATCAACGTGGCTGAATGCTCCTCGCGGGTCATGACCGGCAGATAGTGATACGCCTTGCCGACCCGCTCTCGCGTAAGAATGCCTTTGCGGTGCAGGTTGTCCATCGTGGACAACACTGTGGTGTACGCGATTCGGCGGTCAAGCGTGAGATCGTCGAAGATGTCGCGCACCGTCGAGACCTCATTGCGGGTCCACAACCGGTCCATAATGACGGCCTCAAGCTCGCCAAAGCCCCGAACACGCACCGCACGCTCCTGCACGTCAGCCCAGACATCAACCGGAGGTTTTCCTCCGCGCGCCCTCAGCCATCAACTTAGCTGCACGCCCGCCTCTGCCAGAGTAGGCGTGCCGCCGACCGTGCAAATAGCAGGCCGGTACGCGCTTGGCACTTGTCACCGCAATCGCACGACCGGTCTGGACTGTGATGAGCACACCAGCGTCTGGGACTGCGCGTGCCAACGTTGCCGGCGAACGCGGACGTGAACTCGCGATGCGCTGATGTAGAGCCGCCGAGCGACCCCGCCCCAGCTGGTACTCGCCAGCCGCTTGCACATACTATTGCGATTAGTACTATTGCTCATAGTAGTTCGATCCGTGGTAACGCAAAGGAGAGGGACGCAGTTGGGCATCGCTGTTTTAGCCGGGGCCATATGAGTCCCAAGTCGCTGTACACGATCGAGTACCGTCGCGAGCGGCGCCGCCGGGTGCTGGGGTGGGCGCTGGTGGGTATCGGGGCGGTGATGGCGGTCGTGCACATGATTACCCACCTCGGGCGGTTGCGGATCATCGGTCTGCAGGACCTGCTGCTGGGCTACCCGATGGCCGCGCTCCTGATCTTAGTCGGTTTTTTTCTCGTGGGCCTTGCCGCCAAAACCTGAGCGGCCCAGACGATTCGGGTGGATCACGTTGCGCACGATGCGAGCACCGTGACCGCGAGCAGCACCGTAATCGACACCGCCGAAAGCAGGGAGGCGACCACGCCGAGGGCTGCCATCGCTGAGACAGTGTCACCAGGCGCTTGCGCAGCAAGACGCGCCAATCGCAATTCGGTGCATTCGCTGGTGATGCCCAACGCCGGCGCTGCTACGGGTGCCGGTCGCAGCGTCTGCAGTGCCCGCCGCAGCCCGCCCGCACCGTGCAGCCGTGCGGCGTGCGCATCAGCGTCTAGTTCCACCAGTGTCCGTACCAGCGCCGGTGACGCCCGCATCAGAGGCAGCCACCAGAAACCGGCAGCGGCCGCGTCAGCCGCGGCAACGAGCATGTGATGACGACGGGCCAGGTGCGCGCGCTCATGGGCCAGCACCCCCGCCAAGGCGTCGGCATCCAGCACTGCTCGCAGTCCGGTACTGGCCACCACCAGTGGCGGATGACCGGGCACACTGTAGGCGACCGGCTCGGCGACCGGCAGCCACAGCACCCCCTGATCGCGGCGTGCACCGCCAAGGATCCGCGCCAACCCGAGATGACGGTCGCGCAGGGCCCGGCGTGCGGCAGCCGAGCGCCGCAAGGCCCATCCCGCCCGCACGAAGGCGGTGAGTAGCATGGCCGCGCTGAGCGCACCGCCGATGCCATCCAGGCGGTCCGGTTGACCGTTGTGCAGCACCAGCCAGCAGCGGTGCATCACGTCACCGAGACCGGGTAGCGCGATCTGCACAACCGTCGCGCTCAGCAACGTCAGCCAGGCCAGCAGAAGGATGTGGGGGTGGATCCCGCGGCGCACCAGCACTCGCAGCAACGCCGGCGATACGCCCCCCAGCGCGAGTCCGGTCACTAGCCACACCCAGATGGCGCTCACTGTGCGCGTCTGCGTTGTCTGAGTCCACGCGAGAGCGCCTTGGACTCAGCGTCCGTCGCGTCGCGGGCGAAGTGCAGCAGCACTTCTGCCGGATCATCAGCGCCGGCGAGCAGATCCCGCACGGCGTCGGTAGCCGCCTCCGTGCGACTGCGTGCCGCGGCGTAAAAGTAGGCGCGTCCACAACGCTCGCGAGTCAGCCAGCCCTTGCGGTACAGGTTGTCCATTACTGTCATCACGGTCGTGTAGGCGGGATCGCGGCCCGGTTCGAGGCCGTCGATGACATCACGGACCCGCACCGGTTCGCCGGTGCGCCACACCACGTCCATTGCCAACGCCTCCAACTCGCCCAAACCAAGCAATGGTCGCCTAGCGGCTCGGCGAACCCGACCTGATTCTCGTTCGGCTGGTTTGCGGGCCATGCTCACCTTTCGCTTAGCTGCGACGACGTGATGAGTACGTCGTCTGCCTGATCGAGGTTCTCGGACACCGGGACGCCGGCGATGTGGTGCGCGGTGCACTCGCCGCGTGTGCGCTCGGCCGGGGGCCGTGACCCACTCTGGACCGACACGCAACCTCCGCGCGAGGCGAACTCGAGGCGCCGGGCATCGACCGATCTCGGACAGGGAATCACGGTGGTCCGGAGTCGCTGGTGACCAGAAGCGGGCAAGCCTGCGGCCCGGTGAGCCGCCGCCGCAGTGCCCAGCCCAGTGCTGCCAGTGAGATCGCCGCGATGAGCGGTTGCATCGGCGCCCAGACATTGAGTGCGCCCCCAACGCCCGCCAGGGCAATGACGACTTTGTTGCATACCGGGCACCCGACGGCTAGAAAGGATCCGACGTTGGCGACCACACCAGTTCTCGTTGCCGCCGGGGTGGCCTGGGGGCGTTGCACATAGGTGGCGATCAACATTCCGCTCATCGCCGCGGTGGCGATCCACACGGTGTAGCTCCACCACGGTACCGGTGTCATCCGTGTGTAAAGGGGTGTGGTCAGCAGTCCTGTCGGGACGCCCACGACCAGCGCCACGGCCACGGCCCCGATCACGGCGGCAAGCCACTGTTTCCACGACCAACGCGGCATGCTCACAGCGCTACCACCCTTCGGTCGACTTGTGCACTGCTACTAAAGCAGATAGTAGAACAACTGGCCGGGTTCTTGGCGCGGGCCGGTGGCGGGGTCAGGTAGCTGGCGGCCTCCGGTGGGGGTTAGGGCAGGGCGCTGCCGGCGAGCCATTGGTTCCAGGGCATGCTCCAGTCTCCGTTTTGCCACACCTGCAAAGGGTCACCGCCGGTATTGCGGACTTCGACGATGTCGCCGGGCTGCGAGAATGCGAAGAACCATTGGGCGTTGTCGGCGTTGAGGTTCAGACAGCCGTGAGAGACGTTGGTGTTGCCCTGGGCCCAGACGGTGGCGTCGAGTTGATGCAGATAGATGCCATCGGTGCTGATGCGGGTGGCGTACTTGATGGTTTCGCGGTAGCCCAGCCGGGAGTTGATCGGCAGCCCGTATGTCGAGGAGTCCATGATCACCGGGTTAGCCTTGTCCATCACAGTGTAAACGCCGGGTTGGGTCCAAAACGAGATGGTCTGCCCACCAACGGTTTCACTTCCTCCCATTCCCATCGAAGTGGGCATGGTGCGGACTAGAACACCGTTGTTGTAGACACTGACCTGCTTGGTCACGTCGTCGGCGATCGACACATGCGCGTCACCGATGGTGAAGCTGACTTGGGTGTCTTCTTGGCCGTAGAGCCCATTGCCGAGCGGCACGCCATAAATGTTGGCCGTCACGGTCACGGTGGTGCCGGGTTGGTAGTACTGCTGGGGTCGCCAGTGCGCGTTCTGGTCATCTAACCAGTACCAGGACCCTGGTACCGCGGGGCTGGTGGTGACCGAGAGCCGCCGTTGCGCAGCGGCACGGTCGGTGATCGGCTCGTCGAAGTGGGCGACCACCACGGTGCCGATGCCGTAGCGGGCGCCATCGTGCAGCGGCGCCCCGCCGGTGGTCGTCAAATACACCTTGGTCTGATTGCTCGGGATCAGCGTGGAAAACGTCGACACCCGCCTGGCCGGGGTGCCGTCGGTCCCGGCTGCGGTGATCGTCAGGGTGTAGCTGCGCCCGTAACCCAGGGGCACTGCCGGCTTCCACACCGTGTTGTCCGGCGTCATCACCCCGGCTACCCGGGTGCCCTGTTCGTTGACCATCGACACGTCGTTCAGGGTGCCAGCCGTCGCGGTCACCGAGATCGCCGCCAGCGGATCGACATCGCGGGCACCGGAGGCCGGGAAAATGCTCACCGCCGCGGGTGTGGGTGAGGCGACCTCGGCGGGCACCGGCGCTGGTGCGGTCGTGCCAGACGAACACCGGAGGGTACAGGCCAGCCGCACGCTGAGCACCGCACCCAAAACCCCCGTGATCACCAGCACCGCACTCAGCACCATCACCGCGGCTCGGCGATCCGACCTCACTACATACTCCTGTGTCGATTCGGCTCATGTCGCGGCCCCATCGCCGAGGAACCCCCTGTCATATGATCTCCGTACCAACATAGTAGATGGAGTGACACCGTGATGGGTGCCAGTACACGGATCGTCCTCTGAGCAGTGCATATGCTGCACAACACCACTGGCGCGCGCCACGCGGGAGTTTGCTTTCCGTGCTCGAAGCACCACGTTCGCGATACCCGGCCAGGGTACCCACACCACCGTTGGTCGCGGCGCAGCCTGCGCTCGCCCGCGCGACGGTCGGGGCGTGCCACCCAACCCGGCGGGGGCCGGCCCGACGCAGGCTTCGCGGTGCGCAGGCCAGAATGAGGGCGATACCAACGGACCGCGTGGCGGCGAAGACGAGGATGGCGTCGATGATCCAACGACCTGCGGTGAGCCGCTCGATGTGGCTGTCGTTTGTGGCCTTGGTGGTCGTTGTCGGCGCAACGGCAGCCTTGATGGTGGTGGCCAGCAGGCGCGATGTCGGTCCCGATCAGGTCGACTGCGCCCGCGCCAAGTGCGTCGCGTTGACCTTTGATGACGGCCCCACCCCGTTCACCGATCGGCTACTGCAGGTGCTGGCCGACGGCGACGCCAAGGCCACGTTCTTTTTGATCGGCAACAAAGTTGCGCGCGATCCAGGTAGCGCCAAACGTATCGCCGATGCCGGCATGGAGATCGGCAACCACACCTGGGAACACCCCAACATGACAACCATTCCCACGGAGGACATCGCTAGCCAGCTCAGCAAGGCCACTGATGCGATCACCGCCGCGACCGGCCGGGCACCAACCTTGTTCCGCCCGGCTGGCGGGCTTTCCGACGACGTCGTCGTCGCCGAAGCGGGCAGACAGGGGCTGTCCCAGATCCTGTGGGACGTCATTCCGTTCGACTGGATCAACGATTCCAACACCGCCGCCACCGTCTACATGCTCAAGACGCAGATAAGGCCCGGTTCAGTGGTGTTGCTGCATGACACGTACTCCAGCACCGTCGATCTCGTCTACCAATTCCTGCCCGTGCTGAGGGCCAATGGCTATCACCTGGTTACAGTCAGTCATTTACTTGGCTCACGTGCCCCAGGCAGCAGCTATGGCGGGCGGGAGAACGGCCTACCCGCCAACGACATCACCGACATCCCCGCCGTGCGGGTCCCGGTGCTGTCGGCCACCCCCTCACCTAAACCAGCACCGAACCTCCCGATCACAGATATCCCGAACCAAAACCCCGGCGGCCCACAATGATTGGGGGCCTCGATCCACTCTTAGCCCTCCGCTTCAACCTCCCGGCCTTTGGCCATGGCCAGTGCGAAAGCGATATTTGGTGACGCGACGATGCCGGCGCGCTGCTCGGTGATGTACATCAAGTCCTCCATGATAAGCGTGCGAACTCGGCGCACAACGGCGTCAATTCGGCTGGGCATTGCCCCTGAGATACCCATGACACAACCTGGTTGTGGCGTCGACGGCCCGCCCCGGAGTGCAATTCGGTTGCGCGACTGCGACTGCGACTACGAACGCACCAGGCGCGCGATCGCCTCGTTGGCTTCGGTGAGCTTGGCTTGCGCCTCGGCGCTATCGCCGGCCGCGGCGGCATTAACGACACAGTGGCCGATGTGATCAGCGAGCAGACCCAGCGCGACGGCTTGCAGCGCCTTCGTCATCGCCGACACTTGGGTGAGGATGTCGATACAGTACTGATCTTCTTCGACCATCCGCTGAAGGCCCCGCGCCTGCCCTTCGATGCGGCGCAAGCGGGTGAGATAGTCAGCCCTGGACCGGATATATCCATGCGCACTTCCGACGGGCTCAGCGCTCATTTCCCACTCTTTCGCCTTCAGGTGTTTGCCGCTCCATTTTCAAAAATACCCTGCTGCGTCAGCAATAATGTGTAGGCAGGGAACCTACTACTGTTCGGGCCTGACGGAAGATTTCACCGTTGCGGCTGCGCCAATCTGTGCCGGGATACCGTCGATGTGCGTGCTTTCGGGGTGGGAGCGTCCCGGCATCGCAGTCAGGGCCGTTGTGACTGCTTCCGCCGGCGGTGCCCTCAACGGGTACGAGTCGACGGTATCGAGGCGGCCTTAATGTCTCACTATTCGCGTGACACCCATGGCGGCTCTGCAGATGGGACCGCTGGCGAGTTGGCGGCTCGTCCGTTGCGCATGGTGGTCATTGCGCTGGCCTGGGGATCGTGCTTTGTGCTGATCATGTGGGGGATGCGCGATGCCCCACTGTTATGGTTCGCTGCGCTGCGGGCCTTGGCTGCCGGGGCGGCACTGTTGGCGGCCACCGTGCTCAGTAGGTCCGCCGGCCGGCGGTTTCCGCGTGGCGGCGGCGCGTGGGCGTTGATCACGGTCTTGGCGCTGACCAATGTCACGCTTACCTTCGGGGCGATGTTTGCCAGTGTCACCGGTGCCACGACTGGCGTCGCGGCCGTGCTGAGCAACTCGACGCCCCTGCTGGTGGTCCTGCCGGCGTGGTGGCTCTACGGTGAACGGCCCCGGGTCGCGGTGAGCGTCGGCGTTGCCATGGGGTTCGGTGGTCTGCTGCTCGTTGCGGCCCCATCAGGCGGCGGTCGTGGGGCCGCCCTGGCCTTGGTCGCCGCGCTCGGCGTCACCACCGGGGCGCTACTGGCACGTCGATTGTCGGGCGTGGACCTGCTCATGTTGGGCGCCGGACAATTCTTGCTCGGCGGCGCCGTCCTCGCGCTGATCGCCCTGCTGATCGACGGACCGCCGACCACCGTCACTTGGAGTGTGCGCTTCACGGTCATACTTGCCGTCTTGGCCCTCGCCGGGACCGCACTGCCCTACCTGCTGTGGTTCAGCGAACTACGACGTGCCACGTTGACCTCGGTTACCGCCTGGACTCTACTGGTACCGGTTATCAGCGTTGTCTTGGGCGCAACCGTGCTTCGCGAACGTCTTACTCTCCTCGACGGCCTCGGCGATGCGATCGTACTGGCAGCGCTGGCGGTGGTGGCCCACGCCAACCGCACAGGGCGCCAAACGATTCTGCCGCCGACCGGCGAATCACCCCATCCCGGGAATGGGGGCCAGTGACGGTCCGTCAGCTGCGAGCAGCTCGATCGGGCGTGCAGGTGGGTGACGCAGCGCGCCTTACCGTGGGCCGGTGGGTGAGGGTGTGGGGGCGGGAGTCTGTGGGCTCGGCTGGGGTTGTGGTGGGGCGGGCAGCTTGAGTCGTTTGAGCATCAGGGCGTTGACCGCGACGATGAGGCTGGAGCCCGACATCGACAGGGCGGCGATTTCCGGGCGCAGCACCAGACCCAGCGACGGCTCGAAGACTCCGGCGGCGATGGGCAGGGCGATGACGTTGTAGCCGACCGCCCAGCCCAGGTTCTGCCGCATTTTGCGCAGGGTGCCTCGCCCGATACGCAGCGCGATCGGCACGTCTAGGGGGTCGGAGCGCATCAGCACCAGGTCTGCGGTTTCGATCGCGACGTCGGTGCCGGCGCCGATCGCGATGCCCAGGTCGGCTTGCGCCAGGGCCGGAGCGTCGTTGACGCCGTCGCCGACCATCGCGACCTTTTTGCCTGAACGCTGCAATTCGGCGATCTTGGTGGCCTTGTCGCCGGGCAGCACTTCGGCGATGACGGTGTCGATGCCGAGCTGTCCGGCGATGCGTTGGGCCGTCGCTTGATTGTCGCCGCTGAGCATGACCACTTCGACGTCTAAGTCATGCAGTGCGGAGACCGCAGCGGCGGAGGTTTCCCGGGCGGCATCGGCCAGCGCGATGACCCCAACGCCTCGGCCGTCGACGGCGACGAGCACCGCGGTCCGGCCGGTCGAGGCGAGCTCGTCCCGTCGTGCCATCAGTGCACCGAAGTCGACGTTTTCGGCGACCATCAGCTTGCGGTTGCCGACCGCGACACGGCGTCCCTGGACCTGGGCGGTCGCGCCGTGCCCGGGCACGTTGCGGAATCCGTCCAGCGTCAGCCGCGCCAGGCCGCGGTCATCGGCGTAGCGGACGATCGCGCCGGCCAGGGGGTGCTCGGACTCGCGTTCGACCGCGGCGACCAGCGCCAGCACCTCGTCCTCGCCGATGCCCTCGGCGACGACGTCGGTGACCTCCGGCTCGCCCTTGGTGAGCGTGCCAGTTTTGTCCATCACCACGGTGTCGATGCGCGCCGAGGTTTCCAGAGCGGTTGCGTTCTTGAACAGTACGCCGCGCTTTGCCCCCAGGCCGGTGCCGACCATGATCGCGGTCGGGGTGGCCAGCCCCAGTGCGTCGGGGCAGGTGATCACCACGACGGTGATCGCGAACAGCAGCGCCGTCTGCACACTGTCGCCGACCAGCCACCACACGAGGAATGTCCCCGTGCCGCCGATCAGTGCGACCAGGACCAGCCAGAACGCGGCCCGGTCGGCGAACCGCTGGCCGGGGGCTTTGGAGTTCTGGGCTTCTTGCACCATGGCCACGATCTGGGCGAGCACGGTGTCGGAGCCCACCTTGGTGGCGCGCACCCGCAGCGTTCCGGTGGTGTTGATCGAGGCGCCGATCACGTGGGAGCCGGCCTCTTTGGTGACCGGTAGGCTCTCCCCGGTCACCATCGACTCGTCCACTTCGGAATTGCCGTCCTCGACCGTGCCGTCGACCGGGATCTTTCCGCCCGGGCGGATGAGCAGCAGATCTCCAACGACAACGTCGGCCGTCGGGATTTCGACAGGCTCACCATCGCGCAGCACCACCGCCATCGGCGGGGCCAGCTGCAGCAGAGTACGGATGGCGTCGTTCGCGCCGCCGCGGGCACGCATCTCGAACCAGTGCCCGAGCAGCACGAACGTGGTCAGCACGGTGGCGGCCTCGTAGAACACCTCGCCGCCACCGGTCAGTGTCACCACGACGCTGTAGAGCCAGCCGGCTCCCACTGCGACGGCGACGAGCACCATCATGTCCAGCGTCCGCGCCTTGAGCGCCCTGTAGGCGCCGTCGAAGAAGATCCACGCCGAGTAGAAGATGACCGGCAGGCTCAGGATCAGGGTGAACACGTCATCGCGCAGCCCGAACGGCGCCGGCACCGTGAACCCGAACATGTCGCGACCCATCGGCGACCACAGCATGATCGGGATCGACAACACCAGTGCCACCAGGAAGCGGTTGCGCATGTCGCGGACCATCGCGTCCATCGACATCCCGCCGTGGCCGCCGCCGTGGCCCATCATTTCCTGAGGCGAGCGCCCGGCCGGCACCGCGTGCCCAGCGGGCATGTCGTGCACCGCGTGCCCGTCGGCTGGCGCTAGGGCGGCGGCAGTGGGGGCATGGCGAACCGCCGAACCCGTACCAGTCGGTTCCGACATCGGGTCGCAGACGTGATCGGGCACGGAACGGCCGGCACAGTGATAGCCGCAGTCGCGCACCCACTTCGACAGTTCGGCGACCGACGTCCGGTCGGGGTCATAGGTGACAGTGGCGGTCTGGTTGACAGCGTTGGCCGCAACAGCGAAGACGCCCGGGCGGCGCAGCAGCGTGGCCTCCACCGCTGACGCCGAACTGGCCCAGTTCAGGCCGCCCACTTCGAGAACGGTGGTTTGGTTCATCGGCGGTGGCGCCCTTTCGTGGTGAGGGCGAGATCGTATTTGTTGGTCATCGCTCCTCGATTCTGTTACCCGCGTTGACCTCGTTGAGCCGACTAACCGGATCCCGTCCAAGCCTGCGCCCAGCCGCCGCATCTTCGTTAGTGATCCGGTGAAGATTCGATGAAGAAGTCGGCAGACATTACGCGGGCGTGCGAGTGATGCGCAGACCTGACGCCGTCGCGTCGGTGCCGAAAGGCCCTAGATACTTATACCCCGCAGGGGTATATAGTGACAAGGTGCTCGTGTGAGCGCATTGGAGAAAGGGTGGAGACGATGACTGTCACCACATACAAAGTCCAGGGCATGACGTGCGGGCACTGCGTGTCGACGGTGAAGGCTGCTGTGGCTTCGGTGCCCGGAGCGCAGGACGTGGAGGTTGACCTGGCGACGGGCACCGTGACCGTCACCGGTGCGCCGTCGGAACAAGCTGTGGCGCAGGCAATCTCAGAAGCAGGCTATGACGTGGTCGTGCCGGATTCGGAGCTGGTCGGCGGGAAGCCCCTACCGCTGGCGGGCGGTGGCTGCGGCTGCGGCTAAGTAAGTCACGACGCCGCCGACGAGGCGGGGGAGTCATCGTTCCTGCGGCGTGATCGTCAACCCTGACGCGAGCCCCGATGCGCAGGCATCGTCGCGTGATGTTTGAGTGGAAAGGGAATTCTGCACATGACGACCCACGTCACGTCAGCCGAGCACCCCCAGCACGATGTCGAACTCGCGATCGGCGGCATGACGTGTGCCTCGTGCGCCGCGCGGATCGAGAAGAAGCTCAACCGGATGGACGGGGTCAGCGCCACGGTCAACTTCGCCACCGAGAGAGCGAAGGTCACCTTCGCCGACACGGTGGCACCTGAGGACATCGTCGCGGCCGTCAAGGCGACCGGCTACACCGCCACCCTTCCCCGTCCGCCGCTAGCGGCACCCGAGGAGCCAGCGTCCGCGGAGCCTGATGAGGCGGCCGGCTGGCGACAGCGGCTGATCGTGTCCACGGTGCTCACGGTGCCGGTCGTGGCGTTGTCGATGATCCCGGCGCTGCAGTTCGACAACTGGCAGTGGCTGACGCTGACCTTGGCCTCGCCCGTAGTGGTGTGGGGGGCATTGCCGTTTCACCGGGCGGCATGGACGAACCTTCGTCACGGCGCTGCCACGATGGACACCCTGATCTCGGTCGGCGTCATGGCCGCATACCTGTGGTCGCTGTGGGCGCTGTTCTTCACCCACGCCGGCATGACGGGCATGACAATGACGTTCGACCTGCTGACCAGGGGCAACGCCGAGCCGCACATTTACCTCGAAGTCGCCTCTGCGGTCACCACGTTCATCCTTGCCGGCCGGTATTTCGAGGCCCGCGCCAAGCGGCAGTCCGGCGCGGCGCTGCGCGCGCTGCTCGATTTGGGCGTCAAAGATGTCGCCGTGCTGCGCGAGGGATCGACCGAAACCCGTATCCCCATCAGCCAACTCGCTGTCGGCGACGAGTTCGTCATCCGGCCCGGGGAGAAGATCGCCACTGACGGAGTCGTCATCGCGGGCACCTCCGCGGTCGACGCGTCGATGCTGACCGGCGAACCGGTCCCCGTTGAGGTCGGCCCCGGCGACAGCGTCGTCGGTGCCACCGTCAACGCCGGCGGGCGGATCGTCGTGCGCGCCACCCGCGTCGGCGCCGACACTCAACTGGCGCAGATGGCACGGTTGGTCAGCGATGCACAGAACGGCAAGGCGCAGGTGCAGCGCCTCGCTGACCGGGTCTCGGCGGTGTTTGTGCCCATCGTGATCGGGCTGGCGCTGCTCACCCTGGCCGGCTGGCTGGTGACCGGACATTCGGTGACCGCGGCATTCACCGCCGCCGTCGCGGTGCTGATCATCGCCTGCCCGTGCGCGCTGGGCCTGGCCACACCGACCGCGCTGCTCGTCGGCACCGGCCGCGGTGCCCAACTCGGCATTCTGATCAAGGGCCCGCAGATCCTCGAGTCAACGCGGCGTATCGACACGATCGTGCTGGACAAGACCGGCACCGTCACCACCGGCCGGATGGCCGTGGCCTCGGTGCACGTCGCCGACGGTGAGTCCGATGCGCAGGCGCTGCGACTGTCGGGTGCTCTCGAGCACGCCTCCGAACATCCGATCGGTCAGGCCATCGCCGCGCATGCCGCCGGGCTGGGCGCGCTGTGCGACGTCGAGGGCTTCGAGAACCATGGCGGCCAAGGTGTTTCCGGTGTTGTGGACGGCCACGCCGTCCTCGCCGGGCGGTACAGCTGGCTGCGCGAACAGTGGGCGCTCACTGCCCCCGAACGGCTACAGCGGGTTGTCGACGAGGCGGAGACACAGGGCCGCACCCCGGTGTGGATCGCGTGGGACGGCGCGATCCGGGCGGTGATCGTCGTCTCCGACACTGTGAAGGACACCTCGGTGGCGGCGATCGGCGAACTGCGCGGCCTCGGTCTGCGTCCGGTGTTGCTCACCGGTGACAATTACCGGGCCGCCCGCAGCGTCGCCGATCAGGTCAACATCGATGAGGTCGTCGCCGAGGTTCTGCCCGCCCAGAAGGTCGACATCATCAAGAAACTGCAGTGCGAGGGTCGAGTCGTGGCGATGGTCGGCGACGGCGTCAACGACGCTGCCGCGCTGGCGCAGGCCGACCTCGGCTTGGCCATGGGCACCGGCACCGACGTCGCGATCGAAGCCTCCGACATCACCCTGGTACGGGGTGACCTGCGCGCCGCACCGGACGCCATCCGCCTGGCGCGTGCCACTTTGCGCACGATCAAGGGCAACCTGTTTTGGGCGTTCGCCTACAACGTCGCGGCACTGCCTTTGGCGGCCGCCGGTCTGCTCAACCCGTTGATCGCCGGCGCGGCGATGGCCTTCAGTTCGGCGTTCGTGGTGAGCAACAGTCTGCGGCTACGGCGTTTCACACCCAGCCGATAGCGATTAGCCGGCGCTAGAACGTGTTACGACCGGTAGGAGTAAGTCTGTACATTTCCGGCGATGGTGTTCCACTGCGCGACGGCGGCTGCTACTACGCACGACGGTGCAAGGCGGCACGCGTGCGCTTGGCCGATCTGTGACTCAGCGGTTCGGCGGCATCACCGCAACGGCTTCTGAGATCCGCTGGGTGTCGGCTGGCGTCCAGCCCGGTGGCGCGGCAACCGCGGCCAGCGCGTAGGGAATCAGGTCGTCGTAGTTGTGCCCGTACCCCGGTGGTTGTGATTGTGCCCGCATGAGATCGGCGGTTACCTGCCAGAACGTCACGATCGGGTACCATCGCATCGCGCCGATCCGGTCGGGTCCGGGCGCTTCGGCCAGCCAGTCCGGCCGCGACCACAGCAGCTTGGGGCTCCACCACACGATGGGGTCGGATGCGTGCTGCAGGTACAACACGTGTGGTTGCGGCCACGGCCCGGCGGTCGTGTGCGGCGAATTCGTTTCCGCCACAGCAAGGTTGTTCCTGTTCGACGCAAACCTGGCGATGAGTCCTCCGGCGTAGGTGGGCAGAACCTCGGGAGTGCCGGGGTCGCGTCGGTCCTCAATGTCGCGCCAGAGGCGGTTGGAGTTCGGTGGTCCCACAAACAGGGCTCCGTCGACCGATCGGCGTAGGTCCGGGAGATCGCCGTAGGCGGCCTCCGCCGACTGGGACCCGAGGCTTTCGCCAAAGATCACCAGACGGGGACGTCTGCTCTCGGGCATCATTGACCACCGCTGATGAACGGCGTTGATCAGCGCTTCGCCCGCTGCCGCGGCGGCGGAGCGGTCGACGAGGAAGGAAATCCAGCTGGGCAAAAACGAGTACTGCATCGCCGCGATGGCCGAGTTGCCGTTGTACATCAATTCAATAGACTCGGCTGCGACTGGATTGACCCAGCCAGTTCCGGTGGTACCGACCACGACGAGGATCTGCCGCTCCCAGGCTTTGGTGCGATCAAGCTCATCGAGGATCATCTTCACCCGGGCCGCAGTGTCCGGTGCGGACTGCAAACCGGCGTAGACCCGAATTGGTTCGCGCGCTGGGGCACCGTTGATTTTGGCGAGTTCTGCCGACCTCAGGCCGCCGTCGACGAATGAACGGCCCTGCAGGCCCAGCGTGTTCCATCTCGCCGCCGACGCC
This sequence comes from uncultured Mycobacterium sp., assembly GCA_900078375.1. Taxonomy (GTDB): domain Bacteria; phylum Actinomycetota; class Actinomycetes; order Mycobacteriales; family Mycobacteriaceae; genus Mycobacterium. The sequence continues at coordinate 21,441 of FLQS01000039.1, read as the reverse complement.
GGGCTGCCGGAACGTTCGGCTTCAGCCGGCTGAACAACCCCCTGTTGCGTGCTGTTGTTCAGCGCCCCGAAGACGCGGCGGGCGGCCTCGGAACTTCCGGTCAGAAGGACTTCGTTGACGAACAGCGCGACAGCGACGGCCACCACGACCGGCGCGAACGCATGTGCCAGGGTGGTGGGCATATGGAGGCGTTCGCTGAGCAGTCGCGCAATCCGACGCGCTACCCGCCGCAGCCCGCGGGAGAGCACAAGTACGGTCACGAAGATCGCGACGCTGATAAGTCCGGTGCGCAGATACGCAACGGTGACCATCGGCGGCATCCCCATGAGTGTGTCGATATCGCGCTGCCAGTTCCCGGCGACGAGCAGCGTGGCCACTACCGTGGTCAGAGCCAGGACGACGCCGACGACGTCTGCGACAACCTGGAACGTTCGTTGCTGCGAGCACCACAAGACCAGTGGCTCAATCCACCGGCGCACCGGGAAAACGACCAGTAGGCCAGCACCGTAGCCCGTTACGCTCGTGATGCCGCTGACAATGCCCTGGAACAACCAATCCCTTGGCAGCAGCGACGGACTTAGACTCCACGCGAAGAAAAACAATGCGAACGCCAAACCGAACAGATCCAACCCGACGACCGTGATAGAGCCCCGTTTGCTGCCCGCGCCCTCCGACTGCACCGGTGCAGGACACGGGGAAGCGTTCACCCGCCGACCCTAACCGGTGGGTGGTCGCGATGGACCAATCCGAGAACCCGGTAGCCAAAGCGGCACGGGGCCACCGGGGTGAGGTGGGGTACCGTCACGGCGTCGGCACGGAGGTTCACCTGGCGATCCCATGCCAACCGCCCCGGCCCACCGGGCGATCGGGGGAGTTGGAGGCCGACCTTCGTCATATAACGGCAACACGGTGGTCTGCAGGCATGGTGGGTGGTGTTGGTGGCCTTCGCCTTTGCGGTGATGGCAGATCCGGTGGCCTATGCGATCGAGCGCTTCGGCGGCGTCGGCCGCCTCAGTTGTCAATGCCAGCCGGCCCGCGTCGCGCCACACCCGAGCCGGGGCCGCCCACGCGGAACGAGAGCAGTAGTTTCAGCGGCCAACTACTAGGTTGCATAGGACTTTGGGTGGCGATCGAGGTGACCTGATGCCCTAGCGTCGGGCGGCTGGCGCGCTCACCATTAGAAGCAACTCCCGGAAGGACATCATCATGAAGCGCCAACACCTGCCGTTGTATGCACTCGCCGCCGCCATCGTCGTCGTCGGATTGGCGTTCACCGGAGTTCCCATCTCGTCGCTCCTCATCATCGGCCTCGTCATCCTGGTCTGCCCACTGATGATGATGTTTATGATGGGCGGCATGCATGGCGGGCACGGGGGATCCGGACGCGACAACTCCGGCTCGGATGACCGCGACCACGATCACCGACCCACCGCCGGGCACCCCTAATCGGGACATGTGTGCGGATGAGGTTGTGCAGCAACTTGTCTGACCGGCCGCTGGGGGCCATGAGCCCGTCGCTCGAAAGTCGACCCCGCCTAGTTACTTCGACCTAAAGATTCGGAGCGTGGCGGTGGCTGAGTTGGATGTCGTTTGACGAGATGATGGCCTCGAACCCCTAGGCAAGAGGGGATCGACGCCATCGTTGCTCAGAACTGTGAATGACCAGTTGTCCTTGTGGGATGCAATATTGCCGTCGGAGCTGCTGGTGTTGCCGGCCGAATTGGCTCGGGTGGACCACGCTGCTGGACGATCCGGTGTTGTTCGCTCGGTTCGTGTCGCATTTCGATGCTCGGCTCGGGCGTCGTTGGGTCCCGGTGGAGATCTGCCTGCGGATGATGTCTTTGAAGTTCCGATACTGGCTGAGCTACGAGTCGTTGTGCCGGGAGGTAGGCGATTCGATTTCCTGGCAACGGTTTTGAAAATCCGTATGCGTGCGGGCCCAACCCCTACTTCCAGCCTGAGCACGCCGCCACGCTGATCGTCTACGCAGACTTCGCGTTGGCGGACTCGACCTGCGGTCCATCGCCGCTGTGCACTGTCGCCGCACCGGCCGTACGGCGGAGGTCCACAAACGCCGCGGTCCTGGAGGGTGGCGGTGGCTTTCGATGAGCAGACCGGCCTGAGAAGGTGTAGTCCGAACGCGGTTGCCTGCGTGCCTCGGTATCCCCCGAACCGACCCCGGTCCCGGCCTGATCCCGAGCGCCAGCGGCGACCGGCATCTCCGCGAAATCACCGCCCCCGCTGCCGAGGTGCGCAGCGGTTATCTTCGTGCGGGCATGATCCACCTGGACGGTCGTATCGGTCTGAAACATTGCTGCCCATCGGGGTGCCCCATTGCTGCCCATCGGGGTGAACATGGACGCTGCGCTTGATCTTCACTGGCCAGCGACCGTTGATTGCGGCGGCGCAGGCGCGACCTCGGGTGGGCGTGCATGCTGCTAAAAATATGATCGATCTTGGCAAAGGCGGCACTTTAGGGCGCCCCATATCCCCGTTGCCGACGTGCTGGTTGCTGATGATGAACGAGACTTCGGTAGAACGCGCGTTGTAGATTAACGACTGCGATTGCCCTCAGCCTTGATTGACTGCTGCGGGCGGGAGCATTGCTCGATCCGGGGCTGCTCGACTGACACGAAGCGTTCGCGGTGAGGTGGCTCGCTGTGATCGCTCGGGTGACCAACCCACCGGGGACAGCTGTCTCGTACGCTCAGCTGGGCTCGCGCAGCGACAGGCCGGCAGTGCGATAAATTGCGTCGATGACGGTCATGTTCTCGACCGCGTCCTGCGGCGTCGTTTTGACTGATTCGTCGCGCAGCACCGCTGCGGCGAATGCGTCGAGTTGGTAGGCGTAAGACGCTCGGCGCGAAAACCGCTCCACGCGTTTGCCGTTGGCTGATCGGATGGAGAGCCGGTGGAAGAGCTGAGGCATGAAGGGATTGATCACCCGCAGCTCACCGCGGTCACCGACCACCTTGGCGCTCATCTGCAGGAGGTGCGCCGACCACATCGAGCAGTGGATCCGGCCGGTGGGCCCGCCTGGAAACTGCAACTCCGCCGTCATGGCCCGGTCGACATTCTTCTCGCGCAACTTCGCTTGTGCCCAAAGGACTTCCGGGGTTCCGCCGCCGAACGTGCGAGCCATGTGCACCGCGTAGCAGCCGGCGTCCATCGTCGCACCGCCGGCGAGCGAGTAGTTGTAGCGGATATCGGACGACATCGGCAGGGGATAGCACAACGTCGCCTCGACGCGCTCGAGCTTGCCGAGTTCGCCCGAGGCGATGATCTGCTCAATTCGTAGAAACAGCGGGTGGTAGCGGTAATGGAACGCCTCCATCACCACCCGATCGGACGTTGCAGCGAGTTCGGCTACCTGACCCGCTTCGGCGGCGTTGGCGGTGAACGGTTTTTCGCAGAGCACGTGCTTGCCGGTTGCCAGTGCGGCTCGGGTCCAGCGCCCGTGCAAGCTGTTCGGCAGCGGGACGTAGATAGCTTCTAGCTCCGGGTCGGCGATCAGTGCCTCGTAGCTCTCGTGCACCCGCGCGATGTCGTGTTTGGCGGCGAAGGCATGTGCACGTGAGGTGTCGCGTGCGGCTACTGCGGCGACCACGACCTCGTCGCTTGTTGAGGCCGGCTTGATCAGCGCCATTGGTGCGACGCGCGCCGCGCCGAGGATGCCGATGCGCAGCGGGGTGGCCTCGTTTGCGGTCACGGACCGACGTTAGCACTGGTCGCGACTCGGGCGATGTCGCCACAAATCGGAGGCGACGAAGACCGTCGCCGCGGCCGGGTTGGTGGCGTTCGCCGGGCGCTCAGACGTCGTCCGCGGCGCGCTTCGGTTCGGCGTCGGTGCCGCCTCCGTCAGCGGGATCCGGGTCGATTTGGCTTTCGGTGCGGAACAGGACGAAGAACAGCACCCAGCCGATGGCGGCGATGAACAGCCAGCTGATGATCCGGTAAATCAGCATCGCCGAAATCGCGTGGTGCGCCGACATGCCGCTGGACACTAGGCCGGGGACCAGTACTGCCTCAACGACGAGCAGGCCACCGGGCATCAGTGGGATCGATCCGACCGCGCGGGCTGCGGCGTAGGCGACGGTCAATCCGGCCAGCGACGGCACACCGCCGGCGGCCCACGCGGCAAACAATAGGCACACCACGTCTGCGACCCAGTTGAGCATCGACCAGCCGAACGCAGCGCCGAGCTCGCGGCGGCTCAGATGGACCGCCTTAAGTTGGCTGAGTGTTTCGTGCCATCGATGCACTCCGTGGTCGGGCGGTTTCGCGCGCAATGCGTTGATGGATGCCAGGACGTGTACCCCGACCCCGTCAATCAGGTCGGGGCGTGACGCGACGGCTTGGGCAAGCACGATCAACGCGACAAAGCCTCCAAGGGTGAAAATCAGCGAAAACGGGTTGCTCCTTGCGCCGAGTAGAAACGCCCCAGCTAACCCGAGAAACGCCAGGCCGACAACCTGCAGCACGCCCGCGATCACCAGCTGCCACGACGCAACCACGGGCGAGGCGCCCCACCTGCGCTGCTGACGGTAGATGAAGGTTGCCGACAACACCGGACCGCCTGGAAGCGTGGCGCTCAACGCGTTACCCGCGTAATAGGCTGCCTCCGAGCGCCATTGCTTTACCTTCACACCCGCCGAGCGCAACAGCGTGCGCTGAATTTGGGCGAAGCTGTGCATCGACGCCAGTGCGGCGAACACGGCGGCCAACACCCACCACCATTTGGCGGTGAACACGCTGCGCCACGCGCGCGCCAACTGGTCCCACACCAGTACGAGTTCGATGCCGACCACCGCAACGGTGATGCCCAGGATCACCCAGCGCAGCTGCCAGTACCTTCCCTGCGGGCGCCCTTCGCGAGTGGTGTGGCTGGGTGGCACATCACGGGACACGGGGTTGCACATTTTTCGTCGGCAGGAGTGTGTCAACGCGGAATGGGCGAAATAGGTGGCGTTTGCGCTCAATGGCACTGCGCCGGTAGTGAACTACCACGGTCGTCTGTCGCGTCACCATAGAAGTTCCTGTGAACAAGCGGATCAAGTTTGCTCGGGGTTCATTTCAATGGCGCCGCTCGGACATTCCGCGATGCAGATGCCGCAGCCATCCCAGTAATCGTAGTCGATGGCGTAACGGTTTCCGGGTCGAGCTTGGGGCGGATGGCTGTGGGGATCGATCGCGCAGTCCGCCCTTCGGCGTGCTGGGAACCGTGAGCCCGTGCGCTGCACGACGCGTGACTCAGCTCTCGATAACTCGGGTCACGTATGGCGTCATCCCGTTGGTGCGCACCGGCGAGATCGTCACGGGTACACCGTTTTGTTGAGCTTCGAGCATCTGTCCTCCGCCGAGATAGAGGGCCTCGTGCTGACTGCCGCCGGGACCCCAGAACAGCAGGTCACCGCGTTTGGCTTGTGAGGGTGGAACGTGGCGGCCCGCGGTGTATTGATCACCGGAGAAGCGAGGAAGCAGCACGCCGACGCCAGCGAATGCATATCGTGTCAGACCGGAGCAGTCGAACCCTACGGTCTCTGCGCCGTCGTCGACCCCTTGGCTGGGGCCGGTAAGGCTGCCTCCACCCCACGAGTAGGGCACACCCATCTGCGAGCCCGCTCGCCGAATCACGTACTCGATGGCCTGCGTACCGTTCACTCGATTGATCCGCCCGGTGACGCTGGTCGTGTTCCCGGCAACGCCCAGACCGGCGAGGAACTTGCGGCCGAGATCCACAGCGGTCTGGGTGGCGAGGCTGCTGGCCTGCAATGATGCATTCGCGACTGCGAGCGGGTCGCCGGGCGCACCGGCGCTGACTGCCTTTGGAAGCGTCGGATCCCACTGGTTCACGTCGGCGCTGGCGGCCGCGGGACCTGCGATGCCCAGCAGCAGCCCGACAAGCCCGAGAATCAGCCCGGCGCGAAAGATACCGATCACGACCATTCCTAGTCGATTGTGTCGATGACCTACGGAGGAGATCCGTACGTAGTTCCGACCGTATGTCACCTGAGCCTCGTTAGTAAACACCAGCCACAAAGGTAACGTCCGTAATGTAATCAAACAGTGCCTGATTTTTCAGGTACCACGTCGTCGGCAGGTCGGCAGGTCGGCTGGCCCGGTTTTGGGGTTCGTGTTGCCGGTTTGGCGCGCGTAGCCGAACGGTTGAAGATCCTGAAGGGCCAGAATGCGGTGATTGCCGTCAATGCGCTTCGCTGCGCCGCCAGACTTCCGCACCGAAGTGGTGACCTGACCCACCGAGGACGTCTGAGCACGGTCAGCGGTGAGACCGCTGTGTTTTGACCCGGTTGACGTCGGTCCGGGTCATGGCGATTGAACGTTTATGGTGCTGTTCATCGCGTGCGCCGACGGACCCGGCCGGCGTGGTGCAGGCACACGCCTCGGCTCCTCAATCTCTTAGGGTGCCGGTTCGGTTTTTCGTACCGCTCCGACAAACACCATGCCACCGAGGTGGCGCTCGATCTCGCCGCTGCCGTGAAGGCCGTTGCGCGCCAATTCGTCTGCGAAATCCCCCGGCTGAAAACGATTTTCGTGGGGATGCACGGTGAAGGTCCGAAACGCCCAAGTATCGAGCATTTCGCGCGGCACCTCTTCAAACAAGACCAGCCCGCCAGGGCGTAGCACCCGGGCGATCTCCGCCACCGCCTGCTGCCAGTCCGGGACGTGGTGAATGATCCCAAAGTCCACGACCGCGTCAACGCTCGCGGTGGGCTGCGCGATCTCGCACACATCGCCGACCGACAGTTGTACCGGCCGGCCGTGCAATCGCCTTTGCGCCAGTTCCACCATGGATTCGTCCAGGTCAAACGCCGCGACCCATGCAGCACCGAGTCGATCGAGGATTACTTCAGCGCCTACACCTCGCCCGCAGCCAACTTCGAGGACCTGTTGGCCCGACAACCCGCCCCCGGACAACCGGCGGAACCAAGCCGCCTCACGGTGGTGTTGATGCGCGGCGCGGACGGGGTTGTTCATCGCGGCGCGCTCGAACGCATTGAGCTTCATTGTCCCTCCTCGACCAGCTGGTCTCGACAGAAGCCGTACATACCCTACAGGGGTATACCGCGGGAGGGCAATGTCGCCCGCATTAACGGTTGTGAGGCACTCGCATGCCGCACCTGATGAGCACTGCGGCCCTCTACTGTCTTCCTTCGTACTAATCAGGACAGTAGGTTCGCGGGGAGGTCGCAGCGCCGGCGGTAGCCATTCACTGCCGCGGACGGTCTTGCGGTTAACCGATTGCTTCGGCGTCCAGCGCGGTGGTGCGACGCCTGTGGTTACCCACGCCAGAAGTCCAAGACTGGAGGTCGGCAATGTCGCGCTGAGCCAGGACAGCTCGCGCCGCCCTGGGCGCCGCCGGTCTGGCTTCGACCAATGCGTCCGCGCTGGGCCAGCCGGTTCAGGCACCGCGCGAACGGGCCGCCGAGCTGCCGGCGCCACGTGCACCCCGTCCTCCGGTGGACCCGCCTGGGGCTCATTCTGCGTTTCCCGGGGCGCTGGCCCGCGCCCAGGCGGCTGATCTGTTGACTCCCCGGGTCGGCGAGCCACCGTTTGGAGCGCCGTCATTCGATCCTCCTTCCAACGGTGCGACCGTTGGGGTGGCGAAGCCGATCCTGATTAAGTTCCAGTCGCCCGTCACCTACGGTGTGCTGGCCGAATCGGCTCTAACCGGACGTTTCTACTCGTTTGTCCTGGGAACGGCCTGAATTCGGGGTCAGTCGACGACGGCTGGTTGGACGACGGTGGCCGCGCCGGATTCCATCCGGCGCCGGACCTGCCAGACAGACGATCCCACCAGGTAGGTGTGGATGGCGGGGTCCGGGGTGATCCGGATGAAGCAGATCCGCTGTTCGCCGCGGCGATGGAATTCCCGGTACGCCCGCAGGATTCGCCGCCCGAGCCAGAAGCGCTGAAAAACCCTGGTGCCCTCCTCGTCGGTCCAATCCAGCAGTTCGGCATGCCCACGCAGCTGAACGGTCGGGGGAGGAAGGAACCACATCAGCCGCCTGGTCAGCGGAACAACCACAGACACCTGCGGATTAGCGGCGATGTTTCGGGCCTTCTGCAGATGCCGGCGCGTCATCACGTAGATCACTAGTGCCGATTCCGACGTCCCATAGGTGACGCCGGCCGACGCCGGCACTCCCGCCACGTCACTACTTGACAGCACCGCGAAATGGTGTCCCCGCAGATACCCAAGCACCTTGCCGAACGTCACCGGCGGGCTTGTCACCGCGACCACCTGTACGCCACCTTTGCTGTCTACGCCGGCCACAGGGCGCCGCGGTAGAGCCCTAAGTCCTGATGCCGATCACGCCGCGCCGGCGCCTAACCTGGCCCGGGCCCCGCGGCGTGCTCCTGATGCGGGCACGTGGGCCCGCCTCGGCAGCCCCCTGCGCCCGGGTCGGTGGTCGCGCAGCCCGCCGTGTGCCCGTGGCGGCGATCAGAGGCTCGTGTTGTTCTACCGCGCAGCGGTGCTCTGCCCCTTTCACCGTGCCATGTCCCGGTTTTCGTGGCTGCAGCGGCGTCTGGGTTCGCGAGCGATCAACGTGACCGTGGTGGCCCCGCGGGGTCTGCAACGCGGCCGCTGATGGCTGACCGCGGTCGGCACTGAGCATCGGAGGCGTCGCGTCACCAGCGCATGGGCGTGATCAACAGTCATCGGTGTTGCCCACGAGACAGCACCAGCCCAGCAGCGCCCGATAAGACCACCAGCCACGCCATCGCGGCGAGCAGCGGTCCGGTCTGGTCGAAGTGCGGGGTCAAGCCGGTGTCGAACAGCACCTTGGTCCAGCCGTAGCCCGGCAGCGCCTGTGCCCAGGTCGCCGGGATGGGGCGAAGCATCGGACTTTGGGCGATACCGAGGTCGAGGAACGGCACGAGGAAGGCGACAAAGACGCCAGCCACCCGGCCGAACAGTGGGCCGATGATGACGCCGATCAGGGCGTAGGTCGCTCCTAGGCCGAGGTTGGCCGCGGCGAAGCCGACCCACTGGCGGGCGGTGAACACGGTGGCGGTCACTGCGAGCGCGGCCGCACAGATCACCACGACGGCCGCGGCGACCACACTCAGTCGGGCGGTCACAGCCACGCCGGTGTGGTAACCGGCGATGCTGAGCCGCCGGTCTCCGGCCGCCGAGTCGACCACGACGAACATGCCGGCCAGCGCGGCCAGCGATCCGACCGCGATCGGGGCCATGGTTCCGGCGTGCACTTCGGGGAACCAGAATGACTGGTTGGTGCTGATGCCGTTGTCGGTCACCGCCACGATGAGGGTACGCGCCGGGGTGGTGGCCTTGGCCAGCAGCACGAACACCGCGGGCACGATGACCAGCAGCACCAACAGCACAGGGTTGCGCCGAAGGTCGACCAGACCGAGCCGTACCGCGGTCACGAACTGGCCCGAGGGACGGTGTTTGCGACCAGCGGTGCGCGAGTTAGCCGCCAATACCGCAGCACCGGCGACCCCCGCGCCGAGAACCCAGCTCGCCGCGATACCCAGATCGCCGAGCCGCCCGCCATGGTGCGACGGTAAATCCACCATCCACAAGGTGACGAAATGTGTAGGAAAGAATCGCGATAGCAACATGTCGCCGCCGCTGCCACCGGGACCGAAGAACACGTCGACCATCCAGATGAACAAAATCACCACCGCACCGTTGACCGGGTTGGCGATCACCACACCGACGAGCGCCCCGATCGCCAGGTAGATCAGCGCGAACATCAGCGTGCCGACGACCACTCGGCCAGGGTTGTCGATACCGATACGCACCGCCAGCGCGATGAGCGCCACCGCCGACACCAGCCCGGCCAGCAGCAGACCAGTGCTTGCGCGGGCCGCGATTAGCCGCACGGGTGGTAATCCGGCGACGAGCATGCGCCGGTCGGCGGCGCGCGCCGACCGGACCTGGAAGTACATCGCCAGGCTGGACAGGAATCCGGCCGCCCAGCCCGCCGTGACGGTTTCCAGTGCGGGCCCGATTTTGCCGCCCAGCAGCTCCATCGCGTCGGCCAGCGAGCGTGCTGCGACCACCACGAACACCAGCGGAACCAGCACCAGGACGATCAGGTTGACGGGATTGCGCACATAGTCGGCGATGAAGCTGCGCGTCAACAGCAATGCGGGTCGCCACTGTTCATGCTCGGCGGTGGTCATGGCGCTGCTGTTCGCCCAGCGCAAAGGCGCCCCTCACATAACTGAACGATGCGGTCGAAGCGCTGCTCATCGGCGACGAAGTGGCTGATGATTAAAACGGACCTGCCTTCGGCGCGGCGTTGGCCCACCAGGTCCCAGAACTTCAGATAGGTGTCCCAGTCGAAACCGGCGTAGGGCTCATCGAGCAGCAGCACCTGCGGATTAGCCAGCATCGCCAGCGTGAGATTCAGCTTGGCCAGGGTCCCGCCGGAGAGCCGATCGGCCCTCGTGCCGGCGTAGCGTTCAAATCCCAACGCCGCGTACAGGTCTCGGCGCGCACGCCGCTCCGCCTCATGGGTCATCCGGTAGGCGCGGGCGAATAGTTCGATGTGCTCATCACAGGTCAGCCGCTCATACACCACCGGTTGCTGCGGGCAGTAACCCAGCACTCCGGCGTGTGTCACGGTGCCGGCATCGGCGGCCAGTTCACCCACCAGGATTTTCATGATCGTCGACTTGCCCGAACCGTTTTCACCGACCAGACCGACGACTTCGCCTGGACTAAGTGTCAGATCGACGCCCTTCAGCACGCTGTGACGTTGCGACATCGGCCACATGCCCCGCCGGAACGACTTCTCGATGCCCTCGGCGGTGAGCACCGGTGCGGTATCAGATGCGACGGATGCTCTGTGGTTGAGTGCGGTAGGTGCCTTGTCGTCCACGGTGACTCCCTTCATTGAGTCCTCGGTGGGTCGCTGAGGTGCGGTGTTGGTGGCGCGGCGGCGCTGGCATGACGGCTGTTTCAGCGAGATGTGCGCTGGGGGCGGCCACGGTTGCCGAGGATGGCGGGCATCCGGGAAGGGGTGGCGGTGAGGAGCAACCGCGGTGGGTCACGACGGCCATCGGCAGTGCCGTGTCAACCAGTGCTCGTGCAGTGGTGCGCCTCATCGCGCGCCTCACCTTCCCCGTCAGGGACGGACTGGCTCCACGATGGGCTGCGCGACGACCGGGGTTCAAGGGGACAACGGAAGCGACCCGCCAGACTAAGGTCATTTTTCCGCCCGCCCGGGTGGGTGACGGTCGAGCAGGGCCAGCACGATGTCGATCACCGCAGCGGTCAGGACACCGAGGCGGGGCTGCCCCAGTTGCGCGCTGTCCGGCAGGCATGACGCGGCAGGCAGGTCACCGTCGTCGTTCTGGCGGGCGCCGATCCCACTTAGGGGTAGTTGGCGGACACAGCTCACCTCGGCGACGTTGACGGGCCCGGGGTAGTGCGGCTTTGCCGACCAGGCCAGCACCGGGGTGACCAGGAATTTCGACTCGGGGTCGGTCATCGACGGCAAGACACCCAGAACGTGCACGCTGGCGGGGTCGAGGCCGGTTTCCTCGGCGGCTTCGCGCAGCGCGGTGCTGACTGCACTGGTGTCGGCGGGGTCTTGGCCACCGCCGGGGAAGGTAAGTCGGCCGGGATAGTCGGTGAGATCCGAGGCCCGCTCGGTCAGCGCCACCAGCGGTCCTGTGGGCCCGTCGGTGAGAAGGACGAGCACCGCCGCGGGGCGCAGCCGCAACGGATCCGGGAGATGCTGCGCGAGAGCTTGGTAACGCCGTTGCAGCGTGGTGGCCAGCGACTGCGCCCACTGCGGCAACACATTCGGCGACGGCGGCTGTGGTGTTGAGCCGCGGTGTGGCGGCGAAGTGCCGTCATCGGCGCTGGCCCAGCCGATCAGTGCTGAGTGCACGTGCATGGTGGCGATACCGGGCTCTGAATTGGGGGAGGCGACCAGGCGGGTCTGCTGGCCCAGCCCTGGGTGGCCGAACAGCGCCCGGGCCGGATGGTGCACGTCATGGTTGTGAGCATCGATCCAGTCGGCAGGGTTGTTGGCCATGGCCACCAGCGCTTGGCCAGAGCCGACCAGGTGGGCGATCTGGCCCGTGAACGGTGTGAGGCGTTCGCTCATCGCGGGCGCCAGCACAAGGTTGGCGCCCGCCTCGCTGAGTGTGTGCACTGCCTGCGGGTTGAGAAGGTCGCGGCAGATGGCGATCGCCAGGTGCCAACCGTCGGCGCTGATGTAGATCCGCAGTTCCGGCCAGCCCTCTGGCTGGATGTCTTCATTGATCGGATATTCGGCCGGAGAATGCTTGTCGTGCGTCAGCTGGCCGGGATATCCACGAACCCAGCCGATTGCGGTATTGCGGCGCCGGCGCGGCGAACCGGACACGTGGTGATAACTGCCGGCGATCAGCAGGCGCGGTCCATCGTCGCGACGAACCCACTGCTGCAGTGTTCGAGCCTGCGGCTCGCTCACACATAGCTCCGGCAGCACCACGATCGAGGCCCCGGCGTGTACGGCCATGCCGATCAGCTGCTCGATGACCTGGTGCTGTCGACGTGGATCGGTCGCCTGGATGGGGAACGCCGCCAGGGCCGGGTCTGCGGGTAGCCCGAAGTCATCGAGGCCCCGGTTGGGATGGCATGTCGCGATGATGGTGTCTTTGGTGACGATGCCCTGCAGCGCACCGAAGAGGCTGTAGTCGAACACGACCCGAAATTGGGTGGCCCATTCGCCGGCCAGCCGAACATGGCGCGTCTCGTCGAAGCGGTTCGCCAGTCGCCATGGCGGTGCCGTCGGGCGCATATCCATCACTGATCGGATATCGGGCGCACCCAGCGGAATCGGGTCGCCGACGGCGGGCTGGTAGGGGCTGCGCCGGTGAAATGACGCCACCAGGTGCTCCCTATAGTGCTCGTCCACGAGCAGTGCCAGTGCGTGGGCAATCGTCACCGGAGCGACCCCGTCCGCAGCGACCAGCGCACCGGCTAGCGCTGCGCGCATTGGCTCGTCCAGCTCGGCGTGCGCGGCGGCCGACTCGGCGATCACGCGCACCGGGGCAACGAGCGAGGTCACCGCGGCGCGGATGTCGGGATCGGCGGCCTGGGCCCACAGCACGCGGTGTTCGTCGCGGCATAGGTGCAGCAGGTGCGTGACCGTCACCAACGGGTCGGTCTCCTCGAGGACCCGTGCCCGCAAATAGTGCAGGCGTTCCTCGGGGGAGTGCAGTCGGGCGACGCACGGTGAGCACGGCACCGCACCCGGCCCGGTTTCGGTTGTCACCAGGGGGACCGAGGGGAGGCGACCACCGCGCCACGGTGGGTTGCGCGGGCGCTCGTCGACCGGGTTCGCGTCGCGGCAGGCATCGCTGATGAGCGCCCGGACGCTCCTTCGCTACCCCCCATACGGCGGCTCCTTCGAAGAGGCAATTATTGCCCGCTCGCAGTTGTTCCCGACCGACGCTGCGACACTCGAGCGTGTCTGCCGCCGCCGCTAGCCGAGCTGCTACTACTCAACTTAGTACATCCCGCGACATTGTGGGTGTGAGTCGAAACGCCGGGGAGTGAGAGTCAAGGGTCCGCACATGGATCGTTGCGGGGCAGTGCACGGCAGGTTCAGCGAGGATGAGCACACGAGATGACGACAGTGAACGTCACTACCGCCGATTCGAATCGGCAACCGGTTCCAATGCGATTGTGCTGGTTGGGTTTAGGCGTCGTGGCGTGGCCCCTGCCAGCCTTTTGGGCCGGTGTTCGAGCGCTCCTCGCGCGCGGCCCCAGATTTTGCACGCCAAGGTTGATGTCTAGGCCGATTCCAACCGGGCGGCCATCGCTGACACGTCAGTTCCCACGATCATGGCGCTTCGGCCTCATTGGTGCTGCGAGGACGCGGCGCGATGTCGGCGGTGGTGCTGGAAGACGTGATCCGACAGCTCGGTCGCTGCCGGTGGCACCTGTTCCCGCCCGAGTTGTCGATGGGACGATACGAGCCGGAGCTGAGTGGGTTAGCGCCGGGGCGCCCCGGGGTGTGGTCATCGTTGCCGTGATGCGCTCCCCGGCTGTACCATTCCCGCCGTTTCTCACGGAGTTTACCCTCGGCGCGTCGGCTCTCTGCGGGTCCGAACGGCGAGTTACCGTGGCGGCGTGCAACATCGCTGTCCGTGTGGGCACCCGAGGGCCCTCTCTCGGCGCGATGTTCTCAAATATGCTGCGGCGGTGCCGTTTACGCTGGGTGGGGCGGCAGTCGGTGGCGTATTGACCGGGCCGGCGCCGGCGCGGGCCGAGCCCGCCCGTTCGGTTGGGGCCATCGCGGCCGACCAGCCGGTCAACATCATTACCCGCGCGCAGTGGGGTGCCGGGGAGTCGATGCGGCGCGGAGCGCCGTTGTACGGCAACGCCGTCAACGCCGGTGTCGTGCACCATTCGGCCACCGGCAATGACTACACGCCGCGGGATTCGGCGGCCATCGTTCGCGCGATCTTCACCTACCACACCGCCACGCTCGGGTGGGGCGACATCGCCTACAACGCGCTGGTGGACAAGTATGGCCAGGTGTTCGAGGGCAGGTTCGGCGGCATGACGAAGGCTGTCGAAGGCACCCACACCGGCGGATTCAACCGAAACACCTGGGCGGTGTGCCTGATCGGCGATCTGGACAAGTCAGCACCGACACCGCCACAGCTGCGCGCGGCCGGCCAGTTGTTGGGGTGGCGGCTGGCCCTCGATGGCGTCGACCCCCACGGTACGGTCAGGCTGACCTCCGCGGGCGGGCCCTTCACGCGTTTCGCACCAGGGGCCACACCAACGTTGCCAACCATTTTCGCCCATCGCGACGTCGGCGACACCGACTGCCCAGGCAACGCCGGGTATGCCTTCCTGGGCCGAATCCGCGACATCGCGGCCCGATTCAACCAGCCACCCACCATCCAGGATTTGGCCGATTCGCTGCAGGGCGGGGCGATCTATGCCCGCTGGCAGGCGATGGGCGGCATCAATGGCCCACTGGGCGCGCCGACATCACCGGAGGCCCCCGGTGCAGGGTCGACGCGCTACGCGATCTTCAGCCACGGGGCCATCTATTGGTCCCCGGCCAGCGGCGCGCAGCCCGTGATCGGAGCTATCTACGACGCTTGGGCCATCCTGGGCTACGAGACGGGGCCACTGGGCCTGCCGACCAGTGCGGAGATTCAGGAGCCGGAATGGATCGTGCAGAACTTCCAGCACGGGACCCTCAACGTCGACCGGCAATCGTCAGCCGTGGTCAGCGTCATCGACGGGCAAACTAAGGCTGTGCCCCCACCGCCGGCGGGCGGACCGCCCACTCAGATCGAGCGGTTTTCACCGGCGCGCGAGCGAAACGTCTGAGCGGCAACCATGCATCCCACCGGCGACATGGTCGTCGCCGGTGGGCGGTCAACCGGCTGCTGCACAGGCTGATTCACACCCATCGGCGGCCTTGCCCACCGTGGTCGGCCCTCCGGCGGCTGGCCGCGCTGCGTCAGATTTCCTCGGGCTCCATGGTGATGGCGCCGCAGGGACATTCGGCGGCGCAGATGCCGCAGCCCTTGCAGTAGTCGTAGTCGATGCGGTACCGGTTGCCAGGGCCGAGCTTGATCACGGCGTTGTCGGGGCACACGCCGTAGCAGTTGTCGCATTCGAAGCAGTTGCCGCATGACAGGCAGCGGCGGGCCTCGAACAGGGCGGTGGACTCATCGAGGCCGCCGATGACCTCGTCGAAGGTGGAGGTGCGCCGAGCCGCGTCGAGGCTGGGGCGCACGGTGGCCGGTGCGTCGGAGTAGTACCAGGTGTTGAGCCGGTCGTAGGTCGCCGGGGCTGGTTCGGTCGGCGGAAGGTAGCTGCCGTGGTGCAGCCAAGCATCGATGTGGTGGGCGGCGCGCTTGCCGTGCCCGATCGCGGCGGTGACGGTGCGCTCAGCGGGGATCATGTCGCCGCCGGCGAACACGCCGGGGTGGCTGGTCATGAAATTGGGTCCGACGCTGACCAGGCCGTCGTGCTGGTCGATGTCGGGCATTGCCGCCAGCAGAGACAGGTCGGCCTGCTGGCCGAGCGCCAGGACGACGGTATCGGCGCCGAGCTCTTCGAATTCGCCGGTGGGTTGCGGGAATCCGACGTCGTCGAGTTGCATCTGCTCCACGGTGATGTTGCCCTTGCCGGCGTGGGTGATCGTGGAGAGCCATTTGATCTGCACGTCTTCGGCGAGGGCCTGCTCGATTTCGGTGTCGTGGGCTTCCATGCGGTCACGGGTGCGCCGGTAGATGACGATGGCGTCGGCGGCGCCCAGGCGACGCGCGGTGCGGGCGGCGTCGATGGCGGTGTTTCCGCCGCCGTAGACGGCGACCGTGCGTCCCAGTAGTGGCGGGTGGCCAGTTTCGGTGTCTTGCAACAGGGTCAACGCGTCAAGGATGTGGGCTGCGTCGCCGGCGGGGATGTCGATGCGCCGGGCGATGTGTGCGCCGACGGCAAGAAACGCCGCATCGAACCCCTCGTCGGACAGGGCGCTGCGGACGTCGGTCACGGTGCGGCCGGGCTCAAGGGTGACACCCAGCGCGAGGATGCGGCCGATCTCGGCGTCGAGGACATCGCGGGGCAGCCGGTATTTCGGGATGCCGTAGCGCATCATCCCGCCGGGTTGCTGGCCGGCGTCGCGCACAGTGACGGCGTGGCCGAGACGGGTGAGGTGGTAGGCGGCCGAAAGCCCCGAGGGACCTGCCCCGATCACCAGGACGCGCCGCCCGGTGGGTGCGGCGGTGTTGGGGAGGGTCCACCCGTTTCGGATGGCGTGGTCGCCGAGGAATCGTTCGACGGAGTTGATGCCAACCGCGTCGTCGAGCTGGGCGCGGTTACAAGCTGTCTGGCAGGGGTGGTAGCAGACCCGGCCCATGATCGCGGGGAAGGGGTTGTCGGCCATGATCTGCTGCCAGGCTGGTTCGTAGTGGCCTTCTTCGGCCGAGTACAGCCACTGTTGCACGTTTTCGCCTGCGGGACAGGCATGGTTGCAGGGTGGCTGCAGATCGAGATACACGGGGCGTTCGGTGCGCCATGTGCCAGTCTTGTTGGCCAGGCTGGAACCGACGTCGAGTGTGATCGCAAAGGGCTTGTCCATCAGGGCATCTCCGTTGCTTGCAACAAACCGAACCGGGCGATGTTGCGGTCGGCGATAGCCTGGATGGCCGCGATGATGTCGGGTCGCGGCGGATCGAACAGGTGCGCGTAGCGGCCCTGCAGTTGCAGGTAGTGCTCGACGGGTTGTTTCGTGCGGATGGGCGATACGCCCACGACGTCGCCGTGTTCGGCTTCGAAGACCGGGAACAGCCCGGTCTCCTTGGCCAGCCGTGCAATGCGGATGGTGTCGGCGGCCGCGCTGGCCCATCCCAACGGGCACGGCACGAAGATATGCAGGTATCGCGCCCCGCGAAATGTCATGGCGCGACGCACTTTGTCTTCGAGGTCGCGCAATTCGGCCACCGTCGCCGTGGCCACGTAGGGGATTTCGTGGGCCATCGCGATGAGGGGAAGGTTTTTTCCCTGACCAAATGCGTTGCCGGGCTTGCTTGCGACGGCCGGTGTGGTGGTGGTCGCCGCCGCCGGCGGGGTCGAGCCGGACCGTTGGACCCCGGTATTCATGTATGCCTCGTTGTCGTAGCAGATGAACAGCACGTCGTCGTTGCGCTCGAACATTCCTGACAAGCAGGCCATGCCGATGTCCACGGTGCCGCCGTCGCCGCCCTGACCGACCACCCGAACATCGGTGCGGCCCTTGGCCTTCAGTGCGGCGGCGACACCGGTCGCCACCGCAGGGGCGTTGCCGAACAGTGAATGCAGCCACGGGATCTGCCAGGATGTTTCGGGGTAGGGAGTGGAGAACACCTCCAAACAGCCCGTAGCGTTGACGGCGATCATCTGGTTTGCGGTGGCGCGCATTGCCGCGTCGAGCGCGTAGCGGGCACCGAGGGCCTCGCCGCAGCCCCGGCAGGCGCGATGCCCGCTGTTGAGGGAATTCGTGCGGGTCATATCGGCCTGGACACTGCGCTGCTCAGGGGTCAGCAGCCGGTTGCCGACCACGAAACTGCCGGTTTGATAGAACTTGATGGGTTGCACGGGCATGGCGGCCTCCCTCAGTGGTGTGCGGTCGCCGCGATGCCAGCGTCGCGCAGCAGGTTCTCGGGGCTGGGCCCCGAGCGTCGGACGTCCCGCGCACGCGCCAATTCGCGCTCCACGAGATCGCCCTTGAGATCGAGGAACGTCAGCGGCTCGGCCGTGTCGGCGACGGCGGCGGCGAAGATGGTCCGCAGCGAAGCGGTCGTGATTGGTCGGCCGCCCAGGCCAGCGACCACGGTGTAGCAGCGCAGGCCCAGGCCGGGGGTGGCGTTAGCCACCGTGGCCGCGACGATGCCACCCAGGCCCAGCTCAAATGCTTTCTCCACCACGACCACACGGTGGGCGCGGCTGAGCGCCTCGCGCACCGCCTCATGCGGGAAGGGCCGAAACGAGGTGATCCCCAGCCCGCCGATGCGTACCTGCTGGTCGCGCAGCTCATCGATCACGTCTTTGATGGTGCCGAGCACCGAACCCAGCGCCACCACGACCGTGTCGGCGTCCTCGATCCGGTAGGGCCGGATCAAACCGCCGGAGTCACGCCCTGAGGCGCGCAGGAACTCAGCGGCCACGGCAGGGACGACCTCGAGGGCCTGCTGGTGTTTGAGATGCGCCAGATAGCGGACCTCGGTGAACGCTTCGGGACCGACCATCGCGCCGATGGACACCGGCTCGGCCGGATCGAGGACCTGGCGCGGCTCATAGGGCGGCAGGAGTGAATCCACCAGTTCTGCCCCGGGGACGTCGATCGGTTCCACGGCGTGGGTGAGGACGAATCCGTCCATGCAGACCATCACCGGCAGTGAGAGTTCCTCGGCGATGCGGAATGCCTGCACGTGCAGATCGGTCGCCTCCTGGTTGGTTTCGGCATAGAGCTGAATCCAGCCGCAGTCGCGCTGCGACATGGCGTCGCTGTGGTCGTTCCAGATGTTGATCGGCGCCCCGATCGCCCGGTTGGCCACGGTCATCACGATCGGCAGGCCCAGCCCGGCGGCGTTGTAGAGGGCCTCGGCCATGTACAGCAGGCCCTGGCTGGCGGTGGCGGTGTAGGCGCGTGCTCCGGCGGCCGACGCACCGATGGCCACCGACATCGCGGCGAATTCCGATTCCACGTTGATGAATTCACACGGCGCCAGCTCACCGGCTCCCACCAGCCTGCTCAGCGCCTCCACGATGTGGGTTTGCGGAGAGATGGGGTAGGCGCAGATAACCTCGGGCCGGCAGGCGGCCACCGCCTCGGCCACCGCGCGGGAGCCTTCGATCTGCTTAAGCACGTTGAAATTCCTCACGCTCGGCGTGCACGAACTCGAAGGCTTGTTGCGCGGCGGCCACATTCGCCTCGGCGAGCGAGCCGGCGAACCGTCCGCGGATGGCGGCGACCACCGACTCCAGCGACACGGCACCGGTCAGCGCGGCGAAACCCCCCAGCAGGACCGCATTGGGGACCGGACGCCCGATGAGCTGCACCGCGAATACCGTCGCGGGAACCACCTGCAATTGCTCCCGGCGGTATTGTTCGACGAAGTCGCCGAGGCCCAGTTCGTCGAAGCTGCGTGAGGAATTGATCAACAAGTAGCCGTCGGATCGCAGTCCGTCAAAGACCGGCACCTGATGCAGCAGTGTCGGATCCTGGATGATCACGGCGTGCGGTTCGATGATCGGCTCGCGAGTGCGGATCGGCTGGTCGCTGATGCGGCAGTAAGCCACCACCGGAGCCCCGGTGCGTTCGGATCCGAAACTTGGAAACGCTTGCGCGTGACGGCCTTCGAGGAAGGCCGCCACCGACAGCAGTTCCGCGGCAGTGACCACACCTTGTCCGCCACGCCCATGAATGCGAACCCCGAATGTTCGTGTGCGCTGCGGTGGCAATCGGTGAGTGTCCACTCTGCCTGCTTACTCCGGCCGCGGTGCGCACCGGTAGGGCCCGAAGTCCTGATCTTGCTCGTAAGTTCGGTTACGGCGCCCGGTCAAGTGGACGCCGGCTGATCCACTCTGCTGCTGGGACCGCTGAGCGACCCGCGCGGGTAAACGTGGTCGGCCGCTATGCAGCGACCGCTGGTCAACGAATGGGCCTAACGACGCACACTCGTTGAGCCGATCTGCCCGGACGCGACGATGGTAGCCAACCGATGTCGTCGTGGGACAGCATTGACGGGGAACTACGGTGTTCTCGCAATTAGGAGACGATATGGCGGATCTGTCACAGTTTCAGCACCCTCGGCTTGCGCGCATGTATGAACGGATCAGCGCCGAATCTGAGCAACTCGGAACGGCCGAGCGCCGCGATCGCACGCTGACCGGATTGACTGGCCGCGTCATCGAGGTCGGTGCGAGCAACCGGTTGAACTTCCGACACTATCCCGACACCGTCGCCGAGGTGGTGGCCGTCGAGCCCGACGATCACCTGCGCCGTCGGCTGTGCGTTTCGCCGCAGTGTCGTTGAGTGACTCTCGGTCAAACATATCGTTTCAGCAGCGCAAATGTCGTACAGCCGAATACCCCTTGTTCCGCCGACGCCGTACACGCCTCAGGACACGACCGCCACCAGCGTTGCCGCGATCCACACTGCGGCCGCGGCCGACAACAGCCACCGAAACGCCGAGTGCAGCATGAGGTTTACCACCGCCATGACGCCGATCGACGACGCGCCGGCAACCGCCAGAACTGCCACCGTGGCCAGATCCCCGTCGCGCACGCCGGTGGCGGCCAGGTAGAGGGTCAGGATCCCGGTCGCCACCGCGTACCCGCCGAGAACGGTGAACACCCACCGCAGCCACCGGCCGAGGCGCGGTACCGCGGTAGTGACCTCGACGGCGCTGCGGTCCAGGTAGCGCAAGTCCTCTGGCAGTAAGGCGGGCCGCGCCAACGCAAAGAACCCTCCGATGCCGATGAGGATAACGCCACCGGCACCAAACAGCCACGCAGCCGTCATCACCGCTGAACTCCGCCCGTGTGTGCGCCAGTGGATCGATTTCTCGGGGCGGCAACGGGTTCGACCCCTACTCCGGTGAACGTTGCACCGGGGTGACGGTGCGCTGTGGTGCACAACCCGATCTGTCGAGACCAGACGACCCGGACTCGATGCCCTGCCCTCACGCCGGTCGGGACGGTCGAACACCGTGTTGGCGGCATGAGAGTGGCCGCGTCGTCTTCGTAGACGGCTAGGGCTGCGGTGTGCTCGGGCTGCTCGTCGAGGTCGGGGGGTGGTGCGGGTCGGTACTCGTTCCACCAGGACCCATCCCGCCAGGAACCGGCCCGCCAGGACTCATTCCACCGCCTGGGCCCATCCCGCCTGGAACCGGCCCGCCAGGACTCATTCCACCGCCTGGGCCCATCCCGCC
>FLQS01000037.1 GCA_900078375.1 uncultured Mycobacterium sp. | reverse complement strand
CAACCTGGTGCTGCTCTGCCCGTATCACCACCGGGAACATCACCGAGGCGAGATCACCATCAGCGGCCCCGCCGACCACCTCACCGTCATCGACCGCGACGGCGAAACACTCACCGACGGGTCACTGGCCCGCTCACCCAACCATCCACCACCGAATGTTCCACCGTGTCCCGGACCGACCGGTGAACGCGCACAATGGCGGTGGTACAACCCCTTCGAACCACACGCACCACCAGACAACTAGGGCGATTACTGCGGTGCCGGCTGAATCGACACCAGTCGGAAGGCGCCCGGCGAGGCGTCGTCAGGCGTGAACCGGACCACCAGAACATCCGGGGGGAACTGCGTCGCAAGGTCATTCAGCGTCCTGGGCATGAACACTCTGGACTTGGCGTTACCGTACCAACCGGGATCGGATGGGTCGACGCTGAGATTGCTCACGCTGTCGATGCTGGCGTCCCAGCGTTGGACGGGGTCCGGCACAGCATCTCCGAATCCGGCCGACTTCTGGTACGCATCCAGTTGTCCCGCAAGGGTTACCGCCGATCCGCCACCGACCGGGGTGCCAGTGATGGTTCCGTTGATGACGTCGGCGGTCACCGTCGTCAGCCGCGCGGTGCACACGTTGTCGACGACGGCGGTCGGCGCGCAGAACTGAGGCAGTGGGTCGGCGTGAGCCGAGGCAACATTCAAGACGATGGGCAGCGTCAGGGCAGCGATGGCGGCCGATCCACGCTTCGGCATCACAACGTCCTTCCCTCGGTCACTGAAATGTATTCGGCCCCAAGGACCTGGAAGTTACACGTCCTCGGTCAACGCGACACCCAGTCGGCGGGTCACCACAGCGAGTTGCTCGCCCATCCGGGTCACATCAGCACCGCTCATCGGCTCCGCGCTCGGCACCAGGCTCAGCATCAGCGCGATACGCGAATCCGGCCCCAGGATCGGGGAGTCGATATGGCTCACCGTGTAGATCTCCGCCGGCGCGAGGCTCGCCGGGAACCACTCCTCCTGGTGGATCAGTTCGTCGGTCAAGGCCTGCGCCAACTGGCTCAGGCGGGTGGACCTAACCTCCGCACTGCGCACGATCAGCGCCAGTTCCTGCAGCCGTAGGTCGGGCAACAGATGAAGCCCAACCGCGTAGCCCCGCTGCGTGGCATTGGCGATCGCCTCGCGGTAGCGATCGCGCACGTCGTCGGGCAGGGCGGCCAGCCAGCGCTCCCGTACATCCCGCCCTCGCCACGCGACGGTCGACGCCCCATACGGTGGCCGGTGCGGAATCTGGGTGCCGATCGGCATCGGGTGACCGCCGCCGTGGCTGCTCCGGATCTGATCGACGACAGTCGAATAGTCCTCGTCCACCGAGAACGCCACGCAGTGCGCACCGGTCGTCGCTGACAGCTCGGCCATCGCGGAGCGCGCCAGTACCAGTGCCGGATAGCGGCCGGCCGCTTCGCGTCCAAGGCGAACCAGCGCGGGGCCGAGGTGGTAGGTCTTGCGCACCGGGTCGCGCAGCAGCCAACCGGCCCTCAGAAGCTCCGACAGCATCGAGTGACAGCTGGCTTTATGGACGCCCAATTGACGCGACACCTCGGCCAACGTGATCCCGCGGGTCCCATCGCCAGCCAGATGTTCGAACAGGTTCACCACCCGTTCCGTCTGCGGCGAAGGGCGCGGAGCCATGGGCTGATGGTCGCATAGTGCGACTGCTTGCGGTGTCATAAGCGACCATGTGACGATGGCCACAATGAAGGACCTTCAAGGCAAAGTGGCCGTTGTGACCGGTGGCGCCGGGGGGATCGGGCGCGCCATGGGCAGGCGCTTCGGCCAAGAGGGGATGAAGGTGGTGCTCGCCGACGTCCTCGCCGAACCACTCGATGAAGCAACCCAGGTGCTCGCGGACGACGGTATCGAGGCGATCGGGGTGGTCACCGACGTCACCGACTATTCGTCGGTGGAATCGCTCGCCAAGCAGACGCTCGATCGCTTCGGCGCCGTGCATGTCATCTGCAATAACGCCGGCACCGGCGCAGTGTCGGAGGGGTACATGTGGGAACACGACCTCGCCGACTGGCGCTGGGGGATCGACGTCAACGTGCTCGGCGTCATCCACGGCATCAAGGCCTTCGTGCCCATCCTGCTCGACCAGGGTGACGGGCACGTGGTGAACACCTGCTCGGGCAACGGCGGGTTCGCGCCGATCGCCCGGGGAGCGATGGGCGGACCCGCCACGGCCGTCTACCCGATGAGCAAGGCTGCGGTGCTGTGTCTGACCGAAAGCCTCTACACGCACTTGGAGATGACGGGGACCGGGGTGCGGGCCCACGTTCTGTTTCCCGGTGGCTTCTTGAACACCGGCATCTGGGAGTCGTGGCGGCACCGGCCGCAGCAGTACGCCGCAACGCAGGAACGACGCACACCCGTCCAGACATTGGACAAGGTTGTGGACCGCTTCGAATCTGCCGGTGTCCATATCGAATTCACACCGCTCGAGACGGTCGCTGATCAGGTGATCGAGGGAATCCGCACGGACAACTTCTGGATGATGGGTCCGCCCGCACCGTCCGATCAGGTCGTGAGCGCCAAAGCGGCATCGATCCTGGCTCGGGGCAAGCCCGACTATTTGGTCGACGTCCTCGGCAAGCACGCCGAGAACGCCTCGGATTCTGAAGGAGGAAAGCGTTGAGCACCAACACAGTTCGGTACGGTCCCCGCCCGCCCGAGGCTCGAGTCAACCACGAGATCGACGCCACCAAGGCGCCCATTGCCACCGAGGCCGTCACCGTCACCTACCTCACCGATCCAGAGATCATCGCGGCCGTCTTGCCTAAGCCGCTAGAACCGGCGGCCCAGCCGCTGGTGCGGGTCCAGCTGCAGCGGGTTCAGATCGAGGGCAGACCGCCGTTCGGGTCGGCGGTGTTTTCGGTGACTGCCCGCCATGGCGACCTGCTGGGCGACTATCCGCTCTTCATGCCCCAGTCCACCGAACAATCGGTCACGGGCGGGCGCGAAACCTTCGGCGAACCAAAGAAACTGGCCGACATCGCTGTCGAGCGTGACGGGGATCGCGTCGCTGCCACTGTCACCCGACTGGGGTATCCGCTGATCACCGTCAGCGGCCGGATCACCGGCCCCGCAGAGTTGCCGCCCGACCAGATGAACACCGAGTTCTATTTCAAGTTCCTGCGTGCCCCCGACGGCGCCGGCATTACCGACCCGCACCTGGTCTACGGCGAATACCACCGGCACTACGAGCTGCTGGAAGACATCGACGGCACCGTCGAACTGGGGGAGTCGCCGCTGGACCCGGTGGCTGACATCGTTATCCGCGAGATCACGTCGATCACCTGGTGCCGTCGACGCACCGTCCAGGTCGGGCGGATCGCGGAACGGGTACCGCAGGACTGGCTGCTGCCGTTCGTGCACCAGCGCTATGACGACGTGGCCCTGCTCGCCGCCCCCAGGCCCGAGCCGACGCGGGTGTAGCCCATGGACCGCTACACCGTGATTTCGGCGGACTGCCACGCCGGTGCCGACCTGCTCGACTACCGCGACTATCTCGACCCGGCCTTCAGGGACGAATTCGACAGCTGGGCAAAGACATACGTCAACCCGTTCGCCGATCTTGCTGACGGTGATGCCGAACGTAACTGGGACAGCGATCGACGTAACGCTGACTTGGACAACGAGGGTGTCGCGGGGGAAGTCATCTACCCCAACACCATTCCGCCGTTCTTTCCGTCGTCGAGCCTGGCGGCCGTACCGCCGGAGACCGCCCGCGAGCTGGAGCTGCGCTGCGCCGGCCTGCGTGCGCACAACCGCTGGCTGGCCGACTTCTGTTCCCTGTCGCCCGAGCGGCGTGCCGGGGTGGGCCAGGTCATGCTCCAAGACCTCGACGAGGCCATCGCGGAGGTCGCGCAGATCGCCAAACTCGGTCTGCGCGGCGGTGTTCTGCTGCCTGGAATCCCGCCCGGAGCGGCCGTCCCGCAGCTCTACGCCGAACACTGGGAGCCCCTGTGGGCGGCGTGCGCCGAGGCGGGCGTCGTGATCAACCACCACGGTGGCAACGCCGGACCGAGCCCGCTCGACGGGTGGGGCAGTTCCTTCGCGATCTGGGTGTACGAGACGCACTGGTTTGCCCACCGAGCGTTGTGGCACCTGATCTTCAGTGGCGCTATGGATCGCCATCCAGACCTCACCGTGGTCTTCACCGAGCAGGGTGCAGGATGGATCCCGGCGACACTCGATTCGCTTGACGTCGCGGCGGCCCGCTACGCCCGCGAGGGATCGGCGATTGCCCGCTTCGCCGGTCCAACCGCGGGTTCGCTCACGCTCAAGCCCAGTGAGTTCTGGGCGCGGCAGTGCTACGTCGGCGCCAGCTTCATGCGGCCCGTCGAATGCGCTGAGCGCCACGACATCGGCGTCGACCGCATCATGTGGGGAAGCGACTACCCACACCTCGAGGGAACCGGCCCCTTCACCCGAGAAGCGTTGCGCTACACCTTCTCCGGTGTCCCAACCGAAGAAGTGGCGGCCATGCTCGGCCGGAACGCGGCAGCCGTATACGGCTTCGACCTCGCCGCGCTGCAACCTTTGACCGACCGCATCGGCCCGACGGTAGCCGAGGTCGCCGAGCCGCTGCCCGCGGTGCCGGCGGGTGCGAGCAGCACCGTCTTCGAGCCCGACCCGATCCGTACCTGGTAGCGAAAGGACCACAAATGGATCCGTATGTCATCATCTCCGCAGACACCCACGCCGAGCTTCCCACCGAGATGTATCGCGAGTACGTCGACCCCGAGTACCGCGAGGATTTCGAGGTCTACCTCGCGGAGAAACTCGCGGCATCGCAAGCCGGCGGGTTCATCGACGAAGAATTCGCGCAAGCGTGGTTCGAGGAACACGGTGAGGGCATCACCGGCGGCTGGGATGTCCGGCAGCGAGATAAAGAGCTCGACGGTGACGGCGTCGCAGGTGAAGTCATTTTTCCCGACGCCGACGCCGTGACCGGAGTTGCCGGGGCGCCCTTTGGCGCCGGCCTGGGGCAGTCCGGCGACCTCGACCCGGGTCGCGCGATGGCAGGGGCGCGGGCTCACAACCGGTGGCTGGCCGAGCTGTGCAGCCACAGCCCCGAACGGCGCGCGGGGGTTGCGGTCATCCCGATCCTCGCTGACGTTGATGCTGCGGTGGCTGAAATAGTCCGTGCCGCAGAGTCCGGACTGCGGGGCGGGATCCTGATCCCGGTGCTCTGGGGCGACTACCCGCCTTACCACGATCGTCGCTACGACAAGGTCTGGGCCGTCTGCCAAGACCTGCAGATGCCGGTGCACACCCACGTGGGTCCGGCTCCGAGTGCTGACTATGGACAGCACCTGGGCATCTACACCACCGAGGTCCGCTGGTGGGGAGCCCGACCCCTGTGGTTCGCTCTGTGGGCCGGCGTCTTCGAGCGATTCCCCCAACTGCGCTGGGGGGCGACCGAATGCGGGGCCTTCTGGGCCAACGATCTGCTGTGGCTGATGGACACCCGCTTCCTGCGTGAACACTCGGCGAAGAAGATGAGCCGCTTGCTCGAGGGAGACCTGACGATGCCGCCCTCGGCGTATTTCGATCGGAACTGCTTCATCGGGGCCACCACGACCGAGCGGCGGGAACTGGCACGGCGTTACGAGATCGGTGTCCCGAACATGCTGTGGGGCAACGACTACCCGCACCCGGAAGGAACCTGGCCGAACACCCGCAAATGGCTGCGCCACGCGTTCTGGGACATCCCCATCGACGAGACCCGGCAGATGCTGGGGTTGGCCGCAGCCGAGATCTATAACTTCGATCTGGCGGCACTCGCGCCGCTCGTCGCGCGCATCGGCCCCACCCCTGCGGACCTCGGCCAGGACGATGCGGTGAGCATCCCCAAATGGGAGGCGGCCCGCCAGGCCGGACGTCACTGGCTGACCGATGCGGAGCCCATTCCCGACCTCGTCGAGAACTGATATAGAAAGTCGTGATGAATTCGGCCGACGAGCCGCACCTGACATTCGAGCGTGACGGCAATGTCGTCGTGCTGACGATGAACAATCCGCAACGGCGAAACGCGCTGACACCATCGATGATCACGTTGATGGCGCAGGCCTGGGACGAGATCGACGCCAACCCCGACATCCGCGCCGCGATCCTCACGGGGGAGGGCTCGTCGTACTGCGTCGGCGGCGACCTCGCCGACGGCTGGATGGTTCGCAAGTCGTCAGACAAGAGCTCCGAACCGCAGGCAGAACGGAAATCTCCCGGCAGCGTCATCACCGACGGGCTGCTGCTGACTCGGTCGCTGGCCAAGCCATTGATTGCCGCTGTCAACGGAGCCTGCCTTGGCGGTGGTTGTGAAATGCTGCAACAGACTGATATTCGGATCGCCGAAGAGCACGCGGTGTTCGGGTTGCCCGAGGCGAAGTGGGGCCTGATCGCCGGCGCCGGATCGACGGTCCGCCTCAAGCGTCAGATTCCCTACACCAAGGCCATGGAAATGATCCTGACCGGTGAACCGTTGACCGCCGCGGAGGCCTACCACTTCGGTCTGGTCGGGCACGTCGTTCCGACCGGCCACTCGCTGGAGAAGGCGCGGGAGATCGCAGCTAAGGTGTGCGCCAATGGTCCTCTCGCAGTGCGTAATGCGAAGGCATCGATCGTTGCTAGCGGTTGGCTCGATGAGGAGGACGCCCGTCAGATCGAGCAGAGGTTCGTTGTCGAGGTGATGCGCTCCGCCGACGCCAAGGAGGGTCTCGCGGCGTTCAGGGACAAACGCCCACCGCGCTATACCGGGCAATGACCGGAAGGATTGGCATGGAACACACTGGGCCGCTGAGCGGTATTCGGGTTCTGGAGTTGTCGCTTGCGCTCACCGGTCCGTATATCGGTGCCCTGTTCGCTGATCAGGGTGCCGATGTCGTGAAGGTGGAGCGTCCCGATATCGGCGATATCCTCCGGTGGATTGGCCCGAGCGTCAACGGGTTAAGCGCCGTCTTCAGGGTCTGCAATCGCGGCAAGCAGTCGATCGCCGTGGACATCCGCACCGATGCCGGCCGGGAGATCGCACTCGAACTGGCTGCGCAGGCCGATGTCGTCATCCAGAACTTCCGTCCCGGCGTGGCGGAGCGGCTTGGCGTTGGGTACGACGACGTTGTCGAGGTCAACCCCGATGTCGTCTATCTGTCGCTGAGCGGATTCGGCGAGGTCGGGCCATACCGTGATCGCAGCGCCTACGACACGGTGATTCAGGCGTACGCCGGTGTGGCATCGAGCCAAGCCGCACCGGGGGTCGGGGAACCGATCTTCCTGCAGCAGGTGCTCGCCGATAAAGTCACCGCTCTCTATGCCAGCCAGGCCGTCACCGCCGCACTGCTCGCCCGGGCGAACGGCCGTGGCGGGCAGCATGTGCACGTCTCGATGGTCGACGCGGTCGTGTCGTTTCTGTGGACGGACGCGACCGGCAATGAGGTGCTGCTCGACGGTGACGGCTCACAGCCGTCGAGTTTCACCTCGGGCTTCAAGCCCTTCCACTTCATCGATGGCTGGGGTGTGGTGACTCCGATCTCGGACTCCGACGTCATCGGCATGTGCCGCGCGTTGGAGGCGCCCGGGGCGGATGATCCGCTGCTTGCGACCGCTGACCTTCGGAACCAGCATCGTCCGCTGATGGCGCAGGTGATGGAGTCCTGTTATGCAGGTGCAGAAAAGCTCACCGTAGAACAGGCGACAGCACGCTTCGAGGCCGAGGGTGTGCCCTACGCCATGATCGTGCCGCCCAACGAACTGCCCGATGACCCGCACGCGATCGAGATGGGGTTGTTTGTTCACGCCGACGATCCGGTGGTGGGGCGCACCCGCATCCCGAGGCATCCGGCTCTGTTCGATGGCACACCCGCGCAACTGGCCGGTCCTGCACCAGCTTTGGGTCAGCACACGACGGACGTGCTCGAACAGCTGGGTCGCTCCGATCAGGAAGACGAGCTTCGGCAAGCGGGCGTCGTCGCGGGATGAGTTGTGGCTACTCGCCCACCGGCCAGCAGTCCGGCCGACGCGAATTTCAGCCCGGCCCGGAGTTCGTCGAGTCGAATGGGATCGTCGGATTCGACGTAGCGCAGGGTCGTCGCCACGGCCATGTTGAAGAACAACCAGGCCAACGCGCTCGTGCTCAGCTCGCTTCGGTAGTGTGCGTTGTTGCTGCGCAAACACGCCTCGGAGCAGATCACCTAGTCAGGTCAGTCCTCATCCTCGAGGGCGCCGCGTTCATGATGCAGGCCATGCACCCGGGCATCGCCGAGGTCATCGGCAAATACTCGGCTGCGTTCCACGGTGACCCGGGTGCCCGCGCTATCCGGTCCGTCGACTCGGTGCTGCGCTGGACCTACGGCGGCATCGAGGCCACCGCCGAAGGTGACCGGGTTCGTGACCTGCACAAGCCGATCACCATGAAGAGCGCCGAAACC
The DNA here is from genome assembly GCA_900078375.1 of uncultured Mycobacterium sp. Lineage (GTDB taxonomy): Bacteria > Actinomycetota > Actinomycetes > Mycobacteriales > Mycobacteriaceae > Mycobacterium. The sequence continues at coordinate 51,820 of FLQS01000037.1, read as the reverse complement.
GGTAGGCAGATCAGCGCTTTGAACCCGGGGGTTCGGCTGCTCCGCGTGCCGATGCCGCCGTCGGTCCCGAAGCCGGTGGCTGCACTGGTGTGACGGTCGCTCAAGCCCGCGCTTCGGCTGAACTACTTGTCGATCGTCGGGCTGCTGGATCCACGCCTTCGCGACAAGCTCGGCGTCCTGGAGAAATTGAAGCAGCGCCAACAGAAGTCGTTCTCCTACCACCTACCGACGTAGGTCTTCTCGGGGGAGAATGTGGACTCATGCCTCCCTCAACACCTGCGGCCGCGGCCGCAGTCTCCGTGGCGACGCGGTTCTACTCGCCCGCGTTGTTCAACCATTGCGCACGGTCGTATCTATGGGGCGCGAGTTATGCCGCCGCACATGGCATCACCTTCGACGACGAGCTCTATTTCGTATCGGCGATGCTGCACGACGTCGCGCTCACCGACCCGTTCGACAGCCACCGAGTGGCCTTCGAGGAAGCGGGCGGCGACCTGGCCTGGTTGTTCGGGGTCGCGGCCGGCTGGCCTTCTGATCGGGCCGCTCGAGCCGAGGAGATCATCGTGTTGCACATGCGCGACGACGTCGCTGCGGCTGTCGATCCCGAGTCGCACATGCTGCAGGTCGCCACCGCCTGGGATGTCGCCGGGCGGCGGCCAGACGAGTTCGCGCCGGGCGTTCGGGGCGACGTGCTCGCCCAATATCCCCGACTGGGATTCGGCGAAGAGTTTCTGGCGTGCTTCGAGGATCAAGCGAGACGCAAACCCGCCGGCGCTGCGGCGGCTGCCATTGCGAGCGGGGGCGCCGCGCGTATCAGGGCGAACCCACTCGATGCGTAGGAGCATGCCCGGACAGATGGCGGTTTCGGAGTGTCGTGCATGCCTAAGGCCGGGAACATTGCGTCAGCGGGACGGAGTCGCGCGCTCCGACGGCAAATCCTCCTGGCTGACCGCCCACGAGGCGAGCAGTGTGAGCCCGTCGGCGGTCGGGGTGCCCGCTGCGGCGGTGTAGATGTTCAGCTGCAGGCCCGGCTCGGAAGGCAATTCCATCGCCTCGAAATCCAGGTCCAGCTGCCCAACCACCGGGTGGCGCAGCCGTTTGCGGCCCGACCGGTGGAAGCGTACGTCCTGCGACGCCCAGTGCTGGCGGAAAAGCTCACTGCGCGTCGATAATTCGCCGACCAGGGCGATGAGGTCCTGGTCGTGAGGATTGCGGCCGGCCTCCATCCGGAGCATCGCGGCGGCATCGCGGACGACCTGGTCGTAGTCGACGAAGAACTCCTTGGCCGCCGGATCCAGGTACACGAAGCGGGTGGTGTTGGCGGGCCGGCGCGGATCTGCCAGCACCGGTGCGTACAGAGCGCGGGCCAACTGATTCATCGCAAGCACGTCATGGCGGCCGTTGCGAATCCAGGCAGGCGCGTCGGTGATGGCATCGAGGACCTGCTGCAGTACCGGGCGCACATTGGCCGCGGCTTTGGGTTTACGCCGCCTGCTGGGTGGGCCCGACTCGCGGGCGAGCGCGAACAGATGCTCTCGCTCGGCCTCGTCGAGTTGCAGCGCCGAGGCCAGTGAATCGAGCACGCCGTCCGAGGCGCCGGCGAGATTGCCGCGCTCCATGCGGATGTAGTAGTCGATCGACACGCCGGCAAGCAATGCCACCTCTTCGCGCCGCAATCCCTTGACGCGCCGATTGCCGCCGTAGGCGGGTAAACCCGCCTGCTCTGGGCTGATGCGGGCACGGCGCGAGCTCAAGAACTCGCGCACCTCGCGACGCATGTCGACCGTGCCCATGCCTTCACGGTAGATGCGCTCGGCCGAAGGTGGGGAGTACTGCTGATACCCCGAATGACCATCCCTGTCCGGGCCACCGGCAGGCGACCTAGTGTCGAAAGCATGCGAGCAACCGTGATGTACGAAGCCGGCGACGTGCGCGTCGAAAACGTGCCCGACCCCGTCCTGAAGAACCCCACCGATGCCATCGTGCGGGTCACCAGCGCGTGCATCTGCGGCAGCGACCTGTGGCCTTACCAATCCATGCCGCACAAGGATGGCGGCCGCCGGATGGGCCACGAGTTCATCGGCATCGTCGAGGACGTCGGCGCCGAGGTCACCGGCTTCCAGCGCGGCGATCTGGTCGTCGCACCGTTCGTCTGGGCCGACAACACCTGTGACTTCTGTCAGGAGGGCCTGCAGACCTCCTGTCGCCACGGCGGCGGCTGGGGTGCCCGCGGCGTCGATGCCGGGCAGGGCGAAGCCGTCCGTGTCCCGCAGGCGCAGGGCACGCTCGTCAAACTGCCGGTCGCGGAGGATTCGGCACTGATGCCGTCGCTGCTGACGTTGTCCGACGTGTTCTGTACCGGTCACCACGGTGTGGTGACCGCTCGCGTGCGGCCGGGATCGTCGGTGACTGTCATCGGAGACGGCGCGGTCGGATTGTGCGCGGTGCTGGCCGCCAAGCGGCTCGGCGCCGAACAGATCATTCTGAATGGCCGCCACACCGACCGCACCGATCTGGGTCGCGACTTCGGCGCGACCGACGTCGTTGCCGAACGCGGCGACGAGGCCGTGGCGAAGATTCGCGAACTCACCGGCGGTGACGGCACCCATGCCGTCATCGAATGCGTCGGGACTGAGCAGTCATTGGTCACCGCTGTTGCCGCCGTCCGCGACGGCGGCTTCGTCAGTCGCCTTGGCGTATCCCAATACCGCCAGGTGCCAATGGGATTCGACACGATGATGCGCAACATCACGCTGACCGGGGGAGCCGCACCCGCGCGCGCCTACATCGAGGAACTCATGCCCGACATCCTCGACGGCGCCGTCGAACCCGGCCGGGTCTTCGACCGCACGATCGGTCTCGACGAGACACCCGACGGCTATCGCGCCATGGCCGATCGCACAGCCCTCAAAGTCCTTATCCAACCCTAGATTAGGAGTATTCCCCATGAAGCACGTTCACCTGCGCGACCTCGACGTTGCCCGCATCGGCCTCGGGGCGATGGGCATGTCGTTCGCCTTCACCGGCGCCGGCAGTGACGACGCCGAGTCCATCCGCACCATTCACCGCGCGATCGATCTCGGGGTAACGCTGATCGACACCGCCGAAATCTACGGCCCGTACATCAACGAAGAACTCGTCGGGCGCGCGCTCAAGGGGCGGCGCGACGACGTTGTGCTGGCAACCAAATTCGGCATGATCTCCCACACCGGGGCAGGCCCGGGGAACCTCGACAGTAGCCCGGCCAATATCCGGATCGCGGTCGAAGGTTCGTTGAAACGACTCGACACCGACCGCATTGACCTGTATTACCAGCACCGGGTGGATCCGAACACACCCATCGAGGACACCGTAGGCGCCCTCGCCGATCTGGTGACCGAGGGCAAGATCCGCCACATCGGGCTCTCCGAAGCGGGAACGGCAACGATCCGGCGCGCCAACGCCGTTCACCCCATCACCGCACTGCAATCGGAGTACTCACTGTGGACGCGCGACCCCGAACCCGAGACGCTGCCGCTGCTGCGTGAACTCGGCATCGGGTTCGTGCCGTACTCGCCGCTCGGTAAGGGCTTCCTGACCGGCGCGATCCGGTCGACTGACCAGTTCGCCAAGGACGACTTCCGGGCCACCAACCCGCGCTTCACCGGTGAGAACTTCGAGCGAAACCTGGCGATTGCGGACGAGGTGGCGGCGATCGCCACCGAGGTCGGTGCCACGCCCGCACAGGTTGCGATCGCCTGGCTGCTCACCAAGGGTGACGACATCGCGCCGATCCCCGGCACGAAGCGCGTTTCCCGGCTGGAGGAGAACGTCGGCGCGGACGCCGTCGAGCTCACCGCCGCACAGGTCGCCAAGCTCGACAACCTCACTCCCGCGTCGGGCGAGCACCACAACGAAGCGCAGATGCAGATGATCGGCCGCTGATCGCGGTAACCGACTGTGCCGCAACACTTTAGTCGCTCAAGGTCGGATTCCAGCTACCCGCTGCTATGAATTCGGCTGGCCAGCGCCCGGATTTGACCAGGGCGGCCACCTCGTCGCGGATGGTCGTCCCGACTTTCACCATGACCTCACGTGGCAGGTCCAGCTGAGACGTTGCGGCGACACCGATGCGTTGGGTCAAGATGGGTTCGCAGATCCGGGTGAAACGCAGCCGGCCCTCGTCGATTTCGCGGCGACAGGCCGACAGTGGCAGCATCGCGTACACCAGACCGGCCTCGACAAGACTGAGCATCACCGACAGCGAATCACTGGTAGTGCGGTGGCTGACAGTGACTTTCGCCCGCAGCGCCGCATTCTGAAGCAGGGTGCCGATCCCCGCCGACGACCGCGGAATCACCAACGGTAGTGCGACGGCGTCGATAAACGGGATCGGCTGAGGATCGAGATCCGACTCCGGTCCGCCCACTAACACCAGATCCTCTGCCAGCAGTTCGCGGTAGAACACCCGCTCGTCGGGCACCGGGTTGATCACCGCGACATCCACGACGCCCTTGAGCATCGCCTCGACCAGTTGCTCGGTGCTGCCGGTCGCCACCGAGAAGGTCGCGTCTGGGAAGACAGCGGTCAAGCTACCGAGCAGCGGCGCGGCAAGAACGGCGACCGAGGTCTCCAGCAGGCCCAGCAGCATGTTGCGATTGAGTCGCGCGACCGGAGACCCGGCGTACTGCACCGCCAGCTCCAGCTGCCGCAGCGGACCGGCCGTCGACGCGCGCAGTCGTTCGCCCGCCTCGGTGAGCTCCACTCCGCGGCGCGTCCGGCGGAACAGAGCTATGCCGAGATCGTCTTCCAGCAGTTGGAGTTGTCGGCTCAGGGCGGGCTGGGCAATGCCCAGCACGCCCGCCGCGCGCGTGATCGATCCCTCTTCGGCGATCCGCAGGAAGTACTTCAGCCGATGCGTGTCCATCGTGAACAGAGATATACCAGCCATCGAGAATCGGCATGACTGAACCCCGCAATCGGTATTACCTCCCCGGGCTCCGCCGCCCCTATCGTCGGCAGTCGTAGGCATGGTGAAAGGAGAGCCAATGACGGTTCAGGACGATGCTGCGGCCATCTCGGCGTTGAATCTCGACAGACTGCCGCACCACATCATCGACAAGCGCGTCACCGAGTTGATGGACCTCACCGGCAAGAAGGCCTTCGTGACCGGTGCCGGCGGGGACGGACTGGGTCAAGCGATCGCCAACCGCCTGGCCGGTCTCGGAGCGGACGTGGCCCTGATCGGGCGCACCTTCGAAAAAGTGGAACGCCGAGCCAAGGAGATCGAGCAGCGCTGGGGCGTGAACGCTTTCCCGGTGAAGGCCGACATGTCCGACTGGGATCAGGTTCACGAGGCCGTCCGCGTCGCGCACGGGGAGCTGGGCGGCCTGGACATCATGGTGAACAACCCCGTGATGGTGGTCGGCGGACCGTTCGAGAAGCACACCAAGGCCGATATCGATCACACCGTGCTGGGCAGCCTGACAATGATGATGTACGGCGCCCATGCCGCTTTGGAATTCCTGCTGCCGCAAGGCTCCGGCAAGATCATCAACATCGGCTCGGTCGGCGGCCGCATCCAGCAGCGCGGCCTGGTCGTCTACAACGCCTGCAAGGCCGGCGTCATCGGCTTCACCCGCAACCTCGCCCATGAGATGGCGCCCCGTGGCGTCAACGTTCTTGGGGTGGCGCCCGGCATCATGATCAAGCCCGAGATGATGGAGTACCTGCTCGAGCCCAAGAATGACCAGCACCGGGCTGGCCGCGGCGCCATCTTGGAAGCGATCACGACGCAGGTGCAGCTCGGCCGGGCATCACTGCCCGAGGAAGCGGCGAACATGGTGGCGTTCCTGGCATCTGAGGCCGCCGACTACTTGTGCGGGCAGACCATCGATGTCGCCGGCGGCCAGTGGATGGGCTGAGCGATGACAGGAGTCGACGAGCTCAAGGACAAGGCCGTTGAACAAACGGGTCTGACCGACTTCGGTGCGGACTCGTACGAGGAGGGCCTTGCCATTCTGCTCGGCTCCCTTGCCGACGAAGCCCGGCTCAACGCCCGCGGCGAGGCGTTCATCTACCACCGCCTCACCGGATATCTGGCTCAGCGCCTGCAGGTCGAGGACTGGTACCGGCGCCATCCGGAGATCGACGACGCACCCATCGTCACACCGCTGATCGGATTGGGTCTGCCCCGAACAGGATCCACCGCATTGTCGATGCTGCTGGCCCAGGACCCCGACATCCGGTATCTGCGGCGGTGGGAGTCGTCGCAGCCGTGTCCGCCGCCGTCGACCGTGGTGGGTGTCGATCCCCGCGTCCCGCCGGACAAGGGCGAGATGATCGGCACGCGTTACCACGTGCCCGCCGACACCCACGGACCGATGGAATGCCATGAACTGATGGCACTGGATTTCAAGTCGCACCTGTTCCAATCATTCGCCCAGGTGCCGACCTACTCGTCCTGGCTGATCGAAAAGGCCGATCTGACAACGACGATGCACTATCAGCGGCGGGTGATGAAGCTGCTGCAATGGGGCGAACCCGCCCGGGCGTGGCGCCTCAAGTGCCCGTCGCACGTGCTGTGGCTCGGCGCCGTCGACGCGGTGTTCCCCGACGCCAAGTATGTGATGACGCACCGCGACCCGACCGACGTCATCCTCTCGGTGGCCGACCTGTACGCCGACATCATCGGCACGTTCACCGACGACATCGACCGGCCCTATATCGGCCGGCTTAACGTCGAACACTGGTCGCTGGGCATGGATCGGGCCTTACAGTTCCGGACGGGCGGCGCCGAAGACCGCTTCTACGACATCGACTTTCGGGCCATGCAGGACGACCCCATCGGTGAGGTCACGGGTTTGTACACCTGGCTGGGCGCACGGGTGACCGACGAATTCGAGGGCCGCATGCGCAGTTGGTGGCACGAGGCCGCCAGTGAACGCGAACCCAGCTCACATGCCGATCCGAAAGCGTTCGCCATCGACTTCGGCCAGGTTCGGCCCCGCTTCGCGCGCTACGTCGAACACGCCAACCGCTGGACAAGCCACTAGGAGCTGAAATGCCGACCGACCTGACCGGCGGGATCGACCCGTCGCGCGAATACGTTTTCGCCGAGCGTCCGGAGAACCCGGAGATGCGTGACTCGGTGAGCTTCTGGACCCTCGACGACCAAGGGCGAATCGGGTTACCCCGCATCGGAATCGAGGCGGTTGCCGCGAACTGGGACAACCACGAGCTGCAAATCAACATCGCGTTCCCCGATGGCAGGGTGTACCGGCTGCGGGACGGCGGAGCGTCGCTGCCCCCGCAGGGGCCCGACGGCAAACCCGCCGTGCTAGGCGCGGGCGGATTGGCCTTTCGCTGCGTGGAACCGTTCAAAACGTGGACGATGACCTATGACGGCAAAGCGGTCCAGACATCGTCGGCAGATCTGGTCGCCGGCCGCACCGGCGGACCGCTGGTCGACGTGGCCATCGTTGTCGAGGCGACCATGGCGGTGCCGCCCTGGATTCAGGGCGCCTTGCAACGCGACGCCGCCGAACAGATCAAGAAGTCCGTCGAAGGCGACCTGATGGGTGGCCCCCGCTACGAGCAGCTGTTCCGGGCCCGCGGGTCGGTGACCATCGGTGGACAGACACAGGACTTCACCGGCAGCGGACTGCGGATCCGACGGCAAGGTGTCCGCAAGCTTGCCGAATTCTGGGGCCACGCATGGCAATCGGCATTGTTTCCCAGCGGCAAAGCATTCGGCTACATCGCCTATCCGCCGCGACCGGACGGACAGCCGACGTTCAACGAGGGCTATCTGTTCACCGGGGACGGCGGCCTGATCCCGGCCCGTGCCGTGCAGGCACCGTGGCTGACCAAGCTGCAGGATCTGGGTGAAGACGTGTCGGTGGTGCTGGAAACGGCCGAGGGCACCGTGCGTATCGACGGCGAGACGGTGTTTTCTACCCACGACATCCACCACAACGACAACACCTTTTCGGTGCGGGAGATGAAGAAGGAGAACCCGAATTTCCCTGCCCTGCAACAGGCCGGGGTGCGCTACCGCTGGGACGGCGAGGAGACCTACGGCATGCTCGAACGCTCCAACCCGATCGAGAAGATCGACCTGGGGTCGTGACCGCTCGGCTCACCGGCACGGTGGCACTGATCACCGGAGCGGCCCGCGGACAGGGCAGGGCACACGCCCAACGGCTCAGCGCCGAAGGTGCCGACGTCGTCCTCGTCGACATCGCCGGGCCGCTGCCTGCCAGCGTCCCGTACGATTCGCCAACACCGGAAGACCTCGCGGAAACCGCACGACTGGTGAGCGCCAATGGCCGGCGTGCGATAGCGGCCAAGGTCGACACGCGCGACCTCGACGCACTGCGCAGCGCCGTCGACGACGCCGTCTCCCAGTTGGGCAGGCTGGACGTCATCGTCGCCAACGCCGGAATCTGCTGTCCGTCACCGTGGGACCAGATCACCGCCGAGGCGTTCCGCGACACCATCGACACCAACGTCGTCGGGACCTGGAACACGGTGATGGCCGGCACCCACCACATCATCGAGGGCGACCGCGGCGGCTCGATCATCCTCGTCGGATCCGCGGCCGGCGTGAAGATGCAGGCCTTCATGGTCCACTACACCGCCAGTAAGCACGCCATCACCGGGATGGCCCGTGGACTGGCCGCGGAACTCGGCCGTCACCGTATTCGAGTCAACAGCCTGCACCCTGGGGCGGTGGCGAGCCCGATGGGCACCGGCCGCATGCGCGACGCCCTCCAAAGCGCCGCCGACACCTACCCCTACCTGCAGGGCATGCACAAACCGTTGCTGCCCGAGGGAATCGCCCAACCGGAGGACGTCGCCGACGCCGTCGCCTGGTTGGCCTCTGATGAGTCGAAATTCGTTACTGCAACCGCTGTTTCGGTCGATCTCGGCGTCGCGTTCTGCTGACAGGAGAGGGAGCACAGATGCGAGGACTCGAAGGCAAGACGTTCATCGTCGCCGGGGGAGCCACCGGAATCGGTGCCGGAACCGCCAAACGCCTTGCCGCCGAAGGGGCATCCGTGGCCGTCGGTGACATCAATATCGCAGCGGCCTTGACCACCGTCGGTCAGATCACCGGATCCGGTGGTAGCGCTATCGCGGTGGAATTCGACCTCGCCGACGACGACTCGATCCGCCGCCTCGTCGAGACCACCATCGCCGAATTCGGCGCGGTGCACGGCTTGGACAATGTCGGCGCCGACCTATCCGACAACAACCTCGGCCGCGACACCACGATCCTGGACACCCCGTTCGAGGTGTGGCAGCGCACCCTCGACGTCAATCTGCTCGGTTACGTCCGAACCATCCGCGCGGTGCTGCCGCATCTTCTCGAACAGGGCGGCGGCGCCATCGTCAACACCTCCTCGGGCGGCTCGCTGGGCACCGACCCCATGCACGTCGCCTACAACGCGGCCAAGGCAGCCGTCAACCAGATCACCCGCCACGTCGCCAACAACTACGGGGCGAAGGGAATTCGCAGCAACGCGGTCATGCCTGGTCTGGTCATGGGGGAGACCCAGGAACGGCAGAACGACCAGCAGATGCAGCAGATGTTCCTGACGGCGGCCAAGGTAACCCGCCTCGGTAAGCCCTCCGACCTCGCTGCCGTCGCGGCGTTCCTGCTCTCCGATGACGCCGAATGGATCAACGGGCAAACCTGGTATATCGGCGGGGCATCCCACATGCGCCAATAACCAGGCACGCGAAGGTTGCCACATCGGGTCGGTGACCGCAGTAAAGTGCTGTCGTGGTCAGAGTGTTCGCCGGCGCCCGTGGTCGCTGGCTTGCGGTAGCGGTGTCGGTCGCTGTCGCCTCGGCCATGTTCTACGCGCAGAGCAACGAAAAGCAGTGTTGTGTTGCCGCGCCTGCGGTTTCACACGCAGGGCAGGCATCAGTGGTACCCGATGCCCCCCGCGTGGCGCAGCCCACGGAAGCCGAATTGCTGGCCGCCAGCGCACCCGTCGCGGGAGCGGACTTCCAGCTCGCGCTGCCGCGTGGTATCGCGCCCGAGGCGGGTTTGCAGGTCCACACCATCTGGGTGGCCCGGGCGATCAGCGTGATGTTCCTCGAGATCAAGACGATCGGCGGCTACCGCCAAGACCCGTTGCCGTGGCATCCGAACGGGCTGGCGATCGACGTGATGATCCCGAACTTCCACACGCCGGAGGGCATCGAGCTGGGCAACCAGATAGCCGGGTTCGCCCTGGCCAATGCCAAGCGGTGGGGAGTGCTGCACGTGATCTGGCGGCAGGGCTTCTACCCGGGCATCGGCGCGCCCAGCTGGACCGCCGACTACGGCAACGAGACCGCCAACCACTACGACCATGTGCACATCGCCACCGACGGTGGCGGGTACCCGACCGGAGGCGAAACCTACTTCCTCGGGTCGATGCGCTCCCAGCCCGCATAGCTTGGTGAGATGAACCAACTGTTGAGGACACTCGGTGCCCGCGTGGCGGTGCCGACGATGGCCGCATGCGTGGCCCTAGGCGCGCTGACGGCCTGCGGAGGGTCTATCGAACGGCCGGCGACCGGGCCGGTCGCCTCCAAAGAGGCTGCCGGCGCCCCAATGCCCCAAGATGCGCCAGGCCAGCCGCCGCCGCTGGTCGCACGCGACGTGGTCAAGACGGCGTCGATGACGATCTCGGTAGCGCGCCCCGCCGAGGCCGCGGATAAGGCCGCCGTTCTCGTCGCGACCGCCAACGGCCGCGTCGACAACCGGTCCGAGGATGCGGGATCGGGCACCGGCAGGGCGCGCTCGTCAGTGGTCTTGCGGGTTCCCGCCGCCAAGCTCGACGACGTGTTGGGGCAACTCAAGGCGCTGGGCACCGTCGAACACGTCGAGATCACCTCCGACGATGTCACCTCCCAGCGGGTCGATCTCGACGCCCGGATCAAGGCGTTGCAGACGTCGGTCGACCGGCTACTCGCCATCATGCGTGACGCCAAGGATCCCGACGCCCTGATCAAGGCCGAGGGCGCGCTGTCCGAGCGTCAGGCGGAGCTGGACAGCCTCCGCGCGCAACGGGAGGCGCTCGGCGACCGCATCGACTACAGCACCGTCAACGTCAGCTTCGTTGCCGAGACGATCGGCGGCCCCGCACCAACCGAGTACCGCGGCTTCTTCGGTCAGATCGAACGAGGTTGGGACGCGTTGGTTTCCGTGATCGGCAACCTGGTGCTGCTATTCGGCCTGCTGCTTCCCTGGTTGGGCGCGTTAGCGATCGCCGGTGCTGGCGTCTTCGGCATCGTCGCGCTGGTGAAGGCCCGGAAGTCCGAACCGCCACCACCGCCGACCCCCGCTGTGGCTGCGCCGACCGAGGATGAGGTCTCGCCCAGCTGAGATGGTGACTCGATACGGCTCGGGCGCCCCGCCGTCGGATTCCCAGCGCTGCAGAGAGATGGATTCGTCGACTATCGACATGCCACTTCTCCGCTGGCGGTGTGCATGCCATAAGGCACGGCTTTGAGCACAGTGACGGAAAGCGCTGCGCTGCTGGGCAATCTGTAGGTACGCCGCTGACCCGGGCGCGCACCGGCGATGGCCGCACCCAGCGGTGACTGGATGGAATAGACCTCCATGTCGCCGTACTCGGCGCCGCGAACCCCCAGCAGGAAGGTTTCGGTGTCCCCGGTGTCGTCGTAGCGGATGGTCACCACCATGCCGGGCTCGGCGATGCCGTCGTCGGGCGGATCCTCACCGACCACGGCGTTCACGAGCAGGTCGTGAATCTGCTGGATCCGGGTCTGCCATCCGCGTTGAACGGCAGCTGCGTTCTCGTCGGTGTCACCGTTCACCACTCCCGCCGCGGACAATTCGCGCAGCGTTGCCAATTCCTGTTTTAGCCGCTCGTAGGCCTGTGGCGATATCCAGACGCGTTGGGCGATGGTCATTTTGTGTTCCCTCTCATACTTGCGGGGCGTGTGTGCGAAGGTGCGTCACGCTGCCGGTGAAACAAACTGCGCCGTGGTCATTTTCGATGCATGCCTGTCGTATGGCACCGCGTGACTCGTTTCATCTGACGCCCGATATAGGCTTTGCGTGTCATCCAAACACGTTCTCGGGTAGGCATTTCTGTCCCTTCCTCAAAGGTTGCCGTCAGGGGCGGGCTATGGCACGAGCTCCGCCCCTGACGACTCGGGACCCCTCGTCGGGGTTGGGCTTGGTCGCGGTCGCGGTCGCGGTCGCGGTCGCTGGGGCTAGCGGCCGACGCGGCGCAGCGGATCGAACTCGCGCAACGCTTCGGGCTGTTTGCCGGTGGTGATGTACTCGGCCAGCAGCCGGCCGGTCACCGGGCCGTGCGCCAGCCCCCACATGCCGTGGCCGCCGGCGACGTAGACCCCACGCGAGGTCTCCCCGATCAGGGGCCGCCCGTCGGGCGTGACCGGACGCGGGCCGACCCAGACATCGCTGCGTTCGCTCCACCGCACCCCACTGAGCAACGGGCTGGCTGAGTCGACCATGGCGGCCACTCGCTCGGGCCGCGGCGGCTCGTGCGGATCGCGAAACTCCATGGTTCCCGCCACCCGCAAAGCACCGTTGTACGGCGTGCACGCCACCCGCACGTCCGGCAGGTAGATCGGGCCGGGAATGGGGCGGTCCACCGGCACGGTGAACGAATACCCGCGACCTGCTCGCACCGGAACCCGCACCCGGTGCCCCGCGAGCCGTGACAGCCAGGCACCGGTCGCGATGACCGCGGTGTCCGCGTGCAACGCCGCAGCGCTGCGCGGGTACACCGTGACACCGTCGCTGACGCTGATCACGTCGCTGATCTCGAGGGTGCGCATCGTGGCGCCGCGCTCCTCGACCGCGCGGCCGAGACTGTGCACGAATCGGCCCGGGTCGACGAACCGCTGTCCGTTGATGTTCAGCCCGGCGCCGATGGCAGGCGACGCCAGCGGCACCTGTTCGCGCAGCGCCGCACCGGTCAATCCGGTGACAAACAGTGGTTGCCCGGCCTTTTCGAACCGGCGAAGCTCTCGCATCATGGCGTCGGCCCCGTCGGTGGTACGGAACAACGCGGTGATGGGGGCGTCGGTGACCGGCGCTTGGACGCCGTTGGCGACCAGTACGTCGAAGGCTTCGATGCATTCCTCATTGAGGGGCGCGTTGGCCCGCACCACCCGGTTCCACGACGACCGCCGGCAGTTCGCGGCGAACTGCATCAGGAACCGCGCCAGCGACGAGTCGGCCCGCAGCGGGATGTGCAGCGGAGACGCGGGGTCGCCCAGCGAACTCAGTCCGTCGCGCAGAACGGACGGCGCGTTCAACGGCAGGGTCAATCCGGGCGAGATCCAGCCGGCGTTGCCCCAGGACGCGCCGGCGGCCACGCCGGTGCGGTCCACCACCGTCACGTCGACTCCACGTTCCTGCAGGAACCACGCCGTCGACAACCCGACGATTCCGGCACCGACGACGATCGCCGATCGCGGTCCGCAATCGATGCCTCCTCCGCCGCCCACCACACACCTCCACACTCGATACCTGCTGATAGCTCCACAGTGGCCTGCCGGCCGGTCGAACCGGTTGCCGGATTCGGACAACCCAACAGCTGCCCGTTGTCTCCCCCCGACAAAGCCCTGTCGGGTTCTGACGGCCGGTTAGGTGGTGTCGGTCGCGGCGAGTTCGATCATCATGGCCAGCCGTTTCTTGGCGTCACTGAGTGGCAGCGTGGTGATCTCGTTCATCTTGCGCAGCCGGTAGCGCACTGTGTTCTCGTGCACCCCCAACAGGCGGCCCGCCTCGGTGGGGTCGCCCTGGGCTGCCAGCCACGCCCGCAACGTCGCCACGTAGTCGCTGGCGTGCGCCTGGTCGTGCCGGCGAAGCTCGGCCAGTGGTCCCCGGTCCGGTGACCGGCCCGTTGCGGCCGCGGTGCGCAGTCGCTGCAACAGGATGTCGTCCCAGGATTCGTCATAGGCCGGAGTCGGGATGCCCGGAGCCCCGATCTCGTTCAGCGCCAGACACTCGTCGGCTTCGTGCCGCGCGGCGACCAGGTCAGCGACCGCGGCCACCGCACTGATCCCGGCCAACAGCGTCACCTGCTCGGGCAGCGCCGCCTTCAAGTCCGACACCCAGCGCCGCGACGTCGCCGACGGCTCGCCGGGCAGCACGGTGTAGACGGTGTTGCCGGCCAAGGCGCTGCGGCCCGGCCGCGACCAACCGAAGCCGGTGGTGGCGCGTTCGAACGCCAACAACAGCGCCGCGTCCCGTTGATCGCCGATGAACGCCTGCACCGCGATCACCCGCAGCGGGTTCTGCGGCAATCCCAGCCGGCTGGCTACCGTCGCGGCGTCCGCGCTGCCCTCCAGCAACCGGATCACGAGGTCCGTTTCCACCTGGCGCTCGAGGTCGGCACTGGCGCGAGAGCGCAACAGGTGCAGTGCCACGGTGTGCGCCCCGTCAGCCAGCGCTGTCAGCGCCTCACCGGCCAACGGCGCCGTGCACGCCACCCACACCGATCCCATGAGTTCCCGGCCTGAACGCACCCCTACCACCATGCGCCCCGTCATACCGTGGTCGGCGTCCTGAGCCACGAACACCGGCTCGTCGGAATTGGCCAGATGTGCGAACACGCCGCGGTCCTCGAACACGCCGCGCAACTGCTCCGGCGTGCGTCGATCCATGATCGTCTGCACCCGCGCGTGGTCGGCGTGCTGTTGTCGCCTGGAGTACGCCAGCACCCTGGAGAGCCTGTCCTCGATCGTCACCGCCCCGCCGGTCTCCTCGGCCAAGCTGTCGGCAAGCGCAAACAGATCCGTTGGGCCGCGGCCGGATTCGGTTTCGCGACCCTCCAACACCAATCCGTAGACGACGGCGGCGAGTTCACTCCACGGCATGGCCTCATCGACCACCAGCACCGCGACACCTTCGGAAAGACCTTCGAACGTGGTGGTCTCGTCGTCACCGCGGGTGAGCACGACGAACGCGCGCGCCGCGGCCGCCCACTGCACCGCTTCGGTCACCGAACGCGCGCCGATACCCAGCAGCACGTCGCCGATGACCGTGCGATCTTCGCTGCGCTCGGGCATGACGACACTGCGCAGTTGGGTCGACCGCGGTATCGGGCAGAACCGCAGCCGCACCCCATAGCTGCCCAGCACATTGACCAGGCGGTCCAGCGTGACCACGAGCCTCTCCCCATGCCGAGCCGATCAACAAGCCTAGCCAGCCGCAGCCGCACGGTGAACCCGACGTCCTGCGATGATCGTGGTTGTCAACGACTGTGTGATCGAGAATGCGGTCGCGCTCGACACGTTCGCACACAGGAGGTCACGTGGCGGCTCGATACGACCGGCCCTGGCGGCGGCCCGGCGCGGTGGCGTACGCCCGCCAACGAATTCGGGCGTTCCTGCATCCACCGATCACCGTCGTGCCCGCACCGGCGGACCTGATCAAGGACCACGACGTCGCGGTACGGATGCGCGACGGTGTCACGTTGCGCGTCAACGTCTACCGGCCGCCGGGGGATGGTCCGTTCCCGGTGATCGTGTCTGCGCACCCCTACGGTAAGGACGTACTGCCACGACGCACTCGGCGGGCCTGGCGGTTGAGCTTCCAGTTCCGGATCATGAATCAGCCTGAGCCGTATCAGATTTCGAGTGAAACCGGCTGGGAGGCGCCGGATCCGGTGACCTGGGTCGCGCGGGGCTACGTGGTGGTCAACGCCGACGAACGCGGCGCAGGGAACTCCGACGGCGTGGGATCGCTGTTCACCGATGACGAGGCCCGCGACGTTTACGACCTTATCGAGTGGGCCGGAACGCAGCCCTGGTCGAACGGCCGGGTAGGGATGCTCGGGGTGTCCTATCTGGCGATGTCGCAGTACAAGGCGGCGGCACTGCGCCCGCCGCACCTGGCCGCGATCTGCCCGTGGGAGGGGTTCACCGATGCCTACCGCGATTTCATGATGCCGGGCGGCATCCCGGAGTGCGGTTTCTCGGTGATCTGGACGGCGATCACCCGCCGCAATGCGCGGCTGTCGGTCGACCTCGGGGCGCGACGGCAGCAGCATCCGCTGCGCGACACCTGGTGGCAATCGATCACCCCCGACCTCGCGCGCATCGAGGTGCCAATTCTGGCCTGCGCCAGCTTCTCTGACCACAACCTGCACAGCCAGGGTTCCTGGCGGCTGATCGAGCGGGCCGGATCGGTGGAGCGAAGCGCCTACGCCCACCGCGGTGGCAAGTGGGCCGTCTTCTATGGCGATGAGGCGCAGCGTGCGCAGACCGCGTTCTTCGATCGCCATCTGCGCGGCGTCGACGGACCGGCACCGCCGCGGGTCCGCCTGGAGGTGCGCGAGCGCCGCGACGCCGTGGTCGCCGTGCGCGACGAGCAGGAATGGCCGCTGGCCCGCACCCGGTGGACGGCGTTGCACCTGGGTGATGACGGAACGCTCGGCGATGCCGAGCCGACCCACGCGGGCACCGCGGCATTCGGGTTGCGCCGCCAGGCGGTGGCGTTCTCCCATCACTTCGCCCGCGACGTCGAGGTCACCGGCCCGATGCACCTGCGGCTGCGCATCTCACTGGACGGCGCCGACGACGCACACCTGTTCGTCGGGGTGGAGAAGTGGAGTGGCGGGCAATACGTGCCGTTCGAGGGTTCCTACGGCTATGGCCGCGACCGGATCGCCGACGGCCTGCTGCGGCTGGCACTGCGGGACTCGCTGGACGCCCTGCGTCCGGTCCGGCCGGGGGAGATCGTGGACGCCGACATCGAGCTCAGCGCATCGTCGACGCTGTTTCGTGCGGGCGACGAGCTCCGCCTCATCATCGCGGGGCGCTATCTCGAACCGTTCAACCCGCTGTTCGGACACCTGCCTGCCCGGTATGCCGCGAGCCGGAAAGGGCGCTGCATCGTGCACTGGGGGCCGGGTGCCTCGGCACTGACGATCCCGGTGATCCCCGGATGAGCTGGTGATCCGTGGATGAGAAGGCCGTGGCGTCGGCGTTGCGTTTATCAGGTACCCAACGATCTCTGGAGGTAACACATGCGAATCGCGGTAGCCGGTGCGACCGGCAACATCGGTGCTCGCACCGTCGCGGCCTTTGAACGCGACGGTCACGACGTCGTGCGCATCAGCCGCTCGCTGGGTGTCGACCTGATCACCGGCGAGGGTGTGGATGCGGCGCTGGCCGGCGTCGACGCGGTGATCGACGCCATCAGTGCGCCACCGATCGGTCCGGATGAGACCCGTGAGTATTTCGCAACAACAACGACAAACCTCCTTGAAAGCGAGCAACGGGCCGGCGTTCGGCATCACGTGCTGCTGTCGATCGTCGGCATCCACAAGATCGATGGCGGCACCGCCCACTACGAGGGCAAACGCGAGCAGGAACGCCTAGTCGAGGCGGGCCAGGTGCCGTGGACGATCGTCCCGGCCACGCAGTTCCATGACTTCGCGGCCATGGCGGCCAGCTGGACCGAACGGGACGGCGTCGCGCTCATCGCGCCACTTCTCGTGCAACCGATCGCACCCGACGACATCGCGGAGGTGTTGGCCGAAGTGGCCCTCGGTGCGCCGCAGGGCCGCTATGTCGATGTCGCCGGCCCCGAGACTCAGGATCTGGTCGATATGGCCCGGCGCACCCATGCCGTTCTCGGTCACTCGGTGAGGCTGGTTCCGACGTGGTCGGGTCCGCTGCGCCAGGAGTTGGCGGGCGATGTGTTGCTTCCTGGCGACGGCGCCCGCATCGCCCCGACGACGTTCGAACAATGGCTGGCGGCGGGCGCGCGGTGAGGCAATCGCGCGCCTGACGACCAAAAGAGGCCCATCCGGCAACAGGATGAGCCTCTTTTGATGTTTGCTAGAGGTTCAGGCGGTGCGGCGAATTCCACGCTTGAGCAACAACTCGCGCTCGGCTTCGCTCAATCCACCCCAGATGCCGTAAGGCTCGCCGACGGCCAAGGCATGCGACCGGCATTGAGTGATCACCGGGCAACTACGGCACATTTCTTTGGCACGCATCTCACGCTGAGCGCGGGCGCGACCGCGCTCGCCATCGGGATGGAAGAACACTGATGAATCGACACCTCGGCAAAGGCCTTGCATCTGCCAATCCCAGATGTCGGCGTTCGGGCCGGGTAGCTGTTGCGGCTGTGGCATTGGAAAACCCCTCTCTCCGCACATATTTCACGTGCGTGAGTTGTGGAACCGATCCGAGCACTGTCGCCTATGACTACTCGTGTCCCCAAAATTAGGGGTGCTTTGCAAAGCGAGTCAATACCCACACCATGTGCGCAATCACATAATCGCAGCTCGAGAATTTACATCACGTTCATCATTGCGACCCACCGACGCCGGGCGAGGTGCTATCTCATGGACGCCGATCGTGATGATTTCGTGATTTGCGCAGCGTGGCACCTCTGGCACCGCCGCGCGATTTCCTAACGCTCAATAGGTAGTAAACACAGCCGTAACATCACGACCACGAACTGTTAACTGACATGATCTGCTCAGCCGGTTGATAGCGTGCCGGTCAGATGAACTCCACCGCACTGACCGCCGCCGCCTTCGGCGACAACCCGGGCTGTTGGCCGCTGCCCGCGGCGAACACGCCTGAGCAGCTATGGCTGCGGGCCGTCGCCGCCGCGGGCCAGGGCCGATACAGCAGCGCCCGTGCCGACCTGGCGGAGTTGCGTCGCCGCCAACCCGCCGGGGCCTTGGCATCGCTGTCGTCGAGTACCGAGGCGTCGTTGCTCCGCCAGCTCGGTGGCCATCGTGAGGCCGCCGGCTGGGATGGCCGGGCGCTGGCACTGGCGCAAGCCGCCCGCGATTGCCCGCTGGCTTTAGAAGCCCGCGTCGATGCGGTCGTCGGACTGGCGGCCGACGCCCTGGGCGTGGGCCGGCTCGCGGCGTCGGCGCGACTGCTCGAGCAGGCCGAGGACATGATGGCCCGCGCCGGGGCGTCGCCGACCCGCCTGGACATCCGGCTGGCATGGGTAAGCGCCGAATTGGCGATGGCCGGTGGCCGCGGCGAGGACGCCCTCACCCACGCGCGGCGCGGGGTGGAGATTGCCGAGCAGGCGCTGCCGGCTTTGCGGCGCCATCGAGTCAAAAGCAGCGTCGTGCTCGCCGCGGCGCTGTGCTGCGCGGGGTCGGTGGAGAGCGCGCGGGAGGTCGCCGACGCCGCTCTGCGCGACACGCAGAGCTATGGTTTGGTTCCGCTGCGTTGGGCGCTGGCGTGTCTGCTGGCCGATATCAATAGCGCAACACTTACGTCACAGCAGGTCTCGGCGATCCGGGACGACTGTGCTGGCGTTATCACACGGCGCGGCGGGCGGTGGAGCCGCCGCTAACGCCCGATCGGCAGTTTGGGCCGATATTGTCTAGCGCAGTGCCTGCCGGGAAGCGTCCCGTTCGTAACGTTGGAGATATCGCCGTCGATGACAATTCCAGGAGATCGTCTCGACGCGGCCGTTGCTGAAGCGGTGGCCGGCAGCCGTGATGCCCTCCGTGAAGTTGTAGAGACCATCCGCCCCATCGTGGTCCGTTATATCCGGGCTCGCCTCGGATCCACGGAGCGGGTTGGCCTCTCTGCCGACGACGTCGCTCAGGAGGTTTGCTTGGCCGCCATCCAGGCGTTGCCGCGTTACCAGGATCAGGGTCGCCCCTTCCTGGCCTTCGTGTACGGCATCGCTGCTCACAAGGTCGCCGACGCACATCGCGCCGCCGGCCGTAACCGGTCCGACCCCACTGATGTGGTGCCGGAGCGGTACTCGCTGGAAGCGGGTCCCGAGCAGATGGCGGTGAATTCCGATTCCGCCGCGCGGATGAGCAAATTGCTAGAGGTCCTGCCCGAGAAACAGCGCGAGATTCTGATGCTGCGCATCGTCGTCGGGTTGTCGGCCGAAGAGACCGCCGAGGCGGTCGGCAGCACGCCCGGGGCGGTGCGGGTGGCCCAGCACCGGGCGCTGGCAAAGCTCAAAACGGAGATCACGGCGGGAGGTCATGGCTATGCCTGACTTCCGACGCAACTCCGGAAACGACGATCCGTCGCTGGCCGCCATCGTCGACAGCGACCGCTTCATCGACGCCCTGGCCAACGGGCAGCCTGCGGCCCCGCAGGACCAGGCCGACGCCATGCTGGCCGAACTGCTCGGCGGGTGGCGCGACGAAATGCGCTGGCCACCGGCAACCGGACTGATCACTGAGCGTGACGCCGTCAACGCCTTGCGGGCCGGCCTGGCCGAGAAGCAGAGCAGCGGCCGCAGCAGGCGCGGTCTGAGCATCGTCGGCGCCGCGGCAGCCGGTGTTCTGGTGTTCGGCGGCTTCGGTGCCGTTGTGTACGGTGCCGGCCCCGGGGACGCCCTCTATGGGCTGCACACAATGCTGTTCGGCGAGTCCAAGCAGGTGCGCGATGACCAGGTCACGCTGGCCGCCGCCAAGGAGCAGCTGGCCCAAGTCCAGCAGTTGGTTGCTCAGGGCGACTGGCAGCAGGCCCAGGACAAGCTGGTCGCCGTCAGCACGCAGGTGAACAGCCTGGGTAACGAGACGCAAAAGCAGGAGCTGCTGGATCAGTGGAACCAGCTGTCGGCGAAGGTCGTGCAGAAGGACCCTGAAGCCACGGTGCCGCCAGGCATCACCTACACCGTGCCGGCCTCGGTCAGTGAGCTCGTGCCGGCCGCGATCACCCCCACCGACGGGCCCGAGGCGCCGCCGACCAGCGTTCCGGACTTGCCGTCGATCACGATCTCAACGACGCCGGATGGCACCGGCACATTCGGCCCGTCACCGTCGGACACCCCGACGTCGTCGGTCGAGGAGACCGAGACGACGACCACGGTCGAGCCGACCACGACCACCACGGTGGCGCCGACGACCACGACATCCTTCGCGCCGACGACCACCACGACGACGCTGCCCACCACGACCGCCGCCACGTCCACGTCGACGACCACGACGGTTGCGCCGACGACCACCACGACGACGACCTTGGCCGGGGCCGCCACCACGAGTGCATCCGCGGCAGCCCAGGCGCCCGCGGCGGCGACAACTACGGGCCCGGCCGCGGCCGAGTCTCCGGCCGCGGCGGCGACCACGTCAACGGTCGTGCAACAGTCGGCTCCGGCGGCCGCGTCAGTACCGAGTGCGACTCAGCCACAGACGATCGCCTCGATACCGTCGACGGTCATTCAGGCGCCGAAGACACAGTCACCGGCTGCTGTGATCACCACCACCATGATGATGCCGATGCCGCAGCTACCGAAGCTGCCGAGTTTCGGCGGAGGGCATAGCAGCGGGAACTGAGTTCAGCGGAATCCGTCGTAATCGGACGTTGCTTCGTTGAGCGACGCGTCGGCATATCCGCGGCAGTAGTCCCACGTGACGTAGGCGTCCGGCTCGGGGTCGTAAGCCGGCTCGTGGGGACGGACGGTGCCGTCGACCAAAAGCTGAAGTAGGTTGGCGCGCAACATATCCCAGTCGTGATAGTGGTCCTGTTGGCATTCGTCGCAACACACCACCAGTCCACGGATACCGCGATGCGCGAGCAGCGCTTCGTAGACGGCCAGATCGGCCAGATCGGCTTCGACCGCGGCGCGTTCCTGCGGATCCAACGGTTGTCCCGGCTCGAGCGCATCCAACGCCGCCGACGGGTCGGCGGGGTCGTCGGCGAACGGATCTGGTGGCAGGCCCGGTGGAAGGTGGTCGCGCACGACACCACATTACGCAGCGCTGCGGGTATCGCGCCAGGGAACGTGACCGCGAGCCGATAGGATGGTGTCCACATTCCGCCAGCTGATGGGGGCCTCCCGATGACCATTGCCGAAGGCAGCGCCGGCCGCATCGACGGCCTGACCGCGCACCTGAACGGCCTGCTGGGGGATTGGGTTCCCACCGGCGGTGACGACCCGAACAAGATCGCGATGTTGGGCCTGACATTTGACGACGTACTGCTGCTTCCCGCCGCGTCCGACGTGGTGCCCGCCGACGCCGACACCTCAAGCCAGCTGACGAAGAAGATCCGGCTGAAGGTGCCGCTGGTCAGCTCCGCGATGGACACGGTGACCGAGGCGCGGATGGCCATCGCGATGGCCCGCCAGGGCGGCATGGGCGTGTTGCACCGCAACCTGTCGATCGCCGAGCAGGCCGGCCAGGTGGAGACGGTCAAGCGGTCGGAGGCCGGCATGGTCACCGACCCGGTGACGTGCTCACCGGAGAACACCCTGGCCGAGGTCGACGCGATGTGCGCCCGGTTCCGTATCTCGGGCCTGCCGGTGGTCGACCAGCAGGGCCTATTGGTCGGAATCATCACCAACCGCGACATGCGCTTCGAAGTCGACATGAGCAAACCGGTCGCTGAGGTGATGACCAAGGCGCCGCTGATCACCGCGCAAGAGGGTGTGACGGCCGATGCCGCGCTGGGCCTGTTGCGGCGCAACAAGATCGAGAAGCTGCCGATCGTCGACGGGCACGGCCGGCTGACCGGTCTGATCACCGTCAAGGATTTCGTCAAGACCGAGCAGCATCCACTGGCCACCAAGGACAGCGACGGGCGGCTGCTCGTCGGCGCCGCCGTCGGCGTCGGGGACGACGCGTGGGATCGCGCCATGGCGCTGGCCGATGCTGGGGTGGACGTGCTGATCGTCGACACCGCCCATGCCCATAACCGCCGGGTGTTGGACACCGTCGGCAAACTCAAGGCCGAGGTCGGCAACCGGGTCGAGGTCGTCGGCGGCAACGTCGCCACCCGCAGTGCGGCCGCCGCGCTCGTCGAGGCGGGCGCCGACGCCGTCAAGGTCGGGGTTGGCCCCGGATCGATCTGCACCACCCGCGTGGTGGCCGGGGTGGGCGCACCTCAGATCACCGCGATCCTAGAAGCCACCGCGGTATGCGCGCCGGCCGGTGTGCCGGTGATCGCCGACGGCGGCCTGCAGTACTCCGGTGACATCGCCAAAGCGCTGGCGGCGGGTGCCTCGACCGCGATGCTCGGCTCGCTGCTCGCCGGCACCGCCGAAGCACCCGGCGACCTGATCTTCGTCAACGGCAAGCAGTTCAAGAGCTACCGCGGCATGGGGTCCCTGGGCGCCATGCAGGGCCGCGGGGCCGCGAAGTCCTACTCCAAAGACCGCTACTTCCAGGACGATGTGCTGTCCGAGGACAAGCTGGTCCCCGAGGGCATCGAGGGCCGGGTGCCATTCCGCGGCCCGCTGTCGACCGTCATCCACCAGCTCACCGGTGGTCTTCGCGCCGCTATGGGTTACACCGGCGCGTCCACCGTCGGGGATCTTCAGCACGCTCAGTTCGTGCGGATCACGGCGGCGGGGCTCAAGGAGAGCCACCCGCACGACATCGCCATGACTGTCGAAGCCCCCAACTACTACGCCCGCTAGGGGCCCGATGAGCGCTTGCGCGCAGAGGAGACAGCACCGCAATGCGTGACATGGTCGAAATCGGCATGGGCAGAACTGCCCGCCGCACTTACGAACTCGACGACATCAACATCGTTCCCTCCCGGCGCACCCGCTCGTCGCAGGACGTCTCCACTGCCTGGCAGCTCGACGCCTACCGGTTCGAGATCCCGGTCGTCGCCCACCCGACCGACGCCCTGGTCTCCCCGGAGTTCGCCATCGAACTGGGCCGCCTAGGCGGGCTCGGGGTGCTCAACGGCGAGGGTCTGATCGGCCGGCATGCCGACGTCGAAGCCAAGGTCATCGAGGTCATCGAGGCGGCCGACAAGGAGCCCGAGCCGACGGCGGCGATTCGGCTGCTGCAGCAACTGCACGCCGCGCCGCTGAACCCCGAGCTGCTGGGTGCCGCGGTGGCCCGCATCCGCGACGCAGGGGTCACCACCGCGGTTCGGGTGAGCCCGCAGAACGCGCAGGCGCTGACGCCGGCGCTGGTCGCGGCGGGCATCGACCTGCTGGTCATCCAGGGCACGATCATCTCCGCCGAGCGGGTGGACTCGCACGGCGAGCCGCTCAACCTCAAGACCTTCATCTCCGAGCTGGACATCCCGGTCGTCGCCGGTGGGGTTCTTGACCACCGCACTGCGCTTCACCTCATGCGCACCGGCGCGGCCGGCGTGATCGTCGGCTACGGCTCGACACTCGGGGTGACGACCAGCGACGAGGTGCTGGGCATCAGTGTGCCGATGGCCACCGCGATCGCCGATGCCGCGGCGGCGCGCCGCGAGTACCTGGACGAGACCGGTGGGCGCTACGTACACGTGCTGGCCGACGGCGACATCCACACTTCCGGTGACCTGGCCAAGGCCATCGCCTGCGGCGCCGACGCGGTGGTGCTGGGCACCCCGCTGGCCGAGTCCGCCGAAGCCCTCGGCGACGGTTGGTTCTGGCCGGTGGCCGCGGCGCACCCGTCGCTGCCGCGCGGCGCCCTGCTGCAGATCGCGGCGGGCGAGCGCCCGTCCCTCGACAAGGTGCTCAACGGGCCGTCCGATGACCCGTTCGGCTCGCTCAACCTGGTCGGCGGCCTGCGCCGGTCGATGGCCAAGGCCGGGTACTGCGATCTCAAGGAATTTCAGAAGGTCGGCCTCACCGTCGGCCGCTAAGGGCTCGTCTGCTCGCAATCCGGCCGGCTTCCTGGATTCCAGCGAATCGCTTTTTGTCCCTGAGCATTTCGTCGCGCCCGACGTGCCATTCGACACTCTCGTATTCAGCCGCGTCAAGAGTTGCCAACGCGCGAGGCCGCGGTAGTTGCCTTGCGCGCGCAGCCAGCCGGTCGGCCATGGTGGGCTTGCGGGTCGGATAAACACCCGACCAGACGCGGACGAGCACGCCCTTGCGCACCTGGGTATCGAGCTGCTGACGGCTCATCACCACCAAACTCGGGCATTTTTGCTCGAATTCGCCCGAGTTTGTGTCTGCTCGCGGGAGGAGTGCGGCAGGGGAGTTAGGCGGCCCTCTCTAGCTTGTTACCCGCCGGTAAGTTCATACTGGATCGATGGAGCCGGATTTCGACGTTCTGATCATCGGTTCGGGTTTTGGCGGCAGCGTCAGCGCGCTGCGGCTGACCGAAAAGGGCTACAAGGTGGGCGTTCTGGAGGCGGGCCGCCGCTACGCCGACCACGAATTCGCCAAGACATCCTGGCGGCTGCGTGAGTTCCTCTGGGCTCCGCGGCTGGGCTGCTACGGCATCCAGCGGATCCACCTACTGCGCAACGTGATGATCCTGGCCGGCGCCGGCGTAGGCGGCGGTTCACTGAACTACGCCAACACCCTCTACGTGCCACCGGACCCGTTCTTCAACGACCCGCAGTGGAAGCACATCACCGACTGGCGCGCCGAGCTCATGCCGCACTACGACCAGGCGCAGCGGATGCTTGGTGTCATCAAGAACCCGACCTTCACCGACGCCGACCGCATCATGAAGGAAGTTGCCGACGAGATGGGAGTCGGCGACACCTTCACGCCCACCCCAGTCGGGGTGTTCTTCGGAGTGAACGGCGAGAAGACCCCCGGCAAGACGGTGCCCGACCCGTACTTCGGCGGTGTCGGCCCGGCACGTACAGGCTGCATCGAGTGCGGTGAATGCATGACGGGCTGCCGGCACGGCGCAAAGAACACGCTCGTCAAGAACTACCTCGGGCTGGCGGAACGGGCTGGGGCGCAGGTCTTTCCGATGACCACGGTCACCGGATTCGCCCAGCGTCCCGATGGGGTCTGGGAGATCCACACGGCACGCACCGGCCGATGGGCCCGCAAGGACCGCCGGACGTTCACCGCGCGCCAGGTCGTCCTGGCGGCGGGCACCTGGGGCACCCAGCAGTTGCTGTTCAAGATGCGCGACACCGGCACGTTGCCCAAGCTCTCCGACAAGCTCGGGGTGCTGACCCGCACCAACTCGGAATCGATTGTGGGCGCAGGACGTCTGCAAGCCCGCCCCGATCTCGACCTCACCCACGGCGTGGCCATCACGTCGTCGATCCATCCCAGCCCGGACACCCACGTCGAACCCGTGCGCTACGGCAAGGGATCCAACGCGATGGGTCTGCTACAGACCCTGATGACCGACGGACCCGGCCCCGAAGGCAGTGACGTACCGCGCTGGAAGCAGTTGTTCACCAACGCTTCCAACGACCCCCGGGCCATGCTACGGATGCTCAGCCCGCGTCGCTGGAGCGAGCGCACCATGATCTCGTTGGTCATGCAGCATCTGGACAACTCGATCACCACTTACACCAAGCGCGGTGTGCTCGGGAAGCGCCGGATGACCAGCAAGCAGGGCCACGGCCTGCCGAATCCGACCTGGATTCCGGCCGGTAACAAGGTCACTCGTCGTGTTGCCGAGAAGATCGACGGGGTTGCCGGTGGAACGTGGGGTGAATTGTTCAACATCCCGCTGACCGCCCATTTCCTCGGCGGCGCCGCGATCGGCGACAACCCCGAACATGGGGTCATCGACCCCTATCAGCGGGTGTATGGCTACCCGACGCTGCACGTGATGGACGGCGCGGCGGTCTCGGCCAACCTCGGCGTCAATCCGTCGCTGTCGATCACCGCCCAGGCCGAGCGGGCAACATCGTTGTGGCCCAACAAAGATGAGGACGACAAGCGCCCCGCTCAAGGACAGCCCTACCGGCGGCTGCCGCCGGTCGAACCGAAGAACCCGATGGTGCCCACCGATGCACCAGGCGGGCTGCGTCACCTGCCGATCGAGCCGATCAACACCGGCGGCTAACGCTCTGTGCGTTCGATGTGCCGGCGTGGAGCGCGGCCGTGCGGCTGTTCGGGGGTCGGGAGCAGTGCCCGGCGGGGCTGCGGCGTGCACGGCTTCGAGGTAGCGCCGCGATCCCTCGAACATCCCCTTCCAGGCCTGGGTGTGCACCCGGGCGGTGTCGGTGAGCACGCCATCGAGGTCGAACAGACACGCCTTCACGCCGTCAGGCAGTCCCAGCACCCGCGATCTCCTTCGTCGCGTTTCCTCGCTGTCCATTCCCGTTGTGGTCGCAGAACATGCGCTGACGGACGGTCACGGTCTCAGAGATGGCTGCGCAAGAACTCGGTGACACCTTTCCGGAACGCGCGCATCGCAGGTGTCTTGCGCGCCAGGCCATCGGCCCCGTGGTACATCCCCGGCACGGTCACGAGCTCGCATTCGACACCGGCGGCGCGCAATCGCTGGGCGTAGTCAACGGACTCGTCGTAGAACAGATCCAGTTCGCCCACCCCCACCCAGGCCGGCGCCAGGCCGGACAGGTTTTCCCGCCGGGCGGGTGCGGCGTACTCGGGTGCGTCCGGCATGCGTGGCGGGCGACCGAGATAGGCCGTCCAACCGAACCGATTGGACTCCGGGGTCCACAGGAACCTGCCGCGACCGTTGTGGCTGTCCCGCAGCACGGTGCGGTCGTCGATCATCGGGTAGACCAATGCCTGTGCCCGCAAGGTGATTCCCTCGTCGTGGGCGCGTTGGGCGACCGACGCGGACAGCCCGCCACCCGCACTGGATCCGGTGACCGCGATGCGGTCTGGATCGATACCCAGTCCGCCGGCGTTGTCGCGCAGCCAGTACAGCGCCGACATGCAGTCATCGAGGGCGGCAGGGAAAGGGTGTTCCGGTGCCAGTCGATAGTCCGGCGAGACCACCAGGACGCCGAGTTCACGGGCGAGTTGGGCGGCGCCGCTGGCCTCCGATTGCGGGGAGCCGACCACCATGCCGCCGCCGTGAATGTAGAGCAGTGCCGCGGAGCCACGGATCGACGGCGTCATCACCAGCACCGGCCGTCCAGCGATGTGACGCTTGGTCACGGTGACTCCCGCGCCCGTGGGGAAACTGACGCGGGTCACCAGCCGGGTGTGCCGTAAGGAACGTTCAGTGGTGTCGCCGGTCAGGATCGGTAGAAGGGGGCTGCGCAGGTCCGCCGGGACGGCGGCCAGGGCATCTCGGGCGGACAGGTAGCGGCGCAGCGCCAGTGCGGCGGCAGCAACGGCAGCGACTCCCGCGGCCGCTGGCAGGGCTTTCATCAGCGAAAGGCTACCTGCGGCTGATGAGCGGGTCGGCCGACCCGGCCCACTAGACTCGACCCGTGACATCCCCATCGCCTCGTCCCGTCTTGGTGGTCGACTTCGGCGCGCAGTACGCCCAGCTGATCGCCCGGCGCGTCCGAGAAGCCCGGGTGTTCTCTGAGGTCATCCCGCACACGGCGACCGTCGAGGAGATCAAGGCCAAGGATCCGCAGGCCATCGTGCTCTCCGGCGGGCCGTCCAGTGTGTACGCCGAAGGCGCCCCGCAGCTGGATCCGGCCGTGTTCGACCTCGACGTGCCGGTATTCGGCATCTGCTACGGCTTTCAGGCCATGGCCCAGGCGCTCGGCGGGACCGTCGCGCGCACAGGCACCAGTGAATACGGCCGCACCGAGCTGGAAGTCGTTGGCGGTGAACTACATTCGGGCCTGCCCGGCACGCAGCCGGTTTGGATGAGCCACGGTGACGCGGTCACCTCCGCCCCGGCGGGGTTCGAGGTGGTGGCCGTCAGCGCCGGCGCCCCGGTGGCAGCGTTCGAGGACCGGGCCCGTCGACTTGCCGGGGTGCAGTATCACCCCGAGGTCATGCACACCCCGCATGGGCAGCAGATCCTCAGCCGGTTCCTGCACGAATTCGCCGGGATCGGGGCCAGCTGGACGCCGGCCAATATCGCCGAGAGTCTGATCGAGCAGGTGCGCGCGCAGATCGGCGACGGCAAGGCCATCTGCGGGCTCTCCGGTGGGGTGGATTCCGCGGTGGCTGCCGCTCTGGTGCAGCGGGCCATCGGGGACCGCTTGACGTGCGTGTTTGTCGACCACGGCCTGCTGCGTGCCGGTGAACGCGCGCAGGTGCAACGGGATTTCGTGGCCGCAACCGGTGCCCGGCTGGTGACGGTGGATGCCGAGGAACGTTTCCTCGAGGCGTTGTCCGGTGTGCATGACCCGGAAGGCAAGCGCAAGATCATCGGCCGCGAATTCATCCGCGCCTTCGAGGGTTCGGTGCGAGACTTGTTGGCCGACGGCGATTCCGACGGTCACGCAATAGAATTCCTGGTTCAGGGCACGCTGTATCCCGACGTTGTCGAGTCCGGGGGCGGCACGGGGACGGCAAACATCAAGAGCCACCATAATGTTGGCGGTCTGCCCGCGGATCTGAAGTTCAAGCTCGTCGAACCGCTGCGGTTGCTGTTCAAAGATGAGGTGCGCGCGGTGGGCCGGGAGCTGGGTCTGCCGGAGGAAATCGTTGCCCGCCAACCCTTCCCGGGTCCCGGGCTGGGTATCCGGATCGTCGGTGAGGTGACGGCGGCCCGGCTTGGCACGTTGCGACGCGCCGACCTGATCGCCCGCGAGGAGTTGACGTCAGCCGGTTTGGACAACCAGATCTGGCAGTGCCCGGTGGTGCTGCTGGGCGACGTCCGGTCGGTCGGTGTGCAGGGCGACGGGCGCACCTACGGGCATCCGATCGTGCTGCGGCCGGTGTCCAGTGAGGACGCGATGACCGCCGACTGGACGCGGGTGCCCTACGAGGTGTTGGAGCGCATCTCCACGCGCATCACCAACGAGGTGCCCGAGGTGAACCGGGTGGTGCTCGACATCACGAGCAAGCCGCCCGGCACCATCGAGTGGGAGTAGCCGCCGTGGCGGACGTTAAGTCCTTGAGGCGGCGGCTATTTCGGCGATCGCCTCGTCCAGCGTCTTGTTGAATTCGTCGTCGCTCTGCTGGGCGGTCAGGCCCTCGGTCAGCGCCCGGGAGAAGCTGGCGATGACGCCGTGGTTGCGGGCCAGCCGCTCGCAGGCGCTGGCGCGGTCGTAGCCGCCGGACAGCGCGACCACCCGCATCACCTTGGGATGTTCGACCAGCTCGCGGTACAGGTCGTCGGTCTCGGGCAGGGTGAGCTTGAGTATCACCTGCTGATCGCCGAGGGTATCGAGGTGGCGGAGGATCGCGGCCTTGAGCTGCTCCTCGGCTTCACCCTTTTCGGGGGAGTGGATGTCGACCTCGGGCTCGATGATCGGCACCAGGCCGGCGGCCAAGATCTGGCGGGCGACCTCGAACTGCTGATCCACCACAGCCTCCAGACCACCGCCGGGCAGCTTGATGACCGAGCGCATTTTGGTGCCGAAGATGCCCTTGGCGACGGCGCGGGCCAGCAGCTCGTCCAGGCCGTCGATGGGCTTCATCACCTGGGCGCCGTCCTCTTCGGCGGCCAGACCCTTGTCGACCTTGAGGATCGGCACGACCTTCTTGACGTTCCACAGGTAGTCGGCGGTCGGTCGGCCCTCGATCTCGCGGTCCATGGTCATCTCGAACAGGATCGCGGCGACGATCCGGTCGCCATCGAAACTCGGGCTGGTGATGATCCGGGTGCGCATCTGGTGCACCAGGTCGAACATCTGCTCGTCACCGGAGTACGCGTCCTCGGCGATGCCGTAGAGCTTCAGCGCCTTGGGGGTACTGCCGCCGCTCTGGTCCAGTGCGGCAACGAAGCCGGCTCCGTGGGCGACCTTCTCAGCTTGTTCGGTGTTCGTCATGCCCTGCATCGTGCCAGGTGCGTTTTCGGCCCTGTGACGAACGTCGGCCTGGGACAGTCGGCGGGGTGATTTCCTCGCTTGACGGTGTCGGGGGGTGGGTGTTTACTCGTGATATCGAACATACATTCGAACACAGTGAACGGCGATCGCAGCTGGAGGTGGGCGATGACGGCGGCGATTGCCCTGGAGAAACGGCAGCTTGACCGCGCTGAGCAGCTACAACAGCTCCGGCGTCAGATGGCTGCGGTGGCGGGGAAGATTGGCGTAACCCCGCCTGTTACGGATGTGCCAAATGAGGTAATACCTGCCTCGGAAAGTTTGCTACCGATCCCCGAATCGCTGGCTGGACCGTTGCCGATGGGGTTGCCGCGGGGTGCTGTCGCAGTGCTGTCAGGGGCCCGTTCGCTGCCGGTGAGTATGGCCGCGGCGGTGACGGCGGGCGGTGGTCATGTGGCCGTCGTCGGGCTGCCGGATTTCGGGCTGCTGGCCGCTGCGGAGATGGGTGCCGACCTGAGCCGGCTGGCGATCATCCCGGACCCGGGCACCGATCCCGTCGAGGTGGCCGCGGTGCTGATGGACGGGATGGATCTGGTGATTCTCGGCCTGGCCGGCCGGACGGTGACGGCTACCCGGGCCCGGGCGGTGGTGGCCAGGGCCCGGCAGAAGGGCTGCACCCTGTTGGTTGCGCGGGGGGACTGGCAGGGCGCGACGATGCGCCTGGATGCGCGGGTGAGTGGTTATGAGACCACCGCCGGTCACGGTGGCGCCCCGGTGTCGGGTTCCGGGCGGATCAGCCGGGTGCGGTTGTCCGTCCGGGCACACGGCCGCGCGGCACGGTCCACGGTGGGCTGATGTGACCGGCCGGGTGCTGGCGATCTGGTGCATGGACTGGCCTGCCGTTGCCGCGGCCACGGCGGCTGGACTGCCGGCGACGGCCCCGGTCGCGGTCACTCTGGCCAACCGGGTGATCGCCTGTTCGGCGGCTGCCCGGGCGGCCGGGGTGCGCCGCACTCTGCGCCGGCGCGAGGCGCAGGCCCGGTGTCCACAGCTGCATGTGGTCACCGCCGACCCGGCCCGGGATGCCCGCTATTTCGAGGGAGTGACCGCGGCCGTCGACGAGGTGGTGCCCCGCGCCGAGGTGCTGCGGCCGGGGCTGCTGGTGTTGCCGGTTCGCGGCGCGGCCCGCTACTTCGGTTCCGAGCCGGCCGCCGCCGAGCGGTTGGTCGATGCCGTCGCCGCCGTGGGTGCCGAATGCCAGGTGGGGGTCGCCGATCAGCTGCCGACGGCCGTCTTCGCCGCCCGCGCCGGCCGGATGATCGAGCCCGGTGGGGACGCCGCGTTTCTGTCGGCATTGTCCATCCGCCAGCTGTCCGGTGAACCCAGCCTGTCCGGTCCTGGCCGGGAAGAACTGGCTGATCTGTTGTGGCGCATGGGGATCCGCAACCTCGGCCAGTTCGCGGCGCTGTCCCGCAGCGATGTGACCTCCCGGTTCGGGGCCGACGCGACAGCCGCGCACCGCTTCGCCCGCGGCGAGCCGGTGCGCGGACCTTCCGGCCGTGAGCCGGCAGCCGACCTCGATGCGGTGCTGCACTGTGACCCGCCGGTCGACCGGGTCGACGCGGCCGCGTTCGCGGGCCGGACACTGGCCAGCGCCCTGCATCGCAGCCTGGAGGCCGCGGGTGTGGGATGCACTCGACTGGCCATTCACGCCATCACCGCGGGAGGCGGTGAGCTGACTCGGGTATGGCGGTGCGCCGAACCGCTGACCGAGGACGCCACCGCCGACCGGGTGCGCTGGCAGCTCGACGGCTGGCTCAATCGGCGCAACCCCGACGACCGGCCGAAATCGCCGGTGACTGTGCTTCGGCTGCAACCGGTGGAAGTTGTTTCCGCAGAAGCACTTCAGCTTCCGCTGTGGGGCGGAATAGGAGAGGAAGACCGGTTACGGGCCCGCCGCGCGCTGGTCCGGGTGCAGGGTTTACTGGGGCAGGAAGCCGTTCAGCTGCCGGTGTTGTCCGGCGGTCGCGGCCCCGCCGAACGCATCACCTTAACTCCGCTCGGCGACGAACTGGTGCCCTTGGCCGCCCCGGACCGGCCCTGGCCCGGTCAGCTGCCCGAACCCGCCCCGGCGGTGATCCTCGATGACCCTGTGGAACTGCTTGACGCTCAAGGTAATCCGGTTCGGGTGACGGGCCGGGGCATGTTCACGACCGAACCGGCGCGGTTGGACGGTGCGGGTCACCACTACCGGGGTGCGCTGCGTTGGTGGGCGGGGCCGTGGTCGGTGGACGAGCGATGGTGGGATTCCGGCGAGCAGTCAAGGATCGGCCGGACGGCACGCGCCCAAGTGCTGGTGGACAACCAGCCCGGTGAGCTGGGATCCGCGCTGTTGCTGTGCTATCGGCAGCGGCAGTGGTATCTGGAAGGCGTCTACGAATGAGCCAGTTGCCGTGCGAACGGGCCGACCCGTTCGATGAACCGATCGAAGAACACCGTCGGATCGACCCCGACGCCGACGTGCGCGTTGGATTCCCGGCCCCACCGCCGACTCCAGTCGGCGATGGTCATGCCACGGGTCAGCGTCCCGGTGAGCTCGACATCCACAGTGGTTGCGCGGGTCTGGACCAGGCCGGGATCCAGGGCGACCGCCGCGGCCAGCGGGTCGTGCAGATGCGCCAGGAAACCCTCGCCCTGATCGAAGTGGAACTCGAAGTAGAACCGCATCGCGTCCTCGAGCCCGCGGATCAGGGTGTTGTCGGCCGTGGATCGCGTGCCCCGGGAATCAAGCACGCTCATGGCTGTCGTGGTGGTCCCCGATGCGGAGGCAAGCCGGCTCAGGATGTTCGGCGTCAGCATGATGTTCTCGGTCAGGTTCAGCCCGCACACGATCGGAAGCTGATGCGGCTGAATTACTTTGGCATCCGCGGCCCGCCCCCACGCATCGAAGACCTCGGCCGCGGCTTCGGGGTCGACGCTGATGTTCCATTCGGCCACCGGGGTGGTGTTACCGCGGTAGTCGAAGGAGCCACCCATGATGACCAGCCGCCGCAACAGCGACGGCAGGTCCGGCTCGTCGCGCACGGCCAGTGCGAGGTTGGTAAGGGGTCCGGTGACCAGGCCGATCAATTCGCCGGGGTGGGCGTGGGCGGCACGCACCCATGCCTCGGCCGAGTCGTATTCGGTGAGTTCACGGTGGTGCGCCGGCAGTTCGGCATAGCCGAGCCCGGCCGGACCATGGGTGTCTTCGGCGGTGCGCATTGGGGTGCTCAGCGGTTGATCGGCACCCCGGGACACCGGAATGGCATCGGCCTGGCACAGCTCGAGTAGCCCGAGGTTGTTGCGGCACACCTGATCCACCGCCACATTGCCACCGGTGGAGGCGATGCCGACGAGGTCCGCGTCGGAGCTGGCCAGCAGGTACACCAGTGCCATCGCGTCGTCGACGCCGGTGTCCACGTCAGCGAAAACGGGCAGCGCAATGGCCTGGTCTTCCCCGACGCTCACCGCGGTAACGATACCCGCCTCGGCATCACGTTCCGGTAGGGCGCGGACCGCCCTCGCGGATGATGGCGGCCAGCCCATCGCGGTCGGACACACCGAGTTTGAGGCACGCCCGGTACACGTGACCCTCGACGGTGCGCACCGAAACCGACAGCTGCACGGCGATATCCCGATTCGACAAGCCGGCGGCGACCAGCTCGGCGACCTCGAGTTCACGCGCGGTCACCGGCAGCGGTCGCGCGGCGCCCCGGATGGCGGGGGAGGAGGCGCCCCCGCACAATGACGCCAGACGCATTGCGCGGGTGACCGATTCGATCTCCCGGCGGCGGGCATCGCGCTGCTCGTGGAATCCGGCGGCCTGCGCGGCGGCGTCGGCGGCCGACAGCAGCAGCCCGGCCTGTTCGAAATCGATGCTGACCGCGTCCAGCGCATCGCCGTCGGCGTCCGCCAAGGCGGTGGCGTGCCGGGCATACAGCTGCGGCAGCGGACCGTCGATGCACACCGCCAGCGACTGCAGCCGGTGACTGAGTTTGCGATCGCCGAACCGGACCGCATCGTGCAATGCCTCGGCCTCCACCGCGAACTGACCGCTGCGGTGGGCGGCATCGGCGGCCGCGCGGGACAGCTCGACGGCCCGACGGCCTCCGCCGCGCGCCGCGGCGACCCACGCCTTGACCGCCAGCACTTCGGGGTCGTACAACGCCACCGTGGGACCGGTGTGTTCGGCGGCTTCGCCCAGCACCCGGTCGGCCTCGTCGGCCCTGCCCGAGCCGGCATAGGCGCGGGCCAGCAGAAGCCGGCCCGGCAGCCGCCACGGCAGCGAGTTCTCCGCATTGAGCGCGGCCAGCGCCTGTTCGATCGTCGGGATCGCTTCGGCGAACCTGCCCCGGGAGATCGCCACGACGGCCGTCATCAACTTGGCGACCGCCCACCCGAGAAACTCCCCGGACGACGAGAACTCGCCGTAGGCCACCGCACGCTTCTCGGCCTTGTCCAGCTCGCCGATGGACACCAGGGCCAGCACCTCGCCGTAGCGGGCCATAATTCGGATCAGGCCATCGGTGGATCGTTGTGTGTCGAAACAGCGTTCGGCGATGTCGACGAAGTCGGCGCCCCGGCCGGCCACCGGCATGGCCAGCCCGGCCGCGAACGCCGCCGTCTCCACCGCCTGTTCGGGCGCTCCGGGATTGGCCAGCACCGCCTCGGCCAACGCCAAACCTTCGGGCAGCTTGTTCTCGAAGATCGTGAAGGCTGCGTCGGCCGCGTCGACCATCGGCCGCAGAATCGGGTTGCTGATCCGGGTCCGAAGCAACTTCATCACCTCGTGGGCGCGCGCCACCTCGCCGAGTGACCAGAACACGATCGACGCCCGCGGGATGCCCCACAACACCAGCTGGACCTCGTCGAGGTCGTCGGGGTCGAACCGGGCCAGGATTTCGTCGGCCTCGCCGGGCCGGCCCTGCCACAGCAGCGCCCTGGACAGCAGATGCGCTGCCCGCATTCCGTATTCACGCTCGAATGCGGTGCGCGCCAGCCGTTCACCTAGCGGAGCATTGGCAAGTGACACGGCATCTTTGGCTGCCGCGACCAAGAGGCCCGTTTCGGCGGTCTGGTCACTGTCCAGATACAGCTGGGCCAGCCGGATCCGACCGGCCGCCGACGTCGGCTTGTGCCGGTTGAGCACCGTGACGATCTGACCGCGCAGCATGCGCGCCGATGCGGTCCCGATCTGTCGCATCACCACGTCGCCATATAGCGGATGGCTGATCCGGGCGTTGAGGTCTGGTCCGTCGCGGTCGATCCGGATGAGGTTCGCCTTCTCCGCGGCATCAATGGCCCGCTCGCCGGCGAGTTCCACCAGCGCGTCGATGTCCAGCGGTTCACATAGCGCCAACAGCCGCAGCACCGTGACGGCTTCGGGGTCGGCGTTGTCGAAGCGGTTCTCCAGCAGCGTGGCCAATCCCGGTGACACGGTGGTCGCCCCACGCAACTGCCAGACACCGTTGACCTCGCCCAGGGTGCCGGCTTCCAGCGCCGCCTCGACCATGTGCCGCAGGAACAGCGGGTTGCCCCCGGACTGTGACCAGATGACGTTGGCACTCAGCTCTTCCAGGGTGCCGTCGAGGACCGACTCGACCAGGGCGGTGCACTCCCGCTTGGTGAACGGCTCCAGATCGATGCGGCGCAAGTAGCCGTCTTTCCACAGCGTCATCACCGAGTCGGGCACCGGTTCGCCACTGCGCACTGTGGCGACGATCGACGCGGTGCGTTCCACCGCGATCTGATGCAGCAGCGTGGCGGACAGCTGGTCGAGCAGATGAGCGTCGTCGACGCCGATCACCGCAGGTCCGTCGGCCAGCAAGGACTGCCGTGCCGAGACCAGCAGCTCGATTGGATCGCGGGCGTCGGTGGGTTTGACCCACTGGGCGAACGCGCCCAGCGGGATGCTGCTTGACGACGCCGTGCACGCGGCCCACCGGGCGTGTCCCGGAAGGGACGCGGTGACCGCGCGGGCCAGAGTGGTCTTGCCGACCCCTGCAGGACCTGTGATCACCACGCCGGAGATTTCGCTGTCGGACAGCGCGGATGTGATGACCTCGTGCTTGGCCGGGCGCTCCAGTAGCTGCCAACCCGACTCCATGCGAGCAGCCTAAGTGGCGACCCCGTCCGCCGCTGACTCTCGCGCCGATCTGGCCGAGTTCACCAGTGCACGCCAGGCACCAGCCGTACCACTCGCTTGACGGGTCGCGGTGCGCGAAATCGCGGCACCGGCAAACGCGGACCAGGGGACGACGGGCGCCGGACCTCGCCGCGCGTGGCCGGCGAGTCGGGATAGCCCAGGTAGAGCTGGTGCAGCACCCGACGAGCCAACTTCGGGGTGAAGTACTGGCCGGCGTCAGCCAGGGTCCCCAGCGGTGTATCGATCCGTACCGGTTTGTCCACCAGAGCCCGCACTACCATCGCCGCCGCATGATCGGCGCTGATCGGAGGCACCGGGTTCAGTCGGCCTGACGGCGCGATCATCGGCGTCCTCACCAGCGGCATGTGGATCGTCGTGAAGGTGATGTTGTCCGACAGGGTTTCCGACGCCACCACATCGGTGAACGCATCGAGCGCGGCCTTGGTCGGCAGATACGAGCTGTATTTCGGATTGCGCGCCTGTACACCCGCGCTGGACACGTTGACCACGTGGCCGAACCGGCGCGCCTGCCAGTGCGGCAGCAGCGCCAGCACCATCCGCACCGCGCCGAAGTAGTTGACCGCCATCACCCGTTCGTAGTCGTGCAACCGGTCGGTCGAGGCGCTCACCGAGCGCCGAATCGAACGGCCGGCGTTGTTGACCAGATAGTCGACGTGGCCGAAGCTCCCGAGGATCTCGGCGATCGTCGTCTCGACGGACTCGGTGTCGGTGACGTCGCAGCTGAAGGCGAAGGCCTTGCCGCCATCGGCTTCGATCTCCTCGACGAGCTCCTGCAGCGCTGCGCCGTTGCGCGCCAACGCGAACACCGTGGCGCCGCGCGCGGCGACCGCTGCCGCCGCGGCCCTGCCGATGCCACTGGACGCCCCGGTGATGATCACGTGCCTGCCCACCAGCGGCCCGGCCGGGTCGCCGCTGCGGGTGCGTTCGGGATCGAGGTGCTCGGCCCAGTACCGCCACAACGCAGGGGCGTAGGCCGAGAACGGTGGGGGCTCGATTCCGCTGGGGGCCAACGCTTCTCTGGCGGATTCCGAATGGAAGACCGCGGCGGTCTCGAAGCTGTCGACAGCGTCAGGTGGCACACCGATCTGCGTAACTACCATGTCCCGCAACACTTTCGCGCGACCACGCACCCCCAGGATTGGTTCGGCCACTCGGCGAGGTAAACCACCCCGCAGATTCGGTAACCCCGCCGTGCGGGCCACCCCGCGATAGATCTGGCGCAATCCGATCGGCTCGACTGCGGTCAGGTGGAAGGTCTGCCCGTCGTGGCCATCGATGTGCATGAGTTCCACCAGCGCCGCGACGACATAGTCAACGGGGACGACGTTGATGCGGCCGATGTCGGGCAGCGGAATCGGGGTCACCGACGGTAGGCCGGTCAGCCGGGCGAGCAGGCCGAAGACGTGATAGGGACCGGTGATTCGATCGATCTCGCCGGTGCGGGAGTCGCCGACGATCACGCCGGTCCGATAGATCCGCCACCGCACATCAGACGACAATCGCACCAGCTGCTCGGCGTCGAAGGCCGCCCGGTGCCCGCGGGTGGGCAGCTGCTGGCCGACATCGAAATCGTCCTCGGTGTATTCGCCGGCGAAGTCGCCGGCCACCGCAACCGAGGACAGTTGGTGCAGCGTGGCACCCAACTCGCGGCTCAGGGCCAGGGCCGCCTCGGTGCCGGCCGGCCTGCAGTTGACGACGTGGTCGGCGCGATCCGGCG
Organism: uncultured Mycobacterium sp.; assembly: GCA_900078375.1. GTDB lineage: Bacteria > Actinomycetota > Actinomycetes > Mycobacteriales > Mycobacteriaceae > Mycobacterium. The sequence goes on along the minus strand of FLQS01000037.1, from coordinate 13,421 downwards.
GCGAATCGGCCGACACCCACACCTCGGCGTCGTCGTAGCGGTCGAGGAGCTGGGTGGCGACCCGGCGCTCAAGGAACCCGGTACCGCCGGTAACGACATAGCGCATGGGTCATCCTTGATCGGCGATCGTCCCGCGGTCAACCAGTTTGGTTAAGTCGTTCCCGAAACCAGTCCGGCCATGGCTGTTTCTCGAACGTCGCCGCGTCGACACAGACGTGGATCATCGCCGCGTCGGCGATCAGGTCTTGGCCACGCCGGATCTCGTAGGTGCTGCGCAACGACGTGCGGCCCAGCGGGTCGAATCCCACCGCGACCACCAGGTCGTCATCGAAATGCGCGGGCCGGCGGAACTGCAGTTCGGCCGCGGCCACCACGAAATCGACACCCGCGTCGGTCAGCGTTTGGTAGTCACCGAAGATCTCGCGCAGCGCCTCATTGAGGGCCATGTCGACCCACGTCAGGTAGTGGCCATTGAAAACCCGGCCCTGCATGTCACATTCGGCGTAGCGCACCCGCAGCGGCATGCCGAACCGTTCGGAGCCCATCTCAGAACGCGGTGATGCCGTCCCAATCCACGAGCGTCCACCCGATCACCGGGTTGCCGGTCACCACCACGCGGCCGGTATTGGGCAGCGGATGATCGGTGGCCAGGCTGTTCTTGGCATTGCGCGCGTTCAGCAGGGTCCACATCATGATCGAAGCGGCGCTCGAGAAGGCGACCGGCTTGTTGTCGCCGCTCGCGTAGATGCGCTGCACCGCCTCGGTGAACTGCCCGTTGAAGTCGGTGCCGCTGACCGATCCCGGGATGCTGAAGCTGGTGTCCCCGCGCAACCAGTCGGCCGGGGCCACCATGTACGTGATGGCGGCCTTGTCTTCCTTGCCACCGTCGAACCAGCCCGCGGGGATCTCGTTGAGGCCCGGCAACACCGTCACCTTTTCCCCGAGGGCCTTGGACATCGGGGCGGCTGTCTGCTGGGCGCGAACCAGCTCCGAGGCGTAGATACCGTCGTATTTGTTGCTCTGCAGCCGGCTGGCCACGGCGTCGGCCTGCTGCTCGCCAGTGGGTGTCAATGACGGCCCGGGCACCGACGTGTCGATGATGCCGTTGGCGTTGGCTTCCGACTGCCCGTGCCGGATGAACGTCAGCGTGATCGTGCGCTCGCTCGGAGTGGAGGAACTGCAAGAAGCCAGCAGTACGGCCGCCAACAGCGCAGCGAGGATCGCGACAAGGGTCCGGGTGCGGGAAACAGGCATCGTCCTAGCCTGCACTGTCCACCGCTGTGGCGGGTGAGATTTCCGCAGTGCAACTATGGAGATTCTCCATCCACGACCCCAGGAGTGCGGCAATGCCCATCGACCCCACGGCAATCGGAGCGGTCACCGACGCCCAGCCCTACCAGTGGACCGATCGCGACACGATGCTCTACGCGCTCGGCGTGGGCGCGGGCACCGACGACCTGGCCTTCACCACCGACAACAGTCACGACATCGCCCAGCAGGTCCTGCCGACCTTCGCCGTCATCTGCTGCCCGGCGTTCGGCGCCGCCACCAAGGTGGGCTCGTTCAACTGGGGCATGCTGCTTCACGGATCCCAGGAGATCCGGTTGCACGCGCCGCTGCCCGCTTCCGGTGAACTGTCGGTGGTCTCCGAGGTCGCCGACATTCAGGACAAGGGCGAGGGCAAGAACGCGATCATTGTGATGCGCGGCCGGGGCACCGATCCGGCCACTGGTGAGTTGATCGCCGAGACGCTGTCGACCGCCGTCATCCGCGGCGAAGGCGGCTTCGGCGGGCAGCCCGGTCAACGACCGGTCGCCCCGGAATTCCCCGATCGCGAGCCCGACGCCCGCATCGCCATGGAAACCCGCGGCGACCAGGCGTTGATCTACCGGCTCTCCGGTGACCGCAATCCGCTGCACAGCGATCCGTGGTTCGCCCGCGAGCTGGCCGGTTTCGACAGGCCGATTCTGCACGGGCTGTGCACCTACGGATTCGCCGGGCGCGCACTGCTTTCCGAGCTTGCCGGAAACGACGCCGCGAAGCTCACCGCGGTCAGCGCACGGTTCTCGGCGCCGGTTTTCCCGGGTGAGACGTTGACGACCTCGATCTGGCGCACGGAGCCCGGGCGTGCGGTCTTTTCCACCGAGGCCAGCGGGCCCGACGGTACGAACGCGCGGATCGTGCTCGACGACGGTTCGGCTGAGTACACGGACTGATCGCTAACCGACCGCGCCACCGACGAGGTGGCCGATACCGAAAGTGATCGCCATCGCCAGTGCGCCGCCGATGACCACCCGGTAGATGGCGCGCCGCGGATTGGCGCCGCCGAGGCGCGCGCTGAGCCAGCCGGTCAGTGCCAGCGCGATCAACACCGAGACGAAGGTGATCGGCACCCGCAGCGACGGCGGCGGTAAGAGGATCGCGAGCAGCGGCAGGACTGCGCCGACCGTGAATGCGATGGCCGAGGAGATCGCGGCCTGCCACGGGTTGGTCAGTTCGTCCGGGTCGATGCGCAGTTCGATGTCGACGTGGGCGGCGAACGCGTCGTGGTCGGTGAGCTCCTCGGCCACAGTCCGGGCGGTCGCCGGGGTCAGGCCCTTGGCCTCGTAGAGCGCTGCGAGCTCGTCGAGTTCCTCCGCCGGCTGGGTGTCCAGCTCGCGGCGTTCCTTCGTGAGCATCGCCTTTTCGGAATCGCGCTGGGTGCTGACCGACACGTATTCGCCGACGGCCATCGACAGGGCGCCGGCGGCCAGTGCCGCGATACCGGCGGTGAAGATCGGCGCGCGCTCGGTGGATGCCGCGGCCACGCCGACGACGATGCCTGCGGTGGACACGATGCCGTCGTTGGCGCCGAGCACCCCGGCGCGCAGCCAGTTCAGTCGGCTGCCGAAGGCGCCGTGGTGGGGCTCGGCGGGGTGGGTCGGCAGATCTGGAGGCGTTGTCACGTGTGCAGCGTAGGACTTTCGCCGTAGAGCCGCGCGATGTCGGGCGAGCCGGCCCAGCCGGAGTAGGTCGGCCGCTGCGGCCAGCCGTCGGGGGAGTCCTGCCAGTCCTCCTGACGCCCCCACGGCAGCAGGTCGATGAGGGGGAACGAGTGGCTGAGTTGCTCGGTGCCGCGGCCGTTGGTGTGCCAGGTGCGGTAGACGGTGTCGCCGTCGCGCAGGAAGACATTGACGCCGAAGCCCTCGCCTGGGGCGGCGTCGACGTCGGCGCCGAAGGAACTATCCGACGACGAGTACCAGTCCATGGTGTTGCCGACCTTGGCCTTGTACGCCAACGCTTCTGCGATCGGCCCGTTGGTGACGATGACGAAGCGGGCGTCGTAGTTGTCCAGGAAATCCAGTCGGGTGAACTGTGAGGTGAACCCGGTGCATCCCGGGCACTGCCACTCCTCGCCGTCGGTCCACATGTGGTTGTAGACGATCAGCTGGGAACGGCCGTCGAACACCTCGGCCAGGCAGACGGGTCCGCTGGGTCCGGTGAGGACGTATTTCGGCATCTCGACCATCGGCAGCCGCCGGCGCTGCGCGGCGATTGCGTCGAGTTCACGGGTGGCGGCCTTCTCCCGCTTGCGCAGTTCGTCGAGCTGGGCGCGCCAGGTCTGTTGATCGACTACCGGGGGCAGGGCGGTCATGTGCGGCTCCTCTTGTCGGGTTCCTTCACAAGGATTGACTCGCCTCACCGCCGTTAGTCATCGCAGCTAGCCGCGCTTGCTGTGGCCGGAGCCGCCGCTGTTAGTGGCTTTGGCGGATGCCGTGGCGTGCTTGCTGCTTGCTGCCGACGACGGCGCCTTGGGCCTCGAGCGGGCCGAACTCGCAGTGCCCGACGGTGCGGCGGTTATGGCCGACGCGTTGGGGCGCAGGGCCGCTGCGCCGCTGGCCTTCTTGAACGGCAGCACGGATGGCGGCGCAGTGAAGAGCTGTTGCGCCACAGCATTTCGGATGATGAACCCAAGCGCGATCGGGCCGTTGTAGCCGATCAGCCCGTACTGGCTGTTAAGGGCCTCATTCAAGAACACCGCAGGTGCCTCGAACAGGGCGAGCAGCAAATTGGTGCTGGTGGTGATCGATTCGAACGTCAGTTGGAGGGCCTGGAAAGGTGCCTGTATCTCCTTGACGAGGGCTGGGGGCACATCCTTGCCGATGGCCTTGGCTACAAGGACGAGGTTATCGAGGTGGGTGATGATCTCCGTGGGGACCTTGGCGCCCTCGCCGGTCAACAGCTGCACCGCATAGGTCAGTGGGTTGACCACCAGGAGTTGCGTGAGGATGGGCGCGACGAAAATCGGATTCGGCAGGGGGTAAACAGGATTCGCCCCCACGGCCAGCTGTCCCAACAGATACGCACTGATGAGGGTGTCGTTGAGCAGGTCGAACCAGGCGTCGGTGAGCTGAACCTCCTGAGTGGAGACGCGTAGCGGCGAGATGCCGGCGGCGTGCAGGTCGGGTGGCGTCACGGTGATGGGTGAAAGGGCAAGCGCCCCGGCGGTCGTCAAGGCGGCGACGGTCAGCATCGGGCGACGTTCGGCACGTTCCATCTGTGCGTTTCTTTCTGGTAGGCGGTGTCGGCGGGGGCTTCGTCGACTTCAATTCCGTGCTGGGAATCCGCTGCGCACTAGCTTCGCATCAGCTTTCAATCAATGCACAGATATTTGCCACATCTAACGATGTGTCGCGACTGTTCGTTAGCCTCGCTTGGCGTGGCCGCGCCCACCGCTGCTGTTCGGTGTGGTGGATGCCGCCGGCTTGCGCTTGCTGCTGGCTGCCGAAGATGGGGCCTTGGGCTTCGAGCGCGCCGAGTTCGCCGTCCCCGACGGTGCCACCGGCTTCTTGGTCGCGGCGGCGGCTGCCCTGGGGGTCGACGCGGCAGCTTTCTTGAACGGCAGGACGATGGTCGGCGGCGTTGTGTAGAGCGCCGTCGTCAGAAGGTTTCGGAAGATCAGTGATATTCCGATGGGACCGGTGAGGCCGAGGAGGCCGAACTGGTTGTTGAGAGCGATGTTCAAGAACACAGCCGGGGCTTCGACCAAGCCGGTCAGCAAGTTGCCGCTGCTGCCGATGGAATTGATCGCTTGCTGGGCCGCGTAAAACGGAACCTGGATCTGTTGGAGGACGACTCCCGGCACTGCGGCGACGAACAGCTGGGCGACCTTCCCCACCTCGGTCAGATGGGCTCCGATCCACGCCGGAATCTCACCGGCCTGGCCGTTGAACAGCTTTGCGACGTAGATCAGCTGGTTGAACACGAGCTGGGTGGCCACCGGTGCGAGCGGGAAATTCGGCGAGGGCAAGGGGTAGTTGGAATCTGTCCCGAGCGCCATTGCCCCGAGCGTGACCACGCTCGTGACAGTGTCGCTGAACAAGTCGGACCAGGCGTCGGTCAGCTGAACCGCTTGAGTGGAGACGCGAATCGGCGAGATTGCCGCGTGCAGGTCGGGTGGTGTGACCGTGACAGGTGTCAGGGCCAGCGCTGTGGCGGTGGTCAGTGTGGCAGCGGCGAGCAGTGGGCGACGGACAACGTGGTGCATCACAGAGTTCTCCCTCGTGTCGGACTGGGAATTCGCTGTGGATCAGCTTCGCAGCAGCTTCCGATAACCGCAGGAATATTTGCGGTTATGCAGTAAATCCGGCGGCTCAGACGTTGCTGAAGTGAACTCGGGTGAATGAGGAGGCGCCCGTTACCCGGCGCGATTTACCGCTTGCCGTGCCCGACCCCACTCCGCGCGCTGCCGGCCTTGGCGGCGCCGGTCTTCTTGGCACTTACCGAACCCGTCGACGGCGACTTGGGCTTGGTCCGCGCCGAGGATGCCGTGCCCGACGGTGTGGTCACCGCCGCGGCCTTCGGGGTCACCGTCTTCGCCGCCGCGCCGTCGGCCTTCTTGAACGGCAGGGTGATTGTGGGCAGCGGCGTCGAGATCGCCTCGGCCAAGAAGTTTCGGATGAGGATCGGCAGCGCGATCGGACCGCTGGGGCCGAGGATGCCGTACTGGCTGTTGAGGGCGGCGTCCAAGAACACGGCTGGTGCTTCGAGTAATGCGAGCAAAGGGTTGCCGCTGGTGGTGATCGAATCGAGTGCCAGCTGGAGGGCTTTGAACGGTGTCTGAATCTGATCGACGATGACTCCGGGGACGTCGTTGGAGATGCCCTGGATGAGGTTGCCGATCTTGTCCAGATGAGTCGAGATCTCGACCGGGATCTCGGCGCCCTTGCCGGTGAAAAGCTGTACGGCATAGATCAATTGGTTGAGTATCAACTGCGTCGCGACCGGTGCGATGAAGATCGGATTCGGCAACGGGGAGCCGCTATCCAACCCGATGAACAACCCGGCGAGCTGGATCGTGTTGCCGACGGTGTTGGTGAGCAAGTCGGACCAGGCGTCGGTGAGTTGGACGGCCTCGGTGGAGATGCGGGCTGCCGCGATGCTTCGGGTGTGCAGATCGGGGGGTGCGATCGCAATGGGTGCCAGGGCCAGCGCCCCGACGGTGCTCAGGGCGGCGACGGTGCGCACCGATTGACCGGTGAGTTCCATTGGGTTTTCCTTCCGCTAACGCTTGCCATGGCCGACGCCGTTGCGCGCGCTGCCGGCCTTGGCTGCGGGTTTCTTGGCGCTCGCCGATGCCGACGACGGGGACTTGGGCTTTGACCGGGCCGAACTCGCTGTGCCTGACGGCGCGGTCACGGCGGTGGCCTTGGGCGTCAACACCTTTGACGCCGACGCCGCGCCGCTGGCTTTCTTGAACGGCAGAACGACCACAGGCAGCGGGGTTTCGAGCGCCTTGGCGACCAGGTTTCGGATGACGAGCGAAATCGCGACCGGGCCCGCGCCGCCGAGGAGGCCATATTGACTGTTGAGGGCGTAGTCGAGAAAGACGGCGGGCGCCTCGATCAACCCTAGTAGCAGATTGCCGCTGTTTCCGATGGATTGGAGGGCCTGCGCGACGGCGACAAACGGCGCCTGGATCTGTTCGAAAATGATCGGCGGCACCTGGGTGACGACGAGCGTGATGACGTCGGCGAGTTGCGAAAGGTGGGTGGCGATCTCGGCCGGGATCTTGGCGCCTTGGCCGGTGATCAGCTGGACGGCATAGATCAACGGGTTGAGTACCAATTGCGTGGCGATCGGCGCGAGCGGGATGGTCGGGTTCGGCAAGGGCCAGGTGTTGTTTCCGCCGAGGAAGAGCTCGCCGAGCACGCCAACGTCGAGAAGGGTGTTGTTGAGCAGGTCGTACCAGGCGTCGGTGAGCTGGACGGCTTGGGTGGAGGCGCGGGTTGCCGAGATGGTGGGAACGTGCAGTTCGGGCGGGGTGACAGCGATGGGTGTCAGGGCCAGCGCCCCGACGGTGGTCAGGGCAGCGACGGTGCGAATAGAACGACTGGCGGCGAGCTCCATCAGGACTTTCTCTTCCTGGTTAGGGGCGGTGCCGACGAGGCTCGTCGGCTTCAGTTCCCTTACAGGAATCCGCCGTGCACAGCTTTCCAGCAATGCACAGCGCGCGCACAGTTATTTGCCAGCTTTTCGCTCAACTAGTGCGTCAAGCTGTCACATTCGGCCAGCCCGGTCAGCGCCGAGGGCAGTGGGTGCTGATGCAGCACGCCCAACCGCTGGGTGGCGCGGGTGAGGGCGACGTACAGCTCGGCCGCCCCGCGCGGCCCGTCCGCGAGGATGCGATCCGGCTCCACCACCAACACCGCGTCGAACTCCAGACCCTTGGTCTCCGACGGGGCGACCGTGCCCGGCACGTCCGGCGGCCCGATCACGACGCTCGTGCCTTCGCGCGCGGCTTCTTCTGCGACGAACTCCTCGATGGCGGCCGATAGGCGGTCCGCGGTGACACGCCGCGACCAGGGGCGGATTCCACACGCCCGCACCGACTCCGGTGCCCGAACATCGGGCGCGAAGTCGGCGAGCAACGCGGCGGCGACGGTCATGATCTCGGCGGGGGTGCGATAGTTCACCGACAGCGACCGGTACACCCACCGGTCGGGTACGTACGGCTCCAGCATCTCGGCCCACGACGTCGCCCCAGCCATCGAGCGGCGTTGCGCGAGGTCGCCGACCACCGTGAAGGACCGGCTCGGGCAGCGGCGCATCAACACTCGCCAGTCCATCTCTGACAGCTCCTGTGCCTCGTCCACCACGACATGCCGGTACGTCCAGTCCCGGTCCGCTGCGGCGCGTTCGGCGAGATCCCGGGTATCGCGCTCGCGGAAGCGATCGGCAAGGTCTTCGGCGCCGATCAAGTCCTGCGCGAGCAGGCGATCCTCGTCGTCCATCAGATCCTCGTGGGCCACCATGTTCTCCAACACGCCTGCGGCATAATGTGTTTCGGCGATGCGTTCCCGTTCGGCGGCATCATCGGTGGCCTTGTCGCGGCCCAGTAGGTCGACCAGTTCGTCGAGCAGCGGCACATCTGACACCGTCCAGGCCGCACCGTCTTCCCGCCATAGCGCCGGGTCGGCCCCGGCGGCGCGTAACCGCTCGGCCGACGTGTACAGCGTGGCCAGCAGGTCCTGTGGTGTCAGGACCGGCCAGAGTTCGTCGAGGGCGGCGACGAACCGGCCGTTCTCGTCGAGCTCGGTGAGCAGATCCGCGCGCACCTTCTCCCAGGCTTCGCGGTTGTCGCGGGTCAGCCAGCCGCGGCCGATCCTGGCGATCGCGCGCTCGGTCAGCACGTAGGTGATGATCTCGCGGAACACCGAACGGGCCGCGTTGTGCGGCAGCCCGCTCGCTCGAGCCTCCTCGACGGCCCACTGGGCCGTGTCGGCGGCGATCCGCATGGTCACGTCGGCCAACGGGATCTCGAGAGGCTGCTCGGGCAGCTGTTGGCGGTCGGCGATCGCCGCCGCGAGGACACCCAGCATCGCGCGAGAACCCTTGATGCGGGCGACCTCCGGGGTGTCCTCGGCGGTGACGTTCAGTCCGGGAAGCAGGTCGCCGACCGTCATGAACACCACCTCCGACTCGCCCAGCGACGGCAGCACGCGGCCGATGTGGTTCATGAACGCCTGGTTGGGGCCCATGACCAGCACGCCGTGCCGCTCGATCCGGGCTCGTTGGGTGTAGAGGAGGTACGCGACGCGATGCAGTGCCACCACGGTCTTGCCGGTGCCCGGTCCGCCCTCGATGACCAGCACCCCGGGATGGTCGAGCCGGATGATCTCGTCCTGTTCGGTCTGGATGGTCGCCACAATGTCGCGCATGCCCTCACCGCGGGGCGCGTTGACCGCCGCGAGTAGGGCCGCGTCGCTGCTGAAGGGGCTGTCATCGCCGGCGTCGGGGTCGGGGCGGCCGAAGACCTCGTCGGTGAAATCGACAAGTCGTCGCCCGAGAGAGTGGAACTGGCGTCGACGGCGCATGCCCTCGGGGCTTGCTGCGGTGGCTACATAAAATGCACGCGCCGCCGGTGCCCGCCAGTCGAGCAGCAGCGGTTCGTGGTCGTTGTGCTCATCGAAGATGCCGATGCGGCCGACGTAGATCCGTTCGCCCGAAATCGCGTCCAGCCGTCCGAAGCACAGCCCTTGGTCAGCCACGTCCAACCGCGTCACCGATCGGGCCAGTGCGCGCACGTCGGCGTCTCGGGCAACCAGGGTGCCGCCGTCCTGGAGGTCGATCGGCCCACCGAGTGCGGCACGGTAATGGGCCTTGACCCGCATGCGCTTGTCGTCGAGCCAGTCATAGAGCCCGGCCAGGTAGTCCTGCTCGGATTCCAGTTCGTGCTCGTGCGCGTGTTTCGACATACCTGTCGAGTCCCCCTCAATTTCGTCGGCACTCCGGCGTCCATCTTCGTCCCTATTTGGCTCCGCGACTCCCGCATAGAACATATGTTCGATAAACTCGGAAGATGAGCTGGTTCAACGGGCCGCCGAGTTGGTCGGAGATGGAGCGGGTGCTGGGCGGCAAGCCCCGCCGGCCGGGTTTGTCGCTCGGGGAACCGCACGCCGACGGCGGAGACAGCCCGGCCTGGTCGCGCCATCGGGAACCGTACGAGCCGCCACGTGGGCGCCAGCTGCGCTCGGCCGTGCCCTATGCCGAGCTGCATGCGCATTCGGCCTACAGCTTTCTCGACGGAGCCAGCACGCCGGAAGAACTGGTCGAGGAGGCGTCGCGGCTGGACCTGCGTGCCATCGCGTTGACCGATCACGACGGCCTCTACGGTGTGGTGCGCTTCGCCGAGGCCGCCAAGGAACTCGACATGCGCACCGTCTTCGGCGCCGAATTATCGCTGAGCAATACCGCCCGCACGGAGCTGCCCGACCCGCCCGGTCCGCACCTGCTGGTGCTGGCTCGCGGCCCGGAGGGCTATCGTCGGCTGTCTCGCCAGCTGTCAGCCGCGCATCTGGCCGGCGGTGAGAAGGGTAAGCCGCGCTACGACTACGATTCGCTCACCGAGGCCGCAGACGGGTATTGGCACATCCTCACCGGATGCCGCAAAGGTCATGTCCGGCAGGCTCTTTCGGAAGGTGGTCCGCAGTCGGCGGAAGCGGCACTGGCTGACCTGGTGGACCGTTTCGGCCGCGACCGGGTCAGCATCGAACTCACCTGCCACGGTGATCCGCTCGACGACGAGCGCAACGCCGCGCTGGCCGCGCTGGCGCCGCGGTTCGGGGTCGGTGTCGTCGCCACAACCGGCGCCCATTTCGCCGAGCCGAGCCGCGGCCGGCTGGCCATGGCCATGGGGGCGATCCGGGCGCGCCAGTCGCTGGACGAAGCGGCCGGCTGGCTGGCCCCGCTGGGCGGCGCACACCTGCGTTCTGGTGACGAGATGGCCCGCCTGTTCGCGCGCTACCCCGAAGCCGTCAGCGCCGCAGCCGATCTCGGCGAGCAGTGTGCCTTCGGCCTGGCGCTGATCGCGCCGCAGCTGCCACCGTTCGACGTGCCCGACGGGCACACCGAAGACAGTTGGCTGCGGGAGCTGGTGATGGTCGGAGCCGCCGGGCGCTACGGGCCGCGCGCCAACGCGCCAGAGGCCTACGCCCAGATCGAACGCGAGCTCGACATCATCGCCGCGTTGAACTTCCCGGGGTATTTCCTGGTGGTCCACGACATCACCCGGTTCTGCCGGGAGAACGACATCCTCTGTCAGGGAAGGGGATCGGCGGCCAACTCCGCGGTCTGCTATGCGCTGGGTGTCACCGCCGTCGACCCGGTCGCGGGCGGACTGCTCTTCGAACGGTTCCTGTCCCCGGCCCGCGACGGACCGCCCGATATCGATATCGACATCGAATCGGACCTCCGGGAAAAGGCCATCCAGTACGTCTACGACCGCTATGGCCGCGACTACGCCGCGCAGGTCGCCAACGTCATCACCTATCGGGGCAAAAGCGCGGTGCGCGACATGGCTCGTGCGCTCGGCTTCTCCCAGGGCCAGCAGGACGCCTGGAGTAAGCAGATCAGCCACTGGCATTCCGGGGCCGATTCGCCGGACGTCGAGGGCATCCCCGCGCCGGTGGTCGACCTGGCGACCCAGATCAAGAACCTGCCGCGGCACATGGGCATCCACTCCGGCGGCATGGTGATCTGTGACCGCCCGATCGCCGACGTGTGCCCGGTGGAGTGGGCACGCATGGAGAACCGCAGCGTACTGCAGTGGGACAAAGACGACTGCGCGGCAATCGGTTTGGTGAAATTCGATATGCTCGGCCTCGGTATGCTCTCGGCGCTGCACTACGTCATCGACCTGGTCGCTGAGCACAAGGGCATCAAGGTCGACCTGGCTCAGCTGGATCTGTCCGAACCGGCGGTCTACGAGATGCTGCAGAAGGCCGACTCCGTCGGGGTGTTCCAGGTGGAGTCACGCGCCCAGATGGCCACCCTGCCACGGCTGAAGCCGCGGGTGTTCTACGACCTGGTGGTGGAGGTGGCGCTGATCCGCCCCGGGCCCATCCAGGGTGGCTCGGTGCATCCCTACATCAAGCGGCGCAACGGACTGGAACCCGTCACTTATGACCATCCGTCGATGGAGCCGGCGTTGCGAAAGACGTTGGGGGTGCCGCTGTTCCAGGAACAGCTCATGCAGCTGGCGGTGGACTGCGCGGGCTTCTCGGCCGCTGAGGCCGACCAGCTGCGGCGGGCCATGGGGTCCAAGCGCTCCACTGAGAAGATGCGACGGCTGCGTGACCGGTTCTACGCCGGGATGGCCCAGCGGCACGGTATCACCGGCGAGATTGCCGAACGGATCTACGAGAAGCTGGAGGCCTTCGCCAATTTCGGCTTCCCGGAAAGTCATTCGCTGAGCTTCGCCTCGCTGGTGTACTACTCCTCGTGGTTCAAGCTGCACCATCCGGCGGCGTTCTGCGCCGCGCTGCTGCGTGCCCAGCCGATGGGTTTCTACTCGCCGCAGTCGCTGGTCGCCGATGCCCGTAGGCACGGCGTCGAGGTGCACGGGCCCGATGTCAACGCCAGCCTGGCGTATCCCACGTTGGAGAACTCCGGGCTGGATGTGCGGCTGGGGCTGGGAGCCGTACGGCATATCGGTGACGAGCTGGCCCAGCGCATCGTCGATGAGCGTGACGCGGAAGGCCCATACGTTTCACTGCTGGATTTGACTGGGCGGGTGCAGCTTTCGGTGCCACAAACCGAGGCGTTGGCCACCGCGGGGGCGCTTGGCTGTTTTTCGATCACTCGCCGGGAGGGGCTGTGGGCGGCCGGTGCAGCGGCTACTGCGCGCCCCGATCGGCTGCCCGGTGTCGGCTCGTCGTCGCACGTGCCGGCCCTGCCCGGCATGACCGAGGTGGAATTGGCCGCCGCTGATGTGTGGGCCACCGGTATCTCGCCGGACAGCTATCCGACCCAGTTCCTGCGGGAAGACCTCGACGCGATGGGCGTGCTCCCGGCCGACCGGCTGCTGGAGGTGCCCGACGGAAGCCGGGTGCTGATCGCCGGTGCGGTGACCCATCGGCAGCGGCCGGCCACCGCCCAAGGCGTGACGTTCATGAACATCGAGGACGAGACCGGTATGGTCAACGTGCTGTGCATGCCGGGAGTGTGGACCCGGCATCGCAAACTGGCACAGACCGCCTCGGCGCTGCTGATCCGCGGCCAGGTGCAAAACGCCACGGGGGCGGTGACGGTGGTGGCAGAGCGGATGGGCCGCATCACGTTGAAGGTGAGCTCCCGCTCGCGCGACTTCCGGTGAGCTAGTCCTTTTCGTCGTCTTTGGGGAGTAGGCGTTCTGGGTGGTGATAGTCGTTGGTGCCGCCGCGCAGTGGGACGTTTGGTGGTGGGGTCCAGTGGGTTTGGCCGCCTGCGAGTTGGCGGGTGGTCCAGCCGTCGTTTTCGACCAGCAGGTTGTCGCATTTGCACGCCAGGGTGAGGTGGTCGATGTCGGTGGTGCCGCCGTGTTTCCAGTCTTGGGTGGCGTGGTGGACTTGGCTGTTGTAGCCGTTGGCGGTGCAGCCGGGTGCGGTGCAGCCACGGTATTT
>FLQS01000036.1 GCA_900078375.1 uncultured Mycobacterium sp. | reverse complement strand
GGTGACGGCTTGGCCGCCGCTGGCGACCTCGACCTCAGCGCCAGCGGTGATGTCGGCTGAGGCGGTCACCTTGACCACGCCGCCGCGGGCGATCGAGACGAGCGCACCGCTGGCGGCGTCGTGCTTGGCTACGCCGCAGACTCGGCCGGCCGCAGTGGCGGTAACCACCGCGATATTGCCCCCTGAGGTGCGGTTGCCGCTGATCTTGAGGAAGGTCTTGGCCGTGATGGCCCCGGTAGCCTCGCCGGTGAGGTCGCGGCCGGGCTCGTAGACCCGCACGTTCGTCAAAGTGGTGGACATGCTTCGCCTTTCGGTTGGGTGAGTACTCGATGAGTGCGCCTGCGACGGGCAGCGGCGACTGCAACCGCGCGGGTACGGTCGGGCGCGCCATGATTGGTGGCCAGCACGACGCGCCTGGCGGCGATCTGTTCGCCATAGAGGGCACCGACGTCCTGTAGTGATTGCAGCGTTTCCACAGCGGGGTCGGCAGCGCCGAGCAGGGCCAGCCCGGTCAGTACTAACGGCCAGACGGTGCCAGCCTGGTCCGTGAAGTCGATGAGAGCCTCAATCGATCGGTCGGGGTAGGCGTGTGGCAGCAGCTTGGCCACTGGACCGGGCACGTTGACGAGGTCGGCCACGAGGGTGGACCCGCCGTCGGCCAGGCGCAGGTTGTCGACAAAGCCGAGCGCGGGACCGCCGTCAAACCTGGGATCTGTGTGCCCGATCTTGACCACCGGCTTGCGCAGCAGCCCGGCGCGGTGCGCCTCGATGGCGGCGGCCAAGTGCTCGGGCGTGACGGTCCAATCGCCCTCGATACCGTCGGGCTGCCAGGTGCCAGCCTTGATCAGCTCAACACCGCGGATCGTGTGCAGGTCAACCACGGCGGTCAATCCCGTTTCGCAGCTTGGCGTTCGGCGCGAGCGACGACAGCACCGGCGGGATAGAAATACCGGCCACCAGCTCGATGGCTCGGCAGTACGCCGCGACGGGCGAGATCGCGGACACCGTTGGGCGTGATGCCGAGGATGGTTGCGGCCTCACCGGTGTCGAGCACGTCATACGGGGCATAGTGCTGCGAATCATGCAGCACGCCAACTTTTCTGGCGTGTCCACCAGTTATCGGCCGTGAAACGCCAGACGCGGCGACAGTTTTGCGCAACCGGTCGATGAATTGCGCGAGCTGCGGTGAGGGGCGCCGATCGCGCAGCAGCGCATCCAATGCGTCGAGCAGATAGCCCGCGTCGGCAGGCTCCAGTAGTACGCCATGGACCCGCTCGATCACGAGCACCGCTCCCGTCGCTCCTCGACCACGCAGTCGACGCAGATCCCGCGGTTGTCGAAATACCGGTTGCGCCGGCCACATCGCCCGCACCATTGCCTGAGCTGTCGGGAGAGCCGATTGATCTCCCCGCGCAGCCAAACCGGCGCACGGGGCCCGAACTGTCGCAGCAGAAGCGCCATCTCATCGCGCGTGTCCGACGTCTCGATGCCCTCGATCTGCATCGCCTGACGCAGTACGCGCACCTGCTCGGTCGTGCCGTCGACAACGGCCAGCAGCACCTGCGCTGTGCGCCAACGCAAATGCACTAGATCCTGAACGCTACGGAGCATCCTCGCCTCCGTCCCGTTCCTCTGTCGTCCGGATGAACCCGGCGTCGAAGTCGCGTCCGTCTCTCAGAGCGTCTACCGCGTCGACCAGGCGGCTGGCTAGCTCTATTGCCTCCTCGGCGGTGGCGGCGTAGCGGTTCGAACCGACCCGGAAGAACACTCTGGCCGAGCCGGGGTGCGTCCAGACCGCAGAGCTGGTGTTCGCGATCCCGCAGACTCTCACGCCGTCCTCCTTGGCCGACCGACAGATTTCGGCCGATTGACCACACCGGCAATGACACCCATGGGCCGCTGGCTTTTGGGGAGTGACTCGTACCAGCTCCGGCATGGCACCAATGACGGGCATTGGCTGCACAGCCGCTTGGCAGCCTGTTCGGCGTACTCGGCGTCCTCGGGATCCGAGCCGACCTCGGCGAGATCGAACAGCGCCGACCGGCCGCGACAGCGGGCACCGGGCAGGGCTGGCGCCAGCCCGACGGCATCGAAGAGGGCAGTGGCGCTCACTGGACCCTCCGCAGCCCCGGTCCGCCCTGGTTGGCGAGGTCGTACTGACGGATCGCCTCGCGCAGCTTCGGGATGTCGCGCTGATCGATCGCGTATGGACCTAGTTCGATGTGCAGCCCGCCGGCTTGGTCGTAGACCAACCGCATCGGCAGCGTGATCCAGCTGTCGGTCTCGTCTATGCGCGGCTCGATCACGCCAAGGTCGGCGACGACCTCACGGCCGACTTCGGCGTTGGCCGCGGCGTAGTTCGCATCGAGAAGTGGGAAGTCGGTCATTGGTTCTCTCCCTTGGTTTCTGGGCATCCGCAACCCCCCCTAAAGGGGGGGGGGGGGGGGGGGGTGGGTTGCGTGATTGCTAGGCGCGTGATTGGCGTGATTGGTCACGTGATTGCCTGACCTGCGGTTTTGTGGTCGCGCGTGATTGGCGTGATTGATGCGTGATTGCTCTCAGACCCGAAAAGGGCGTGATTGCCCCTGACCTGCGGTTTTGTGAAATTCCGTGATTGGGCGTGATTGGTCATATCGAGCTGCCCGGCGGCCAAGAACCATGCGCTGGGAGCCTTGCCGCCACGCTCGTTCGCCTGCCCGTCGATGCGCACCAGTACCCCTGCGGCCGTCAGCTGATCGAGCTTGCGGCGGGCCTTCTCGACGTCGGCGCGACACGGCTTGGCCTTCTCGGTGATGGCGACGGCGGCGTCCCGGGCGGTCAGTCCCTCGACCCCGTTGACCTTCACTAGTTCGACGAGATCCACGCTGTGCTCGATGGTCAACCGGCCTTCGCTTTGGTCGTGCAGCAGCCGGTACGGGCCAACTTCCTCGGCGGGCTGCTTGACGTGATGAAAGCCGATGATCGGATCGCCTGGGGCGCCCTGCAGAATCACAACCGACCCACTGCCCGACGTCAGCCAGGTTGACCCGTAGACGTCGTCGATCGTCGGCCCTGCCGAGGGGTGCTGCGGATTGCGCTTCTTCGTGTGATGGAGCTCGACGATCTGGCAGCCTTGCGAAAGCAAATGCTGCCGAGCCCGGTTGTATCGGGCACCGACTTCGTCCTCGGATAGCCCTACCGCGGCATCCTTGAGGCTGTCGACGAACACGATTCCGGCCTTGTAGTAGTCGGCCATGCGGGCGAGAAGCGTTGGATTGGCGGCCATGTCACGGGGCGGGGGCCCTTTCCAGAACTTGACCCGTTCGGTGAGTACTGCGCGGTCCTCAGCGCCGAATTGGCGGGCCATCGAGCGGCCGATCTGGCGCGGTCGATCCATGGCGAGATACAGGATGTGGCATCCGGAGTCGGTGACCGGCAGGCCGAGCACCTTGCCATCCCCCAGGCCGAGCACACCGCGCAGCAGCTGCCCGGCGAGCGTGGTCTTGCCGAGGCCCTGGCCGCCTGCGACCATCAGCGCCTCGCCCTCGGCCCACATGACCTGTCGACCGTCGCCCCAGATCGCCGGCACGCCGCTGGGTTGATCGAGGATGAACTCGGCCCCAGAAACCGCGCTGTCCGGTTCGGTGGTCGCCCCAGTGGGCTCGGCTGGGACCACGATTCCGGGTTTCTTGAGTCGCTCGAGAGCCGCCTTGGCGCGCGACTCAGTGTCGGTGTCGATCATGCGATCTCGCCGCCCGTGAGTCGGTGGAGTTCATCGGCCAGCTCGCGCTCAACGCCGCCGCGGCGCCAGAGCGCTTGCAGCACTTCGAATCTCAGGACCGGGATAAACCCGGACTCCAGAAGCCGCAAAGCCGCGTCACGGCCCGCGTCGACCATCCTCGACGACAGTGGCGGTTGACTACACCGGCACGGCCAGGGATCGGGACCGCAGCCGCAGTCCAAGGGCGGGAGCCGCCGCGCTGCCGCGTGACGACGCTTCCAGGCCGCGATGCCGCTAGACTTGGCGGCATCTGGTGTTGTTGTCTGGGAGCCGGTCTCTGTGGCGGGGGCCGGCTTTCTGCTTGTTGCCATCAGGCAGCACCACCACGGCGGCGACGGCGCGCCTGGGCGCTCCTGAGTGCGAGCCTGGCGAAATATGCCTTTCGCGCGTGGGCCGCGCGGCGGGAGCGTTCAGCTGGCGCTAGTACGCCTTCTGGGTCGACCTCACGCTCGAACTTGTCGAGCATCGCTCTGCGCGCGTTGGCAGTTCGCGCGCTGCGATCAGTTGTACGAGACCAAGATTCGTGTGCGGCAATCTGGCCGCGAAGGGACTTTTCGGCCGGCGTAAGCGGCATTCTCTACCTCATCGCGATAACGAGGTGAGCGGATCAATCCCTCAATACCGAGATTGAGGGCCGCTCTTCATGCCGCCGCCGGTTTCTGGCGTCGCGCTGGTACGGTAACCCTGCCTAGCTCCGGGATCAGCGCACAGCGCTAATAGCTTGACGGTAGCACAATGCTTGCGATTACCTCGTCAACCCGACCCCAGTGTGTTGCACTCGCTCCAGGGGTCTCGGCTAACCGCTCGATAGCTGAGCCGCACTGACGGTGCACTGTCTTAACGGCCGAAATGTTCACGGAGCGCCGGCTATTCGCGCGTAGCACACCAAAGATCCTGTCCAGGACCGGCATTGGCACGGCAGTATTTCCTACCATCACGGTTCCATTCGCCAGACCCTCGGGCTGCGCGATGTCGCCTTTCCTGGCGGCGCGCTGATCACTTGCCTTCATCATCTCGTACGCCCCCACGTGAAAGCCGTCCACGGCACCGGATCTGAATTCGGCCGCGAGCGGGTGATCAACCTGGAGGCGCTCGGTCTCTGTCTCTGGCGGGTCAATGTTCACGTGGAGGGTGAATGATGATGAGCCATCCGACTCCCACGACGCGTGGAGGCCCAACTCCTCAGCCGCATCGGCGACACCTGCAAGGGTCACCTCGACGGCTCTGCGCGGATCCGACTCCGTGCTCATTAGCCAGTCGACGAGGCTCGCAAGGTACTTGCGGCTGATCTGCGCATCATCCGGTTCCCAACTAGACCCGTTTTGCCGGAAGGTCCTCAGTAGCTTCCGCTTGCCACCCCGCGCCGGTCTGGCGAATACAACTATCTGATAGTCGCCAGCGGGCTCTGCATCGTGACTCACAGATCCCCCAACCCGAGCCCGCGCGCCTCGGCCGCCGCCCGATCCGAGGCCGTCGAGCGCGTGTAGCGGTCGATCATGTCGCGGGTCGACCACCCCGCCACCGCCATCAGTCCACCCTCCGAGCCGCCCGCAGCCAGCCAACGCGAAGCGGCAGTGTGCCGCAGCAGGTGTGGATGGAAGTTCGTCAGCCCGGCGAGCTCGGCGCGGTATTTCAGCGACTTGTGTAGTCCGTCGTAGTTGAAGAATTTGCTCCGGTCGCCCAGCCACAGCGGTTGCTGCTCGGCCAGGGCGTGGCTGCGCCGCATCCGTAGGTACCGGTCGATGGCGACCCCGGTCTGATCCCCGAACGGTGCCACGCGGCCCTTGCCGCCCTTGCCCCGGCGCACGGTCACCAAGCCGCGGTTGAGGTCGACGTCGGCCACGGTGAGCCCGCAGACCTCGCCCGCCCGCATTCCCGTTTCCGACATCAGACGAATGATCGCCTCGTCGCGGCGGTCCCGGAAATCTTTACCCGCGCACGCCTTGATTAGCTTGCGGAGCTCGTCGTCGGTCAGGGAATCGGTCACCTTGGTGTCGAGCTTGGGTGCTTTGAGCCCGAGCAGGGGATCGGTGTCGATCTCGCCTTCCTCCTCGAGCCACGCCGAGAAGCGGCGCATCGCGAGCTGGCGGGAGCGTGCGGTGGCAGGCTCGGCGCCCGCGTCGAGCAGATCGGCGACGAATGCCTTCATCAGCTCGCGGTCCAGGGCGGGGGAGTGATGATGTTTCTCACACCACTTCAGGAACGTGCGAACTCCGTCGCCGTACACCTTGACCGTCGCCGGGGACTTGCGCTCAGAGCGCAGCGCCAGCTCCCACGAGGGCAGCAGGACGGCCAGATCAAGGGGTACCGGCTCGCGACGCGCCATATTGATATCTTGACTGGCAGCGTTGTGCTTGTCTAGTATTTCTGTACTGAGCCGCAAAACCGCAGCTCAGAGCAGTTACACCGGAGTGTCGCTAGTCGAGGTAGTCGCGCAGCACCTGAGAGCGGCTGGGGTGGCGCAGCTTGCTCATGGTCTTCGATTCGATCTGGCGGATCCGCTCGCGGGTGACGCCGTAGACCTGCCCGATCTCGTCGAGGGTGCGGGGCTGCCCGTCGGTCAGGCCGAACCGCAGCCGCACTACGCCGGCTTCACGCTCGGAGAGCGTCTCAAGCACCGACTGCAGCTGATCCTGCAACAGGGTGAACGAGACCGCGTCGACGGCCACGACGGCCTCGCTGTCCTCGATGAAATCGCCCAGCTGGCTGTCGCCCTCGTCGCCGATGGTCTGGTCCAGTGAGATCGGCTCACGCGCGTACTGCTGGATTTCCAGCACCTTCTCCGGCGTGATGTCCATCTCCTTGGCCAGCTCTTCGGGAGTGGGCTCGCGGCCCAGATCCTGGAGCAGCTCACGCTGGATACGGCCGAGCTTGTTGATGACCTCGACCATGTGCACCGGGATACGGATGGTGCGGGCCTGGTCGGCCATTGCGCGGGTGATGGCCTGACGGATCCACCAGGTGGCGTAGGTGGAGAACTTGTAGCCCTTGGTGTAGTCGAACTTCTCCACCGCGCGGATCAGACCCAGGTTGCCCTCCTGGATGAGGTCCAGGAAGGCCATGCCGCGGCCGGTGTATCGCTTGGCCAGCGACACCACCAGGCGAAGGTTGGCTTCCAGCAGATGATTTTTCGCGCGGTCGCCGTCGCGGCAGATCCACTGCATGTCGCGGCGCTGCTGAACCGGTAGCTTCTCGCCCTTGTCGGTTTTCTCGGCCATCAGCTGCGTGGCGTAGAGGCCGGCCTCGATTCGCTTGGCGAGCTCGACCTCCTCCTCGGCGTTGAGCAGCGCGACCTTGCCGATCTGCTTGAGGTAGGCGCGAACCGAGTCGGCCGACGCGGTCAGCTCGGCGTCTTTGCGGGCCTGCCGCAGCGCCTCGGACTCCTCTTCGTCCCACACGAAATCGCCAGAGGCTTTGTCCTTCTCGGTCGGCTCGGCGATGTCCTCCTCGTCGCCGGCCGCACCTGCGGCCGCAGGAGCCTTGGTGGTGGCCTCGCCGTCCTCGCTGTCGTCGTCGACGGCCTCGTCTTCGACAACTACTTCGAGATCATCGAGTTCGATCTCGTCGTCGGCGACGACGTCGATGTCGGGTTCGCCGTCGAGCTCGGTGTCGAGGTCCTCATCGGTGCCGACCCCGGCATCGCCGTCGGCCGTCGCGTCCTTCTTGCCGCGGCCACGAGCCGCAGGCGCCTTCTTCGCGGGCGCCTTCGTGGCGCGGGCCTTGGCCGGGGCGGCGGCGCTGGCGTCGATGGGCTCGGCATCGCCGGTTTCCGCAGTGGCGGCGCGGGGCGCGGCCTTGGTGACGCGCTTGGCGGGCGCGGAACCGTTGGCGGCCTTCGCCGCCGGCTTCCTAGCGGGAGTCTTGGTGGCGGTGCGCTTCACCGGCTCGTCGGTTGCCGGGCTTGCTTTGGTCGCTGCCACGTACACCCTTTCGGTCGTGCTGGCTCTCGGTGGGCGCGGGGGCTCCACCGAATGCGTCGGCTATGAGGACTGTTGGCGTGGATCTCGTTGCGGATTCTCGCCGCTATCCGGTAGGCGGCCGCCGTCGACCATTGTAACGACAGTGCGAGCATCTACCGCGCGAGCGGCGAAAATTCAGCGTGTGACGGCGGCCTGAGCCGCCATTGCCGCGCCCACGATGCCCGCCTCGTTCAGAAGTTCCGCGGCCACCACCGGGGTCCGGTTCTTCAACAGCGGGATCCATTTCTCGGCCTTGCGGCTGATGCCGCCGCCGGCGATGAACAAGTCAGGCCAGATCGCATTTTCGATGGTGACCAGCACCTTTGTGACTTCCTCTGTCCACCGCTCGTAGCTCCAATCCTTGCGCTCCTTCACCGAGGAGGCCGCACGGTGCTCGGCCTCCTTGCCCCCCACCTCCAGGTGGCCGAACTCGGTGTTGGGCAGCAGCTGGCCGTTGTGAATCACGGCGGAGCCGATTCCGGTGCCGAAGGTCAGCAGCACGATGACGCCGTTCTTGTTGCGTCCGGCGCCGTGTCGCTGCTCGGCCAGGCCGGCGGCGTCGGCGTCGTTGAGCACGGTGACGTGCTGGCCGCCCAGCGCGCCGCTGATGATCTCGGCGGCGTTGGTGCCGATCCAGCCCTTGTCCACATTGGCCGCGGTCTGTACGACGCCGTTGACCACCACGCCGGGGTAGGTGACGCCCAGCGGACCGGTCCAGGCGAAGTGCCGAACCACCTCGGCGACGGTCGCCGCCACCGCGGCCGGGGTCGACGGCTGTGGGGTGAGCAACTTGTAGCGGTCCCCGATGAGCAGGCCGGTGTCGAGATCGACGACGCCGCCCTTGACCCCGCTGCCGCCGACATCGACACCGAAGCCGCGATTCTGTCCGGGGGTGGGCGATTCGGTGTAGGGCATTGGGCTGCTCCTGGGCGAGGCGGGCGGTCTGCGCGATTGCCCACACTAGTGGCTGCGCCCCCCTCTGTGCTGCGATAAGCCCGTGACCGACAACCGGCCTGAGCAATTACGGGCGGTGGCCGAGCAGTTGGCCGCCGAAGCTGCCACATTCGTCCGCCGTCGCCGGGCGGAGCTCCTCGGCGACGGGCGCGACTCCATCAACTCGGATTCGGTCCAGGCCAAGAGCACGCCGACCGATCCGGTCACCGTCGTGGATACCGAAACTGAACTGCTGCTGCGGGATCGGCTGGGCGTACTACGCCCGGGCGAGGCGATCCTCGGCGAGGAGGGTGGCGGCCCAGTAGCCGGCGACAACGGCACTGTCTGCTGGGTGATCGACCCGATCGACGGCACGGTCAACTTCGTCTATGGCATTCCGGCGTACGCGATTTCGATCGGCGCACAGATCGACGGCGTGTCGGTGGCGGGTGCGGTCGCCGATGTGGTCAGTGGCGACGTGTACTCGGCGGCGGCGGGTCACGGTGCGCACCTGCTCAGCGGCGGCGAGCGCCGCGCACTGCGCTGCAGCACGGTGACCGAGCTGTCGATGGCGTTGGTGGGCACCGGATTCGGCTATGCGCCGCAGCGGCGCGCCGAGCAGTCGGCGGTACTGGCCCGGCTGCTGCCGCAGGTGCGTGATGTGCGGCGGATCGGGTCGGCGGCCCTGGATCTGTGTCTGGTCGCCGCCGGCCGCCTCGACGCCCATTACGAGCACGGCCTGCACGTCTGGGACTGGGCGGCGGGTGCGTTGGTCGCCACCGAGGCGGGCGCGCTGGTCGTGCTGCCGTCAGTCGACGAAGAGGGTGGGCTGGTGGTGGCCGCCGCGCCGGGAATCGCGGGCGCGCTTATCGACGCGCTGGACCGCGCCGGGGGACTGCGGCCCCTGAGGTAGCCGACACAGCGGTAGCCGGCTCAGCAGGTGCCGTTGTGGATCTTGGTGATCAGTGCCGAGTCGGCGGGCTCGGTGGCGTCCGGGCGCAGCCCGGCCAGGACGGCGTCGATGTCGTCGCTGTGGGCCAAGGTGGTGAAGTCGGTGCCGATCGACAGGTCCACCGAATCGTCCTTGCGGTCGTCCTGGAACAGCTCGACGCAGGGCGCCACCAGCCATACCGCGGCCGCACCGGCCCGGCCGCTGGAACCGAACCGGATCTGGCCCTGGCAGGTCAGTCGCGTGCTCGCGTAGATCGGATCGTTGGCCGCGGTGGGCTGGGCGAAGCCGACGTCGCGCAGTGCGCCGGCGACCTCGCCGGCCTGCCCGCCCTGGCCGCTGGCGTTGAGGACCCGGATCTTGGTGTCCACGAGCTTGGCCGGCGCGACGTCCAGCATCGAGGCGTGCGAGACCTGCTCGCCGAGTTTGGGGGCGGCCGGATCAGCGGCCGGCGGCGGCGGGTTGCAGGCCGCGGCCTCACGCATTTCGACCGGGCGGGTCAGCACGAACGCCCACACCACGGCAGTGATCGCGAACATGACGGCGAGGGCGATGAGTCCGGGCAGGTAGTTGCGTCGACGGAACGGACGACCGTTCTTGTCGAAGGCCGTGCCCTCCGTGATTTGAGCGACCACGGATGCACTCTAGAGGCAGGAGATGGGCACCGGCGGAACACGCCCGTTGAACCAGATCAATCTGTGTGACGTAAATCACACGTGGATATGGGTGATCTGGGCACGAATCGTTTGGTGGATCCGTTCGACGCTGATACAAAGCCATGCTGAGGTTTGGAGGGGACAACAATGGCTACCGATTACGACGCCCCACGGCGCACTGAGACCGATGAGGTGTCCGAGGACTCGCTCGAGGAGCTGAAGGCTCGCCGTAATGAGGCGCAGTCTGCCGTGGTCGATGTCGACGAAACTGATTCCGCCGAGAATTTCGAGCTACCCGGGGCGGACCTGTCCGGCGAGGAGCTGTCGGTGCGGGTCGTCCCGAAGCAGGCCGACGAGTTCACCTGCTCGAGCTGCTTCTTGGTGCACCACCGCAGCCGGCTGGCCAGCGACAAGAACGGCGTGATGATCTGCACGGACTGCGCGGCTTAGCCGCGCCGGTCAGCTCCTCAGCGCCGACAGCACCCGATCGGGGTGACGCACGCTGACCAGCCAGTACGGCGTCGGATCGTCGGGATCGTCAAGCACGACCAGGACCAGCGGTCCGACCCAGCCACGGTGCAATACATAGGCGGCCGGATCGAGCTGGCGGCCCAGCGCCGCCGACTTCGCCGTTCGTGGGATCTCCGCCGACCGTGACACCACCGACATGGGCAGATGGGCCTGACCGGCCCACAGCTCCACCTCGGCGCCGTCGGTCACGACCCGGACCTCGGTGCGGCTCAGCCACAGCAACACGCCCGCCGCGACCGCGCCGAGCAGCGTGTAGGGCAGCCAGACGGGCAGGGTGCGCACGCCCATAGTGACTTCCTTGGCGATGAGCGCCGCCAGCGCCAGACCGAGCGGCCACCACCACCACGGCACCCAGAGCCGCTCGCGGTATCGCACGGTTTGCGAGGTCACACGCGAACCAGACACGCGGCCAAGGGTAGTCTGTGGCATCGTGCCAACCAGTCTCGCGGTGGTTCGCCTCGACCGCGATCTCCCGATGCCCAGCCGCGCCCACGACGGCGACGCGGGCGTGGATTTGTTCAGTGCCGAAGACGTCGACCTGGGGCCCGGCCACCGTGCCCTGGTGAGCACCGGGATCGCCGTGGCGATCCCGCACGGCATGGTCGGCCTGGTCCATCCGCGCTCCGGTTTGGCTGCGCGCGTGGGACTTTCGATCGTCAACAGCCCCGGCACGATCGACGCCGGATATCGCGGCGAAGTCAAAGTGTCGTTGATCAACCTCGACCCCGCCACGCCGATCAACATCCGGCGCGGTGACCGCATTGCCCAGCTGCTGGTCCAGCGGGTCGAACTCCCAGAGCTGGTCGAGGTGGCCTCGTTCGACGAGGCCGGACTGGCTGACACCACCCGTGGCACGGGCGGCCACGGATCCTCCGGCGGACATGCGAGTTTGTGATGGCATTCGGCAGACGTAAGAACGAACCCAAGACCGGCGACCCCGTGACCGAGACGCCGGAAGGCGACGACGTCACCGAGACTGCTGAGCCCGACGACGTCGACGACGACGACGGTGCCGGCGACTACGACGGTGGCCCTTTCGATGTCGAGGATTTCGACAACCCCGACGACGCCGCGGAAGCCCGGCTCGACCTCGGCTCGGTGCTGGTCCCGATGCCGGCGGGCGGCCAGATCCAGGTCGAGTTGAACGAGGTTGGCGTGCCGAGCGCGGTGTGGGTGGTCACGCCCAACGGACGGTTCACCATCGCCGCCTACGCAGCACCGAAGTCACCCGGCCTGTGGCGGGAAGTGGCCAAAGAGCTGGCCGACTCGCTGCGCAAGGACAACGCTGCGGTGTCCATCGAGACCGGTCCCTGGGGTCGTGAGGTGGTCGGTACCGGCGCAGGCGTGGTGCGTTTCATCGGGGTCGACGGCTATCGCTGGATGATCCGCTGCGTGGTCAACGGCGCGCCGGAAGCCATGCCGAACCTGGTTGTCGAAGCGCGAGAAGCGTTGGCCGACACCGTCGTACGACGCGATGACACCCCGCTGCCGGTACGCACCCCGCTGCCGGTCAACCTGCCCGAGCCGATGCTCGAGCAGTTGCGCCAGGCTGCTGCCCAGCAGGCTCAGATGGTGGCCGCCCAGCAGGCGCTGGTGCAGGAGCAGCAGGCGCAGGGCCAGCCGCCGACCGAGCGGCGCAGCGCGTCCGGCTCGGCCATGCAGCAGCTGCGCAGCACCAGCACCGGCGGCTGATTTAGCCCGCCGCTTCGTTCAGCGCTGCCAGACACGCCGCCCCGAGGATTTCAGGGTCGGGGCCGAAATCGTCGAGGCTGACGGTCCGCAGCGCGGCGCGCGGCGCCGCCGACACCCATTCCAGCGCCACCTCCAGCGGATGAATCGGGTCGTCGGATGCTCCGACCACACCCATGGGGACGCTCAGACGCTCGAGTTCGGCGATACTCGGCGCGACATAGCCGGCGGCTTCCTCCATCGCGTCGGGTAGTTCGGGCCACTGACCCAGCCAGCTGCGGGTGAGCTCGTCGGCCAGCCAGGCCGGGCTGGACGCTTGCATCTGCGCTGTCGTGGCGACTAGGCCGGCGGTGCGCAGCTGGTGGGCGGTGTGCCGGGCCGACAGTGCGGCCGGCGCCGACGGCGCGGCCCCGGTCCACGCCGGCAGTGCGGCCAGCACCGCCACCGCCCGGCTCGGGTGCGCTAACGCCCAGGCGACTGTCACCGCGGCGCCGATGGACACGCCACCGACGATGATCGGGCCTTGACGAGCAGCATTGTCGAGCGCGTCGAGGTAACCGGCGACCAGCCGGGCCGGCTGCGGTGCGGGCGTCGACACCACCGCACCGACCCCGTGCAGCGGCCCGGCGAACGCCCGGTAGACGTAGTCGTCGTCGGAGCCCGTCCCAGGCAGCAGCACCGCCGTGGCGCCGCGGAATGTGATCGTCATCGCATGATCCTGCCTGTGACGGATTAGCAACGGTTGTCGCGGGTATGCCACATGGCATTCGGGAACCAACAGGTCTAGCGTTGCGTTGGCATTGTGATCCGCTGAAGTATCAGGAGAGGCCATGGCTACGGCCGAAAGTTTTGTCCGCCGTCTCACCCGCCGGTTGACGGAGGACCCTGAGCAGCGAGATGTCGAAGAACTCACCGACGACGCGGCCCACATCGGCGCGCAGCGAGCAATCGATTGCCAGCGTGGCCAGGAGGTCACCATGGTGGGCACCCTGCGCAGTGTGGAGATGAACGCCAAGGGCTGTGCCGGCGGAGTACGTGCCGAGCTGTTCGACGGCACCGATACCGTGACGCTGGTCTGGTTGGGACAGCGTCGAATCCCCGGAATCGAATCGGGCCGCGCCCTGCGAGTACGTGGTCGGCTGGGCACGCTGGAGAACGGTGCCAAGGCCATCTACAACCCGCATTACGAGATTCAGACTTGAGCCGTCCGGTCGAAGACAGCGATCGCTCGCAAGATTCCGACGGTATCGAGCCGACGCCTCCCGAGAAGACTCCGGCCCAGGCGCTGCTCGCCCAGATGGGCGGTGTCAGCGGGCTGATCTATTCGGCACTGCCCGTCGCCGTGCTGGTGCCCGTCAACACCGCGTTCGGCCTGACACCTGCGATCGCCGCGGCGCTCGGCGTCGCAGCCCTGATCCTGGTGTGGCGTCTGATCCGCCGCGACTCCGTACAGCCCGCCGTCTCCGGTTTCATCGGTGTCGGGATCAGTGCCCTCATCGCGTGGCTCGTTGGGGCGTCGAAAGGCTACTTTCTGCTTGGCATCTGGACGTCGCTGATCTGGGCGGGGGTCTTCGCCCTGTCGGTGCTGATTCGCCGGCCGATCGTGGGCTACGCCTGGAGCTGGATCCAAAGCCACGACCGTGGCTGGCGTAACAACCGCCGCGCGGTGCTGGCCTTCGACATCGCGACATTGACCTGGGTGCTGGTGTTCGGGTCGCGATTTCTCGTGCAACGTCACCTCTACGACCTCGACCAGACCGGCTGGCTGGGGGTGGCCCGCATCGCGATGGGCTGGCCGCTGACCGGGGTGGCCGCGTTGGTCACGTACCTGGCGATCCGCGTTGCCCAGCGGGCGATCCACGCCGCTCACGCGGGCAGCCATAACTCTGGCGCCGCACCGCCGCCGATCGACCGCTAGCCCCTAGAGGCCGACAGCACCGTCGTGCGCAGCTCGTCTTCCACCTCGGGTGCCGCGACGAACAACAGCTCGTCGCCGCCCTCCAGCGGTTCGTCGGCCTCCGGCACGATCACTCTCGGCCCGCGCAGGATCGTCACCAGCGTGGCGTCGCGCGGCAGGATCAGCTTGCGCACCGGCCGCCCGCCCCAGGGCGTGTCGTCAGGCAGGGTGATCTCGACGAGGTTGGCGTGACCCTGGCGGAACTGCATCAGCCGCACCAGATCGCCCACGGCGACGGCCTCTTCCACCAGCGAGGCCAGCATCCGCGGGGTGGACACCGCGACGTCCACGCCCCACGAATCGTCGAACAGCCACTCATTGCGGGGATCGTTGACCCGGGCCACCACGCGCGACACCGCGAACTCCGTCTTGGCCAGCAGGGACAGCACCACATTCGCCTTATCGTCGCCGGTGGCGGCCACGACGACGTCGAAATCCTGCAGGTGTACCGACTCCAGCAGGCTGATCTCGCAGGCGTCGCCGAGCCGCCAGTGCGCGGCCGGGATCGCGTCGACGTCGAGATGTTCGGCGTTGCGCTCGATCAGCGTCACCTCGTGCTCACTCTCGAGCAGCTCGCGGGCGATCGAGCGGCCGACCGCGCCCGCCCCCGCGATCGCCACCTTGAGCCGTTTATCGCCCATCTCTCAGTGCCCCTCTCCGACGTCCGGGCCGGGCGGCCGGGCGGCGATCGCCAGCGCTTCGGCGGCCCGCCCCGATACCGCCGCGATGTAGACCTGATCGCCGGCCTGGACGACCGTTTTGGGCTCGGGCAGGATGCCGGTGCCGAACCGGATCACGAACGCGACCCGCGCGCCGGTGGCCTCCTCCAGCGAGGTCAGCCGATGTCCGACCCAGCCTTCGTGCAGCGTCACCTCGGCGACGGCCATGGTGCCGGTCGGATCACGCCACTTGGTGGTCTCGGTGTCCCGCACGAGCGCGCCCAGCAGTCGGTCGGTGGTCCAGGGCACGGTCGCGACCGTCGGGATGCCCAAGCGCTCGTAGACCGCGGCCCGTTTGGCGTCGTAGATGCGCGCGACGACACGGTTCACCCCGAACGTTTCGCGGGCCAACCGCGCGGAGATAATGTTGGAGTTGTCGCCGGAGGACACCGCGGCGAACGCATCGGTCTCCTGGATTCCCGCGCGCAGCAGCACTTCCCGGTCGAAGCCCATGCCCAGCACCCGCTCGCCGGAGAAGTCCGGCGACAGCCGGTGAAACGCCGTCGCATCCCGGTCGATGATGGCCACCTCATGGCCGATCCGGGACAGCGCGTCGGCCAGCGACGCGCCCACGCGGCCGCACCCCATCACCACTACCCGCACCTGGCGTCCTCTCGGCTTCGTCGTGCGTCGACCCCCCGCGAACCCGGGCCGCGAAGTGGCTGACCCGTGCGTGCGGACAACGACCGTATGGGGAACGCTACAGCCAAACCGGCTTGGGCCTACTCTTGGCACTCGTGTCTAAGCTTTCGACCGCCGCCCGCCGGCTGGTCCTGGGGCAGCCGTTCCGCAGCGACAAGCTGAGCCACACGCTGCTGCCCAAGCGCATTGCCTTGCCGGTCTTCGCCTCCGACGCCATGTCGTCGGTGGCCTATGCGCCCGAGGAAATCTTCCTGGTGCTCTCGGTGGCAGGCCTGTCGGCGTATGCGATGGCGCCGTGGATCGGGGTGATGGTCGCGCTGGTCATGCTCGTGGTGGTGGCCTCCTACCGGCAGAACGTGCACGCCTATCCGTCCGGCGGCGGCGACTACGAGGTGGTGACCACCAACCTGGGGCCGACGGCGGGCCTGACGGTGGCCAGCGCCCTGCTGGTCGACTACGTGCTGACGGTCGCGGTGTCGATGGCCTCGGCGATGTCGAACATCGGGTCGGCGGTCCCGTTCATCGCCCAGCACAAGGTGGCGTTCGCCGTCGCCGCTATCGTGCTCCTGACCGCGGCGAACCTGCGCGGTATCCGGGAGTCGGGCACCGCGTTCGCCATTCCGACCTACGCCTTCATCGTCGGCATGTTGATGATGCTGATCTGGGGCTTCTTCCGGATCTACGTGCTGGGCGACGATCTGCAGGCCGAGTCGGCCAAGTTCTCGATGCACTCCGAGCACGGCGATGTCATGGGATTCGCGATGGTGTTCCTTGTGGCGCGGGCATTTTCGTCGGGTTGCGCCGCGCTGACCGGTGTGGAGGCGATCAGCAACGGCGTGCCCGCATTCCGTAAGCCCAAGTCCAAGAACGCCGCCACCACGCTGCTGCTGCTGGGCACGATCGCGGTCGTCCTGCTGATCGGCATCATCGTGCTCGCGACCAAGATCGGGGTGAAGATCGCCGAACGGCCGGACGAGCAGCTGGGCGGTGCGCCGGCCGACTACCACCAGAAGACGCTGGTGGCCCAGCTGGCCGAGACGGTGTTCGCCGGTTTCCCGCTGGGCCTGTGGCTGATCGCCGGTGCCACCGCGCTGATCCTGGTCCTGGCCGCCAACACCGCCTTCAACGGATTCCCGGTGCTGGGCTCGATCCTGGCTCAGGACCGCTACCTGCCGCGCCAGCTGCACACCCGCGGCGACCGGCTGGCCTTCTCCAACGGCATCCTGTTCCTGGCGGCGGCCGCGATCGCGTTCGTCGTCGCGTTCCGCGCCGAAGTCACCGCGCTGATCCAGCTGTACATCGTGGGTGTGTTCGTGTCGTTCACGCTCAGCCAGATCGGCATGGTCCGGCACTGGACGCGGCACCTGCGCACCGAAACCGACCCGCGGGCCCGCAGGCACATGATGCGCTCGCGGGTGATCAACACGATCGGCTTCCTCGCCACCGGCGCGGTGCTGATCGTCGTGCTGGTCACCAAGTTCGTTGCCGGTGCCTGGATCGCAATCCTGGCCATGACAAGCCTTTTCGTGCTGATGAAGGCGATCCACAAGCATTACGACACGGTGGCCCGCGAGCTGGCCGAACAGGAGGCCGAGCAGGGCGAGGTGATCCTGCCCAGCCGCAACCACGCCGTCGTGCTGGTCTCCAAACTGCACATGCCGACGCTGCGGGCGTTGTCCTACGCCAGGGCCACCCGGCCCGACATACTGGAGGCCATCACCGTCAACGTCGACGACTCCGAGACCCGCCAGTTGGTGCACAAGTGGGAGGACAGTGACATCACCGTCCCCCTGAAAGTCGTTGCCTCCCCGTACCGGGAGGTCACCCGACCCGTACTGGACTACGTCAAGCGGATCAGCAAGGAAGCCCCGCGCACAGTGGTGACGGTCTTCATCCCGGAATACGTCGTCGGCCACTGGTGGGAGCAGGTGCTGCACAACCAGAGTGCGTTGCGGCTCAAGGGCCGGTTGCTGTTCATGCCCAACGTGATGGTGACTTCGGTTCCATGGCAACTTAATTCGTCGGAGCGCGTGCTTGACCTGGAGGCGCAGAACGCACCCGGCGACGTGCGCCGAGGTTTCCTGGAGTGACGCGACAGTGACGCAGGGGGATGCGGTCGAGCTGGTGCTGACAACCGGTGCGGCCGCCAACGGGGGCAGCTGTGTGGCACGCCATGAGGGGCGGGTCGTGTTCGTCCGCTACGCACTGCCCGGCGAGGTGGTGCTAGCCAGGGTGACCGGCGATCGCGGATCCTATTGGCACGCTGAGGCAATCGAGATTCTGGAACCATCGCCGGATCGGGTGGAGTCGCTGTGCGCGATCGCCGGTGTTGGCAAGGCGGGCTGCTGCGATCTGGCCTTCGCCAGTCCCGAGGCCGCCCGCGTGCTCAAGGGTCAGGTGGTGGCCAACCAGCTGGCCCGGCTCGGCGACTTCACCTGGGGCGGGGTGGCCGAACCGCTGGGTGACGGCGCAGCCCAGGGCTGGCGCACCCGAGTCCGGCTGGCCGTGGATGCCAGGGGCCACGCGGGATTTCACCGCTACCACAGTGCCGAACTGGTCACCGACCTGAGCTGCGGCCAGCTGCGCGACGGGTTGGTCGACGGGCTGGACGGATCGCGCTGGAAGCCGGGCGATCAGGTGCACGTGGTCGTCGATGATGACGGCACCCGGCACGTCGTGTGCAACAACCGTCAGCAGCGGCGCGGTCACCGTGCCGAGGGTGAATTCGAGGCGGTGCAGCGGGTGGGGGACCGTGCCTGGCGGGTCCCGGTCACCGGGTTCTGGCAGTCGCACCGCGACGCGGCCACGACCTATAGCGCGCTGGTGGCCGGCTGGGCGCAGGACATCTCGGGATCGACCGCGTGGGATCTGTACGGCGGCGCGGGGTTGTTCGCCGCGGTGCTGGCCGACGCAGTGGGTGATGGTGGCCGGGTGCTGACGGTGGACACCTCGCGCGCCGCCTCCGGGGCGGCACGTGCGGCACTGGCCGACCTGCCAGGCGTCGAGGTGCTCACCGATTCGGTGCGCCGGGCGCTGACCGCGCAGCGCGAGGGCGCCGACATCGCCGTCCTGGACCCGCCGCGATCGGGGGCCGGGCGCGAGATCATCGACCTGCTGGCCGATGCCGGGGTGCCGCGGGTGATCCATATCGGCTGTGAGGCGGCCTCGTTCTCCCGCGACATCGGTCTGTACCGCGGACACGGCTACACCGTCGAGCAGCTCCGGGTGTTCGACTCGTTTCCGCTGACCCATCACGTCGAGTGTGTGGCGCTGTTGGTGCGGTGAGATGCGTCACGCCCTATTCGCCCGCGGATCGTGGTCGGAAACCTCGCGAATCTCTTCGATCCTGCGCAAGGAGACCGTCGGTGGGGCGTTGCTGCTGCTGGCCGCCGCGATCGCCTTGGTCTGGGCCAACTCGCCGTGGTCGGCCGCCTATGACCGGCTCGGCGACCTGCACGTCGGCACCGACCGGCTTGGCCTGCACCTGGATCTGAGTCTGGGCGGCTGGGCAGCCGATGGGCTGCTGGCGATCTTCTTCTTCGTCGTCGGGCTCGAGCTCAAGCGGGAATTCGTCGCCGGCGATCTGCGTGACCCGGGCCGCGCGGCACTGCCGATCGCCGCCGCGGTGGGTGGCATGGTGGCACCGGCGGTCATCTTCGTCGCCTTCACGCTGCACGAGGGCGGCGGCGCCACCCGCGGCTGGGCCATCCCGACGGCCACCGACATCGCGTTCGCGGTCGCCGTGCTGGCCGTCATCTCCACGCACCTACCCGCGGCCCTGCGGACCTTCCTGCTCACCCTGGCCGTCGTCGACGATCTGCTGGCGATCACCGTGATCGCGGTGTTCTACACCGACAAGATCAACGTCGTCGCGCTGCTGGTGGCGCTGATCCCACTGACGTTGTTCGCGGTTCTCGTGCAGCGCCGGATCCGGTGCTGGTGGCTGCTCGTCCCGCTGGCGGTGCTCACCTGGGCGTTCGTCCACGAATCCGGTGTGCACGCGACGGTGGCGGGGGTGCTGCTCGGCTTCACGGTGCCGGTGCTGCGCAGCGCGGCAGCCGGCGGCCCCGACGCCGGACCCGGACTAGCCGAGCTCTTCGAGCACCGGATGCGGCCGCTGTCGGCGGGGTTCGCGGTCCCGGTGTTCGCGTTCTTCGCCGCCGGTGTGACGTTCGGCGGCTATCACGGTTTGGTCACAGCTCTGCGCGATCCGATTGCGATGGGCATCGTCGTGGCGCTGGTCGTCGGCAAGACGCTCGGTGTCTTCGGCACCACCTGGACACTGGCCAAGCTGACCCGTGCCAGCCTCGACTCGGCACTGCGCTGGGTCGACGTGTTCGGCATCTCCATGCTGGCCGGGATCGGCTTCACGGTATCCCTGCTGATCGGCGAATTGGCCTACGATCCGGGCTCCGAGCGCCACGCCGTCGTCAAGGTCGCGGTCCTCACCGGAAGTTTGCTGGCGGCCTTGTTGGCGGCGGTCGTGCTGCGGCTGCGCAACCGGTATTACCGCAGCGTGTGGGAGCTGGAAAACGAAGATCGTGACCACGACGGTGTGCCCGACATCTACGAGTCTCATCAGGACTGATCTACGTACGGGTGCGTAGACTGGCCAAATGCTTGAACAGGTTCGCGGCCCTGCCGATCTGCAACACCTGTCCCAAGCGCAGCTGACCGAGCTGGCTGTCGAGATTCGCCAGTTCCTGATTCACAAGGTCGCTGCCACGGGCGGGCATCTTGGGCCCAACCTCGGTGTCGTCGAGCTGACGCTGGCACTGCACCGGGTCTTCGACTCTCCGCACGACCCTATCCTTTTCGACACTGGACACCAGGCCTACGTGCACAAGATGCTCACCGGTCGCGCGGCCGAGTTCGACACGTTGCGCAAGCGCGACGGTCTGTCGGGCTACCCGTCCCGCACGGAAAGCGAGCACGACTGGGTCGAGTCCAGCCACGCCTCGGCGGCGCTGTCCTACGCCGACGGGTTGGCCAAGGCCTTCGAACTGACCGGCCACCGCAACCGCCACGTCGTAGCAGTGGTCGGCGACGGCGCGCTGACCGGCGGCATGTGCTGGGAGGCGCTGAACAATATCGCCGCGTCCCGCCGGCCGGTGGTGATCGTCGTCAACGATAACGGCCGCTCCTACGCCCCGACCATCGGCGGCCTGGCCGATCACCTGGCCGGGCTGCGGCTGCAGCCGGGCTACGAGCGATTCCTGGAGCGTGGCCGCATCGCGGTGCGCGGCGTGCCGGTCGTCGGCGAGGCCTGTTATCAGGCCATGCACAGCGTGAAAGCCGGCATCAAGGACGCGTTGTCCCCGCAGGTGATGTTCACCGACCTGGGCCTGAAGTACGTCGGCCCGATCGACGGGCACGACGAGCACGCGGTGGAGACCGCCCTGCGGCACGCCCGCGGCTTCAACGCCCCGGTGATCGTGCATGTGGTGACCCGCAAGGGCATGGGCTATGCCCCCGCCGAGAACGACGAGGCCGAGCAGATGCACTCCTGCGGGGTGATCGACCCCGACACCGGGCTCGCGACGAAGTCCTCGGCGCCCGGCTGGACGTCGGTGTTCTCCGAGTCGCTGATCTCGTACGCCGCCAAGCGGCGTGACATCGTCGCGATCACCGCGGCGATGCCGGGACCGACCGGTCTGTCGGCGTTCGGGGATCGCTTCCCGGACCGCCTGTTTGACGTGGGGATCGCCGAGCAGCATGCGATGACCTCGGCGGCCGGGCTGGCGATGGGCGGGCTGCACCCGGTGGTGGCCATCTATTCGACGTTCATCAACCGCGCGTTCGACCAGATCATGATGGACGTCGCCCTGCACAAACTTCCGGTCACGATGGTGCTCGACCGGGCCGGGGTCACCGGCAACGACGGCGCCAGCCACAACGGCATGTGGGACCTGTCGCTGCTCAACATCGTCCCCGGCATCCGGGTGGCCGCGCCGCGCGACGGTGCCCGGCTGCGCGAGGAGCTGGGCGAGGCGCTGGAGATCAACGACGGGCCGACTGCCATCCGTTTCCCCAAAGGGGAAGTGGGCGAGGACATTCCCGCGCTCGAGCGGGTTTCGGGCATCGACATCCTGGCGCGCCCGACCGACGGCCTCGGCAACGATGTGCTGCTCGTCGCTGTCGGCTCGTTCGCGCCGATGGCGCTCAAGGTCGCCCAGCGGCTGCGCAATCAGGGGATCGGAGTGACGGTCGTCGATCCGCGCTGGGTGATCCCGGTGCCCGATGCGGTTGCGCCCCTTGCCAAGTCACACAAGCTGGTCGTCACGATGGAGGACAACGGCGTGCGCGGCGGTGTTGGTTCGGCGATCTCGGCGACGCTGCGCGCCGCCGAGATCGATGTTCCGTGCCGTGATGTCGCTGTGCCGCAACAGTTCTTGGACCATGCCGGGCGCGGAGAGGTGCTCGAGTCGGTGGGTCTGACCGAGCAGCATGTGGCCCGCCAGGTCACCGGCTGGGTGGCTGCGCTGGGCGCAGTCGACGCCGACGAGCATCAGGCCAGCGAGCACCTCGACTAGAACAGGCGCTGCCGCACTTCCTGGAGCACGTCGACGCTCACTCGTCCTGAGCGGGCTCCAACTTCGCCGCCAGCACCGGAACCACAAGTGTGCGTTGCCATTCCCTGGCCCCGCCGTCACGCAGGAAGTTCTCGATCGCCTCGCTGACGTCGCCGCTGTCCTGCCAGTCCCAGCACAGCCTGCGGATGAGTTCGGGGGAGGCGAGGTTCTCGGTGGGTACGTGCACCCTTTCGGAGAGTTCGGAGAGCCCCGCGCGCGCGGCGTCCAGGCGGGCCGCGGCCTCGGGCTTGCGCTTGGCCCAGCGCACCGCGGGCGGCGGGCCGTTCTGCGGCTCGGCGGTGTCCGGTGGCTCTGGGGTGGTGCGGGCTGACTCCAGTGCGGCCAGCCAGACATTCGCGCTGCGGCGCTGCTTGTGCCCGCCGAAGATCGGCAGCTTCGTGAGGTCTTCGACGGTCTTGGGGTCGGCCACTGCGGCAGCGATGATCGCCGAGTCCGGCAGGATCCGCCCCGGCGCGATGTCGCGGCGCCGGGCGATCTGATCCCGCACCGTCCACAACTCCCGGACCGCCGCCAGCGTCTGCTGATTGCGGACCTTGTGGATCCCGGACGTCCGCCGCCATCGATCACGCCGCGTCGGTGTCGCATCGGCGCCCCGGAGATACTCGAATTCTTCTGCGGCCCAACTGCTCTTTTGTTGCTCGGCCAGCACACCGGCAATCGCATCCCGCAGCTCGATGAGCACCTCGACATCCAGGGCGGCGTAGTTCAGCCAGGCGTCCGGCAGCGGGCGCTTGGACCAGTCCGCCGCGCCGTGCCCCTTGGCCAGGCCCAGCCCCAGTAGGCGCTGCACCATGGCCGCGAGATTCACCCGATCGAAGCCGGCCAGCCGCCCCGCCAGCTCGGTGTCGTACAGGCTGGGCGGGCGCATCCCGACCTCCGCCAGGCAGGGCAGATCCTGGTCGGCGGCGTGCAGGATCCACTCGTCGGTGGCCAATACGTCGGCAACCGGTCGCAGCACGTCGATCGGGCTGTTGCCGTGGTTGACCGGGTCGATGAGGACCGTGCCCGCGCCGGTGCGTCGGATCTGGATCAGGTAGGCGCGGTTGGAATAGCGGAACCCGGACGCCCGCTCGGCATCCACGGCGAACGGGCCGGTGCCCTTCGCCAGCTGCTCTGCCGCCCGCGCGATCTCGTCGACGCTGACCGACACCGGTGGCACGCCCTCGGCGGGACACAGCAAGGGAGTCGCCTCGGGGGCGTCGTCGGCTGGGGTTTCGGACACCGCGGCCGCGGCGTCATCATCATCGGCTTCTGGCATGTCAGGCGCGGGAGCGGGAACCCAGATCCGTCACTCCCGCCGGCGGCAGGCCTGCGGCGTGCTCGAGCACCTCGCAGAACGCCTGGACATGCGTGTCGAGTGCCATGGTGGTGGCCGTCCAGGACGCGCGCATCTCGAGCTGATGCGCGCGCGGTGGACCGGAGATGTCGCCGTAGCGCACCGAGGTGGTGGCGGTGACGGTGCCGCCGAGGGCGGTGACGTGTTCGGCGCGACTCTCCAGGGCGTCGATGAGCCAGCTCCAGGCCACCTCGGGCAATAGCGGGTCGACGGCCTCGCTGGAGTCCAGATCGGCCTGGATGTAGGCGACCAGGCGCATGGTGCCGTCCCACGCCTCCGAGCCGTCGGGATCGTGCAGCAGGATCAGCCGGCCGAACGCATCGCCGTCGGAGTGTTCGGGGACGATTTCGGTCTCGGCGTGCTTGACCTCCGCACCCAGCGCATAGCTGTACGGCGCGAGACGTTGAGGTGGGCGGATCGGACCGAGTTCGATCTCCGGCCGTACCTCGGCGGTATTCATCGCCGCCACCGCCTCGCGGAATAGCGCCGGTTCCGCAGTGGTCACGGCAATTGACGCTAGCCCTATCGTCGAGGTCGGGGGTGCAGGCGCGCCGATTCGGTGCCAGCGGGCGGATGCCGGTTCGCGGGCTCGTGGGACCATGGACGCGATGAGTACCCGTCGCCAGCTGCCCGAGGCGCCCTACCTGGCCGCCGCCACTGGCCGCAAACCCAGCCGTGTCCCGGTGTGGTTCATGCGCCAGGCCGGGAGGTCGCTTCCCGAGTACCGCGAACTGCGGGCCAAGAACACGATGATGCAGGCCTGCTTCGACCCGGAGCTGGTCTGCGAGATCACCCTCCAGCCGATCCGCCGCCACGGGGTCGACGCGGCGATCCTGTTCTCCGACATCGTCGTCCCGCTGCGCGGCGCGGGCATCGAACTGGATATCGTCCCCGACGTCGGCCCGGTGATCGCCCACCCCGTGCGCACCGCCGCCGATGTGGGCGCGATGAAACGCCTTGAACTGCAGCGGGTCAGCGCGATTTCCGATGCGGTGGGCCTGCTGGTGGCGGAGCTCGGTGAGGTGCCGCTGATCGGCTTTGCCGGCGCCCCGTTCACGCTCGCGTCCTACTTGATCGAGGGCGGGCCCAGCAAGCTGCACGAGCGCACCAAGGCGATGATGCTGGCCGACCCGTCGACCTGGCATGCGCTGATGGGAGTGCTGACCGAGCTGACGATCGCCTTCCTGAAGGTGCAGCTTGACGCCGGGGTGGACGCCATCCAGGTGTTCGACTCCTGGGCGGGCACGCTGTCGCTGGCCGACTACCGCAGCCATGTGCTTCCGCACAGTTCGCGGGTGTTCGCCGCGCTGGCCGACTACGGCGTACCGATGACCCATTTCGGCGTCGGGACCGCTGAACTGCTTGGCGCGATGGGTGAGGCGGGTGCCACCGTCGTCGGCGTCGACTGGCGGACCTCGTTGGCCGACGCCGCACTGCGTGTCGGTCCCAACGTGGCATTGCAGGGCAACCTGGACCCCGTCGTGCTGCTGGCCGGCTGGCCGGCGGTCGAGCGCGCCGCGCGTTCGGTGGTCGACGACGGCTGGCTGGCGGTCGACGCCGGCGCTGCCGGGCACATCTTCAACCTCGGCCACGGTGTGCTGCCGAGCACCGATCCGGGCGTGCTGACAGATCTGGTCGGCTTAGTGCACTCGCTGTGAAAGCTAAGTATTGCGTTGTCGGGGGCGGCATTTCGGGTCTGGTGGCCGCCTACCGGTTGCGCATGCTGACCGGTGCCGACGCCGATATCACGGTGTTCGACCCGGCCGACCGGCTCGGCGGGATCCTGCGCACCGAGCGCCTGGGCGGCCAGCCGATGGACATCGGCGCCGAAGCGTTCGTGGTGCGCCGCCCCGAGGTGCCCGCCCTGCTGGCCGAGCTGGGTCTGGCCGATCGCCAGATCAGCACCACCGGCGTGCGGCCCACGATCTACAGCCAGGGCCGCATGCACCCGCTGCCACCGGACACCGTCAACGGCA
This sequence comes from uncultured Mycobacterium sp., assembly GCA_900078375.1. Lineage (GTDB taxonomy): Bacteria > Actinomycetota > Actinomycetes > Mycobacteriales > Mycobacteriaceae > Mycobacterium. The sequence continues at coordinate 34,618 of FLQS01000036.1, read as the reverse complement.
TCCCGACCTCGGCCGCCTCGATGACCGGCCTGGTCGACGACGCGACGATCGCACAGATGGCCGCCGAGCCCAGCCGGCCACTGAACTGGCGTCCCGGCGCCGACCCGGCGGTCGGCGCCGTCGTCGCCGACCGCTTCGGCGACCAGGTGGTGGCGCGTTCGGTGGACCCGATGCTGTCCGGCGTCTACGCCGGCTCGGCGGCCACCATCGGCATCCGCTCCGCGGCGCCGACGCTGGCCGCCGCCCTGGACGCCGGCGCCGCCAGCCTCACCGACGCCGGGCGGCGCGCGCTGCCCGGCAGCACGCGCGGCCCGGTGTTCGGCGCGATCGAGGGCGGCTATCAGGTGCTGCTGGACGAATTGGTGGCCCGCAGCCGGCTGCGGTGGGTACAGACGTCGGTCACGCACATCGCGCCGGACGGGCCGGGCTGGAGCCTGCGCGACGACGAAGGTTCGCACTGGCATGCCGACGGAGTGATCGTGGCCATGCCGGCGCCGCGGCTGGCGCCGCTGCTGACCGAGATCGCGCCGGCCGCCGCCGCGGCGGCCGCCCGGATCCCGGTCGCCTCCGCGGCGGTGCTGGCGTTGGCCGTCCCCGGCGGCACGCCGTTGCCGCAGCAGTCGGGCGTGCTGGTGGCCAGCGGAGAACGCTTGCACGCCAAGGCGATTACCCTGTCCACCCGCAAGTGGGGGGCCCGCGGTAACGCGGAGCTGCTGCGGCTGTCTTTCGGCCGGTTCGGTGATCGGGTGGCCCGCACAACCTCCGATACCGACCTGCAAGCCTGGGCGGTGGCCGATCTCGAGACGGTGTTCGGCATCGCCATCGATCCGGTCGACGTTCTCGTGCACCGCTGGCTGGATGCGATGCCGCAATATGGCCCCGGCCACCGCGAGCTGACTGCCGGGCTGCGGACCGACCTGCCGGCCACGTTGGCGATCGCGGGCAACTATCTCGACGGCATCGGGGTGCCTGCCTGCGTGGCGGTGGCGGGCAGGGCCGCAGAACGTGTGGTGGTTGCCACCATGCGCCGATAGCCGCATCCGCGCGTGGCACCATGGGTGCCATGGCCAAACTGGACTACGACGAGCTCAACGCCACCGTCCGCTACGTGATGTTCTCAGTGTTCGCGGCGGAACCGGGGGAGCTGGGGTACGACGAAGAATCGCGCGCCGCCGCCGTCGACGAGACCGCCACGTTCCTCAAGCAGCAGGAGGAGAACGGCGTCGTGGTGCGCGGCCTCTACGACGTTGCTGGTCTGCGGGCTGACGCCGACTTCATGATCTGGACGCACGCCGAGCGGATCGAGTCACTTCAGGCCACTTACAGCGATTTCCGCCGCACCACCACGCTGGGTAGGGCCGTCTCGCCGGTATGGAGCGCGGTCGCGCTGCACCGGCCGGCCGAGTTCAACAAGAGCCACGTCCCTGCGTTCCTGGCCGGTGAGGAGCCGGGCAATTATGTCTGCGTATACCCGTTCGTGCGTTCGCTGGACTGGTACTTGCTGCCCGACGACGAGCGCCGCAAGATGCTCGCCGACCACGGGATGGCCGCCCGCAGCTACAAGGACGTCCGCGCCAATACCGTGCCGGCCTTCGCTCTGGGTGACTACGAGTGGATCCTGGCGTTCGAAGCCCCTGAGCTGCACCGCATCGTCGACCTCATGCGGGATCTGCGGGCCACCGACGCCCGCCGCCACGTGCGGGAAGAGACCCCGTTCTTCACCGGTCCCCGGATCGGTGTCGAGGAGCTGGTCGCGAAGCTGCCCTAGCGCGGCGACGATGCAGGTAAACGGCGTCGGGTAAACAAAAGTTCGCTACGATTGCTTGGCCGTGATTTCTGCGCGGCCGGGACGATCGGGAGGCCCGCGTGACAGGGCTTAGGGCGATGCAGACGGTGGCCTTGGTCGTCAGTCTGGTCGCGTCCGTTCTGCTCGGCGGCGTATTGCTGATTCTCGGCGGGTGGTCGAGCGGATCGCTGGCTTCGCTGGTCACCAACACCGACAACGTGATGATCGAGCTGGCGATCGTGGCCGTGGTCGCCGCGCTTTTGACCGCCCGATCCGCCCGAGGGCGGGTACGCGCCGCGTGGGTCGTCCTGGCGATCGGGCTCGTGTCGTTCACCCTGGGCGCCGTCCTCTGGCGCGTCTACAAGCTCGTCGGGTACCAGCACCCGTACCCGTCGCTGGCCGATGCCGCCTATCTGGTGCTGCCGATCGCCACCGCAGTCGCGCTGTTGCTGCTGTCCACTGGGCTCAGCCGTACGTCGCGGACCCGGTTGATTCTCGACGGGCTGATCGTGGCGGGGTCGTTCACGATCGTCGGCTGGGCCATGGTGCTCGACGAGCTGTGGAATTCGGCGCCCAAGGACCGGCTCCATGTCGCGGTCTCGGTCAGCTACCCGGTGTTGGATGCCGCGGTTCTCACCATCGGGGTCCTGGTGGTGGCGCGGGCCCAACGGGGGCAGCGCCTGACGTTGATCCTGCTCACACTGGGCATGTTGGGGATCGCGATCTCCGACGGCGCGTTTGTCTACCTGACGGCGACGTACCAGCGAACCAACATTCAGCTTCTGGATAGTGGCTGGCTGGTGGGGCTGGCGCTGTGCATTGCCTCAGCCATCACCGGCCGGGGCTTTGCCCATCGGGAATCGGCTGCTGCTCAACCGGTTTCGCTGACCTCGGTGTGGCTGCCGTTCGTCCCGGTGATGTTGGCCGGCCTGGCGATATTCGCCGAAACACCCGCCGAGCTCGAGTCCGGGCCGATACCCCTGATCGGGTTCGTGCTGCTGCTGGCCTTTGCCGGCCGTCAGCTGTTGGTGATGTTCGAGAACCGCAACCTGCTGGCAACGGTGGCCGAACAGGCGCTGCGTGATCCGCTGACCGGTGTCGGCAACCGGATCGTCTTCCGTGATCGCCTCAACCACGCCATGGAAATGCGCCAGCGGGACGGCATCTCGGTCGGTGTCCTGGTGATGGACCTCGACGACTTCAAGGTGGTCAACGACACCCTCGGTCACCCGGTCGGGGACGAACTGCTCAGCCTTGTCGCCGATCGGATCGCCGACTGCCTGCGGGCCGGTGACACGGTGGCGCGGCTGGGCGGTGACGAGTTCGCGGTGCTCATCGAAGGGCGGGTGGACAATTCGCAGTTGGTCGCCCACCGGGTGGTGGAGGCGTTCGACGATCCGTTCGTCGTCGACGGCCAGGACCTGCTGATCCGGCCCAGTGTCGGGCTCGCGGTCGCGGAATCCGACGAACCCGACCTGACCGCCGATGACCTACTCAAGCGAGCCGATATCGCGATGTATTCGGCCAAGCGGTCCCGCACGGGGGGCGTGCATCTCTTCAACTCGGAGATGCTGCTGGCCGAATCGCCCGACAGTGACCTGTTCACCAGCGGACCGCTGCCGGTCGCCCGCAGCGGCGCGAGCACGATCCGGCTGTTGGGCGAGTTGCGTCAGGCCATCGACCAGTTCGAACTCACCCTGGTATATCAGCCGAAGTTCGACCTGAACACGGCGGCGATCGTGGGTGTGGAGGCGCTGGTGCGCTGGCCGCACCCGAAACGGGGTCTGCTGGCACCCGATGAGTTCCTCCCGCTGGTCCGCCGCTACGGCCTGATGGGCTCGATCACCGACCTGGTGGTCAATCAGGCACTTGATGACGTATTACGCTGGCGCGCAGAGGGACTCACGGTACCCATCGCGGTCAACATGTTCGCGCCGTCGATGGCCGATCTGCGGCTGCCCGGGAAGTTCGCCAAATCGCTGGCCGATCGGAAGATCAGCCCGTCTCAGCTGACCGTCGAGATCACCGAAGACCTATTCCTGGACAACATGGATCGCACCAAGACGGTGCTGAATCAGTTACAGGAGAACGGTATTCGGATCGCGATCGATGACTTCGGCAGTGGGTACTCGGCGCTGTCCTATATGCGCGACCTCACCGTCGACGAGGTCAAACTGGACCGCAACTTCATCGCCCCCATACCCGCCGACCTGCGGGCAGCCGCCGTGGTGCGCGCGGTGCTCAACCTGGCTGACGAGCTGGGGCTGACCACGGTCGCCGAGGGCATCGAGACCGCGGTAACGGCGGACTGGCTGCGTAAGCACGGCTGTCACATCGGCCAGGGCTACTATTTCAGTCCGCCGCTGGCCTCCGACAAGCTGGTCGACATCTTGAAGAAGTGTCGAAACGATGGCACCTGCCAGACGTTGGGCTGTTCGGTCCGCGAGGGTTCGTGCCGCTGGGTCGACTCCGATGTTCCACAGATCGAGCTGATGCGCTAGATCTAATTGCGCAGTCGTCAATTTTGGGGCCGGCGGCTGATAGGGGAGGGGGCCGAAGATGCCCAAGACTTCTCATGTCGCTGTCGGTGCCGCCGTCGTTTTCATCGCATTTCTCGTCCTGATTCTGGGTGGCTGGTTCACGGATTCGACGTTGGCCGTGGTCGACGATTTCGTGTTCGTTGCGCTCACGAGTCAGGCGACCGCATTCGCCGCCCTGACGGCCCGGTCGCAGCGCGGCCGGCTGCGTCTGGCGTGGCTGTCGATGGCCATCGGCTTACTGGGCTGGGGTGTCGGCGAAGCGATCTGGACGTATTACGACGTGCAGCTCCGCGAGGTGCCGTCGCCATCCCTCGCCGATGCGGCCTACCTGGTATTTCCGGTGGGCGCGTGTGCGGCGTTGCTGCTGTTCCCCGGCGGTCAGAGCGCCCAGTCTCGGGGGCGGCTGTTCCTCGACGGGATCATCGTGGCGGCATCGCTGTTCCTGGTCAGCTGGGTAACTATCCTGCAGCCGCTGTACCTGTCGGATACGTCGAGTCAGCTGGGATTCGTGGTCTCGCTGGCCTATCCGATATCCGACATCGTGATCCTGACTGTCGCTGGGGTGGTCTTGGTCAGGGACAACGGCGAGCGTCGATTATCGCTGGTCCTCCTGACCGCGGGGGTGGCTTGTATTGCATTGTCGGACAGCGCTTTTACTTATCTAGCCGCCAAAGATGAGTATGCCTCCGGCAACGTTATCGACATTGGCTGGGCGGCCGGCCTGCTGCTCATCAGTGTGGCCGCAGTCGCGGGCCGCGAAGCCGTGCGCGACGAGCGCGCTTCGCTCGCCCTGCCCGGCTGGGCATCGGTGTGGTTGCCTTACACGCCGCTGCTGGTGGCGAGCATTGTCGCGGCCGCCCAACCCGTTCCGCTTCTGCGGACCCTGCCCGTCATGGTCGTCGCGGGCCTTCTGGTGGTGGCCGTTCTGGTCCGACAGTTCCTCGCGGTGAGCGAAAACCGACGGCTGGTGGCGACGGTCACCAACCAGGCGCTGCACGATGCGTTGACCGGGCTGGCCAATCGGGCACTGTTCAATGAGCGTCTCGACAAGGCAATGCACTTTCATGCGCACAACGGTGTTCCGCTGGCGGTCGTGGCCGTGGACCTCAACGACTTCAAGCTTGTCAACGACAACCTGGGCCATCTGGTCGGCGACGACCTGCTGGTCGGGGTCGCGCATCGCCTGCGCAACTGTGTGCGCGCCAGCGATATGGCTGCCCGGTTGGGCGGCGACGAGTTCGCGGTGCTGGTCCACGGCGGCACCGACGCGGCCGAGCGGGTGGCCCGTCGGGTGGTGGACGCGTTCGAGGAGCCGTTCCTGCTCAGCGGTCACGAGTTGCTGATGCGACCCAGTGTCGGGCTGGCTGTGGCCGACTCGACCGAATCGCACCTTTCCGCCGAGGAACTGTTGCGGCGTGCCGACACCGCGATGTACACGGCCAAACGGTCGCGGGTTCGCGGTGTGCAGACATACAACCCGGAGATGCAGCTGGAGAACGAGACGGCCGACAAGCAACTGTTCGGTGTGCCCGCGCCTCGGTCGGCCATGGACGGCACCACGGCGGTGCAACTGCTTGGGAAGCTTCGTCAGGCGATCGACAAGTCCGAACTCACCCTGGTCTACCAGCCGAAGTTCGACCTGCGCACAGCCGAGATCGTCGGCGCGGAGGCGTTGTTGCGCTGGCCCCAGCCCAACGGGGGCGTGCTGGCGCCGGAGGAGTTCTTGCCGCTGGTTCGCCGGCACGGTCTGATGGGCCTGGTCACCCAGCTGGTGATCGGCAAGGCCCTCGACGACTCGCTTGCCTGGCATCGGGCCGGAGTCGATCTCCCGGTCGCGGTGAACTTGTTCGCGCCGTCGGTGGCCAACGCCGGTCTGCCGGCAATGATTTCGCAGGCGTTGACCGATCGAGGCCTGCGCGCGGCCGCGTTGACGGTGGAGATCACCGAGGAGTTGTTCCTGGACAGTACGGAGCGGACGCGCGCCGTACTGGATGAGTTGCGGCACAATGGTATTCGGATAGCCATCGACGATTTCGGCAGCGGCTATTCGGCTCTGTCCTATCTGCGGGACCTGCCGATCGACGAGGTGAAACTGGATCGCAACTTCATCGCATCGATCCTGGTCGACGAACGGGCGGCGGCGGTGGTGCGCGCCGTGGTCGATCTCGCACACGTGCTGGGTCTGACCGTTGTGGTGGAGGGTGTCGAAGACGCCGACACCGCGGCACTGGTACGCCAGCTCGGGGGCGACATCGGGCAGGGCTTCTACTACAGCCTGCCGCTGCCGCCCGAGGAGTTGTTGCGACTGGTGAAGCATCGGGCCGCCGGAGCGACCGCGCCGTAGACGCTGGCTGAGACCGCCGTTCCCGCCTACGAACTGGGTGACGTTGCTAACCTTGCGCTGTCGTCATCGCCGACGACCGAACCGTTCATGGCTGTCGGCCTGGCGGTGAGGGGGTGGTATGCGAACCGGATGCGCCGTCGCGTTGATCGCCGCTGCCGGAGCCGCAATTGCCATGTGGCTCATCGCCGATTGGGTGGCTCCTGATGTGCTCAGCCGGGTTGACTCCGGTCTTTACGTCATCGCACCCTGTGTCGCTGCGGGCAGTGCCGCCTGGGCGGCTCGGTCGTCGTCGGGTCGACAACGGCTCGCCTGGCTGTGCATGTTGTTCGGGCTCATCGGCTGGACGGTTGGTGCCGCGTCCGTCGTGCGCTTGGAAGCGTTTCTGTCCGGGCGCACACTCTCCACGACCCAAACGTGGCCATTCGTCCTGTTCCCGATCGGATTCGGCGCCGCGCTGCTGCTTTTTCCCACCGGATTGACCAGGCGATACTTGGGCCGGTTCCTTCTCGACGCGACCATCGTCGCGGGATCTTTCTTCCTGGTGTTCTGGCTTGTCGTGATGGACGAGGTGTACAAGGCGGCCGGTCCAGGCCAGGGGCTGACGCAGTTGCTGCCCGCGGTCTACGCGGCGATGGAGATCGCCGTCGTGACCCTCGCTTTGCTCCTGGTGGTGCGCGGCCCGTCAGACCAGCGTGCGACGTTGGCGCTGTTGACGGCTGGACTCGTCGGTGTGATTTTGTCGGACGGTGTGTACACCTACATCTCGGTAAACCGTGGCTTTTCACACGGGTCCTTGGTTGACACCGGCTGGATCGCCGGGATGTTGCTGATCGCGATCGCCGCGCTCGCAGCACGTCAGCCGAAGGAGCCCGCCCCCGAGGTGCGAACGGAGTCCGCGTGGGCATCGGTGTGGCTCCCCGGACTGACCGCGGTTCTCGTCGTGGTTGCGGCGGCGACCGAGCCGGTGGTGGATCTGATCTCGCGGCCGGTTCTGGTGCTTGGGGCGTGTCTGGGTCTGGGAGTCTTCGCCCGCCAGTTTCTGACGATCACTGACAATCAGCGGCTCCTTGCACAGGCGGCCGATCAGGCACTGCGAGATCCGCTGACCGGGCTGGCCAACTACACTCGGTTCAACGACCGGCTCAGTGATGCGATGCGACGGCGCGACCGCGAGCACGTCCCGGTCGCGGCAATGGTGTTGGACCTCAACGATTTCAAGTTGGTCAACGACAGTTACGGCCATCCCGCGGGGGACCGGCTGCTCATGTTGGTCGGCGACCGGATCAGTCGGGCGGTCCGTCCCGGGGACACGGTGGCGCGGCTCGGCGGTGACGAGTTCGGGATTGTCATGACCGGCCCGATCGACGGTTCGGAGCGGGTCGCACGCCGGGTCGTCGGTGCATTCGATGCGCTATTCGTGGTCGACGGGCACGATCTTTCGATGCGGCCCAGTGCCGGACTGGCTTTCGCCGATGCCGACGGTTCCGCGGTCTCCACTGAACTGCTGCTGAAGCGGGCAGACACCGCGATGTATTCGGCAAAATGGGCGGGATCCGGTGGTGTGCGTGTCTTCACCACCGACATGGATTCGGTTCGCGTCGACCGGACGCTGCTCCGGACAGCCGACGTTCCGGTGCGCAACAGCTCTGCGGTGCTGACTTTGTTGGGTGAACTTCGGCAGGCGGTGGAGCGTGCCGAGCTGACCTTGGTGTATCAGCCGCAATTCCGGTTGCGGACAGGCTGTCTGGTTGGCTTCGAAGCGTTGGTGCGCTGGCCCCAGCGAGATGGCAGCGTGCTCACGCCCGATGGATTCCTGCCGATGGTCAGTCGGCACGGCCTGACGGATGCGGTGACCGACTTGGTGCTCGGCAAAGCCTGCGAGGACGCCGCGCGATGGCGAGCCGCCGGAATCGATGCGTTGGTTTCAGTCAATTTGTTCGCGCCGTCGCTGGCTGACGCTACCCTGCCCGACAGAATTGCCGCCGCCCTCAACGACAATGGCCTGCCAGCGTCTTGCCTGACGGTTGAGATCACCGAGCATCTGGTTCTAGGCGACCTCGAACAGACCCGTGAGGTTCTGAATCGGTTGCGGCAGCAACAGATCAGGGTTGCCATCGATGACTTCGGCACCGGCTACTCGACGTTGTCTTACCTACGGGAACTGCCCAGCGACGAATTGAAACTGGATCCGAAGTTCATAGCGCCGGTGCTCGTCGATCCGACGGCTGCCGCCGTCGTGCGTGCCGTGCTCGGCTTGGCGCAGGAGCTCGGGATCACCACGGTGGCAGAAGGTGTCGAGAACGCCCACACCGCGGCGTGGCTTCGGCAGCACGGGTGCGATATCGCGCAGGGTTTCTTCTACGGCATGCCTGTCGACATCGACACGGTGCTCGAACGCTTCACCCCGCCGCCGGCTACTCCTCGGACGGAACCAGCTTCAGCGAAATCGAATTGATGCAGTACCGCTGGTCGGTGGGCGTCGGGTAGCCCTCGCCGCTGAACACGTGGCCGAGGTGGCTGTGGCAGTTCGCGCACAGCACCTCCACCCGGTGCATGCCACCGGTGTCGTCCGGCCGCAGGATCACCGCCTCGGAGTGCGACGGGTCGAAGAACGACGGCCATCCGCAATGCGACTCGAATTTCTCTGTGCTGCGGAACAATTCGGTACCGCAGGCCCGGCAGGCGTAAACGCCTTCGGTCTTGGTGTCGGTGTACTCGCCGGTGAAGGGACGCTCGGTGCCGGCGTCGCGCAGTACCGCGTACTCAGCGGGGTTGAGCCGCTTGCGCCACTCGTCGTCGGTCAGTTCGAGCTTGGGGGCTGGAATCGAACTCATGCGTTCACGTTACCGTGGCGTCGGCCCGGCGCTCGCGCATCCATGGCGGATCGATACCGTCGGCCAACCGGCCCTCCGCCTTGGCGTCGGAATAGCGGTAATACAGCACACAGAACACCACGACCAGCATCAGCGACCAGCCGTAGGTGATCTTCATGTACTCCAGGAAGCGCCCCGTCGTCGGCCACCGCCACAGCAGCCAGCGGTCCATCGTCAGGAACCCGTAGGTGGCCAGCCAGGCGGGCCAGTTTCGCACCACCGAGTTCGGCAGGACCACCGTCATCAAGAACGGGAACAGCATCATCGAGTAGTAACCCTGGGCCAGCGACAGCACCAGCCACGAGGCGATCAGCAGCACACCGGACGAGGTCAGCATCCAGAACAGCGGATCGCGGTCCTTGTAGTAGCGGTGCAGCAGCCACAAGCTGGCCACGGCCAGCGCCAGGAACGCCACCCGCAGCGCCACGATCAGCCACATCGGCAGCCCGTAGTACACGCCGTTGCCCAGCACCGAACTGTTGAAGTAGTCCCGGGTGGAGAAGATGTACGGCAGCGTGCGCTCGACGAAGTTCATCGGGTCGGCCACCAGCGGCCACGCCGCCAGGTTGAACACCACCGGCACGACGATGGCGGCCACCACGGCCCGCCACTGTCCTTTGAGCAGCGGCAGCAGCAACAGCACCCCGAGCACCGGTTTGACCACCAGCGACAGCCCGATCACCACACCGGCCCACCACTGGTGGCTGACCTTGCCGTCGAGCAGCCAGCGGAAGAACAGCACCTCGCACAGCAGGATGCAGCCGTTGATGTTGGTGAACACGAGAGTGTTGGTCACCGACTCGGTGCAGAACATCGCCAGCAGCAGGGCGGGCAGCGCCACCGAGGTCAGCGAGAACTTGAACAGCTTCACCAGCAGGCAGGCGGCGATGATCATGGCCGCGGTGTTGAAGAACACGAACCAGTTGTGCGAGGCGAAGACCGGCAGGTAGCCAAACGGTGCCATCAGCAGGGTGCCGCCGGGCGGATACAGGTAGTGCGGGTCGACGTGGTCGAAGTGCTCGTTGTAGATGTCGAGACCGCGGCGGAAATTGGACACCGCTCGGTAGACGGGCCCGAAGTCGTCGGTGATGTAGCCGTTGGTCGACAGCACGTAACTGCGGTGAATGATCGACATGATCGCGATCGGCCAGAGCACCGAACGCAGGACCGCCGCCGTAGTGGGTGGGCTGGTCCGGGGGCGAAACGCGGCCAGCAGGCCGGATCGCGATGAGTCAGCTAGCGCCACGTCCGCAACTTACACCGGCGCGATGCGTCAGACGTTCAGGCGGGGCAGTAGGTGTCGGTGGGCGGCATGTTGCCACTGTCGAGATAACCCATCATCGGCGGCAGGGCGCATGCCGAGTACACGCTGGCTCCGTGCCCGAGGCCCTGCCACATCACTCGCTTGCTGGCCGCGCCGGCGTTGATGATGGTGGCCGCCGATGCGGGCACGCCCTGGTTGCCGGCGATCGGGTCGTTCAGCACGCCGAGCAACAGCACGCTGACCTTCAGGTCCTTCGGCTCCTTCGGGGCCGTGCCGCTGGGCCAGTTCAGGCATTTGACGAGGCCGAGCGCGCCGACCGCCCCGAACTCCGGGTACAGCTTGCCCCACTCGACGACGAGTTCACGGACCCGGTCGGGGGTCGGACGGTTCAGGGCGTCACTGCAGGAGTTGATGAACTGGCCGTCGCTGTCGCGCATCGCCTCGGCCCGGTTGATCAGGCTGTTCAGCTGGTTGGCGTCGCCGCTGCGGGCCGCGGCCAGGCTGTTGGCCAGGCTCACGGTGCTACCGATGCGGTCGCCACTGGGGAAGCCCATGCCGGTGACGATCGCGTTGGCGAGCACCGCCACCGACACGCCACCGGGGCCACGGCCGGCGCGAGCGGCGGCCAGCATCGAGTCGACGGCACCCTTCGGGTCGGGTCCGAGCGCGCAGTTGACCGCGACGCATTGCGCGGCGAACGCGTCCAGCGCGGCTTGCTGGCCCTTCACCTGTTCCTCGGCGGCCGCTTCGGCGCTGACGCCGGGCGGGACGGGGGAGTCCAGCACCAGGCGGGCCACCTTGTCGGGATGCGAACCGGCGTAGGCCAGCGCGATCTGCGCGCCGTTGCCGACCCCGATCAGCGCCAGCCCCGGCACATCCCAGGTGCTGCGCAGCCGCTCGAGATCCTCGGCGGCGCGGGCATTGTCGTAGGCCGAGTCGCCGGGGGCGATGGTGTCGGTGCAGCTCGTCGTCGCGGTCATGGTGATCGCGCCCAGGTTGGCCACCGGGTCGTCACCCGACTCGAACTGGGCCTGGTCGCGCATCTCCTGCCGGTCGAACGCGTCACGGCAGTCCACCGGGCTGGACATCCCGAGTCCGCGGCGGTCCACCGAGACGATCGGGTGACTCTTGAGCACGTCGGCTCCCGAGCGGGACAGCCACACCGGCAGCTGCATCGACGACGGAATGTCGGTGCCGGTGGTGAACACCAGCGGGCCGGCGTCGGGCGGGGTCTGCACGGAGCGGGCGCGCACCACCCCGATGCTCACCGTGCCGGTCGCACCGGCGATCGGGTCGAGGTCGGCGTCGTAGTTGGCGCACTCCAGGATCACTCCCGGGGCGGGTGGCGTTCCGGCATCACCGAAGACCTTGGAGGTGCAGTCCTTCCACCCCAGCTCGTTCTTGGGTACGGCGATCGCGGGCGGGCCGCCGGCCGGTGTCGTGGTGGCGGGGCCGGACGGGTTGTGCGCCTTATCGCTCGCGTACTGCGGATTTGCGGCCAGCCAGGGGGCACATCCGGTTAGCAAAGCCGCACACGCCGCGGTGCCGAGGCTGACCACGGCGCTGACCCGACGATCGCGCATGCCCACCACAGTAGCGACACCGCAGGGCGGTACCGCTCAGCCGACGCGCCTATAGCGCGCGTACAGATAGCCGTCGGCGTCGGAGATCAGGTGCTCGCGGAGCATCGACGTCAGCACGTGGCCGGTGCCGGTTGCGATCCGCGGTGCGGAGCCGCCGACGAGCTTCGGCGCGGTGGTCAGGCACAGCTCGTCGAGCAGGTTGTGTTCGACGAAGGTGCCCGTCAGGGTGGGGCCGCCTTCGCACAGCACCCGCAGGAGCCCGCGGTCTGCCAGCGCGGTCAGCATGGCGGCGGGATCGACCTCGGCGGGATCGGCTGCCGAGCAGGCGATCACGTCGGCCGCGCCGGCCAGCCGGGCGCGGGTGTCGGCAACGGCGTCGTCGCAGGTGAGCACCAGCGGTGGTACTTCCGTGCGGGTCAGCACCGGCAGGTCGTGCTCGACGTGCCCGGAGCGGGTGACCAACGCGATGGGCGGGACCTCGCTCTGGCCGCGCCGCTGCCGGTCGCCGCGCTGCGCGACCGTCATCTGTGCGCCGGAGTAGTTCTCGGCGCGGGCGGTGCCGGCTCCGACGACGATGACGTCGGCGAGCTCGCGCAGCACCCGGAAGAGCCGCCGGTCCCCTTCACCGCCGAGCCCGCCCGAGGTTCCGTCGGTCGCGGCGCCGCCGTCCAGACTGGTGATGGCATTGCCGCGCACCAGGCAGCGGGTCAGGTCGGCGGGGTAGGCGTAGAGCTCGACGAGGCGGTCGTCATCCATCGGGCCGCTGCGACTGTCGCCGCTCAGCAGTGTGAAATGCGTCCCGTCCGGGTCGCTCGGGCTTGGGTCGGACATAGAGGAGATTGCAGCACGGCGGGCAGGAGCGAAGCGACCGGGGGAGTGACCGGGTCGATACAGTGCCTGTCATGGACCGCCTCGTCGATCGGCATCCGACGGTCTCCCCGGAGCGGCTGGTGGCCCAGCTCATCCCGCCGCCGACGTTCGCCGATGTCGGCTTCGACACCTACCGGCCGGATCCCGCCGAGCCCACCCAGTCCGCCGCCGTGGACGCGTGCCGCGCGTTCTGCGCGGAGGCCGAACGTCGGCGGGCCGGCAAGAAGAAACTGCTCGGCAAGCGGGAAACTCTGCCCGGGGTAGGGATCTATCTCGACGGTGGGTTCGGCGTCGGTAAGACGCACCTGCTGGCCTCGGCATACCGGCAGCTGCCCGAGTCGGTCGAACACCCCAAGGCGTTCGCGACGTTCGGCGAGCTGACCCAGCTGGCCGGGGTGTTCGGCTTCGTCGAGTGCATCGACCTGCTGGCCGAGTATGTCGTGGTGTGCATCGACGAGTTCGAGCTCGACGATCCGGGCAACACCACGCTGATCTCACGGCTGCTGTCCCAGCTCGTCGAGCGCGGGGTGTCGATCGCGGCGACGTCCAATACGCTGCCCGAGCAGCTGGGCGAGGGGCGCTTCGCCGCCCAGGATTTCCTGCGCGAAATCAACACTCTGGCAAGCATTTTCACGACGGTGCGGATCGAGGGCCCGGACTACCGGCACCGCGGCCTGCCGCCGGCGCCCGAGCCGTTGTCCGACGACGGCGTCACCGCGCGCGCCGCCGAGATCGCCGGCGCCACCCTCGATGATTTCGACGCGTTGTGCGCGCACCTGGCGACGATGCATCCCTCGCGCTATCTCACCCTGATCGAGGGGGTGTCAGCGGTGTTCATCACCGGCGTTCATGCGCTCGACGATCAGAATGTGGCGCTGCGGCTGGTCGCGCTGACCGACCGGCTTTATGACGCAGGCATTCCGGTGGTGGCTTCCGGTGCCAAATTGGACACCGTCTTCTCCGAAGAGATGCTGGCCGGCGGCTACCGCAAAAAGTACTTGCGGGCGACGTCGCGGCTGCTGGCGCTGACCAGCCCTGGGGGGACTGTAGATCCTAAGTGTCCGTCACCGGTGCGGGCCTGATCTTCGCCAGCTCGGCCAGGCCGCTGACCGTAAGCACGCGCATCAGCACCGGGTTGGCGATGATCTGCAGTGATTCCGCATGCGGGGCAAGGGCATTGATCGCCGCGCTGTCCAGGTATTCGACGGCGCTGAGGTCGACGGTCAGGGTGTCGGCGTCGCCGCCGGTACCGGCGGCCAGCGCCTGGGTGAAGTCGGCGACATTACTGGCGTCGATCTCGCCCTTGGCAAAGAGCACCAGCTGACCGTCGGCCGCTCGGTCGATGCGAACTGTCAATGGCGTGCTCATCGGCGGATCCTGGTCGCCAGGTGCACGATCGTGCCGGTGGTGTCGCGCAGGATCGACACATCCTCCATCAGCGCCTGCATGATCTGAATGCCCTTGCCGCGGTGGCTATAGCCGGTCTGCTTCGGTTTCCACGAACCGGTGTCGACGATGGTCAGGCGCAGCTGGTCGACCTCGGAGGTGGCGTGCAGGGTGATCGTGCCGCCGTCGCCATGGCGATAGCCGTGCTCGATGGAGTTGGTGACCGCTTCGCCGGCGGCCACCAGTACGTCCTGTGCCTGGTCCTGGTCGATCCCCGCTGCAATCAGCCACTCCCGCAGCGCTTGGCGCGCCGGGGCCAGGTGCAGAGGATCGGCGGGGATCGTCACTTCCAGCGGAGCGGGATGTCGGTAGAGGAGCAAGGCGACGTCGTCCTGGTATCCGCCCGGCGGCGACAGGCGCGCCATGATCTGGTCGGCCAGTGGGTCGAGATCCAGGGCATTGTCGTCGCGAATGAGGTTCGCTGCCTCGTCGATTCCGTCGTCGAGCGAACGGCGACGGCGCTCGATCAGGCCGTCGGTGTAGAGCAGCAGGGTGGCCTGCGCCGGTACGGTCAGCTGCGCCTGGGGGCGCTCCCGGTCCGGCCGGATGCCCAGCGCGATGGAGTGTCCGCCCTCGAGCAATTGGGTGGTGCCGTCGGCATGAACCAGAATGGCCGGCGGATGGCCGGCGCTGGAATAGGTCAGTTCACCGGTGTCTGGATCCAGGATGGCGCAGAACGCGGTGGTGGACTGGGCGCCGGGCAGGCGCGCGGCGAAACGGTCCAGGCCAGCCAATGCGGCTGCGGGGCTTGAATTTTCGAGCAGCAGCGCACGGCAGGCGCTGCGCAGCTGGCCCATCACGGTCGCCGCGCTCAGGTCGTGGCCGACGCAGTCACCGACAACCAGGGCGATGCGACCGTCGTCGAGGGCGATCACGTCATACCAGTCACCGCCGACCTGCAACGGATGGGATGCAGGCTGGTAACGGACCGCGAAACCGGCGGGCAAGGAGGCCGGGCCCAGGATCGAGTGTTGAAGTGCCAGAGCCGTTTCCCGCTGCTGATCCACTTGGTGGACGCGCTGCAGGCCCTGCCCCAGCCGGCCGGCCAGCACGGTCAATAAGGTTTGGTCTTCGGAGGTGAAGGGCCGTTCGTCGGTGAGGTCGATCCAGATCACCAGGGTGCCGCGCGGGTGCTGCAGCGCGATGCCCGCCGAGCCGGCGATCCCGGTGTCCGCCGTCAGCAGGTCCCCGCTGCTGCCCAGCGAGGTGATCCGGTCCCGGACTGCCGCAGGAAGTGCGGCCCACACTTCTTTGCTGGCATCGCCGAGGAGTTCCGGGGTGTCCGAGCCTGAGAAGATCGCGGCCAGTATCCGGCGGGCCGACCATTGCTCGCGCAGCTGTTCGATCGCGGTACGCAATGCACCGTCGGCGGTATCTGCTTGTACGAGTTGCTGATTCAGCGCAGCAAGGGCGGCTTGGCGTTGGCCGCTGTAATGCTCGGCGGTGACGTCGCGGAACGTTCCGACCATCACGCTGCGGCCGGTGTCGGGGTCCTCGGCGTGGGCGATGTTCGCGGTGATCCACACCCGGTGGCCGTCGCGGTGATTCACCGGAATGGTGTAGCTGCCATGCGGGTGAGCGGGGATACCAGCGAACGCGTCGACGATCTGCTGATGGGCTTCCGGCTGGGTCTCGGCATCCGGCCACCACGGATGTTCGGGCGCGTAGGGCAGATCCTCGGGACCGAAGCCGAGGACGTCGGTGAAGGCATTGTTGATCTCGATCACGGCGCCGACTTCGTCGCAGACGAAGAACGCCTCCTGCAGCGACTCCACCAGCGCCGCGCGCCAGCGGGTGTGGTGGGTGCGGAGCCGGGCCAGCTCGATGTTGGCCCGCACCCGGGCGAGGAGATCGGCCGCGGCGAAGGGTTTCACCAGATAGTCGTCGGCGCCGGCGCGTAATCCTTCGCTGGACGCCTCCTGGCCGGCCCGGGCCGACAGCAACAGGACGGGAACGCCGACCGTGCGCGTGTTGGTGCGCAGGGCGGCCACCAGTGCCAGGCCGTCCAGCCGCGGCATCATCACGTCGCTGACCACGAGGTCGGGCAGCTCGGCCCGGATACGTTCCAGCGCCTGCTGGCCGTCGGACACCGCGTCGACCCGGTAGCCGGCGCCGCGCAGCAGCCGGACCAGGTATTCGCGCATGTCGGCGTTGTCGTCGGCGACCAAGACGCGGCGCGGCGGGGCGGCGCCCGACGGTGGGTCCGGCTCCTCCGACGTGTCGTCGGCATCATTGTCGGGCAGCCAGCGCAGGGCTTCCTGCAGAAAGGGTTCGGCGATACCGGAGGACACCCGGCCTTCCCCCGGCGAGGTGAGTGCGTCGGCGGGCAGATGGCCCGCGCCCAGCGGCAGCCGAACGGTGAACGTCGTGCCCGAACCGGCCACACTCTCGGCGTCGATGCGCCCGCCGTGCAGACCGACGAGTTCCTTCACCAGGGCCAGCCCGATGCCGCTGCCCTCGGTGGAGCGGGCACGCGCATTCTCGATCCGGTGGAAGCGCTCGAACAGCCGGGGCATCTCGCTGGCGGGCACGCCGATCCCGGTATCGGCGACGCTCACCACCGCTTCGTCGCCATCGCGGAAGACCCGCACGGTGATGGTGCCGTCGAAGGTGTACTTCAGTGCGTTGGACAGCAGGTTGAGGACCACCTTCTCCCACATGTCGTGGTCCAGGTACACCGGTTCGTCCAGGGGCTGGCAGTCCACGATCAGCTGCAGGCCGGCACGGTCGATGGCCGAGCGGAACACACTGGCCAGTTCCGCGGTCACCTCGGCCACATTCACCGGCTCGTAGTGGGCTTGCACCCGGTCGGCCTCGATCCGGGAGAAGTCCAGCAGCGTGTTGACCAGTTTGGCCAGGCGCAACCCGTTGCGCTGGATCACGTCCAGCTCCTTCTGGGCGCGCTCGTCGAGGCTGGGCGTGCGGGTGCGTAGCTCGGCCACCGGCCCCAGGATCAGGGTGATCGGCGTGCGGAACTCGTGGCTGATGTTGGAGAAGAACGTCGTCTTGGCCCGGTCCAGCTCGCCGAGTTCCTCGACCCGGCGCTGCTGATCGCGGTAACTGCGGGCGCTGGAGATCCCGGTCGCGATGTGCCCGGCGACCAGGTCGATGAAGCCGCGGTAATCATCGTCGAACGGACGGAAGCGGTTCAGACCCGCGACCAGGAAGCCGGACGGCGCACCGCCCTGCGCCAGAAGGGGTGTGACGAGTGCGTGGCGGGGTGGATCCGGCCATTCGCCGGCCGGCAGGTCGGTGAACGGTTCGCCTTCGAGATCGACCACCACCGAGCGCCCGTGCGCCGGCTCGTCGACGGGCCAGACCCCCGAGGCGCCCGCCGGCAGGACCGCCGGGGCGGCGGGGGGGCCGGCCCTCAATCCGGTGGTCCCGGCCAGGCGCGCGGTTCCGTCGTCGTCGAACAGATAGGTCAGGGTGAAGGGAAGGTCAAGCGGGTTGCGGTCGAGCTGGCGGGCGGTAAAGGCCAGCATTTCCCGCTCGGTGCGTACCACTGACGGATCGGAGCCGAGGTGGCGCAGGGTGGACATCCGCCGCTCGCCGATCACCCGGTCGGTGTCCTCACTGACCACGCAGAGCATGCCGACGACGTCTCCGGCGTCGTCGCGCAGCGGGCTGTAGGAGAAGGTGTGGTACGTCTCCTCGGGGTAGCCCGATCGCTCCAGGAACAGCAGGAGCGCCTCGTCCCACGTCGCCTCGGTCGAGGCCAGTACATGGTCGATGCGGGGGCCGATATCGTCCCAGATCTCGGCCCAGACTTCCCGGGCGGGCCGGCCCAGTGCCCAGGGATACTTGCGGCCCAGCGTGTCGCGCCGGTAGGCGTCGTTGCAGAAGAACGTCAGGTCGGGGCCCCACGCCATCCACATCGGGAAACGCGAGGACAACAGGATGCTGACCGTGGTCCGCAGGCTCTGCGGCCAGGCGGACGGCACTCCCAGTGGGGTCGCCGCCCAGTCCACCCGCGCCAGATCGTGACCGACGTGATCGTCGGGGCCGGAGGCTGAACCAACGTCCACCAAGCGTCCTTTCGGGCCAGAGCCGGCATAGTGCGGTCAGCGAACGGTGTTCACATTACGGCCACTTCGCTAAACCAGGGGCGGAGTCGGCGCAGTGTATGGGACTAGAGCGGCCGGATCATCACGTAGTCGTGCTCGGTGTGCGCGCCGAGCACGAAGGTCTTGGTGCCGGCGAGGGTGAACCCGTTCTTGCTATAGAAACGTTGCGCCCGTGCGTTTCTCTGGTTCACTCCCAGCCAGAGGGAGTGGGCGTGGCTCGCCGCGGCACGGTCGACGACGGCGGCCAACAGCCCCGCGGCCGCACCCGAGCCGTGACTGTCGGCCCGTACATAGATCTTGGACAGTTCGACCGCGGGCCGGATGGTCACCGCCGCAGCGACGTCGGGGTCGTCACCGATGCCGTCGATGAGGATGGCGTAGCCGACGAGCCGGCCGCCGTCCCGAGCGGCCAGCACGGTGCGCGACGGGTCGGCCAGGTAGTCGGCGAAGCGCTCAGCGGACAGGTGGGCGGCGATGAAGGCCGCGACGTCGTCGAGTGGCACCGAGGGCGGGCACGCGAGCGGGAACGTGGCGGCGGCCAGTGAGGCGAGTTCGTCGACATCGGTAGGGGCGGCATCGCCGAGGTCCAGTCGGTCGAATGAGGTCACAGTCCCATCGTCCATTATCTGGAGGATGGCGGCCGGTCCACGGCCAACGCGCCCAACGACTTTGACGCGTGCGTGCGGTGCCGGCCGACACGAACAGCATGCGGATAGGACTCGTCGCGATGTTGAAACGACAGGATCTTTGGATTGAGCACGATCCCGTCGCGGATCTCGATGGCCCGGGATACCGTCGGGCTCGTTTCCCACGCAGCCGGCCCGGCCATGAGGACCTCGAGGTGGGGCAATAGCGCCTCACTGATCTCCCAGGTCGCCGAGTTCCACAAGTAGGACGGGCTGTGGTCCACGGCGTAGTAATGCACGCCGTCGGCCACCTCGATGATCGGCTGGGTGAACGAGGTCGGACGGGCCCAACTGAAGCCCATGTCCACATCGCACGAGACGTCGATGATCAGGCTGCCCGCGGCGAACTCGGCCAGTTCCTCGTTGGTGACGAAGATCAGTGGCGCGGCGGGATCCTGCAGAACGCAGTTGACGACGATGTCGTTGTCCGCCAGGTAGCGAGCCACCGGGATCGGCCCGTCGCCGGCGTCGGCCCAGACCTGGTCGGGCCTGTCGTCGTGTTGTCCCATCTGGATGATCTGGGTGGAGGGGATCGGCGAGCCGACGGCGGCGACGTCACGGTTGGTGAGAACCCGAACGTCGTCGACGCCGTGGGCGTTCAGCGCGGTGACGGCGCCGCGGGCGGTCGCGCCGAAGCCGATGACGGCGGCGCGCAGGCGGCGACCGTAGCTGCCGGTGATCCCGACCAGTTGCATGGCGTGCAACACAGAGCAGTAGCCCGCGAGCTCGTTGTTCTTGTGAAAGACGTGCAACCCGAACCCGCCGTCTGCCCGCCAGTGGTTCATCGCCTCAAAGGCGATCAGTGTCAGCCGCCGGTCGATGGCGACCTGGGTGAGGGCGACATCCTGGACACAGTGCGGCCAGCCTAAAACGATTTGTCGCTCTTTGACTTCCGCGAGGTCCTCGGCCTGGACTTTGGGAAGCAGAATGATGTCAGAGTCGGCGAGGAGTTGCGTGCGGGTGCCGATTCCACCGACGAGGTCGCCGAGCGCGTCATCCGTGGCGCCAAAGTCCGAGCCATAGCCATGTTCAAGGAATATCCGGGATCGGAGCGCCGGGTCGATCCTGCTCAAATGCGCGGGATGGATCGGCAATCGTCGCTCATTCTCCTTGCGGGAGCGGGCGAGAATGCCCAGCGAAAGCGGTTGTGCATTAATGGTTTCGGGCCCTCGATTACGGGTCCTTGGTGACACCGATGCCTTGACTCTACGCCCTGCAGTGACAGATCTTGAAAACCAAAGCGGTTCGTACCAGGTGGGCGATCGTCATCCTCTGCGCAAGAATGGGCGTACTGTCGACGGTACCGGGCAGCTCGATTGCGAGCGGACATGCTCGTCAAAAAAGGAAATCATGGCTTCGCCAACAGCGGTCCGTACGCCGTACCTCCATCGTCTTGATCTGGTTACCGAGATCATCAAGACTCATTCCAAGCTTGGCGACAAGGCTGCGAGTGAACTGGCCGTGCATATCCTGCACGAGCTCAATTCGATCCCTGAGAAGATTCGCTGAGAGTTCCATCATGACCGTTACTGTGACGCTGCCCGATGGCGAATCGGACGAATACAGTCGTTTCGGCGACTCGTACGTCAAGCATCATGACGGCTCGCTCGATGTCGTGCGACGAGGCGAGCGAAAGCCGCACCGGTACGAAACAGGGCAGTGGACGGACGTAGCCGGCGACGAAAAGGCTTGGAAGAAGCCCCGACTCTGGGGTTGATCACCCCGCTCGGGTCAAAGGTGTTGGGGCCGAACAGGTTCATGGCACATCGCAGTCGCGGGCCAACAGATCGGCGATGGTCTCGCGACGGATGAGTTGGTGGCACCGGCCGTCGACGACCGCGACCAGCGGTGGGCGGCCCACCATGTTGTAGCTCGACGCCATGCTGTGGTGATAGGCGCCGGTACAGGCCACGGCCAGCAGGTCGCCGGGGTGGATGTCGGCGGGCAGTTGCACGTCACGGGCGATCACGTCGCCTGCCTCGCAGTGCCGGCCGACGACCGTCACCGTTGTACTGGGCGTGGCGGTGTGCCGGTTGGCCAGGGTGACGGTGTATTTCGCGCCGTAGAGGGCTACCCGGGGGTTGTCGCTCATGCCACCGTCGACGGCGACGAACGTGCGCCCGCCGGGCTGAGACTTGACCGCGACCACCCGGTAGAGGGTGACGCCTGCGCGAGCGCTGATCGCTCTGCCGGGTTCGACCGTCAGCGCGGGCCGGGGGAAACGCGCAGCCGCACAGGCAGATTCAAGGCTGTTCTCGACGACCTCGGCAAACTGGGCGAGGTTGAGTTCCGGATCGCCTGCCACGTAGGGCACCGCATGCCCGCCGCCGATGTTCAGCTCGGGCAAGGTGACCCCGAATCGAGTCCGGATGTCGGCCATCAGGGCGATCATCCTGGCGATCGCCTTCCCGTAGAGAGTGGGGTCGGCGACCTGCGAGCCGATGTGGCAGTGCAGTCCGGCCAGCGACAGGCACGGCTGATTCAGGATGCGGCCGACCGCGTCGAGCGCCCGGTCGTCGGCGACGGTGAAACCGAATTTCTGGTCGTCGACGCCAGTGGTGACCGCGGGATGCCCGCCGATGTCGACGCCGGGAATGACGCGCAGTAGCACCGTTTGGTGCGCACGTACCTGACCGGCCAGGAAGGCGATCTCCAGCGGGGCGTCCACGACTATCCGGCCGACCCCGACGGCAGCGGCGTCGCGCAGTTCGTCGGGTGTCTTGGCGTTGCCGTGCAGGATGATCCGGGCCGGGTCAACGCCGGCGGCCAGGGCGGTGGCCAGCTCGCCACCCGAGCACACGTCGAGCCCGAGGCCTTCCCGGTCGATCCAGCCGGCGACGGTGGTGGTCAGTAGTGACTTACCGGCGTAGGCGATCGATACGCCGGGCAGCGCGCTTTGGTAGCGGTGGATCCGGCCGCGGAAGTCGTCTTCGTCCAGGACGTAGGTGGGGGTGCGGAATTCGGCGGCAACCTCGGTCAGTGGCACCCCACCAATGCAGACCCGACCGAGGTCGTCTGTGTGTGTGGTCGACGGCCATAGTCGCCGGTCGAGGCCGGCATAGCCGAGCGAGGGCAGAATATCGGAAAGCGTCATGGCTCAATCGATACGCCGACCCCCGCCCGGGGTGGGATTTCTTGACGAGGCTTTGACAGGCCGAAGCCCAATCTTGACGGGCTCAGGACTCCTGGGTCGCCGTGATCGCGGCGAGGGTCTCGGCGATGTCGGCCTCGGCCCGGGCCCTGTCGAATCCGAGCCGGTGCAGGGTGCCGTCGTCATCCTCGGCATCGATCAGCGCCAGCAGAATGTGCTCGGTGCCAATGTAGTTGTGGCCCAGGCGAAGTGCCTCACGGAAGGTCAGCTCCAGCACCTTGCGGGCCTGGACGTCGAACGGGATCAGGGCGGGCATGTCGTCGGTCGGCGGCGGCAGTGTGATGGCGGCGCGCACAGCGTCCTGGGTGATCTGCTGGGCGCGCAGCAGGGGAGTGGCCAGCGCGGCGGGATCGGTGAGCAGACCCAGCAGCAGATGGCCCGCGGTGATCTCTGCATTGCGGGCCGCATGCGCGGCGTTCTGGGCGGCGACGACCGCCCCGCGGGCCCGCGGGGTGAAACGGGCGAAGCCCTGGGCGGGGTCGAGGTCGACCGCGTTGAGGTTGGTCATCTTGGGCACGAAGCGTTTTTGCGCGGCTTGTTTGGTGACGCCCATGCTCTTGCCGATGTCGGTCCAGGAGGCACCCGAGCGGCGGGCCTGGTCGACGAAGTGGCCGATGAGGTGATCGGCGAGGTCGCCGAGCGCCTCCGCGGTCAGTACGGCGTCGGCCAGTTGTTCGAGGGCGTCGGTGTGGACGCGCTTGATCCCGTCGATGAGATCGTCGAGGCGAACGGGGAAGGCGCTGCGGGCCGGTTCTTCCATACGTCAACCGTAGGTTGACGATATGGATTGGTCAACCGTGGGTTGACGGCGGTGGTTCGCTGCTGGTTGCCCCGCTTCCCGATTTGCTACCGGTGTCGCGGCGAAAGTCCATAAACTCGGCGCCATGGCAGGCCTGCGTAAATCCCAAGAGCAGCCCGACGTGAGCAAAATCGACAACCGGGCGCCGTCGGTGCCCCGGATGTTTCTTGACCGTGTCGCGGCCACGCCCACTAGCGAAGCGTTCCGCTATCCCGACAACGACGGGTGGACCAGCGTCACCTGGCAGCAGGTCGGTGATCGCGTCGAACTGATCGCGGCCGGGCTGATCGCCCTGGGGCTCAACCCCGAGGAGCGGGTCGCGCTGGCATCGGGGACTCGCTACGAGTGGGTGGTCGTCGACTTCGGCATCCTGGCGGCCGGGGCCGCCACGACGACGGTTTATCCGAGTACCAACGCCGAGGACACCGCGTTCATCGTCGCCAACTCCGGCAGCCGGGTTGTGGTGGCCGAGAACCAGTCCCAGGTCGACAAGCTGGTCGCGAACCGCACCGGCCTGCCGGCCGTCGAGAAGGTGGTGATCATCGACGGCAAGAGCGACGACGACTGGGTGATCACTCTCGAGGATCTCGAACAGCTGGGCAAGCAACTGTTGGCTGACAATCCCACCGCGGTGACCGACCGGATCGAGGCGATCCCGCCCAGTCAGCTGGCCACGCTGATCTACACCTCCGGCACCACCGGCAAGCCCAAGGGGGTGCGGCTCCACCACGAGGCGTGGACCTACACCGCGGCCGCGCTGCAGTCACTGCATGTGCTGTCCGAGAAGGACCTCAACTACCTATGGCTGCCGCTGGCGCACTCGTTCGGCAAGGTGATGCTGGCCATGCCGTTGTTGATGGGATTCCCGACGGTCATCGACGGCCGGGTCGACAAGATCGTCGAGAACCTGGCGATCATCAAGCCGACGTTCATGGGCGCGGTGCCGCGCATCTTCGAAAAGGTGCACGGCCGCATCACCGAGACGATCGCCGAAGAGGGCGGTTTCAAGAAAACGCTCTTCGACTGGGCGATCGACGTGGGCCTGCGGGTATCCCGCGCCAACCAGGCCGGTCACCGGATCGGCGCGGGGCTGGCATTGCAACGCGCGATCGCCGACCGACTGGTGTTCTCCACCATTCGCCAGAGGTTCGGCGGACGGTTGCGCTTCTTCATCTCGGGCTCGGCGGCGCTGGACCGCGACGTCGCCCAGTGGTTCGACGCGGTGGGCACCATCGTTCTGGAGGGATACGGGCTGACCGAGACGTCGGCGGCGTCGTCGCTGAATCGCCCGGAGGCCTACCGGTTCGGCACGGTGGGTTGGACGTTGCCGTACACCGACGTCAAGATCGCCGACGACGGCGAGGTGCTGCTCAAGGGGCCGGGCGTGATGAGCGGATATCACGATCTGCCCGAGGCCACCGCCGAAGCGATCACCACCGAGGGCTGGTTCCACACCGGCGACATCGGTGAGCTCGACGCCGAAGGGTACCTGCGGATCACCGACCGCAAGAAGGACATGTTCAAGACCTCGCAGGGCAAGTATGTGGCGCCGTCGGCGATCTCGGCGTCGTTCAAGGGTCTGTGCCCGTTCGCCAGCGAGATCATCGTCTATGGCGAGGGCAAGCCGTACTGCGTCGCGTTGGTCAGCTTGGATGGCGAAGCCATCCGGGAGTGGGCCGATCGAAATGGGCTGGAGGGCAAGTCTTTCAGTGAGGTCGCCCGCGATCAGAAGACCAAGGAGATGATTGAGGGCTATGTGGAGACTCTCAACAAGCATCTCAACCGCTGGGAGCAGGTCAAGCGCATCGCCATCATCGACCGCGAATTGACGGTCGAGGCAGGCGATTTGACGCCGAGTCTGAAGCTCAAGCGCAAGGCTGTTGTGGAGAATTTTCACGACAACATCGACCAGCTGTACGGCTAGCGGCCTTTCGAGGCCGCCTTGGTCCGGATGTGGCCGGGATACCACGACGTGAACGCCGCCGCGCCGATGAGTGTCGCGTAACTGGCTGTGTGGCAGGCCCATTCGGGTAACAGGTGCTTCATCAGCGTCCAGGCGATCGCGGTGTTGACGGTGAACACCGACGCCCAAACCGAGGTCAGCAAGACATTGACCCGGATGAACAGCGGATCGTCCCACTTCGAGGGATCGGTGTGGGCGCGGGCGTACTCCAGGGTGAACGGTCTGCCGATGGCCAGCGTGATCCAGGAGCCGAGCGCCAGCGCGCCATTGGCCAGGACGCCGAGATGGCGGACGGTCCACATGTCATGGAAACCGATCACGGCGACGGTGGCCGCGGTGAAGAACACCAGCCCGACCCACATGATGATGCCTCGGTGCAGTTTGAGGACGGCCATCACGACCGACAGGACCAGGGCCGCGACGAGCCCGATCTCGACACGCATCAAGCTGTCTCTCGCGATGATCAGGAACGCGATCCACGGGGCGAAGGACAGCAACAGCTTCACGAAGGACACAACGACTCCTGGTCAGGCGTAGTCAAAGGATGTGCGTCGACTGTTCAATTCAGCCCTGGCGACGCATCCCCTGATAGGGGCGATGGTCCCGGGTGCAGACATCGTTGGTCACGACGTGGGTTGACGTAGTGTTGAGGCCAGTGAGGTTGGAGCGATGAGGGGGCTGCGATGCGGCAGAGCGGAGCGCTGATCGCGGTGGTGGTTGCCGCGCTGGCGTTCTCGGCGCCCGCGCATGCCGACGCGGCCGTCCCGCAGGCCGGCGCGCCATGCTCGCAGGACTTCACCGACGTAATGACACAATTGCCCGGCGGTGCGGACTTTCTGGTGTGCCAGGCCGTGCCGGATCAGCCGGGCCGTTGGGCGCCGGTGGTCACACCGTTCGATCCCGGCAGCAGGTGGCTGAGCTACGGGCCGGAGATCACACTGCACGGTCAGGGTTTTCGCAACCCGAACCTGCGCTCGGGGCCGTGGACCGCCATCCCGCTTGACCCGGACACGGTGTGCGGCGCCGATCAGGTGGCCGTGGTGAGTGCGGGAGTGCTTGCGCCCCTGGTGCATTCAGAAGGCCAGTCGGGCCAACCGCTGCAGCTGGACGTGTTGCCCAAGCTGTTCACCATTGTGCTCAGTGGTAATTGCCTGTGGTCTGAGGACCAGCCGCCGCCAATCGGTTGGTAGCGGCGCGGTGGGCGAGTAGCGTTGCCGCACATGTTTCGTCTGACGGTCCAGGACGTGTTCTTCATCAAGGGTCGCGGTCTTGTCGCGACGGGTCGCGTCGAGGTGGGGGAGATCCGGGTCGGCGACGAGGTGCGGATCAACGGTGCGCGCGCGGTTCAGGTCGAGGCGATCGAAGCCTTCCGCAAGAAGTTGGACGAAGCGGTGGCCGGGGACAACATCGGGTTGTTGTTCTCCGGGCTTGACCGCACTGACCTGTCTCCGGGTGATGTGCTGACATCGGGCGCAATCGAGTCGGCGTCGGGCGGTGTCGAGGTGAGCTTGTAGCAATCCGTCAAGTGGTCCCCAGGGGCGGGGGGCCGGTGGCCCAAGGGGGTGGCCACGTCGCGTAGCCCACCCCTGGAGACCCGCTTGTGTCGGTCAGGCATCGGCTTGATTGATCACCGGACCCCGACCGGTCGGAAATGTTCGCAGCTCCGCCAAAAATGTACGACAAACAGTGACGGCGGGAAGCCGTCTTCGCGAGAAAAATTGACGAATCAGTAAGCCGAGGTCTACCAGGTCACCGGCAGTGCGACCAGGCCGTGCGACAGCGAATGGAAGCCGGCGGTCATCGTCGCCGGATCAGCGCTCAGCTGCAGACTCGGGAATCGGGGAATGAGCTGGGAGTAGACGGTCTTGAGTTCCAGGCGCGCCAGCGCCGCGCCCACGCAGTAGTGCAGGCCGTAGCCGAACCCGACGTGGGCCGCACCGGTTCGGGAGAGGTCGACACGATCGGGGTCGGCGAAGAACTCCGGATCGTGATTGGCCGCGCCGGGATCCAGCAGGACGAGATCGCCGGCCCGGATGGTCACACCGTCGGCGTCGATATCGGCGCGCGCGTACCGGGGAACGCCGACGCCGCCGGTCATACCGGCGCGCAGGATTTCCTCGACGGCCTTGGGGATCAAGTCGGGGTCGGCCAGCAGGGCCTGCCACTGCTCGGGGTTGGTCAACAGCAGCAGTGAGCCCACCCAGATCTGCGTCACCGTGGTCTCGTGTCCGGCGAAGAGCAATTGCATTGCCAGCGTGGCGATCTCGAAATCAGCGAGGTCGGGTTCGTCGCACAGTCGGGAGATCACGTCGTCGCCGGGATTCGCGCGCTTGACGGTCACCAGTTCCATGCCGTAACCGAGGAGCTTTTCCAGGCCCTTCAGTGAGACGTCATCGTCGGGCGAGAACGCGGCGTCGTGGACCCAGGCCCGGAAGCGATCCCGGTCTTCGTAGGGCACACCGAGCAGATCGCAGATCACCAGAATGGGCAGCGGCTGAGCCAGGCTCGTCAACAGGTCAGCCGGCGATCCCTGCTTTTCCATATCGTCGAGCAGTCCGGCGCACAGCCCCTCGACCGTCGGCTGCAGGGTGCGCATGTGCCGGGGGCCGAAATGCGGCTGCAGCAGTTGGCGCATGCGGGCGTGGTCGGTGGGTTCGGAGTCGAAATCGCCGATCGGACCGCCGAATAACGCCGACGCCCGGCTGCGCGGCGCGTTGGCGGGGTCGCGGTGGGTGCGGCCCAGCCGTTCGTCGTCCATCAGCCGGCGCACCAGTGTGTAGCCGGTGACCAGCCAGGCCTCGTCGCCGACGGCGGTGAGGACCTTGTGAATCGGCCCGGCGCCCTGCAGCGCGAGCAGTTGGTCGGGGGAGTGCAGGGGATGACTCTGGCGAAATGGCAGCTGCACGGCGGCGGTCATGCTTGGCAGCGTACGACGGGGCGGGCTCGTGGAGGTCAATTTTTAAGACTATTGGTCTTGTTTAGTGAGCGGCCTCTAGTATTTAGCCGTGGCTCACAGGGATTTTCGCAGCCTGATACTGACGACCGGTGTTGCGTCGCTTGCGATCGCCCTTTCGCTTTCCCCAACTGCTTCCGCCGACTCGCCGTCCTGGAACGGCGAGTACGCGATCACGTTCATCGTTGGTCCAAAATCCGGAACGAGCCTGGCGGCCGGCCAGCCTGAGCAACAGCACACCGAGACCTACGGATTCCAATCGAGCTGTGCGAGCGGGAAGTGCACCGCCACGATCACAAGCGGTCCCGCGCCGACCAATCCGACTGTTCCGCAACCCGTTCAATTCACCTGGGATGGGTCGTCTTGGACGCAAACCAGCGATTTCCAATGGGACTGCATGATGCCCGACGAAACCGTCCAATGGAGTCCGGCCCGAGCCGACGTGCATTACACGCCTCAACCCGACGGGTCCCTGTCCGGCACCATGCACACCGAGATCCTGAGCGGCGCGTGCCAGGGCACAGTCGAGATGCACATGACCGCCGAGCGCACTTAGGTCTGGCATCATTGCCATGAAGTATTCGGTTGTGGCGCAGATGATTGGCGTGGTGGGTGCGATCGCAGCCGGCGCGCTGGCCACTGTGGGGCTGGCGTCGGTCCCCCCGGAAGTGCGGCCCAAAGGCCCTAGATGTTCTGGCGGCAACGGTGTTGGTTGTTATTTATGAATTCAAAGCTATGGATCGGCTGGGTCGCAGTAGCTATTGGCGTCTGCGCTGCGGTGTCGGCGTTCGTCGTCAGTTCAACTCAGGCCGGGCAGGGATTCGCATTCGGGTTCGGAGCATTCGTCGCCTTTTTCGGGGCGCTGTCGGTCCTCGCCCACAACCGGGCCCCCGACCATTGGGGCTTGCTCGTGGTCGGCCTGGCCATGTTCATCGTTCCGTTCGTCGGCAACGCCTACAACTACGACCCGGGAGCCTCCTGGACGTGCTGGCTGGCTGGGGGCGTCGCCGTCATCCTCGGCGGTATCGGCTGGACGCATGACAGGACGCCGACCGAGTACGGCATCAACGAGTTGGGGGACAGCCAACGGCTGCGAAGCCCCTGGAGTTACTTGACTGGGCGGCTGGCATTGGGCGTGGGCGTCGCCAGCGTGCTTCTGGGTATCGCGTTCCGCTCGAATGTAGCCGGGACCGCAGTCACCATCGGTCTTGGCGGGATGATCGCCGTGGTCGCAGTCTGGTCACTACTCGCCTCCGAGCCGACCCACGATTTCCTGACGCTCGGCATCGTCGGATTCGCGCTGTTCTTGTCACCCTGGGTGGCTGGCTTCGCGGGGGAGAACATCGGTTGGACGGCGTGGGTGGCCGGTGCACTCGCCACGGCGCTTGGCGTTGCGGGCTACCTGCGAGACGAGCGCTTAGATTTCGCAACCGCCGTCCGCGATGATTCGGCCGCGCAGTACCGCAGACGATTCCGCTGACGCCGCTCGGGACACCGTCGCCGGCGTCGTAACTGTCGTACGTGTCGCTGGTGAGGCGAAGGCCGCGGTCCTCGGGATCTCCGGCTAAAGAACCGGCTGAACTGCAATAACACTGGTGCGCGATACTGGGATTGAACCAGCCGTTGGTGATAGCTGGGCAATAGCCCTTCACCAGGCGTTCTTGCTCTCTAGCTGCGCAGATGCCGAGGTGCGCGGCATGGGTCGCGATCAATAGGAACCAAAGAGAGTTAGCTTCGTGAGGTCCCGTTGAGGTCCCGGGACCTGACCGAAGGAGATGGCATGCCGCGGGGAGAAGGGCGTAAGAACCGCGCCGAGGGCACCTGGGGCTCGGTCGACAAGCGCGCCACCGGCTACCGCGCTCGATATGTCGGGCCGGATGGTCGCCGCCACATCGCGCCGACGTTGTTCGTCACCAAGGGCGAGGCCCGCGCGTGGCTGGCCATCCAGCGCGCCGACATCGTCAAAGGCAAGTGGATGCCCGCCGATGCGGTGAAGCCGGTGAAGAAGGTGACGTTGTCCGAGTACGCCGACGCATGGTTGCCCAAGCGCAAGGTGCGCGGACAGCCCCTGAAGCCGCGCACCCGCGAGCACTACCAGGAGCTCCTCGATGACCGGATTCTGCCGGAGCTTGGCGGCCTGCTGATCGCTTCAATCACCCGCGACGACGTCGAGAAGTGGTACGACAACCTGAATCCGAAGACGCCCACGATGAACGCTCACAGCTACGCGCTGCTGAAAACGGTGTTGGCCAGTGCAGTCGCCGAAGGCAAGATGCCGCTCAACCCATGCGTCATCCCCGGCGCGGGTAATGCGAAACGCGCCTCGAAGACAAAGCCCGCGACCTTGGAGGAGTTGGAGATCATCGTCGCCGCCATGCCGGAGCGGTACAAGGTCATGGTGCTGTTGGCTGCCTGGTGCGCAATGCGTTTCGGCGAATTAACCGAGCTGCGGCGCCGCGACCTTGACCTAGAAGACGGTGTCATCGCGATACGCCGCGGGGTAGTTCGCTCCGAAGGGGAGTTCGTGATCGGGCCGCCGAAGTCGGACGCTGGCGTGCGCGACGTGGCGATCCCGCCGCATCTGGTGCCCTTGGTCGCCGCGCACCTGAAGGACTACGTCGGTGAAACCAAGGACGCGCTTTTGTTCCCCGCTGTCGGTGGAGGGCACCTGCAGCCGTCGACGTTCACACGCCACTACTACAAGGCGCGCGAAGCCGCGGGCCGACCAGACCTTCGGTTCCACGATCTCCGGCATACCGGCGCGGTGCTGGCCGCGGCGACCGGCGCCACGCTCGCGGAGCTGATGGGTCGCCTGGGGCATTCCACGCCGGGTGCCGCGCTGCGTTACCAACACGCCGCCCAGGGTGCGGACAAGCGCATCGCCGCGGCGCTGTCCGCGCTACTCGAATCCAGCGGCATGGGTCCGAATTAGGTCGCCGTTGAATGGGGTAGCGTTCCGTATTGCTTCGACCGGGCGCTGGCTGCACTAGCCAGTGACCGGGGCTGCGTAAAACGAACGGGTGGCGCAGCCAGACTGTCATTAGCTCGACGTCGGGCGCTCCCGGCGCAAGCTGGTTCACGGATGGCGCGGATCGAACGGCGCGCTCCACCGGAGACCAGGTCAATTGATGACCTATCTCCTTGGAGCTCAACATGTCCGATACCGAGACCGCGCGCCGCAAGGCGCCCGGTGCCCTGCCCAAGTACATCACAATCGCCGAAACAGCCGACATGCTCGGCGTCACAAAGATGACGATCCGAAACATGCTGTCGGACGGGCGACTTCGTGGCTATCGCCTAGGCAAGGTTGTCCGACTTCAGCTGGCCGAAGTGGAAGCCGCGATGGCACCGTTCGGTGGTGCCGCATGAGCCCGCCTACCGAAAACGCTGGGGCCGAAGACGAGAACGGCCTGGGCGACCAGACCCAGGCCGTATCCCATGCGATACACGACCACCCAGGCGACCAACCCGCGGCGGCTGTAGACGATCATACCTCGCGAAATGCCAAGTGGTGGAACGATCCTGGCTACTCGGGCGGCGATCTGGTATATCCCGACGAGCCCGAGGGCCTGCCCAACCCTCTGCTGGCGAAGATGTCCAAGGGCGGGCTGGTGTTGGCCAGCATGGTCAAGGGTGGGCTACTGCCGCCGAAGCCTCAACCGCGTCGACCGGCGCTACCTGTCAATGTCGTCGGTGCAGTCCGCGCCCGCAGTTACGCGCTGCACGGGCTTTCCAAGGAGCTGCGGATACTGGCCTATACCGCCGAAGGTAGCCGCAACGATCAGCTGAACCGGACAGGCTTTAAGGTTGCCCGATTCGTGCGAGACGGACTGCTGTCCTACGACGAGGTAGTCGGGCCGCTGCGCGACACCGCAGCGGCCACCGGACTGTCCGACAGGGAGATCGAGGCGACAATCCGCAGCGCCTTCAGTGGTGCGGATGCCAAGGATCTGCATACCGAGATCCCCGACAACAAAAACGATCTCCCGAGCGCTTACCAGATCGGCGGTGATGAGCAGTGAGCGCCATCCCGCCATATCTCGAGTCTGCGGTTACCGACCACATGGAGCGGATGATTGTCCGCGATGCCGCCGCGCAGCGTCTACAACAGCAGCGGGCCGAGGATCTCGTACTGCCCCCTGGATATGGCCTGACCGAGTTCCTCGAGACGCCCGATGAACCGGCTAAGTTCCGCATTGACGGAAACCTTCCAACCGGTGGGAATGTGCTTGTGGCTGCGCAGAATAAGGCAGGCAAGACCACACTGATCGCCAACTTGATCCGGTCCCTGGTGGACGATGAGCTATTCCTGGGCAAGTACAAGGTAAAGCCGGTAACCGGGCGGATCGTGTTGCTGGACAACGAGTTGGACGTACGCATGCTGCGCCGCTGGCTGCGCGAGCAGGGTATCGAGCACACCGATCAGGTGGATGTGATTCCAATGAAAGGCAGGCTTTCAACCTTCCGCATCCTTGAAGACGCCACCCGCGCCCGCTGGGCTGAACGGCTCTCTGGCGCAGAGGTTCTCATCGGTGATCCGCTGCGCCCGGTGCTCGATGCCCTAGGCCTGAGCGAGGACAAGGAGGCCGGCCGATTCCTGCAGGCGTGGGATGCGTTGAAGGTCGAGGCCGGTGCCGACGAGACGATCGTCGTGCACCACATGGGTCATACCAGCATTCGCGCTCGCGGCGACAGTCGCCTCATCGACTGGGCCGACGTCAACTGGAAGATCCGCAAGGACAGCCAGAAGCAAAACGTCGACGAGTTCACCCCGCTCGATGAAGGCGACGGTGGTCCGCGGTATTACTCCGCGTACGGGCGCGATGTCTTCGTGCCGGAGGGGTTGCTGGAGTACGAGTCGGCGTCCCGGCGTCTGCGGTACGTCAAAAAGCCCACCGCCGAGGAGGCGCACTCGGCGCACATCCGGCCCCTGATCGAGGCCTACATCGAGAACAGCGCGCCCCACAGTGTGTGTCGCAACGAGGCTGTCGAGCACTTGGTCGGCAGCGGCAAGGCTAAGCGCGATCCGGCGCGTCAGGTGTTCGAAGCGATGTTTGAGGAGGCAGTTGCTGCGCCGGAAGGCCGCCCATATCTGGCGAGCGTCGGCCCGAAGAAGGCGCACCAGTTGACCTGGAAGGCGGGCTCATGATCGGCACTTTCCAACAACCGGGCGGGACCGGGCGAAGCCGTTTCCGCCCGGTCGAAATCTACGACCGGGCGACCGGGCGGCGGCTAGTAGAAAACTGCCGCCACCGCCCGGACTGCCCTACGAGCTCGAATCTCACCGGGCGGCGGAATTTCCGCCCGGTTGATCCAACCCATGGGTGGCCGACATGACGACCGACCCGAACGCCCACAAACGAATGGCCCGCATCTGGCATACGCGAAGCGCGAGCGACCTGATGGCCAGCTGGCTCACCGCTATCGCTACAGCGCCGAAGTTGATCGACGCAGGCTGCCGGGGCAGTACCGACTTCGACGTCGATCACGACTGCGACGGTGAGCCGCCCGAGGCGCGAGAAGACCGGCTACGTCGCGCCGTCGCCGCCTGTAACGCTTGCCCCGCACTGGATGCCTGCACCGCATGGTTCGACGGCTTGTCGCCCCGACAGCGCCCGACAGGTGTGGTCGCTGGCCGAGTGGTCGAGCGCCCCGGTGCGAGCCCGATAACCCTGGCCGAACGGGCTACCCGCCCGCGCATAGCTAGCCAGACCCAAGCCTGGCTGGCGAAGTATCTGTCCGAGCACGGCCCGACCGGCCCGAAAGATGTCCTCGCCGCCGCCGAAGCGGCTGGGCTGCAGCGCCGGTCGGTGCGCCTGGCCGCAGGCGTGCTCGGTGTGACCCGCCCCGGTGGGCGGTCGATGCGCTGGGACCTACCCCGACCCGTACAACCGGACGGCGCAACGGGCATCGCCACCCAACCCGAAGGAGAGCAACATGCTGGGTAGTTACCACCCGAAAGAGCCGATCACACCGCGCCTGGGACGCGCCATCGCGCTAGACGTGCTGGACACGGCGAAGCGTTGGGCCGCAGTCGACAAACAACTCGAAGCGGAGGTGCAGCTGAATGTGGCCTACCAAGCCGACTGTGCCGCCAGCAGCCTGATCAGCCGCCGCGGAGTGCCCCACGAGTTGACCGTGGCCGCAGCGGCCAGCGTCGTCCGATGGGTCGCCGAACGTGTCGGCAACAGCGACATCTCCGACCGCACCCGCGATGATGACGCCGCAGTGCAACTGCTGATGACGATGCTCGATGCCGTCGAGTACGGGCGTAACCCGACCCCGGGGATCGA
>FLQS01000033.1 GCA_900078375.1 uncultured Mycobacterium sp. | reverse complement strand
GACTGTTCATCACCGGAGTCGACGCTGATGGCAAGTCCTGCGTCGTCAGCAACGACGAGGTCGAAATCAATTCAGTCGCACCCGGTTTCGCCATCGCTCTGCCGTACGCCACGACCCAGAGCCCGCCGCCCGCGCGCCCCCAGGGCAACGCCGACCTCATCGATCAGTTCCTCGAGCCCGGTCACGTCCGCTGGATGGTCGTCGAGCAAGGCCCGAACACCGAGACTCCGATGCATCACACCGACACCATCGACTTCGAGACCGTGCTCAGCGGCAGCGTCGACCTCATCCTCGAAGACGGCGTTCATCGAGTCGAAGCCGGCGACATGGTCGTCATGAACGGCGTCGACCACGCTTGGAAGGCTGGCCCGGACGGCTACCGCATGTCCGCCGTCCTGATCGGCACCCCGCCGCCCGCCTAACGCACGCCTAACCAGGTTCGCGATACAGCGCCGCACCGGCGGTAACCCCGGCACCCGCGGCGACGATCAGCGCGCGCGCACTCGGAGGAAGCCCGTTGCCGAAGGCGGCCACCAGGGCCGCGGTGTGCAGGCGTTCATCGCCGGCAACGATCACCCGTTCCACCGGAACGCCGAGCAGCTCCGCCAGGGCCGCACGGTAGCCCGGCCGCGCGGGCGCCGCGATGATCGCGTCGATATCGGCTAGCGACAGGCCGGACTCGCGCAAGCAATCGCTCGCGGCTTCGGCGGCGGCCTGCGCGAACTGCGGGTCCATCGACTCCGATTGCTGGAACCGCAGAACATTGTGGGAATCGTGCAATCCCACAGTGGCACTGAATGATTCACCACCGTCGCGGTGATTGGTCCAGTGAAACTGGCCGAGCCCGTACTCGTCGTCGCTCCATCGGCACAACATCGCGCCGCCGGCGGCGGTGAACGGGAAATGCTCGCTCATCCCGTGCCCGGGATCGGCGTCGCTGGCCACCACCAGCGCGCGTTCGATGGTGCGTGAGCGCAGGAATCCGTCCACGATCTGCAGTCCGGTCAGCACCCCGCAGGTTCCGTTGGCCACGTCGAAGGAGAAGGTGCCGTGCGTGCCGGCGTGCGGGTCCTCGCTGTTGGCGCCGATGTCCTCCTGGATCAACGCCGCCAGCGCCGGTTCGCCCAGATTCCGGTCGCGATAGATGCCCGCGTTGACCAGCAGGTCCAGATCGTCGGGATCGCAGTGAGCTTCCTGCAGGCATTTCTTGGCCGCCGATACGGCAAGGCGCAGCCCGCTGTGCCGGGCACGCCAGCCGCCGTGGACCACTTCGAGCCGCTCAATCACCGTGCCCATAGGTCCCTATCAATTCCTCGTCCAGCGTCAGCAGCACGATGCCGATCTCCAGGCCCGATGCCAGCGCGATGAGCGCGATCGTTTCCCCCGGATGAATCCGGCCGGCGTCCAGCTCCTCGATGAGCGCCACCGTGTGGGTGGTCGACGCGGTGTTTCCGTAGCGGTCGACGGTGATGACGGCGTCGTGGCGCGGTCCTTCGCCGAACTCGGCGACCATCTCCTTCATGCCCTTGCGGATCGCGCGGGCTGAGGTCTGGTGGGTGATCACATGGTCGATGTCGTGCAGCGCGATGCCCGCCGTGTCCAGCACCTCGTGCAGCAGCAGTGGGGTGTCGGCCATCGCCACCCGGTGGATGGCCCTGGCGTCGGTGAACATCCGCGCCGCGGGCGCATCCCCTTTCGGATAGCCGAGGCAGAGCCGGCTGTGGTCGGCGACCGTGGTGAACCCGGCCAGGCTGATGCCCGCCGACCCGATCGGGGCCCGCTCCAGCAGCAGCGCCGCGCCGGCGTCTCCGAGGGTGAGCGACGCCAGTTCGTTGCTCATGATGGTGCGGATGTGTTGTGCCGCATTGAGTCCGAGTTGAGAGATGTACTCACCGCTGACCACCAGCACCCGCTCGATGCTCCCGTGGCGGATCCAGTTGTTGGCGATGGTGACACCGGTCAGCATTCCCGCGCAGGCGTTGGACACGTCGAATGTCATTGCGTTGCCGGCGCCGATCGCCTCGGCTACTGCGCCGCTCATGGTCGGTTCGAGCCACTGGGTCAGTCCGTTGTGAAACTTGGTGATGCTGCAGCTGATTACGGCATCAATGGACTGCGCAGACCGGTTCGCGTGGGCCAGGCAGTCCTGCGCGGCGGAGATCGCCAGCGTGTAGGAGTCTTCGTCGCCGACGGACACCCGCCGCTCGTGGATACCCGTCAACTTTTCGAGATCGATATGGGTCCGGTGCCGGGTCGTCGACATCAGCTCGTCGGTGCTCAGGTGCGTGACGGGCAGATGCCGGCCCGCGCCGGCGATCCGGGTGGTGAACGGTGTTCGGGCCTTGTCGCGCCCGGTGTCCATCACCAACCAGTGCTGGACCGATTCCATCACTCACGATGGATCGCCTGTGACGGACATGGCTAGGGCCGTTGTGCCCTTCACGGCCCTAGCGGAACCCTAGACAACGCGCGTTGTCACGCGAGAGAATCGCCCGATGCGCATGTGGGCCAAGATCGCGGCAGTACTTCTCACCGCGGCGGCCACCGCGACGCCAATCGCCCACGCGGACAACGCACCCTCACTGCCGCCCTTCATCCCGTACGCCTCCGGGTGGCAGCCCAACACCGTGGTCTATCCGTACAACCTCTGGCAGAACCGCGTGACGCCCGAGCAGGTGACCGCGATGCGCGAATCCTGCCAGTGGCTCAATGCCCAATACGACACGCTCATGAGCCAGGTCTTCGGGTTCCAGCACTTCCTCGACCAACGCCACGACGTCTGGACCGCGCCTGGCGTGCAGCCGGCGGCCGACGCCGTCATCGCCAACCTGGACCAGTCCGCGGCGTTCCTCGACCCGCGCGGGCACACCCTGTTCATCGTGAATTACCCCGACCAGAGCGAGTATTCGCCTGTCTACAACGGGGATTCGATGTTCCACCTTTGGTATCAGCTCAGCCAGATCAGCGACAACATGACGCACCAGTTGCCGTCCGGTCAGCTGAACGCACACATCGCGACTGCCAACGTCTACGGCACCACGATCCGCGATTCGCAGGTGTGCGCGGGAGCCTAAGCCGCCGTAAACCGAATAGCCGCCAGCTTGTTCACCTCGACCGCCTCGGTGAACTCGGCCAGCGTCGGCATCCGGTTGTCGCGGAACCGCAACCCGATCATCCGCTGCGCCCGCTTGACCCCGTACGCCACCGCGCACCGATGGAACAGATCCGCGGTCAGCGCCCGGTCTTCGATGAGCTCGCCCCGCATGGTCCGCTCGGACCCGTCGTGCAGCACTTGAGCCGCGGCCCCGCCCCGGAAGTTCACCTTCCACTGCCCACCGACCAACGCGTACAGATCGCCGTCGATGTGGTGCGCACTCACCGGCAGCACGAACTCCCGGCCCGTCTTGCGTCCCTTGAAACTCAGCACCATGAATTGCTTACGCAGCCCGCCCGCGAGCGGGGTGCGCAACAGATACCGCATGAGCGGGTTGACCGCCCGCATGATCGCATCCGGCGGGGGCGCCGTCGTGATCGCCGCTGTCTGTTCTGCCACCGATCCACCGTACGACCGCGGCACGCATAACACCAGGTCATTGCCCATCCAGCTGACCCCAAGGTTGCGGGCCGCAGCGCGATCCGGCTTGTATGGGGTCATGGACCGTCGCCACATGCTCATGACAGCGGGCCTCGGCCTCCTGGCAGCAGCCACCAAACTCCCTGGAGCCAACGCCACACCGACCACACCGGCCCCGGCCGCCCCGGCCGCACAGAACTACATTTTTCACGACGAGTTCGACGGCCCCGCCGGCTCGGCCCCCGACCCGTCGAAGTGGACCACTGCGTTGGCCCGCGAAACCATGGAGGACCCGACCTTCTGGGAGCTGCCCGAGAACGTCGGGCAATACCGCGACGACCGCCGCAACGTCTACCTCGACGGCAACTCCAACCTGGTGTTCCACGCCGCGAAGGACGGCCCCACCTACTACAGCGGCAAGATCTTCGGGAAGTGGCAAGGCGGCATCGGCCACACCTGGGAAGCGCGCATGAAACTGGACTGCCTCACCGCCGGCTGCTGGCCCGCCTGGTACCTGTCCAACGAGAGCCCCGTCAACGGCGGCGAGGTCGACGTCTTGGAGTGGTACGGCAACGGCAACTGGGGTCCTGCAACTGCCATACACGCCAAGCTCAACGGTGGCGAGCATGTCAGTGAGCGCATCGCCGTCGACAGCGCCTGGCACACCTGGCGCCTGCAATGGGACGACGCCGGCATGCGGTTCTGGAAGGACTACACCGACGGCGCCGCGCCGTACTACAACGTTCCGGCGCACACCCTTCCGGACTGGCAGTTCAATGACGCTGGCTACCAAATGTTTCCGGTGTTCGACCTCGCGGTCGCCGGCTCCGGCGGCGGCGACCCGCGGGGCGGCAGCTACCCGGCAAACATGCTGATCGACTACATCCGCGTCTGGTAGCTCACGGCGAAACGCCGCGACCCGCTACGGCGCAATCAGCTGCCCGGCGTCCGAAGCCGCCTGCAGCAGTTGGGAAATGGTCAGCGCGCCGTAACCCGTCTCTACGGGACCCATCGGCAACCCCAGCCACGGCACCACGGTGGGATCCGGGTCGACGTCGAGGTTGTAGGCCTGCATTCCGGGCAGATGATGCTCGAAGAAGTTACCCAGCGTGTCGACCATGAAGATCAGATCGCCGATCGGGCCGTAGCCATATAGCGCCGACGCATTGAACAGCGGCGCAACCGCATTCGGGTCACCGATCATCACAATCGAGCCGTAGTGCGGCTTGCTGCCACCGGCGGGCACATAGCTGGGCATGAACGGCTGCAAACCGGGCAGATCAGTGGAGAAGTACGCCGCGGGATCGCCGTACGTCTCGATGTTGACGAACCCGGAGTCGGCGCCGTTGCCCGCCACGATCGTGTTGATGCCGGGACTCTCGAATCCGATGCCGCCGAGACCGGTCTGCTGCGCAACGTATTCGGCCTCCCAGCCGCCCAATGAGTGGCCGGTGACGAAGATGTCGGAAGTGCTGTAGCCCTGAAGCGCGGCGGCGTCCTGCACTCGCTGTTCGAAGGCCAGCGCATCGGTGAACGCCTGCGGAGTGGTGTCGGTGTAGATGATTTGCAGATCGGTGATGATCTGCGAGATGGCGATCAGCGGGTTGAACAACAGGTTCGTCCCGCCGGTGGTGCCCTGATAGGCAATGATGATCTGATTCTGCGGGGTCACCCACACCTGCGCTCGCTCGCCCGACAGGATGTTGGTGGAGGTCACCGGTACCCCGTTGACGGTGAACGGCCGTAACCCGCCCGGGACACCGCCCAGCACGTATTCCGCCGCGGCGGCGTTCAGGAATTGGGCGACGGTCGGCGTCAGTGCGGTCGTCGGGCCGGTGTAGGTCATCGTGGGCGGGATCGGTTGCGTGGTCGGGGTCGCGTCGAGCCCCACCGCATGTTCGATCCTGCGGAACACCGCGAAAAACAGGTCGTCGATCGGGTTGAAGTCCAGCGGGCTTTGCGGGCCGCTGACGGCGGTGGTCATGTCGAGCGCCTGCAGCATGGTGTTGACGATGTGGCCGGGCAGTGCGATCAGCTTGGCGATCGGGGACAGCGGTGCCGGGGGAACCGGGGTCGTCGGCTCGGTGACCGTCACGGCGAGCGCAGCGCTGGTCGTGGTCTTCCTCGCCGTGGTCGCCACGGCACGGGTGGACGTGGCCGACGCTTCCGCATCCGGTGTGGGCGCGCCGATCGGAATGGTGACCGCGGACGCACTAGCTGGCCTCGTCGAGTTGCGCTGCGAGGCAGTCGAATCCGGACGGATCGTCGAGCGGCGGGCCGTCGCCAGGCCGCTGCCACGATGAATGTCGCGGCCGTCGGCCGCCTTCCTGGGGCCGCTCGCGTGCGACTGACTTGACGACGCCGCCGCCGACGACGACTCAGCGTGGCCGGTATCGGCCCAGGCCGCAGGTTGTCCGCTGATGGTTCCGATGCCCAGCCCGATGCCCACCGCGAGCGTGGCCAGGGCGCAACGGGACGCTGTCCGCTTCCGTTGGCTGGCGCGGCGCTGCGTTTGTACCGTCATCTATCACCAATATTCCGTCACGGTGTCTCTACGTTGCTGACGACGATATGACAACGCGCGATGTCGGTCTCGGTTTTCACTGCCAAACCGCCGTGCCCCCATGAACGAGCGGCGAGCGTGCGGCTGGTCGTTGACGGATCGGCCATTCACCACCGATATCTCCCACGCTCGGCGTCAGAGGGGACAGCCAGCAGCGCGCAACTTCGCCGTGACGCGCGCAATGATCACGTCAGTCCGTCTCAGCATGTCGGCGCTGACCCGAACCACCACCCAGCCCAGAGCCTCCAGAATCGCGATGCGATCGATATCCCAGGACCGCTGCCTGCCGTCGGCCCAATGCTGTACGCCGTCGTATTCGACTGCGACTTTCCATCTCCGCCAGCCCATGTCGACGCGGATCACGACATCGCCGTAGTCGTCGAAGAACTCGATCTGCGTCTCTGGCGCCGGCAGGCCCGCGCCGATCAATACCAGACGGACCTGCGTCTCGCGCGGTGATTCGGCACCGCCATCAGCCAGTTTCATAGCAGCCCTCAGCCGACGGACTCCTCGCACGCCGGGACTCGCGTCGGCGATGGCCAAGACGGA
This sequence comes from uncultured Mycobacterium sp., assembly GCA_900078375.1. Classification (GTDB taxonomy): domain Bacteria; phylum Actinomycetota; class Actinomycetes; order Mycobacteriales; family Mycobacteriaceae; genus Mycobacterium. Next base: position 55,693 of record FLQS01000033.1, on the reverse strand, counting down.
GTCGGGCTTGAGGCGGGTGGCGTTCATCAGCGCGTCGAGCAGTGGGACGGCTTTGTCCCGGGGAAGACTGCGTCCGATATCGAACGCGGTGCGCGCTGCAGTGGTGACTCGGATACCCCGCCGCGTGCACACCTGGTCATCCGCGATCGTGTACGACCGCGCGAGAATGCCCGGCGGTCCATGGCGATCGGTGCGAATGATTTCCGCTGGCGCGGTGCCGTCCAACCACTTGGTGCCGTGAACCGCATCCGCCGATATCCCGGCCAGAACGACGTCGGGGCCGGCGAACAACCACGCCGCCTGTGCTCGTCGTGATGCGGTCAACGACAACTCATTGGCCAGGTAGACGTTGCGGTACACGGCGCGATAGCGGGTGCGCAGCTGGTAGTCGGTGACCAGTCCGCTCGCGATCGCCGTCGTCCCAACGAACGGCCCGTCGTGCACGCCCCTACCTTGCGCGACTCGCCTGTCACACGAATACACCATCCACAGGTGCATCGAGAGTGTGGGGTGTCGTCGACGACGTGGCGAGAAATCGACGACAACCGCCACGTTCGGCGAAACGCCTACCGCCGACGCTTCACCGGCCGGCCCAGCAGCGTGACCTCCATCAGCCGCCGGATCGTCGCCACCGAGTCGGTGCCGGCATCACGACTGAAGATCCGGCCGAAGTCCACCGTCAACGAGAATGCGGCGGCGACCGAATACCGGGCGGCGCCGATCTTCACCTCGGGCCGCGCTGCCGTCACCAGGCGTGCCCACGCATCCAACGTCGAATGCTCGATGGTCTCCAGCACCCGCAGATCCGCCTCCGGAACGTTCTGCCGTTCGGTGTAATACACGTAGGGCAGATCCGGCGACTCCATCACCCGGCCGAGGTAGTCATCGATCAATTCATCCAGTGCCGCTTCAGGATCGGTGGTGCGGGACAGTGCATCGGCAGTGTCACTGGAATGCTGATCGGCCGCCCGTCGATACGCCAGCGCGAGGATGTCGGCCTTGCCCGGGAACGACCGGTACAGCCCGGACGCCTGGATGCCGACCGCAGAGGCGATGTCCTCCATGCTCGTGTTGCGGTACCCGTGCTCGTAGAACAACCGCACCGCCTCGTAGAGCACATGCTCGTACATCCCTGCCTCGGCGCCGACGCTGACGGCCTCCCGCGGCAGGCCGGTGCGGCGCCGACCGGTGGGCAGATCGGCAGCCAGCAGATCAGCCGCCATCGTCGTCAGGCACGCGCGAATCTCGCCTGCCGCAAGGGGATTAGAATGGTCGGTGATGCTGCCGATCACGCTGAGGGTGGCCGTCAACAGCGTCCGCAACTGAGACGATGTCAGCTTGGGCCGCAGCTGCGCCAGCGGAACCTGCAGCCGGCGGTTCACCACCTTGAGCTGATCGACCAGGACGGCGCGATCGGGGTCGCGCAGGTAGCGCGCTTCCCACCGGTACAGTCCCCCCGCCGTGCGGCAGGCGATCGTGGTGTCGACCAACGCAGAAGTCAACGCCCGCAACGTCACTGCCGGGTCGTCGTCGGAGCGGTCGTCGGCGAAATCGGTGGCGTCGACCAGCAGCTGACCCAGGCCCAGCACGGCGTCGCGGAACAAGTCGTACTTGCTGGGGGAGTGCCGATACAGCGCAGCCGGCGTGATGCCCACCCGCGCGGCGATGTCTTCCATGCTGACCGCGTGGTACCCCTGCGACCCGAACGCGTCGGCCGACGCGCGGGCGATCTGCGCCTTGCGGTCTTTGGGCCGCCGCCGAACGGCGGGTTCACCATCTGAGACGGACTCCACCCAGATCACGCCCCGCCGAATTGCGGGCGTAGCACCGAACTCAATGCGGCCAACGGAATATGCGCCTGCACAGTGCCGCCGTCCATGGACCACTGCATGACGCCGGGCGTGTAGTTGATCGGCGTATCGTGGCCGACCGGGTAGTCCGGCATGTACAGGATCAGCTCGTCGCCAGACAGCGCCCAGGCCTTGTAGCCGCCGGAGTACACCTTGTCGGGACCCCACCGATCCACGATGAACGGATAGGTCCCCGGCTGATGCGCGGGCGGCGCCTGATTCAGCGCATCCTCGATGAAGGGCTGACCCAAGGACGCGATCGCGCCGAAGTCCACCCCAGGCTTCAGCACATCGGCCAGCCCCAGTCGGACCCCGCGGGCCATATCCCAGGTGAAGGTGCGAAAAGCGTTGTTGGGCTTGGGTCCATCGGCGTGGTAGTCCTCGTGGAACACCACGCTCAGCACGTCGCCACGCTGAAGGAGCTGGAAGTTCTCCTCGCCGAAGCTGTCGGCCACCATGTGCACGCCGACGCTGCGCCAGTTGTTGACCAACTGCGTCAGATAGTCCCGGATGGTCGGGCCCGTCACCGGGTTGTCGATCAGATCCCCCGGCACGGCCACCCTGATGTCGCGGACCGCCTTGCGTTCCGAGGGCACCGCGGTGTGGCAGTACTGGCCGTCCCAGTCGGCTCCGAGGCCTGTGCAGAAGTCCGGAGCCGATGCATCGGCCACCGGCGCGGCGATCAGTGATGCCACCGCGAGCGCCCCAAACAGTCGGAATCGCATACGAATCAGGGAAGTTCGACTTTGCTTGCCCGCCACACCCCGTCGACCTTGTCCATGGTCATCTTGACCCGGCTGCGGTCGATGCGAGGATCCGGCGCGGCCTTGTTGGCCACCGTCTGGTCGACGAACATGAGCACGACGACCTGATTCTTCGACGCCGACTTCACCGCCGAATCGATCACCACGCCGCGCGCGGTGGCCTTGTTGTCCACCAGCAACTGGCGCAGCTGGGCGCTGGATTGCGAGTACATGTCCTTGAATTCGCCGGTCGCGCCGTTGAGCACCTCCGCGAAGTTCTGGTCCACGTTGTTGGAGTCGATGCTCGTCAACACCTGGGCGTAGTGCACGGCGGAGTGTTGAGCCTCACGCGAGGCCGCAGCGATCTCCCGCTCCTGCCACACCTGCCAGCCCAGGACCCCGGATGCCCCGAGCAGCCCAACAATCAACGCCCACACCAGGCCACGACGGACCAGGCGCGGCCATCGTCGGGGGGCCGGTTCGTCCGCGACGGCTTCGTCAACCGCCTCAGGTTCGGGCGCATCGACAGTCTCAACGTCGGTGTCAACTTCGGTCTCGCTGGTAACGGTCACCGCTATCTCCTTCAGCTCGGCGGTTCGATCGGCAGCACGGGGCCGCCATAGGGGGTCGGAATGGTGTAGCGACCCTTGGGCGTCGGGTCAGTGGTCTGGCCCAGGTCGGCGCCCGGCGGGGGACCGGCGGTGTCGTCGCCGGCCGGTCGCGGTGCGTTCTTGGCGCCGCGGATCAGCACGGCGGGATCGTCGTCGCGGCAGTAGGTGTACAGGTACGGCTCGGGGTAGTCGGCCGACGACGGTGGCCGTCGCGGTGTCCCGTAGTCACACGCGTAGCGCGGGTAGATGTCGGCCGTCGCCCACAGGCCGTTGTCGTGCATCACGGTGCTCCACGCATCGAGCAGCGATCCGCGGTAGTCCGGGAACAGCGCGTTGAGCGCCGGCACCCGCACATACAACAGTTGCGACGCGGTGGCCATGCTGGTCAGCAGCCCCACCATCGTGTCGGAGTTGTCCGTGAACAGATTGTCGGTGGCGGAAAGGGTTTGCGGCGTCTGATCGGTGAACCGGCGATATCCGTCGAGCATCTTGTCCACCCCGGTGAACGTGCGGCCGAGGTTTCCGGTGGCCACCTTGATGCCCGGGTTCTTGTCGGCCGCCGTCGTCAGCACAATCCGGCTGGTCCGCAGAATGCTTGTGGTCTGCGGCAGCACCGAATCCAGCGTGGACAGCAGGAACGTTCCGCCGTCGATGATGTCGGCCAGCTTCTGCGGGCCCTGATTGGTCAGGCTGAGCTCTTTCTTGATCAGCTCCAGCTTGGCCGGATCGACCTGCCTCAACATCCCGTCGGCGTTGGCCAGGAGCTGCGCGAGGCTGACCGGCACCGAGGTCTTGTTCTGCGCGACGACGCTGCCGTCCTGCAGATACGGCCCGGCATCGGAGTCCGGCACGAATTCGATGTACTGCTCACCGGCCGGCGACAGCCCCGACACCCGCACCGGACTCGCCGTCGGGATCCGCACATCCGAACGCACAGTGGCCACCGCGGCCACTCCGTCGGGCGTGATCGCCAGCGATTGCACCCGCCCGATCGGCACCCCGCGCAGTGTGACGTCCTGACTGGGCAGCAGCCCACCGGATTCCGGCAGCTGAATGGTCACCCGGTACGCCGAGTCGAACGGCGTCACCCGCAACGCACCGACCATCACATAGGCCGTCGCGATCACCAGCGTCATCACCAAACCCGCTGTCGACAACCACAATCGGTGCCGATGCCCGAACCCGACCACGCGCACCAGCTGATCGGCCGTCTTGTCGATCATGGCGGCGGCTCCGACGCAGGCGGCCCAGGAGGCGGGCCGGCAGGCGGCGCGACGATCAGCTGGCCGGGGTCGGTGGGACTGGGCAGCACCGGCACCTGCGGCACGCCGGGTCCCTGCCCGACGACACGCTGCTGTAGCCGCCACAGCGTGTACTTGAACGTGCCGGCCATCTGGGCCCAGTCGTAGCGCTTGGGCCCGTGGAATCCGGGATCGCCGAGGAAGCCGGCGTCGGGCATCGATCCGAGCACCAACCGGTCGATGCTGGCCCGCACCGAAAACGCATTGCTGGTCGTCGCTTTGATGATCGGCGGCATCAGCCGGTTCAAGGCGGCCAGATTCGCGTCCGGAGCCAAGACCAGGTCATTCCACGACCGCGCGATGGTGTTGGCATCGCCGATCACACTGCGCCCGCTGGTGTCGGTGCCCGCGATCGACGGGAACTTCTCCAACTGCTTGCTGGTGTCACCGGCCTGCTGGACGACTTCGGCGACGGTGTCGGCATTGGCGGCCAGCGTGTCGGTGGCCGGACCCGCCGCGGCCATCACCTCGGACAGCGCCTGGTTCTTGGCGTCGAGATTCTTGGCCAATTGCGATGTCTCGGTGAGCGCCTGGGAGATCTGGTCCGAGCGCGACGTCAGCGTGGACAGCGTGTCGTTGGTCTTGGCGATGATGTCCCCGAACGCCTGACCCTGGTCGCCGGTCGCCTTGCCCATGCCGTTGATGACGTTGGTGAGATTGCGCACGGCACCGCCGTTGACCATGACCGCCGCCGAACTGAGCACCGACTCCACCGTGGCCGCTGCCGTCGTGGAATCCAGGCCGATGGTGTCACCGTCCTTCAACAGCGGCGCGGTTGCGGAGGCGTCTGCCGGTGGTTTCAGCGCGATGAACACATCGCCCAGCGGGGTGGCCGACCGGAGTTCGACGGTGGTGCCCTGTGGCAGCCGGACCCCGTCCATGACCCGAATCATGGTGACCGCAGTGTAGTTACGCGCCACCATCGTCTCCATCTGGCCGACGTCGGCGCCGGCGAGCTTCACCTTCGCGCTGGCGGGCAGATTCAGCGCGTTGGAGAACACTGCGGTCAGCCGGTACCCGCCACTGCCGACGGTCGGCGCCGGCAACGGCAGGCTGGACAACCCGTTCGACGAGCACGCCGTGGCACCGACGGCGACCACAAGAACCGCTACCAAGCGCTTCATTTCTGCCCCATCGCAGCCATACCGTCGAGGACGTACGTCAACCCGAAGTCCGGTCCGAAGTCCTGCAATGTGCCTGTGCTGCACCCCAACTGGCGCAAGCCCATCATGTTGCAGATCTCCTTGGTGGCCTGGTTGTCGAACAACACCCGATCGGTGAGCACCCGGGCCCGCGCCGCGCCGTTGTTCTGGTCGACGACGTTGTACATGTTGTCCAAGGTCAACGGGGCGACATCGAGCAAGTCCGCGAGATCGCGCTGACGTTCGACGAGCGTGTTGGCCGTCGTACTACCGTTGTTGACAACGGCTTTGATGTTGTCGCGGTTCTTCTCCAGGAAATCACCGACCTGCGCCAGCAGGGTGTTCATCGTCTTACCGGTGGTGCCGCTGCCGAAGTCCTCGTCGTTGACGATCTGGCTCAACTGACGCACGGTCGTACCGAAGTCGCGCAGCTTCGCGTCGTTGTCGGCGGCGGCCTGTAACAGTGAACTGAGGTTACGCACGATCGTGGTCAGCTGGTCTCGGGTCTGCGCACCGCCGTCGGCGGACAGGCGCAACGCATTCGACAGCTGCCCGAGTGCGCTCTTGATCTTCTCGCCGTTGCCGTCGGCGATCGCCGCACCTGAGTTGACGACGTCGGCCACCGGACCGTTGCCGTTGCCGTCACCCTTGAGCGAGACCGAGATCTTGTCCAGCACCCCGAGCACCCGGGCGAACTCGACGGGCGTCTTGGTCCGGGGCAGCCCGATAGTGTCGTGGTCCTTGAGTGCCGGGCCGCCCCGGTAGGGCGGGGTGAGCTCGATCTGCCGGTCGGTGAGGATCGACGTCGATATCGTCACCGCCTGAGCGTCGGCCGGAATCGTCACGTCGCGGTCGACGGTGAACTGCACCTCGACGTAGCCGCTTTTGGGCGTGATCGCGGTGACCTTGCCGACCGGCATGCCCAGCACCGCGACCGTGTTGTCGACATAAAGCCCAGCGGCGCTGTCGAATTGGGCGGTCAACGTGATGTGGTCGGTGGTCGATTCGAAGTACGCCCACGCGACGGTGACCACCGACGCCACGACCACCACGATCACGGTCAGAAGAGCCAGCAGTCTGGCCCGGGCGTTCACTTGCAGTCCTGGTAGTACTGGATCAACCCGAACTGCTTGGCCCGCCCGCTGATGGCGCACATCCAGGAGTCGATGGCCAGGCCGTTCGGCGTGTTGAAGTCGACGGCGTTGCCGGTACCACTCGCGTTGGCGAAACCGCGTAGTGCAACGGGGCCGGCCTGCAGGGTGCTGCGCAGCAGATCGTCATGCTGGGCCAGCAGGTCGGACAGCTGGCGCAGATTCGTGATCGTCTGGTCGAGCTCGCCCCGGTTGGTCACCACGGTGGTGCTCAACGTGTTGACCAGATTGGTCAGGGCCGTCATCATCGCGTGGAAGGTGGCGCTGCGCTCGACGAACCGGCCGATGAGCTCCTGCCCCTGAGTGATCATCGCGGCGATGTTGGCGTGCTGACGTTCCAGGGTGCTGCTGACCATGTCCGTGCTCTTCAGCAAGGCACCCAGCTGATCTCGCCGATCGGCGATGACGGTCGACAAGGTCTGGATGTTCCGCATGGCCTGCGGCACCACGGCCGGCAGGCCCTGCATCTGCGTGCCGAGGATCCCCAGCGACTTCGCGAACGCGTCGGTGTCGACCTGCTCGTAGGTGGTCGTCACATCGGCCAGAGCCTCTTGCAGGTCGTAGGGCACCTCGGTGTGCGCCAGGTCGAACGTGTTGTCGGGCAACGTCCCACCGTCTTCGGGCTCCAGCGCCAGATAGCGGGAGCCCAGGATGGTGGCGACCTTGATGACCGCCCGCGAGTTCTTGCCGAGCGCGACGTCGTTACGCACCTCGAGCCCGGCCTCGACGTAGTCGCCGGCCAGCCTCATGCTGGTGACCTTGCCGACCTGGATGCCGCCGATGGTGATCGGATTGCCCGTCTGCAGGGCGGCGGCCTGGAGGAACTTCGCGGTGTAGTGCCGGTGACCGACGTTGGCCGCGTTGGCAATCAGCATCGCCCCGACGATGACACCGACCACGGTGACGGCGATCAGACCGAGCCAGGTCTTGTTGTAGCTTTCCAGCCGGCCCCTAGCCATTCGCCATGTTTCTGCATCGCGGCGTGTACATCGCCTTGTTCCCCGGTGTCGCGTGGTCGACGATGATCGGCACCACATCGTTGAGGCCGGGGAAGAAGCCGGTGGCGTTCAGGTCGCAGGCGTACGCGTTGGCGAAGGCACCTTCGTTGGTGATCCGGGCCAGCCCCTTGAGCATCAGCGGCAGGTTGTCACCGGTGAACGCCAGCTGTGGCTCGATGTCCACCAGGTGTCCGGTGAAACCGGGCTGGCGGGTGACCATTTCGTTGAGCTGCGGGTTGACCGTGTCGGAGATGGTTGACAGCTGGCGAATCACCCGCGCCAGCGTGCCGGTCGATTCCACCAGCTCGGGGCGGCGCCCGTTGAAATCGGACACCGTCTTGCTGGTCTGGGAGATCACCTGGTCGAGGTTGTTGTTCTGTGCGGCAAGGTTGCCCATCACCGTGTTCAGCTGGGTGATGACGTTGCCCAGCGTCTGGTCGCGCCCGGCGAATGTGTCGGTGAGGGTGGAGGTTTGGCTGACCAGGTCCACGATCGAGGCGTTGTCACCCTGCAACGACTGGATCACGCCCTTGGTCAGGTTGTCGGCGTCGCGCGGGTTGAGGACGGAAAACAGCGGTTCATAGCCGTTGAGCAGCGTCCCGACATCGAAGGACGGGTCGGTGCGCTCGAGCGGGATAGTGGTGTGCGGGGCCAGTGGACCCGGGTCACCGGTCTTGCCGAGGGACAGTCCCACGTAGCGCTGGCCGACGATGTTCTGGTAGGTCACCGACGCGACGGTGTTGCCGAACAGGTGTTGGTCGTTCTGGACGACGAACGACACCTTGGCCAATTTGCCGCTCAGCTCGATCTTTTCGACCCGGCCGACGCGCACGCCCGCCATCCGGACGTCGTCACCTTCCCGCAATCCGTAGACGTCGGTGAACATCGCGGCGTACGGAGTCGTGGGGCCGGCCACGTCACGGCGCAGCGTGACGTACACCAGCCAGGTCAGCGTCATCGCCACGACCATGAACAGCGACAGCCCGATCAGTGGGGCGCGAAACTTCATCAGGAGCCTCCCGGCGCTTCGGCAGGCAGCGGCGGCGGGGGTGCCGGGGGCGGTGGTGCGTCGGCGGGATCGGCGGTGCCCGGCACGCGTGGTGCGGGCGAGAGCCAATAGGGCACAGGCGGATTCGGGTCGGCCAGGTTCGGATTGGGATTGACCAGCGGCGACCCGACCGCGACGAGGTTGCCATTCGGGCCCACAACCGTGCCCGGCGTCGGAGCCAGATCCTTGGGCGGCTGGTAGTTCTGCGGCAGCAGCATCTCGGGCAGGTCCGGCCGCACCACGATCTCCGGTGCGGTGTAGCAGCTCGGCCCCAGCAGCGGGCCGTAGCGCGGGCAGTCGGCACGAGTGTAGGAATAGCTCGGTGTCAGCGACAGATTGACGCGCATGTTGCCGGTGTCCAGCTCGGGCATCCAGACCTGGTCGAAGAACTTGCGGGACAACCCGTTCAGCTTCGTGAACACCGGCACGAACTTGCCCGCGTTCATCGCGAGACTGCCTAGCACCGGAGTGAGGTGGTTGGTGATACCGGTGAGCTGGTCGATGTGATTGTCGATCGCGGTGTGCGTGGTACCCACGGTGTGTGCGCCGCCGGTGAGCAATGTGGTCAGGGCCGAACGCTTTTCGGCCAGCACCTGCATGGGTTCGACCGCCTGGTGCAGGGCGTCGACCAGGTCGGGTGCGGTGGCGGCCAATCCGTGCGTGGCGTCGATCAGCGCGGACACCGTCGACGGTCCCTGGTCGGTGCTGACGACCGAGTTCAGCTGGTCGAGCAGGCGGTTGAGCTGGGCGCCGCTGGTGAGCAGCTTGCCCCGGCGGTTCTCGGTTGCGGCGTTGACAGCGGCCAGGATTCCCACGCTGCGGTCCTCGCGCCCGCGCCCGGTGGCGGCCAGCACGTCACGCAGCTTGCTGATGGTGGTCTGGAACAGCACCGTCGGCAGCGCGGTGTCCTCAGGGATGTGCTCGCCGGCCCGGATGGCCGGCCCGGTGCCGGCGGCGACCAGCTGCACCGACGACACCGCGAACACGTTCGAGGGAACGACCCGCGCGGTCACCGAAGCCGGGATGGAGCCGGCGTATTTGGGGTTGAGGTCGATGTGCACGTAGTTGGGGTGGCCGTTGGCGGCGGGGATCACCTTGTCGACCGCGCCGACCAGCACGCCGTGGTACTTCACATCGGACTTCTGCGGCAATCCGTCACCGACGTTCAGCAGGTCGGCGACCACCCGGACATAGTTGGCGAGCTTGCCGTTTGACTTGGCCAGCAGCACCGCGGTGATCAGGGCCGCCACCAGCACCACGGCCAGCCCACTGACGAGCAGCTGCCGGTCCGTGGGGCCGCGCCCGTCCAAGTCAAACGAATTCGCCATCTATCCGCCGAATCTCGCGCCGGCGTCGACGCTCCACAGCGCCATCGTCATCAGCATGTTCACCACGATCGTCACCGTGATCGCGGCGCGCATGGCGTGCCCGGCGGCGATACCGACGCCCTCGGGGCCGCCGCTGGCGTAGAAGCCGTAGTAGCACTGGATCGTCGAGGCGATCCAGACGAAGACGACCGCCTTCAGCAGCGAGTACAGGACGTCGGTGCCGGACAGCATCAGCGTGAAGTAGTGCAGATACGCCCCGTTCGAGCCGCCGCTGATCACCTCGACCACGATCTGGGTGGTCAGGTAGCTCACCGCCAAACACAGGACGTAGAGCGGGATCACGGCGACGACCGAGGCCATCAGCCGGGTGGTGACCAGATAGGGGATGGGCCGGATCGCCAGCGAGTCGAGTGCGTCGATCTCCTCGGCGATCCGCATGGAGCCCAGTTGAGCGGTGAACCGGCAGCCGCCCTGCGTTGCGAACGCCAGCGAGGCCGCGATCGGTGCCAACTCCCGGGTGTTCACCAACGACGAGATGATCCCGGTGGCCGGGCCCAGGCCGAGCAGGTTCAAGAAGTTGTAGCCCTCGATGCCAACGATCGCGCCGACCGTCACGCCGAGGACCAGCGCGACGCCCGCGGTGCCGCCGCCGACCACGAGCGAGCCGTTACCCCAGGCGATGTCGGAGAGCAGGCGGGCGAATTCAGTGCGGTAGTGGCGCAACACAATCGGCACGGCAGCGACCGCGCGGATGAAGAACACCAGCATGTGGCCCAGCCGAAGGATCGGCGATGACAACGCTCTGATGAACCGGGCCCACGGGACCCGGAACGGGCTGTAGGTCGACGCGGTCACCTCACAGCCCCACTCTCGGGAACAGCATGTTGTACAGCTGGCTGATGACGACGTTGACGATCATCAGGATCAGGATCGATTCGACGACAGCGGCATTGACCGAGTTGGCCACGCCGGTCGGGCCGCCTTGAGTGGACAGGCCCTTCTGACTGGACACCACCGCGACGATCGCGCCGAACACCACGGCCTTCAGCAGGGCCAGCACCATGTCGCCCGGTGTGGTGAACGACGCGAAGGTCGCCACGAAGCTGCCGGGGGCGCCGTTCTGGAAATACACGTTGAACAGGTAGCTCGCCAGGAACCCGACGAAGCACACCACTCCGGTGAGGGCGACGCCGATCATGATCGCCGCGGCGAAGCGGGGGACGACGAGGCGGCGGATCACCGAGACCCCCATCACCTCCATGGCGTCGATTTCTTCACGCATGGTGCGCGAGCCCAGGTCGGCGGTGATGGCCGAGCCGACGGCGGCCGCCATCAGGATGGCCGCCACCAGCGACGCGGCCTGTCGGATCACAGCCAGCCCGCTGGCCGCACCCGCCAGCGAGGTGGCGCCGACCTGCCCGGCAAGCAGGGCGAACTGAATCGACAACGTCACCCCGACCGGCAGTGCCACCAGCACCGTGGGCACCACGGCCGTCCCGGCCATGAAGGCGCCCTGACGGATGAACTCCTTGAACGGGAAGCGGCCGGTGACCAGGTCAAGAATCAAGTACTGGAGGGTTCTTACCCCGAGAACGAACTGGTCACCGACGGTCGTGAGGGAAGCGAGCGGATGTCGCTTCACATAACCGACAGTCCAGTTCTCGATGACCTTCACCCCACCGGGGGTGTGGGTGGCGACCGTGGATGGCTCGCTATCAGCCAGCGTCACGGTCCCGCGCTGTCATCTGTGTTCCGCGCTGTCATTTTTGTTCCAAATGGGTTGAACCCTATGCACTTTGGCAAGCAAAGAGACGACGCTGGCGATGGAGCTTGCGCTAGCCCACCGTCGCGTTGAGTCTGAAACTCGCGTGGTCGACGTCCCCCCGCTCGTCGTCACCGTAAGACGAGGTTGCTCCGGCCGTCAAGAAATTGAAGAATATTCATTAACATAATCGCGCCTATGGTGCGCGGGATGTAAACCGTAGATCCTGCTGCCGCCCCCCGGGGTAAGGCACCGTAAGGTGGCGCCAAGATCGACGGTCAGCTAGGTTCGACCGACCAACTGGCCCGGGGTTGGGGTCAAGAAGCGGTCCGGCAGGGCCAGCCTCAGGATGGTCCGCTGGGTCTGGAGGAACTGCCGCAGCAGCGGTCCGGTGGTGTACGGCAGCCCGTAGGTGTCGCACAGCGCCCTTACCTGGCCCGCGATGGCGGCGTAACGGTTACTGGGAAGATCAGGGAACAGATGGTGCTCGATCTGGTAGCACAGGTTTCCGCTCAGAAATGCCAGCACTCGCCCGGCTTTGAAGTTGGCGCTTCCCAACATCTGGCGCAGGTACCAGTCGCCCTTGCTTTCCTGCTCCACGGCATCGGGCGTGAATGTCGCGACGCCGTCGGGAAAATGCCCGCAGAAGATCACCGCATAGGCCCAGAGGTTGCGTAGGACGTTCGCTGCGGCATTCGCCGTCAACGCCCGCCGCCAGCGAGATCCGTTGAGGGCCGGGATCGCAATGTAATCCTTGATGACCTGGCGCTTGATCTTGGCCTTGAATGCTCGCGTTTGGGCGTTGCGCTCGTCGGGGCTTGCCGCGCGTTCATGATCGGAGTGCAATCCGTGCAGGGCGATGCCCCACTCGAAGATGACGGCCAGCAGTACGTTGCGGAACGGCTGCATCAGATTGCGCGGCCGCCATGCGACGTCGCGGGTCACGCGCATGATGCCAAAGCCGAGGTCGTCGTCGACGCCGACGACATTGGCGAACACGTGGTGGCGGTAGTTGTGCGAATACCGCCATTGCGACATGAGCCCGGCCATGTCCCACTCCCAGGTGGCCGAGTGGATTTCCGGGTCGTTCATCCAATCCCATTGTCCGTGAGCAACATTGTGGCCGATTTCCATGTTCTCGATGCTCTTGGCCACGGCCAGCGACACCACTCCCAGCGCCCAGCTGCGCCGCGACCGGCCACCGAAGATCAGCAGGCGGGCACCGGCGTCCAGTGCCCTCTGGAACATGATCGTTCGGCGGATATAGGCGGCGTCGCGCGCACCGCGGGAATCCTCGATCTCGGTGCGGATCGCATCAAGAGCGACCCCGAGCGCGTCGATCTCCTGCCGGCTCAGGTGTGCATAGTCGGCAACATCGGTGATGGCGATGGCTATGATGAGTCCTCGGAATCGCGCCCGTTGTGTGGTTGTGCGACAACGGCGTTGGATGAGGTGCCCGACTGTGAGCGGATGCTCGCGGCGCCGCGGATGTGGGGCGCCGATTCGGGCCGGCTGCGGGTGCCAGCGACTCAAGCCTACCTGCCCCGCGGGAGTGGCGCGATGCCGCCGGGCTCGGTCAAAGCCGAGCAATAGTGCACCGACTAGGGGAGGCTGGGGGGATGGCCGCGGAACCGTTGCGCGCCGCACCAGCCTTCCAAACCTGGTCCGGCAAGTTGTGACCATCCAGGACGAGCTTGTTGCGGCCGTCGACGGCCAGCGTGGAGTGAAAGCCGCCGACCGGTTATGTGAGGCGTGCGTGCTGCTGCTCGACATCGATGCGGCGGCGATCTCGCTGGTTTTCGACGGTGCGAACGCGGGAACGCTGGGTTCCAGCGGCACTTCGGCTCGGGCGTATGACGAATTGCAATTCACCTACGGCGAAGGGCCGTGCCTGGACGCGGTGACCCTCCGGGCCCCGGTGGTCGTGGTCGATCTCGCCCACCCCGGGGAAGCGCGCTGGCCCAGTTACGGACGGGCGATGCTGGAGCATCGGATCCGGGGCGTCTTCGCCATGCCGGTACTGGCCGCCGGCGAGTACATCGGCGCCCTCGACCTGTTCCGGGCTCAGCCCGGTCCTCTGGCGGGCGAACAGCTCGCGGCCGCGGCAGCCGCCGCGGAGCTGGCCGGTATCCCGGTGCTGGATCTGCTCGTCGGCGATCTGCAGGCGGCCGTCGACGATCCCGCCAGCGATGCATGGGCGGAACTGTGCATGTTGAGCCGTGCCGAGGTCAGCCAGGCAACCGGAATGTTGGTGGCGCAATTGAACGTAGACCCGACCGAAGCGCTGGTGCGGCTGCGTGCGCACGCCTATTCCACCGGTCGCACCGCCACCGACGTCGCCCGCGACATCATCGACCGGCGGTTGAGGCTGGAGAAGGACCGATGAACGACGACAAACACACACGCACATCCAGGCCGGGAGGCAAGCCATGGTGAGCGATGACCTTCGCGAAACTCGAGTACTGAGCGCGGTGGTATCACTGGTCGACAGCCTGCTCGATGATTTCGACGTCGTGGACTTGCTGACGGAACTGACCGAACGCTGTGCCGAACTGCTCGATATCGCTTCGGCTGGATTCCTCCTCGCCGATCCGCTGCACCGACTACATCTGGTGGCCGCCACCTCCGAGCAGACGCGTGAACTCGAGCTGTTTCAACTTCAGGCTGAGCAGGGCCCCTGCATCGAGTGCTACCGGACTGGCGAGCCGGTTCTGGTCGCCGACATCGGTACTCAGATCGGCCGGTGGCCGCGGTTCGCCCCGGCCGCGACGGAGGCCGGCTTTGCGTCGGTGCATGCTGTGCCGATGCGGGCAGCCGGCGTCGTGCTCGGAGCGCTCAATTTGTTCGACACCCGGCCCGGTGAACTCTCCGAGGCGGATCGACTGGTCGCTCAGACGCTGGCCCACATCGCGTGTGTGGCGGTCCTGCAGGAACATCCCCCCACCCCTGCCACAGTGGTGTCGCCGCTGCGCTCCGCGCTCGTTGGCCGCGTCATCGTCGAGCAGGCCAAGGGGTTTGTCAGGGAGGTGCTCGGCGTGTCGATGGATGAGGCATTCCGGCTGCTGCGCGCTCACAGCCGGGCGCGCGGCGAGCACCTGACCGATGTGGCGAGGCAGTTGATGAGGGACCGATATACCCGGCCGGATTTGGTCAGGGCACTGAAGGAACTCGCCCGCGGCCAGGGCCAGAAGTGAGCATTTCTCATTATTGACGTGCCCGAGCCCGTCGGACCGCCTCGTCGACGAGCTGCTCGGCCACATCAGCCAGTTTGACGTGCTCCCGCTGGCTGATGCGGGTGAGGCGGTCGAACGCCTCTTGTGCGGTGCCACCCGAGCGACTGCGGATGATGCCGATCGCCTGGTCGATCACCGCGCGGCTGCGCAGGGCCTGCTGCAGTTGGGTCGTGCGTAGCCGGGTACTGGCCAGCAGCTGCGCGTTGTAGACCGATACCGCTGCCGGGCCGGCGAATTGACTGCCCAGTTGGATGGCGTGCTCGGTGAATGCGTCCTTGCCGTGGGCGTAGGAGTTGATCGCGCCGATGACCCGATCACCGACGGACAGCGGCAGGGCCAGCACCGAATGCACGCCCATGCGCGCCACCGAGCCACCGAAGCGCGGCCAGCGGCGGTCGCTGCCCAGCGAACCACTGACCGCCGGCCGTCTGGACCGAATGCAGGTGATGCACGGCCCCTCGACGAGCTTCTCGTATTGCAGGGTGTCGATGGTTTGGATGAACTCCGCGGTCACCGACCACGCCTGAATGCGTACGTCCTCAGCTGAGTCGGGGTCGCGGGGATGGGTAAGGGTAACGCCGGCGCCGTCGGCGCCCGGTATCGCCTGGACCGCGAATTGTGCTACCTGGCCGAGTATTTCGTCGACGCTGGCGGCGTCCGCAACAATCCCCGCCAAGCCGCTGAGCCCGGCGTTCAGGTCCAGATCGTCGGCCTGGAGCTGGGCGGCGGAGAGCTCCGGTTCCGGGGGCGGCTTGCGGTCGGGTTGCGCGTCGTAGTCGTCCATCACCTCTTCTCCCGGGTGCTACAGGCGGAGACGGGGAGGCCCCCTGAGCGATCAATGTACTCGCCGTCATCAGGTGACCAGCGCCAGCGCGTGAGCGCGCCGCAACTTGCCTGACGGAGTTTTCGGGATGATTCCTGGCGCGAGGACCACCACGTTGCGGGGTCGGGCGTTGACCTCCACCACCACCTCGTGGACCACCTGGTGCTCGATGCGGCGCACCTCCGCGTGGTCATCGAAAGCCTTGGACTCCACCGCAACTGCGAACGATTCGCGGGAATGTCCCGCATCGAGGCGCACGGCCACCGCGCAGCCCGGCCGCACTCCGTCGACGCGGGCGGCGGCGCGTTCGATGTCGGTCGGATAGATATTGCGCCCGGCCATGATGATCACGTCCTTGAGCCGGCCGCAGACGACGATCTCGTCCTTCTCCGTGAGGTAGCCCAGGTCGCCGGTGTCGTACCAGCCCTGGTCGTCCTGCGCCGAGATGAACCCGGCGACCGTGGTGTACCCGGGCGTGACGGGTTCGCCGCGGAGCTGGATCACGCCGACGGCGCGGGCGGGCAGCACAGCGCCGTCTTCGTCGACGATGCGGGCCTCCAGCCCGTTCAGCAGGGAACCGAGTGTCACCAGGCGCCTGACGTTCCCTCGGGTTGCCGGTACGGCGCGGTGAAGGACAGCCAGGAGATCGGCGTCGACCTCATCGACGGTCATGCCTGCGCCACAGGTGGAAAACGATGCCGCAACGGTGGTCTCGGCCATGCCGTAGGCGGGCAGGATCGCCTCGGGTTGCAGCCCGTGCGGGGCCCCGGCCGCACACAGGTCCTCGACGGCGGCGGGATCGACCTGTTCGGCACCGGAAAGCGCCCACCGCAGCGACGACAGGTCGAAATCGCCCGGCGAGGCCAGGCTGCGCAGTCTCTTCGCCAAGAGGGTGTAGGCAAAGTTCGGTGCCGCGGTCATCGTCGCCTTGTACTTGTCAATCAGCTTGACCCACAACAAGTTATCGCGGAGGAAGTCCATCGGGGTGATCTTGATCAGCTCGACACCGAAGTACATCGGCACGGTCAGGAAGCCGGTCATGCCCATGTCGTGGAAGCAGGGCAACCAGCTGACGATCACATCAGATTCGACGTCGACGTTCGCGCCGACGAACATCGCCTCGGCGTTCGCCACCACATTGGCGTGGGTGATCTGAACTGCCTTGGGAGAACCGGTCGACCCTGAGGTCAGCTGCATGAGGGCGAGGTCGTCGCCGCAGGTTTCGACGGGACGTACCGGGTTGGCCCTCAGCAGGTCGCCGACGATCACCACCCGCATCCTGCGCTCGGCGAGAAGTGGCGCGGCCGGCAGGAACGGCTCGCCGACGACAACGGCCTTGGCGTCGATGGTGTCGAGTACCGCGGCAGTCTCCTCCGCCCATCGCTGCAGGTCGGTGCGCGGCGTGGGCTGGTGCAGCATGGTGACACTGGCGCCCCGAATCCAGACGCCCTGTGCAGTCGGGGCGATGTCGACGGGAAGTCCGGCGAGCACGGCAACGGCATCGCCGTGACCCACCCCGGCAGCCGCCAGGCCACCGGCAATCCGACATGCGCGCGCGTGCACCTCAGCCCAGGTATGCCGCACGGGGGCGTCGGGTTCCCCCGTGGTCATGCCTTTCATACTCCACCGGGCGTTTCGGAACATCGTCTCGGTGAATTGGCTCACGGAGCCTTCCTTCTGCAGGTCGCCCAACGGCGTGACCTGCGATGTTGTGGCCGCACGCGGACTGCCGCGAGTGCGGTGGGACAGCAGCGTTCGTTGGGCCACGCGCCCAGAGTGGGCGCCAGAACTACCGGTCGGCTTACGTCGGGTCGGGGTGCCCTTGCGGCGGGGCGTTCAGATCGCCGCCGTGACGTTTCCGAGAAGCTGGTGGGTCAGCCGCAATGACCGTACCGCGCGTAGGCGCTCGGGGTCGAAGGCTCGCAGACGGTTGCCACCACCCATGCGTTTGTCCCGCTGACCGGCGGTATCTCTGGCAAAGGTGAGGTAGCTTCAAGCGACGGTCGGGGCGCTGCCAAGGAGTGGATGGTGGATGCGACACCATTTGGGCACTATCAGCTGCAGGAGCTGATAGGTCGGGGCGGCATGGGCGAGGTCTACCGGGCCTACGACACCAAGACGGACCGCGTGGTCGCCCTCAAGGTGCTGCCGCACCGGCTGGCTGAGGACATCGTGTTCCAGCAACGTTTCAGGCGGGAAGCGCAAGCGGTGGCCGCCCTCAACGAACCCCACGTCGTCCCCATCCATGGATTTGGCGAGATCGACGGCCGGTTGTACCTGGATATGCGCCTGATCGACGGCCGCACCCTGGACGCGATCCTGTCCGATGCCGGCAAGCCGTTGCTGCCCCCATTTGCCGTCGACATCGTCGAGCAGGTGGCCGCAGCCCTGGACGCCGCCCACGCGGCCGGCCTGATCCACCGCGACGTCAAGCCCTCCAATGTCCTGATCACGGCGCGTGACTTCGCCTATCTCATCGACTTCGGCCTGGCTCGCACGGCGAGCGACGCGGGGCTGACGACGGCCGGAAGCACGCTCGGGACCCTGGCCTACATGGCCCCCGAGCGGTTCAGCGGGGGCCAGGCCGATCTGCGATCCGATGTCTACGCCCTGACGTGCGTGCTCTACGAATGCCTCACCGGCACCCGCCCCTACCCCAACGACAGCCTGGAACAGCAGATCGCCGGGCACATGACAACACCTGCCCCGCGCCCATCCGACAAGGATCCGAGGCTGGCGGTTTTCGACGACATCATCGCCAAGGGCATGGCCAAGAAACCCGCCGAGCGCTACCGCAGCGCCGGCGAGCTGGCTGCCGCCGCACGCCAGGCATTGACCACGCGGGTGCGCAAAGTCGGTGGGTCGGGCCGTCACTCGCTGGCCGCGGCACCGCAGTCGCACCGACGGCGCACCTTGTTCGCGGTGGGGGGTGCGGTGCTGCTGGTGGCCGCCGCGGGGATCGGCGCCTGGCAGTGGCAAGCGTCAGACAGCCGGTCCAGTGGTTCGACCAGCCTGGCCGGGACGGCGTCCAGCTCGGAGCCGACGCCACCCGCGATGGGCGCGGTGCCGTCGATCGCGGCCACCGTACCGCAAAAGATCCGGGATTCCGGACGGCTGATCGTCGGCGTCAACATCCCTTATGCACCAAACGAATTCATCGATGCCGACGGCAAGGTCGTCGGCTTCGACGTCGATCTGATGAATGCGGTGGCGCGCACGCTCGGGCTGACGCCGGAATACCGTCAGACCGCGTTCGAGGCCATCATCCCGTCGGTGCGCGCGGGTGACTTCAACCTCGGCATGTCCTCGTTCACCGACACCAAGGAACGGGAGGCGGCGGCCGACTTCGTGACCTACTTCCGAGCCGGCACCCTGTGGGCGCAGCGCCCCGGCGTGGCGATCGACCCCGACAACGCCTGCGGGCTCAAAGTCGGTGTGGCGTATCCGTCTTTGCAGGAGGCCGAGGAGCTTCCGGCCAAGAGCGACGCCTGCGTGGCGGCCGGCAAGCCACCCATCAAGAAGGTCATCTACACCCGCCAGGACGACCTCAACACCGCACTGCTGGCCGGCGAGGTCGACGCGATGTCGGCCGACTCACCCGTCACCGGGTTCACCGTCAAGACCAGTGGCGGACAGCTCGAGGCCGCGGGCTCGGTATTCGACTCCGCGCCCTACGGCTGGCCAGTGGCGAAAGATTCCGGCCTGGCGCAATCGCTACAACTGGCGCTGCAGCATCTGATCGCGACGGGGGAGTACCGCACCATCGCCACGATGTGGGGCGTGGAGAAGGGCATGATCGACAAACCGGCAATCAACGGCGCCGTGCGCTAATCCTCGTCGTCGATGACGTGCATGGCAGCCTCCTCGGCCGACGCCGCGCCACCGTCGATGCCCACATCGGAGGCGAACAGCTCGGAGTCGTCGTCCTCGCCGAATCCCTCGTTGGTGGCCACCAGCCGGCCTGAGCGCGCCCGGCCGACCTCGTCGTCCTCGGGGAACTCCGACCCGTTTTCGGAGTCGTCGCCACTCAGCTCGTCGAGCACATTGCCCAGCCGGGCCACCGGGTCGGGTTCCTCCTCGGCCAGCAGCTCATCGAGGGTTTCCGGGCCGGGATGGTCCAAGTTCGTGCGCGCAAACGGTCGCTCCGGCGGGGAGATCCCCTCGTCGAGGATGTCGTCGACGCCGCGATCGACCAGAGTGTCCTCGGATTGGAGCTGGTTGTCGTCCTCGACGCTGTAGTCGCCGGTGTCAGTGCTGTCGTCCCATGTGCTCACCAATCCAGAATGTCACGGGTCTCGCTCAACAGCAGGATGCTGACCAAACTCACCGCAGTGAATCCGGCCATCATCGCGGTGATCGCCCAGCTGCCGGACGAGCACAGCAGCATCGGCGAGAGCACCGGGGGCAGTGCGCCGCCGAGGATGCCGACGAGTAGCATCAGGTCTTCGTCGTAATGTAGTTGTGTCGCAGCGTAATTAGGGCGGGCTCGCCTCGACGTGGAAGCGGATGCAGAGGCGATGGCCAGCAGGACCGCGCTGAGCAGGAGCGACCCGGGGCCTACCTAGGCGTCGTGGCCGACCGCCGCCAGTAGATCCTCGACGGAGGAAGCATTCTCGGGAGCCGAAGCGGCCATCATGATGGCGTGCGCACGGTCGGGATGTGTCCCGGCCGGCACGACCAGCAGGACGACCTTCCTGCCGCCTAGCCCCCGGACTTCGACGGTGTTGCTCGGCTGGCGCTGGTAGCCGCCGAGGCGGACAAACCGTCCGCCGATCGGCATCGTGCCACGGGCCTTCACCCACTCGGTCATCTTGTACAGGACGTAACTGATGGGCCCGAGGCGAACCGACAACACGGCGAGCAGATCTGGAACCTCCGCCTCCAGGTCATCGCTATGCGGCCACCAAGCCCCGTCAACACGAGCTGTCGGAGTACCTTTTGGCTTCAGCCGCAAGCGGGGGGTGTGTTGAGGTGGCGGCTCTTTCCAGCCGACTGACGGGCGAACTTCTGATCGCGTCATAAGACGCTCCTGTCTGCGGCCGTGAACGCGGCCAAGGGCGCCAAATGGAAATTGTTGTGCGCCTTGATAAATTTGAGCTCTTGGAAGAGCTATCGCTCAGCGATGCTTGGTGTTCAGTAGGCTGTCGGTCGGACTGCCGTCGGATTTGGCGCGCTTATCCGCGCGTTTCTCTTTCAGGGACTTGCCGGCCTTCTTCGTCATTGACTGGCGAGGGGATTTGTCTGCCACGTGAGGCCCTTCGATAGGGGGCCTGTCGATGGTCCCGGTATCAGTGACTGTACGCGCGAATCCCCGCCGGAAGTCGGCAGTGGCCAAACGGGATGCCAAAGTACAGTTCCCAGGATGGCGGGGTCCGATCAGGTCGGTGCTGACGACGCGAACCTTCGTGCGGGGATCGGCGATCTGGCGGGTCTGGTCGCGGGCAGTCGGTCGCTATCCGAATCGCTCGCGGAGGTAGCAGGATTCGCGGCGCGGGTGATACCGGGGGCAGACGGTGTCGGGGTGGCGTTGTTTGCGGCCGCGCCGGACGACACGGTAGAAACGTCGTCGGCCAGCACCGCGGTCGTCGAGGAAATCGAGCGGATCCAGTACGTCACCCTCCGCGAGGGACCCGGTCTCAGCGCGGTGCGCGAACGCCGCCCAGTGCTGTCCGACTCGTTGGGCGGCGAACAGCGGTGGCCTCGGTTCGGTCCGCGGGTGGGCAGACTCGGTGTGCACAGCGTGCTCGCGCTGCCACTCGTGGTGGCCGATCGAGTCATCGGCGCGATCAGCGTGTACGCCTACGACAAAGATGCTTTCGGTGAGCATGCGGTCGAACTGGGCGAGTTGTTCGCCAGGCCGGCTGCGGTGACCGTACACAACGCGCAGGTTCTCGCGCACGCGCAAGTGCTGACCGCGCGCCTGCAGGCTGCGCTGCTGACTCGACCGGTGATCGATCAGGCGATTGGCCTCATCCGCGGGCGGACCGGGCGTAGCGCTGAGGATGCGCTGAGCCATCTGCGGGCGGTCAGCCAGGCCGAGCAACGTAAGCTCGTCGATGTCGCTCAGAGCCTGGTTGACGAGGCGGTGCGGCGCGCCCGCGCCCGCACACCCGCTGGTCCCGGGGTGTAGCGTTGGCCCTGTTGGAAACCCAGCCAGTCCGGAATAAGTCAGCCGTCCGCCGCTGAACTTGCCGAGCAATCGCTCACGCCGGACACGTCGGTGACAACCGCCAGGCGGGATCACCTTGAATTTTCTGTCCGCCCTGCCATCGTTGACGCCTGCTGTCGTTCCGTATCAGGGCGTTTCCCGCGTCCCGAGCATCGGAATCCTCAGCACGTATCCGCCGACACGATGTGGCCTGGCCACGTTCAGCGCCGCCCTGTCCGAAGGACTGCGTGCCAACGCTGCTCGGGTCGACGTGGTTCGGATTGCCGACGGCGCGCCCAGCGACGACGTCGGAGTCGTCGGGGAGTTGGCCAACGGCGTGCCGGCATCGGTGGCGGCCGCCTCCCCACTGCTGAATCGATCTGACGTTGTCATCGTGCAACACGAATACGGCATTTATGGCGGAGCCGACGGAGACGAGATCGTCGACATCGTCCGCGGGTTACGGGTGCCGTCGATCGTTGTTGCTCACACGGTGCTCAAAGAACCTACGCCACAACAGCGTTGGGTGCTGGAAACGATTGCGGCAGAGGTCGATCAGGTTGTTGTGATGACGGCGTCGGCGCATGCGCGGCTCTGCGATGGCTACGGTGTCGACCGCCGGAAGGTCACCACGATCCCGCACGGGGCAAGCGTGGCAGCCAATGTCCAGGTGAAGCGCTCGGGGCGCCCCACGCTGTTGTCGTGGGGTCTGTTGGGGCCGGGCAAGGGCATTGAGCGAGTCATCGACGTCATGGACTCGCTCCGTGAGCTCCCCGGACGCCCCCGCTACCTGGTTGCCGGCCGCACGCATCCAAAGGTTTTTGCCGCTGACGGCGACGACTACCTCGATTCCCTTCGGGAACGGGCGAAATCTCGCGGCGTCGCAGACTCTGTGAGTTTCGATCCCGCCTACCGTGACACCCTGGCACTCAGTGCGATGGCACAGTCCGCCGCGGCGGTGGTCTTACCGTACGACTCCTCTGACCAAGTCACCTCGGGTGTCCTGGTCGAAGCGATCGCCAATGGCCGTCCGACTGTGGCAACCGCGTTCCCGCACGCTGTCGAACTGCTCGGTGACGGTACCGGGATCGTTGTGCCGCATGATGATACGGATGCATTGAGGTCCGCCCTGCACATGATCCTGACACAGCCACGGCTGGCCGGAAGCATGGCGGCACGGGCCCGTCTCTTGGCGCCCACGATGGCTTGGCCGGTGGTAGCGAGGGAGTATCTGCTTCTGGCACAACGACTTTACGTCAAGAGGTCGGCATTGGTATGACCAGCGACATACCGACCCCGATCTTCAGTCAGCTGCTGCGGATGACTGACCATCGCGGAACCTTCGGGCATGCGTGCCTGGATCAGCCACAGCCCGAGCACGGCTACCGCACCGACGACATGGCCCGGGTTCTGGTCGTCGCCTGCCGCGAGCCCGATTCGTCCGGTGAAGTCAACCGCCTGGCTGGTGTTGCCCTGCGGTTCCTGGGCGACGCGCAGGCGCTGACGGGTGCCTGCCGCAACCGGATGAACGCCGCGGGCACCTGGATGGACCAGCCCAACCTGGACGACTGTTGGGGCAGATGCCTGTGGGGGCTCGGCACCGCGGTAGGGCGTAGCGACGTTGTCTGGGTGCGCAAATCAGCGCTCGTACAGTTCGAACGCGCTGCTCAGGTACGTTCGCCATCACCGCGCGCGATGGCGTACGCGGCACTGGGCGCCGCGGAAGTTCTTGCGGCCCAACCTGATCATCGCGCTGCCCGCAAATTGATCACCGACTATGCGATCTCGTTGCCCAAGCCCAACGGTGATCCTGATTGGCCGTGGCCCGAGCCGAGGCTCAGCTACGCCAATGCGGTGCTCGCCGAGGCGATCATCGCCGCGGGCGTCGCGTTGGAGGCGGCCAATCTTTGGCAGCGGGGCCTGGACCTGCTGGGGTGGCTTCTGGACCTCGAAACCTCCGGTGACCACTTGTCGCCGACTCCAGTCGTCGGACGGGGCCCGGGCGAGGTCGGCCCCGCATTCGATCAGCAGCCGATTGAAGTTTCGAGTCTGGCCGACGCGTGCGCTCGGGCCGCTGCCGTCGACCCCGCCGAGAGATGGAACGACGGAGTGCGCCTCGCCGCGTCCTGGTTCACCGGCGCCAACGACACCGGCCAGGTCATGTGGGACCCCGAGACCGGCGGCGGATTTGACGCATTGCAGGCCGAGGGCGTCAACCGCAATCAGGGGACGGAGTCGACACTGGCCGTCATCTCGACGTTGCAGCACGCCCAGCGAATATCGTTGCTACAGAGATGACGTCGATGAAGGCCAGCCTCGTCAAGCGCGCTCCAGTGCGGCTGGCGGCCGATCCATCGCGGGTCGTCACCCGGCTCTTCATACCCGGGCAGGAAGGTTTCGAGCACCGGGATTCACGGGCGGGTGCGGTGCTGGCACGCATCCTGGCGTTGAGCGAAGACGAGGTATTGAGCTCGCTGGACGATGTCATCACCCGATTCGACAGCCGGCACCGCAACCTCGGCGATACGTTTCGCCGGCACGCGCGTGAACTCGCCGATCGGTTACGCCCTGGCGCACAAGTGACCGATGCCCGAATGTTGTTATTGGGTGCCGCGTTCACGGGCGAGTATGCGATCGAAGGGGCCGCCCTGTGCAACCCCAGTATCGTGCCGCACTGGGACCAGACCGGGGCGGCTGCGGGCAGTCTGCGATTCGTGATGAGCGTGCGGGGCATCGGCGAAGGCCACCGGTCCTCGATCGGATTTCGGACCGGGGTGATCGATGAGTCTGGGCAGCCCAAGATCGATCCTCCGGCCGCGCTCGCAACAGTCGGATTGGCGTCGCCGACTCTCCTGGATGCTGCAACCTTCCGCCACGAGTTAAGCCGGCTCGACGGTGCGGGGGAGGCAGCCAACTACGTCTTCGATGCGCTCGGTGAGCGGTTCAGTCGAGCCGACCTGGAGCGTCGATTGACCCTTCTCGAAGCCAACGTGATTACCCGCGGACGTGCGCTGGAGACCATCTCGGACATTCGGGCCATCGCCGACAGGAGCTACGCGGTCGAGTTCGCGCCCCGGATTCCGCTTTCCGAACGGGTTTTATGGCCCGCCACCGCGGCCGAGTCGGTCGGGATGGAAGACGCCCGATTCGTTCGCTTCGTCGACGACGACGGCTCGACAAACTTCTTCGCCACGTACACCGCCTATAACGGGTCGTGCATCAGCCAGCAGCTGCTGAAGACGGCTGACTTCCGGTCATTCACCTCGACTCCGATGGTTGGGTATGCCGCGGCGAACAAGGGTTTGGCGCTATTTCCCCGTCGCATCAATGGCCGATACGCCGCGCTGTCGAGGGCTGACCGCGAGTCGAATTCGATCACGTACTCGGATCGCCCCTTTGTGTGGACAGAGGCGCAACCGTTCCAGCGCTCGGAGGCCCCGTGGGAAGTGCTGCAACTGGGTAACTGTGGTTCACCGATTGAAACCGAAGCCGGATGGCTGGTGCTCACGCACGGGGTCGGCCCAATGCGTACCTACCGCATAGGTGCGGTCATGCTCGATCTCAATGACCCGACGAAAGTGCTGGGCCGTCTGCACGAGCCGCTGCTGAGTCCTGCCGCAGACGAGCAGAACGGGTACGTTCCCAATGTGGTCTACTCCTGCGGCGCGCTCGTTCACGCTGACACCCTGGTGCTGCCCTACGGGATTGGCGACGCCGCGATCGGCTTCGCCACCGTTCCGCTGCGCGAACTGCTGTCGGCGTTGCGCGAATGAAGCGAGAAGTGGGCGCAGCGCTCGAGGTCGAGATCACCGGCCCGACGACCCTGGAGTTCCAGATCGCCGTCGCGCCGCATCCGGGCACCTCGGTCTCCGAGGCGTTGTCGTTCGTTTTGAACGGATCCCCGATCTCGGCGATGGAGATCAGCGGGACGCACGGCAACCGCATCCACAAACTCGATGTGCCGGTGGGCAACCTGAAGGTCGCCTACGAGGCGACGATCACCGGCCGGACCAACCCCGCGCCGGTCACCGAGTACGACCTGTCAATGTACCTGCGCCCCAGTCGATACGCCGAGGCCGACAAATTCTATGGCTTTGCCGCAACGGAATTCGGCAATTACCTCGACTCGGAGACCCTGTTGGAGAAGGTGTCGCTGTGGGTCGGCACCCGATTGAATTACGTTCCCGGCTCTAGCGATCCGATCGATGGAGCGGTGGACACCTTGCTGGCCGGCGCAGGCGTATGCCGCGACTACGCGCATCTGGTGGTCGCTCTTCTGCGGGCGGTCAATGTGCCCGCCCGCGTCGTATCGGTGTATGCGCCGGGCCTGTACCCGATGGACTTCCATGCCGTTGCGGAGGCGTACGTGAACGGGCAGTGGCGGGTCGTGGATGGAACGCTGCTGGCGCCACGGCAATCGCTGGTGCGGATCGCCACGGGTCGCGACGCGGCGGATATCGCATTCCTGGACAACCACAAGGGTTCCATCGTGCTGCAATGGCTGGAGGTCATGGCGATCGTCGACGGCGATCTGCCCGTGGACTCGATCCATGAACTGGTCTCGATCGGGTGAGCTGACTAAAGCCGGAACATTTCCCGCGACATCGACGCCTGCTCGACGAAGCTGGCCCGCTGCGGTGGGTAATGCCTTCTCTTGTCCTGGGTTTCACCGTGCCGCTCGGCGAACGCGGGTGCCCGCAGCCATTCCATGACCCGGCTCAGGAAGCGTGCCGGCGACAGACCGCCGGTTCCGATGGCGACCATCACCGCACCCGTACCCAGGCCGTGATCTGTGGGGGCATCATGATGCTGGCTTGTGCGGCGGCTACGTCGCGTTGCAGCACCGGGAGCATCTCGTCGGGGGCGGGCACATCGCCGCCCGTAAGCCCGAGCCCGTCGGCGATCGGATACACCAGTCGCCAGATCTCGACGGCGTAGGTCAACAAGTCGATATCGTCGGCGCCGCCCATCGGCGCACCCACGGCCATCCGCGGTATGCCCAGACCGGCCTCCTGGAACAGCGTGCCTAGTTTGGGTCCGAACGAGATATCGAGCCCCAGCGATTCGAACGATCGCGCGACCGCGTCGGTGACCGTGCGGAAGGACGGGATCTCCGGGTAGCTGCGGACCGCCGCGATGTCATTCTCGGCGAAGGCGACTATGCCGCCCGGCCGGACCAGGCCCGCGAGCCGGCGTAGCGCGGCGACGGGGTCGGGGAGATGCATGAGGATCAGCCGCCCGATGACGGCGTCGACGGGCTCGTCCAATACCAGTTCGTCGAGCGCCGATTGGGTGAACGACACGTTGGTCCAGCCCTGTTCGGCGGCGCGGGAGCGGGCCAGGTGCACGATGTCCGCGGCGTCGACACCATGCACCGAACCGGTTGGCCCGACGAGTTCGGCGGCCAGGAACGAAACGTCTCCCGGACCGGAGCCGACGTCGAGGACCCGCATCCCCGGTTTCAGCCCCGCCATCAGCAGCGCGTGTCTGGTGTCCGCCCGGTACACCCGGCCCTGTAGCAGCAGTCGGCGAACCTCACTGTCCTCGTGTCCGAGTGTGTAGGTGGTGCTCATGGATGTCCTCCGTTCGCTTGACCCCTCGCGCTAGACTAAATCGTCTAGACGGAATGGTCTAGACGATGTGGTCTAGGCCACATAAATTGGACGATGTGGTCTAGTCCACTCGGTCTAGTGGTCGGCGAAACCGCCCTATAGTGGAAAAGCCCACCTCAGCGGCGCATATCGAAGGCGGCTCGAATGACAACCCAGGAAGCGGTCCTCCCGCACAAGGAGCGGCTGCTGCGCGCGGGGATCAAGCTGTTCTACGAGAACGGCTTCCACGGGACCACGATCGACGCCGTGCTGGCCGAGGCCGGCGTTCCGAAGGGGTCGTTCTATCACCACTTCGGATCCAAGGATGCGTTCGCTCACGCTGTCCTCGACCGCTACATCGGGTTCCAGGGCGGGCTGTTCACGAAGTGGTTCGCTCGGACGGACCTGTCCACGGTCGAGCAACTGATTGGCTACTTCAAGGACATGTCGCAGATCTTCATCAAGTCCGGCTTTCAGACCGCATGTCTGACGGGGAAGTTCTCCACCGAGATGGGCGCGACGTCCGACTACTTCCGGCCACAGCTGGCCACGCAGATCGGGTCGTGGAAGAGCCAGCTCTCGACGCTGCTCACGGCGGGGCAGGAGCGTGGCGACATCCGTAGGGACCGCCCCAGTGAGGACCTCGCCGACGCGGTGCTAGCTCTGATCCAGGGCGCATTCGTGCTGACTTTGTCCACTCGTGACGAGCGCACTCTCACCTCGGTCTGCACAACGATCAGGGACCTCGTCGAACCACCGAAGTGAGGTGGCTCGGAGAATCCACTGGCTCTGCAGAGTAGTGTCGAGGATGGTCCGTTTCGCAGGTTGTCCGCGGATCGACCAATCTGCTGCGTGAGGAACGCCAATGGATCACATCGCTAGTGCCGCAGCGTTCTCGTGAACGGTATGCGCGGGCCGCGCCGTAGGGCCAGCCCGGTTCGGCTCAGCCTCAACGGAATCCTGGGCGGTGACATCGACGGAGCGTGGTGGCCACGCACCGGCTCGCTGGCCAGTGAACTACCCGACCTGATCGACGTGCTGCACGCGCCACTGGGTGAGATCGTCGACATCGATATCAACTGGTCGGCAACTGCCGCGGCGCCGATCTTGGATGCCCATTTCGCGACCGCGATGCGGGCCATGCGATGGAACGACAGTCGTCAACGGATCATGGTCATCGTCGGCAAAAACGGATGCGCGCGACTGCTGGTGATCCCGCACACGACGACCCAGGCGCTGGGCCGGATGGTGATGCGGCGGGCGGCCACCTTGCCGCTCATCGGTGACGACCAGGATGTTCCGGAGTATGCGGTGGCTGATCAGGTGATACGCGCCGCGCGCGCGCAAAGCGCATCGGCCCGGACGCCGGCCGGTCCCTCCGTCGGAGTTTCCGCCGTCGATATTTCCAAGGCATAACCAAAAGCCAAGGGCTGGTACGGCATTGCCGTACCAGCCCTTGGTGGTGGTATTGGGGTTCGATCAGACCGCGGAGACTTGCGTCGCCTGGGGACCCTTGGGTCCCTGTCCTACCTCGAACTGAACACGCTGGTTCTCCTCGAGCGACTTGAAGCCGCTGCCCTGGATTTCCGAGTAGTGGACGAACAGATCCTGATCGCCACTGTCGGGAGCGATGAAGCCGAAGCCCTTTTCGCCGTTGAACCATTTCACAGTTCCCTGTGCCATCTGTCTTTCTTCTTTCTTCAGTTGGATGTCCGAAGACATCCAATGCTTCGTTCCGGCGGGATCGCCGGGACGAAATCTATTTCGTGCCAACCGCCGAGCTCGGCCGGCTGGAGCGACGACGGCCGGGTTGGCCACCGCCAGGCTGACTACCGTTGTGCTGGCCGCCACCGCGCTGACCAGCACTGCGCTGACCACCACTGCGCTGACCACCGCCGCGCTGACCACCGCCGGACTGCCCACCACGAGGGGGGCGGCCCTGAGCGGGGGAGCGGCGTTGCGGCGCGGCGGCCGGAACGACCGCCGGCTGCTGGTAAGGAGCGACCTCGCCGACGAGGGCGTGAACTTCCGCCGAGTCGGCCGAAACCTGTTGGGGCGCAACGTTGATGCCGGCCTTGCGCAGCAATGCCTGAGTATCGCGGCGCTGCTCGGGTAGCACCACAGTCACCACGTCGCCGGCCCGGCCCGCGCGTGCGGTACGGCCCGAGCGGTGCAGGTATGCCTTGTGCTCGGCGGGTGGGTCGATGTGTACCACCAGCTCCACGTCGTCGACGTGGACGCCGCGAGCGGCGATGTCGGTGGCGACCAGCACCCGCGCCGTGCCGGCGGAGAATGCCGCCAGGTTGCGGTCGCGTGCCGGCTGAGAAAGGTTGCCGTGCAAGTCAACTGACGGGATTCCGGCCTCAGTCAGCTGCTTGGCTAGCTTTCGGGCGTGATGTTTGGTGCGCAGGAACAGGATTCGACGCCCGGTTCCGGAGGCCAGCGTGTGCACCAGTTGCTTCTTGGCGTCGACGTTGGCCACGTGGAACACGTGATGGGTCATCGCGTCCACCGGCGACTGGTCGGAGTCGACGGCGTGCGATACCTGGTTACGCAGGAACCGGGTGACCAGCTTGTCGACGCCGTTGTCCAGCGTGGCCGAGAACAGCAAGCGCTGCCCGCCGGCGGGGGTGGCCGCCAGAATCCGAGTGACGCCGGGCAGGAAGCCCAGGTCGGCCATGTGGTCGGCCTCGTCGATCACGGTGATCTGCACGGCGTCGAGGGTGATCTGGCGCTGGCGCATCAGGTCTTCGAGGCGTCCCGGGCAGGCGACGACAATGTCGACGCCGGACTTCAGGGCGCTGACCTGCCTGCTCTGCGGCACCCCACCGAAGATGGTGGTGACCCGCAGGCCGGAGGCCTCAGCCAGCGGCTGCAGCGCCGCGGTGATCTGGGTGGCCAGCTCGCGGGTGGGTGCCAGCACCAGGCCCGAGGGCCGTGCCGCACGCCGCGTGGTGCCGGCCAGCCTGCTGGCCAGCGGAATGGCGAACGCCAGCGTCTTGCCGCTGCCGGTCTTGCCGCGGCCCAGCACGTCGCGGCCGGCCAAGGTGTCGGGCAGGGTCGAGATCTGGATGGGGAAGGGCTGGGAAATACCGTTGTCGGACAGGGCGCGCACCAATGGTGCGGGCACGCCAAGGTCCGCAAAGGTTGATTCGGTTTGCATGGTGCCTTTCGGGCATCGTGTATGTGGGCGAGATTGCCGGGGGGCAAAATCGATCGCCGCGAGACTGTGTGCCTTTGGGGCACTATCAGCTGAACTCGGTTCCCGGAATTCCGGAAGTGCCGGTGAAGTGAAGGTGTTCCACGACGTATTGGCGACATTGTCTTGACGCCAACGTTGTGCCCAGCATAGCAGTACAAACGCCAGACGCCTCACGTCTAGCGTGGTGACGTGGCCGACACCGATCGCGTCCGCTGGGACCAGAAATACGCAGGCCGGGCCAGTGCCGCACCCGGCCTGCCCGAGGTATTCGCGAAATACGTCGACGAGATCCCGGCCGCCGGGCTCGCGTTGGATCTGGCCTGCGGGTCCGGTTCGGCAGCGGTCTGGCTGGCCGAGCGCGGGCTGACCGTGTGGGGTGTCGACGTCTCGGCTGTCGCGATCGAGCAGGCGCAGGAATTGGCGGATCGCCACGGAGTCAGCGACCGGTGCCGGTTCTCGGTGGCCGATCTCGATGACGGCCTGCCCCCGGGCCCACCGGTCGAGATGGTTCTTTGTCATCGATTTCGCGAC
Source organism: uncultured Mycobacterium sp. (assembly GCA_900078375.1). GTDB lineage: Bacteria > Actinomycetota > Actinomycetes > Mycobacteriales > Mycobacteriaceae > Mycobacterium. The sequence goes on along the minus strand of FLQS01000033.1, from coordinate 24,231 downwards.
CCCCGGCTGTACCGGGCGATGGTGGGCCGCCTGACTCCTGGCGGCCTGCTGGCGATCAGCGTGCTCAGCGAGGTCGGTTCGCAGCCGGGGTTTTTCCGGGCCGCCGCGGGGGAACTCGACGTTGCGTTCGCAGATCTGCAGGCGCTCGCCGCGGGTGAGGGCGACGGCCAGGCGTGGCTGCTGGCTCGGGTGAAAGGGGATCGGCCATGACCGAACCGTCACTGATGTTCCCCGGCCGATTCAACGGACCGCCCGGAAGCGCCAACGGCGGCTACGCGTGCGGTGTGATCGCCGCTCACGTCCCGGCCGGGCTGGTCGAGGTGACGTTGCTTCGCCCACCCCCGCTGGACACCGCGCTTCTGGTTGAGGAGACGGGGCCGACATACGAGGTGCGCCCGGCCGGTGGGGAAGTAGTGGCGGTGGCCAAACCGGTCGACGAGCCCGTCGACGTCCTGCCGCCCGTGCTGGATATCCCCGCTGACGCGGCGGCGGCGGTGGCCGACGCGAACCATCCGTTCCGCAGCTGCTTCACCTGCGGCCCGGACCGCGAGCCCGGTGACGGACTGCGGATCCTTGTCAAACATCTTCCCGGCCAATCGATTTTGGCCGACCTGTGGACACCGGACGAGTCGCTGGCCGACGACGACGGCGCGGTGCGACCCGAGATCGTCTGGGCCGCGCTGGATTGCCCGGGCGGCTGGGCCGCGTTCAACCGCATCCCGGGCGGCGTCGCGGTCCTGGGGCGGATGACCGCCCACATCGACCGGGTCCCGCGCGTGGGCGAACAGTGCGTGGTGGTGGCGACGTCGGATTGGCATGACGGCCGCAAGATCGGCGCGCACTCCGCTCTCTACACCGCTGACGGGGAACCGCTGGCGGCCGCCCGCGCGGTGTGGATCGACTCCACCGTTTAACGCAGCTTGACCATCCGGGTGGTGGAGCTCTCGTCGAGCTCCACCACATCGGAGCGCGAGCGCAGGAAATCGCTGAACGACTTGAAGCCCAACGACTTCTCCGAAAACGACGGGTCCATCCGCTTCATCTGCGCCTTGACCGCCGAGTTGTGCAGCCAGTCGACGTCGTCCTTGTCGAGACCGATCTGCAGCGCCCGCTGCAGCAGCGCGGTGGCCGCAGCCTGCGGGTCGGGCGCCTCGTCCTCGGCGGATTTCGTGCGCTTGGTCCGCTTAGCCGGCTCCTCGACTGTGGTCGGTTCGACCACCGGTACACCGGGCAGGGAGTCGTAGATGACGAACTCGTCGCAGGCCGCCGCCAGCGACCGGCTCGACGAGCCGGCCACGCCGATGCCGACCACATAGCGGCCCAACCGTTTGCAGCGCTGCGCAAGCGGGATGTAGTCGGAATCGCCGGCCACGATCACCACATGGGTGAGGTCGGGTAGCCGGAACATGTCTTCGACGGCGTCGACGGCCAGCCGGATGTCGGCGGCGTTTTTGCCGTAGGCCGCCGCGGGGAACAGCTGGACCAGATCCACCGCCCGGCCCACCAGTTGCTCGCGGTATTCAGCGTTCACGTCAGCCGACCAGTCGGCGTACGCCCGGGTGAGCACCACCGTGCCGAACGACGAGGCGAAGTCCAGGATCGCGCCCACATCGACACGGGCGCGGACCAGCTTCGCGGCCTCGAGTCCCTTGGCCTTATCGCGCTGAAAAGAGTTGCGGCCGTTGACCTGGTCGTAGCGTGAGATGACTATGTTGTCGAAGTCGAGATACACCGCGACACGGGCAGCACCGGGTTCGGTCATGTGCTCGAGTCTTGTCCATGTTGTGACGCGGCACGCGTCTTTGGCCGAACGCGGCACCCCGCCGGTACGTCTATGCTTCAAGGGCCCGACTGATCATCGGTATCCCGGCAACAGTGGCCGACCTCTTAGTCATGGAGTAACAGTTGAGCTTCAGTCGTCGTGCCCGAGGGGCGTGCCTCGGCATCGTTCTGGCGGTGCTGGCTGTGCTCGGCGGTGTCGTCGTCTCCGCGGCCCCGCGCTGTCCCGAGAACTGCCGCACCGAGGCCGCCGCCCGTAACCCGCAGCCGGCACCCTCGAAGGACCCGGCTGCCGTCGCGCTCACACCCGCCGACGGCGCCACCGACGTCGACCCGCTCAGCGGGATCACCGTCGTGGCCAACAGCGGCATGCTGACCCACGTCACGATGGTCAACGACGCGGACAAGCCGGTGCCCGGCGTCGTCACCCCCGACTTCAAGACCTGGAAGCCGACCGTGGCGCTGGGGTACGGACGCACCTACACCCTGCGAGTCGATGCCCGAGGCCCCGGCGGCGTCCCGTCCACGATGTCGTCGACTTTCCAGACCCTGGTGCCCAGCGATCAGAGCGAGGTGTACCTGACCACATCGGCCGGGCATCCGCTCGACGGCGGCCGGTTCGGAATCGGCACCGTCGTCGTCGCGCATTTCGACGAGCCCATCGCCGACCGGGCATCCGCCGAGCGCCGCCTCTCGGTCACCACCAACCCGCCGGTGCGTGGATCCTGGTACTGGGTTGACGACCAGAATGCCCATTGGCGTCCGGAAAAGTATTACGCCCCAGGAACTTCGGTGACGGTGCACGCGGATGTCTACGGCGTTCCGCTCGGCGAGGGGCTGTACGGCGAAGAGGATGCCGCGGCGACGTTCACCATCGCAGACGCGCACGTTTCCGTCGCCGACGACAACACCAAGCAGGTCAGCGTGTTCGACAACGGGACGTTGGTGCGCACTATGCCGACCTCGATGGGCAGGGGCGGCTCGGAGACGATCGACGGCCAAACGCTGACGTTCTGGACGCCGCCCGGCGTCTATACCGTGATGGACAAGGCCAATCCGGTGATCATGGACTCGTCCACGTATGGCCTGCCCATCAACTCACGGCTGGGCTACCGCGAGACCATCCCGTACGCCACCCGCATCAGCCCCGACGGCATCTACCTGCACCAGTTGAACGCGACGGTGTGGGCGCAGGGCAACACCGACACCTCACACGGGTGCCTGAATCTCAGCAGTGACAACGCGGCATGGTTCTACGACTTCTCGGTGCCCGGTGACGTCGTCGAGGTTCACAACACCGGTGGCCCACCGTTGGCGCTGACGCAGAACGGGGACTGGACGCTGCCGTGGGCCGAGTGGCTCAAAGGCAGTGCGCTGCACTGAGATGTCGTCGGAAAAGTTAGATTCCGCTAATGATTCGATGTTCGCTGCAGGTGGCGGCTGCGTCGGCCTTCTTCGAGTGACAAGACGGCCGGATGGCCGTCTATGATCTCAGGCGTCAATGGAGACGCCGGCAACTCATCGTCGACCCAGTCTTGGAGTGATTTCGGTGGTTTTTTCCCGTCGTGCGAGCACGGCCTGCCTGGTGGTGGGGGTGTTACTTCTCGGCGTTCTGGGCAGTGACGTCGCCGGGCTGCCCGGCTGCCGCGACGGATGCAAGACGGCCACCGCCGCCGCGCAGGTGCAGGTGCCGCCCGCACCACCGAAGCCGCCACTGCTGGGTATCGCACCGGCGAACGGCTCTGCCGACCTCAACCCGCTGAGTCGGGTCTCCGCCCAGGTGGTCGGCGGCAGCTTGACGAACGTCTCGCTGGTCGACGAGTACGGCAACACTTTGGCTGGGGCGCTCTCGCCGGACCGGACCTCGTGGCAGCCGACCGTGCCGCTCAAGTACGGGCGGACGTACACCATGCAGGTGGCCAGCCAGGGCGCCAGCGGTGTGCCGCTGGCCCGGACCACCACCTTCACGACCGCGTCGCCCAACAACCTCACCCAGGTCTATCTCGAGACACCCGGCGGTCTGCCGATCCACGAGGAGACGCGCTACGGCATCGGCACGATCATCGCGGCCCGGTTCGACGAGCAGATCACCGACAAGGCCACCGCCGAACGCAACCTGGTGGTGACCACCAACCCGCCGGTGCAAGGATCGTGGTACTGGGTGGATGACAAGACCGCGCACTGGCGGCCGGTGAAGTACTACGCGCCGGGCACGACGGTTTCGGTGTCCGCCAACATCTTCGGGCTGAAGCTCGGCGACGGGCTCTACGGCAACAAAAATGCCAAGGCCACGTTCACAATTGGCGATGCGCACGTCTCTATCGCCGATGACGTCACCAAGACGGTCAGTGTGTTCGACAACGGGAAACTGGTTCGGGCCATGCCCACGTCGATGGGTCAGGGCGGCTACCAAACCATTGCCGGACGGACGTTTTCGTTCTGGACACCGCCTGGGGTGTACACGGTCATCGACAAGGCCGAAACCGTGACGATGGATTCGTCGACCTACGGTCTGCCAGTGGCCTCCTCGATGGGCTACAAGGTGAAGATTCCGTACGCGACCCGGATCAGTACCGACGGCATCTATCTGCACCAGCTCAACGACACGCGCTGGGCACAGGGCAACACGAACGTCTCGCATGGCTGTTTGAACCTCAACGGCGAGAACGCGGCCTGGTTCTTCGAATTCTCCCAGCCCGGAGACGTGGTGGAGGTCAAGAACACCGGTGGCCCCGGCCTGGAGATCTGGCAGAACGGTGACTGGACCCTGCCGTGGGGCGAATGGCTGAAGGGCAGCGCGCTCACCCCCAAGCCGTGAGGTCCTCGCCGCTGTGATCCGGCTCACAGCCGGCGTACCGTGGAAGGCGTCTCTGAAGGGAAGGGAGACGCGATGAAGGGTGCATATCGCGATCCGGTAGATCACTCCCGAACAACACAACCGCATGCCGGCGAGTCGTTCATCGACACGCTGTGGCTGCCCGGCCTGTTCCTCATTGCCCTCGGTGTGGTGGGCCTGGCCGGCATCGTCGCGGCGCTGGCGTACAACCACCACGAGCTGCTGTTGATGCTGGGCTCGGTGGCGGCGGGCCTGTTGATCGTGGGTGCGCTGCTGATCATGGCCGAGCATCAGCGAGTGAAGCGCGTCGAGCGTCGCTGGCTTGCAGAACACCCCGACCACGCCCACCACCACGCGGCGTAGCGGGGTAGTTGTGGGATCGAGCACCCGGGCATGACCCGGGCGCTCAGTGGCTCGGCGCAGTTAGTGGGGGCCGAACCAGCCCCATTGACCCCTCAGTCCAGGGACACCCTTCGTGCCCGCCTCCGAGCGACAAACGCTGTGGGGTCTCGTTGTCGCTGTGAGGTGGGCACCAACTATGTGACCCACGCCTGACGTGCGTGAGGCCACCGCGCATGACGCGCAGGCTGCCGCAGAATGCCGTCCGACGTGCGAATTAACCCCTCGCACGATTTGCTGATAATTACCCGTATGTCAATTTATTGGTAACGGTTGTGAATCAGTTCACAATTTGCGGTTGCTCATGTTTGCGGCTGTGAACAGTATCTATACCGATCCTATTGCTGGTGTTCTGCAAGACGCGCGGTACACGCCCTAGCGATCCCCTAATCCCCTAACGGGGATTGCTGGGATATCCCGGTACTACCTGTATCGGGTAGGGGACCGGGCCCCATTTCGGGGTGAGCGCGATCTTCATACCGTGATGAGTAATCACCGGAAGGAACTCCCAATGGACAACCTGCTCCAATTCATCCTTGACCTGTTCAATAATGAATCCGCCGCGCAGAACTACGTCGCGGATCCCAATGCCGCGCTTCAGAACGCGGGACTGGCCGGGGTCAGCCCTGCGCAGATTCAGTCGGTCGCGGCCTCGGCCGTTCCGGGACTTGAGCTCGTCGGCGGAGACCCGGTCTCCGGTCTGGCGCAGGCACTCTCCAACCAGTACGGCTTCGCGCCGGTGGAAGGTGTTGCGTCGAATCTCCTTTCGGCCCCGGCGGTCGCCGCTGACGTGGTCAGCGACCAGGCGCTGAATCTCGGCGTCGACGGCGGTTCGAGCCTGGCCGCCGCGGTGGGCAACGGCATCGGCCTTGGCCTGGGCGAGAGCATCGGAGCCGGACTCGGCGGCGAACTCGGCGGCGGCTTGGGCCTGGGCGGCGAGACCGGAATCGGCCTCGGTACCGGGCTCGGCGGCGGTTTTCAGTCGGGGCTGGGCGCCGAGATGGGCGCTGGCTTCCAGGCTGGGATGAGCGTTGAGGTGGAGGCTGGCTTCCACGCCGGTATGGGTGCTGAGCTCGGCGGTGGCGCCGAGCTGGGTGGCCAGAGCGGGGTTGGTCTTGGCACCGGCTTGGGCACAGGGTTCGGCACTGGCCTTGGTGCCGGTGGCGGCGCTGGGCTCGGCGGTGGGTTCGAGACCGGCCTCGGTGCCGAGATGGGCCTTGGCTTCAACGCGGGTGCCGAAGTTGGCGGTGGCGCCGAGCTGGGTGGGCAGACTGGGGTTGGTCTGGGCACTGGCTTCGGTGCGGGTGGTGGCGCTGAACTCGGTGGCGGATTCAATACCGGGTTTGGTGCCGAACTCGGTGGCGGTTTCGACGCCGGACTGGGCGGCGAGTTTGGTGGCGCCGCAGCCGCCGGTGCACACGCTGGCGGCGGCACGCAGTTCGGTGGCGGCTCCAACATCCACGGGCACAGCGGTTTCGGTGCTCAGGGTGGCGGACAGTTCGCCGGCGGTGCCAACGCGGGTAGTGGTTTCGCAGCCGCTGGTGGCAGCCAGTTCGGTGGCGGCGCGCAGGTGAACGATCGGGCTCGCGTCATCGACACCAACGACGTCGACGCCGAACGTCGCGCCACACTCAGCGGTTCGACAAGTGCCGGTGGCAGTGGATCGGCCAATGTCGGAACGGGCTTGAGCGCGCAGGAAAACGCAAACTTCAACAGCACGTCCAACGTCGGTTTCACCAGCCCGGTCGGCGGCGCCGGCTTCAATACCCAAACCGCTGCTGCAGGCGGCGGCGCGATCGGTGTCGGTGGCGCAGGCGTGACCGCAGCCGGCAACACCGCGATGAACACCACGACAGCGGCGTCGTTCGCCAGCCCGCTCGGCGGTGCCACCGCGAGTGCGCAGGCAGCCGCGAGCAACACCGCGGCCGTGAGCTTCCTGCACGACGACGGTGCGGCGCTCGGCGGCCAGACCAACCTCGGTGGCGGGTTCGGCGGCCAGACCAACCTCGGTGGCGGGTTCGGCGGGCAGACCAACGCCGGCGGATTGGTCGGCGGACACACCAACGCCGAGGCGACCTCGGCTGTGGAGGCCAATGTGGGCGGCCAGACCGGGATCACCGTTGGCACCGGCATCAACGGTGGGGCCAGCGCCTCAGGCGGTGGCAGCACCAGCTTCCTGAACCACGATGCGGCGAACCTGAATCTGCACAACTCCGTCCAGGCGGCGGGTTCGGCGAGCGGCGGAACGTCTGCGGATCATGTGACAGCTGGCGGAAACAGCTCCTTCCAGAACGCCTTTGGCGGTCAGGCCGACATCCTCGGCCACGACTCCGCGGCTCTCGGCGGGCACAGTGCCGTCAACACGGGAGCGAGCACCAGCGCGTCGACGACAACGCAGGGCTCGGCGGTCACGCCGTCGCAGAGCAGCGTCATCCACACCGGTGGGTCCACCGCCGCAGGCGGTTCGGTGAACTCCGGGTCCAACGGCGGCTCGGTGATCACCAGCTCGCAGGGCAGCGCGAACGCCGGCGGCGCAAGCTCGGTCGGCACCGCGCACGACCCGGCCACGGTCGACCAGCACGCGGCCATCGATTCGTCGAGCCACGCGGCTGCCGCTGCGGTGCCGGATCACTCGGCGTACGACCAGTCCGCGCATGCGAGCACGGACTACTCGAGTCACTCGCTGTACGACACCAGCCACGACAGCTCGGCCTCGCACACCCAGGCGAGCACCGATGTGTCGTCGCACAACCAGGCCGATCACCACATGGGTTTCTGACCCGAAGACCTGACACAAAATCGGTGGGGGCCGCACGGTCCCCACCGATGTGTGTTTGGAAATAGCCTATTCGACCAGCCCGGCGAACTCGGCACGTCGGGCCAGCGCCTGCCGGGCATACGCGCGCACGTCAGCGTCGGTATCGTCCAACGCCCCCAGTAGCGCATCGTGGGCCGCTGGTTGCGAGACCCACCGGGTCAACCCGAGGACGGCAGCCTTGCGCACGTCGAGGTGTGGGTCAATCAGCGCGCGGGACAGGAACGTCACCGCCGCCTCGCCGGCACCGGACAACGCACGAACGGCGCCCACGCGGATCTGCCACGCCGTATCGCCCAAGGCTCGCTCGATCAGTGCCAGATCGGCATCGCCGCCGCCGATTTCGCCGAGTGCCGCCAAGGCGGCGGCGCGCACCAGAGGATCGCGGTCGCCGGCGAGTGCGCGGACCGCGATAGGCCCACTGGCCAGAGTGCCCAATCCATTGGCAACGGCGATCCGAACCTCCCGGTTCTCGTCGCCGGCGGCCGACGCCACCCCCTCGACATCGTCGACCGACACCAGCGCGCGCACCGCCTCGATCCGCACCCGGTGGTCAGGATCGGACAGCGCAGCGCGGAAACCTCCGACGTCGCCGACACGCCGGAAACTGAGCAGATACAACGCAGCGCTGCGCACCAGGGGGTCCGTCGAGGACAACAGTGGTTGCCCGGCAGCCGGATTGGGCACTACCTCGACGAGCTCACGTACCCCCTCGGCGGCGGCACGGCGCACACCGCTGTCGGTATCGGCGAGCGCGGCGTAGAGCGCGTCCGCGTAGCCGTCGCAGAGGTTCTCGGTGAGCGCGTCAACGGCGGTGCGTCGTACGGCTGGGTCAGAGTCGGCCAGGAACTCGGCGAGATCGTCCAGCGATGGTGACTCCAGCGCCAGCACGGCAGCGATGCGCGGCGACGGCGGCTGTGCGGGCGGTTGGTTCACCACCCGCACCGGTGCCACGGCAGAGTGCCGCTCGTAGGCGATCGTCGGCTGGGCGACCGGGATGGATTCCGTTCCGCCGGTGGGCAAATCGTCGAGGCCGGGCACCGGGACGAAATACTCGGCGACCGGTCGCTTGAAGAACTCCATCGACCCGTCCGTGCTCTTGCGGAGGTTCAGATGATAGCGCCAGTTCACGTCGTCGCGATCGGGCACATCGGAGCGATCGTGGTATAGCCCCCATCGGGATTCGGTCCGGGTCAGCGAGGAGCGGGCGGCCATCTCCGCGCAGTCGCGGATGAAGGACACCTCCACCGCCCGCATCAACTCGTGCGGTGTCCGGGCGCCGATCTGCGCGATCTCGTCCTGCATCCGCTCGAACGTGTCGACGGCGATCGCGAGCTTGGTCGCGGTCTTCGGCGGGGCCACATAGTCGTTGACGAAGCGGCGTAGCTTGTACTCGACCTGCGGCTGCGGCGGCCCGTCGGGGTGCTGCAAGGGCCGGTATGTCAATTCATGTGCTGTGCGGATCTGGTCGGCGGGAAGTTCTTGTGGCGCTTCATGATCGGCGAGGGTGGCGGCGGCGTGCTCGCCGGCGAGGTCGCCGTAGACGAAGGCGCCGATCATGTAGTTGTGCGGAACGCACGCCAGGTCCCCGGCGGCGTACAGGCCAGGGACGGTGGTGCGGGCATGCTCGTCGACCCACACGCCGGATGCGGAATGGCCACTGCACAAGCCGATCTCCGAGATGTGCATCTCGATATCGTGCGTGCGGTAGTCGTGTCCGCGGTTGGCGTGGAAGGTGCCACGAGTCGGCCGCTCCGTGGTGTGCAGGATGTTCTCCAACGCCGTCAGCGTCTCGTCCGGCAGGTGGCTGACCTTCAGATAGATCGGCCCGCGGGCGGATTCGATCTCCCGCTTGACCTCGGCCATCATCTGACCGGACCAGTAGTCCGAGTCGACGAACCGATCGCCGTTGGCATTGACCTGATAGCCCCCGAACGGGTTGGCGACGTAGGCGCACGCCGGGCCGTTGTAGTCCTTGATCAGCGGGTTGATCTGGAAGCACTCGATGCCCGACAGTTCGGCTCCGGCGTGATACGCCATCGCATAGCCGTCACCGGCATTGGTCGGATTCTCGTATGTGCCATAGAGATAACCTGATGCCGGGAGACCGAGCCGGCCGCAGGCTCCGGTCGCCAGGATGACCGCCTTGGCGGTGACGGTGACGAACTCACCGGTGCGGGAGTTCAGCGCCGCGGCCCCCACTGCCCGGCCGTCGGCGGTGAGCACCCGCACCGGCATCAACCGGTTCTCGATGCGGATCCGCTCGCGCATCGACTTCTGCCGCAGCACCCGGTAGAGCGCCTTCTTGACGTCCTTGCCTTCCGGCATCGGCAGGACGTAGGACCCGGAGCGGTGCACCCGGCGTACCGCGTACTCGCCGTGCTCGTCCTTCTCGAACTTCACACCGTAGCGCTCGAGCCGCTGCACCATCGCAAAGCCCCGGGTCGCCGTTTGGTAGATGGTGCGCTGGTTGACGATTCCGTCGTTGGCGCGGGTGATCTCGGCGACGTAATCCTCGGGCTCGGCCTTGCCGGGGATGACGGCGTTGTTGACGCCGTCCATGCCCATCGCCAGCGCACCGGAGTGGCGGACGTGCGCCTTCTCCAGCAGCAGCACCTGGGCGCCGTTCTCGGCGGCCGTCAACGCCGCCATCGTGCCGGCGGTGCCGCCACCGATGACCAGCACGTCACAGTCCAGGCGGGTGGTGTCGGCCAGATCGGGAATCTGCATCAGGTGTACTCCGGAGTGTCCAGTGCGGCAATGGCTTCCGAACGCAGCGCGCTGCGGTCGGCAAGGGCATCGCGTGGGGTGGGAACGTCGAGCAGAGCACGCAACGGCTGACCTGCGCGCCCGAGGACGGCGATGCGGTCGCCGATGAGCAGCGCCTCGTCGACATCGTGCGTGACGAAGACGACCGTGGTCGGATGCGCGCGCCAGGTGTCGATCAGCAGCCGCTGCATACTGGCCCTGGTCTGGGTGTCCAGCGCTCCGAACGGTTCGTCCATCATGACCGCCCGTGGCGCGCCGGCGAGGCCACGCGCGAGCTGCACCCGCTGGCGCATACCGCCGGACAGGCTCTTGGGCAGATTGCGCTCGAACCCGGTCAATCCGACGTCGGCGATCCAGCGCAGCGCCTCCTCGCGGCGTCCGGCTCGTGGTACGCCGGCCAGCTTGAGGGCCAGTTCGACATTCGATTGCACAGTGCGCCAGGGCAGCAACGCGTTGTCTTGGAACACCAAGGCCCGCTCGCGCGACGTGGTGCGGACGGGCACCCCGTCGGCAAGTACCTCGCCGGCATCCGGTCGAAGAAGCCCGGCGAATGCCCGCAATACGGTGGACTTGCCACACCCGGACGGGCCGGTCAGGACCAGGATCTCACCGGGCCGCACATTCAGGTCGAGGCGGTTGATGACCGGTGAGCCGCCATAGCTGAGGACGAGGTCGTTGAGCTGCAACGCCATTCCGGTGATCGGGGCAACCAGCGTCATCGTGCCTTCTCCTCGCCGCGCGGCAGCCACCGGGTGACCCGGCGACCCAGCAGCTCAACCGCCGCGGAGGTGGTGAAGCCGAGGATGCCGATGGTGATGATGCCGACGAAGACTTCCGGATAGGCCAGCACGGTGTAGGCCTGCCAGGTCCGGTAGCCCACGCCCAGGCGCCCGGAGATCATCTCGGCGGAGATGACGCAGATCCACGCCACGCCGATGCCGACCGACAACCCACCGAAGACTCCGGGCAGGATGCCGGGCAGCACCACCCGGACCAGTACGTCCCAGCGGCTGCCGCCGAGGGTGCGCACCGACTCCTCCCAGATCGTCGGCAGCGCGCGCACCGCATGCCGGGTGCTCACCATGATCGGAAAGAACGCCGCCAGGAAGGTGATGAAGACGATTCCCGCCTCGTCACTGGGGAACAGCAGAATCGCCACCGGGACGATCGCGATCGCGGGGATGGGCCGGGCGAGTTCGGTCAGCGGCCCGAAGACGTTGGCGAACGCAGTGGAGCGACCCAGCAGAATGCCGGTCACCACTCCGACCACCGCCGCGAGCGCGAATCCGGTCAGGATCCTGATCAGCGACTGTCCGAGGTCCAGCCAGTACTCCTGCACGGCAACCCGTTTGGTGAAGGTGCTGACGATCTCGGTCACCGTCGGCAGCGTGTCGAAGCGCAGCCAGAACCGGACGTGGTTGGCGGTCAGCAGCTGCCAGAGCCCGACCGCGGCGGCAACCGACGCGATCCGCATCGCCCACGCCCCCCACGGTCGGCGCCGCAACCGACCTGCCGTCGGCGTGGCGGTGACGTCCACTCCGACGGTGGCGGGACCCGCGACGACCGCCGGTTGGACGGTCACACCGCACCCGCCAGGGCTGCCTGGTAATCCACCACCGCCGCACCGGGATGGGCGGTGATATAGCGCTGAGCGCCGGCGTCGGTGTCGAACGGAAGGTAGGCGTTGTCGGCTGCGGGCGATTGCACCCAGACCGAGCGGTCGGCGAACCAGCGGGTACCCAGTTCGGTGTCGGGAATGTAGGCCGCAATCACCTTCTCGCCCTTGGCGCCGGCATCGCGGATCGCCCGCAGCAGGCAGCTGGGATTGGCCGCGGGCTGCGTGGTGGGCTTCCCGTCGATCCACAGTTCACCGGCCAGGGCGGGGTCGGTGACCTCGACATTGCACACCGGGTCCTGACCGCTGACCGGGATCGGGTTGGTGGTGACCGCCACGGCCTTGTCATAGTCGAGGTGGCGCGCAGTGAACGCCTTACGCAGCGGGTCGGCGTTGACGAACTGGTCGATGTTCAGATCGGCGAAGTCGCCGATCGACTTCAGGTACTGGACATCACTCTTGAAGGCGTCGACTAACGAGGCCTTGATAGTGGTGTCGAACGACACCGCGCCGCCAGGCCCGTTGTAGAGGTAGACGACCTCCTGCGGTAGTCCACTGCCCTGGGCGACGAGCTGCGCTGCCTCCAAGGGCTTCTCGTGGAGGAAGTCGGTGGCGTCCAGCTGGGCCTGCAGGAACGCGTCGAGCACCTCAGGATGCTGGCCGGCGTAGTCGCGGCGCACGACGACACCGTGAAAGGTCGGCACATTCAGCTCGGCACCGTCGAACAGCAGCCGGCCCTTGTTCTGGAACGCCAACAGCCCCGGCCAGGCCACGAACTGCGCGAAGGCCTGCACCTGACCCGCCTCCAGCGCCGATGCACCGACCTGTGGCTGCTGGTTGAGCACTTCCACCCCGGTCTTCGGATCGATACCCGCCTTGGTCAGAGCCCGCACCAGGGTGCCGTGACCCGCTGAGCCAACCGACGCCGAAACCTTCTGGCCGCGCAGGTCAGTCAGGTTGCGGTCCAGCGAATTCGGGCTGACCACAACCATATTCAGCGCGCCCTTGCCGTTGTATCCGGTGATCGAGACCACTTCGGTTTTGGCACGCTCGTTGGCTTGGGTTTTGGAGCCGTTGATCAGCAACGGATAATCACCCATCGAGCCGATGTCGATCTTCTCGGCCAGCATCTGGGCGGTGATGGGGGCTCCGGTGTCGTAGTCCTGCCACTGCACCGTGTACTTCACGTTGGTGCGTTTGGTGATGTCGTCGAGGCGCTTCTCCAGGAAGCCCTTGGACCGCAGCAGGGCGCCCGCGGTGGCGGTGTTGATGGTTTTGGATTGGTAGCCGACGACGACGGTGATCTCGCCGGCCGCCTGCGGCTTCGAGTCGAGCGAGCAGCCGGCGGTGGCTGTGATGAGGGCGGCGGCCAGCGCGGCCGCAAAGCGGTGTTTCATGAATTGCTCTCTGAAATAGGGTGTTTCAGCGGATGAGATAGGGCATGTTGACGGTGACTGCACCGGTGGGACAGCGGGCTGCGCATGGGCCGCAGTACCAACATTCGTCGACATGCATGAAGGCCTTGCCGTTGTCCGGGTTGATGGCCAATGAGTCGAGGGGACAGATGTCCACACAGAGTGTGCATCCGTCGATACACAGCGACTCGTCGATGGTGACCGGCACGTCGGCCCGCTGGTTGATCAAAGTCATGATAGCTCCCTGATGAGGTTGCCGCGCAGGGTGATTCGGTCCCCCCGCATGCGGATGTATTCGAGGTCGACGGGCCGGCCGTCGTCGAGGTGGGTCAGTCGCTCCAGCAACAACACCGCTGCGCCCTCGGGCACCTGCAGGATGGCGGCTGCGTGCGCATCGGCGGGAACCGCTTCCACGGCAAGGCTTGCCGACCCCAGCCGTTGCCCGGTGACCTCTTCGAGCAACGCGAAAATGTCGTTGGTCTCCAGCGGATGGCCGCGGATGTCGGCCCCGACATCGGGCGCGAGGTAGGTCTTGTCCAAGCTGAGCGGAAGATCGCCGAGGAACCGCAGCCGCTCGACAAACAGCACCTGCTCGCCGGGCTGCAGCCCGAGCCGGCGTGCGACTGCCGGGGGTGCGGCCACCGACATCGCCGCCCGCACCTCATTGCGGACCTCGCCGTAGCTTTTGAATGTCTCCTTCAGCCCGACGAGCGCATCCAGGCCGTGGTCATATTTGCGGATCGCCACCTGTGTGCCGACTTTGGGGCCGCGGTCGATGAGCCCTTCGTCCTTCAGTGTGGCCAGTGCCTCGCGAATAGTGTTGCGCGATACGCCGAACTCGACTGACAGCTCGGCCTCGGTAGGGAGGCCTTGCGGATAGCCGCCGACATGGATTTGATGGCGTACGACGTCGGCGACGAGCCGCGCCTGATCGGCCCGCGCCCGACGGATCGGCACCGGTTCGGCGTCGCCCATCGCACCCTCCTGTCCCACGGAATGTCTCGCCAAACACGGTAAAGCCGCTGCGTGGAGCTACGGGTCGGCCGAGCGCTGCGGCTGTGGTGGCCCTCTGCATTGCGCCGGTCGCAACGGCGTCGGACCAGCCGATACTGGTGATTCGACGGGTATTGCGCCACCCCTGCGTCAACTGCCGCAGTTCTGATCGTGCTGAGCCGAAAGCTGCGCGGGCGGATTGCTACCGGTCGGTGCGTCGGACGTGGTCTTCCACGCACTGGACGAAGGCCTGGCAGGCCGCAGAGCGAACCGTGCTCTTGGGCGCGATCAGATTGACCTGCCGATGCAGATTGGCGCCCACCACCGGACGCAGGGCCAGGCTCGCGTCGCCGCCCGCACGGGAGATGGCCACCGACTCGGGCAACAACGCGACGCCGAGATCCTTCCGGACGAACTGGATCACCTCGTCGACCCTCGTGACTTCGAAGGCGACGCGTCGCGGCACACCGGTGAAGCCTCGGTCGGTTTCGTGGCGAAGGCCGTACCCGGGCGGAAAGTCGATGAACGGAAGGTCGGCAAGTTGGGTCAGCGCCAGCGACGACTCGGCCGCGAGCGGATGCGCAGCGGGTAGCACGGCAACCAGCGGCTCACTGAACAATTCGGTATGGGTGAGACGATCCCCGGCGCCCGAGACGTTCGAGCCAACGATGGCGACGTCGAGCTTGCGGTCCCGGATCGCGTCGATCAGCAGATCGCTGCCACCGCTGCGCAGAGTGACGCTGACGTCGGGGTAGCGGGCATGGAAGGTCGCCATGAGGGCGGCGACGTCCAGGCTCTCCGTCGGCACCTCCATCATCCCGACGGTCAACCGGCCGCCGATGGTTCCGCTGAGGGCCTGGGCATCGACGATGATCTTGTCGACCCCGGCAAGCACCTGATGGACCACAGGCATCAGCGCCTCGCCGGCCGGTGTCAACGACACCGACCGCGTCGTGCGTTCGAACAACGGAACGCCGAGCTCATCTTCGAGCTTGCGGATCTGCTGGCTCAGCGCGGACTGAACGACGAAGACGCTTTCGGCGGCTTTGGTGAAGCTCTGGGTCTCGGCCAGAGCCACGACATAACGCAACTGCTGCAGGTTCACATTTGGTGATCACTTTCGATGATTAATCGCATCATATCTATGAACTGGACTGGTAGGTGCAGGTGAGGCGAGAATTGTCGCCGTGTCTGTCCCGGCTTCTCTCGACGTGCCGGTGGCCCGCGTCTCGGTACGGCCGCAGCCGCCGGTCCAGGCCAACGACTGCTCGGATCCGGTTGTGGCCCACCGGGTCAACCGTGAGCTCGATGCGATCCCATTCCTGGGCGCGCTGTCCTGCGACACCGACACCGTCGTCGCCGGATCGACTGAAGAGCTGGTCTTCACCTACACGGTGGGACTCTCGGGCATCGCCGACAGTGGCTGGCTCAAGCTGTGCTTCCGTTACTACTCGGACTGGGACCTCCAGACGACCAACCCGCTTGGGCGTGACTACGCGTCCGCGCGGCTGCTGCACCGCTCACGCGCGGGAGGCGCATCCGAGCAGGGCGCAGCCACCGTGCAGCGCCTCGACGTCCGCTACGACGTCAAAGGCGGTGAACGGCCCTTCCAGAAGTCGCTGCTCATTCATGCTGTCGACGGGTATCTGCGGCCCGGTGACGTCATCGAAATACGGCTTGGCGACCGTTCATCGGGCGGCCCGGGCACGCGGGTGCAGACTTTTGTCGAAGACGAATTCGAGATCCACCTCTTCCTCGACCCGCTGGGAACTTCGCGAATGACGCACGCCGGATCATGCCGGCTGGCCGTCGTTCCCGGCAGCCCAGAACACCTTGTCGCGCACGGTCCGAGGGTCATTCGGGCCGACGCACCCGCCGCGACACTGAGGGCCCACCTTCAGGACCGGTGGGGCAACGTCTGCCGCGACGCCAAGGCGCGTGTGCACGCGTCGGTCGCCGACGTGACGGTGGCGCGTTCCGAGACACCTGCGGCGGGCTGGGCCTGCGCCACGCTGTCGGTACCCGCGCAATCCGCCACCATCGATGTCGTCGCCGACATTGACGGTGGCGGACGGCTGGCCGGCACCTGCCATCTGGATGTCGTCGACGAATTCCCGTCACCACGAGCATTTTTCAGCGACCTCCACGTCCATTCGAATGATACGGTCGGGACGCAGAACACCGACTGGAACCTGAGGTTTGGCCGGGATGTGGGCGCCCTGGACGTGTTGGGCTACACCGCCAACGACTTCCAGATCACCGACGAGGCGTGGGCCGGCGTGGTCTCCGCCTGCCGCGAAGCGACCGACAATGGCCAGTTCGTCTGCTACCCCGGCGTCGAGTGGTGCGGCACGGCCGGAGTGGGCGGCGACCACAACGTGGTATTCCTCGGCGAGGACACGACGTTGGCGCGATCCCTCGAATGGCATCAGGGCATGGCGAGCAAAGCCCTTGTGCCGCAGGCATGGCCGATCACCCGGCTCTACGACGCTTACGCCCACGATCCGCAGTCGTACCTGCTGATTCCCCACGTCGGTGGCCGCCGCGCGGTGCTGGACTGGCATCATCCTGGCCTGGAGCGCTTGATCGAGGTGCACTCGACGTGGGGAACCAGCCCCTGGTTCTACGAGGATGCACTGGCCCGGGGACTACGGCTCGGTGCCAGTGCCGCGAGCGATGAGCATCGCGGCCGGCCGGGTGGCGGGAGCCCGGGTGCAAACATCTTCGGCGGGCGCGGCGGCCTGACCGGGGTGCTGGCCACCGAACTGAACCGAGGCGATGTCGGACGTGCATTGAGAAGCCGGCGAACCTGGGCGACTACCGGGGCTCGGTCAGTTGCGCTCTTGCGTTCCGGTGACCACTGGATGGGTGACGAATTCAGCACCGAGGCAGACGAACTGGTGGCCGACTATGCCCTGTACGGCACCACCGGTTGGGAAGAACTGGAGGTCCGCGACACCAGCGGGCAGCTGTGGCGGCGCGACTTTCAGGCCGAGACCGGGCTGGCTGACACCCTGGTCCGGATCCGATGGGGCGGCGCGCGCCACCGCGACCGGTATCGCTGGGCGACGTGGACCGGACGTGTGCGGGTCACCGGCGCCGAGATCGAGGACGTCACACCATGGGCGGCGCTGCACCCCGAGCAGCGCTTCGACACCGCCGCTGACGGGCTCACCTGGCACACCGTCACATATGGCAGTGACATCGGTGTGGTGTTGCGCCTTTCGACGCTGGCGCAGGCCCGGCTGGATCTCTTCGCCACGGTGATCGAGGACAACCTGGAGACGGCGCTGACCGTCAGCGGGGAAGACCTGATCCGCAACGGACACCACGATGTCGCCGTCGGTGGTCTGAACTTGACGATGCGAGTGGAACGCATCGCCGATCCAGCGCGGCTGCCCGTCAACGCGAACGGGCGCCTGCTGCTGGACTTGCCGGATGCCGACAGCGCTGTGTATCTGCGCGCCCGGCAGGCCGACGGTCATCAGATCTGGACCAGCCCGCTGTTCGTCTCCCGGGTGGCCGGAGACCCGGTATGACACCGACTCTGCGATGTCATCTCACCCGGCGGCTGCACATCGATCTGCAGCGTGTCATCGCCGCGGCATGTCCGGCGCACCTGACCGCCCGCTGACACCCCTCCTTCACTGCCGCAACTCCATCACCCCGGTACCGACCGGCTGTGACCCCTTTCAGACTTGTTGATCCCCAAGGAGACACCATGCCTCGACGCATGTTCATTTCTCGGGCGGCCCTGGCAGTCGTCGTGCTGGCCGCCACCCTGTCCGGATGCGGACAGTCCACGCCGTCCACCAATTCCGCCCAGAAGGTCACCCTGCGCCTGGGTTACCTGACCCGTGTCACCCACGCCTCGGCGCTCGTCGGCCTGGACAAGGGCTTGTTCGCCAAGAACCTGGGCCCCGATGTCACCCTTGACGTCAAGGCCTTCGGCCAAGGCACCGAGGAGGCCACCGCACTTTTGGCCGGCCAGCTCGACGTTGCCTACGTCGGACCCAACCCGGCGTTCAACGCCTGGCAGAAGTCGGACGGTACGGCCATCAAGATCATCTCCGGAGCTGCCTCCGGCGGAACGACTTTCGTCGTGAAGCCTGGCATCCAGAATGCGCAGGATCTGCGCGGCAAGACGCTCGCCGACCCGGCACTGGGCGGCACGCAGGACGTGAGCCTGCGCAGCTGGCTCAAGGAGAACGGTCTGCAGACGAACCCCCAGGGCGGCGGCGACGTCTTCATCAAACCCACCAAGCCCGAGTCGGCCATCATCCCGGCATTCACCACCAATCAGATCGACGGTGCGATCGAGTCGGCGCCCTATGATGTCCAGTTGGTGAAGGCCGGCGGCGTACCGCTGTGGTCAGACCCCGGCACGATCACCATTCTGGTTGTACGGCAGGAATTTCTGTCGGCCCACCCGGACGTGGTCCGTGGGCTGTTGAAGGGCCAGGTCGAGGCTAATGATTTCATTCACGACAACCCCGATGCGGCCGCGCAGTCGGCGAATGCCTCCCTGGCCGGCGCGCTCGGTAAGGGACTGGACCCCGACGTGCTGGAGGCGTCATTCCAGGAGACGACGTTCACCAACGATCCCGGTGCCGCGTCGCTGAACGACCAAGTGCGGAAGGCAGTTTCGGTGGGTCTTCTCGACCCGCTGAAGCTCGACGGGATCTTCGACCTGCACTTGCTGAACGACGTTCTGAAGGGGTCCGGGAAACCACAGGTCGACGCATGACCAGCGTCGCGTCCACGACGTTGACCGATTCGAAACCTCAGACACAGGTCGCCGTCCGGCTGACGGGCGTGTCGAAGAGTTTCCGGCAGGGCCGATCGGTCGTGACGGCGCTCGACGACATCTCGCTGGCGGCAGACGGCGGTGAGTTCGTCTGCATCGTGGGCGCATCGGGTTGTGGCAAGAGCACACTCCTGTCCTTGGTCGCCGGCCTGGATCAGGCATCGTCGGGCGAGGTGCACATCGGTACTCGCAGGCCGGCCCTGATGTTTCAGGAGCCGGCACTGTTCCCCTGGCTGACGGCGGCGCGGAACATCGAAGTGCCGCTGCGGGCTCGCGGTGTGCCCAAGCAGCAACGCCGGGAGCAGGTTTCCGAGCTGCTGGCGACGGTCCGGCTCAGCGAGTTCGCCGACGCCCGTCCGCATCAGCTCTCCGGCGGTATGCGCCAGCGGGTGGCGTTGGCCCGGGCGCTGGCTCAGGAGGCCGACACCCTGCTCATGGATGAGCCGTTCGGTGCACTCGACGCGATCACCCGAGATCATCTTCACACCGAACTCGAACGGATCGTCGCCGAATGTGGTCTCACCGTGCTGTTCGTGACGCACAACGTCAATGAGGCAGTGCGGCTGGGGGATCGGGTCCTGGTGCTGAGCAGCCGGCCCGGTCGGGTCATCGCCGATTTGCCCGTGCCGATCGAGCGGCCGCGCAGGGCCAACACGGCTGACGTGGCGGAGCTTGCGGCGGTCATCACCGATCGCCTTCATGCGGTGGAGGGTGGCGATGGTCAGCACTGACTCCATCCGCCGGCCTCGGCAGCGTCTGGGGCGAAGCCTGGGGCGTTTCGGCCGCCCGCTGTGGGCACCGCTCCTCGGTGTCGCGTCGGTGCTGGTGGCCTGGCAGCTGGTGTACCTGAGTGGCTGGAAACCAACCTTCATCCTGCCCAGTCCGGCCACCGTGTTGACCGAACTGTGGACTCAGGCCCAACACCCGGTGTTGTGGCAGGCGGTCTGGACGACGATGAGCAGAGCGCTGTGGGGGTTTGGGCTGGCACTGCTGATCGGTACGGCGCTGGGCGTCGCGGTGTCGCGGAATCGATTGCTGCGTGCAGCGTTCGGCCCGATCATCACCGGTCTTCAAACCATGCCGGCGATAGCGTGGTTTCCGTTCGCCATTATCTTCTTCGGGATCACCACATCGGCGATTCTGTTCGTCATCGTGATCGGCACGGCGCCGGCCATCGCGACCGGTGTCATCGCCGGTTCCGACCACATCCCGCCGCTGCTGCTGCGATCCGCCAAGAGTATGGGTCTGCGTGGCGTCACGCTCTACCGGCATTTGATCCTGCCGGCGTCATTGCCGATGTTCGTCGCCGGTCTCAAGCAGGGCTGGGCATTCGCCTGGCGCAGCCTGATGTCGGGTGAACTGGTGGTGATTGTCACCAACACCGCCTCGGTCGGCGTGCTTCTGGAGAACGCGCAGAACATGTCCGACATGCCGGCGGCGATCGCGATCATGATCGTCATCCTCATCCTGGGAATCGTCATCGACGCCCTGTTCACCGCGTTGGACAAGATGATTCGCCGTCGCTGGGGTCTTGTTGACGCGGCGGATTCATAACAACGACGAAGGAGTCTGTTCCGTGATGGCACCCGACACGTCGAATGCGTTTCGCCTCTGGGCATTCGGTGACGCGCACGTCGGCACCGACAAGCAGTTCGGCCGCAGCAGCCTCGCCGAGGCGATCTCGCAATCGGAGTTCGGCGGTTCGGAGGGTGGTCCATCGTTCGACTGGGACATCGCTATCGACGTCGGTGACATGTCCGGCGCCCACCACAGCCTGCCCGACGACGCCGAAGGGGAGGAGGTCCGAAAGCAGTTCGGGGCGTTGCGAACCCACCGTCGCGAGGATGTCTACAGCGTGAGTGGAAACCATGACCGCAATGGGTTGTCCGAATCAGAGGCCTGGTGGTGGCAGAAGTGGATCGATCCGCTCGGCGAGCACACCGAATCGTCCGGTGTCGACGCCGCCGCACGGCGGTACGTCGTCGAGGGCACCTGGGAGCGCTACTCGTTTCGGGTTGGAAACCTGTTGTTCCTGATGATGAGCGACCGCAACGAGCCCAGCCAGTCGGTCGGGCGGGGTCCGCTCGGGGGTAACCCCGGTGGTGTTGTCAGCGGTGAGACGTTCGACTGGTTCACCGCGGCGGTCGACGACAACCCGGATGCCATCGTCATCGCCGTGCACCACTACGTGCTGAAGGACACCACCGTGGCATCAGGTGAATGGGAGGGCGTGCGCCGCAATGCGGCCGGCGAGTGGGAGGAGCACTATCATCGGCCTTTCGCCCAGGGCACTCCGCATGGGGCGTCGTATCTGTACTGGGTTGACAGCAAACCGGATTCGGGTGCGTTCGAAGGGTTCCTGGCCGATCGTCCGGGCCGGGTGCAGATGTGGTTGGCCGGGCACACGCACACCAACCCCGATGATTCCCACGGCGGCAAGACCCACATCGAGCGCCGCTGGGGCACCTGGTTCCTCAATGTCGCGTCGTTGAGCCGCCACCACATGCCGCGCACCACGCTTCCGATCAGCCGGCTGCTGACGTTCACCCCCGGCAGTCCCGAGGTGCGGGTGCAGTGCTATCTGCACACCAGCCAGCACGCGCCGCAGGGGTGGTATCCCAAGGCGGAACGGCGGATCCAGCTGGATCGACCCTTCGACTGGTAGCTAAGGCAGGCGGTGCGGGACGTCGGTGATCAGACCGCCGTCCATGACGAACTCCGACCCCGTCGCAAACGACGACTCGTCACTGGCGAGGAACAGCACGAACGTGGATACCTCATAGGGTTCGCCGAGGCGCCCCATCGGCGCGGCCACCAGATCGTCGGGCATGTGGGCGGTCATCGGTGTGCGGATCATCCCCGGATGAAGTGAGTTCACCCGAATGTTGCTGGCGGCCAACTCGAGTGCGGCGGATTTGGTCAGTCCGCGGATGGCCCACTTGGAGGCGACATAACCGTGGTTTCCCGGTGTGCCGCGCATGGCCTGGATCGACGACATGTTGACGATGGAGCCACCGCCCGCATCGGTCATCGGCTCGATCACCGATTTGATGCCGAGCATGGTGCCGGTGAGGTTGACGTCGATAACCCGTTGCCAACGCTCACGTTCAAGGTTCTTCAGGGTGCGCCGGTACACGATGCCGGCGTTGTTCACCAGGACATTGAGGGTGCCGAACTCGCGCAGGGTCAGGGCGACGGCCGCCGACCAGTCGTCGGGATCGGAGACGTCGAGGTGGATGTAGCGGGCTGCGTCACCGATGTCGGCGGCCGTCGCCGCACCCTCCTCGTCGAGGACGTCACCGAGGACGACCCTGGCGCCTTCACTGGCCAGCAAGCGGGCATGCGAAGCGCCCATCCCGCGAGCCGCACCGGTGATCAGGGCGACCTTGCCCTCGACGCGTCCCATGGGCCGCACGGTACCCGGCGACCCGGTCCGGACGGGATTACTCGGCCGCTAGCTGAGACCACGTGTCCAGCACGTGCTGGTAGGCCTCCGGGGAGGCGCGGGCAGCTGCAGAAGCCAGATCACCAAGGACGTGTTACCGCCGCGTTCGCCCGCCAAACGGCGGTGCCCCGGATAGGGTGAGCGGCTGTGTTGGAGGTGATCGATAAGGGTGCCGCTACGGCCACCCACGCCACGCCGCTGCTGTTCGTGCACGGTGCCTTCCATGGGGCGTGGTGCTGGGACGACCATTTTCTGGACTACTTCGCCGACCGCGGTTATCACGCCCTCGCAGTGAACCTTCGGGGCCACGGCGGCAGCCCGTCGCCGGCACCGATCAATGAGTGCACCGTCTTCGACTATGTCCGGGACGTGAGCACCGTCGCCGATCGGCTGCCGGTGGCGCCAGTGGTCATCGGCCATTCGATGGGCGGCTTCGTGGTGCAGAAGTATCTGGCCGTGCACCGGGCCCCCGCCGCTGTCCTGGTCGCCTCGGCGCCCCCGACGGGCATCGCTCCCGCGACGGTGCGGGTGGCCCGCCGGCACTGGCGCCAGTCGATGCGCACGCGGTCGTTTAGCAGGCCGCTGGATTTCTTTGCCGCACCGGGTGTTTCACGAGCGACGTTCTATCATTCGGCCACGCCCGACGAGATCGTCGCCGCCTGCACGTCGCGGCTGGGCCCGGAGAGCGTCCGGGTGCTCTACCGCGATCTGCTGTTCCGCCACCTCGCCCAGCCCAAGCGGGTCACCAGCCCGGTGCTGGTGCTCGGTGCCGAGTTGGACGGGTTCTTCACCCCTCGTGAAGTGGCCGCCACCGCACGGGCCTACCGCACCGAGCCGGTGATGTTTTCCGGCATGGGTCATAACATGATGCTCGAGCGCGGCTGGGAAGCGGTGGCCGACCGGATCGACCGGTGGCTGAGGGCAAAGCCGGACTGACGGGGTGGTTAGTTTCTTCGCGGATTGGGAAACCAGACCCGCACCCCGACCAAGGAGGCAGGAATGTTGCACACTGTCGTGCTCGCGGCCAGCGACAACATCGAGGCCGCAGGGTTCATCCTGCGTGGCATCAAGGGCATCTTCGTGGCCATCGGCAGTATCATCGCCGCCGTCATCTGTGCCGTCATCGCCGGCGCCAAAGGACGGAATCCGTTCGGCTGGGGCATCCTGGGGCTGTTCTTCTCCATCCTGACGCTCATCGTCATCAGCGTGATCCCGAGCAAGAAGTCCTAGCGCCGAGCGTGGGCGATGTCGTTGAAATTCGTCGCTTGGGTTCAAGGGTCTAGTGCAACAGCTCCTAGCTGAGGAGTTGCTTGATGCGTCCTGGTCATCCGCCTTCGACTGTCCATTTGTTCTGGGCG